>CAWAFD010000010.1:0-178079 GCA_963781225.1 uncultured Actinomycetota bacterium
TAAACACAATTAACGCCGCGCGCTAGATGTCGCCTAGTCTGTCGCGTCGGCTGCTACCTCATCTAGGGCTGGCTTCAACGCAAGGGACTTAAAGGGTTTCTTGACGCACATGATCTCGGTGCATCCGACACAGCGATCCGCATATGTACGCGGTGCTGAATATTGCGGCTGCCGCGATGGCCAGGAGCTGCAGAAGCTGGACAGGCCGGCGGCGGTGTTGTCGCTGCCCACCAGCCACCACAGGTGGTAGCGCAGGGCGAACGGGATCAGAACGCCGATGCAGGTGATCACGGCGGCCTCGGCGAGCTGGCGCCGCCGTCCTGAAAGCGGGGAGTTGCCCCGGACCAGGCCGAGATAGAAGCCAGATGCGGTGAGCAGGCCGAACATCCCGGCAGTGAGCAGAGCGACGGCCACCGCCGTGACCGGGAGGTAATAGCCCTCGCGAATACCCTGAGTGATGCCGACGCCGGCGCCGAACGCGGTGCATGCGGCCAGCGCCGTCCACACCGGGTGGCGGCGGATCACTCCTGCCAGCCGATGCTGCCCCCAGCTCAGCAACCTGCAAGCTGGACGCGGCCAGCCCGAGCAGCCTGCTGTGCTCGTCGGCGAACAGGAAGAAGTCAGTCAGCCAGTCAGGACTCAGCTGGCTCTCCTGGCGGGCGCCGGGCCGCGAAGCCGCTCCGTGGCCCGTGGCGGGCGGCAGGCGTACGCGGTGCAGCTGCCAGATCATGGCGGCGTCTGCGGTGGTCATCAGGACTAGCAGCCCGATCTGCAGTCCGGTGGCCTGGTTCCACTGGGCCCGGTTGTCTCTGATCGCGACGCTGATCCATTCCGCCAGCAGCGTCACGCTGATTCCCGCCAGGACTACCCGGCAGCTGCGGAGCACGTCCGCTAGGCGCGCCGCGGGCAGCGGCTGCGATCGCCGGCACAGCAGTACCCGCGGCACGCACAAGACCGCGATGAGCGGGACGAGGAACATCATGAAGGACATCACCGTGTCGAACGGGTCATTGAGCCAGGGTGCGTGGTTGAACAGGACCGGGGCTTCCTTGACCGGAGCGGTGCACAGGAAGAAGCAGCCAGCCAGCAGCAGGGTGCCGAACACCGGGCGCCGCAGCGCGAGCCGCCACGGGACGCCGACGGGAATCAGCAAGGACGCGGGCCGCGGGAAGGACGAGGTCACCTGCTCATTATCGGGCTGCTGCGGGGGGATTTCCCGCCGGATGTGCTGCAGGCATAACCCGCATATCACCGTCGCCGCCGGAAACAGACTCAAATAGAGAACAGAACACCAGAGCCGACATATCCCCCACCTCCAAGATCTAAAGTCTCTGGTGTTGGTGGGGACTGCGGCGGGTGGCGTCAGGCTCCGCGTCGGTTTTGCCTGGCGGCGTAGCTGCGAAGTGCCCTCAGGAAATCGATCTCGCGGAACGCGGGCCAGTAGGCGTCGCAGAAGTACAGCTCAGAGTGCACGGTCTGCCAGAGCAGGAAGTTGGACATGCGTTGCTCACCGCTGGTGCGGATGATCAGGTCGGGCT
This sequence comes from uncultured Actinomycetota bacterium, assembly GCA_963781225.1. Lineage (GTDB taxonomy): Bacteria > Actinomycetota > Actinomycetes > Streptosporangiales > Streptosporangiaceae > Palsa-504. Next base: position 1,539 of record CAWAFD010000010.1, read on the forward strand.
CGGGCTGCCCGGCTGTGTACAGGTGCCGGGCGATGTCGTCGGTGGTGAGGGTCTGGGCGAGCCCGGTGAGCGTACCGCCGCCGTCTGCCTGCTCATATAGCAGCGCGCGGATCGCGTCGAGCACCTCCTGGCGCCCGCCGTAGCCGATGGCAAGTGTCACGTGCGCTCCGGTGGCGCGCTCCCTGGTCGCCTCGACTGCCCGTTTCAGCGCGCGGGCGGTGGTGTCGGGCAGCACGTCGAGCGTGCCCGCGATATGGACCTGCCAGGTGGCCCCGGGCCGGGCCAGCCGGGCGACGAGGACGTCTTCGATGACCTGCATGAGAAACGCGATCTCGGCGTCACCGCGCCGTTGCAGGTTCTCCGCGGAACACACGAACACGGTCACATACCTGATCCCGGCCCGCTCGCACCAGTTCAGGACGTCCTCGACGTGCCCGGCCCCGTACTTGTGCCCCACTGGGACTGGCCAGTCCCAGCTGCCGTGCCCAGCGGCGGTTGCCGTCCATGATCAGCCCGACGTGCTCCGGCAGCGCGGCGCCGGACAGCTCCCTGCGCAGCTTGCGAGAGTACAGGCCATAGGCAAGATCACGCAGCACCACGCCTCTAACCTACGGCCTGCGAACCGGACCCGGGACTTATCTCGGGTAACCCTTGGCAGGCTCCCGGGTATCGGCGGCCAGTGGGACGCTGTAAAGCACTGCCCCTACGTCCGCGACGCATGGGTGCCATACCAAGGGCTGGCCTGCGGATTGTCTAATCGGGACTGAAGGGTATCAGTTCGCTATCACGAGCGCGGCTCCGCATACCAGGCAGGCGAACCCGGCCGACGGCTGACCGTTGCAGTTCGTGCACCGCGTTATGAGCTGCCGGGCGGCTGCACCCAGCCCGCCAGCGACTGCCAGGTGCACCACACGACCCATAAGGCCAACGGCGGGACAACATCCCTGCAGGACTGCGTCCTGCTCTGCCACTTCCACCACCAGGTCGTCATCCACCGGCTCGGCTGGACCCTGGTCGTCAACCCCGACGGCACCACCACCGCCTGGAACAACAACCACACCAAAACCCTGCACAGCCACGGGCCACCCGCCCGCCCCCGGGTAACCACCCCGGCCAGGCCCCGCCTGGTGTCCCTGACTTCATCAGCTCAAAGGTCCTCCGCCAGCACGGCTCACCGCCGTGTCTGGTTAACCAGAGTCGGCGGAGGACGAGGGCCCGGATCATTTCGAGGATTGGTCCGTCCGGATCGAGAAGACCTTCGACGGTGCCGGTGTGATGCGGGGTGACCTGACCCCCGTGCGCACCGGTGGTGACCACGGTGCCGGATGCCCCGTCTGCGCCGGCTAATCTGAATGACGACCGGTCCCAGCTCCGCGGCATCACGACGCACTGCAGGACGCGATGCAGCGGCTGTGAAATGCACCGGCTTTACCGATCCCGTGGGCCCGCGACGTGCTTCGCCCTTGAGGTTTGTCGATGTCGGCCAATCGTACTACTGTTAAACCATGCGTTCTGATAGTAGGCCGACCGTTCGACAGCGGACATTCACGGAGGAGGCGCGACGCGCGCAGATCATTGGCTGCGCGATCGAGGTGCTTGCCGAGCTTGGGTACGCTCAGACGTCGTTCGCGCGGATCGCGGAGCGAGCGGGAATCAGCAAGAGCGTGATCTCATACCACTTCGCCGGCAAGGACGAACTGCTCGAGCAGGTGGCCCAGTCTGTATATGCCGACGCCGCGCGGTACATGATCCCGCGGCTGCAGGCGCAGCACTCCGCGCGAGCGCTGCTCGGCACGTATCTGCGGTCGAACCTGGAGTTCATCCGGGACCACCGCAAGGACATCGACGCGGTCACCGAGATCTTCCTCAACGTGCGCCGTAGGGACGGCTCGCGGCGCTTCGCCGGGGGGCCTGACGGGATGGAGTCGGCCCTGAAGCCGCTGCAGGAGATCTTGCAGCGAGGGCAGGACGAGGGCGCTTTCGCCGATTTCGACACCCGCACGATGGCGTGGGCGATCCGTAACATGGTGGACGGCGTGACCAGGAGCGGGCCCTTGATCCGGAGTTCGATTTCGGCACCTGCATCGATGAGATGGTCGCACTGGTGGACCGTGCGACGAGAAAGGTCACGTCGTGAAAGCTGGGCGACCGCCGCGTAGCGCGGGCGGGCGCCGGAAAGCACGCCCTGTTCGGGCTGACATCGCCTGCTGCCCAGACTTCTGGCCGCGCAACCCGTGGAAGGCCAGGGTTGCCGACGCTGCTGATTAGGCTGATGATCAACCTGGCTGTCCCGGTGCTGGTCTACGCGCTGCTGCGCCCGCACGTGCACAGCGACATCACCGCACTGGTCGTCGGCGCAGCCATCCCCACCGCCTACAGCGCCGGCGTTCTCCTGTGGCGCCGCCGCCTGGACGCAATCGGCGTTTTCGCCATCGTATGCTTCGCGTTTGGCCTGCTTCTGGTGACAGCCACCGGTGGGAACGAGCTCGTATTCAAGCTCCGGGAAGACATCTGGACCGGAATTCTCGGGCTGGCCTGCCTGATTTCTGTGGCGGTGCGCCGACCCCTGTTCTTCGTCGGCCTGCGACTCGCGGCGCGTCGCAACACCCAGATCGCCGAGCAGATCAGCGAACCACACGCCCGCCGGATAATCACTGTGGTCACCTGGGCTATCGGGGTAATCCTGCTCGTGCACGCCCTGGTCATAGTCGCCCTCGCGCTGACCGCCAGTACCACCACCTTCCTGATCCTTAAGACACCCTTCAGCCTGGCGATTGTCGGCGGCGGCGTGACCGCGCTGGTGTTCTGGATCCGCCGCCAATTTACGGGCCCGAGGAACCGGTTCCCCCGCCCCGAGGCTGCGGAACCTGCAGGGCCAGCCCGACAGCACGGACCGGGCTCACCAGCGGAAAACCATGACCCCACCGACTACATCCGTCCGGGCAGCCGGGCAGGCGATGCGGGGCCCAGTGGAGGGAGCGCTCCCATCCGGGCAGATGCCGCTCCTGCCCGCCTGCACGGTGGCCGTCGCAGCCATGCGCCTTTTCAGGTGGAAGTGACGCCCACCCGTACCACCAAGGAGAAAGGGATCACCATGCCCACCGTCTCGATTCCCAGAACTGATATCACCACCGAACAGTCGGCTCAGCGCTGCGCGATGGGCTAGATGACCGCTACGACGTGCTTCCCGGAATGCGGATGCCCCGCCTCCCTCTCGGAAGCCCTCAGGCCGCAGGACCCGACGAAATTGTGGTCGGGAAAGGTTCGACGCCGATGGTCCGCGCCCAGGTGACGATCATCCACCAGGCGGACCATACCGATATCCGCATCACTCCGGGCGGGGTGGCCGGAGATCTTCTGATGAATACCGTCGGGATTGCCCGCAAGATCCGCCGCGTACTGCTGGACGCACCCGGCATCGGATCGTAAACGAGCCGGCTCCGGCGGAAGGGCCTCAGCCAGAACCGCCAGACCATCGCCTGGAACTAGGAATCACAGCAGAAATGGTCCAGCCGTCCGGGTAACCGCCCGGCCAGGCCTCGCCTGGTGTTCCTGGCTTCAGCAGCGGCTCAAAGGTGCTCCGCTAGCATGGCCCATCACTATGTCCGGTTAACCCAGACCGGCTGATTCTGCTCCCGTCACACCCGGCGCTTCCTGGCTGGCCCGGATCCTGGTGTCATACCGCAGAACGGGCGTACGGCCAGCGCGATGACCAAGACGAGACCAATGCACACGGCAGCCGTGCCGCTCCAGGCAACGGTGAGGCCGGCGGTGGCGGCCATGGTTCCGGCCCGCAAGTCTCCGAGCCGCGGGCCGCCGGCGCAGGACGCATGACTAGCACGTATGACATGCGTCATAGACCCGCACATGCACTCCCGTCATACCGGGGTCAGGACGTCCCACACTGGTAGCGGGAAGGCCGAATTTCTACCGTTGTAGGCATGACGACGAACAGCAATCAGGGCCAGGGCCGCGATCGTAGCCGCTTTCAGTCGCTAGCGATGGTTGCCGTTTTCGACATCGCCGGGCCACTCGTGGCCTACCAGCTGCTCCGCAATGCCGGTCAGAGCGAGGTCACCGCGCTGATCCTGAGCGGGATCTTCCCCGCCCTGGGTGTAGTGATCAAGCTGTTCCGGCGCCGCCGCGTCGACGCCGTTGGCATCCTGGTCTTGATCGGGATCGCCGTTGGCACGGTCCTGGGCCTTGCCACTCACAATCCCAAGCTCGTGCTGATGGAGGGGTCGGTGCCGACCGCCGTCTTCGGCTTGGTCTGCCTGGGGTCGCTGTGGACCAGCCGTCCACTGATCTACCGTTTCTCGCTGGAGTTCATGGGCGAGGACAGCCCACAGGGGCGTGAGTTCAGCTCGCGCTGGCAATACGCCGAGTTCCGCCACATCTTCCAGCTGTTCACCGTGGTCTGGGGCGTCACCTACCTGGCCGAAGCGGGGGCCCGCGTTGCCATAGTCGAGCTGACCTCGACGACCACCGCGCTGGCGATCTCCAAGTTCATGCCCTACGTTGTGGCCGTGCGCTCTGGTCCTCTGGATGATCGTCTACGGCCGCCGTGCCCGGCGCCGTGGTGAGCGCCGTGCCGCGCAGGACCTCAACGCGCACGGCGCCACCACGGAAGACCCCGCCGCCGAAGACGCGACCGCCCAGGACTCCGCCCCCCAGGACTCCACCGCGCAGGACCTGGCCGCCGAGGCCCCCGCGAGCAGCCAGCCGGACAGCGCCTCGGGGCCCCGCCACCGCCGCCGCCCCGCCGAAATGACTGTCCACACCGCCCACTAGCGCAACCGGCCCGAACCCAGCCTCGCGCCCCTACGGCGCGAGGCTGGTTCGCATCCGGATTTAATGCGTTAGGTCGCACGCAAGCATCTTTCATACACTTGAGGTATGAAAGCCGATCGGGGGTCGGCTCGCGACCGCATTCGCCTTCAGGGGCTGGCGATTATTGCGGTGTTCGACATCGCGGGGCCGCTGCTTACCTACATACTGCTGCGCTCGGCGGGTCTGAGCGCGGTACTGGCACTCGTCCTGAGCGGGATCTTCCCGGCCCTGGGCGTGGGCATCAACCTGGTCCGGCGCCGCCGGGCCGACAGCATCGGCCTGCTGGTCCTGGCCGGCATCGTCGTCGGCATGATCGTGGGGCTGGTCAGCGGGAACGCGCGGCTGGTCCTGGTGGAAGGCTCGGTGCCGACCGCGGTGTTCGGGCTGCTCTGCCTGGGCTCGCTATGGACCAACCGGCCGCTGATCTACCGGCTCACCCTCGAGCTCATCGGCGGTAGGACTCCCCGTGGCCGTGACTTTGAGGCGCGCTGGCGCTATCCCGAATTCCGCCGGGCCTTCCGCCTGTTCACGGTGGTCTGGGGCCTGGCGTACCTGGCCGAGGCCGCGGCCCGGGTGGTGATCGCCGAGACGACCGCGACCGGCATCGCGGTCACCGTGTCGAAGTTCATGCCGTACGTAGTCGGCGCGGTGCTGATCGGCTGGATGCTGGGCTATATACGGCGGGCCAGGATCCGCAGCGAGCGACGGGCCGCCGCCGCGCTGGCCGCGGCCGGGCAGGCCCTGGCCTGCGGCCAGGAGCCAGCCGAGCAGACAACGGACCAGCCCTTCGCCGGGGTCTTCTGACGCCCGCAGCCAGGCTGGTCAGTGGTGCAGCCGGTAGTGCTCGGCGAGCGCGTCGTCGCCAAAATCCCCGGCCGGATTCCGCCACGCCGAGTGAATGTGGTTCCCATTGCGCTGGGTGTTGTCGTGCTCGATGAGCAGCGTCGGGCCCTGGATGCGGAAGTAGTGCCGCTCCCCGGCCTCGGTGCCGCCGGCCCAGGCGAAGCTGAGGTTGTCCATGCCGGCCCGCTCGAGCTCGTTCAGCTGCGCCCCGGCCAGCTCGTCCGGCAGCCGCCGGGCGAATGCCCCAACCAGCTCGGTGAGCTGGCTGAACTGTGGCTGGTTCAGCGCGGACGCGACGATGCCCTTCGGGCCGTGCCGGACGTAGCTGAGGATGTCGCGCTCCTCCTCGGACAGGACGTAGTCAGGCTCGGGCCCGAACACCGGGTCCGGCCGCTCGGTCTCGCCAATCCGGGGCACGATCCGGGTGGCCAGGTCGGGCGGCGGGCGGTGGTAGATGATCGCCGCGCGCCGCTGGGCCGCGTCGAGGGAGCGCACGAGCCGGAAGCCGAGCTCCTCGTCGTCGGCCAGCGGCGCCAGCATGCCGAACGAGGCAGGCTCCGAGCCCAGCAGACACGGTGTGGGGGACACATACTGGCCAGCGATGGTGAAGTTGAGCGACACGTGATGCCCGGCGAACTGCCAGCCCCAGACCGCGTCGTCCGGTGAACCGAAGAGCTTGAAGCAGTACCGTTCGGGGTCGAACAGGTCGGCCTGGGCCGGAGTCAGCGCCCGCAGCACATGCTCCATGGCCAGCACCGAGACGACCTTGGTGTAAGCCGGCAGGCTGGTGCCGGTTCCGATCAGCTCGTGCGCCAGCCGGCGCTGACCGTCGTCCAGCGCGCCGATCGGCAGGCCGCTGCGGTCCCGCGCGGGCAGGAACGACCAGTCGCGCCGCTCATCCCCGAACGGGTAGCACGCCCGCTCCCGCTGTGTCCCGGTCAGGCCGACCAGGAACGCCGCTGCTGCCTTCGCCATCCGGCCGGCCGTCTCCGGTACGGCCAGCCGCTCCCCGTCAGTCATCTTTCAACCCTGGCGTCCGCCGGTTCCCATTTCAACCTCATTCCGAACGAGCGGCCTTCGTGCCCTCCCGCCGCCGTCCTGCAAGCCGTTTGCAGCCGCACGAGGTTGGCTGGTATCGATGTGCGGCAACGGGTTTTCGGAGTCATCCTGGCAGCATGAGCCACGGGCACGACCACCACGATCACGATCATTCGCACGATCACCCGGGCCGGAGCCGCTGGTCCCGCCTGCGGCACGCGGCAGGGCCGCACTCGCACGCACACGACCGTGCGGTCGATCCGGTCCTGGAGTCCTCGGCCGAGGGGCTGCGGGCACTGTGGATCTCGCTGGCCGCGCTCGGGGTCACCGCGTGCGCCCAGTTCGCCGTGGTGGGGCTGTCCGGCTCGGTCGCGCTGCTCGGCGACGCCCTGCACAACACGGCGGACGCGCTGACCGCGGTGCCCCTGGGCATCGCCTTCCTGCTCGGCCGGCGCTGTCCCAACCGCCGTTACACCTACGGATACGGCCGTGCCGAGGACCTAGCCGGCGTGGTGATCGTGGCGGTGATCTTGCTGTCGTCGGCGGCAGCCGCGGTGACTGCCGTCCGGCGCCTGCTGCACCCGCAGCCGGTCACTCACCTGGTCGCGGTCGCGATCGCGGCCGGACTCGGCTTCGCCGGGAACGAGCTGGTTGCTCGCTACCGGATCAGGACCGGCCGCCGGATCGGCTCGGCGGCATTGGTCGCCGACGGGCTGCACGCCCGCACCGACGGGTTTACCTCGCTGGCCGTGCTGGCCGGTGCGGGCGGGGTCGCGATCGGCTGGCGCTGGGCCGACCCCGTGGTGGGCCTGGCCATCACCGTGGCCATCTTGTCTGTGGGCTGGCAGGCGGCGCGTGAGGTCGGCCGCCGCCTGATGGACAGCGTGGACCCAGCGCTGACCGACCAGGCCGAGGCCACCCTGCGCGCAACACCCGGTGTGCTGGCCGCGGGCCCGGTGCGGCTGCGCTGGGTCGGTCACGCCCTGCGCGCCGAGTGTGCGATCAGCGTCGATCCGGCCTGCTCGGTCATCCAGGCCCACGACGTGGCCGTCCAGGCCGAACACGCCCTGATCCACGCCATCCCCAGGCTGGCCGCCGCTACCGTGCACGCCGACCCGCTGGACGGCGCGGACCACCATGCCGTTCTGGCCGATCACGTGGGCCTAACCGCGCCGGTCTAGATGCGAGGAAGGCTAGATGCGGGGGAGGAGGCCTGCCAGCAGGGTGCCCATCCGGCTGGCGGAGGCCTTTCCTGCCTCGACGACCTCGGCATGGCTGAGACCGTGCCCGGCCAGTCCCGCCGCCAGATTAGTGACCAGGGAGATGCCCAGTATCTCCGCGCCCAGATGGCGAGCTGCGATGGCCTCCAGCGCGGTGGACATCCCGACCAGGTCGGCTCCGAGCCGGGTCAGCATGGTGATCTCGGCCGGAGTCTCGTAGTGCGGGCCGCGGAGCATCGCGTACACCCCCTCGGCCAGGCCGGGATCTTCCTCGCGGGCCAGCGCGCGCAGCCGCGGTGAGTACAGATCGGTCAGGTCGACGAACCGCTGGCCCACCGACGGTGGCGGCCCGGTGAGCGGGGAGGCGCCGGTCAGGTTGAGGTGGTCGCTGATCAGCACCGGCTGCCCGACGCTGAGCCCGGCGCGGATGCCCCCGGCCGCGTTGGTCAAGACAACTGTGCGGCAGCCCGCCGCGATGGCTGTGCGCACGCCGTGGACGACAGCCGCGGGCGACAGCCCTTCGTACAGGTGCACCCGGCCCAGGAAGACCAGCGCCCGGACCGATCCCGCGGTAACCGAACGCACCGTGGGCGTGTGGCCCGGCACCGTGGAGGCGGGGAACCCGCCCAGTTCGGCCAGCGGGATCTCCGCCTGGGCCGTGCCGATCGCGTCGGCCGCTGGAGTCCAGCCCGAGCCGAGGACCACGGCGACGTCGTGCGGACCGGTCCGGGCGGTGAGGCGTTCGGCGCTGGCCGCGGCCGCGGCGAAGGGATCGGCGGCAAGGGGATCGCCGGCAGTGAGATCGTCGGTCACGACCGCCATCATGGCGCATGATCATTACGCCGGGCGGCTCAGGTGCCCGTTCGGTTCTGTGACGGATCCAGGTGCGGATCGTTATACCGTGTGTGGGTGGACGACGAGGTAGTGACGGGGGAAGTCGCCCCGGCGCCCGCAGACGCTCAGCAGGCCGACGCGGCGCCGAAGGACCCGGCGCCAACGAACCCGGCGCCAAATAACACTGAGCAAAAACGGGACACGTGGGACGACCCGCGGACGCCGTGGGAAGGCAAGCCGCGCCGGATCGACATCTTGTGCTGGGCTGCCATTGTGCTCAGCGGAATCTACTACTGGGCCACGATCCCGGTGCGGGCCTCGCTGCTCGGTACCCACCCAGTCCTGCTTGAGCTGCTGAACGGCAGCACCGAGTCCATCATTACCGCGGCCGCGTTCGTCCGCGTCGGCCACGGCTCACTGATCGTGGTCCTGCTGGCGGCTGTCCCTGGTTTGATGAAGTTCGACTGGATCTACTGGTGGGCCGGCCGCTTGTGGGGTGAGCGCGTCATCGCGCTGTTTGGCGGCAAGCGCAACCGTGGCGCCCGGTACATGAAGCGTGTGGAACGGTGGGGCCGCTGGTTCACCTGGCCGGCCGTGATCGTGTCCAATTTCCTGCCCATCCCCACCGCGATCATCTACGTGATCGCGGGCTGGACCGGCATGCGGCTGGTTACCTTCATCGTCCTGGACATCATCGGCTCCCTGCTGTGGGCGGGCCTGCTGGCTGGGCTGGGCTACGAGCTTGGTCATCACGCGGTGGTGGTCGCCCAGGCCATCTCGCACTACGGCTTGTGGGTCACGATTGGCCTGGTCGTCATCATCGTGTTTTTCCAGGTCCGTTCGCAGCGGCACATGATGCAGCAGGCCCGCGCCCGCCAGTCCGGCTCACCCCAGGCAGACAAGGATCAGTCCTCGCTGGAGGCGGCCAGCGCCAGCGAGGAGCCTGCCCCCTAGGGCTCGCCTGGCCGCTGGCCGACCAGCATCATGAGCGTGGCGGCCAGCTCCTCGATGGCCCGGTCCCGGGCCGGTCCGGTGAGGTGGCCAAGCCAGTCCGGCGCCTGGCTCATCGCCGCGTGCATGCACCGCATGGTGACCTCGACGCTGGTCACGGTGAAGTCGCCGGACTCGACGCCCGCTTCGACCACCCGCCGGAACACCGCGTCGTGCGCCCGGCGCAGCTCCCTGATACGCGCTCGCTGCGCCTCGGGCCATTCTCGCGGGACAAGGAACAGCCGCAGGGCCGCGGGATAGTCGCGTACCGCGATGGTGATGTGCTCGAGCAGCAGCGCCCGCAGCCGCCGGGCCGGTGGCCCGTCCTGGGCCTCGGGGAGCTGGTTCAGCCGCGCCATCCACTGCTCGCCCAGCGTCTCGATGGCCGCCGTGCCCAGCTCGTCTTTGCTGGAGAAGTAGTAGTACAGCGAGCCCTTGGTCAGGTCGAGCCGCTCGGCCACGTCCTCCAGGCTGACCGCGTCGTAGCCGCGCTCGCCGAACAGCTCGGCCGCCGTCCTGAGGATCTCGGCGATGCGCTGGCCCCGTTTGCGCTGTACCCGGCTGGACGCGACCTGCTGTGCGCTCATGGCCACCTCCCGCTGGGCGATCATCAGGCCGGCTCGCGCGGCCGGGGGCCGGCGCAGCGTTAACCTAAGAGTAGTATTTTGAACTCAAGATAAATATTGACTTCCAGGTCAAACTTTGTCAAGCTGGCCAGCAAGAGCGGTCCGGATCAGGTCCGGTCCGCGCCGCGACGGGCAATCCGCGCGGCCAGCAACCGGGATGAGCAAAGGAGCCAGGGTGTCAGCGCCATCGCAGAAATTTACCGACATCATCTACGAGGTGGACGGCCCGGCGGCCATCATCACGATCAACCGGCCCGAGCGATACAACGCCTTCCGCGGCCAGACCGTGGAAGAGATGGTCAAGGCGTTCCGCTCGGCCTGGGCCGACCGGCAGGTGCAGGCGGTAATCCTCACCGGGGCCGGGAACAAGGCCTTCTGCACCGGCGGCGACGTCAAGCAGCGCGCCGAGACCGGCGACTACGGGCCCACCGAGTCGGGCATGTTCGAGATCGGCTACCTGCAGCGCCTCATCCGCGACATCCCCAAGCCCGTGATCGCCGCGGTCAACGGGCTGGCCATCGGCGGCGGGCACGTGCTGAGCGTCCTGTGTGACCTGACCATCGCCGCCGACACGGCTAAGTTCGGCCAGGCCGGACCGCGGGTCGGGTCGTTCGACGCCGGCTTCGGCTCGGCCTTCCTGGCCCGGATCATCGGCGAAAAACGCGCCCGCGAGATGTGGTACCTCACCCGTCAGTACGACGCGGCCACGGCCGAGCGATGGGGCCTGGTCAACTGGGTCGTGCCAGCCGATCAGCTGCTGACGGAGGCCAAGGCCGTGGCGGCCGAGATCGCCGAGAAGAGCCCGACGGCGCTGAAGTTCCTCAAGCAGTCCTTCAACGCCGACACCGACCACCAGGCCGGCCTGAACAACCTGGCCATGTCCGCGCTCGACCTCTTTACCGCCTCACCCGAGGGGCTCGAAGGCGCGGCGGCGTTCGCCGAGAAGCGCAAGCCCGAGTTCAACCGCTACGTCGCCTGGCACTGAGCGGGCGAGCAGGACCTGATCATGGATTTCGAGCTAACCGCCACGCAGCGGAAATACCGGGACCTGGCGCGCGATTTCGCCGTCGCTCGTCTGGCTCCCGGCTACGCCGAGCGTGAGGCGCGCGGCCAGGTGGAGCCGGAGATCCGCGCCGAGCTCGGCGGGCTCGGCCTGATCGCGCCCGAGCTGCCAGCCGCCCTGGGCGGCCAGGACCTGGACCGGCTCACCTCCGGGATGATCCTGGAGGAGACCGCCCGGGGCGACTTCAGCGTCGGCTACCTGCAAGTCGTCGGCTCACTGGTCGGCCAGATCCTGGTCACGAGCGCGCCGGACCTGGCCGCCGAGTGGGTGCCCCGGATATGCAGCGGGGAACAGATCGTCGGGATCGGGCTGACCGAGCCGCACGCGGGCTCCGATGCGGGCATGCCCCGGCTGCGGGCGATGCGCGACGGCGGGGGCTACGTCCTGAACGGGGTCAAGTCGCTGTCCTTCGCCGCCGACGCGGCCGCGGTGGTGGTGTTCGCCCGCACCAGCGACACCGACGAGCGGGGCCGCGACATCAGCGCCTTCCTGGTGCCGCTGGACGGGCCCGGCGTCACCCGGGAGCCCTACTCCGACATGGGCACCAAGGCGGTCCGCCGCGGCGCCGCCCACTTCGACGACGTCCGGATCCCGGCCAGCCACCTTCTCGGCGACGAGGGCCAGGGCTTCACTCAGGTCATGCGCGGATTCGACTTCAGCCGGGCGCTCATCGGCCTGCAGTGCCTGGGTGCGGCCCAGGTGACCGTGGAGGAGACCTGGGCCTACGTGACCAAGCGCGAGTCGTTCGGCCAGCCGCTGAGCCGGAACCAGGGCGTATCGTTCCCGCTCGCCGAGGCCGACACCATGATCGCGGCCGCGCGCTTGCTGTGCTACCAGGCGCTGTCCCGCAAGGATGCCGGCCTGCCGCACACGACCGAGGCCGCGATGGGCAAGTGGCTGGCCCCCAAGGTCGCCTTCGACGCCATCCAGCAGTGCCTGCTACTGCACGGCCAGTACGGCTACCGCACCGACCTGCCGATCGAGCAGCGATTGCGGGACGTTCTCGGCCTGCAGATCGGCGACGGCACCGCCCAGATCATGAAAATGATCATCGCCCGCCAGCGGATCGGGCGCGAGTACGCACCCTGATGTCAGGGAACGAGAGGAAACCAGCCATGGGAAAGCTTCAGGACAAGATCGCCATCGTGACCGGCGCGGGCCAGGGCATCGGGCGCGGTATCGCAACCAAGCTGGCCGCCGAGGGCGCGACCGTCGCGGTCGCCGACATCAACGAGAGCACGGCCAAGGAAACAGCGGCGGCGCTGGGCGGCGGCGCGATCGGCATCCCCACCGACGTCACGTCGCGGGAGTCGGTCGCGGCCCTGGTCCGGCAGGTGCACGAGGCCTTCGGCTTGATCGACGTGCTGGTCAACAACGCAGGCTGGGACAAGGTCGGGCCGTTCGCCGACTCCGACCCGGCCGACTGGGACAAGATCATGCACATCAACCTCTACGGCGTGCTGCACACCTGCCATGCGGTGCTGCCGATCATGGCCGCGCAGGGACACGGCAAGGTGGTCAACATCGCCTCCGACGCCGGACGGGTCGGCTCCTCTGGCGAGGCGGTCTACTCCGCGGCCAAGGGCGGCGTCATCGCCTTCACCAAGACCATCGCCCGGGAGATGGCCCGGCAGCAGGTCAACTGCAATGTCGTGTGCCCGGGCCCGACCGACACCGCGCTGTTCGCCTCGATCGGCGGCGACAACCCCAAGCTGAGGGAGGCGCTCATCCGGTCGATCCCGTTCCGCCGCCTGGGCCAGCCCGAGGACCTCGCCAACGTGGTGGCCTTCCTGGCCTGCGACGAGGCGAGTTACGTTACTGGACAGACCATCAGCGTCAGCGGCGGCCTCACGATGAGCTGAATGACGATGAGCTGAAGCCCGGGCATGTGGATAAGGAGCCGCCAATGACGTTCGAGACCCTGCTCACCCAGGACCGGATCGATGCCCACACCGAGGCAGGCTTCTGGACCGGGAAGATCATCACCGACTATCTGGACGAGGTCGCCGCCCGCACGCCCGACAAGGTGGCCTTCGTCGACTCCCGCCGCCAGGTCAGCTACCGCGAGCTGCGGCAGGAGGTGGACCGCTGCGCGCTGGGCCTGCTCGAGCTGGGCATCGGAGCCCGGCGACGTGGTCTCCTTCCAGCTGCCCAACTGGATCGAGTGGGTCGTCCTGCACTACGCGGTCACCCGGATCGGCGCGATCAGCAACCCGCTGATCCCGATCTACCGCGAGCGCGAGATCGGCTTCATGGTCGGGCTGGCGGCCAGCAAGCTCATCGTGGTGCCGCAGGAGTTCCGCGGCTTCGACTACCTGGCCATGATCGGCAAGCTCCGCGGCGGCTGGCCCGCGCTGAAGCACGTGCTGGTCCTGGACGGTGACTCGGCCAGGACATTCCTGGAACGAGTTCATGGCCACCCCATGGGAGGAGCACCGCGACCCCGCCGAGCTGGCCGAGCTGCGCCCGGACGCCAACCAGGTGACGCTGCTGATCTTCAGCTCGGGCACCACCGGCGAGCCCAAGGGCGTCATGCATACGCACAACACCGTGGTCGCGGCCAACGACTCGCTGCCGGACCGGCTCGGCATCACCAGCGACAGCGTGATCCACATGGCTTCCACCCTGGCCCACCTGACCGGCTTCCTGTACGGGGCCCGGCTGCCGGTCCAGAACGGCGCGACCGGCGTCCTGCAGGACATCTGGAACCCGGCCAGGTTCGTCGAGCTGGTCGCCGAGCACGGCATCACCTACACCTCGGCTGCCACGCCATTCCTGCACGACCTGCTCACCGCGCCCAACCTGGACACCCACGACGTGTCGTCGCTGACCAGGTTCTGCTGCATGGGCGCGCCGATCCCGCGGGCCATGGTCCGCCGGGCCCGGCAGCAGCTGCCCGGCCTGGTCGTCCTGGGCGGCTGGGGCCAGACCGAAGACGGCCTGGTCACACTGGGCATCCCCGGCGACCCGGATGACAAGATCATCGACACCGACGGGTACCCGTGGCCGGGCATGCGGATCCGGGTGCTCGACATAGACGACCGCGAGGCGCCGCCGGGGGAGGAGGGCAGGCTGCAGGTCACCGGGCCGTTCCTGTTCGTCGGCTACGCCGAGCGGCTGGAGATGACCCGGTCCTGCTTTGACGGCGAGTGGTTCGACACCGGCGACCTGGCCAGCATCGACGCCGACGGGTACCTGAAGATTTCCGGCCGGACCAAGGACGTCATCATCCGCGGCGGCGAGAACATCCCGGTCGTGTACGTGGAGAACGCCCTGTACGAGAACCCCAAGCTGGCCAAGGTGGCCGTGGTCGCGGTGCCCGACCCACGGCTGCAGGAGCGGGCCTGCGCCTGCGTCGTGCTGGCCCCGGACGCCGGGGACTTCACCATGACCGAGATGCAGGAGTTCCTGGCCGCCAAGGGCGTCGCCCGGCCGTACTGGCCCGAACGGCTGGAGATCCTGGCCGACCTGCCCAGCACGCCGAGCGGCAAGATCCAGAAGTTCGAGCTGCGCAACCGCTTCGGCGGCCCTCAGGCGGCCGGGCCCCAGGCGGGCGGCCCCCAGACCGGCGGACAGGGATGAGCATATCCGATCTGGCCCGGGACTACCTGGGCCTGGACGCGCTCCTGTCCGACGCCGAGCTGGCCTGGCGTGACACGGTCCGCGAATTCGTGGCCACCCGCATCAGGCCGGACATCCGGAAGTGGTACGAGGAAGCCACCTTCCCGGCCGAGCTCGCCCCCGAGATGGGCCGCCTCGGTCTGCTCGGCACTCACCTGTCCGGCTACGGCTGCCCCGGCCGCAGTGCGGTGGAGTACGGGCTGGCCGCGCTGGAGGTCGAGGCCGGAGACTCCGGCCTGCGGACCTTCGTCAGCGTGCAAGGCTCATTGGCCATGACCGCCATCCACCGGTTTGGCACCGAGGCGCAGAAGGAGCGGTGGCTGCCGCCGATGGCCGCGGGAGAGGCGATCGGCTGCTTCGGGCTGACCGAACCCGAGGCCGGCAGCGATCCGGGCGGCATGACCACGACCGCCCGCCGCGAGGGTGACGACTGGGTCATCGACGGCGCCAAGAGGTGGATCGGCCTGGCCTCCATCGCCGACGTCGCGGTCATCTGGGCGCGCACCGAGGATGGCGTCCGCGGTTTCCTGGTGCCCACCGGGACCGCCGGATTCACCGCCACCCCGATCGAGCCGAAGCTGGCCATGCGTGCCTCGATCCAGTGCGACATCACGCTGGCCGGCGTGCGGGTGCCCGCCGACGCCATCCTGCCCGGCGCCGCGGGCCTGCGCGGCCCCTTCACCTGCCTGAACGAGGCCCGCTACGGAATCATCTGGGGCGCCATGGGTGCGGCCCGCGACGCTTATGAGGCGGCACTGGGCTACGCGCTGGAGCGCAAACAGTTCGGCAAGCCGATCGCCTCGTTCCAGCTGACCCAGGAAAAGCTGGTCGACATGGTGCTCGAAATCGGCAAAGGCCTGCTGGTGGCGCTGCACATCGGCCGGATGAAAGACGCCGGGACCCTGGTCCCGGAGCAGATCAGCTTCGGCAAGCTGAACAATGTCCGGACCGCGATCGCCATCGCCCGCCAGGCCCGGACCATCCTGGGCGGCAATGGCGTCGCACTGGAGTACTCGCCGATGCGGCACGCCAGCAACCTGGAGGGCGTGCGCACCTATGAAGGCACCGACGAGGTGCACACGCTGATCATGGGCCGGGCCATCACCGGCATCTCCGCCTTTACGTGAGCTGGGCCTTTACGTGAGCTGGGCCTTTACCTGAGCCGGGGTCACACACTCGACTCGCGCACGACCAGGCGGCACGGGACCGTGCGGACGCCGCGCTCAGGCTCGCCGGCGATGGCGGCCAGCAGCATCCCGGCGGCCTGGTGGCCGATCTCCTCCAGGCACGGGTCGATGCTGGTCAGCGGGGGCCGGGCACCGAGCGCCATCGGCTCCCAGTTGTCCACGCCCACGAGCGCGACATCGCCGGGGATGGCCCGGCCAGCCTCCCGCAAGGTGTCGCCCACACCGCGGGCGATCTGGTCGCTGCCGCAGAAGACCGCGTCCAGCTCTGGCTCGTCGGTCAGCAGACGCGCCGCCGCCTCCCGGCCCCAGCGCTCGCTCCACTCGCCAAACCGCATTCCGCCGGCCGGCTCGAGACCGGCCGCGGCCATCGCGTCGCTGAACCCGGCCGCGCGCTGGCGCGCGGCCAGGAACCGCTCGGGCCCGGTGATGTGCCCGATCCGGCGGCGGCCCGCGCCGAGCAGGTGCCCGGCCGCGGT
The DNA here is from genome assembly GCA_963781225.1 of uncultured Actinomycetota bacterium. Classification (GTDB taxonomy): domain Bacteria; phylum Actinomycetota; class Actinomycetes; order Streptosporangiales; family Streptosporangiaceae; genus Palsa-504. The sequence continues at coordinate 18,267 of CAWAFD010000010.1, forward strand.
CCGCCCGGCGCCGCTGTCGTCGGGCAGGACCGCGGGGCCGTCGGTGCCGATGGGCTGGGTCATCGCGTAGATCACCGGGATTCCCGGACCGGCCGCCACGGGCGGCCGCGGCTCCACCCGGCGCCCGGCCACGATCAGCCCGTCCACCCGGCGGGCCGCCAGCATCTCCACGTACCGCCGCTCACGCTCCGGGTCGTCCCGGGTATCGCACATGAACACCGACACCTGGCCGGTGCCGAGGGCGTCCTCGGCACCAAGCATGACCGGGATGCTGAACCGGCCGAAGCTATCGGTGGTGATCAGCCCGACCGTGAACGAGCGGCCCGCCAGCAACGCCTGGGCCAGGGTGTTCGGGGCGAACCCGAGCCGTTGCGCCACCTCGGTCACCCGCTCACGGGTCTCGGCCCGCAGCTTGCCCTGGCCGTTGAGGGCCTTGGAGGCGGTACCGATGGACACGCCGGCCTCGGCCGCCACGTCCCGGATGGTCACCCGCCTCATGTGCGCTCCTCAGATACGGGCACGCTGTTGACGCCCCTGTCAGCAGCCTCTAGCCTACGATCCCGTGGGGACGAGGAAACCGTATTCCTTCGGTGTGACCGGCCCTGTCGCTCCTACAGCGGCGGCCGGGACGCACCGGCCGCTGACCGGGGCCCGGATAACCAGCGGATTGCTGCATGACTGGCAGCGCCGCAACCTGTCGTCGAGCCTGCCGCTGGCCCTGCGTCAGCTCGAGGACGCCGGCAACCTGGGCAACGTGCGCCTGGCCTCCCAGGTGTCCCGCGACCCGGGAAACCAGACTGGGCCGCGGGACGGCACCGGATACCGGGGGCCGGTGTTCATGGACTCGGATATCTACAAGACCCTGGAGGCCATCGGCTGGGAGCTGGCCCACGGCCCCCGTCCCGAGCTGGCCACGTTCGCCGGTGAGGTGACCGCACTGCTTGAGCAGGCCCAGTGCCCCGACGGGTACCTGAACTCCTGGGTGGAGGTCAGCGGCGAGCCGCGGTACGCCAGGCTGGCCTCCAGCCATGAGATGTACTGCGCGGGCCACCTGATCCAGGCCGCGATCGCACTGCACCGGGGCGCGGGTGCCGGCCAGCTGCTCGCCGTCGCCGTGCGGCTGGCAGATCATCTTGTCCGCGAGTTCGCTGGGGTGCAGCGGGGCCTGGACGGGCACCCGGTCATCGAGACCGCGCTGGCCGAGCTCTACCGGGAAACCGGCACCGCCGCGTACCTGGACCTAGCCCGCCAGTTCGTCGACCAGCGTGGCCGCGGTCTGGCCGGGGACTCCGGCATGGGCCACCGCTACCTGCAGGATCATATGCCAGTACGAGCCATGGACACCGAGGCCGGGCACGTGGTGCGGGCGCTGTACCTGGAAGCCGGGGTGACCGACGTGGCGGCCGAGATGGGGGAGCGGTCGCTGCTGGATTCCTCGCTGTCCCGGTGGGACGACATGGTGGCGGCCAAGACCTACCTGACCGGCGGCAACGGCTCACGGCACTCAGACGAGGGCTTCGGCGACCGGTTCGAGCTGCCACCGGACCGCGCCTACAACGAGACCTGCGCCGCCATCGCCAGCCTTCAGTGGAGCTGGCGGCTGCTGCTGGCCACCGGCGACGCCAAGTACGCCGACCACATGGAGCGGGTGCTCTACAACGGGTTCGGCGCTGCCATCGCCGCCGGGGGCGAGCGGTTCTTCTACGTGAACCCGCTCCAGCGCCGTGAAGATCACTTCGAGAAAGACGATCCCGGCCGGCGGCGGGCCTGGTTCAGCTGCGCCTGCTGCCCGCCGAACATCATGCGGCTGATCGCCTCCCTGGAGCACTACCTCGCCACCGAATCCGGCGACACGCTGTACATCCACCAGTACACGGGGTCCCAGCTGACCGGGGCCGGGCTCGGCCTGGAGGTCACCACCGACTACCCCTGGTCCGGCACGGTGCAGGTGCGGGTGCTGGCCGCCCCGGCCGGGAGCCGGACGGTGGCGCTGCGGGTGCCGGCCTGGAGCGCGGACACCCGCGTCTCGACCAGTCAAGATGCCGAACGGGCCGGTTTGGTGCCCGGCTACCTCCGCCTCCACCACACCTGGCAGCCGGGAGACCTGGTCACCTTGCACCTGGATATGAGTCCGCGCTGGACCAACCCGGACCGGCGGGTGGACGCGGTCCGCGGCTGCGTAGCCGTCGAGCGCGGGCCCCTGGTGTACTGCTTCGAGCAGGCCGATCAGCCCGGCGGCGTCCGGCTGGACGACCTGGCCGTCACCCCGGGCGGCGTGCTCGGGGAGCGGCCGGTGACGCTGGACGGCATCGGCCAGACCATCGCGATCACCGCCGCAGGCGACCTGCTGCCGGAGGGCACCGCGGTTACCGCCGTGGCTGTCCCGTACTTCCAGTGGGACAACCGCGACGGCGGTCCGATGCGCGTCTGGATGCCGCGGGCCTAGTACCTACCGGACTCCGTACAGGTGCTCCAGGGCGAGCTGGTCCAGATGCTCGTAGCCCAGGCCCCGCTGGCCCGCTGCGTCGGCGTCGATTTGCGCGTCGCGCACGTCGCGCCAGGACTCACCGGCGGCCAGGGTGGGCGTGTTGAGCTGGTCTACGCCGGAGATACGCAGTGCCTCGGCGACCTCCGGGTCGGCCCGGAAGGCCCGGACTTTGTCCCGCAGGATCAGGTAGTTCCGCATGCAGGCCGCCGCCGAGGCCCACACGCCGTCGTCGTCCTCGGTGCGCGGCGGCTTGTAGTCGAAGTGGACCGGGCCGTCGTATCCGCCGGTCTCCAGCGCGTCTACCACCCAGAACGCCTCGCGGGCGTTCCCGGCCCCGAACCGCAGGTCCTGGTCGTACCGCGGCCCGTTCTGCCCGTTCAGGTCGATGTGGAAGAGCTTGCCGTGCCACATCGCCTGGGTGATCCCGTGCGCGTAGTTCAGCCCGGCCATCTCCTCGTGCCCGATCTCCGGGTTGATCCCGACCATGTCGGGGTCGGCCAGGCCACCGATGAAGGCCAGCGCGTGCCCCAGGGTGGGCAGCAAGATGTCACCGCGCGGCTCGTTCGGCTTCGGCTCGATCGCGAACCTGATGTCATAACCCTGCTCGCGGGTGTACGCGCACAGCAGGTTCAGGCCCTCGGCGTACCGGTCCAGGGCGGCCCGGATGTCCTTGGCCGCGCCCGACTCCGAGCCTTCGCGGCCGCCCCAGAAGACATAGGTCCTGGCGCCGAGCTCGGCGGCCAGGTCCAGGTTTCGCATGACCTTGGCCAGTGCGAACCGCCGGATCTGCCGGTCGTTGGCGGTGAACGCACCGTCCCGGAAGACCGGGTGCCCGAACAGGTTGGTGGTCGCCGTCGTCACGACCAGGCCGGTCTCGGCCAGGGCCTTGCGGAACGCGCCGATCCGCTCGTCCCGCTCGGCCGGCGTGGCGTCGAAGGCGAACACGTCGTTGTCGTGGAAGTTCACCCCGTAGGCGCCGAGCTCGGCCAGCTTGTACACGGCCCGCTCCGCCGGCATCGGCGGCCGGACCGCGGACCCGAACACGTCGACGCCCTGCCAGCCGACCGTCCAGATTCCGAACGAGAAACGATCCTCGCGTGACGGAGCGAAATCGGTGCTCACCTGGCGATCCTTTCCGTTGGCGATTACTGCGACCCCTATGCTTTCATGCCCGGCCTCACCCGACACCCGCGCCGCCATCGCGAACCATCCAGCCCAGGGTGGCATCGCGGAGGGCGGCGTAGCGCGCGCGGACCTCCGGAATTGCCGCGGCGGTGTAATCCCTGCTCGTGCCGGTCAGTGGCCAGTGCGGTGGCTCGGTCGTGCCGGCCGCGGCCCAGGCAGCCTGGCGTGCCGCGCCCAGGGCCACGTACTCGGCGGCCTCGGGCACCGTCACGGGGACGCCGAAGATAACCGGTGCGACCTGGCGGACCGCCTCGGACCGGGCCGCGCCCCCGATGAGGATGACCCGCCGAGCGGCGATCCCGCAGTCAGCCAGGTTGTCGACCGCGTCCGCTAGCGAGCAGAGCACCGCCTCGACCGCTGCCCGTGCCAGGTTCTCCGGCGTGGTATTGCTGCTGGTCAGCCCGCTTAGGATGCCGTTGGCATCCGGCCGGTTCGGGCTTCGCTCGCCGTCCAGATAGGGCAGCAGGGTCAGGCCCTGCGCCCCGGCCGGGGCGGCGAGCGCCAGCCGGGACAGCCCGGCGGCGTCCGTGCCGAGCATCCGGGCCGTGACCGTGAGCACCCGCGCGGCGTTGATCGTGGCCACCAGCGGCAGGAAGCGCCCGGTGGCGTCCGCGAAGCCAGCCACCAGGCCGGACTCGTCGGCGGCCGGCTGGGCCGCGACCGCGTAAGCGGTGCCCGAGGTGCCGATCGACACAGCTACCTCACCCAGGGCCAGCCCCAGGCCGAGGGCGGCGCCCATGTTGTCGCCAGTGCCCGCGGACAGTGGCGTGCCGCCCGGGGTATGCGCCACGATCTCGGCTGGCCCGGCGATCCGCGGCAGCGCGGGCAGGTGCCCCAGGGCGGCCTCGGCCAGCTCCGGCAGCCAGCGCCCGTCCGCGGGGGAGAAGTAGCCGGTACCCGAGGCGTCCCCGCGGTCGGTGGCCGCCGGGTGGGCCTGGTCGCCGAGCCGCCAGGTCAGCCAGTCGTGCGGGAGCATCACCAGTGCAGTCCTGGCAGCCGCCTCCGGCTCGTGCTCGGCCAGCCAGCGCAGCTTGGTCACCGTGAAAGAGGCCGAAGGGACGCTACCCGTGTGCCGGGCCCACCAGGCGGGACCGCCCCGTTCGCTGATCAGGCGCACCGCCTGCGGCGCCGAGCGTACGTCGTTCCACAGCAGAGCAGGCCTGATGACCTGCCCTTTGTCATCGGTGATGACCATGCCGTGCTGCTGCGCCGCGACCCCGATCGCCCCGGCCCGGGCCAGCAGCCCGTCGCCGGCCTGGAGCAGTGCCTGCCACCAGAGCTCCGGGTCACACTCGGTGCCGTCCGGATGCGGGGCGCTGGCCTCCCCGACGATCGCCCCTGTGTCGGCCTCGCAGAGCAGCACCTTGGTGGACTGAGTAGACGAATCGACGCCAGCGACAAGCATCAGCGGCTCCCTGCCACGCCAGAGCGGTCATAGTGCAGACCGGTCATAGTAGAAGCACACCCTAACGAGCCTGGGCCAGGGCGCCCGTCCTGGCCCCGCCTCGGGCAGGCCGGAAGCCCCGGCATGAGATACTTTGCGTGACCATGCCGGCGGATCTGGTGACCGTCCGGGCTCGCCCGTACGGTCCTGCGGCGGGGTCTGTGGAACGGTTGTGGCCAATGCACGTTTTCTCTGCACATTACAAATGAACGTGCATTTGGGCTTGCATGAAACCTTCGATCTCGGGCAGGATGTGATTGCGTCGATCAGCAGGGATTGCCGTACAACGGTTCGCGGGGTACGCGATGGGCTTGAGCCAAGTAGGGTTGCCAACACGGACAAAGGTTGATCCTGCCGTGCGCCGGCCGCTCGACTTGAGCGCCCGGTTGCAGTGCGGGCAGGAGCGTCCGCGCGTGGTCCGGATGCCGTCTGACTGGTGGGATTCCCCCGCGGTCGCGGCCTGTCCGCTCAGCACCGGAGCCCAGTCTGGCCGGGCCGCGCGGAGGTTCACGCGGAACACACTGCGGGAATGGGGCCTGGTATCGCTCGCGGATGACGCCGAGGCAATCGTCGGTGAGTTCGTGGCCAACGCGGTGTCGCACGCGGCCCGCTGCATCGGCAACGGCCAGCCGCTCGGCCTGCGGCTGCTGCGCCGGACCGGTGAGGTCATGTGCGCGGTGCTCGACCCATCGGACACGGCCCCGGTCCTTCGGGAACCGGATCGCAGCGAGGAATGCGGACGAGGCCTGCAGATGGTCGACGCGCTCAGTGATGTGTGGGGCTGGAGCCCGGTCACCGGCCGCGGCAAGGCCGTCTGGGCCATCCTGTTCTGCGGATTACCGCGATTGTTAACGCTCACCGGTTTGCGGCGCCCGGCCCAGTCCGGCGTCAGCGAGCCTGGTCGGCGTCGCGCCAGTTTCGGCACTGAGCTACCCTCGGTCAGCACACCTGATGAGGGAGGCCATTCACCGATGCCCTGGACCTGGCGGTACGAAAAGGCAGACGGCACCGCGATCAACCACGATGACCTCGCCGAGGCGATCTTCGCGAGCCAGGGGGACGCAGAAAGCTGGCTCGGTGAGAACTGGCGCGCGCTGCTCGCGGTCGGCGTGGACCAGGTGACGCTGCTGAACGACACCAAAACCGAGTACGGGCCGATGAGCCTGCAGCCGGAGGACTAACTTCCGCGCCGCGACCTAGCTAAGGCGCTACCTGACTACGGTGCGACCCCGGCTACGGGCGTGACCGCGGGCTGGCCGTCTTCGCGGCATCACGGACGATCACGTCGCCGAGTGCCTCGTCGATCCGCTTCATCAGCTCCGGGCTGAGCCGGACTCCGGCCGCCTTGACGTTCTCCCGGACCTGATCGGGGCGGCTGGCCCCGATGATCGCCGCGGATACGTTCTGGTTCTGCAGCACCCAGGCGACCGCCAGCTGGGCCATGGACAGCCCGGCTTCGTCGGCGAGCGGCCTCAGCCGCTGTACGGCGGTGAGCGTCTCGTCCGTGAGCAGCCGCTTGATGATGCTGGCGCCTGCCTGAGCGGTCGCGCGCGACTCGGCCGGAAGGTCGGCGCCGGGCTGGTACTTGCCGGTCAGCACGCCCTGAGCGATCGGCGAGAACACCACCTGGCCGATGCCCTCCTTCTCGGACAGCGGAACGATCTTGGGCTCGATCACCCGCCACAGCATGCTGTACTGCGGCTGATTGGACACGATCCTGTCCAGGCCCAGCTCGCCCGCGACCTCGAGCGCGGCCGCGATCTCCTCGGCCCGCCACTCCGATACGCCGATGTACAGGACCTTGCCGGAGCGGACGAGGTCGTCGAACGCGCGTACGGTCTCTTCGATCGGCGTCTCGTAGTCGTACCGGTGTGCCTGGTACAGGTCGATGTAGTCGGTCTGCAGGCGGCGCAGCGAGTTCTCCACGGACCTGGTGATGTGCTTGCGGGACAGGCCGCGGTCGTTGCGGCCGTGGCCGGTCGGCCAGTACACCTTGGTGAAGATCTCCAGCGAGTCCCGCGGCAGCCCGTGCAGCGCCCGCCCCATGACTTCCTCGGCCCGGCCGCCCGCGTACACGTCGGCGGTGTCGAACGTGGTGATGCCCTCGTCCAGCGCGGCCTGCACACAGTCGATGGCGGCCCGCTCCTCGACCTGGTCGCCGTGGGTGATCCAGTTACCGTAGGCGATTTCGCTGATGACCAGGCCGCTCTTGCCAAGGTGTCGGTATTCCATGTGCCCAACTCTAGTAGCCGGGCAGCTGGGCGGCCGGAGCCCCGTCCGGCTCAGAAGTTCGGGGCGGCTACGAGATGCCGGCCTCAGAACTTCTGGCCCGGCTGCACCCGCGGGGCCGGCACCCGGAACCGGCGGATCTGCAGCGCCCGCATGACCGCGTAGATGGTCAGGCCGCGGGTGGACTCGCCCGGCAGCCGCTCGGCCATCAGCCGGGTGAGACTACGCCGGATCAGTAGGCCGTCCACCACGATGATCACGACCAGGACCAGGACCAGCGGCGAGACGATCGCCGAGGCGGCCGTGCTGCGCAGGAACACCGTGGCCAGCAGCACGACCAGGATGTACATGTAGTACTCGCTGACCCGGCGCTTGGAGTCGATGTAGTCGCGGGTCAGGGCCCGCCCGGGCCCGCGGTCGCGTGGGTTCAGGGCCCATGCCTCGCCGCGCTTCATCGCGTCGTACTTGGTGGCTCGCTGGGTCCGGGCCTTGGCCTTTTCCTCAGGGGTGCGCGGCGCGGCCGTCGGGCGCGTCCCGGTGATGGGCTGGCGTCGGTTGGCCTCGGCCACGCTGCGCTTGGGCGTGGGCCGCCCCTTTGCGGCCTCAGCGGCCGGGCGGGTCTTAGTGTCGGCCGGGCCGCCCGGGCTTTGCGCGCCCGGGGAATCCTGGGCCGTGCCATCGGTCGCCCCGGCGCTACGGCGTCGGAACACGCGCCTAGCTTAATGCCGCAACTGGTGTCCGCCCTACCGGGTCGAAGGCATAAGGCGACGGAGATATGCGGGGGTTTGCCTCCGGGGGATGCCACGACCCCGGCGCGGGGGCGGACGTGGTAGCTCGCGCCCGGGTGACCGCGTAGGGTGGAATGCGACTAGTCGCACGGGCTCGTCCGCCGTCTAGCCGGGTGTCCGGCCTTTATCGGCCTGGTGCCGCGGTCCTGGCGTCGGCGAAGAAGTTAATGAAGGGGACGGCCGCGCGTATGGGCGTAATGAAGCGAGTCCAACTTGTCTTCAAGGCCAAGGCCAACAAGGCCCTGGACAAGATGGAAGATCCTCGCGAGACGCTGGATTATTCCTACCAGCGGCAGCTTGAGTTGCTGACGAAGGTCCGCCGGGGGGTCGCGGACGTCGCCACGTCACGTAAGCGGGTCGAGCTGCAGATGAACCAGCTACAGCAGCAGGCCAACAAGCTTGAGGACCAGGCGCGCAAGGCGCTGGGCGTGGGCCGCGAGGACCTGGCCCGGGCCGCGCTTGAGCGAAAGTCGTCGGCGCAGAGCCAGTTGAACGATCTGCAGGCGCAGTATGCCCAGCTGCAGGCCGAGGAGGAAAAGCTGACGGTCGCCTCCCAGCGGCTGCAGGCCAAGGTTGACGCCTTCCGGACCCGGAAGGAGACCATCAAGGCCACCTACACCGCGGCCGAGGCGCAGACCCGGATCAACGAGGCCTTCTCCGGCATCTCCGAGGAGATGGGCGACGTCGGCATGGCGATCCAGCGCGCCGAGGACAAGACGGCCCAGATGCAGGCCCGGGCGGGCGCGATCGACGAGCTGATGGCCTCCGGTGCGCTCGACGACGCCGTGGGCGGCAGCCAGCGCGACGACATCCAGTCCGAGCTCGACATGATGAGCGCGAGCAGCGACGTCGAGCGCGAGCTCAGCCGGCTCAAGGGGGAGATCACCGCGGGCGCGCCCAAGCAGCTCGAGGGTGGGGCCAACGGCGCTAATGGCAGCGCTCAGACGGTGCCGGGCCAGGCGCAGGACAGCGCAGGCGGTCCCTACGCCCCGCCCGCTCCTGGCCAGGCTCAGCAGCAGACCCAGCCGGCCAGTATCCCCGCGTCCGAGCCGCCAGCCGAGCCTCGGGACGGTGAGGGTTCGTGATCGTCCGGATTCTGGGCGGGGGGCAATTCCGGGTCGACGAAGCGGTCACCGCCGAGCTGAACCAGCTCGACACCAAGCTGGAGAGCGCCGTGGAGCAGGGCGACGAGGCCGCGTTCCGCGCCGCGCTAAGTGGCCTGCTGGCCCAGGTGCGGGCGAAGGGATCGCCGGTACCCCCGGAGAGCCTGGAGCCGTCGGACCTGATTCTTCCGCACGAGGACTCGAGCATGGACGAAGTCCGCAAGCTGCTCACCGACGAGGGCCTGATTCCAGGCTGACGTGCGGAGCCAGAGGTGGAGCATACTCGCGGGTAACGTTCGGCTGGGGTACAGCGTTATACGGGTAGGTTTTAACTAGGTAATGCTGCTGGGCACCGGGGGGAACCACCGCCCCGGGCCGAACGGAGGTGGCGCCATGGCGGCGCGTACCAGATATGCGCCCGACCGAGGGCTTACGGTTCGCATGACCGCGACCATATTCCTGCTCGGGCTGGTGTTTGTAGGTTTTATCGCAGCGATCATCGGGATCGGGACGGCGTACCACGCGTCCGATGCCGCGATCGTGCTGTTCGCAGTGGTCCTCGGCGGGGGCTTTGCCATCGGATCGCTGTTCTACTCAGACAAGATCGCGCTGGCCACCGCCGGCGCTGTCGAAGTCGGCCCGAACGACGGGCCGGACGCCGCGCGCGTCCACGCCATCGTGGACCGGCTGTGCGCGCTGGCCGACGTGCCCAAGCCGCGGGTGGCCATCGCCCAAAGCCGGATGCCCAACGCCTTCGCCACCGGCCGCAACGCGGACCACTCGGTCCTGTGCGTGACCACGGATCTGCTGCGCAGGCTGGAGAACGACGAGCTCGAGGGCGTCATCGCCCACGAGATGTCGCATGTGGCGCACAAGGACGTCCAGGTCATGACCATCGCGTCATTCCTGGCCATCATCGCCGCGCTGCTGGTCCGGTTTGCCTTCTATGGCGAGCTCTTCGGCGGCGGCCGCGGCCGGAACAACAACCAGGGTGCGCTGCCCATCATGCTCGTGATCATGGCGGTGAGCATCGTCGTCTACGCGGTCAGCTTCCTGCTCATCCGGCTGCTGTCCCGGTACCGCGAGCTGTCCGCTGACCGCAGCGGCGCCCTGCTGACCGGCCAGCCCAGCGCCCTGAAGAGCGCGCTGATCAAGGTGAGCGGGCAGATGGCCCGGATTCCCACCCAGGACCTGCGCACCGCTCAGCCGCTGAACGCGTTCTTCTTCGCCCCGGCGATGAACCTGAGCGCCAGCGGCGGCCTGAGCCAGGTCTTCTCCACCCACCCGAGCCTCGAGCGCCGGCTGGCCGAGCTGGACAAGGTCCAGCAGCAGCTCAACCGGACCGCCGGGTAGGCGCCCGTGGGTTTCCTCGACTCGCTGCTCGGCCGCACCAAGCCGGTCCAGCCCAAGCTGGACGACTTGTTCGCCCTGCCGTCGGCGGCGGTCACGCTAGACGCGGGAGCCGGATTCAAGCCCACAGGATCCGGCTCCGTCTGCTTCCGCCCGGTCGAGGGCCGGTCCTTTGCCGACGTCCAGAAGGACGTCCAGGACCTGCTCGACCTAAGCTCGGGCAAGGACGGCGGCCTGCCCGTCGAGGTGACCAAGGACGACTACGGCTTCAACTGGCTGGTCAGCTCGCGCATGTCGGACCAGGTCGAAGCCCTGGTCACCGACCTGCACGCGGTCAACTCCTCGCTGGTCGACAACGGCTTCGGCCCCCAGCTCCTGTGCACCCTGGTCGCCTTCCGCGACGACCAGGAGCGCCGGCTGGCACTGGTCTACCTGTACAAACGCGGCACGTTCTATCCCTTCGCCCCGACGTCCGGCGAGCGGCGGAACAACGCCCTCGAGCTCGGAGTCAAGGGCGTGATCGGTAGCGACCTGAAGTTCGAGCCGGACCTGGCCCGCTGGTTCCCGGTCTGGGGTGCCCCCGGGTTGTGAGCCACGCCTCAGGCAGAGCGGGGAAGTAGCTGGAATGCGGGCGCACCGCATATCGTTGGGATTGCACGTCGGATTAACGCCAAGGCCGCATCAGCGCGGCACACGAATGAGGCGGGAGCAAAAGTGACTGTTCAGCAAGAGGCCACGCAGGGGATCGTCCTGACCGGGGGCGCCGCGGCCAAGGTGAGCTCGCTGCTCGCGCAAGAGGGGCGGGACGACCTCAAGCTGCGTATCGCGGTCCAGCCGGGCGGCTGCTCGGGGCTGCGCTACCAGCTCTACTTCGATGACCGCGAGATCGATGGCGACATCACCACCGATTTCGGCGGCGTCCAGGTCGTGACCGACAAGATGAGCGCCCCGTACCTCATGGGAGCGACCATCGACTTCGTGGACACGATCGAGAAGCAGGGCTTCACGATCGACAATCCGAACGCAACGGGCTCCTGCGCCTGCGGCGATTCCTTCCACTGACGCCGGGCCGGGTCAGCCACCGTGCGCATCGCGGTCACAGGGTCGATCGCGACCGACCACTTGATGACGTTTCCCGGCAAGTTCACCGATCAGCTCATCGCCGACAAGCTGGATAAGGTCTCGCTGTCGTTCCTGGTGGACGATCTGGCCATCCGGCGCGGCGGGGTGGCTGCCAACATCGCCTTCGGGCTCGGCCTGCTCGGCCTGCACCCGCTGCTCGTCGGCGGGGTCGGTTCTGACTTCGCTGATTACCGGCACTGGCTGGAGGAGCACGGGGTCAGCACGGCGGCCGTACGGGAGTCCACCCTGCGGCACACGGCCCGCTTCGTCTGCACCACCGACGCCGACGGCAACCAGATCGGCTCGTTCTACCCGGGCGCGATGAGCGAGGACGCCGAGATCAAGATCGGGCCCCTGGCCGAGGAGCACGGCGGTATCGACCTCGTGCTGATCGGGGCGGGCGATCCCGGCGCCATGGTCGCGCACACGGCGGGCTGCCGGGAGGCGGGCCTGCCGTTCGCGGCCGACCCCTCCCAGCAGCTAGCCCGCATCTTCAGCGACGAGCAGATCCGTGACCTGGTCGACGGGGCCGACTACCTATTCGGCAACGAATACGAGGAAGCGCTGATCGAGCGCAAGTCCGGCTGGGGCGCCGCAGAGATGCTCGACCACGTCAAGGTCCGGATCACCACCCTCGGCCCGGGCGGCGCGCGGATAGAGCAGAAGGGCCAGACGCCGGTCACCGTTCCCGCGGTGCCCGGCGCCACGCCAGCCGACCCGACCGGCTCGGGGGACGCATTCCGGTCCGGCTTCCTGGCCGCTGTGGCCTGGGGGCTGTCCCTGGAACGAGCGGCCCAGCTCGGCAACCTGATGGCCGTGCATGCCCTGGAAGTCACCGGTCCGCAGGAATACAACCTCAAGCCGGGACCGCTCGCCGAGCGGTTCGCCGCCGCCTACGGCGACGCCGCGGCCGATGAGGTGGCGGCCCACCTCACGGCTTAGCCACAAATTCCCGGCAACCCTGTACCTTCCGTCGTCGTCTCAGGGATAGTAGGCAGTCGATAACGGGGAGGAATCATGAAACGGGCACGCCTGGGCGTACTGGTTTTTTCTCTGCTGGCTATCGGCGGGCTGATCGCCGGCCTCACCTGGCCCTCCGGGGCCGCAACCCCCCCCCGCGGGCCCTCCTGTCAAACCGGTGTCGACCCCCCCGCCCGCCCCCCCAACCCACCCCCCACCCCCCCCCCCCCCGCGGACAGCGCTATCATCACCCCCTCTCATATATCTCCTCGCCCCCCCCCCCCCCCCCCACAACACCCTGCTAGGACAACCCCCCCCCCCCCCCCCCCCCCGCCCACCCCCCCCCCCCCCACCGTCCCACCCCCCCCCAACAACCTCTCCTCCCCCCCCCACACCAAATCATCACCACCCCACCCCCCCGCCGCCCCCCCCCCCCCCCCCCCCCCCGACACCCCCCTCCGCCCCCCCCCGCTCCTCCCCCCCCCCCCCCCCCGCAAAGAAGGGCCGGCCCGCGGCCGCCGCGGCCATGACGCTGATCGGCCTGGCGGCAGCCGGCTGCTCGTCCTCGGCCAGCTCGAGCAGCTCGCCGACCGCGACCGCCACCACCACGGTGACCGCGTCGCGCGCCGGCCGCCAGCAGCACGGCCGTGGCGCCGTCGAGTCCGTCCGGCGGCGGCGGGACCGCGGCCTGCCCGACCAGCTCTCTCCAGATCAAGCAGAGCGCTCCTAATGGCTACGCCGGCGGTGTGTACGTGAACATCGTGTTCACCAATGCCTCGAATTCGTCCTGCACGCTGTATGGCTACCCGGGTGTCTCCCTGGTCTCGTCGTCGCGCACCCAGATCGGCTTGGCCGCCAAGCGCACCACCACCACGGCGGCCAAGGTGGTCACGCTAGCCTCGGGAGCCAGCGCTCACGCCCAGCTGCAGATCGTGGACGCGCTGAACTTTCCTGCCCTGAGCTGCGCCCCGACTAAGGCCACCTACCTGCGGATTTTCCCGCCGAACCAGACGGCGTCGGTCTACTTGTCCAACGCCTCGAGCACCTGCTCCAAGCCGACCCAGGTCCTGTTCATCAGCCCGGTCCAGGCGGGCGCCGGCAGCTGATCCCGAGGGCACGGCGCTCACGGTGCGTATATGCCGGCGGTCTGAACAGGACCTGCCAGCGGTAGCGTGGCGAGCATGGGAACCGCGCTGGCGACTGGAGGGCTGCCCGGACTGACCCACGCATTCGCGGCCGGATACCACGGGCCGCCCGAGCTGACCGTGCCGCGGGCCTTTACCGAGTGGACCTTCGACCCGCTGATGACGGCGCTTGTCGTTGTCCTTGCGGTCGGCTACGTGGCCGGGGTGCGGCGGGTGGGGGACTGGCCGCGGGCGCGCCGGTTCTGGTTCCTCGGTTTGGGTCTGGGTTTCCTGGTCATCGCCACGATGTCCTGGGTGGGGGCATATCAGTCGGTGCTGTTCTACGCACGGGCAGTGCAGACCGTGCTGCTGGTGCTGCTCGTACCGCTCTTCCTGGCTCTTCGCCGGCCCATCTCGTTGTTCATCGCGGTCTTCCCGCGGGCCGGTGCGCGGCTGGAGGCGGCGATCCGGTCACGACCGGCCCGGATCATCACCTTCCCCGCGATCACCACCTTCGCCTTGGTGGGCGTGCCCTTCGCGATGTACTTCACCGGCTGGTACAGCGCGGTGTTCCACAGCGCCACGGTGCGCGAGCTGACCTTCCTGGCGTTGCTCACGCCGGGCTTCGTGTTCTTCTGGACGCTGCTGCGGGTCGACCCGGTCCCCAAGCAGTATTCCTACGGTGTGTCCATGTGGATCACCGGCGCCGAGGTGATTGGCGACGCGTTCCTGGGGCTGGCGGTCATCGCCAGCCAGAACCTGATCGGCGCGGACTGGTACCACGCGCTGGCGCGGCCCTGGGGCCCTACCCTGCAGACGGACCAGATCCTGGGCGGGGGAGTGCTATGGATTCTCGGCGACCTGGTGGGCCTGCCGTTCCTGGCCGTCCAGCTGATCCAGCTGATGCGTGAGGACGAGTCTGACGCGGTCCGGATCGACGCCGAACTCGACGCGCGGGACGCCGATCTTGTCCGCCGCAGCGAGACGCCAAGGACACCCAGGACGGCGACAACGGGCAGGTGCGGCCAGAAGAGCCACGGCCCTGGTGGGAGGACGATCCGCGCTTCACCGAGCGCTTCAAGGGCCACCTGAGGGTCACAGACACCCGGCGGATGTACAGCGCCCAGCCGCCGCCGGGCAAATCGGCGTACCCGGCGAACTCCTGGGTCTTCATCATGCACCAGGACGGTATGTCGGTGTAGGCGGCCGGATCGTCGGCCAGCACGGCCACAATCTCACCCCGCGGGATGTCCCCGATCTGCTCGGCCAGCATGATGATCGGGATGGGGCACTTGCGCCCCAGGGCGTCGATGGTCAGGGCGGGGCAGGCAGGCTGGGCGTGATCGCCGCCCGTTCGGCCTGAATGGGGAGCGGGACCGTTGACCGGCGGATCCGTAGGGGTGGTCGCCGTCACCCGGCCAAACAGGCGGGCCCGGCGTCCGCTCATGAGCTCACTCGCACGCCATAATGATGCCCTCCGTGGGCTCGGCTACGCGCCTGGGACTTCAGATCCGCACAAAGATGACCCAAACCCGTGGGGTCCTAGAAGCCCCGGGGGCAGTGCGCGATACTGTTTGCACGACACGTTGTAGCAGAACCGAGGAAGGCCCTCGCCTTGACTACCGACAACGCCGAACCGGGTCCAAGAAGGCCCAGGTCCCGCCGGGCGCGACTGAAGCGCGCGGGGGGTATGACGGTCGCGCTGGCCCTCTTGGTCATTGGCCTGACCGGCTGCACCAACGACACCTTTACCCGGCTGGGTTTCCCCAACCCGATCACCGAGCAGGGCAAGAGTGTCCTGACGCTCTGGCAAAGATCGTCGGTCGCCGGCCTGGCCGTCGGCATCCTGGTCTGGGGGCTGATCTTGTGGGCGGTGATTTTCCACCGCAAGCGCGGCGACAAGCTGCCGCCCCAGGCGCGCTACAACATGCCGATCGAGATCATGTACACGGCCGTGCCGTTAGTGGTGATCGCGGTGCTCTTCTACTTCACCGCGAAGGACGAGAACTACGTCGACAACCTGTCGGCCAAGCCGGACGTGACGGTGAACGTGCTCGGCTTCCAGTGGAGCTGGCAGTTCAACTACCCGGCGTACCACGTCACCAACACCGGCGCCATGTACGGCTTCGGGACGCTGCCGGTGCTGGAGATCCCGAAGGGCGAGACGGTCAAGTTCAGCCTGGCCTCCGAGGACGTCATTCACGCCTTCTGGGTACCGGAGTTCCTGTTCAAGCGGGACGTCATCCCCGGCCACCCGAACCACTTCGAAGTCACCGCGACGCAGACGGGAACCTATATCGGGCACTGCAGCGAATTGTGCGGCCTTTACCACAGCAAGATGCTGTTTACACTGAAGGTCGTGACACCGCAGCAATTCCAGGCGTACATGGCCGCGCAGCAGGCGGCTCAGAGTTCATCCGGGAGCACGCAGTGAGCACGATAGAGCAGTCGCCCGTCTACACGACACCCAGGACGGTTCGCAAGGGCAACGTCCTGGCGGGCTGGCTGTCCTCGACTGATCACAAGATCATCGGGCACATGTACCTGATTACGTCGTTCTTCTTCTTCCTGTGCGCCGGCGTGATGGCCCTGATCATGCGGATCCAGCTCATCGGGCCGAACGAGCACATCGTGTCGGACCAGCAGTACAACGAGCTGTTCACCATGCACGGCACGCTGATGCTGCTGCTGTTCGCCACCCCGCTCTTCATCGGGTTCGCGAACGAGCTGATCCCGCTGCAGATCGGCGCGCCCGACGTGGCGTTCCCCCGGCTGAACCTGCTGAGCTACTACCTGTTCACCTTCGGCGGCCTGATCCTGCTGGCCAGCTTCCTGACGCCGGGGGGCTCGGCGTCGTTCGGCTGGTACGCCTACTCCCCGCTGACCAGCGCGATCTACTCCCCGGGGATCGGCGCCGACATGTGGATCATGGGCCTGGTGCTGTCCGGGTTTGGCACCATCCTCGGTGGGGTCAACTTCGTCACCACGATCTTCTGCATGCGCGCTCCCGGCATGACCATGTTCCGGATGCCCATATTCACCTGGAACGCGCTGCTCACCTCCATGCTGGTGCTGATGGCGTTCCCGGTGCTGGCCGCGGCGCTGCTGGTCCTGGAGATCGACCGGCGTCTCGGCGCGCATGTCTTCGACGCCTCCAGCGGCGGGGCGATCTTGTGGCAGAACCTGTTCTGGTTCTTCGGCCACCCAGAGGTCTACATCCTGGCCCTGCCCTTCTTCGGCATAGTGACCGAGATCTTCCCGGTGTTCAGCCGCAAGCCGCTGTTCGGCTACAAGACGCTGATCGCCGCGACGATCGCGATCGCCGGCCTGTCGATGACGGTGTGGGCGCACCACATGTTCACCACCGGGGCCGTGCTGCTGCCGTTCTTCTCGTTCATGACGTTCCTGATCGCGGTGCCGACCGGGGTGAAGTTCTTCAACTGGGTCGGCACGATGTGGAAGGGCCAGCTCACGTTCGAGCCGCCCATGCTGTACTCGGTCGGCTTCCTGGTCATCTTCCTATTCGGCGGGATCACCGGCATCATCCTGGCCTCGCCGCCCCTGGACTTTGCCGTGTCCGACTCCTACTTCGTGGTGGCGCACTTCCACTACGTGCTGGCCGGCACGGTGCTGTTCGGCATGTTCGCCGGGTTCTACTTCTGGTGGCCGAAGATGACCGGCACGATTCTGAACAGCGGGCTCGGCAAGATCCAGTTCTGGGTCATGTTCATCGGGTTCAACATGACGTTCCTGGTCCAGCACTGGATGGGCGTCGAGGGCATGCCGCGGCGCATCGCCAACTACCCGGATCTGCCCGGCAACGTAACCACGCTCAACGTGATCTCGACAGTCGGCTCCTGGCTGCTGGCCCTGTCCATCTTGATGTTCTTCTGGAACGTGTACATCACCTGGCGCAGCGGTGTCCGGGTGACCGAGGAAGACCCGTGGGGTTTCTCCAACTCACTGGAGTGGGCGACGTCCTGCCCGCCGCCGCGGCACAACTTCCACCGGCTCCCGCGGATCCGCTCCGAGCGGCCGGCCTTCGAGGCGCACTACCCCGACATCAAGTGGGGCCGGGCCTCGCGTGGGCTCGACCAGGAAATGCCGCTTGTCGGGGACGACCGCAAGCAGGTAGGGAGCTGACGTCATGAGAGTCGAAGGCTGGCTGTTCCTCGGCTGCGGCATCTTCTTCGGCGGCGCCGACATCATCTACTGGTACGTGTCCAAGGAGCCGACCGGGACGACAGCGCTCGCGCTGGCCGTCGGGCTGGCCATCCTGACCGGCTTCTACACCCTGTTCACCGGGCGCCGCCTGCCGTTGCGGCCCGAGGACGACGACGCCGGCAAGATCGAGCAGGGCACCGGTGAGATCGGGTTCTTCAGCCCGCACAGCTGGTGGCCGTTTTTCGTCGGCCTGGCCTGCGCGACCCTCGCGCTCGGCTTCGCCGTCGGCTGGTGGCTGTTCCTCATCGGCATGCTGGCCGTCGTGTTCTCCTCGATCGGGTTCGTCTTCGAGTATTACCGCGGTCACTTCTCGCACTAGCCACTGGCCAGCCCCGAGCGGTAGGCGAGAATGACCAGCTGGATCCTGTCCCGGGCATTCAGCTTGGTCAGCAGGTGAGCTACGTGGGTCTTGGCCGTCGCCGGGCTGATCGCCAGCTGCCCGGCGATCTCCGCGTTGGACAGGCCGCGGGCGACCATCGTGAGCACTTCCAGCTCCCGGTCGGTGAGCAGCTGCTGGAGCCTGGCCCGGGCTTGGTCGGCTGACCCGAGCTGGCCAGCTGATTCCGGGGGGCTGGCGGGGCGGCTGCGGCCGTGCGGGTGTCCCCGTCGCAGACGTGCGGGTGAACTCGCCGATCAGGCGGCGCGTGACGCTCGGGGCGAGCAGCGCGTCGCCGGCCGCCACCACCCGGATGGCCGTCAGCAGGTCGCCGGGGAGTGTGTCCTTGAGCAGGAACCCGCTCGCCCCGGCCCGGAGCGCGGCGAAGACGTACTCATCCAGGTCGAAGGTGGTCAAGATGAGCGCGCGGACGTCCGTACTCGCGGTGATCTGCCGGGTGGCCTCGATGCCGTCCATGACCGGCATGCGCACGTCCATCAAGATGACGTCCGGTTTGGCCCGCCGCGCGACCTGGACCGCCTCCGCGCCGTCTCCGGCCTCACCCACCACGGCGAAACCGGGCGTGGCCGCGATGATCCCGCAGAACCCCACCCGTACCAGGGCTTGGTCGTCCGCGACCACCACCCGTAGCGGTGCCGGCGGGGCCGCGGGCATCAGGCCTGGCCCGCCGGCAACGGGATATGCGCGCAGACACCGAATCCGTACCCGGGCTCCGGTCCGGCGGTGAACTCCCCGCCGAGCAGGCTGACCCGCTCCCGCATCCCGATGATGCCATGCCCGCCACCCGCCCCGTCCAGGGCACTCCCCGCCGGGGCCCGTCAGGCCGGCGCCCGCCAGGCCGATAGCGGCCAGGCCGGAGGCCGCGGGCCCGGGCTCGGGGCCGCGCAGGGATGCCCCGGCTCCGGTCAGCGCGGGTACGCCGGCGCCGTTGTCGGTCACCTCGAGCACCAGCTCGTCCGGGCCGAACCCGATCAGCACCCGGCACGAGCTGGTCCGCGCGTGCTTGACCACGTTGGTCAGCGCCTCCTGCACGATGCGGTAGGCGGACAGGTCGATGCTGGCGGGCAGGTCACGAGGCGTCCCGTAACGCCGCACATCGACCCGGACCCCGGCACTGCCGGTGCGCGCGAATAGGCGGTCCAGGTCGGCCAGGCCGGGCGCGGGGAACAGCGGAATCCCAGCGTCATTCCGGGCCAAACGGGCGGCCGATCCGCCGTCGGTGACATCCCCGGGCTCGCCCAGGTCGGCCTGTCGAAGGGCCCCGAGCATCCGGCGCATCTCGTCCAGTGCTTCCCGGCTGGTCGCCTGGATGGCGCTCAGCGCGTCGCGGGCGTCGGCGGGCTGGCTGTCGATGACGTACTGGCCGTAGCCAGCCTGGACCGCGATGACGCTCATGCTGTGCGCTACCACGTCGTGCAGCTCCCTGGCGATGCGCAGACGCTCTACCGCCACCGCCTTGCTGGCCGCCTCGTCTTGCAGGCTGACCGCGTAACGGCGGCGCTGCCGCACCACGTAGCCGCTACTCCAGGCGATGATCAGGCTCAGGCAGATGGTGACCAGCCCGCCGTGCGAGAGGAAGCTACCATCGGTCGGGTACACCAGGATCACATCGGCCGCCAGGGCGGCCAGCACAGCTGCGATTGCGCGGGAGGCGACTCGCCGGTGCTGGTACGTCGCCGCAACCAGGTACAGCACATAGGCGATGGCCAGGAAGTAGCAGGTCATAGAGGCCGGGTCCGCCACGGTCAGCACTGATGTGCCCAGGAGCCGGCCAGCACCACGCCGAGCATGAGGACGGGACGGCGGCGCCGGGCGGCCACCGCGACCACCGGCGCCACGGTCAGGAACACGGCCAGCGGCCAGGCCAGCGGGAGCGTACGGTGCGGCATCAGGCCATAAGGGCTGGTGGCTACCCGGACGACGCCGCGCCGCAGGAACGCCAGCAGGATGAGGCCGTACGCAGCGGCGGCCACGTAGTCCAGTGCGGTCCAGCACCGGGGACTGAGCCGCTTTGTCAGCGGCGGCCGCTGCCGTGCGGCCGGAACGTCCGGGTTCGTGCGCACGTACCAACCGTAAACCGCCAGGCCGTCCCGGGTCGTCATCCTGCAGGCTTAGGCCGTGGCGGTGAATCGCAGCCGGGCGGCGAGCCGGCGGCGGCCCGGAACTTCATTCTGCCGGGCGATGACGCGCCTGGGCCGACGCTGGCACCGTGAGATCCATGCCACCAAGCCAAGCTCCGCCCGTGCCCGGGGCGCCGGTCATCGAGACCACCGTGCTGACCAAGGTGTATCCGGGACCGGTCATCGCCCTGGACGGCCTGACGGTCGCGGTCGCGCCCGGCGTCACCGGGCTCGTCGGTGCCAACGGCGCGGGTAAATCCACCTTGATCAAGATCTTGCTCGGCCTCGTCCCGCCCACCAAGGGCCAGGCCAAGGTGCTGGGCCGGGACTGCGAGACCAGCGGCGAGGCGATCAGGACCCTGCTCGGCTACATGCCCGAACACGACTGCCTGCCACCGGACGTGACCGCCACCGAATTCGTCACCCATCTGGGCCGGATCTCCGGCCTGCCGCCCACGGTGGCCAAGGAACGGGCCGCGGAGTCGCTGCGGCACGTCGGCCTGCACGAGGAGAGGTACCGGCTCATCGGCACGTACTCCACCGGCATGAAGCAACGGGTCAAGCTGGCCCAGGCGCTGGTCGGCGCGCCCCGGCTGCTGCTGCTCGACGAGCCCACCAACGGTCTCGACCCCGCCGGGCGCACCGCCATGCTGGAACTGATCGGGCGGATCGGGGCGGAGTTCGGCATCTCCATCGTGGTCGCCTCGCACCTGCTGGGCGAGATCGAGCGGATCTGCGATCACCTGGTGGCGATCGACGGCGGCCGGCTGCTTCGCGCCGACTCGATGACCAGCTTCACCCAGGCCAGCCAGGTCCTCGCGATCGAGGTCGAGGAAGGCCTGGACCGGCTGCAGGCCGAGCTGGCCGCCCGCGGCCTGACCGCCGCGATCTCGGCCCGGGCCCTGCTAGTGCCGCTGGTGGGCGACGGCACCTACGACGTGGTCCGCGACTGCGTGGCGGAGCTCAGCCTGCCGCTATGCCGGCTGGAGCAGCGGCGGCACCAGGTCGAAGAGCTGTTCCGTGATGGTGCGGAGGTACTCCGTGGCTAGCCAGGCTGCCGCCCGGGTGCCGGACCAGGCCGCCGGGGTCATTCACGATCTGGGTTATCGCGGCTACGACGGACCGCGGCTGGGCCGGCTCCAGATCATCCGGGCGCTGACCTGGCACAGCTTCCGCTCCGCGTGGGGCCTGGGCCGGGGTGTCAAGGGCAAGATCATCCCGGCGCTGGCGTTCGTGGCAATGTGCCTGCCGGTGCTGGTGAACGCGGTGGCGGCAGCCCGCGGCAACGGCCGGCTGTACAGCTATGACGGCTACCTGCCCGCGCTGCGGATCGCGGTGGTCACGATCTTCATCGCCGCCCAGGCGCCCGAGCTGGTCGCCCGCGACCTGCGCAACCGGGTCCTGCCGTTGTACTTCTGCCGCCCACTGCGGCGCGTCGACTACCCGCTGGCTAAGTATCTCGCTCTCGCCGGTGCCTTGGCGATCCTGATCGAGGCGCCGCTCATCGGCCTGTACGTCGGCACGATCGCGTCGGCGCACGGCGGCGGAGCGGTCTGGGATCAGACCAGGGCGCTGATCCCTGGCCTCGGCGTGGGTCTGACGTGGGTCCTGCTGATGGCGGCGATCGGCCTGGTGCTGGCCTCGATGACCGGGCGGCGGGCGTACTCGACCGGCATCGTCGCGATCAGCTGCGTGCTCACGTTTTTCCTGGCCTTGCTGCTCATCCAGGCCGAGGGCGGCAGCACGGCTACGACCACCGGGGCCCGGGTAGCCGGGCTGTTCAGCCCGTTCACCATCCTCGACGGGGTCCGTGTGTGGCTCGGCGGGAGCACGCAGGACGGTGTCGTCGCCAATCCAGGCCGGTACGGCCCGCTCTATGGGCTGGCGGCGGTGGTCCTTCTCGTGGCCTGCCTCGGGGGCCTGGCCGCGAGGTACCAGAAGGCGAGCCGGTCATGACCACGATCGAGCTGCGCAGCGTATCGCGCTGGTACGGCAACGTGGTGGCGGTCAATGACGTCACCATGTCCATCGAGCCGGGCGTGACCGGTTTGCTCGGGCCCAACGGCGCGGGCAAGTCGACGATCATGCACATGATCGCCGGCTTCCTGCCGCCGTCCCGCGGCGAGGTCACCGTGGGGCCCGGGCCGAGCTGGCACGACCCGGGCCTTTACCGGCGGATCGGGCTGGTACCCGAGCGCGACTCGGTGTACGCCTTCCTGACCGGCCGGCAGTTCGTCACGGCCACCGCCCGGCTGCACGAGCTCCCGGAGCCGGTTCAGGCCGCGACCCGGGCGATAGCGCTGCTGGAGATGACCGAGGCGGCGGACCGCAAGGTCGGCACCTACTCCAAGGGCATGCGGCAGCGGATCAAGGTAGCCGCGGCGCTCGTGCACGACCCGGAGGTGCTGCTGCTGGACGAGCCGTTCAATGGGATGGACCCACGCCAGCGGCTGCACATGATGGACCTGCTCGACAAGCTCGGCAGCGAGGGCCGGACCATCGTGTTCAGCTCACACATCCTGGAGGAGGTCGAGCGGCTCTCCGGCACTATCCAGGTAGTGGTGGCGGGACGGCTGGCGGCCTCCGGTGACTTCCGCGCCATCCGGCGGCTGATGACGAGCCGGCCGCACGTGTTCACGGCGCGGTCCTCCGATGACCGGCGGCTCGGCAGCATGCTGATCGGGCGCCCCGCGGTGACCGCGGTGGAGCTCACCCGGGCCGGCCTGCAGGTGCGGACCTCGGACTACGGCGCCTTCTGCCGCGACATCGCGGTGCTGGCCCGGGACCAGGGGATCCGGCTGCGCGAGGTGCTGCCCACCGACGAGTCCCTGGAAAGTGTCTTCGCCTACCTCGTGGCCAGCTAAGGAGCGCACATGTCCGGCCTGTTCAACCCGACGGTCGCGTGGATCACCATGCGCGCGACCCTCAGCCGCAGGCGTGCGCTGCTCTTCGCGCTGCCGGCGGTGATCCTCATCCTGCTCACGGGCGTGCTGCGGGCGACCCATCCGCCCATGGGCGCGTGGCCGTCGCACGTCCTGGGCACGTTCGGCTTCTCGGTGCTGATCCCGCTCACCGCGCTGATCATCGGCACCAGTGTGCTCGGCGCTGAGATCGACGACGGCAGCATCATCCATCTGCTGGCCACGCCGGTCCGCCGGTCCTCGGTGGTCGTGACCAAGTTCTGTGTCGCGACCACCCTGACCATGGGTTTTGCCGCCATCGGTGAACTCATCGCTGGGTTGATCTCCGGCGGCGGCACCATCCCGGGCCAGGGCGGCGTCCGGGCCGGGGGAGTGCTTGCGGGACCCGTCAGCATCAGCGGCGGCAAGCTCGCGCTTGGCTTGTTCGCCGGGGCCCTGGCCTGTTCGGTGATCTACAACGCGGTGTTCGTCATGGTGTCCGTGGCCACCACCCGCGCCATCGCCGTCGGCCTGCTGTACGTCCTGGTCTGGGAGTCGCTGATGACCAACTACGTCAGCGGGGCCCGGCTGCTCTCGGTGAGTCATTACGGCCTGGGCATCGCGAACGGCATCGTGCACGACTCGGCGCTGCAGGCGGGCCTGTCGGTCCTCACGTCCGTGATCATGGGCGCCGTCGTCACGGTGGTCGCCCTGATCCTGGCGGTGAACCTGCTGGCATCCTTTGCCCTCAAGGGCGAGCCCACCTGATAGGGCTAGAATTTTCTCCGATGTCGCAGGCTGACCGCAGGAAGCGCCGTGCCCGCCCGTAGGGCCCGCACACTCGCTCAGGTGTACCGGCACTTCGGCGAGGTAGCTGCCGCCGGGACATCGCCGCTGTACGAGCGCGTCGCCGTCGCCCTGAGCGAGTCCGGCCAGGCGCTGCGCGCCATCCAGGCGGCGCCGGCGCGTAAGCGCAACCCGGCGGTGATCCTCGCCGCGCTGCACGACCTCGCCCTCGCTGGCCGCGCCCCGGCGCTTGCCGCGGCCTACGCGGCCGCAGACAGCGACGCCGCCGCCGACGCGGCGATCGACACGCTGGTGGCCATGACCGACTCGGTCGTGGCCACCGCCGTGCGCCTGCCGGTGCGGGCCAGCGAGACCGGACGCTGCGCCGTGCTGTATCCGGCCATTGCCGAGGCGGCTCGCCGGGTGGGCGCGAAGGCAGTGGGGCTGATCGACGTGGGCTGTTCGGCGGGGCTCAGCCTCAATATCGATCGCGTTGGCATCACGTACAGCAACGGGCAGGCGCTGGGCGACCCGTCCTCTGCGGTGCAGCTGTCTGCTTCGGTCGTGGGAGACCGGCCCATTCCGGCGCGGACGATCCCCGAGGTCGTCGCCCGGGTCGGCGTCGACCTCGATCCGGTCGACGTGACCGACGCGGATAACGCCCGATGGCTGCGCGCCTGCCTGTGGCCGGATCAGCTGGAGCGGCTCGCGAGGCTCGACGCGGAGATGGCGCTGGCGGCGACGGCCCCTCCGCTGCTGCTGCAAGGCGACGCCGTCGAGGTGATGCCCGAGGCTTTCGCCCGCGTGCCCGCGGGCGCCCTGCCTGTCGTCATCACGACGTGGGCGCTGTCGCATTTCCCGCTCCAGAGCCGCTGGCGCTTCCTGCACCGGCTCGATGAAGCGGCGGTCGGCCGGGCGGTGGCGTGGGTATCAGTGGAGGGGGTCGGAGTCGCGCCCGCGGTACCGGCACTTGGCGATCGCCACGCCTCTGGCCACAGCATCATCGGCCTGGCGACCTTCGACGCCTCGGCGCTGTGCGCCGAGGCCGTCGGCCGCTGCTGGTCCCAGGGCCGCTTGCTGGCCTGGCTGGCAGACTCCGGCCCGTAGGAACCAGGACTAGGGGAGGAGGCCTCAGCGGGCCGAGACGTTGGGTACGGCTCCGGTATGCCCGCCGGAGCGAATCATGGCGAAGACGAACATACCGATGATGGCTACTGCGATGACTGCCATGGCGATGCGCCTGAGCCGGAGGCGCCATGGCGACAGCAGTCTCCAGCGCGCGATCGTGTCGCCTGGTGTCAGCGTGGCGAAGGTAGCCATTCTCGCGGCCAGCTTTGGGTCGCCGGCGGCCAGCGACTGCTCGATCTCGGCCAGGGCTTGCCTGTCGCTCGGAGCGAGGCTCATGGCCGGCCTCCTGTGCAGGTGTGGGTGAACCGATGCAAGGGTTCTCCTGCCCCGGAATCGGGAAAGTATTTCCCGGCCCGGCCGCGAATCTGGCGCTGGAAATTGCAGCGAAAAGAGCTCCGTCATGAAGCGCTCACGCCGGCCGCGGACCACAACGAAATCCGGCGCCGTCCTGGCTGGGAAACCAGGACGGCCCCGGATCGATCGATAGCCCGCGCGTGACCAGCAGGCCTGGTGAGCGGCTACGCGCCTTCTGGCGGTTCTTCCTCCGCGGCATCCCCGCCGGAGAGTTCGCTGTGCTCAGCCGCCGACGAGGAACCGACCGCGGCGTGGTCGCCGCCCGCTTCGATCGCGGCGCCGTGGCCGTTGCCCTCGATGGCGGGACCGTGACCGTTGCCGTGGCCGTCCTCGACCGGGTTGGTCTCGGCGAAGGCCCGGTTGGCTATGGCCCGGAGTCTGCCCAGAGCACCGCCCGAGCCGGGTGCGGGCACGCCGTTCTTGTCCTCACTGCCAGGGGCGGCAAGCAGTGCGGCGGGAGCGGCATTGGAGGCGAGCACCGCCCGGGCCTCTTCGGACACCGGTTTATGCACCTCGATGAACTCGCCGTTCGGCATCTGGCGGATGATGCCCGATTCGTAGCCGTGGAGCAGCATCTCCGCGTCCTTGCGTTGCAGAGCCAGGCAGATACGTTTAGTGACGTAGTATGCGATCGCCGGGCCTACGAAGATCATCACCCGGGCGATCCAGGTGATCGTGTATAGCGGGATCTGCAGCTTGTCGGCGATGACGTCATTGGCGCCCTCGGCCCACATGACGCCGTAGAACGTGATCACCGCGATGCCGGTGGCGGTGCGCACCGCGGCGTTTCGCGGCCGGTCGTTGATGTTGTGATACGACCTATCGCCGGTCGCCCATTGCTCGAAGAACGGCCAGGCCGCCGCGCCGCCGAGCACGAGACCCAGCGGCAGCAACGCCGGGATCAGAACGCTGAGCGTGAGCGTATGCCCGAAGCCGTTGATCTCCCAGGAGGGCATGATGCGCAACGAGCCCTCGAGCAGGCCCATGTAGAAGTCGGGCTGCGACGCCGACGAGATCGCCAGCGGGGTGTAAGGCCCGTACAGCCACAGCGGGTTGATCTGCGCGAAGGTCGAGAGCACCACCAGGGCCGCGAAGATGAAGAAGAACCACGCGCCACCCTTGGCCAGGAAGTACGGGAAGAACGGCTGCCCGACCACGTTCTTCTCGGTGTTGCCCTTGGCCGGCATCTGAGTGTGCTTCTGGTGGAACATGATGAACAGGTGCGCGGTGATCAGGCCCAGCAGAATGCCCGGGATCAGCAGCACGTGGAGGATATACAGCCTGGGAACGATGTCATGACCGGGGAATCCGCCACCGAACAGGAAGAACGCCAGGTAGGTGCCGACGATCGGGATGCCTTGCAGCACGCCCTCAAGGATCCGCAGGCCGGCGCCGGACAGCTGGTCGTCGGGCAGCGAGTAGCCGAACAGTCCCTCAAGGAGTCCTAGCGTGAACAGCCCGATGCCGATCAGCCAGTTGATCTCACGCGGCTTGCGGTAGGCACCGGTAAAGAACACCCGCAGCATGTGAATGATGAGCGCGGCCATGAACAGGTCGGCGGCCCAGTGGTGGATCTGCCGGATCAGCAGCCCGCCGCGGACGTCGAAGCTGATGTTCAGTGTCGACTGGTATGCCTCGCTCATCGTGATGCCGTTGAGCTTGACGTAGGAGCCGTGGTAGACCACGTCGTTCATCGAGGGCACGAAGAACAGTGACAGGAAAGTCCCGGTCAGCAGGAGGATGACGAACGACCACAGCGCGATCTCGCCGAGCATGAACGACCAGTGGTCAGGAAAGACCTTGCGCATGAGCACGCGGAACCCGCGCGCCCCGTGAAACCGGTCGTCCAGCCAGCCTCCCGTCCCGCTCAGGACCTTCGGGACCTCGAAGTTGTCGGTGCTCATCCGCGCTCCCAGAAGCTCGGGCCGACGGGCTGGGTGAAGTCGCTCCTGGCGACCAGGTACCCATCCGCGTTGGTGGTCATCGGCAGCTGCGGCAGCGGGCGCGCCGCCGGGCCGAAGACTACCGTCGCGCCAGTAGCCGCGTCGAAGGTGGACTGGTGGCACGGGCACAGGATGTGGTGCGTGGTCTCCTCGTACAGCGCCACCGGGCAGCCGATGTGCGTGCAGATCTTGGAGTAGGCCACGATGTTATCCACCGTCCAGTTCATCGTGCCTACTAGCGTACTTCCTTGCGTTCTGGTGGGAATATCCAGCTCACCCGGGCGGAATTTGATCAGAATGACCCCCGCCTTGACCAGCGCATCCTGGTCATCTTCATAGCCCTCGGGCACGATCGTGATCATGCTTCCCGGAGCGTTGAAGTCCGCCGGGGTGAGCGGCTGGTTGGTGCCGTACACGAGCAGCCGCCGGCCGGGGCTCCAAGCGGTGTACCGCAGGTAGGTGCCAGGCTGCGGGCCAAGGTCCCGCAGCAGTACCAGCGGCGCGGCGAGCAGCGGCAGCGTACCGAGAAGAAGGGTGCGCCGGATCAGCGGCCGCTTGACGAACTGGCTGTAGCCACCGCCCTGTACGAAGGTCTCCTGGAAGGCGGCCCGGTCGGCGGGGGCGGACTCCAGTTCGTGACGCTCTTCGACGATTTCGACGTCCGGCATCAGGAGCCGGACCCACACCAGCGCGCCCAGGCCGAGCGCCAGCAGCGTGACGGCCAGCGAGGTCCCCAGGGCCAGGTTAGACCGCAAGGTCTTGTCGACCGAGTGCACGGGGAGGCCGACGTAGGCGGCGATGAAACCGCAGCCAGCGATGAACGCGATGATAAAGCAGGCCGCGACGACCTTCTCCGCCCGGTCCCCGCGCTGGATCTCCGCCTCGGTGGGCTGCGGCAGCGGCTCGTCGCCGTGCTCCGCGATGGCGACGCGGCTAGCGCCTTCGCCTTCGCCTTCGCCTTCGCCTTCGGAGCTAGCCGAGGCCGTCTCGCTA
Organism: uncultured Actinomycetota bacterium; assembly: GCA_963781225.1. GTDB lineage: Bacteria > Actinomycetota > Actinomycetes > Streptosporangiales > Streptosporangiaceae > Palsa-504. Next base: position 46,905 of record CAWAFD010000010.1, read on the forward strand.
CCTCCGAGCAGGCGCGGGGCAGGTGGGGGCGTGCCGATCACGCGGTGCGGCGCGACAGGGCCGCCGGAAACCTCGGCGCCCGCAGACCCATCGGTCTCTTCGATGTCGCTCATATCTCCTACTACTCCGTCCCCGTCGGTCGTGGATCACGCCGCTTGGCAGTAATCCACATCGCGACCAGTATCAGGAAGGTCATCCCGCCGAGGAAGACGACCAGACCCTCGGTGACGGGCCCGGTCCGGCCGAGCGAGAAGCCGCCCGGATTCGGCTCGACGCGGGTCTGGGTCACGTAAGCGATGATGTCCCGCTTCGCCTGCGGACTCAGCGTGCCGTCGCCGAACACCGGCATGGCCTCGGGCCCGGTCAGCATGGCCGTGTAGATCTGCGTCGGGGTGGACGCAGTGAGTGGCGGCGCGTCCTTGCCGTAGGTGAGGGCACCGCCCGCCCCGGCGAAGCCGTGGCACTGGGCGCAGTTGGTACTGAACAACTGCTCGCCAAGCGCGGTGTTCGCGCCCTCGGTAGACACCTGCTCGGCGGTGGGAATGGCGGGCCCACCGCCCTGGGAAGCGACGTAGTCAGCGATCTGGTAGATCTGCTGCTCGCTGAACATCGTCGGCTTGCGCTCGTTCTCCGCGCCGACTTCCTTGGCCGGCATGCGGCCGGTCGACATCTGGAAGTACACCGCCGCCGCGCCCGCGCCGATCAAGCTCGGTGCCTGCGTGGTGCCCTGCGCCTCCAGGCCGTGGCAGCTCGAGCAGTTCGCCTGGAACAGGTTCCTGCCGGCCGTGATGTCCTGCTGCGATGCGGGCGGTGCCGACGCCTGCGCGGTTCCCCCCGAACGGGTTAGGGATCCGTAAAGCAGCGCGACAACGACGAGCCCGAGCAGCAACGCCGCGTAGCCGGCGACCGGGCGTCTGCGCCTCGCGTTGATCCAGCTCACTCGCTGTCCCCTGACTAGTGGATGAGATAGATAGTGGTGAACAGGCCGATCCACACGACGTCGACGAAGTGCCAGTAGTACGACACGACGATCGCGCTGACCTGCTGTTCATGGGTAAAAGTCTTTGCGGCGTAGGTGCGGCCGAGGAGGAAAAGGAAGGCAATCAGGCCGCCGGTGACGTGCAGGCCATGGAATCCGGTGGTCAGGTAGAACACCGAGCCATAGTTGCTCGACGACAGCGTGAGGCCCTGCACCCGGATCAGGTCGAGGTACTCATAGCCCTGCCCGAGAACGAAATACAGGCCCATCAAGAACGAGAGCACGTACCACTCGCGCAGACCCCAGCTCATCGGGTGCAGCAGCGACCGGGTGCGCCGGATCTGGCCGCGTTCGACCGCGAACACGCCCATCTGGCAGGTAACGCTGGACAGCAGCAGGACCGTGGTGTTCACCGACCCGAGCGGAATGTCCAGGTGTGCTCCCGGCCAGGGCAGCCCCGAGCCCTTGTCCACCGACCTGATGGTGAAGTACATCGCGAACAAACCAGCGAAAAACATCAGCTCAGAGGAGAGCCAGATGATGGTGCCGACGCTGACCAGGTTCGGTCTGCTGGCCGGCGAACGAGGGGCCGTCTCCACGGTTGCTTGCGCCACGAAGCAATTATTACGACAACCTGTAGGCGATCGCTACGCGACCCCCCGCATCGGTTGCGGTATCGATAACATGCAGTCTCATGAAGGTCGTTGTGTACAGCCACGATGCCGATGTCCGGGCCCAGGTGCGGCTCGCAATCGGCCGCCGTCCCGCGATGGACGTTCCCGAGGCCGAGATTATCGAGGTAGCCACGGCGCCCGCGCTGTTCCGGCTGCTCGACGCGGGTGGCGCGGACGTGATGGTCCTGGACGGTGAAGCCCAGCCCGCCGGCGGCATGGGCGTGTGCCGCCAGGCCAAGGACGAAATCTTCGACTGCCCGCCGGTGCTGCTGATCGTCGGCCGGGCCGATGACGGCTGGCTGGCCACCTGGTCCCGGGCGGACGCCGTGATCAGCCATCCCATCGACCCGATCTCGCTGGCGCAGGAACTGGCTGGGCTGATGCGGGAGCGTCCCGCCGTAACCGGCTGATCCGCCGTACCTTTTGTCTTTATTGCCGAACGAGCCCGGTTTTTCCCGCTCCGTACCCCTGGGGGCCCCGTCATGGATGCCCGGACCACCTGGCCAGCACTGCTGGCTGCGCTTATCCGTGGCGACTCCCTGAGCGCGGACGAGAGCGAATGGGCCATGAACGAGATCATGGAAGGCGCCGCCACGCCGTCGCAGATCGCCGGTTTCGGCGTGGCGCTGCGGATCAAGGGCGTCTCGGTGCCGGAAATGTCCGGGCTGGCCCGCTCGATGCTCAATCACGCCACGCCGATCCACCTGCCCGGTCACCTGACCGACCTGGTGGGCACCGGTGGTGACGGGGCGCACACGGTCAACGTCTCGACGATGGGCACGATCGTCGCGGCCGCGGCGGGCGCGCGGATGATCAAGCACGGCAACCGGGCCGCGTCGTCATCCTGCGGGGCCGCCGATGTCCTCGAGGCCCTCGGCGTGGTGATCAACCTGCCGCCGGACGCGACCGCCGAGCTGGCGGCCGAGGTGGGGGTGGCGTTTTTGTTCGCGCCGCTCTACCACCCGGCCCTGCGGTATGCCGGGCCGACCAGGAGCGAACTCGGCGTGCCGACCGTGTTCAATTTCCTCGGGCCGGTGGCCAACCCGGCCCGGCCCTCATCCCAGGCGGTCGGGGTGTTCGATCTGCGGATGGGCGGCGTCTTGGCCGGCGTCCTGGCCGGCCGCGGCTGCTCCGCTCTGGTCTTCCGCGGCACCGACGGGCTCGACGAGCTCACCACCACGGCCCCGTCCACGGTATGGGTGGTGCACAACCACGAGGTGGCGCAGACAGAGTTCGATCCGGCCGAGCTGGGGCTGCGCCGCGCCTCGGTCGAGGACCTGCGGGGCGGCGACGCCACGCACAACGCGGCGGTCGTCCGCGCGGTGCTGGCCGGCGAGCCGGGCCCGGTACGAGACATCGTGCTGCTGAACGCGGCCGCCGCACTGGCCGCGGCCGCGGGCGTGCCCGGACCGGACGCGGTGCCGTCGGCTCTGGCCGATGGACTGGCCCGGGCGGCCGAAGCGGTCGACTCCGGTGACGCTAGCGCGCTGCTGGACCGCTGGATAGCGGTAAGCCGCCGACTGGCCAGCTAGCACCGGGCCAGCTAACACCGGCCAGCTAACACCGGCCACCCGATTACAGGTCGGCGTCCAGGCCCAGCGAGAACGCGGCCTCGAGGTCGTGCCGCGTGTAAGTGCGGAAGGCGATGTGGGTCTCGGTGTGCGTGACCCCCGCGACCTTATTGAGCCGCCCCGGGATGACGTCGGCCAGCTCCTCGTGCGAGCGGACGCGGACCATGGCCACCAGGTCGAACTCGCCGGTGACCGAATACACCTCGCTTACCTCCCTGATCTGGGCGATGGTCTCGGCAACCTCCGGAATGCGCTGGATGTCCGCCCTGACCAGAACGATCGCGGTGACCACCTGATGCCTCCCAGATCCTTGCCGGCGTTGCTCGGGCTGGCGCTTACGCTACTACGTCCGGCCAGGCCCGGAGCTGGCCAAGGGCGTGAAGCTGGCCGAGGGTGTGCACGCCTTGGTGGGTCAGACGGCGGATCAGCCAGCCGAGCACGTGCGCGGTGGCGCGGGCGTCGGCCAGTGCCCGGTGGCTCGGTGTCGTCCGGGCGCGGAAGAACCCGGCCAGCGTGCCGAGCTTGCAGTCGGGTATCTCGTCCGGGTTCATGACCTGGCGGGCCAGCATCACGGTGTCCAGCACGGTGAAACCGGGCCAGGCAACGCCGCAGGTCCCGCAGGCGGCGGTCAGGAAACCCAAGTCGAACGGGGCGTTGTGCGCGACCAGGACGCAGCCCCGGGAGAACTCGAGCAGGCCGGGTAGCACCATGCTCAGCCGTGGGGCTGCGGCCAGCATCCAGTCGCTGATCCCGGTGAGATCGGTGATCTTCGGCGGGACCGGCGTACCTGGATTCACCAGCGAAGCGAATTCCCCTTGCCGCTGCCCGCCGCGGACCCGGACCGCGCCGATCTCCGTGATCGCTGCCTCCAGCGGCGACCAGCCCGTCGTCTCCAGGTCGACGACCGCGAACTCCACCTCGCTGAGCTCGGTATCCCGGAGCCCTCTATCCCCGGGACCAGCATCGCTGAGCGTGGGTTCCCCGAGCCTCGTATTCCCGAGCCCGATATCCCCGAGCCTGGTATCCCCGAGCCTGGTATCCCCGAGCCCGGTATCCCCGAGCCCGGTATCCCCGAGCCCGGTATCCCTGGGCCTGGGTTCGGCCAATGCGGGCCGGACCAGCTCGAGCTGCGGGCCCCGTCGTTCCGCGCGGGCCGCCGGTGCGCCGTCGAATCCGCCTCGTGCCTGCGCCGTCACGCTCGGACTGATCACGCTCACCACCGTAGATCCGCCCTCTGACATTTACCTACTGCCACGCCGCTCATGTCCCTACCGCCACGCCGCCTCACCCCCATCCGTGCTCAGGCGTGTCCCGCTCCCATCCGTGCTCAGGCGTGTCCCGCTCCCATCCGTGCTCAGGCGTGTCTTGCGCCCGTCCGGCTGCCCTAGTCACACTGCTCGCCGTCATCACACCCCGCCGCCCTGCACGCCCGCCGCCTGCACGCCCCGGCGCCATTCACACTCCCCGCCGCCCCTGCGCCGGCCACGGCGCCGTCTCTGCGTCCCGCCAGACGGGACGCCGCCTCCTTCGCCTCGCCGGAACGGCATGAAACCGGGCATCGATGCCGTCCGAACGTGCTGAACCCAGCGTTTGCTGACCTTCAGAACGGCTCCTGGTAGCCGAGCCATTACCAGAAAGCGTAGTGATTTGTCACTTTAGATGACACTTGCGGCCTTGATATCCCATTAACGGAGCACTCGGCCATCATCGCGGCGCTCCCGGTGGTCTGCGCCGCGCACATCCGGAGGGAATGTCAGAGGGTGCCGTTAACGTGTGCTCGTCCATTCACGGAATGCACAGGAGGCGTCATGGTGATTGGTTGTGACCGCTGCGTGATACGCGGTACCGCTTGCGCGGATTGTGTTATTACGGTTCTCGAACGGCGCGACGCGGCGGGTACATCCGGCGCCATGCTGGCCGGACTCGACGCCGCCGAACTCAGAGCGCTCCAGGTCCTGGCCGAGGCGGGTATGGTCTCCCCGCTGCACCTTTCCTCACAGGGCGGACGCATATTGCCCGGCGCGCAGACATGGACTCAGCGGGTCCTGCCTGACAGTAAAACGTCGTGATGGTAGCGTGTCGAGTCCGTTCCTGCGCATGAATCCCGGCATCGTAATGGAGTAGTTGGGATTAAGGGAATCGGTTGAATCGCCCCTATTCGCTTCACTACGCTGGCCACGAGTTACCTGGCCAGTAACCAGGGTCCCAGACCTGGGCGAACGCGCAGGGTAAATGACACGACCAGGGAGTGTGGTAGGCACGTGGGTACGCGGCTAAGGGGTGGCAAATCCCGGGTCCGCCGCGGCGCCGCTTTCGCGACCGCGCTTGTAGCAATCAGCGGGCTCGTGGTCTTCGCCTCCGGTGCCGGTGCTGCTCCGAAGCCCACCGTGAACCAGGTTCAGACCAAGATCAATCAGCTCACCTCCCAGTTCGACAAGGTCAGTGAGCAGCTCGACCAGGCCAGCCAGCAGCTTTCCTCGGCGCAGTCCCGGCTGTCGCAGGTGAAGGTGCACCTCCACCACGCCGACGCTCAATTCTCCGTGGCCCAGGCGAATGTGGCGCAGACCGCGGCCGCAGCGTTCGAGGACACCGGATCGACCTCCATGGCGGGCGTGCTCACCTCTAACGATCCATCCGTTGTGCTCCAGCAGGGGTCGCTGCTGATGGAGCTGTCCGGTAGCCGGAACGCCCAGACACGGCAGCTGCTGACAGACGCCAGCCAGCTTCAGGGTGTCGAGCAGGAGATGCAGCGGACCGAGCTTGGGATCGTCAGCCTCAGGAACCAGCTCACAACGCACAAGAACTCTCTGAGCAAGCTGATCGACACCGAAAAGAACACGCTGGCCGGCCTGACCCAGCCTGAGCAGCAGACGGTGCAGAACAACTCGATCGGCGGGAACGGCAGCACGACGGCACAGCAGTACAGCGGCTCGACCGCCACCCAGGCCGGCAAGGCCGTGGCGTTCGTTTTCGCTCAGCTCGGCTGTCCCTACGTGTACGGCGCCACCGGCCCCTGCCATAGCGGCTTCGACTGTTCCGGGCTGGCCCAGGCGGCGTGGGCGGCAGCGGGCGTATCGATACCGCGCGACACCTTCGAGCAGTGGGCGGCACTGCCGCACATATCGATGTCTTCCCTCGAACCCGGTGATCTCATCTACTACAACGGTGAGGGGCACGTGGCCATGTATGTGGGCGGCGGCTACATCATCGACGCACCGCAAACCGGGATGGACGTCGAGAAGATCCCGGAGAGCACGTCCTGGTACTCCGGTAACGCCGACGGTGCCGTACGCCCTTAAGCGCCCGCCCCTGGGTCTGTACCCGTGGGGGCTGTTGTTTTACAGTCTCCCCATCGTGTCCGTCCGAGAGATGCCGGAGCAGCCGATGCCAACGCCGACTGACGCACGCCGCGACCTCTTGACCGTGATCGCCTATATGCACGCCAAGCCCGGCAAGGAAGACGAACTGAGAGCCGCGCTGGAGGCGCTGATCCAGCCGACCAGCGAAGAGGACGGGTACGTAAACTACGACCTGCACCAGGGCGTGGAGGATCCAGGGGCGTTCTTCTTCTACGAGAACTGGGAGTCAGCCGACCACCTGGACGCGCACCTGGCAAAGCCGCACCTGCAGAATTTCTCCTCCATCGCGGGCGACCTGCTGGACGAGGGCGGCCTCACCATTACCCGGCTGCGCCGGATCGCCTGACTGCACAGGCGCCCGCGGTAGCAGCAGCCGCCGGAGCCCACCGCGCGCCAGGCCACGAATCCAGTGCTATCCGTTGCCTGACGCGCGTGTCATTCGCCTCAAGGCGGGTAGCAGCTTTCTGGCGCATAGCCGACCATGACTGAGCCGACTGGCGCTTTGTCCTGATCGTGCTTACCGCGCCACAGGGGGCATGTATGAGCATCGAGGTAATCATCGCCCTTATCAGTGCGGCGGCGGTCCTGCTGGCCGGCGCCATCGTCGTCTTCTGCCGGGTCCGGTCGAAGCGCCGACGGGTGAGCTGGGAGCAGCTCCGGCTCGGCTATCCCGAGCTCGATCGGGAACTAGACGTCATCTGGCAGTGCCTCAACCCCACCTCCGGCCTCTAACAGCACCCAGCCGCCCCGCCGGGCCGCCGTCTGCCTAGCCTCGCCCTGTGAGCGACGACGCGGCACCGAGAGGCACATGGCCCACTGGTCCCGGCTCACCGCCATCCGCCCCTCCCGGCGTCCCCCAGCCGCCCGCGCCAGGCGGCCATGATCATCGTCTTCGACCTGGGCGGCCCGCTGCTGGCGTATGCCCTGCTGCGTTCGGCTGGGCTGAGCCCAGTCACCGCGCTCGTGCTCAGCGGTGTCCTGCCCGCGCTGGGAATCGCCATCAGCGCCCTAGCCGAGCGCCGCATGGACCTCATTGGCGCCGTGGTCCTGGCTGGCATCGCAGTCGGGCCCATCTTGGGACTGACCAGCCATGATGCCCGGCTGTACCTGCTGGAAGGCTCGGTGCCCTCGGTGGTGTTTGCTCTTGGCTGCCCTGCTCTCGCTGCGCCGGCGCAAACCGCTCATCTTCCGGCTGGCAGTCGAGCTGCTCCAACCGGACACAGCCAAGGGCCGTGACGTCACCGGCGCCTGGCGTTACCCGGGGGTCCGCCGTGCCTTCGCCGTCATCACCGCGTGGTGGGGTTTCGCCTAACTCGTGGAGGCGGGCATCCGGATCGCGATTGTGTCGGCCACGTCGACGGAGGTCGCGCTGGTCCGCTCCAAGCTGGTGCCGTACCTGTTCGCGATCGCACTCTCGGTGTGGACGCTGCTGTACGGCGAGCACGAGAAGCGGAAGGCCGAACACCTGGCCGCCACGCCGCCGGCTCCAGCAGTAGCGGCCACGTGAGTGCTGGCTCTTGAACACTGGCACCGTGAGCGGGACGGCGGCTGCTTATACACTCGTCCGGTGCCGCGCACGCTGATCGTCACCAACGACTTCCCGCCTCGTCAGGGCGGCATCCAGTCGTTCGTGCACGCGCTGGCTACCGGGCTGCCCGCGGGCTCGGTCACCGTGTACGCCCCAGCCTGGAAAGGCGCGGCCGAGTTCGACGCACGTCAGCCCTTCCCAGTCATCCGGCATCCGACCTCGCTCATGCTGCCGGTTCCCGGTGTGTCGCGGCGCGCGGCGGCGATCGCCACCGAGTATGGCTGCGACACGGTCCTGTTCGGTGCGGCCGCCCCGCTCGGCCTCATTACGCCCGTGCTGCGCAAGGCGGGCGTGCGACGGGCCGTGGCGCTGACCCACGGCCACGAGGCGGGCTGGGCCGCCCTGCCCGGCGCCCGGGCGCTACTGCGGCGCATTGGCGACGAGGTCGACGTGGTTACCTACCTGGGTGAGTATTTCCGGGTGCGGCTGGCCCGGGCGTTCTCCCCGGCTGCGGTCAGCCAGATGGTACGGCTGGCGCCCGGCGTCGACGTGTCGTTCTTCCATCCCGGAGCGGGCGGTGAGGCGGTCCGGCAGCGGCACGGCGTGCCGGGCCGACCGGTCGTGGCGTGCGTGTCCCGGATGGTCCCGCGTAAGGGCCAGGACACCCTGATCCGGGCGTGGCCCGCGGTCCGGGCGCAGGTCAGTGACGCGGTGCTGCTGCTGGTGGGCGACGGACCTTATGCGCCAGCGCTGCGCCGCCTGGCTGGCCGCATGGGTGTTAGCGACGCGGTGATATTCACTGGCCCGGTCCCGTGGGCCGAACTTCCCAGCTATTACGACGCGGCGGACGTTTTCGCCATGCCCTGCCGGACCCGTCGGGCCGGGCTCGACGTGGAAGGTCTCGGCATTGTCTACCTGGAGGCATCCGCTACGGGCCTCCCCGTGATCGCAGGGGACTCGGGCGGGGCTCCGGACGCCGTCCTGGACGGCGAGACCGGCTATGTGGTCCGTGACGTTCCCGGTCTGGCCGCCCGCATCACCGAGCTGCTCACCGACCCGGCCAGGGCCCGGGCTATGGGGGAGAAGGGGCTGGCCTGGGTGGAGCGGGACTGGCGCGAGGAATTGGCCGCCGCCCGGCTGCAGGCGATCCTGAGCGGTGCCCCCGTCCACGGCGCGGGACCGGCCTAAGACCAAGTCTGCTCCTAAGACCAAGTCTGCTCCTAAGACCGGTCTAGCTGGTCCTAAGACCCCTCTCAGCAGGCAAGATAGGGTGTTCATCCAATGCGGTGGCCAAGGCCTTACCGCGAAACTCGATGGTGAACGGTCAGGAATGGCCCAGCGAATTGGCTCAGCATCGAGGAGAAACGATGAACCCGAGCATGACCCAGAGCCTCGCCTTCGACCACATCAGGGAATCCCGTCAGCAGGCGGCGGCGGCCCGCCGGGCCGGCGAAGAGCACGCCGCGGGACGCGGCCCGCTTCGCAGGCTGGCTGGCCACGCGGCGCGGCGCGGGCACCGCCAGGCCCGGGAGGCCTGAGATGAACCAGCGGCAGAGTCTGCCGGGCCGGCTGCTGTCCGGCCTGGCCCGGGCCGCTCGGCAGGCGCGCAGCGTGCTCGCCGAGTGCCACTATGCCCAGCGGCGTGTCACCACGCTGATGACCGCCCCGGACAGGTATCTCGTTGACCGGGACAGGGCACCAGAGGACTACCCCGAGTTCCTATTCAGGACTTCCTCGGCCCTGCTGCACGAGCCGAGCGCCCGGCGCCGGGCTGGTGGCCACCTGGTCGGCTAGACCCGAAGGCCACCCCAGCAGCCGAACTCAGGAGTAGAGCGCGTCGATGTCCGCGGCGAAATCCTTCAGCAGCACGTTCCGGCGAATGCCCAGCTTGACCGTGAGCTGCCCGCTTTCCTGGGTGAAATCTGTGTCCAGGATGCGGAACTTCCTGATCGACTCGGCCCGGGACACGGCCTTGTTGGCATCGTCAACCGCGCTCTGCACGTCGGCGATCAGATCAGGGTCGTCCCGCAGATCCGCGACGGTCGCGTCAGCCGGCTTTCCGTGCTGTTGCTTCCATGGGCCGAGCGCGTCGGTATCCAGGGTGATCAGCACAGCGACGAACGGGCGGCCGTCCCCGACTACCATGCACTGGCTGATCAGGGCGTGGCTGCGGATCCGGTCTTCGAGCACCGCGGGCGCGACGTTCTTCCCGCCGGCGGTGACGATCATCTCCTTCTTCCGCCCGGTGATGGTCAGGAAGCCCTCCTCATCCAGCTCCCCGACATCACCGGTGCGGAACCAGCCGTCCTCGGCGAAGGTCTCCTTGGTAGCCGCCTCGTTCTGCCAGTAGCCAGGGAAGACGTTCGCGCCGCGGATCAGGATCTCCCCGTCGTCGCCAATCTTGATCCCGACCCCGGGTAGCGGCAGGCCAACGCTGCCTATTTTGTTGCGGTCCGGCCGGTTGACCGTGGTCGCGGCGGTTGTCTCGGTCAGCCCGTAGCCCTCCAGGACGGTCACGCCTACACCGCGGAAGAAGTGCAGCAGCCGCTCGGTCAGCGCCGCCCCACCCGAGATCGCATACTGGGCGCGGCCGCCGAGGGCGGCCCGGAGCTTGGCGTAGACCAGCCGGTCGAACAGCGCATGCTGGGCCCGCAGACCGAACGCCGGGCGGCCTGGCTCGTCCAGCGCCCGGCTCCAAGCGATCGCGACCTCAGCCGCACGCTTGAAGATCGGGCCCCTCTTCTCGCTGACCGCCCTCTGCTCGGCGCCGTTGTAGACCTTCTCGAACACGCGTGGTACGGCGAGGATGAACGTGGGCTGGAACGAACCCAGCGATGGCAGCAGCGCGTTGATGTCGGCGCAGTGCCCGAGCACGATCCCGCCCTCGATGCAGCCCACCTCGATGATCCGGGCGAACACGTGGGCCAGCGGCAGGAACAGCAGGGTGCTGGGGTCATCGGCGGTGGCGATCACGGTCAGCGGGCCGAGGAAGGCGTTGCGCACGTCGGCCAGTAGGTTCCGGTGGGTCAGTTCGCAGCCCTTGGGACGGCCGGTAGTGCCCGAGGTGTAGATGATGGTGGCCGGGTCGGAAGCCTGCGCGGCGTGCGCGCGCTCGGTGACGGCCTCGTCGGTGACGTCCGAACCCGCCGTCCGGAGCGCCTCAAGCGAGGAGCCGCCTCCGCTCTCGATGCCCCAGACATGCAGCAGCGCCGGGACCCGGTCCCGGAAGCTTTCTATCGTCTGCGCGTAGCCGGCGTTCTCCACAAAGCAGGCCCGCGCGCCCGAGTCACTGAGGATCCATTCGGCCTGCTCGGCCGAGGAAGTCTCGTAGACCGGCACGGTCACCGCGCCGGCGGTCCAGATGGCGTAGTCGATCAGCGTCCACTCGTACCGGGTGTGCGACATCAGCGCGACCCGGTCCCCGGCGCCGATCCCGGCCTCGAGCAGGCCCTTGGCCACCGCCACGACCTCGGTGGCGAATTGCCCGGCGGTCACGTCGGTCCAGTTGCCGCCGAGGTCCTGGCGGCGCAGCATGACGGCGTGCGGCTGTTCCGCCGCCCGCCGGGAGACGGCATCGGCGAGGTTCGCAGTCGCGGGGATCTGCGCCAGGGCCGGAAGGCTGAATTCGCGCACGTTGTCTCCACCTCATGGCTGGCCAACTCATCGTTACTTTGCAGTATTAGCTTAGAGCGCCTGCCGGCCATTTCCCGGTTACGATCTTGCGCGGCGGCCGGCCTACGGTAGTGACATGCGAGTTCACGTGGTGAGCGACGTGCACGGCCGGGCGGATGCGCTGGCGCGCGCAGCCGATGGCGCCGACGCGCTGATCTGCCTGGGCGACCTGCTGCTGTTCCTGGATTATGCCGATCACGGCCAGGGCATCTTCGCTGACCTGTTCGGTGCGGAGGCGGCCAGCAGGTATGTGGAGCTGCGACTGGCCAAGAAGTTCGATGAGGCCCGGGAATTCTCGATGGGCCTGTTCGCGTCCCGCCCGGAGAGTCGCAGCGCCCTGTTCGAGGCGGCCATGTCCCGCCAGTACGCCGCGATGTTCGGGGCCATGCCTGAGCCGGCCTACCTGACCTACGGCAACGTCGATGTCCCGGCCATGTGGGAACAATATTCCAAACGCGGACATTATGTACTGGATGGCGGCACGGTAGAACTGGGCGGCCTGACGTTCGGCTTCGCCGGCGGTGGGCTGAAATCTCTCTACCGGACGCCGTACGAAATGCCCGAGGATGAGTTCCGGGCCAAGCTCGAGGCGCTCGGGCAGGTGGACGTGCTATGCACGCACATCCCGCCCGCCGTCCCCGAACTTCTCTACGACACCGTCGCGCGGCGTCTGGAGAAGGGCAGCGTGGCCTTGCTCGACGTGATCAAGGCCACCCGGCCGCGATATTCGATCTTTGGGCACGTACACCAGCCGCTTGCCCGCAGGACCAGGGTCGGTGTGACGGAATGCCTGAACGTGGGCCACTTCCGGGCCACTGGCACCCCGTTCGTCCTGCAGCTGTAGCGGGTAGCATCAGGGTAGGAGGCGTCAGGTGTCGGAATACCGAGAGACCGGTCAGCCGGATAACAGCGGCCAGTCCCGTAACGATGGCGAGTCTGAGTACCGGGGCAATGGCCGGTCAGGTGGAAATGGTCAGTCCGGCGGGCGCAGCCAGCCGAACCGTAACGACCCTGTCGCCGACTTCCAGCGCTGGCTGATGAAGGCCGGCGCGCGCACCATGGCCAACCAGGTCGCGGATCAGGTCAAGCGCACGATTGGGCAGGAGCGGCGGCCGACCGGCGACGTGTGGGACACGGCTACCAACGAGCTGCCCCCGGACGAGCCGCCGGAGTGCCAGTGGTGCCCGGTCTGCCAGGCGGCCCGCGCGGCGCGGCTGGGTAACCCGGGTGGCCTGGGCGCGCGGCTGGCCGATGCGGGCGGGGTGCTGGCGAATGTGGTGACGGATGCCTTCTCCGCCTTCGAGCAGGTCCTGAAGGCCCAAGATCAAAATCGATCTTCCGAACGGCCAGGCTCCACGCCTCCCCGTACGGGCTCGCCAGATCGCCGGGATACCGGCCAATGACGCTCGCCATCGGCGTTGATGTCGGTGGCACGAAGGTCGCGGCAGGGGTAGTCGATTCCAGCGGTCGTATCCTCGCCAAGCTGAAGCGATCGACGCCTGCGGCCAGCCCAGCCCGGACCGAAATGGCCATCGCCGACGTTGTGACCGAACTTCTCGCTGACCACGAGGTCACGGCCATTGGGCTCGGTGCCGCCGGGTTCGTCGACAGTAACCGCGCGACCATGCTGTTCGCACCCAACCTGGCCTGGCGTGACGAGCCGCTGAAGCAGCGGGTGGAGGAGCGCCTCGGCCGCGAGGTGCTGGTGGAGAACGACGCCAACGCCTCAGCCTGGGCCGAGGAGCGGTTCGGCGCGGCCCAGGGCTTCTCCGACGTGATGCTGGTGGCACTGGGCACCGGCATTGGTGCCGCCATCATCATCGGCGGCCAGCTCTACCGGGGCCGGTGGGGGATCGCGGGCGAGCCCGGGCACATCCGCGTGGTCCCGGACGGCAGGCTGTGCGGTTGCGGGAATCGGGGCTGCTGGGAGCAGTACTGCAGCGGTAACGCCCTGGTTGCCGAGGCGCGCGAATTCGCCCGGCGAACGCCAGGTGGCGCCAGCAGGCTGCTTCAGCTCGGCGACGGAATGCCCGAGGGCATCTCCGGCCCGGTGATCACCAAGGCCGCGCAGGAAGGCGACCCCGCCGCGTTGCGCTGTTTCCAGACCATCGGCACCTGGCTCGGACAGGGCCTGGCCGACCTGGCCGCCGTTCTCGATCCGGCCTGCTTCGTCATCGGAGGCGGCGTGTCCGAGGCCGGCGATCTGCTCCTGGATCCGGCGCGAGTCGCTTACGAGCGCGCGCTGCCCGGCCGCGGCTACCGGCCGGTAGCGGAGATCAGGGTCGCTCAGCTCGGGGAGGACGCGGGGATCGTCGGTGCCGCTGATCTCGCCCGGGAAGCCAGTCGGCCCACGGCCACACCGCCCAAGGCGACTCCTCCGGCCACGGCTGGTCATCCCCCACCTGTTCCGTCCAGGTCCGCGGCGGCGACGGCCGCTCCGACCACGGCCGCTCCGTCCGCGGGCGCCCGGGCTGGGGCTCGCTCCGCTTAGGCCCTCTCCGGTCAGACAACGGCACCATCGTCCCCGTCGTCGGGTCCGCCCGAGCCCGGCTCGTTCATCCGCAGCACAAGGATGGCAAACCCGGTCACGAACGCCGCCACCGCGCAGAACGCGGCGATGCCGGGCACCGACCAGCCCACGGCCGTCGCGATGACCAGGTACGCGGGGCCACCGAACAGTGCTGCCCAGGCGCCTTTGGTGACCGGGTCAAGCTTGGGCAGCGGGGGAGGGGCGGGCGGAACGTAGTGGCCCTCGTCGTCGGTCGGCTCGGGCCGGCGCGGAACGGATTTTCCGCGACCGGTTCCCGTGCGCGGACGTGGTCCGGTCGCGGCGCGCGGCCTGAATCACGTCCGGCTCGGAGGCTCGCAGCAGCCCGTCGGCGCCGAACGCGCCCCGGACCTCTTCGTCGTCAAATCCGCGTACCCCGTTTGCGCTGCGCATTTCCTCGGCGCCGCGTCCAGGTTCGCCGGCCTCCAGGCCGCCCGGCCTCGAGTCGTCTGGCCGGTCCGTCCCGGTCTGTCCGGGTGCCTTCCGGGAGCTAGTACCGGCTACCGGGGCATCCCCGCCGTCCCGGCGCCCCGCGGGCCCCGGTGAATCGGGTCCCGGGCGACCCCCGGTTTCTGGGCCGCCTCCAGGCCGGAGAAGGGCGTCGGTCCCCGGGGAATCCGCGGTCCGGGGGAGCCGCTCGGCCTCCGGAGCACCGCCGGCGCTGGGAGAGGGCCCGCCCCCACGGGGATCGCTGGCCCCAGACACGTTCTCGCGTTCGGGCCAGGGGGCGGGCTCTGTGGCGAGCACAGGCTCGTCGAACCGGGCGACAAGTTCACGCCACGCTGCGTCCTCGCCGCTTTCCCTGCTCTCCGTGTTATCCCAGTCCGGCACGTCCCCACCGATGTCCGAAGCGAAGCCCTGCTTCCACGATAGCTGTCCGGGGTCCGATGCCGGGAGAGTAAATCCCGGACCGGCATGCTGATTCGCGCCAGCCTGCGGAGATTAAGCCGAAGGCGTAGGAAGATGAGTGCTGGCCGCATACCTCGGCGCGGTGCACGCTCAGCCCGCGCGGGAAGATCTGGACCGGTGCCCGGCTTGCGTGTCGGCGGCAGGCTTCTTCGGCCGCGGCGATTCCACCGCCGTGTACGGCAGCGCCCGCCGGCTCTCCAGCCACCGCTGCCGGTCCTGCGCGGACGCGCCGTCCGGCAGGTCCAGCACCGCGGCGATCGCTTCCGGTTTCATGTCCATCGCCTGCGCCGCCTGGAACAGGTCGTACTCGAGGTGATCGAGCCCGAGCCGGGCCGCTTGGACCAGGACCAGGGCAGCTCCCATGTCCAGTCCCTCGGCCCGCCCCTCAGCCGCGGCCTCGGCCACCAGCCGGATCGCTTCCAGGTCGGGAATGAGCCTTTTCTCGGTCTCCCACAGCAGCAGGTCCACGCCGGAGGCGTATCGCTCCGTCAGGTGCCTGCGCGAGGCGTCGACCATCCCGGGCGACGGCGCTGGAGCTGGGGCTTGCACAACTCCCAAGTTAGCGGGTCGAAAACCGGCCGTCGACCCGGCTCGGCCACGTCCGATGAAAGCCTCACCGCCCTGAGATTTTGCCGTCAGCCGACGTGATCTTGGACGAACTTGCTGCTGCCCTCGAAGATGGTCTGGGCATCGTTGTCGAGGGTGGCTACGTGATAGCTGTCGGATAGCTCGCGCACGGTGACCTGACCGCCCGGCAGCCCGGCGAGCAGCGCCCGCATGCTGGCCGGGCCAACCACGTGGTCGACCGAGCTGCGGTACACCAGCACTGGCTGTGTCACCCGGCTCAGATCCTTGACCGTCATGCTCCAGAGCTTGGGCAAGGTGGCCGCCGCGCGGACCGGTACCCGGTCGTAGCCGGTCTCGCTGGATCCGGGTTTCTTGATGTCACTGGCAATGCCGGGCAGCGAGCGCACTGCGTACTTGAGTACCGGAGCCAGCAGGAACAGCTTGGTATCCGGCGCCAGCGAGGGGTTGACAAGCACCAGGCCGCGCACCGCGCCCTGGTGGGTCTCGGCCAGCCGCAGGGCCAGGCAGGCACCCATCGACAGGCCGAACACGAAGGTCTGCTCGCACCGTGCGGCCAGCATCCCGAATGCGGCGTCCACCTCGGCATACCAGTCGTCACCGCCGGTCCGGGCCAGATCCTGCCACCGGGTGCCATGGCCGGGCAGCCGGGGCAGGCTGACGGACAATCCCAGGGCGGCCAGGTAGTCGGCCCAGGCGCGCAGGGTCTGCGGGCTGCCGGTGAAACCGTGGCACAGCAGCACGCCGATCGGGCCGCCCGCGTGCTCGAACGGCTCCGCGCCAGGAAGCAGTGTGCCGGGAAGCGGTGATGACATGGTGGCATCGTCGCATGCCGCCCGCCCGCGCCGCATCGGCGGGTGAGTGCCTCCACGCCTCAGGAGATCGTGGTCACGCCCCGCTGCGGTCACGGCATAGGGGCACCGCGCGCTGAGCTGGTAGCGGCTCGCGACTGCTCCTCATCGGTCCCAGGACGTGGGACGATGTGCTCGTGGGTTACTGGATGACGAAGTACACGCTCGGGCTCCTGCTGAAGATCATCTTCCGGCCCCGGTCCCGGGGGGTCAGGAACGTGCCCCGGCATGGGCCGGTCATCCTGGCCAGCAACCATCTGTCGTTTTCCGACCACTTCTTCGGGCCGCTCCCGGTGCCCCGCCGGGTGATCTTCCTGGCCAAGTCGGAGTACTTCACCGGGCGCGGGCTGAAGGGGCTGATCAGCAAGGCCTTCTTCAGTGGCGTCGGCCAGATCCCCATCAACCGGGCCGGGGGAGCAGCCAGCGAGCAGGCCATCCGGACTGGCCTGCAGGTCCTGGCGGAAGGGCATGTGCTCGGCATCTACCCCGAGGGCACCCGCAGCCCCGACGGTCGGCTGTACCGGGGAAAGACGGGCGTCGCCCGGCTGGCGGTCGAGTCCGGCGCGCCGGTGGTGCCATGCGCCATGATCAATACGTTCGAGTTCCAGCCCCCCAGCACGATCTGGCCTAATCCGCGGATCCGGCCGGAAGTCCGGTTCGGCGAGCCACTCGATTTCTCCCGCTACCACGGCCACGAAGCCGACAAGCAGCTGCTGCGGACGATCACCGACGAGATCATGCAGGCGATCGCGAAGCTCTCTGGCCAGGAGTACGTCGACGTGGACGCCCGCGCCGCCAAGGCCGAGATCGCCGCGAGTCGGGAGATGCCGGATAAGGGGAGCGGCGAGGGCGGAAACCCGGCGATGTGAAGCCCGATCGGATGAGATTTCCCTGAGGTCGCGCCGCAGCCGTCCATGCCGCCCTCCGGCCCACTAAGGTTGGTGCCATGCGAGTGGGTGTCCTTACCGGTGGCGGCGACTGCCCCGGCCTGAATGCAGTTATCCGCGCCGTCGTCCGCAAGGGCGTGCAGGAGTACGGCCTGGAGTTCGTCGGGTTCCGTGACGGGTGGCGCGGGCCGCTCGAAGGCGACACCGTGCCCCTTGACGTCCAGGCGGTACGGGGCATCCTGCCGCGCGGCGGCACGATCCTGGGGTCGTCCCGGACCAACCCGCTGAAGAGCGCCGGCAGCGGCGGCCGCAACGGCATCGAGCGGATCAAGGACAACCTGGCCGGCCTCGGCGTCGACGCGCTCATCGCCATCGGTGGCGAGGACACGCTGGGCGTGGCCACCAAGCTGGGCGAGCAGGGCGTCCCCGTGGTCGGGGTGCCCAAGACGATCGACAACGACCTCGGCGCCACCGATTACACCTTCGGCTTCGACACCGCGGTGAACATCGCCATGGAGGCGATCGACCGGCTGCACACGACCGCGGAAAGCCACCACCGGGCGCTGATCGTCGAGGTTATGGGCAGGCATGCCGGCTGGATCGCGCTGCACGCGGGGCTGGCTGGCGGTGCGAACGTGATCCTCATCCCGGAGCGCCCCTTCGACATCGAGCGGGTCTGCGCGTACGTGCAGCACCGGTTCCAGACCAGGTTCGCGCCGATCGTGGTCGTGGCCGAAGGTGCCCACCCGCTCAGCGAGGACCTGGCGACCTCCAGCGAGCAACTCGACTCGTTCGGCCACGTGCGGCTGGGCGGCGTGGGCCAGATGCTGGCCGGCGAGATCGAGAAGCGGACCGGCAAGGAGGCCCGCTGCACCGTGCTCGGTCACATCCAGCGCGGCGGGACGCCGACCGCGTTCGACCGTGTGCTGGCCACCAGGTTCGGTGTGCACGCGGTCCAGGCCGTGCACGAGGAGGAATACGGCGTCATGGTCGCCCTGCGCGGCACCGAAATCGTCCGGGTGCCCCTGGCCGAGGCCACCAGCCAGCTCAAGCTGGTACCCCCGCAGCGCTACGCCGAAGCCGAGGTCTTCTTCGGCTAGCCCGTCCCCCGGTAGGCCCGGTAAGCGCTGACCCGTGCCACCACGCGACCAGATTCCGGCCCTCGCCCCAATATCGGCGAGATCGTGTGCAGTTCTTTCCGGGGGTAACTGCACACGATGACGTAGGCGGCCTGCCCCGGCCACACTCAGGCCGCGCGTATGGGATGGCTGTGGCGGCTGGGATAGCGCATCAGATGTGAGCCTCAGGAACGTGCCCAGGCCCGTCGCCAGGCAGCGCCGTCCTCCATTACCCGCGGTATGAAACCCCGGTTTCAGCGCGTTCCAACGTGGTCAACTAGGGATTTCATGGCCTTTTGAGCCCGGAGATCACCCCCAGCGAGGACGGCCGGGACCCTTCTGGAGCGGCTGCGAGCCGGAAGGGGCTAACCAGCAGGCGCCCGCCGACCCGCAGGAGGCAAGGCAGTGTCCAGGAGGGGCGAGCAACCCTTGAGGGGGCGAGCCTGCAGGGTCGGCTCGAGGTGGCGCGAGAGCGTGATCCCCGCCCGTTCGGTAAAGATCTTGGTTTTCCGCGTTGCAGACGGTCAAGAACCCGTGCCTATACTCGTCTACGAGTACTTGGTAGCGAATCTTCGGTAGCGAGGATTCGGGAACGAGGTGATACGGGATGGCGAAACGGCGGAAAGTCAGCAACCTGCTGGCGCTGTCGTTGCTCACGATGCTGATGGAGCGCCCGATGTACCCGTACGAGATGGCGACGCAGCTCCGGCACCGCGGCAAGGACGAGGCCATCAAGATCAACTGGGGCTCGCTCTACACGGTCGTGCAGAACCTGGAGAAGCATGGCTTCATCGAGGCCGTGGAGGTCGCCCGGGAGGGCAGGCAGCCGGAACGGACCACCTACCGGATCACCGAAGCCGGTCAGGCCGAGGTCACCGACTGGCTGCGTGAGCTGCTCAGCGAACCGGAGCGCGAGTACACCCGGTTCGAGGCGGCGCTGGGCGAGTCGGGAATCCTGGGCCCGGACGAGCTGATCAGCCTGCTGCGCCAGCGGCTGGAGGCGCTGGATACTGCCGTCGCCAGGCACCAGGCCAGCCTGGAAGATCTGAGCGCTCAGCTGCCCCGGCTGTTCCTGATCGAATCCGAATACCACCTCGCGCTGCAGCGAGCCGAGGCGGAGTGGGTGCGCGGGGTGCTCGAAGGAGCTCACCGACGAAACCTTCCCCGGGGTCAGCGCCTGGCGGCGCTATCACCAGTCCGGGGAGTTCCCCGACGAGGCCACCACGATGGCCGAGCTGCGGGAGGAAGGGGGAAGCGGCCGACAGCTAAGAAAACGACCCCGGCCAGGTGCGGCAACACCGGCGGCCGGGGCCGTCAACCTCAGATCGATCCCCGCGAGAACGCGGAAACCCGAGGTCCCACCGCTAAGCGTAGCCGGGTTTCTCCTCGCGGGTCTGGACCGGACCTGGTCCATCAACCACGAGGGAGATAGTTGTGAGTTCTGCTCAGTGCGCCATCGAGGCGCGCCAACTAGTCAAGACCTACGCCGTGCGCGGCCGCAAGCAGGGCATCCGGGCCCTGGACGGGCTGGACATCAGCGTCCCGCGCGGCATCATCTACGGACTTCTCGGCCCGAACGGAGCGGGCAAGAGCACGACCGTCAAGATCCTGACCTCGCTGGCCCGGCCGGACGAGGGCCAGGCCAGCGTAGACGGCATCGACGTGCTGGCCCGGCCGGGCCGGGTCCGGCAGCTGATCGGAGTGGTGGCGCAACGTTCCGGCGCCGACCCCAGGGCTACCGGCCGGGAGAACCTGATCCTGCAGGGCCGGCTGTACGGCCTGCGCGGCGGTGCTGTCCGGGCTCGCGCGGAGGAGCTGCTCGCCCACTTCGGCTTGTCCGATGCGGCCGGGCGGCTGGTCATGACGTACTCCGGCGGCATGCAGCGCCGCCTGGATGTGGCCCTGGGGCTGATGCACCGGCCCGCGGTGCTTTTCCTGGACGAGCCCACGACCGGCCTGGACCCGGAGTCCCGGACTGCCATGTGGACCGAGATCGGGCGGCTGGCCGGCATCGAGGGGATGACCGTGCTGCTGACCACGCACTACCTGGAGGAAGCCGATCGGCTGGCCAGCCAGCTGGCCATCGTGGACCGGGGCCGGGTCGTCGCGACCGGCACTCCGGACGCGCTCAAGGGCGAGCTGCACGGCGACGTCGTGCAGGTGGAACTGCCTGGCGACGCCGATACCGGTCTGGCCCGCGCGGTGCTGGGCAGTTTGCCGCAGGTGCGGGAGGTGATCCTGGCCGGCCGGGACGTTTCCGCCCGCAGCGATGACGGGGCGGCCGCCGTACCGGTCGTGCTGGGCGCGCTGCAGCGGGCCGGGGATAAGCGCCGTCTCGGTGGCCGTGGCCCGGCCGTCGCTCGACGACGTGTACCTGCGGCACACCGGCCGCCGCTACCGCGAGTCGCAGAGCGCCGACCGCGGCGAGAACACCAGCCAGCTCCAGACCGCGGAGGCGAGCAAGTAATGACCACCATGGACCTCGACACCAGGCCGTCCGGCACCACCGGCCCCGCCGCGCCGTCATCTGGCGCCGTCCCGTTCCGCACCGCCATGGTCCACACCTGGTACCTGACCGGCCGGAAGATCCACGCCCTGATCAGGCAGCCATGGGTGCTGGCGTTCAGCGTCGTCCAGCCGGCCATCTGGCTGTTCCTGTTCGGCCAGCTGTTCCGCCGGATCATCGACATCCCCGGTTTCGCCTATCACGGCACCTACCTGGACTACCTGGTCCCCGGGCTGGTCGCGATGAACGCCATGTCCGGCAACATGTGGGCGGGGATGTCCATGATCGAGGAGGTCGAGCGTGGCACGCTCAACCGGTTCTTGGTCTCCCCGGCCAGCCGCATCGCCATTATGAACGCCTCCGTGGCCGAGCAGTCCGTCAGCACAGCCGTGCAGTCCCTGATCATCGTGGGCCTCGGCCTGGCAGGCGGGGCTCGCTATCACGGTGGCGTGGCCGGCGTCGCGGTCATGGTCGCGGCGTCGATCCTGGTCGGAGTGGTGTTCGGCGCACTATCCAACGCGGTCGGCATGACGCTGCGCTCCCGCGAGGCGATCATCGGGGTGTACACGTTCTTCATGCTGCCGCTGATGTTCCTGTCCTCGGCGTTCATGCAGACCCAGCTCATGCCCGGCTGGATGCAGGCCATTGCCTCACGTAACCCGCTGAACTGGGTGGTGCAGATCGGCCGCTCCGCGGTCTCGGCCCACCCGGACTGGAGCGCGATCGGGGTCCGCTGCGGCGGCCTGCTGGTGCTCGCGGTGGTCTGTGTGGCCATCTCCGTGGCCACGTTCCGCTCCTACCAGAAAAACGTCTGAGCGGTAAAGAGCCCGAGAAAGGGCTCCGGCATAAGAAGACGGCCGGACGGCGGGACCACGGGGGCCCCGCCGTCCGGCCGCTGCCTGCTAGTGCGGCAGTATTTCCAGCGCCTCTGCGGTGCTCTCGGCCGCGGCTCGCTCCTGCGGAGTCACCGGGCCGCTATTGCGGATCGTGCGGATGTCACGGGGAATGAGGGCTAGCGCGGAGGCCAGAACGATCACGGCAGCCGCGGCGTACTGCGCCTGGGAGACACCGATCGCGTGCGCAACCGGGCCGGCGATCAGCGCCCCGATGGGCATGGTCATGACGGAGCCGAGAACGTCGTACGACGACACCCTGGCCAGCTTCGCCGGCGTGATGTTCCGCGCCATCGTGACCGTCCAGACCACCATCATCATCTCGACGAACACGCCCAGGCCAAACGACGCCGCGCACACCGCCACGAGCGGCAGGACCATGGCCAGCGACAGCGGGGAAATCGCAATCGCGGCCCCGCAGAGGACCACGAACAGCATGGGCCGCCGCGGGGTGAACCGCAGCGACACCAGGCCGCCGGCGATCAGACCGCAGGCATCGGCCGCGGTGATCGCGCCCCAGGCCGCCGGGCCGCCGAGGTGGGCCTTGGCCACCACCGGGCCAAGCACCGAGAACGCCCCGTACCAGGCCATCAGCACGATGGAGAATTGGGCGACGATCACCCACAGCCAGGTGTGCGAACGGAACTCCGACCAGCCCTCGCGCAGTTCGGTGAGCAGGCTGGGCGGTGGCCCGCCTTCTCCGTCCGTGCCAGCGGCCCGCAGGTCGTCCCGCGCGCCCCGGATGGACAGCAGCAGCGGCACCGTGGCAATCATGCCGATTCCGCAGATCAGCAGGGCCCAGCCTGGGCCTGCGGCAGCGACCAGCAGACCGGCCACGGCGGCCCCCGACATCTGGCCGGTGTTCATCGCCAGGCGGCTGATCGCGCTCGCTTCCTGCAGCATGCTGCCCGGGACGATGCGGGGGAGCAGCGCCGAGGACGCGGGATAAAAGAGCGCGACCCCGGTTCCGGTGATCATCTCAAGGCCGATCATCGCCCACAGCGGCGGATGATGACTGGCCAGCGCGAGCACGCCGAAGGTCCCCTCGCCGAGAGCCATCAGCAGGTTGGCCGTGACGATTACCCGCTGTGGCGGGAACCGGTCGGCGGCCACACCGCCGATCACGGCGAACACCAGCGACGGAGCAATCTGGGCGGCCAAGACGTAGGACAGGTCGACCGGTGAATTCGTGGCCTTGAGTACCGCGAACGACACGCCGACCATGGAGAAGCCGACCGAGGCCGGAGCGATCAGCCGGTCGCCGAGCAGCAGCCGGAAGTCCCGGACCGCAAGCACGGGATACCGGCGGATCAGCCCACCGCGCGACATCGCCTCGGTCCCTTCATCGCCACATGGCCGGACTGGTCAGTACCGCCGGCTCTCCGACGCTAGCTATCACAGCCTCTAGCTGGCAACTCGTTATCCGGCCTGTGGATTCCCGCCGCCGTGCTGATTGACAGGCGTGCTGATTGACAGGCAGTGCTGATTGACAGGCCGTGCTGATTGACAGGCCGTGCTGATTGACAGACAGTGCTGACCGACAGTCAGAGCTGGTCGATCCTGGTCCACACCCCCGGCGGGTTGTCGTCCCTCGGCAGCCACAGCATCGGCTGCCGACCGTCGTACCGGGGCTGGAAGCCGGCGTCGCCCGGGAAGCGGTCCCGGCGATCCGGCCAGACCACCTGCAGGTAGGGCGGCCTGACGTACCCGTAGTACCGGTCCGACACCGCGAACATGCTGGTCGCGCGCCAGCTTGCGTCGACAGGCCGGATCGCGAGCGGGCATGGGCAGATGCCGTCCAGGTAGTCACCGGCCTCGATGACCGCGCCGTGGGCGACGCGATCCCCGATCGAGTTCAGGATGAC
The DNA here is from genome assembly GCA_963781225.1 of uncultured Actinomycetota bacterium. Lineage (GTDB taxonomy): Bacteria > Actinomycetota > Actinomycetes > Streptosporangiales > Streptosporangiaceae > Palsa-504. Next base: position 70,850 of record CAWAFD010000010.1, read on the forward strand.
CGTCATATGCTCGACCGGCAGGCCGAACATGGTCAGCTCCGGGCCCTGCTGACTGAGCCACAGGCCGACGGTATACGCCCACGGCGGCGCGATCTCGTCGCCGAGGACGGCGGAGACGGACCAGCCGACGGCACGAATGTCATCGGCGACGGCCCGCATGCAGGCCTCTGGGTCGAGGTCGATGTCCCCGGCCAGGGCCTCGCACTCCGCGCACGTGCACCGCTGCTCCTGGGGCTGAGCGCGGCGTCTGCGTGGTGAGTTCATGGTGGACACGATACGAGGGGGGTACGACATTTCCGGGCCCGCGAGGCTGGGCCCGTCGCAGCCGGGTCTGCTCAGGCCAGGCGCGCCCGGAAAGCCGCCGTCTTGACCCGGTTCTGGCAGGAGGTGGAGCAGTACCGGCGGGTGCCGTTGCGTGAGATGTCCACGTAGACCCGGTCGCAGCGCGGGGCGGTGCAGACCCCGAGCCGGTCGTGCAGCTCGCCGCCGAGGACGACAGCCAGTCCTGTCGCGCAGCCGGCGGCCCAGCCGTTCGGCAGGCTCCGGTCGGCGGCGTGGAAATGCAGGTGCCAGGGTTCCCCGTCATGCCGCTCGAGTTCCGGCCGGGCCCCGGTTTTGATGAGCAGGGCGTTAACCTGCCGGGCCGCCTCGTCCACATCTCCCGCGCTCACGGCCTCGAACACCCCGCGGAGCTCGGCCGCCACGAAACAGAGTTCGGCGGCTTCCTCCCAGGTAGCCTCGCGCCCGCCCGCAGCGCGCAGCACCTCCCCGACGGCCGCGGTCCGGTCGTCTCCGTCCGGCGGGAAATAGCGCCGGCCGCGGACCTCGCCGGGCGTGAGCAGGTTGACCAGTTCCGCGCTGACCCGGATCACCACATCCGTGTGACTGTTGAAATTCACTTGACCGGTTACTTTCCCGTCTCTACAGTTGTAACTGTCGAACAAATCTTAGCCAGTGACATGCTAGTCGTTAGTGACATCGCAGTCGTTAGTGACAGGGCAGGAATTACCGAGCCAGGGAGGTACGGCGTGCCGGGACTTGACCGCGACACCGCACGAGGCTGGATCGAGCGCTGGGACCGCCAGCAGGAGGAATCCCTGCCGGACCGCGAAGACAGGTTCACCGCTCTGATCGACGCGGTGCAGGAAGGGACTGGGCGGCCGGATCCGCTGATCCTCGACATCGGGTGCGGCCCCGGCTCACTGGCCGTCCGGCTGCTGGCCCGGCTTCCAGGCGCCACGGTCGTGGGCATCGACGCCGACCCGGTGACGCTGGCCCTGGGCCGGGCGGCCTACCAGGACGTGCCTGGCCTGCGGTTCGCTGACCTGGACCTGCGTGAGCCGCGTTGGCCTGGACAGCTGGACCTGAGCCGGGCGCCCGACGCCGCCGTGAGCACCACCGCGCTGCACTGGCTGCCCGAACCTGACCTTCGTGTCCTGTACGCGGAGCTGGCTAGCCTCCTGCGCCCGGGCGGCCTGCTGCTCGACGGCGACCACTTCGCCGTCGACGCCAAGCAGTCCCCGACCCTGGCCCGGCTCGACAAGGCGCTGCGTCAGCGCGAGGACCAACGGCGCTTCCCCGGCGGGCACGGGGAAACCTGGCACGACTGGTGGGACGCGGTCGAGACCGACCCCATGCTGTCTGGGGCCGCGGACGAGCGGCGGCGCCGCCGAGTGGACGCCGGGCACCATGACTCGGAGTCCACACAGCTCGCGACCCACGTCGATGCGCTCACCGCGGCCGGCTTCACCGAGATCGGCACGCTCTGGCAGCGTGGCGATAACCGCCTGCTGTGCGCCGTCACCCCAGAACGGTGAAATCCGGCGCGGTGAAATCCGGCGCGTGAAATCGGGCGCGGTGAATCCCGCAGAGCAGCCCCGGCCGGTCTAGTTCGGTCCCTGGCCGCGGCCGGGAGCGTGCAGCAGTGCCTCGACCTCCCGGCGCATCCCGTCCAGATCGGTGCCCAGCCGCGCTAGCGCCTGGGCAGCCACGCCCTGGCCCTCGCTCAGCAGGCCGAGCAGGATGTGCTCGGTGCCGATGTAGCGGTGGTGGAGCTGCAAGGCCTCACGCAGCGACAGTTCGAGGGCCTTCTTGGCCTCCGGCGTGAAACCGATGGGGCCCGACGGTGGTTGCTCGCCCCGCGGGACCATCTCCTCGACCTGCTGCCGCACCGCGGCGAGGCTGATTCCCGCGGCTTCCAGCGCTCTGGGCCCGACACCCTCTCCCAGCCGGACCAGCCCGAGCAGCAGGTGCTCGGTGCCGACCCAGTCGTGGCCCAGCCCGCGAGCTTCTGCCTGCGCCAGGACGACGACTTGCCTGGCCCTATCGGTGAAGCGCTCGAACATGATGCCGCTCCGCGAACCCGGCGCTGGTTATTGCCGCCTGGCGTAGACGATGTTGATGATCGTGATGGCGGCCCAGATGAGCAGGGTCATGACGATTCGCGACGGAGAACCGGCTCCCGACACGATCGCGGTGGCCCCCAGGCCCAGGCCGATCGAGCCCAGCGCGGTGACGACGGTCGCCACCTGACGGCCCGCGATGGGAGCGGGCCGGGCCGGCGGCGGGCCTAGCTGGTACCCAGGCGGCAGTGCTGGACCTTGGTAACCCGGGTAGGCCGGATACCCAGCCGGTGCCTGCTGGCCTTGGCTTCCCGGCGTACCGGTGCTGATGGTCCCGGACGGACCAGCCGTACCGTTCGCCGCTCCAGGCCCGAGATGCACGGCCGACCCGCCCGGGCCGGCCAGTCCGGCCGCCCCGATCTGCCCGAGCCGGGCGTCGATCCGCTTGTCGATTTCGGTGCCGATGCGCTCGACCAGTCCCTCGGCCACCGCATCGTCATAGCCGGATCCCAGGTCCTGATGCGCGGCCACGGACGCACGGATTTCCGCCTCGTGGTCGCTGTTCATGAGCGCACGCTACTCCCCTGCGGGGATCGCCACAAATGCCCCTACCGGCGCCGGGCGTAAGACAGGTTGATGGCCGCGATCACCAGCCAGATCAAGACGATCAGCCATTGCAGCCCGGCGCCGGCCTGCCCGGCCGGACTGCCTGGATGCAGCACGGCCGCGGTAGCCCCGATACCCAAGCCCATCGACCCCAGGCCCAGCACCACGGCGCCGAAACCGATCCGCCCGGGCACAGGCTCACGGCGCCAGCGTGACGGCTGCTGCGGGTACGGCTGCGGCGGGTACGGCCCCTGCGGGTAGGGCGGCTGACCGTACAGCCGGGCGTCTATCCGCTTGTCGATCTCTTCGCCGATGCGCTCGACCAGTCCTTCGGCTACGGCCGTGTCGTAACCCGGCCCGAGGTCCTGGTGCGCGGCCGCCGCGGCGTGGACTTCATCCCTGATGGTCACCTTTATCTCCCGCTCATTAGCGGGACGCCTGCGCCGCCTGCCGGCCAAGGCGCCCTTTGGTGCGCTCACGCGTCACGCTATCGGCGCGCCACGGCGAGCACACTGGGGCTAGCACCCGCTTATCCGCTCCGGCTGCCCACAGGGCGGTAACGAGCACAGCCCTGAAGAGCCCGGCAAAGAGCCTTGTCATTCCTTCTGCAGATGGATTACCGGCTGGCAGACTAGGGGCGTGCCACAGTTCCCGGTCACGCATGATGACGTCCGCCCCCACGGACCCGACGAGCCGTGCGTCCTGCTCAAGCTCGGCGAGATCGTGCTCAAGGGACGGAACCGGCAGCAGTTCGAGAAGATCCTGCACGGCAACATCCGCGCGGCCGTGCGCAGCCTGGATCTGCCGGTTACGGTCCGCCAGCGTGAAGGGGTCATCCTGCTCCGCGTCGCCGACGGCCAGGAGCGGGGCGACGCGGCCTGGACGCAGGCGGTGCACCAGGTCGCGGAGCGGATGCGCGACGTGCCCGGCATCGTCCGGGTGTGCCTGCCGCTGCGCGTGGCCAAGGCGCCCGAGGCCATCGCCGCGGCCGCGATAGCGCTGACCAAGGGCTCGTCCGGGACGTTCGCGGTCCGCGCTCGCCGCCGCGACAAGCGGTTCCCGCTGACCTCCAGCCAGCTCGGCGTGCTGATCGGCCGGGAGATCCAGGAGGCGCACGGGCTCGGGGTCGACCTGTCCAACCCCGGCACCGTCGTCTTCATCGAGGTGGATCAGGACGAGGTGTTCGTGTTCACCGATCCCATGCCGGGCACCGGTGGGCTGCCGGTGGGGATGAGCGGCCGCGCCGTAGTCCTGATGTCCGGCGGCATCGACTCGCCGGTGGCTGCCTACCGGATGATGCGCCGCGGCCTGCGCTGCTTTTTCCTGCACTTTTCCGGCATGCCGCTGACCGGCCCGGAATCGATCTACAAGGCCTACGCGCTGGCGCGCGGGCTGGACCGGTTCCAGGGCGAGTCGCGGCTGTTTGTTGTGCCGTTCGGCAAGGCCCAGCAGGCGCTGGCCTCCTCCGGCGCGGACCGGCTGCTGATCGTGGCCCAGCGGCGGCTGATGCTCAAGACCGGTGCGGCCCTGGCCCGGCGGCTCGACAGCACCGCGCTGGTTACCGGTGACTCGCTCGGCCAGGTGAGCAGCCAGACGCTGGCCAACATCGCCGCCCTGGACGACGCGGTCCGGCTGCCGATCCTGCGTCCCCTGATCGGCTGGGACAAGACCGAGATCATGGCCGAGGCCCGCCGCATCGGCACCCTGGCCATCTCCGAGCTGCCCGACCAGGACTGCTGCACGCTGCTGACCCCGCGCCGGGTTGAGACTCGCGCCCGGATCGACGACCTGCACCGCATCGAGGGCCGGCTGGACGCCGAGGACCTGGCCACCGAGCTCGCCCACAGCGCGCAGGAATACCGGCAGGAAAGACCTTAGGCCGAACGAGCGGGGTGCGTGCCCCGGTTACCCACCCCGCCCGCTTCAGCCCATCCGCTGGCCCGGCCGTCAGCCCGGCTCAGCCGTCGATTGCCGCGTAGGCACCTGCCCAGAAGTCCGTCACCAGCGTGTTCGGGGCCGGCGAGGTCGCCTGCCGCTGGGTCAGCAAAATCCCGGTTAGCCCGGTCGCGGGATCGGTGCGCCACGTAGTGCCCGAGCCGCCATCCCAGCCATAACCGGCCCGGGCTGCCCCGGCCCGCGGGACACTCATCATCAGACCCCAGCCGCCGGTCTCGCCGACGAAGATCGTGTTCTCGGCGTGATCGGTGTCCGTCATCCGGTCGTGGAGCATCTCCCGGCGCAACCCGGCCGGGAGCAGCTCGTCTCCGGCCATCATGGCAGCGAACTTGTGCAGGTCGTCGACGGTGGAGACCAGCCAGCTCGAGGCGTCGGGGAGCTTCGGCGGTGCCGAGTACCAGCCGCGCGGTTCATCGATCACGCGCAAGCGGGTGCCCTGCTCGTTCGGCTGGTAAAACGTGGTGAACCGGCCCAGCTTGGCCTCGGGGACGTAGAAGCCGGTGTCGATCATTCCGAGCGGCCCGAATATCCGCTCGGCGAGAACGTCGGCGAGCGGCATCCCCGCCACCCGCTCGATCAGGATCCCGGCCACGGTCCCGCCGGTGTTGTAGCGCCACCGGGTCCCGGGCTGGTCCATCAGCGGCAGACTCGCCAGCGCGGCGATCCACTCGTCCGGGGTGAGGTCGGCCGGCGGCCAGGGCGGCCCGAGCGACTTGAGGCCCAGCCTGGCCTCGGCCGCCATGACCGGATAAGTTTCCTGGGTCATGATGTTGCCGAAGCCCAGATGGAACGACAGCACGTCCTCGACGGTGATCGGCCGCTCCGCCGGCACGGTGTCGTCGAGGTCAGACTCCGGTGTCCGCAGCACCCGAAGCCGTGCCAGCTCAGGCAGCCAGCGCGCGACCGGGTCGCTGAGCGCCATCGCCCCGTCACCGATCAGCAGCATCGCGGCCGCCCCCGCGATCGGTTTGGTCAGCGACGCGATCCGGAAGATGGCGTCGCGCCCGATGGGCTCGGGGTCACCGAGCGCCTGGTGACCGATCGCCGACACGTGCACGTCCTCGCCCCGGGCTACCAGCGCTACCAGCCCGGGGACCTCACCGTGGGCGACGTGCCGCGCCAGCGTGGCGTCGAGCGCCGTGATGCCGTCCGCGGTCAGCCCGTTCGTCATGAATCTCCTCCTGCTCGGTTCTTCACCCTGGACAGACGTCCGCGGACGGCGGAATTCATCGCTCAGGTCAGGGCGGGCTCTTTGGGGGCCGCCGGGGCAGGGGTCAGGATCCGGCCGACCAGCGGCGAGAGGTGGGCGGCCACGCTGGCTAGCTCGCGCAGGTCGGATTCCACCAGGGCCTGCGGGCCGTCGCACAGCGCGCTGTCCGGGTTGGGGTGAACGTCCACGATGATGCCGTCCGCGCCGACCGCGATCGCGGCCCGGGACAGCGGCAGGACCAGATCACGCCGGCCGCCGGAGTGAGACGGGTCCACGATCACCGGCAGGTGCGACAGCCGCTGCGCGACCGGCACCGCGCTGATGTCCAGGGTGTTCCTGGTCGCCTTCTCGAAGGTGCGGATGCCGCGTTCGCACAGCACGATGTCCAGGTTGCCTCGCTGCGCGATGTATTCCGCGGCCATCAGCCATTCCTCGATGGTGGCATTCATGCCGCGCTTGAGCATGACCGGCTTGCCCACGCCGCCGACCGCCTGCAGCAGCGGGAAGTTCTGCATGTTCCTGGTTCCGACCTGCAGCATGTCCGCGTAACTGGCCACCAGGTCCACGTCACCCGGATCCACCACCTCGGTCACGATTGGCAGGCCGGTTGCCTGGCGGACCTCGGCCAGGATCTTCAGGCCGGTCTCGCCCAGACCCTGGAACGCGTACGGCGAGCTGCGTGGCTTGTACGCGCCGCCGCGCAGCAGCGACGCACCCGCCGCCCGGGCCATCAGCGCGGAAGCCATGGTCTGCTCAGCCGTCTCGACCGCGCACGGACCGGCGATGACGGTCAGCGTGTCCGGCCCGATCGGCACCCCGCCCACCCGGATGACCGAACGCTCCCGGTGATGCTCCCGGCTCACCAGCTTGTACGGCGCGGTGATGGCCACCACGTCGCTGACCCCCGGCATGCCGCGCAGGTTCAGCGTGTCCAGGCGATCGACGTCCCCGACCAGACCCACGATGGTCCGGGACATGCCCCGGCTGACGAAGGCGTCGCCGCCCGCCCCGCGCACCCGCTCGACGACGCCGTCAATTTCCGTTTCTCCGGCCTCCGCCGTCATCACCACGACCATGCTCCCTGCCTCCAGTCATAAAAAAACCCCGGGCCGCCCGGCCCGGGGTTTCGTCAAGTCGCTTCCGTCAGCGCAAGGCCTGACCGGCGACCGTCCCGAACCTGGGCCGGTAGCCAAAAAACCAGAACTGCTGACGCATGGACATGATGGTAGCGCATGGCGTCAAGAGGGAGCGGCGCCCAGCCCAGCTGCTTCACCTCAGCTGCTTGAGCGTGGCCACGTCGCTGGCCTGACCAGCCTTCGGGGTCTCGACCACGAACGGCGCCGCCGCCAGCAGCGGATGATGCAGCAAAGCCCGGAACGGCTCGAGCCCGATGAACCCGGCGCCGATGGCCGCGTGCCGGTCCCGCCGGGACCCGCACGGGTAGCCGGAGTCGTTGGCGTGCACCAGTTGCACCCGGCCGGGACCAGCCGCCCGGGCCAGCTCGGCGAGCGTGGCGTCGACGCCGCCCGGGGTGGCCAGGTCGTGCCCGGCCGCGAACGCATGGCAGGTGTCCAGGCAGACGCCGGCCCGCGGGTGCCGCCCGAGCGCGTCCAGATAAGGCTCCAGGTCACTCATCTGCGCGCACAGTCCCTGCCCGGCCCCCGCCATTGGCTCGATCAGCAGGCCGGGATCGTCGTCGCTCAGCTTGTCCAGCAGCGGCAACAGCAGGTCGGTCACCTGACGCAAGGCATTCTCGCGATCCCAGCCGGACGCCGAGCCCGCGTGCACCACCACCCCGCGGGCGCCGATCCGGGCCGCCCGGTCCAGGGTGAGCCCGACCGTCTCGGCCGACAGCGCCGCGGTCCGCTCGTCGCCGGATCCGAGGTTGACCAGGTACGGGGCATGCACGAACACCGGCAGCCCCGCCTCGGCGGCTTTCCTGGCCAGGGCCTGCGTCTCGGTCACGTCAGCCAGCGGCGGCGACCAGCTTCGCGGGTTGGACACGAACACCTGGATCGCCTCCGCGCCGATGCCGTCCGCGTAGGCCAGTCCCTGGGAGGCCAGACCACCTGCGACGTCAACGTGTGAGCCGACCGGCGGCCCGGGCCGATCAGTAGCCAACGGCCAGCGTAATGGTGCTGCCGCGGGTCGCCTGATCCGACGGATTGTGGTGGAATACCTTGTCCACCGGTCCGTACCAGTTGACCTGCACGTTGAATCCGGCGCTCTGCAGCTCCTGGGTCGCCTGCTCCGACGACATGCCATCCACGTCTGGCACGGCGATCGGCTGCTGGCCGGTTGAGACGTTGACGACGATGGTCTGCCCGGCCTGCACGGACGAGTTTGCCGCCGGGCTTTGGCCGGTGATGATGCCCTGAGGCTGCTGGCTGTTGTTGTCCTGCTGCTGTTGCAGGGTGACTTGGTACTGGGCGGCCCACTGCTCGGCGGCCGCGATGTTCTGCCCGACGAAGTTCGGCAGCGCCGGGCCAGCCGAGACCTGGATGGCCACCGTCTTGGTCTGCGGCCAGGACGCGCCCGCGGCCGGGTCGGTCCCGACGACCGAGCCGACGGGTGCGGTCGAGCCGACCTTCTGGGTGGTGGCGGACAGGTGCACGCGCTGCAACGCGGCCTGGGCTGCGCTGAGCGTGTCGCCCGCGACCTTGGGCACCACTGAGGTGAACGGCCCGTCGGAGGTCAGCAACCTGACGGTCGTGCCCTTGGCCACCCGGCCGGACGGCTTGGTGCCGACCACCAGGCCCTTGGCCACCGAGTTGCTGTGTACCTGACTGCCGGTGCGGACAGTCAGGCCGTCGTTCTTCAGCGCGGCCGCCGCCACCGCGACGTTGTACCCGCTCACCGACGGCACCCGGACGTACCGGCCCGCGAAGAAGTACCAGCCGCCCAGCCCGAGCGCGGCGCACAGCATGACGACCAGCAGCACAATCAGCAGCCGTGAGGTGAACAGCCACCGCTGCAGGAACGGCTCACGCCCGCCGCGGTGCCGCCTGCCTTCCTCCCGGTCGACCACCAGGGTGTGCGAGAAGCCGCCGTCGCGGCCACCGCCAGCCTGCCCCGACCCGAACCGGGCCGCCCCGGACTGGCCGGACCCAAACTGGCCGGACCCGAACTGGCCGGACCCGAACTGGCCGGACCCGAACTGGCCGGACCCGAACTGGCCAGACCCAAACTGGTTCGCCCCGGACTGGCCGGACCCGAACTGCGCCGTGCCAAACTGGCCGGACCCGAACTGGCCGGACCCAAATTGGGCCGTGCCGAACTGGCCAGACCCAAATTGGGCCGTCCCGAATTGGTTCGACCCGAATTGGCCGGACCCGTGCAAGCCGGTGCTTCCCGGATCGGGAGCGGGCAAGGCAGTCAGGCCCGGCTCCGCGTCGAACACGCTGACCGCCGGCAGTGTCCCGGTCGTGGCCCACCAGCCGTTCGTGACCGCGGGGGTGTCCAGCTCCAGCCAGGGTGCCTCGCCCACCCCCTGGACCCCAGCCCCCAGGACGCCAGTCAGGCCGCCCGGCTCGCTCATCCCGCCGATTGCCCGGCGGACCGCTCCGGCGAACGCATCTGCGTCGGGGGGCCGCATCGCCGGGTCGCGGCTCGTCGCCGCCAGCACCAGCTGATCCACCACGGTGGGTATCCCCGGCGCCAGCGAGGACGGGGCCGGGACATCACTGTTGACGTGCTGGTAGGCGACCGACAGCGGTGTGTCGCCGGTGAACGGCTGACGCCCGGTGAGCAACTCGAAGAACATCACTCCCGCCGAGTACACGTCGCCGCGTGGGCCGGTGGCGCCCCCCTCTACCTGCTCGGGCGGCACGTAAGCGACGGTGCCGATGAGTAGCCCGGTCCTGGTGTGACCGGCCGCGGTTAGTGCCCTGGCCAGGCCAAAGTCTGCGACCTTGACCCGGCCGTCCGCGGTGATCAGAACGTTCTCTGGCTTGACGTCGCGGTGCACGATTCCGGACCTGTGCGCGGCGGCGAGGCCGTCCAGCACTCCGGCCATGATCTCCAGCGCGGTCGCCGGAGGGAATCGTCCACTGTCCCTGAGCAGCTCTTTGAGGGTGCGCCCGGGCACGTACTCCATGGCCAGGTACAGGAACGGCCCGTCGGACCCCTGGTCGAAGACCGCGACCACGTTCTGGTGGGATAGCCGCGCCACCGACTTGGCCTCGCCGATGAACCGGCGGACGAATTCCTCGTCCCGGGCCAGCTCGGCGTGCATGACCTTGAGCGCCACCTCACGGTCCAGCCGGGTATCCATGGCGAGATAGACGGTGGCCATCCCGCCGTGCGCGATGCGCGCCGAAACCGCGTAGCGCCCGTCGAGCAGGCGCCCGGTGAGCGGGTCGGCCAGCGTATCGTCCATCGCGATGATTTTACGGTTGTTTTGCCTGTGTGGCTCCGCTTATCGCTGTGTCCGGCGAAGCCCAATGTGCGTGCCCCGGCGTATCCTGTCGCGATGTGACCGATAGTGAACCGCTGGTGATAGCCGGAGCCGGCCTGGCCGGTTTCAGGACCATAGAGGAACTGCGGGAGCGCGGCTTCAGTGGCCGGATCACCCTGATCGGGGCTGAGTCGCGGCCGCCCTATGACCGGCCGCCGCTATCCAAGAAAGTTCTGACAGAACCCGCACTTGACCCGTCGCTGGTGAGCGACTTCGGCGCGCTCGAGGTGGACTTCCGTCCGGGCGAGACGGCCACCGGACTGGACGGGACCGTCCTGGTCACCGACCGGGACAAGTACCCGTCCGGTCATCTGGTCCTCGCCACGGGCGCGCTGCCGGTGGCACTGCCCGGTGAGGGACGGCAGCGCTTCCTGCGTACCTACGACGACGCGCTGGCGCTGAAGAAGCTGCTGCGTCCCGGGCTGCGGCTGGCCATTGTGGGCGCCGGCTGGATCGGGGCGGAACTGGCCACGGCCGCGGTCGCGCATGGCAGCCAGGTCACGGTGATCGAAGCCGGGCCTGCGCCGGTAGCGGCAGCGGTGGGCGCCGAGGTGGGGGAGCGGATGGGGCACTGGTACGCCGAGGCCGGTGTGGACCTGCGCACCGGCGTGGCCGTCGAGGCCATTCAGCCGGGTGGACTGGCACTGGCGGGCGGCGGCTGGATCGCGGCGGACGAGATCGTCACCGCCGTCGGCGTCCGTCCCGCGACCGGCTGGCTCGAAGGGTCCGGCCTCGAGCTGGACAACGGCGTGGCTGTGGACCCAGGCCTGCGGACCTCCAGGCCCGGCGTCTACGCGGTGGGCGATTGTGCCGCGTTCGAATCCCGCCGGTTCGGGCGGCGGCTGCGGTTCGAGCACTGGGATGTGGCGCTGCACGGACCCGAGGTCATCGCGGCCAACATTCTTGGCGGCGACGAGGCGTACGACCCGGTGCCGTACTTCTGGTCCGAGCAGTTCGGCCGCATGGTCCAGTACGCCGGTTACCACGGCGACGCCAACCGCCTGGTGTGGCGCGGTGACCCCGCCGAGCCGGCCTGGTCCATCTGCTGGCTCCGCGACGACACCCTGGTTGCCGTGCTGGCCGTCGGCCGCCCTCGCGACATCCTCCAGGGCCGTCGCCTCATCCAGGCCGCCACCCCGGTCGACGCTGCGCTCCTCGCCGACCCCGCCGCCCCCCTCAAGTCCGCCGCCCTCCCCGCCTGACCACCTCCCCGCCCCGCTCGCCCCTCCGCGCTCGCCCCGCCCCGCTCGCCCCGCCCCGCTCGCCCCTCCGTGCCCGGTCCCACAGGGTCGGTGGCTCCCCGACCACCTTCTTGCGTGGTCAGGGAGCCACCGACCTCTCACGCCGCCCCCTCCAAGGGATCCCTTGCACCGCCCCCTCCATGCGACCTCTGCGCAGCCGCCTCGGGCGGCTCAGGCGCCACGCCGGCACCGGTCCGGCCCAGCTCGGAAGGGGCGCGGCCATGGTCAGCGGGCCCGGTCGCGCAAAAATGCAATCGATAGCCATTAACCTGCCCTTAACCCGCGTGTTTGGAAGAAGCCAGGACGTGGGACATTGGACTCGTGGCCCAGATTGACCCCTCGACCGACATTCTCGTCGGCGAATGGCTCTCACTCCCCGAAGTTGCCAGTCAGCTCGGTATGCCCGCAGGGCGAGTGAAGCAGCTGCTCCGCGACCGGAAACTCCTCGCCGTGACCCGCCCTGAAGGGGGCCTCTCGGTACCGGCCGCCTTCCTTGACGGTCAGCAGATCGTCAAGGGTCTGTGCGGAACCCTGACCTTGCTGTTCGACTGCGGCTTCGAAGAGCCGGAGGCGCTTCGCTGGCTGTTCACGGCGGACGACTCGTTGCCCGGCAGGCCGATTGACGCGCTCTGCAAGCATCGGGGTACCGAAGTTAACCGGCGAGCCCAGGCTCTGGCGTTCTAGCCGGGTCCCCGGGTTCGGCTTGCCGGAACGGCGGCGCCAGACCGGCTAGGCTGACTGCATGCCGCCGAGCCCGCCACGCCTGCGCCGCAGTGCGGATGTTCCAGCCGGGCATGCCGTCGGCCAGCCGCACCCGCCGCTGATCCGTGAGCTGCTCGCGTCAGGCCGCCAGACGTTCTCGTTTGAGTTCATGCCGCCCAAGACGCAAGCCGAGGAACACCAGCTATGGCGGGCGATCCGTCAGCTGGAGCCGCTGCGGCCTACGTTCGTCTCGGTGACCTACGGTGCCGGCGGGTCCACCAGGGACCGGACGGTCCGCGTGACCGGCCGGATCGCGGCCGGGACCACGCTGACCCCGGTCGGTCACCTCACTGCGGTGAACCATTCGGTGGCCGAGCTCCGCCAGGTGATCGGGGCCTACGCCTCGGTCGGCGTGAGGAACATGCTGGCCCTGCGCGGCGACCCGCCCGGCGACCCGAACGGCGACTGGGTCCCGCATCCCGATGGGCTGACTTACGCGGCCGACCTGGTCCGCCTGGTCCGGTCGGCCGGGGATTTCTGTGTCGGGGTGGCCGCGTTCCCCGAGAAACACCCGCGCTCGCCCGACCCGGAGACGGACGTACGGTATCTGCTGGCCAAATTCCGGGCCGGAGCCGACTTCGCCATCACCAACATGTTCTTTTACCCCGAGGATTACCTGCGCCTGCGGGACCGGGTGGCCACGGCGGGTGGCGGCGATGTGCCGATCATCCCGGGGATCATGCCGATCACCAGCCTGCGGGTCATCGAGAAGGCCATCGAGCTCGGTGGCTGCCGGATACCGACCGAGCTATGGGACCGGCTCCAGGCGGTGGCCGATGACCGGGCCGCGGTCCGGGAGATCGGGGTCGACTATGCCGCCGGGATGTGTGAGCGGCTGCTCGCCGAGGGCATACCCGGCCTGCACTTCTATACCCTGAATTTCTCTCGGGCGACCCGGGAGATCTATCAGAGGCTAGGTCTGTCTGAGCGCGCCCGCAGCGGGAGTTCCGCGCCCATCACCGCGTAGGGTGGCTCTCCGCCCGGGAAGAAGTGGAACTCGGTCAGCAGATCGGTGAAGCCGACCCCGCGATACAGCCGTCGCGCCGGGGTGTCGGCGTCCCTGGTGGACAGCAGGGCGGTGCGTTCTGGGCGCCCGGAGGCCAGCCGCAGCAGCAGTCCTGACCCGATGCCGCGGCCCTGGTAGTCCGGGAGGACGTGAAGTTCGGCTACCTCGAAGGAGTCGTCTACCCAGGTGGACGCGACCGCGTCACCGCCCTTGGCGATCAGCGCGTTCCGGACCGTGTTGTGCCACCACTGGCCGTTCGCCCCGCGGAACCCGTAGCCGAATCCCACTGTCTGGCCTGCCTCGTCGGACGCGGCCAGCGCGCGGAACCCGGGGTTCGCGGTGTGCCCGGCCATGATCGACCGGCGGCCTGCCAGCAGTTCGGCGGGCGGCCGCATGGCGGCGGCGTATACCGCGATCAGCTGGGTGATGTGTGCGGTGAACTCGGCCGGGCTGAGCTCGGCGACGGACACCTGGACCGGGCGGTGCATCCTCGCAAGCTTAGAAGAAAAAACCGATGCCGAACGGCCTGGTTCACCTACCTGCCACGATCGTTCGAGCCAGCGCGGTCACTCGAGCCAGGTGGCTTGGTCAGCCTGCTCGGAGCGGACCTGCACTTCGGCCTGGCCGAGCAGCGGATGGCTCGCGGTCAGCGTGATGGCGCCCGGTTGCCCGGCCAGCGAGCGGATCCATGCCGCCCCTAGCCCGCCGTACTGGCCGAACGCGAACGGGTTGTCCCCGACCAGCGTGGCCGGGCCCGACAGGCTGAGCGTCACGGTGCCACTGGCGTACCTGCGCTGGTTGCCGTACGCGTCGATCGCGCGGAAGACGGCCCGTGTGGCGTCGGAGCCGTCGGCGGAGATCGTGGTGTGGTCGACGGCCATGCCAAGGGCGTCTCCGGCCAGACTGGCCGACATGCGCAGCTCGGCCACCCGCTGGCCACCGACGAACCCCTCGATGAGCAGATCGGGAGTGGGAGCCGGGGTGCGCCGGGGTAGCTGGACCAGGAAAGGCGGGTAGCTCAGTCCGCCGTACAGCGGGGACCCGAGCGCGGGCTGCGCGCTGACCACGTGCTCGGTGCCGACGAAGATCTCGAGCCGCTCGCAGTTGCTGGCGATCATCACGGTCGGGGCGGGGGCGGGGATCGCACCGCCGTTCTCCCAGAAGAACACCGGGATGATGACGGGCCGCACGGACGGGTCGACTTGGCTCTGGTAGATGCCGGCACCCGGCTTGGGGACGCGGAATCCGTCCGCCACGCCGGCCGACTTGACGCCGTCCGGATCCTGGCTGAGCTCCGAGGCGTAGTCGAAACCAGCCCAGCCCAGCAGGCCGGAATAGGCGGGGTCAGACCGCGCGTGGCTCTGCGCCTGGGCGTGCAGCATGGCCTGCCGCGCCAGCAGCGCGGGCGGCGATGCCCAGGTGAACTGCTCCGGCTTGATCTCCTCCACCCCGACCGACTCGGTGATCAGGTATGGCACCCCGGCGATCGGCGGCCTGAGCTGAGCATTGCGGGTTTTCGGGTTGACGCCGTAGTCGTTGAACGCGTAGACGTCCTCATCCCAGCCGCCGGTGTCGTAGAGGTACATCGCCCCGGAACTGGGCCGGGTGGCGTCGAGCTTGCGGGCCGCGGCCCTGGTTTGCGCCCACAACGCAGGGAAGCCTGCCGTCTCGTTAAGCCGGGTGCCCCAGATGACCACCGATGGCCGGCTGCGGTCCCTGATCACCATGTCACGCACATCCTGGATCACCATGTCCTGCCAGGACGCGGAGGTGCTGACCGCATGCCAGCCGGGCGCTTCCTCCCAGACCAGCAGTCCCAGTTCGTCGCAAGCATCCAGGAAGTGCGGGGACTGAGGGTAGTGGGAGCAGCGCACCATGTTGCAGTTGAAATGGTTCTTGAGGATCTCGGCGTCCTTGCGCTGCACCCCGGCGGGCATGGCCATGCCTGCGAAGGGGTAGAGCTGATGCCGGTTCAGCCCGAACAGCTGCAGCCGCTTGCCGTTCAGGAAGAAGCCTCCGGGCTGGAAGTCGGCCTGCCGGAATCCGATCCGCCTGGTCAAGGCGTGACTTCCCAGCCCAGGGAAGCTGAGGGTGGCCCGGATCGTGTACAGCTTGGGGCTGTCCGGCGACCACAGGGCGACCGGGCCGAGACCGGTCAGGCTCAGCTTGACCACGCTGGCGCCGCGGGCGCCGATCTGGACCTCCTGGGCCTGGGCGAGGATCTGCGTGTCGTGGTCGAGCATCTCGATGAGCAGGCTGCCGTCGGTGCGGGCGGCTGTGGCCGAGTCGATGGTGCACTCGATATCTACCCGCGGCTGGGAGGTGAGCACGTCGGCCGGCGAGGCATACAGATCGGACAGGAAGATCTCCGGGACGACCCGGATCGTGACGTCGCGGTAGATCCCGCCGGGCTGGAAGAAGTCGATGGTGAGTGGCCCGCCGCCGACGCCGACCGGTGGCACCGGCAGGCACCGTGAGTCGACCACCACGGCGAGCAGGTTGTGCCCGGCCCTGACCTTCCCGGTCAGTTCGGCCGAGAACGGCAGGTACCCGCCCTGGTGGCTGCAAACCGGCTGGTCATTGATTGACACCGATGCGTTGACCATGACGCCGTCGAAGTCGACGAAGATCCGGTTACCCGGCTGGTGCGGATCGAGCAGGCGCGCGCCGCTGAAGTGCCGCCGGTAGGTCCACAGCTGCTGCCAGGCTTGGTAGTCCCAGTTCTGCCAGGACAGCGGCGTGACGGTGTGCGGCACCGAGACGGGGGCGAAATCGCTGTCGTCGTAGAAGGCGCTCTCCGAGCCTGCCACGTACTGCCCGCCGAACAGCCAGTTCGTGTTCATCGACAAGGCCAGGGAGGTCGGCTGGGGGCTCGTCTTTTCGGAGCCCCCGACCAGTGTGGCCAGCGGCAGCGCGGCCACCCCGGCGCCGCCGATCAGGCTCGCCTGCAAGATGGCCCGCCGCGAGATCCGGCGCCTGGGCCGGCCCGCACTGCTGCTGCCCGTATTGCTACTGTCGGCCCCGCTCCTGTCGGCCCCGCTCCTGTCGGCCCCGCTCCTGCCGGCCCTGCTTTGGTCGGCCCGGGCTGCCGTCGCTCCCGGACCGCGGCCGCCCAGCCCCGGCCCGGACCCGGCCGGCGTCCTGGCCGCGTTGTTCGAACGCGGGACCGCAGCCGTGGTGACACTTTCGCGCGCTGGCGCGGGAGCCACGGCCGCGTCCGTGGTCGCATCCGCTCCGGCGCCGGGTGCCACGCCGGCGCCGTCATGTTCGGCTGACCGGCACCCTCCGTCTGTCTCTGTGGCACGGGCGGCTGGAACATGCGCCCCGTCCCCGGGGCCGATCTCGTGGTCCGATCCGGTACCGGAGGGTTCGCCGGGGCCGCTCGGCCGGTTCCCGGACCGTGGCTTTGTGTCCCCGTCGTCGGTGGCGGGAAGGGATGGCACGGGAATAAAATACAGCGCCGGCCCGGCGCCGCGCATAAACAGTCGGGATACGCGCAAATACCTTCGTTCATCCTCCCCGTCTGCATAACGCTTCTCATTGGCCGGGAGTGCCAGCCATTGTCCCGTTGGCGTCAGGCCGTCCGGATCTGCAACGTACTGAATCCGGTGTTTCATGGCGCCAGGACGCGGTGAAACAAGGGTTTGATGGCGTGCAAGCATTCGTCGCCGGGCTCGGCGCTCATCTAGATGACCAGGTCGCAGGGGATAACCGGCGTCGTGCTCTGGCTGCCCCGCAGCCAGCGCCGGCTGACCTGGATGTCGGGCCTGCCCTGAGCGGCACCAGCCAGACCTCACCACGGCGGTGCACCTGTAAAGCGTGCCTCGCTAGTAAAGTGCGCCCTGGGGCTAATCAGAAATTCAGCGAGAAATAGCGGTAAATTTTGGTTTTGCATCCCTCGCCGGACTCCTCTTATCGGAACAAACGCCGCATTTGGCGGATGGTGACGTCCGGTGCCTGGCGCCCGGTGCCCGGGGCGTGGTTGGCGCGGGCCGCGAGATGAAGGCGGCCCCTGCAAGCCCCGGCATCCGGGGATCCAAACCCGGGGAATCCCGAGCCGGGAAATCCGGGTCCGGGGATTTTGGGGCCGGGAAGGCCGCGGGTCGGGAGCCGGGGTGGCGTGAGTCAGGAGAGCCTGGGTCCGGCGAGCAGCAGCGGCCTTCGCGATCGCAGGCGCCGAACCGGGACGACGCGGCGCGGGCCCCAAAATGTCAGACCCCCGCGCTATCTTCGAACAGACATCTAAGAGGACTGGACATCCGAGCGAATTTAGGTTCGAATAGATGAGCCAACGCCGGTCAGGGTGAGGTGGGGAAGTGTCCCGCCTGGGCCAGGCCAGAGGAGGAGATGAAGAGCGATGATGAACACGGTAGAGGCGCGGGGTGGCCTGAGCGATCTGACCCCCAGGCATCCTGGGGTAGCGCCGACGGTGCTCAGCATGCTCCAGTCCGCGCGGCGCGGGCTTGCAGAGGCGGCTGACGAGTCGACGCCCGGGGCTCGGTATGTCATGGCCCACCTGGCTGCGCTTCGCGCCGCAGCGGCGGTGGTGGCGGCCCGGGGCGAGCCGCGGACGCGGCGGCGGAAGCCGCACAGCGTGTGGGAACTGCTGCCGCAGGTAGAGCCAGCACTTTCGGAGTGGGCGGCGTTCTTCGCGGCGGGGGCGGGGAAGCGTGCCGCTGCTGAGGCAGGACTGCCGCGGGCGGCGTCGGCGCGCGAAGCTGATGACCTGCTGCGGGACGCGGAGACCTTCCTATCGCTAGCGGAGACTGCCCTCGGCGTCGAGGTGCAGTCTCCGCTCCCGCTCAGGCCGGCCGGCTAGAGGTTCAGAACCCGTCCATCGCACCGCGCGCATCGGCGTCCAGCACGCCCCAGCTGATGAGTTCCTCAGTGAGGTCGGCCGGAGACTTGTCGTAGATGACCGCGAGCGAGCGCAGGTCCTCGTGTCGGACGGAAAGGACCCGGCCGTTGTAGTCGCCGCGCTGGCTCTGAATGGTCGCGACATACCGGGCCAGCGGGCCAACCTTGTCCTTGGGCAGCTGGCTCATCCGCTCCAGGTCGATGACCAGCTTGGGCGTCGGCACCAGCGGCGTGGGGGTGGAGTCGCCCGGCAGGAGCTCGGACACCGGGACACCGTAGAACTCCGCCAGCTCGGCCAGCTTCTGCACGGTCACGGACCGGTCGCCGCGCTCGTAGGAACCGACGACGACGGCCTTCCACCGGCCACGGGACTTTTCTTCAACTCCATGCAGCGACAGCCCCTGCTGCGTGCGGATGGCGCGCAGCCGCGCGCCGAGCGTCTTGGCGTACTCAGATGGCATTCGTTCCTCGGTTCCCCGGCCAGTCGTCGCTTACGGTAACGGTTACGCTCAGTGACGGTAGGCGGCGAGCGCAATAAGGTCAAGCCGAATGGCAAAAACTGGCTCAACTCGGCCGGTAACCGGCTAGCCCTCACGGATCACTATGTACCTTCCGCTGGCGGACGAGAACCCAGCTGAAATCGGGTTTTCCGTTGCCGTGGGCGGGTTGTCCGCACATGACAAAGTTTCACCATGTCTTATTGCCGCGAATTACATGTGATGTAAATCACATCACAGCGCGGTGACTTAAAGCAGTCTGAGCTGGTGGTAACTCCCCGTATGATCATGAACGTAGACATCCTTTAAGGACCGTCCGGTGAGGCGGGGAAGGAGGTCCGTTCTGTTGTGCGCAGCCAGCAGTCCGGTCGCGGGGCGTGATGGCAGTCTCGCGGTACTTGATGCCCAGGAAATCAGGCGCGCGCTATCCCGGATCGCCCACGAGATCCTGGAGCGAACGCACGGCGGCGACCAGGTGATCTTGCTCGGCATCCCGACGCGCGGCGTCCCGCTCGCGCAGCGCCTGACCGCCCTCATCGGCGAGTTCGAAGGCCTCAAGGTCCCCTGTGGGTCGCTGGACGTGACCATGCACCGGGACGATCTGCGGCTCCATCCAGCCCGGGCTCTGGGCCGGACCGAACTGCCTCCGGACGGCGTGGACGGCAAGACCGTCGTGCTCGTCGACGATGTGCTGTACTCCGGTCGCACGGTGCGCGCCGCGCTGGACGCGCTGAACGATCTCGGCCGCCCCCGATCGGTGCAGCTGGCGGTCCTGGTCGACCGCGGCCATCGTGAGCTCCCGATTCGCGCCGATTACGTCGGCAAGAACCTGCCCACCTCACAGCGCGAGGTGGTGCACGTCCACCTGACCGAGGTGGACGGGCAGGACGGCGTGATGATCAGCGATGAGGGAGGCCAGCCGTGAAACGTCACCTGATTTCGGCGGCCGACCTGAGCCGGGCCGACGCCGTGCTCATCTTGGACACCGCGGAGGAACTCGCCGCCCTGTCCGACCGGCCGATCAAGAAGCTGCCCACGCTGCGCGGCCGGACCGTGGTCAACCTCTTCTACGAGGACTCGACCAGGACCAGGATCTCGTTCGAGGCCGCGGCCAAGCGGCTATCCGCCGACGTGATCAACTTCTCGGCCAAGGGGTCGAGTGTGGCCAAGGGTGAGAGCCTGAAGGACACCGCGCTGACCCTGGAGGCCATGGGCGCCGACGCGGTCGTGATCCGGCACGGCGCCTCGGGTGCGGCTCACCGGCTGGCCGAATGGGTGCACGGCAGCGTGCTGAACGCCGGGGACGGCACCCATGAGCATCCCACCCAGGCGCTGCTGGACGCGTTCACCATCCGGCGCAGGCTTCGCGGCGACGGCGCGCCGGGCGGGCGCGGCGCCACGCTCGACGGGCTGCGGGTGACCATCGTCGGCGACGTGCTGCACAGCCGGGTGGCCCGGTCAAACGTCCGGCTGCTGAGCACACTCGGCGCCGAGGTGACCCTGGCCGCCCCGCCGACCCTGCTGCCGCTGGCCGTGGGCACCTGGCCCTGTGCCGTCAGCTACGACCTGGACGCCGAGCTTCCCAAGAGCGACGTGGTGATGATGCTCCGGGTTCAGCAGGAGCGGATGACCGCCGCCTACTTCCCCAGCGTGCGGGAGTACAGCCGCCGGTACGGGCTGGACGTGGCGCGGATGGCGCGGCTGCCCGAGCACGCCATCGTCATGCATCCCGGGCCGATGAACCGGGGCGTGGAGATCGCGGCAGAGGTAGCGGACTCGGTCCGCTCCACCATCGTGGAACAGGTAGCGAACGGAGTCACGACGAGAATGGCCGTCTTGTACTTGCTGCTCGGTGGTACCGAGTTCCCGGAGGTGACGCAGTGACGGCGGCCGCCAGTCAGCAGGACGAGGTGAGCCAGCCGCGCTGGCTGATCCGGGGCGTCACGGTCCCAGACGCGGACGGCAGTTCCCGGGCCACCGACATCCTGATCGGTGGCGGGTCCGTGACGGCCATCGAAGGCGGGCTGAACCGCTCTGGCGTCAAGGTAATCGACGCCGACGGGCTGATCGCCCTGCCGGGCCTGGTCGACCTGCACACCCACCTGCGCGAGCCGGGTCGCGAGGACGCCGAGACGGTCGAGACCGGCACCGCCGCCGCTGCCCTCGGCGGCTATACGGCCGTGCACGCCATGGCCAACACCGACCCCGTCGCCGACACCGCCGGTGTCGTCGAGCAGGTGTGGCGGCTCGGCCGGATGGCTGGACACTGTGATGTCCAGCCGGTCGGCGCGGTCACCGTCGGCCTGAGCGGCGCCCGGCTGGCCGAGCTCGGCACCATGGCCGATTCCGCCGCGCGGGTCCGGGTTTTCTCCGACGACGGCCACTGCGTGGCCGACCCGCTGCTGATGCGCCGCGCCCTGGAGTACGTCAAGGCTTTCGACGGCGTGATCGCCCAGCACGCGCAGGACCCCCGTCTGACCGAGGGCGCACAGCTCAACGAGGGGGAGATGTCGGCCAGGCTCGGCCTGGCGGGCTGGCCAGCGGTGGCCGAGGAGGCCATCATCGCCCGGGACTGCCTGCTCGCCGCGCACGTCAACTCGACCCTGCACATCTGCCACGTCTCCACCGCCGGGTCGGTGGAGATCATCCGCTGGGCCAAGTCCAAGGGCTGGTCGGTCACAGCCGAGGTCACCCCGCATCACTTGCTGCTAACCGACGAGGTCGCGGCGGGCTACGACCCCGTGTTCAAGGTCAACCCGCCACTGCGCACCGACGCCGATGTGGCCGAGCTGCGCCGGGCGCTGGCCGACGGCACCATCGACTGCGTGGCCACCGACCACGCTCCACACCCGGTGGAGGCCAAGGAAACGGAGTGGTCCGAAGCGGCGTTCGGCATGACCGGGCTGGAGACCGCGCTCCGTGTGGTGCAGCAGGCGATGGTGGACACCGGCCTGCTTGACTGGCCCGGTGTGGCCGACCGGATGTCCGTCCGTCCGGCCCGGATCGGACGGCTGCCCGGGCAGGGTGTGCCGCTCGCGGCCGGCGCCCCGGCCAACCTCACCTTGTACGACCCGGCGGCACCACCCGAGCCGGTGATCGCAGCCGGTGCATCCAAGAGCCGCAACACGCCGTTCGCCGGCATGCGCCTGCCTGGCCGGGTCGTGGCCACATTCCTGCGCGGCACCCCCACCGTGCTCGACGGAAAGCTGGCCTGACCCGATGAGTCAGAACGACACGAGGCCGGCGCTGCTCGTCCTGGAAGATGGCACCGCGCTGCATGGGTCCGCCTTCGGCGCGGAGGGCGAGACGTTCGGCGAGATGGTCTTCAATACCGGTATGACCGGCTATCAGGAGACGCTGACCGATCCGTCCTACTGCCGTCAGATCGTCGCCATGACCACCCCGCACATCGGCAACACCGGTGTCAATGACGAGGACCCCGAATCCGGCCAGGTCTGGGTCAGCGGATATGTGGTGCGTGAGCCATCCCGGCTGGCCTCCAGCTGGCGTGCCACTCGTGACCTGGACACCTACCTGCGTGCCGAGGGCATTACCGGTATCGCCGTCCGCGGTACCCGGCTGCTCACCAGGCGGGTCCGCGAGCAGGGCGCGATGCGGGCGGCGATCAGCACGGTGGAGACCGACCCTGCCCGTCTGCTGGAGCGTGTCCTGGCCAGTCCGCAGATGACCGGCGCCGACCTCGCCCGGGTGGTGAGCACGCCCGAGCCTTACACCGTCCCCTCGCAGGGGTCGGCCCGGTACCGGGTAGTGGCCGTGGACCTGGGCATCAAGGCGTCGACCCCACGCAACCTGGCCGCTCGCGGCTGCGAGGTGATGGTGGTCCCCGCCACCGCCACGCAGCAGGAGATCCTGGCCGTCTCGCCCGACGGGGTGTTCTTCAGTAACGGCCCTGGCGACCCGGCCGCGGCCACCTACGCGGTAGCGGCGATGCGCGGGGTGCTGGACGCCGGCCTGCCCGTCTTCGGTATCTGCCTGGGCAGCCAGATTCTGGCGCAGGCCCTGGGCCTGAGCACCTACAAGCTGCGGTACGGGCACCGGGGCGTGAATCAGCCGGTAATGGACCTGGCCACCGGGCGGGTGTATATCACCAGCCACAACCACGGCTTCGCCGCCGCGCTCCCTGGCCAAGAAGGGGCAGGTCGGGAGGGGGCGGGCCTGGATGGGGCCGCCCAGGAGGGCGCCGCTGAGATCGACCCGGGTGGCCCGCGCGTGTGGTCACACGTGCCACCGCAGGCGCGGGAGCCATTCGGCACCCCCTACGGGCCGGCGGTGGTCAGCTACGTCAACCTCAACGACGGCGTGGTCGAGGGCCTGCGGCTGCTCGAGCGCCCGGTCTTCAGCGTCCAGTACCACCCCGAGGCCGCACCCGGCCCGCATGACGCAGCCGACCACTTCGACCAGTTCTGCGCCATGCTCGGGCGGGCCCAGTGAGGCGGCGCGAGACCGTACCGAACCCGGGGGTAAGCCATGCCGAGGCGTGAGGACCTGAAGTCCGTCCTGGTGATCGGGTCCGGGCCCATCGTCATCGGGCAGGGCTGCGAGTTCGACTACTCAGGTACCCAGGCCTGCCGCGTGCTGAAGGCCGAGGGCATCCGGGTCAGCCTGGTCAACTCCAACCCGGCCACGATCATGACCGACCCGGAGTTCGCCGACGCCACCTATGTCGAGCCAATCACCACCGAGACGCTGGAAAAGGTCATCGCCATCCAGCGACCCGACGCCGTGCTGCCCACTCTGGGCGGCCAGACGGCACTGAATGCCGCCGTGGCCCTGCACGACTCCGGCGTCCTGCGCCGCCACAACGTCGAGCTGATCGGCGCGAACATCGACGCCATCCGGGCCGGCGAGGACCGTGAGCGGTTCAAGGAGATCGTCATCGGCCTGGGCGCCGAGGTTCCGCGCAGCGTGATCTGCCGTGATCTGGACCAGTGCCTGGCTGCCGTCGCGGGCCAGCCGGACGGCGAGCCCGGCCTGGGCTACCCAGTGGTGATCCGCCCCTCGTTCACGCTCGGCGGCCTCGGCTCCGGCATTGCCAGGGACGAAGAGGACCTGCGGCGCATCGCCGGGACCGGCCTGGATGCCAGCCCCACGCACGAGGTCCTGCTCGAGGAGAGCATCATCGGCTGGAAGGAATTCGAGCTCGAGCTGATGCGAGACAAGGCCGACAACGTGGTAGTTGTCTGCTCGATCGAGAACATCGACCCGATGGGCGTGCACACCGGCGACTCGGTGACCGTGGCCCCGGCCATGACCCTGACCGATCGCGAGTACCAGCGGATGCGCGACACCGCGCTTGCCATCATGCGTGCGGTGGGTGTGGACACCGGCGGCTGCAACATCCAGTTCGCAGTCGAGCCGAGCACTGGCCGGATGGTCGTCATCGAGATGAACCCGCGGGTGTCGCGGTCCTCGGCGCTGGCCTCCAAGGCCACTGGCTTCCCGATCGCCAAGATCGCCGCCCGGCTGGCCATCGGCTACACCCTGGACGAGATCCCGAACGACATCACCGGCCAGACCCCCGCCTGCTTCGAGCCCGCGCTGGACTACGTGGTGGTCAAGGTGCCCAGGTTCGCGTTCGAGAAGTTCCCGGGCGCGGACACCACGCTCACCACCCACATGAAAAGCGTGGGCGAGGCCATGGCCATCGGCCGCAGCTTCCCCGAAGCGCTGCAGAAGGCTCTTCGATCCCTGGAGAGCAAGCAGGGACCGTTCGGCTTCGGTGAGCCTGCCGCCGATCCGGAGGGCTTGCTGCGTGACTGCGCCACCCCGCACGACGGGAGGCTGGCCACCATCCACCAGGCCCTGCGGGCGGGCGCCAGCGCGGCGGACGTCGCCCTGGTCACCGGCATCGATCCCTGGTTCATCGAGCAGATCCAGCACATCAACGAGATCGGCGGGCAGGTAGCCGCGGCCCCGGCCCTGGACGCCGAGACGGTCCGCATCGCCAAGCAGGCCGGCTTCTCCGACGCGCAGATCGCCGGCCTGCGCGGCACTACGGAGACGGTGATCCGCGAGATCCGCTGGGGTCTGGGCGTCCGCCCGGTGTATCACGCGGTGGACACCTGCGCCGCGGAGTTCGCCGCCAGCACGCCCTACCTGTACTCGACCTACGACGACGAGACCGAGGTACCGCCCGGCACCACGCCCAAGGTGATCATCCTGGGCAGCGGCCCCAACCGGATCGGTCAGGGCATCGAGTTCGACTACGCATGCGTGCACGCGTCGTTCGCGCTGGCCGAGGCGGGCTATGAAACCGTGATGGTCAACTGCAACCCCGAGACCGTCTCCACCGACTACGACACCTCAGGCCGGCTTTACTTCGAGCCGCTGACCCTGGAGGACGTGCTCGAGGTGGTGCGCGCGGAGCAGGCCAGCGGCCCGGTCAAGGGCGTGATCGTGCAGCTCGGCGGGCAGACCCCGCTCGGCCTGGCCCGGGCCCTGGAGGCGGCGCGGGTCCCGGTGGTGGGCACCTCACCGGAGGCGATCCACCTGGCCGAGGACCGCGGTGCCTTCGCCCGCGTGCTGGAGCGGGCCGGGCTGACCGCGCCGCGCTACGGCACCGCGAGTTCGGCGGGGGACGCGGTGGAGATCGCCCGGGAGATCGGCTACCCGGTTCTGGTGCGGCCCTCTTATGTGCTGGGCGGACGTGGCATGGAGATCGTCTACGACGACGCCACCCTGCGCTCCTACGTGTCCCGGGCCACCGACGTCAGTCCCGGCCACCCGGTGCTCATCGACCGGTTCCTCGACGACGCCATCGAGATCGATGTGGACGCGCTCTACGACGGCTCCGAGCTCTACCTGGGCGGGGTCATGGAGCACATCGAGGAAGCCGGCATCCATTCCGGCGACTCGGCCTGTGCGCTGCCGCCCATCACCCTGGGCCGCAGCGACATCGAGGAGATCCGCGCGGCCACGGAGGCCATTGCCGCCGGGGTCGGTGTGCGCGGCCTGCTGAATGTGCAGTACGCGCTGGCCGGGGGAGTGCTGTACGTACTAGAGGCCAACCCCCGCGCCTCGCGGACGGTCCCGTTCGTCTCCAAGGCAACGGCCGTGCCGCTAGCCAAGGCGGCGGCCCGGGTCATGATCGGCGACACAATCGCCGGGCTGCGGGCCGAGGGGATGCTGCTGGCCGAGGGAGATGGCGGGACCCTGCCGCTCGACGCGCCGGTCGCGGTCAAGGAGGCGGTACTGCCGTTCGGCCGGTTCCGCGATCCCTCTGGCCGGGGCGTGGACACCGTGCTCGGCCCGGAGATGCGCTCGACCGGCGAGGTCATGGGGATCGATGCCGTGTTCGGCACCGCCTACGCCAAGGCGCAGGCGGCGGTCTACGGGTCCCTGCCGGTGAAGGGCCGGGCCTTCGTGTCCGTGGCCAACCGGGACAAGCGCTCGATGATCTTCCCGGTCAAGCGCCTGGCCGACCTGGGTTTCGAAATCTGGGCCACGGAGGGAACGGCAGAGGTGCTGCGGCGCAACGGGGTTCGTGCCAAGATCGTGCGCAAGCACGGCGACGGGCCCGGTCCTTCCGGTGAGCCGACCGTGGTGACGCGGATCCTCGCCGGTGAGGTGGACCTGATCGTGAATACGCCGTTCGGCAGCCCGGGGCAGTCCGGCCCGCGCCTGGACGGCTATGAGATCCGCACGGCTGCGGTACGCCGCGGCATTCCCTGCGTAACCACGGTGGCCGGCCTGGCCGCCGCCGTGCACGGCATCGAGGCCACTATCCGGGGTGAGGTGGGGGTGCGGTCGCTGCAGGAGCATGCCGCGCAGCTCGGCCGCGCGCCCCGCGGGTAGACCCATGGCCCCCGTGCAGATCCGCGGTACCGTGCTGACCCTGCGGCGCGTCGACGCCTACCACGCCATGACGCTGGTCGCGCCCGCCATCGCGGCCAAGTTCCGGCCTGGGCAGTTCATCACGATCGCGGTCGGCGGCCCCGACACCGCTATGCTCGGCCGCCGGGCGTTCGTCGTGCATGACGTGCGTCCCGACCACGGCGGCACGGTGGAGTTCGTGTTCGAGGCCCGGGGACCTGGGACACGCTGGCTGGCCGGCCTGCGGGCCCGGGACGTGCTGGACACCGTAGGGCCGCTCGGGCGTCCCTTCCCCATCCCGCGGGACCCGTCTAAGTGCCTGCTCCTCGGCGTCGGCTACGGCAGCGCGCCGTTGTTCGGGCTCTCGGCCCGGCTGCGCGAACGGGGCTGCAGCGTCGACTACCTGCTCGGCGGGGAGAGCGCAGACCGCGTCTTCGGCGCGCTGACCGCCCGCCGGAACGGTCGCAGCGCGGCGGTGACCACCACCGACGGGTCGTTCGGTGCTCGCGGCCCGGTAACCACCTTGCTGGAACAGGTCATCCGGGAGGCCCGTACCGACGTCATCTACGCGTGCGCGCCGGTAGACGTGCTGCGCGAGGTCACGGCCGTCGCCGGGCGGTACGACATCCCGGTGCAGGTCTCGGTGGACGTGCCCATGGCCTGCGGCACCGGGGTCTGCATGGGCTGCGTCCTGCCGGTCAACGGCACCGACGGGATCACCCGGATCGTCCGCTCCTGTGTGGACGGCCCGGTCTTCCGCGGCGACCTGGTCCGCTGGGACGACATCGGCACCATTCCCTTCGACGCCCTGGGCGCCCCCGGCTGGTCCGCGCCACCCTCTGGCCCGGCCCAGCCGGCCCGCGGGGCGCAGGGGGTGTGGGGGGCCGCGCAGGCCTCCCATGATCGGGGGGTTCTGAGGGGAGTCGCCCCCCCTGGTTATACCGCCCCCCGGGGTAACAGTGCCTGACATGCGGGCCCGGCTGGGCCAGACCGAACTGCCCAACCTCGTGCTCACCGCGGCCGGCTGCGCGGGCGCCGGGAGGGAGCTGGCCCAGTTCACCGATGTTGCCCGGATCGGGGCGGTGATCAGCAAATCGATCATGGCCGAGCCGCGCACCGGCAACCCCGCGCCGCGGCTGGCCGAGACACCCAGCGGCATGCTCAATGCGGTCGGCATGCAAGGGCCGGGCGTGGACGCGTTCCTGCAGCGCGACCTGCCCTGGCTGCTCTCGCGCGGCGCCCGGGTCGTGGTCTCGATCGCGGGCCAGACCATCCGCGAGTATGCGGGCCTGGCTGGCCGGCTCTCCGACACCGCCGGGGTAGCGGCCATCGAGGTGAACTTGTCCTGCGCGAATGCGGAGGATGCCGGGCAGATGTTCGCCCTGGACCCGCAGCGGGCCGGCAGCGTGATCGGCGCCGTAAGCGGCAGTGCCCGGCCGGACATCCCGGTGTTCGCCAAGCTGTCCCCGGACGTGACCGACATCGTGGCCGTGGCCAGCGCTTGCGTGGCGGCGGGCGCGGATGGCCTGTCGCTGATCAACACCGTGCTCGGCATGACCATCGATCCCGGCACCATGCGGCCGCTGCTCGCCGGCCGGTACGGCGGCCTGTCCGGTCCGGCCATCAGGCCGGTCGCCGTGCGTTGCGTGTGGCAGGTCCGGGCCGCCTTCCCCGACGTGCCGATCATCGGGTCGGGTGGCGTGCGGACCGGCCGGGATGCCCTGGAAATGCTTCTCGCCGGGGCCTCGATGATCGCCGTGGGGACCGAGCTGATGCATGACCCATCGGCGTGCTCGCGGGTACTGAAGGAGCTGGAGGAGGAACTGGCGGTGCTGGGCGCGGACCGGGCCGCGGACGTGGTTGGGCAGGCACATTCCCGGGCCCCGCGCGGCCTGGTCAGGCGGCCCTAGTGACCGTTGTGTGAGCTTTAAACTGCATCATGTAACAATGCTGGAACGATCTATCGGAATCGTCGCTTCAACCCGGCGGCGGATTGAGAGGAGAGGGTGGCAGTGAGCAGTCCGGCGCCGGTGGCCGTCGCGCTCGACGCGCCAGACCTGGAGACGGCCGCGCGGTGGGCCGCGCTGGTGACGCCACACGTGAGCACGGTAAAGGTGGGCCTGGAACTCTACCTGCGCTACGGCCCGGAGGTCGTGGCCACGGTGCGCGGTGCGAGCCGCGTCTCGGTGTTCCTGGACCTCAAGCTGCACGACATCCCGGCCACGGTGGCCGGGGCCGCGCGGGCGGTCGCGCGCCTGCGGCCCGACGTGCTCACGGTGCACGCGGCCGGGGGAGCCGACGTCATCCGCGCCGCGGTCGAGGCCGCGCCCGGCACGCTGGTGGCCGCGGTCACCGTGCTGACCTCACTGCAAGACGAGGACCTGCGCCAGATCGGGCTGATCGGCCCGGCCCCGGATGCGGTGCTGAGGCTGGCCGCGCTCTCGGTCGCAGCGGGTGCGAAGGGCCTGGTGTGCTCGCCACGTGAGGTCTCCGCGGTGCGCGCCGAGGTAGGCGACGACGTCACCCTGATCACCCCGGGCGTCCGCCCGGCAGGCGCCGATGCGCACGACCAGGCCCGGGTGTCGACCCCGGAGGAAGCCCTGCTGGCTGGAGCGGACCTGCTGGTCATCGGCCGTCCTATCACCCGGGCCCCGGACCCGGGTGCCGCCGCCGCGGCCATCGCCGCCTCGCTGCGGCGCGTGGCCGTCGCCCGGTGACCCGTCAGCTCCGGCCAGCCGTCCTGCAGGCCGTTGACCTGCGGTAACCTCGATCCACGGCACGAGCAGGGAAGCTACGGCGCACGAGGGGGCAAAAGCAGCATCAGTCACGAAAGTCTCAAAGCGCAACAAGAGTTACAAACTCCTTGAAGTCTGGAATAGTAACCACGCCTCTGAGAGCGCATTGCAAAGCGCGGGTAAATTCCATCGTCACAGTTGAGACTCACGTCGGCGAATAGCCTCCGAGTTGGTCCGTGGCCGTAGTGAGATGAGTGGGACATGTCTGCCGAATCCGTGACGCGCCGAGCGGATACCGATGCCTTGGGCCGGACATGGCATACGCTGGGGTCCTGTGATGCCGGCGGCGGGATATCACCCGATGAGACCCCTTACGAGGGGCGGGGGACACGGGATGATGACTCATAGTAATATATCGGTAACTATAAGTAATATATTTAAATTTGTAATGACGCAAACGAGGATTTGCGTTGCCTAAAGGGTACGTGATTGGCTAGTTTTCCCTCCCGACAAACCTTTTTCCGACGAAACCCGAGGTGACCCGAGTGGCTCTTCCTCCCCTCACTCCCGAAGAACGTGCGGCGGCACTTGAGAAGGCGGCCCGTGCGCGTAAAGAACGCGCCGAGGTGAAGAACCGTCTCAAGCGCGGAGCCACGAGCTTGTCAGATGTCATCAAGGAAGGCGCGACTGATGACGTGATTGGCAAGATGAAGGTGTCCGCCCTGCTCGAGTCCCTGCCAGGTGTAGGCAAGGTCCGGGCAAAGCAGATCATGGAAAGGCTCGGTATCGCGGAATCGCGTCGCGTTCGCGGGCTGGGTACCAACCAGCGCTCCGCGCTTGAGCAAGAGTTCGGTGCCGATATCTGAACCGCGCAGCGAACAGGAACCAGGTCCTGGCCGCGCGGCGGTTGCGACTCCGGTGCATTCTCGGCTGACCGTGCTCTCCGGGCCCTCTGGGGTCGGGAAGAGCACGGTCGTCGCCGAACTTAACAGGACTTGTCCGCAGATCTGGATTTCCGTGTCCGTGACGACTCGGAAGCCACGTCCCGGGGAAGTAGACGGGCGCCAATATTACTTTGTCAATGACAAAGAGTTCGACCGGTTGGTCGCTAGCGATGCCCTGCTCGAGTGGGCGTCGTTCGCGGGCAACCGGTACGGCACCCCACGCGCCCCACTGAAAGAAAAGCTCGGCTCCGGCGCCCTGTGCCTGCTCGAGATCGATGTGGCCGGAGCGCGGCAAGTCAAGGAGGCCGACCCTGACGCCCGGCTGGTCTTCCTGGCCCCGCCCTCCTGGGATGAGCTGGTGCGCCGGCTGACCGGCCGGGGCACCGAGGATCCGGAGGTGGTGGCCCGCAGGCTGGCCTCCGCCCGGGACGAACTCGCCGCGGCCAGCGAATTCGAGGTCACCCTGGTGAACACATCCGTCCAGGATGTATGCAGCCAGCTGGTAGCCTTGATGGAGCAGTAGCCTGCGCGCGGCGCAGGACTTACTTCAGTCCCGCGAGATTCACCTAGGCGGGGTTCACGGAAGGCAAAGTGTGGCAGGAACTCAAGCCGCCGACGGCATCATCAGCCCGCCGATCGACGAGCTTCTAGAAGTTACCGACAGCAAGTACCGGCTCGTGATCATGGCGGCGAAGCGCGCACGCCAGATCAATGCCTACTACTCGCAGCTCGGTGAAGGGCTGCTGGAGTACGTCGGCCCGCTGGTGGAGACGCGTAGCCAGGAGAAGCCGCTGTCCATCTCGCTTCGCGAGATCCGGGAGCGGCTGCTGAACGTCGAGGTTCTCGAGAGCTGACCAGCATCATGCCCGCCCGCGTCGTGCTCGGCGTCGGTGCGGGCATTGCTGCGTATAAAGCGTGCGAGCTGCTCAGGCTGCTCACAGAAGCTGGGCACCACGTCCGGGTGGTTCCGACCCCAGACGCGCTGCGTTTCGTCGGCGAGGCCACCTGGGCGGCGCTGTCCGGCCAGCCGGTGACCACCGATGCCTGGACCGGCGTGGCTGACGTGCCGCACGTGCGGATCGGCCAGTCGGCTGACCTGGTGGTGGTCGCGCCCACGACCGCGGATCTGATGGCGCGAGCCGCGGCGGGCATGGCCGGTGATTTGCTCACCGCCACGCTGCTGACCGCCCGGTGCCCGGTGCTGTACGCGCCCGCCATGCATACCGAGATGTGGGAGCATCCAGCCACCCGGGCCAACGTGTCGGTGCTGCGCGAACGTGGCGCGATCGTGCTCGACCCCGCGGTCGGCCGCCTCACCGGTGCCGACAGCGGCGCCGGGCGGCTGCCTGAGCCTGCCGAGATCTTCGCGGTGGCCTCCCGGCTGCTCACCCGCGCGGGAGATGGTGACACCGGCGCCGCTGGTCCGCTCCACCCCGACCTGGCCGGACGGCGCGTGGTGATCTCCGCGGGTGGCACCCGGGAAGAGATCGACCCGGTGCGGTTCATCGGCAACTGGTCGACCGGCATCCAGGGATATGCGTTCGCCCGTACCGCAGTGGC
Organism: uncultured Actinomycetota bacterium; assembly: GCA_963781225.1. GTDB lineage: Bacteria > Actinomycetota > Actinomycetes > Streptosporangiales > Streptosporangiaceae > Palsa-504. The sequence continues at coordinate 102,855 of CAWAFD010000010.1, forward strand.
CCGCGGGGCTGAGGTGATCCTGGTCGCGGCCAACGTGTCCCTGCCCGATCCCGCCGGGGCCAAGGTGATCCGGGTGGTCTCGGCCCGCGATATGCAGGACGCCGTCTTCGCCGCCGCGGCCGGATCCGACGCGGTCGTGATGGCCGCCGCGGTCGCCGACTACCGCCCCCGGACACGCAGCGCGGGCAAGATAAAGAAGGACGGCCAGCCTCCCGAGCCCCTGGAGCTGACCGAGAACCCGGACATCCTGGCCGGGCTGGCCGCCGCCCGCCGCGAACGGTCTGCCGCCGGTAACACCGGAACTGCCGAACGGGCTGCCCGCACGCCCTCCCGCCAGGTCCTGGTGGGATTCGCGGCCGAGACCGACATCTCGGCGGATGCGGCCCAGGCCAAGCTGGCTCGCAAAGGGTGCGACCTGCTCGTCGTCAACCCGGTGGGCAACGGGCTCGGCTTCGGGACGCCGGACAATGAGGCGGTAGTCTACGGCGCCGACGGGACGGTCGCCCCGATCCCGCGCGGGCCCAAGGAGAATCTCGCCGATATCGTATGGAACCTGGTAGCTGCGCGACTTAGCTAAACTCAGGTGCCGGCCAGTCCCGGTTACACTCACCGCAGCCCATGAAAACGAGGAGAAAACCGTGGCGCGTCGCTTGTTTACTTCTGAGTCGGTGACAGAGGGTCATCCTGACAAGATGGCCGACCAGATCAGCGACGCCATCCTGGACTCCATGATCAAGGACGACCCAGGCAGCCGTGTGGCCGTTGAAACCCTGATCACCACGGGCCAGGTACACGTGGCTGGCGAGGTCACCACGCAGACCTACGTCGACATTCCCGGCATCATCAGGGACAAGATCCTGGAGATCGGCTACGACTCCTCGGCCAAGGGGTACGACGGTGCCTCCTGCGGTGTGTCGGTATCGATCGGTTCCCAGTCGCCTGACATCGCCCAGGGCGTGAACGACGCCTTTGAGTACCGCGAGGGAGAGGGCACCGACGAGCTCGACCGGCAGGGCGCTGGTGACCAGGGCCTGATGTTCGGGTACGCGTGCCGCGAGACGCCCGAGCTGATGCCGCTGCCGATCATGCTGGCGCACAAGCTCGCCCGCCAGCTGTCCGAGGTCCGCCGCTCGGGCACCGTGCCTTATCTGCGTCCCGACGGCAAGACCCAGGTCACCATCGAGTACTCCGGCGACACCCCGGTACGGCTGGACACGGTCGTGGTCTCGACCCAGCACGCGCCCGACATCAACCTCAAGGAACTGCTCGCTCCCGACATCAGGGACTATGTGGTCGACCCGGTCCTGGCCGACGCGGGTATCGACACCGAAGGCTTCCGGCTGCTGGTCAACCCGACCGGCCGGTTCGAGATCGGCGGCCCGATGGGTGACGCCGGGCTGACCGGGCGCAAGATCATCATTGACACCTACGGCGGCATGGCCCGGCACGGGGGCGGGGCCTTCTCCGGCAAGGATCCGTCCAAGGTCGACCGCAGCGCCGCCTACGCCATGCGCTGGGTGGCCAAGAATGTGGTGGCCGCGGGCCTGGCCGACCGGTGCGAGGCCCAGGTCGCCTACGCCATCGGTAAGGCCATGCCGGTCGGGCTGTTCGTGGAGTGCTTCGGCACCGAGAAGGTGCCGGTGGAGCGAATCCAGGACGCCGTGTTCCAGGTCTTCGACCTGCGGCCGCGGGCCATCATCTACGCCCTGGACCTGCTCCGCCCGATCTACGCCCAGACCGCCGCCTACGGGCACTTCGGCCGGACCGAGCCCGACTTCTCCTGGGAGCGTGCTGACCGGGCCGAGCAGCTCCGCGAGGCGGCCGGAATCTGATCCGCACGGTCGCGCAGCCGTCCTTAGCTGCGCCGCGGTTCTGGTAGGACGGAACCGTGGTTCCCAGGCCGAAGGATCAGGCGGTCAGCGACAAGCTGCCGGTCGCGCGCGTCGCGGTGGACATCTCGCTGGCCCACCTGGACCGGCCGTTCGACTACCTCGTCCCGGCCAGCATGGACGCCACAGCCGTGCCCGGCTGCCGGGTCCGGGTCAGGTTCGCGGGCCAGCTCGTCGACGGCTACCTGCTCGAGCGGGTCCAGACCAGCGAGCACACGGGCAGGCTGGCCCGGATCGAGCGGGTGATATCGCCAGAGCCGGTGCTCACCGCGGAGATCTTCGGCCTGGCCCGGGCGGTCGCTGACCGCTATGCGGGCACGCTGGCCGACGTGCTACGGCTGGCCATCCCACCCCGGCACGCGACCGCGGAACGTGAAGCCCCGCGGGACATCCAGCCGGACCCGGCAGCCGGACGGCAGCCTGAGCCGTCGCGGCCAGAACCCGGTTCCTGGGTCCGCTACCCAGCCGGGGAAGCGTTCCTGGCCGCCTTGGCCGAGGGCCGGCCGGTCCGGGCCGCCTGGTCGGCCCGGCCCGGCCCGGACTGGCCGGGCGAGATCGCGATCGCCGCCGCCACCACGTCGGCCGCGGGTCGCGGCGTGATCATCGTGGTCCCGGACGCGCGGGACCTGGACCGCGTCGACCAGGCGCTCGCCAGCCTGGAGCAGGCCAGCGGGGAACATAGCGGCCCGGGGCACGTCTGCCTGACAGCGGATCTAGGCCCGGCTGAGCGCTACCGTCGCTGGCTGGCCGTTCGCCGCGGGCTGGTCCGGGTCGTGGCGGGCACCCGCTCGGCGATGTTCGCCCCGGTAGCCGACCTGGGCCTGGTGGTGCTCTGGGATGACGGCGACGACCTGCACGCCGAACCGCGGGCGCCCTACCCGAACGCCCGTGAGGTACTCGCCCTGCGCGCGCACCGGTCTGGCGCGGCCGCGCTGATCGGCGGCTTCACCCGCACGGCCGAACTCACCCAGCTGGTCGCGGGCGGCTGGGCCCGGCCACTGGCGGGCGACCCGGCCGACTTGCGGCAGCACGCGCCACGGGTCCGGGCCGCTCCGGACGAAGCCGAACTGGCCCGGGACGCGGCCGCCATGACAGCCCGTCTGCCCAGTCTGGCCCTGCGTACCGCCCGTCAGGCCCTGGTTGGCCAGGATCGCGGTGGCCGCCGCGCGTCCGGCGCCGGCGCGGCTCCGGCCGGCTCTGCCGCTGCGGTGGCCGGGCCGGTCCTGGTCCAGGTGCCCCGGCGCGGCTACCTGGCCGCGGTCGCCTGCGGCCGGTGCCGCGCGCAGGCCCGGTGCGCCAAGTGCGCAGGCCCACTGGAGATCAGCGGCTCGCATGAGATACCGGACTGCCGGTGGTGCGGCGCCCTGGCCACCGACTGGACCTGCGGCCGCTGCGGCTCGGACCAGCTGCGTGCCCTGGTCACCGGGGCGGCGCGCACCGCCGAGGAACTGGGCCGGGCCTTTCCCGGGGTGCCCGTGCGAACATCTGGCGGACCGCACGTGCTCGCGGCCGTGCCAGCCGAACCCGCTCTGGTCATCGCCACTCCCGGTGCGGAACCGGTGGCCTCGTGCGGCTACGCCGCCGCCCTGCTCCTGGACGGCTGGGCCCTGCTCGGCAGGCCGAGCTTGCGTGCCGCGGAGGAGGCGCTGCGCCGCTGGATGAACGCAGCGGCGCTGGTCCGGCCGGGCGCGCCGGTAGTGGTGCTGGCCGAGGCCAGCATTCCCGCGGTGCAGGCGCTGCTGCGCTGGGACCCGGTCACATTCTCCGAGCGAGAGCTGACCGAGCGAGCCGAGCTCGGCTTTCCCCCCGCGGTGCGGATGGCGTCGGTCACCGGAGCCCCTGATGCGGTGGCGGAGTTCGTGGCCGCCGCCGCCCTGCCTGCGCAAGCCGAGGTGCTCGGTCCAGTGCCCGCCCCGCCGCCTCCCGGGCGGACCGGGTCGCCAGGCGGCCTCAGGCCCGGAGGAGAGGAGCCAGAGTCCGGTTCCGGACCCCAGGAACGGGCCCTGATCAGGATCGGCCGCCAGGACGGCCTGGCCCTGGCCCGCGCCCTGCATGCGGCCCAGGCGACCCGCAGCGCCCGCAAGGACGGCGGGCTCATACGGGTTCAGCTCGACCCGGCCGAGGTCGCCTGACGGATAGACTGAAGACCGGCGGCGCCACCGAGCAGGCGCCGCCGTCAGGTGTCCAGGAGGGTTTTTTCGTGAGCATCAAGCCGATCCGTCTCTTCGGTGACCCGGTGCTGCGGACGCCGGCTGAGCCGGTCCGCGACTTCGACGCCGAGCTGCGCCGGCTCGTCAAAGACCTCACCGAGACCATGCTGGACGCACCGGGGGCCGGCCTCGCCGCCCCCCAGATCGGCGTGGGCCTGCGGGTCTTCACCTACCACGTGGACGACAACGAGCCCGGGCACCTGATCAACCCGTCGCTGGACCTGTCCACCGAGGAAGACGAGGACGACGAGGGCTGCCTGTCGTTTCCCGGGCTTGTCTACCCGGTCAAGCGTGCCTGGGGCGTGGTGGCCAAGGGGTTCAATATGCATGGCGACCCGGTCACCATCGAGGGCACCGAGCTGCTGGCCCGGTGTATCCAGCACGAGACGGATCACCTGGACGGCATCATGTTCATCGACCGGATGGACCCGGCACAGCGCAAGGCGGCCATGAAGGCCATCCGTGAGTCGGAATGGTGGGGCGACCCCATCCCGCAGGTGCGCGTGTCCCCCCATCCCACCCTGGGCCGGGCCACCTGACGTGCGCCTGGTCTTCGCAGGTACGCCGCAGGCGGCGGTGCCGGCGCTCGATGCGCTGCTGGCCTCGCGACATGAGGTCGCCGCGGTCGTCACCCGCCCCGAGGCCCCAGCCGGCCGGGGCCGTAAGGTCGAGGCCAGCCCAGTGGCCCGCAGGGCCGCCGAGGCCGGGGTCGAGGTGCTCACGCCGGCCCGGGTCCGGGATCCGGAGTTCCTCGCCCGGCTGCGCGAGATCGGTCCGGATTGCTGCCCGGTGACCGCGTACGGGGCTCTGCTGCCACAATCCGCCCTGGACATCCCCCCGAGTGGCTGGGTCAACCTGCATTTCTCTGTGCTCCCGGCCTGGCGCGGCGCCGCCCCGGTCCAGCACGCGATCGCACACGGCGACGACATCACCGGTGCCACCACATTCCTGATCGTCAAGGAACTGGACGCCGGCCCGGTCTACGGCGTACTGACCGAGCCGATCCGGCCCGACGACACCACGGGCCGGCTGCTCGAGCGGTTGTCGCACTCCGGAGCCGAGCTGCTCGTGGCCACCCTCGACGGGATCGAGGACGGCACCCTTCAGGCCGTCCCGCAGCCCGCCGAGGGCGTGAGCCTGGCTCCGAAGATCAATCCTGACGACGCCCGGATCGACTGGAAGCTGCCCGCGTACGTCATCGACCGGCAGATCCGCGCGTGGACGCCCGACCCCGGCGCCTGGACGGAATTCGAGGACGGCCGGATCAAGCTCGGCCCGGTCACGCTGGACCTGTCCGGCCTCCCCGGCGGGTCGCCCGATGACCCCCCAGAGCTGGCCCCGGGCGAACTGCTGCCTGGCCGCCGGGCGGTCTTCGCCGGCACCGGCTCCGGCCTGGTCCGCCTCGGTGACGTCCAGGCCCCGGGAAAGCGCCAGATGACCGCCCCGGACTGGGCCCGCGGCCTGCGCGCCGGCGGCCCCGTGCGGTTCGGCTGATATGGCCTCCCAGCAGGGTAATCCCGGCCGCCCACGCTCCCGTCGCTCTCGCTCTCACGCCGCGCGCTCGCAGCAGGGACGCTCGCGGGAGGGCCGCCCAGAGCAGGGCCGCCCAGAGCAGGGCCGCTCGCGACAGGACCGGCCAGGGCAGGCACCAGCGAATCGCCCGCGGACCGGCCGCATGCGTGCCGACCGGGCCCGGCACGCCGCCTACGATGTCCTGCGCGCGGTCGATGACCAGGACGCTTACGCCAACCTGCTGCTGCCCGCCCTGCTCAAGGAGCGCGGCCTGACCGGCCGGGACGCCGCCTTCGCCACCGAACTCACCTACGGCACCCTGCGCGGCCGCGGGACCTACGACGCCGTCCTCGCCGCCTGCAGCGACCGCGGCGACGTCGACCCGCCGGTCCGCGACGTGCTCCGGCTCGGCGTCCACCAGCTCCTGGCGACCAGAGTCGGCCAGCACGCCGCCGTCGCCACCTCGGTCGACCTGGTCAAAGATGTCTGCGGCCCCCGGCCGTCAGGATTCGTCAACGCCGTCCTGCGCCGCGTCGCCACCCGAGGCATGGACAGCTGGATCCCGATCGTGGCTCCCGATCCGGCGCGCGACCAGGCCGGCTACCTCGCGGTCGCCCGCAGCTACCCGCGCTGGATCGTGGACGCATTCCGGCAGGCACTCGGCCCGGCAGGCGCGGCCGAGATCGATGCGGCCCTCGCGGCTGGCAACGCACGGCCCGAGGTTGTGCTCGCTCTCGCCCCGGACCCGGGTGACCTTCCGGACGGCGAGCGGACCCGCTGGTCACCATATGGGTACCGGCTGGCGGGCGGCGATCCGGCGCCGCTGGTCGCCAGCGGGGCTGCTGCCGTCCAGGACGAGGCCAGTCAGCTGGCCGCGCTCGCGCTGTCCCGTGTCGGCCTGGCCGGCGATCCTGACCAGGACCGCCTCTGGCTGGACCTGTGCGCAGGCCCGGGTGGCAAGGCCAGACTGCTGAGCGGGCTGGCCGCCGAGCACGGCGCCCGCCTGATCGCCTCCGACGTCCGCCCGCACCGCGCCCGCCGCATTCTGGAGACCCTGCGCCGCATTCGCCCGGCCACCAGCCCCGTCGATGGCGCCAGCCCGGGGAACACTGCCGTGATCGTGGCCGACGGACGGCATATCCCGTGGCCGTCAGGCACCTTCGACCGCGTCCTCGCGGACGTTCCATGTTCTGGGCTCGGCTCGCTTCGGCGCCGTCCTGAAGCCCGGTGGCGTAAGACCCCCGCCGATGTGAAAGGCCTGGCCAGCCTGCAGCGTGAGCTGCTGAACGCGGCGATCGACTCGGCCCGCCCTGGCGGCGTGGTGGCCTACGTGACGTGCTCGCCGCACCTGGCCGAAACCCGCGATGTCGTCAAAGCCGTCGCCGGGAGCCGCGACGACGTCACCATCCTTGACGCCCCCGCCGTGCTGCCCGAGGTGCCTGATCTGCGCAGTGCTGACCCTGGGGCTGACCCCACGTCCACGCGGTTCGCCCAGTTCTGGCCGCACCGCCATGGCACCGACGCGATCTTCCTGGCGCTCCTGCGCCGCGGCTGAGGCGCAGCCTTCGGACCGAGTCAGCGCCCAGTCAGGGCCTTCGCCGACTTCAGCCGCGCGTTGCCGATGTCCGCGCGCTGGCCCTGGGCATAGCCGTCGCTGTAGCCGCGGCCGCTATAGGTGATCCGCGTCCGCCGGGTAACCGGGTAGGCCTGCTCGAGCTTCTGGCGGATGACCACGGCCCGGTCGGCCAGCACCAGGGCAGTGCTCGGTCCGGTCTGTGTCTGCGCCTCGGCGCTGGTGGCGGCCCGCTCCTCGGCCGACCGCACCCGGGTGATGACGGCGCTGACGAAGCCGAGCAGCCAGCTCCGCCGCCAGGCGCGGACGCTGCGCACCCCGGCCGGGACGGCGGCCACGGTCAGGCCGCGGGCCATCTGCAACAGCAGCGACGTGTACAAAATGTCCGTGCGCTCCAGGTCCGAGGCGTACCCGAACACGTGGATCCGCGCGCCCGGCTTGTCCGTGGCGAGCAGCACGCACTGACAGCGCATGGCCCCGGCCAGCCCGGCCAGCAGATGAGCGCGGACCTGAGCCCACGGGTTCTCGATGTCGATGATGCGGTTGCCCGGCGCGTCCGTGTCCGGGCGGGACGCGGCCAGCCGGGCCCGGTCGATGCCGTACCGGGCCATCAGCTCTGCGGCCTTGGCTGTCAGCGCTTCGGCCTCGGGCGGGGTCACCCCCTCGGCCTCCGCCTTGGCCAGCAGTTTGCGCACCCGGTCGAGCAGGGCGCTGGGCGGTTCTGCGTGCATGGAACAACCTCCAGGTCGGTACCGAATCGAACCTAGTATCGAACCCTATTCCCGCCTTACGACATTTTCGATATCACGAGGCCAGCACCGGCGCGGCGCCCCGCACCCCCGGCACTCTACACTCGGGCACCATGGCCGTTCAGATATCGCCGAGCATCCTGTCCGCCGACTTCGCCCGGCTGGCCGACGAAGCCGCCGCCGTGGCCGGCGTCGCGGACTGGCTGCACGTGGACGTCATGGATAACCATTTCGTGCCGAACCTCACCCTGGGCCTGCCGGTTGTCGAGTCGCTGCTCAAGCACGTCACCCTGCCGGTCGACTGCCACCTGATGATCGCGGACCCGGACCGCTGGGCGCCCGGATACGCCGAGGCCGGCGCCCGGAACGTGACCATTCACGCGGAGGCGGTGCACGCCCCGGTCCGCACGCTGCGAGCCATCCGGTCCGCGGGCGCCCGGGCGGGCCTGGCCGTCAATCCGGGTACCGCAATCGAGCCGTACCAGGATCTGCTGTCCGAGATCGACATGCTGCTGCTGATGACGGTGGAGCCGGGCTTTGGCGGCCAGCCCTTCCTGGACATGGTGCTGCCGAAGCTCCGCCGCGCCCGCGCCCTGGTGGGCGGCGCGGGCACCGCGGTCTGGCTTCAGGTGGACGGCGGTGTCAGCGACGAGACCATCGAGCGCTGCGCCGAGGCGGGCGCGGATGTGTTCGTGGCCGGCTCGGCCGTCTACGGCGCCGACGACCCGGCCCGGGCCGTTCAGAAGTTGCGCGCCCAGGCCGAGCAGGCCACCGCCCACGCCAGCTGGCGGCCCTGACCACGGCCGGGCCGCCAGCCGACAGACCTTCTATCAGGCCGAACGGGTTGGGCTGGCGTTCTCGTGATTCGGCTCCCCGCCCACCGGGGCGGACGCTGGCGGCTGCGTACGCGCCACGAAGTCCTTGCTGCGGATCAGCAGCAGGGCGCACACCGCGCCGACCAGGGCCAGCCCGGCGGTCACGTAGAGCAGGTCGTTCAGGCCAGCCGCGAACGCGCCCTTGACGGCCACCGCGACCTCACCGCGCCGGGCCGGCGGCAGGCTGCCCAGCAGCTGTCCGACCTGCCCCTGCCGGACCAAGGCCACGATGCGCGGGGCGGACGCACCCGCGGCCGGCGAGGCGGCCAGGTTGTGCTGCATCGCGGTGGTGAAGATCGAGCCCAGGGCGGCGATGCCCGCGGCGATGCCGATCTGGCGGAACGTGGCGTTGACGCCTGAGGCCATCCCGGCCTTGTCCGGCGGCACCACCCCGATCGCGGTCGAGGCCAGCGGCGGGTTGACCATGCCCCCGCCCAGGCCGGAGATGATGAAGCCGGGAATCAGGTGGGTCCAGTCGCTGGTACCGGTCAGCCCGGCCATGACGATCAGGCCGATGCCGACCAGCAGCAGCCCCGGGCCGATGAGCCACCGGGCTGGGACGTGCTCGCTGATCCGCCCGGCGATCGTCGCCGTGACCAGCTGGGCGGCGCTGATGATGGCCAGCCGCAGCCCGGCGTCCTGGGCCGAGAAGCCGAGGATGTCCTGCAGGTAGATCACCAGGAAGAGCAGGACCGCGTAGAGCGAGCCGTTCATCGCGAACGCCGCGATCGAGCCGCCCGCGAAGGTCGGCGTGCGCAGCAGGGACAGGTCGAACATCGGGTGTGCCACCCGCCGCTCGGCCGCGATGAACGCGGCCAGGGCGACCGCCCCGGCGGCCAGGCAGATGATGACGCCCGTGTCGGACCAGCCGTCCTCGCCCGCCCGGATCAGCCCGTAGACCAGGCTCACCAGCCCGACGGTCCACAGCGCGAAGCCAGCCCAGTCCGGCCGCGTCGGGTTCGGCGACTTTGATTCCGTCACCTGCCAGGCGGTCAGCGCCACGGCCAGGACGCCGATAGGCACGTTGACCAGGAAGATGCCCCGCCAGCTCCAGTCCGAGACGATCACGCCGCCGAGCACCGGGCCGAGCGCGGTGGAAATGCCGGTGATCGCACCCCAGATCCCGAACGCGATGCCGCGGTCCTTGCCGCGGAAGCTGTTGCCGAGCAGCGCCAGCGACGTGGCGAACATGATCGCCCCGCCGACCCCCTGTCCGCTCCGGGACAGGATCAGCATGAGCGGGTCCTGGGCCACCCCGCACAGCAGCGAGCCAAGCGTGAAGATGACCAGCCCGATCTGGAACAGCCTCTTGCGGCCGTACCTGTCGGCCAGTGCGCCGGACGTCAGCAGCAGCGAGGCCAGCGTCAGCGCGTACGCGTCGAGCACCCACTGCACGTCGCTGAAACTGGCGTGCAGCCCGCTCTGGATCGCGGGCTGGGCGACGATCACGATCGTGACGTCGAGCAGCAGCATGAAGCTTCCCGTGCAGACCGCTATGAGGGTCCACCACTTCTTATCCATCGTTATCCTCCTTCAGCGCCGCCGCCCCCGGCGGCGGCCCCTTCATGCTGGAGCAGCTGACCGAGGAAATCCACGTTCAGGGCCGATTGTGCCGAATCTCGACTTCGATTAGCCTGATTACGTGGAAACCACTGCCGTCGACGCCGTGGACCGTCAGATCATCCACGCGTTGACTGTCGATCCCCGGGCCTCGTTCCGCACCATCGCCGAGGTGACCGGAATCTCGGACCAGACCGCGGCCAGACGTTACCGCAGGCTAGCCGAATCGGCTGGGCTCCGCGTTCTTGGCGTGGCCGACGGAGCCACTCTCGGCTGGGTTGACTGGTTCGTCCGCCTCCAGGCCGCACCGGGCAGCGCCCACACGATGGCCGAGGCCCTGGCCCGCCGGGCAGACACCAAGTGGGTCCATCTCACCTCCGGCGGGACAGAGATCATCTGCTTCCTGGAAGCCCGGACCCCGGAACAGCGGGACGCGCTCTTCCTGGGCGGACTGCCCGGCAGCCGCCGGGTGGTGCAGATCGCGGCCTACTCCCTCCTGCACCATTACACGCCGGGCCCGTGGAGTGGAATCCAGCAAGGGCTCTCCGCGGACCAGATCGCGGCGCTGGCACCCGCACCCGAAACCCCGAGGGAGACCAGGTCCCCGGTGTCCCTATCCTTTCCTGGCGACGAGCCCCTGCTGGCCGAGCTTGCCCGCGACGGGCGCGCCAGCAACGCGGCTATCGCGGCCGGGATCCACTGGCACGAATCGACCGTGCGGCGGCGGATCGACGAACTCCGCCGGGCCGGCCTGCTGCACTTCGAGATCGACATCGACGCCCGCACCATGGGCATGAACGTTCAGTCCCTGTTCTGGCTCTCGGTCGAGCCGGCTCGCCTGGACGAGGCCGGCCGGACCATGGCCAGCCACCCGGAAGTGCCGTTCGCGGCGGCCACTACCGGCCCGACCAACCTGGTCGCGAGCGCGCTCTTCCGCGACCCTCAGCATCTTTATGAGTACCTGACCGGTGAGCTCGCGAGCCTGCCCGGAGTCCGCTCCGCCGAGACGGCCCCGGTCATTCGTACCCTCAAGCGCACCGGCTCCATAGCCTGAGCCGCACCGGCCTCAGCCGCGCCGGCCCGGGCGACCTTCAGGACCAGCGGTCGATGAGATCTCCCAGCTCGCTCAGGCGGGTAATGACCGCATCCGGCTCGGCCGCCTCGAAGGCGGGGACGTCGGAGTTGGAGATGAGCACCGCGCGCATCCCGGCGCTCTTCGCGCCGTGGATATCGTCATACGGGCGGTCGCCAACAAAGACGCAGGAGGCCGGGTCGGTCTCGCCGATAGCGGTCATGACTGCCCCGAACGCCTCGGGATGCGGCTTCACCCAGTCGATCTCGCTGGTATAGACGGCGCCGTCGATGAGGTCGAGGACCTCGTCCCGCACGAAGACTTTCTCGTGGGCGCTGCGCGGCCACATGGTGTTGGACAGCACACCGATCTTGATGCCGCGCCGCCGCAGCTCACGCAGCAGGGGCAGCGCGTCCGGGTCGGTGAAGGTGTGCGGATCCCAGGCCTCGAAATAGCTGGCCAGGAACTCCGGTGACGCGTGCACCCCGGCCTGCTGGAGGATCTGCTCCAGCCGCGCGCTCTGCCGTGACTGCTCGCCATGCCGCCACAGCTCCATTTCGGCGGCCCGGGCCGCGGCCGCCAGCGTGGCGGCCTCTTCGGCCGGATAGTGGCGTGCGCACACGTCCAGCCATAGCTGGCCCAGGTCGATGCCGTGCCACGGAGTGAGCGTCCCGCCCCAGTCGAAGATGACCGCCCTGACCGCCCTGACCGTCATGCCCGCATCCTATGCACCAGCCGGCGTGCGGCGTTTCCGCGCAACGCGGGCCGGTCCTGGGCGGGCCGCCAGGTCATCTTGACAAAACCGACCTTTTTAATGGACTATAGCGAGGTGCCATCTGGAGACCTGGCGGTGGGAGCCCGGCTCGTCAGCGTGCCCGGAATACCCAGCCCGCCGGAAGATACAGACCGCGACCAGGTCCTGGTCCCGTGGAGCGAATCTGTGCCACCGCCCGGCACGGACGGCACCCTGCTCGCGGTGGTACCGATCCCTGGTACCGGGACGTCGCTCGCCATCGTCGGTTACGCGATCGCGACCTCTCCACAGCAGCCGTCCCAGCCGGTCCGCGGCCTCCACGGTCACCGTCAGCCGGACCGCAAACGGGCCACCCGCAAGCACGGGCCGGCCTGCGCCTGGACCACGACCAGCGCCGCGTCTGGGCCGACGGGCGCGAGGTCACGCTGACCTACCAGGAGTTCGAGCTGCTGGCGTTCCTCAGCGAGCATCCGGCCACCGTCTTCAGCCGAGCCGACCTCGTCGAGCACGTCTGGCACCACGACCTGCCGGGTGAAGGTGACCAGCGCCCGGTGACCGCGGACAGCCGCACCGTGGACGTGCACATCAGCCGGCTCCGGCAGAAGCTGGGGCCGCGCCACGGCCAGTGCCTGGTCACCGAGTATCGCGTCGGGTACCAGTTCCGCCCGCCGGCGGCGTGATTAGCCGATCCGGGGCGTAACCAGTGTGAAGGCAGGAATATCGCGTATGGCACACTGGCTATAGAGCTATAAGAGCGTGCTCCGGGGTCGGTGAAACTCCGAGCCGGCGGTGACAGTCCGCGACCCGTCCGCATCCAGCGGGCGGCTGACCTGGTGAAATTCCAGGACCGACGGTGAAAGTCCGGATGGGAGGCAGCACGCAGGCGGCCAGGGAGATCCTGGCCATGCCGAGCGCGTCCGCACGCGCTACCCCCGGAGCCCGCATTGCAGGTGAGGCTTCGAGGAAGGGAAGCGCGGATGTTCACCGGGATCGTGGAAGAACTCGGCGAGGTCGCTGAGATCGAGCACCACGGCGACGCGGCCAGGCTAGCCATCAAAGGTTCGACCCAGGGCGTTTCCCTGGGTGAGTCGATCGCGGTCAACGGCGTCTGCCTGACCGTCACCGACCTCGGAGAAGGAACCTTCGCCGCCGACGTCATGGGGGAGACGCTCGACCGGTCCGGGCTCGGCGCCCTCACCCCCGGTGCCCCGGTCAACCTGGAGCGCTCCGTCCGGCTCGCGGACCGGCTCGGCGGTCACCTCATGCAGGGCCACGTGGACGCCATCGCCCCGATCCTGTCCCGGACGCCGTCCGCGCACTGGGATCAGGTCCGCATCGGACTGCCCGCGGCGATCTCCCGCTACGTGGTGGAGAAGGGATCGATCGCCGTGGACGGCATCAGCCTGACCGTCTCCGCGGTCAGCCCCCCGCACGCCGCGGACGCGTGGTTCGAGGTCTGCCTGATTCCCGAGACGCTCAAGCGCACCACCCTGGGCACGCGAAAGCCCGGTGACATCGTGAACCTGGAGGTCGACGTGATCGCCAAATATGTGGAGAGGCTGCTCACCGGGGAGGTCAGCCAGTGACTGAGATCTTCGACGACGTTGACCGTGCGATCAAGGACATCGCGGCGGGCCGCCCCGTCCTGGTCGTGGACGACGAGAACCGGGAGAACGAGGGCGACATCATCTTCGCGGCCAGCCTGGCCACGCCGGAGCTGCTCGCGTTCATGATCCGCTACACCAGCGGCGTGATCTGCGCGCCGATGCGCGAGGCCGAACTCGACCGGCTCCAGCTTCCCCAGATGACGTCGCACAACACCGAGCAGCACCGCACCGCCTTCACGGTCAGCGTGGACGTGCGCGCGGGCACCAGCACGGGCATTTCCGCCGCCGACCGCGCCGCCACCATCCGGGCCCTGGTTGACCCGGCCACCACCGCTGGCGACCTGGTCCGGCCCGGCCACGTGTTCCCGCTGCGCTACACGGAGGGTGGGGTGCTGCGCCGGGCCGGGGCATACCGAGGCCGCTGTCGATCTGGCCCGGCTGGCCGGGCTGCCCGAGGCGGGCGTGCTTTCCGAGGTGACCAACGACGACGGCACCATGGCCCGGCTGCCCGAGTTGCGCGCCTTCGCCGCCGAGCACGACCTGGCGCTGATCTCGATCGCCCAGCTCATCGACTACCGTCGCCGTAACGAGCGCCAGCTGACCCGCCAGGCGCAGACCCGGATTCCCAATGCCTATGGTCAGTGGCAGGCCTTCGGCTACCGGCACGAGATCGACGGCACCGAGTACGTGGCGCTCGTGCTCGGCGACGTCGCCGGCCCGGACGTGCTGACCCGGCTGCACTCCGAGTGCCTCACCGGGGACGTGTTCGGCTCGATGCGCTGCGACTGCGGCGCGCAGCTCGACGCGGCCATGGCGGCGATCGCGGCGCAGGGCCGCGGCGTCGTCGTGTACCTGCGCGGCCACGAGGGCCGCGGCGTCGGGCTGCTGAGCAAGCTGCAGGCCTACGAACTTCAGGACGCCGGCGCCGACACCGTGGACGCCAACCTGGAACTCGGCCTGCCCGTGGACGCGCGCGAATACTCGGCCGGCGCCCAGATGCTCGCCGATCTGGGCGTGCGCTCGGTCCGGCTGCTCACCAACAACCCGGCTAAGGTTAGCGGCCTGGCTGACTGCGGCGTTGACATCACCGAGCGGGTCCCGGTGGCCGCGGTGGTCACTCCGTATAACCTCCGCTACCTGGTCACCAAGCGGGATCGGCTCGGCCACGAGATTGATGACCTCAAGACGGCCGAACGGGCTGCGGTGGCCGCTCCGCTGCCCCTGAACGCCCTGCCGGCGACGCCTGGTCCCGGCGAGCCGCCCCGGGCAGAATCGGCATGAGTGGCGAGGGCAGGCCGGACGTGGCCCCGGTCGATGCCACCGGGTTGAGCCTGGCCATCGTGGCCACCCGCTGGCATCGGGAGATCACCGGCTCGCTGGTGGCCCGTGGTGTCGCGGCGGCCGCCGCCTGCGGCATCGCTGACCCGCTGGTGGTACGGGTGCCCGGCGCGATCGAGCTGCCCGTGGTGGCTGCCGAGCTGGCCCGGCACTACGACGCTGTCGCGTGTCTGGGCGTGGTCATCCGCGGCGGGACGCCGCATTTCGAGTATGTCTGCGACTCGGTGACGGCCGGGCTGACCCGGGTGGCGCTCGACGCCCGGACGCCGGTCGGCAACGGCGTGCTGACGTGTGACACGGTAGAGTCGGCTCTTGACCGGTGCGGACTGCCGGATAGTCATGAGGACAAGGGATGGGAGGCCGTGGTGGCGGCGCTGGACACCGCGTTGGTGCTCCGATCCCTGCCCCGGGCGGCCGCATCCCAGGCGCCTTCGTCGCATGTGCCCGCGTCCCAGGCTGCGGCGCAGCGACATTAATCGCGTTCCGCGCGTCCCGCTGACCCTTTCCGACCCAGGGATAACTCATGCTCTCACTCGTCCTGCCCAAGGGCTCGCTCGAGAAGGCCACACTTGACCTGTTCGACGCGGCCGACCTGACCGTACGCCGGTCCTCGGACCGCGACTACCACGCCTCCATCGACGACCCGCGGATCGACAAGGTCCGCTTCCTGCGCCCGCAGGAGATCCCGTCCTACATCGAGCGCGGGCTGTTCGACCTCGGCATCACCGGCCGCGACTGGATCTCCGAGACCGAGGCCGAGGTCACCTCGCTCGGCGAGCTTCAGTACTCCAAGGCCACCTCGCAGCCGGTTCGGGTGGTGCTCGCCGTTCCGGCCGCCGCATCCTGGCAGTCCGCCTCCGACATGCCGGAAGGCGTCCGGATCTCGACTGAGTTCCCGTCGCTGACCCGGCGATTCCTGGACGCCCGCGGGGTCAAGGCAGCCGTGATCCCGTCCTATGGTGCGACCGAGGCCAAGGTGCCCGACATCGTGGACGCCATCGTGGACCTGACCGAGACTGGCTCGTCCCTGCGCAAGAACGGCCTGCGGATCCTGGAGACGTTGCTGACCAGCTATACCGAGCTGATCGCGGCCGGGCCGTCGTTCGCCGACCCGGAGAAGCGGGCCGCCATGGAGGACATTGCCCTGCTGCTGCGGGGCGCGATCCAGGCCCGGGGCAACGTGCTGCTCAAGCTCAACGTGCCCGCCGACAAGCTGGCTGCGGTGACCGAGATGCTGCCCGCGCTGTCCTCGCCAACGATCACGACGCTGGCGCGCGGCAACATGAACGCGGTGGAGACGGTGGTGCCCAAGCGCGGCGTCAACACGCTGATCCCGGCCCTGAAGTCGGCCGGGGCCCAAGACATACTGGAAATCCCCATCTCCAAGATCGTGGAGTAACCCGTGACGGTGCCGGATCCCCTCGAGGGAACGCCCATCCCAGACCCTCCCGATCCCGGCGGGCCCCAGCCCCCCGAATCCCGCTGGCACCGCCGGACCGCCCGGGTGCTGCCGGTCGACGGCGAGGGACGGGTGCTGCTGCTGCACGGCTGGGATCCGCATCGCCCCGACGACCCGTTCTGGTTTACCATCGGCGGCGGGGCCGACCCGGGCGAGTCGCTGCGCGACGCGGGCGCTCGCGAGCTGTGGGAGGAGACCCGCATCTCGGTCCCGTCCGAGCTCCTGGGTGAGCCGATCGCCGAGAACACTGTCGAGTTCTCCTGGGCCTGGCTACCGCATCACCCAGGAGCAGACCTTTTACGCGGTGGCCGTCGGCTCCATGCCGGTGAGCCTAGAGGGCCTGGACCAGTGGGAGCGGGCCACCACAGACAAGTACGGCTGGTTCACCGCCGAAGACCTCGAGGGTGACGAGCGCCCTGCCGACCCTGCCATCCCCGGCCTGATCCGCGCCGCGGCCGCCGCGGTCCGCACCCGCCCCGCCTAGTTCCCTCATCCAAGTCCCGCCCCAGCATCCAGCCTCTGCCTCTTCCAGGCCTCTGCCTCTTCCAGGCCTCTGCCTCTTCCAGGCCTCTGCCTCTTCCAGGCCTCTGCCTCTCCCAGGCCTCTGCCTCTCCCAGGCCTCTGCCTCTCCCAGCGCCTGGGTCCCCATGCCCGGTGCCTGGGGCCCCTCCCCGTGCCTGGGATCCCTTGCCTAGTGTCCGGGGCCCTTTGCGCAGCACCTGCCCTCTCCCAGAGCCCTGTGGTCCCAGTCGCCCCTTGCGCCTCTGCCAGCGCCCCGCCCCGCCGTTCCCGAACGCCGTGAATGTGCACTTTCAGTAGGTCGGAACGCTATGAACGGGGCATCGATGCCGTTAGCGGCTGACCGCGTGCCATTCTGGGTGATACGCCTGCAAGGTTCTGGGACGGATGTGACGAAGAAGGGCTTGCTTCGGGTGGGTTGATGGCCTTCAGGCGCAGCTGCTGCGATCATGAGAGGGGTTCAGTCAGGCGCCGCGGTCATGTCCCGTCAGGAATACGTTCTGCGGTATCGCCGGTTGCCGTTAGCAGACGTTGATGACAGAGGTGGCGAACGTACGTGCGTGACATCCTGGGCAGGATCACGAAATGGTGGGAGGCCGGGGAGAGCTTTGGCCTGGCCACGGTCACGCGTACGTACCGCAGCGCACCACGGGATCCGGGCGCCGCGCTGGCGGTGTCGGCCGCTGGCGACCATGAGGTCGTGGGCAGCGTGTCGGGTGGCTGTGTGGAGGGTGCCGTCTATGAGCTGTCGCTGGAGGTCTGCCAGAACGGCGTGCCGGTCCTGCAGCGGTATGGGGTCAGCGACGATGACGCCTTCGCCGTAGGGCTGACCTGCGGCGGGATCATCGACATCTTCGTCGAGCGGGTCGATAAGGGCAGCTTCGGTGAGCTGGGTGAGATCGCCGCGGCCGTCGAGCGCGGTGAGCCGGTGGCGGTCGCGACCGTCATCGCCGGGCCGGGCCAGGTCGGCGCGCGCCGTGTCATCTGGGGCCGTGAGGTCGGCGCCGACGCTGCCGCGGACGGCTGGCACTCCGGGGCGTCCGGGACGCTGGGCGCGGCCCGGCTGGACGCGGCTGTCGATGATGACGTGCGTGGCATGCTGGCCCAGGGACTGACCGGTATCCGGCGGTACGGGGCCCAGGGTGAGCGGCGCGGTGATGACCTGGCCGTGTTCGTGAACTCGTTCGCGCCGCCGCCCCGGATGCTGGTGTTCGGCGCGATCGACTTTGCCGCCGCGGTAGCGCGGGCCGGGAAGTTCCTGGGGTATCACGTCACGGTGTGTGACGCCCGGAAGGTGTTTGCCACCAGGTCCCGGTTCCCTGATGCGGATGAGGTCGTGGTGGAGTGGCCGCACCGGTTCCTGGCCCGTACGGAGGTGGACGCCAGGACGGTGATCTGCGTGCTCACCCATGACCCGAAGTTCGACGTGCCGCTTTTGGAGGTGGCGCTGCGTACCCCGGCCGGGTACATCGGCGCGATGGGCAGCCGGCGCACCCACGAGGACCGGCTGGTCCGGCTCCGCGAGGCCGGCCTGACCGAGGCCGAGCTGGGCCGTCTGCGGTCCCCGATCGGTCTGGACCTGGGGGCCCGGACGCCCGAGGAGACGGCGGTGTCCATCGCGGCCGAGCTGATCCAGCTCCGCTGGGGAGGCACCGGCCACGCCCTGACCGACACCGAGGGCCGGATCCACCACCAGCTCGCCCTCAGCTAGCAAGCCGCCACACTTGTGGGTGATGGCCAGACGATAATTGCCTCGAAGCGGATCAGGCGCGCACCGCAAATAGGGTGAAGGGTACGGCTGCCTGGCACAAACTCGGCTCATTAACAAGGCTCAGATGGGGCACCATCTGCTGTAATGCGGTGCCCCATCATTTTCATTTGAGCCGGATCTACGGAACGTACCCGGACACCGTGCCTGTGGCAAAGCAACTCGTCCCGTTTGCTAGAAACCACGTGCCAGTTACGTACACCGTGAAAGTTGCGGGCGTGTCGGTGGTGGTGGCGGTGTGCTGACCGGTCCAGCTGGACCTGTCTGCAAGGCCGCCGGACTGCCTGACCGTGTAATCATCTACCGGTCGCCCCGCGTGGTTGAGCGCAATGTTCTCCGACCATGTATAACCGACCGCACCCGGGGATGCTCCGGTGAAACCAGTTTTCTCCTGATATTTTCCGTCGTTGTCAGGGATATTAATGATGGTTCTCACGAAACCTGATCCACAGCTATCCACGTCGGCCGACGTGAAGGCTCGCGACGTGTCGGCTATTAGCAGCTTGTAGCTGGCGTCCTGGGCGCTCCTGTGGCTGGTGACGCGAAGGGGGACCAGCAGGTTCGTTGGGCTGCTAGCAGAACTCTTCAAGCTGGAGGAGATCGATGCGGCCGACGACGCCGGTGCGAACGGCAGGGACAGGCCAAGCCCTGCGATAGCCACACCCGCGGCAGCAGCGGAGAATGAGATCGAACGTCGGCGAATCATTTCTGTTCCTTTCCATGGAGTCGCATAAGTGATTGGGTACTGCGCTACCTGCGCTTAATTGCCGAGGGCGATAGCTGATGGCGCTTTGCTGTGCACTAGCCTTAGTAGGATTTCGTGCCGCCCCTGAACAGCATGCGCCGGAACAATGCTCACAGAAGTACTCCCCTTCTCTTCTCCTCCGGTCCCAGACCATCCTGTGAGCTTTGATCTGATATACGACACCAAAGCCCTGCGCGGTTCATTAACGGGAAGAAGCTTTTTGAGCGGCTTGAAACCTCTGGAAATGGAGATAAAGCGGTAATTTCGTCTAAAGAACACTTTCCGGACGGCGGGCGGATCCGTGCACCTCAAGCAAAACCGCCCAACTGTGTCATCGCGGCGACCCGTCGGCTCAACTCGTTCGGCCTGGGAACATTAAGGTTTGGGTGTGCATCGCCCGACTGGATGACTTCCGTACACATGCTGGTGGTTTGCAGTACCGGCCACGGAAGCTGCCCACCTGGCCGAGATCCTGAGCAAGCGGCGAGAGGGTTCGGCGGACTGGGCATCCCGGCGGTCTGCAGGGTCACCGCAGCAGGGCCTGCCACCAGGCTGGCGCGTACGCTTTAGGGCCGTGCGCACGAATGTCACGGGGGTACTTCTGGCCGCCGGGGAGGGCTCCCGGTTCGGCCAGCCGAAAGCCCTGGTTGTGCTGAACGGGCTGACGCTGGCCGAACGCGGAGTCAACATGCTGCGGGCGGGGGGCGCCAGCCCGGTACTGGTTGTCACCGGCGCCGTCCCGGTGGAGATTCCCGGGATACAAGCGGTGCACAACGAACATTTCCGCACCGGCATGGGATCCTCGCTTCGGGTCGCGCTGCAATCCCTGTCCACACCGCCGGCGCCAGACGCGGGCGCGGTGGTGGTCGCACTCGCGGATCAGCCCCTGATCGGGTCAGCGGCGGTCGCCCACCTCATTGCCGCCTACCGGGCCGGAGCTAGCGTTGCCGTGGCGGCCTACCAGGGCCGGCCGCGCAATCCTGTCTTGCTGGCCCGCGAGCACTGGCCCGAGGTGATCGCGCTAGCCACCGGCGACCAGGGCGCCCGGGCCTTCTTGCGATCCCGGCCGGAACTGGTCACGCTGGTCGAATGTGGCGACACTGGCCGCCCCGACGACATCGACACGACCGCCGACCTGGAGCGGATTACCGGTCAGGCGCTGCCGGAAGCCTGAATGCCCCAGGCGTGGGTCACCGTCTGGCCGGATTCGAGGGTCAGCAGATCCTCCCCGCTGGCGAAGGCGTTCGGCGGGCAGGTCATCGGCTCGACGGCCAGGGCCTTGCGGCGGCGGTCCGGGCCGAGCGGGTCACCGGTGAACACCTGCAGCCAGTGGTACCCCGGCCCGGCCCACAGGCGTACCTGGGCGCCGGGCCCCGCGCTCAGATGCGCCCAGGCCCGCCCGTCGCCGTCCCGGCTCAGCCCGGTAAGCGCGTGATCCAGCTGGGTGGTGCCGATCTTGCGCGGCCGCCGGAAATCGTAGTCGGTGCCCTCTACCGGTTCCGGTGAGCCGGAGGGGATGCCGCGATCGTCCATGGGCAGCCAGGACTGGGCCGGCAAGGTCAGCTCGCACTCGTCGACCGATGGTGTGCGCACAGTCAGATAAGGGTGACAGCCGGTGCCATATGGTGCGGCGTGACTGCCCCGGTTGGTCGCGGTGATGCTCACCTGCAGCCCGTCACCGGGATCGAGCCGGTACTCGGCCTCGATCTCCACACTGAACGGATATCCCTGATAGCCGTGCGGCGCGCTGCGCAGCCGCACGGCGCTGGCGTCATGCCGGACCACATTCCAGGCCGTCCAGCGGGTCAGGCCGTGGATGGCGGTGGAGCGGGCGGGCTCGGTCAGGGCCAGGTAGTACTCGGTCCCCTCGAACTCATACCGGCCGCCATCGATCCGATTCGGCCAGGGCGCGAGTAGCTGACCCGCACCCGCCGGCGGTAGCTGGTCGGGCTCATAGCCCGCGATCAGCGGCTGGCCGTCGAAGCCGAGCTCACGCAGGCCCGCGCCGAGTTCAGTCACAGTGGCCCGGTATGGGCCGGCCTCGATGTCGTACTGCTGTCCGGTAAGGGGAACGATCACAGGGTCAGGATACGGACAGCAGCAGAGCCGCGCGGCAGCCGGCCACCAGACCCCACGCCATATCGGCGCCCTGCTCCGCCGCGAGCAGCCGCGATGCGGCAGGCTCGAGTGGTTCCTGGCCTGCCATCCCGAGCAGGACGGCAGATACTTCGGCCGCGCCCTGGCCGCGGGCCGCACAGGTCAGCAGCGAGGCAGCCAGTCTGGTGGTCCGCTGCCCGGCGTCGCTGATCACCGAGGCGCTGAGCCAGTTCGCGAGCCACACCGCCCGGATGCCGCCGGAGATGGCCCCGCCTAGCAGCCGGAGTGCGAGCAGCACACCACTGACCATGGCGTCGCCGCTCGGTACCAGGCCCGGGCCGAGTCCTACTAGTTGCTCGGCTGCTTCGACCGCACCAGCCAGATCGCCGCTGGCGCAGCAGGCGGCCAGCTGGCCGCCCGCGTCATGGCCTGACAGACCGGGCGCGCGCTCCGGCGGTGCGCACAGCCGGGCCAGCGCGGCGGCGCCGTGGTCGAGCCGGGACCGGGACACCGGCCCGAAACGGGGGAGGGGTCCCACCAGCGGACGATCCTGATGTCGAGACCGCAGGCCATAACCCGGCTCCCGCCGGCCCAGCACTCCAGGCCGGTCTTTGGCAGGACCGACGGCAGAACGTCCCGCGATCCGGTGATGATCGCATTCGGAAGGCGCAGCACGTCAGGTGGCGAGATGGCGATCACCCGCGGCTCGGGCACCGGACCAGCGAATTCCAGGTAGACGGCGTGCGGCCGGACGGCCAGGACCCTGCCGTGGCGGCGCGGGCCACGCAGCAGATCGCGGACGGCCAGGCTGGCCACCCCGGCAGTGACCAACGCCGCTCCGCCGCCATTACCGACGGCGTCAAGCGGGGCCGGCGGGACCGTCACGCAGGCCACAGTACCTGCCTCGCCGGGCTTGCGATTGCTCCCTCGCGAAGCCATATACAAAGGGAAAAGGGATTAACTCTTCAAGCGCGGAAACCCGATAGGCGCTGGTGATTCGTGGGCCGGCGGGGCTGCTTGGGGAGCGGGGGACCGTCAGCCCCGCCGGCTAGTCAACGATAGCCGGACCAGATGGGGAATTGGGTAAGTTCTCGCCCCGTAAGTACTTCGAAACGTTTTCCCGGTATGTGGGCGGCAAAGCAGGTCCGCGCGACCCGTTGGCGTGGCCGTTTACCCGTTCCGGCCGCAGCCGTCCGCTGCGGACCGCCTCGGCGGCCAGGACGCCGAATAGGTAAAAGTAGGCCGCTTCCTCGTCCTCGAAAAACCGCACATCCAGCCGGGCATCGTCGGTCCGGCTGAATACCTCGAATCCGCCGTCGGTCTTCACCAGGCACATTGCTCCCGGTACCTCCTCGTCGACCGCGTATGCGGCCTGCGGGATCGCGGCCAGGCGGAGAAGCTCGGCGAAGACCGACTCGGGCACCCGGTCACGGCGGGCCCGCCGTGGCGGCGGCGAAACAGGCTGCGGCGGGTTGCCCCGCGGGTCGGTCTGCGGATCAGGCTGCTGATCGGGGCGCGAATACTCCCGGGATTCGGGGTGGACCCCGGCCCTTGGCCGGCTGCTGGGGTCAGCCGCTGCCCAGGGCTCGGCTTCGGGCGAACCGTGCCAGGCCGCCGCGCGGTCCGGGGTGCCAGGCGAACGGTCTGCCGGGCCCGCTCCTGCTGAGCCGGGCGCGGCAGGGGCAGGCGCGGAGGGGGTAGACGCGGCAGGGACGGGCGCGGCAGGGACGGGCGCGGCAGGGACGGGCGCGGCAGGGACGGGCGCGGCAGGGACGGGGCCCTGCGGGGCCGCGGGGCGGGGCGTCACCCGCAGCGGGCCGGTCCGCTCGAGGATCCCGGGGCCTTGCGACGCGGCGCGGAACGGCCCCGAGCCGGGCTGGCCAGAGCTGGGCGGGAATATAGCCGACGCCAGCGGGAAATCCACCCGCTTCTCGGTAAGTCCGGTGATGTCCTCCCGGGGCAGCACGACCTCGAAGACCTCCCGGTCGATCTCCCAGTATCCGAGCTGCCGGGCCTGAGCCGAGTCGCGGCCGAGGTAGGCGATGTGCAGCCGGTCGCCGAGATCATCCAGGACTAGGCACGGCTCGCCGTGGTACTCACCGACCAGGCGTGATTGCCAGAGGCCTCCCAGGTCGCTGATGCTCACCTGCTTGCGCCAGTGCCCGCCGATAGCCGTGAAGCCGAGCTCGTCCGGGGGTGGGCCAGGGGAGAACAGCGTCGCCTCGGTGCCGTCAGGGCCGAGGCCGACGTGGTACGGCACCCCGAGGTAGCTGGCCATCAGCCGGTAGCGCATGCCCTACAGCTCCGTCTGCCGCCAGGCCAGCCCGTCGTAGCGGGCCACCAGCTGATCACCGTCCGAGCCGAGCCGGCACATGCCCGCACCTACTGGGATGGGGATCGGCTCGATGTAGAACTCCGGGCCGCCGGGGCCGCCGGCCTGCGTGTAGCCGTCAATGGCCCGGCCAGCCAGGCGATCAGGTAGATCTCGCTCATCTGCGGCGTGAACTCCGAGTCCTCCCAGCCCAAGCGCAGCGCCAGGTAGGCCTCGGCCGGACTGTGGAACCGGACGTCCGGGGCGCGGTACACGTAGCCGGCCAGCACGGCCCGCTGGCCGGTCAGGTACGGGCCGACCAGGCGCGGAGGCACGGCCTTCCACATCGGCGTGCCCGGTGCGATCGCGGCCTGTCGCTCCGGCTGGGTCACCCACGCTCCTTCCGTGCCTGCTTCGCCCCCGCTGAACTGATTGTGCCGAGTGAATGACGGTCATCAGACAGAAAGCGTCTCATTCACGGGATCAATTACTCTGTGAAGTCGTATGATCACCGAGGTGACCGTGGCTAGCCGGACAGGTGATCAAGACAAGGCGCTCGGTGTCATAGGGTCTGTGACGTGGCCGGTCATCTGAATCCAGGCGGGCAGCAGTTCCGCGATGACGACGGAGCAGCCGATCCGCGCGTGGCCGCCGCCCTGGCCGCTTACCTGGCCGGGCAGGGGAGCGAGCAGGAAGCGCTGACCGCGCTGGCGGCGGCGCGGCTGCTGGTCCCGGTGGTAGCCGTGCTGGCAGACGGGACCGCGTCCAGCTCTGGCGACAAAAATAGCGAGATGGTCTTGCCCACGCTCATCGGCCACGACGGGCGGCCCGCGGTGCTGGCCTTCACGAGTCTGGACGCGCTGGCGCGCTGGCGGCCGAACGCCAGGCCGGTGCCGGCCGAGGCCGACCGGGTCTGGCGCGCCGCCGTCGCCGACAGCTGTGCCGTCGTCATCGACGTGGCCGGACCGGTGCCGCTCGCGGTCGAGGGTGCGCGGCTGGAGTCGCTCGCGGCGGGCCAGCCGGTTCCGCCCGCATACCAGGACCCGGACGTGCGGGCCGAGGTAGCGGCGGCCGTGGCCGCCGAACCTGCGGTGGCCGGGTTCGACCTGGCGGCCGGGCGGACGGCTCAGGCTGGGGCGGAGGCAGCGACCACCGATCTGGCCGTCCGGCTCAAGATGGTGGCCGCCGACTGGCAGCCCGCGGCCAACCGCGTGGCCAACAGCATCGCGGGCCGGCTGCGGGCCGGCTGCGGCGGGGCATCGAGTTCAGCGTCGCCGCCAGCGGAACCCCGGAAAGCTAGCTCACCTTACCCCTTAGGATCGTGACCATGTTCCGCTGGCTGACCGCAGGTGAATCGCATGGCCGCGCGCTCGTCGCGGTCTGCGACGGGGGTACCCGCCGGCGTGCGGGTCAGCACCGAGGACATTGCCGCCGCGCTGGCCCGCCGCCGGGCCGGTTACGGCCGCGGCGCGCGGATGACGTTCGAGCGTGACGAGGTGGAGCTGACCGGGGGCGTCCGACACGGCCGCACCCTCGGCGGCCCGGTTGCGATCCGGGTAGCCAATACCGAATGGCCGAAGTGGGAAACAGTCATGTCGCCCGACCCGGTCGACCGGGAGGTTCTGGACGCCCAGGCCCGGAACGCGCCGCTGACCAGGCCGCGGCCCGGGCATGCGGATCTGGCCGGGATGCAGAAGTACGGCTTCACCGATGCCCGGCCGGTGCTGGAGCGGGCCAGCGCCCGGGAGACCGCTGCGCGCGTCGCGCTGGGTGAGGTCGCCCGGCGGGTACTCAGCCAGGTTCTGGGCACCGAGATCCTCAGCCATGTGGTGGCCATCGGCCAGGCCGCTGCACCAGACGGCGTCCTGCCCGGGCCTGACGACGCTGCCGCGGTCGACGCCGACCCGGTGCGCTGCTTCGACCCATCCGCCAGCCAGGCCATGATCGCGGAAATCGACGAGGCCAAGAAGGCCGGCGACACCCTGGGTGGCGTGGTGGAGGTACTGGCCTACGGGCTGCCGCCGGGGCTGGGCAGCTTCACCCACTGGGACCGGCGCCTTGATGGCCGCCTGGCCGGGGCGCTGATGTCCATCCAGGCCATCAAGGGCGTCGAGGTCGGGGACGGCTTCACCACCGCGGGTCGGCGCGGATCGGGCGCGCACGACGAGATCGAGGTCACCGGGAACGGGGTCGCCCGGCGGACCAACCGTGCGGGCGGCATCGAAGGCGGCATGAGCACCGGCGAGGTGATCAGGCTGCGGGCCGCCATGAAGCCCATCTCCACGGTGCCGCGCGCCCTGGACACCATCGACACCAGCACCGGCGAGCCGGCCAAGGCGATCAACCAGCGCAGTGACGCGACCGCGGTCCCCGCCGCGGGCGTGGTCGCCGAGGCGATGGTGGCCCTGGTCCTGGCCGAGGCCGCGGTGGAGAAGTTCGGTGGCGATTCCGCCGAGGAAATGCGCCGCAACGCTGAGAGCTACCTGAAGTCCCTGGTGATCTCATGACCGCCGGGCCGCCCTCCGCCGCGCCGCCCTCCGCTGGGCCGCTAGTCGTCCTCATCGGCCCGCCCGGCGCGGGTAAGTCCGCGGTGGGCCCGCTGCTGGCCGGGCGCCTCGGGGTCGAGTTCACCGACACCGACGCCGAGGTCGGGCAGGCCGCCGGCAAGCCGGTGGGTGACATCTTCATCGAGAACGGCGAAGAGAGGTTCCGCGAGCTCGAGCGGGCCGCGGTGACCAGCGTCCTGGACGAGCGCAGCGAGCTGCGCACCCGCGGCGGGGTAGTCGCGCTGGGCAGCGGCGCGGTCATGGACACCCAGGTCCAGGAGCTGCTTCGCGGGCTGCCGGTGGTCTACCTGTCGGCGGATTTCACCACCGTAGCCCGGCGCATCGGCCTGGACCGGCCCCGCGTGGTCGTCCCGGGCAACCCGCGCGGGCAGCTGCGGGCCATGCTGACCGAACGCGATGCGCTCTACCAGCGGCTGGCCGGCCTGGTGGTGCAGACCGACGACCTGGAACCAGACGAGCTGGCCGGCGAGATCAGCGCCCGGATCACCGAAGCAGGCCCGCGATGACCGCGACCAGAATCGACGTCCACCCCTCAGACGACGGGGCACCGTACCCGGTGGTAGTCGGCGTCGGCGTGCTCGGTGAGCTGCCCGGCTTGGTGCCGAAAGACGCCCGCACCGTGGTGGTCATCCACGCCGAGGGTCTGGGTGAGATCGCCCGGCCCGCTTGCGGCGCGCTGACCGCGGCCGGGTTCGACGTCCGCCCCGAGCCCGTGCCGGACTCCGAAGCGGCCAAGACCGCCGAGGTCGCCGCCGGCCTGTGGTCCCGGCTGGCTCAGCACGGGGTGACCCGGTCGGACTGCGTCGTCGGCATCGGTGGCGGTGCCACCACCGACCTGGCCGGGTTCGTGGCCGCGACGTTCCTGCGCGGCGTCAAGGTCATCCTGGTCCCGACCACGCTGCTGGGCATGGCCGACGCCGCGGTGGGCGGCAAGACCGCAATCGACATCGGTGAGGGCAAGAACCTGGTCGGTGCGTTCCACTCGCCGGCGGGTGTGCTGGCCGACCTGGTCACGCTGGAGACGGTGCCACTGGCCGACTACGTGGCTGGCCTAGCCGAAGTGATCAAGGTCGGATTTATCGCCGATCCGGTCATCTTGGACCTGGTGCGGGCGGACCCGGCGGGGGCCGTGGTCCCGCATGGCGCGCATGCGCGCGAGCTGATCGAGCGCGCGATCACGGTCAAGGCCGACGTGGTCTCCAAGGACCTCAGCGAGCAGGGCCTGCGGGAGATCCTGAACTATGGGCACACTCTCGGCCACGCCATCGAGCGGGTGGAGGACTACCGGTTCCGGCACGGCGACGCCGTCGCTATCGGCATGGTCTACGTGGCCGAGCTCGCCCGGCTGGCCGGGCGGCTCGACGAGGCCACCTGCGAGCTGCACCGGACCGTCCTGACCAGTGTGGGCCTGCCAACGGCGTACCCGGCCGGGGCGTGGACTTCCGTGCGCGAGGCGATGAGTGTGGACAAGAAGGCCCGCGGTGCCCGCCTGCGGCTCGTGGTGCTCGACGGACTGGCGCGGCCCTCGATACTTGATAATCCGTCCGAGGAACTGTTGTGGCAGGCATACCGGGAGGTGTCCAAGTGATCACGCAGGTACTCGTCCTGAACGGGCCGAACCTGGCTCGCCTCGGCATCAGGGAGCCGGAGATCTACGGCTCGGCACCGTTCGACGACCTGGCCGAGCTGTGCCGCTCGACCGGCCGCAAGCTCGGCCTGAGCGTGGAGGTGCGGCAGACCGACAGTGAGCGCGAGCTGATCAGCTGGGTGCACGAGGCCGCCGACGCCCGCCTGCCGGTCGTTCTCAATCCGGCCGCATTCACGCACTACTCCTACGCGCTGCGTGACGCGCTGGCCATGCGCACCGCCCCGCTGGTCGAGGTACACCTGTCCAACCCGGCGGCGCGGGAGGAATTCCGGCACACCTCGGTGGTGGCCAGCGTGGCGGACGGCACGGTCGCCGGGTTCGGCCTGGTGTCCTACCAGCTGGCCCTGCAGGCCATCGCCGAGCTGGCCGCGGAGGACAGCGCCGGGCGCCCTGAGCCTGGGCTGCCTGAGCCTGCCGAAGCCGCACCGGAGAAGCCCGTCACCGAGAATCCGGACCTGGGCACGTGATCGTCCTCGTCGGTTTCATGGGGGCGGGCAAGACCACGGTCGGCGGCCTGCTGGCGGGCCGGCTGGGCCTGCCGCTGGCCGATAGCGACCAGGTGATCGAGGAGCGCACCGGCCGGCAGGTCCGGCAGATCTTCGCCGAGGACGGTGAGCCCGCCTTCCGGGCGCTGGAACACCAGGTCATAGGCGAGCTGCTGGAAGGTCCCGACCTGGTGATCGCGGTGGGCGGCGGGGCGCCCGAGCATCCCCGGACCCGCGACCTGCTGCTCGCCGAGACCCGCGCCGGCGTCGTCTACCTCGAGGTCGGCTACGAGCAGGCCCTGCAGCGCGTCGGCGGCGACGGTGGCCGCCCGATGCTGGCCCGCCCCGACATCGCCGCTGTCTACGAGCGGCGGCTGAGTGTTTACGCTCAGGTCGCGACGCTCACTGTGCCCACCGACGACCGGCGGCCCGAGGCCATCAGCGAGGACATCCTCACCCGCCTGGTGCGGGTTCCAGCGGCCGAACGGCCTGGTTACCCGCCCCGCTGAGCCGGTAACCCAGCCGCTACGCTCGCTATATGGCCAATCGCATGCGGATAGGTATATTCCTCAACTACGCCGGCGGGTTCAGCGAGACCGTTGAGGAGCTGGCCGACTACGAGCGGGCCGGGCTGGACATCGTGTTCGTGCCCGAGGCGTACAGCTTCGACGCGGTGAGCCAGCTCGGGTTCCTGGCGGCCAGGACCGAGCGGGTGGAGATCGCGTCGGGCATCTTCCCGATCTACTCACGTACCCCCACCCTGCTGGCCATGACGGCAGCCGGCCTGGACTATGTCTCCGGCGGCCGCTTCACCCTGGGGCTCGGCGCGTCCGGCCCGCAGGTGATCGAGGGCTGGCACGGGGTAGCCTACGACGCTCCCATCGGGCGGTCCCGTGAGGTCATCGAGATCTGCCGGATGGTCTGGCGCCGCGAGCGGGTGGCCTACCAGGGCAAGTACTACACGCTTCCGGCCGAAGGGGGCACCGGGCTGGGCAAGCCGCTCAAGCTCATCAATCAACCGGTCCGCGAGCGCATCCCGATCGCCCTGGCCGCCATCGGCCCGAAAAACGTCACGGTCGCCGCCGAGCTGGCCGAATCCTGGATGCCCATCTTCTACCTGCCGGAGCGGTCCGGCGACGTCTGGGGCGGCGCTGTGGCCGAGGGCATGGCCAGGCGCGACCCGGCGCTCGGCCCGCTCGACGTGATCGCGTCCGCCCCGCTGGCCATCGGCGAGGACGTCACCGGCCTGCGGGACCTGGCCCGGCCCCAGCTGGCCCTGTACATCGGGGGCATGGGGGCCCGTGGCCGCAACTTCTACAACGACCTGGCCCAACGGTTCGGCTACGAGGCCGAGGCCAAGGCCATCCAGGACGCCTACCTGGAAGGCCGCAAGGAGGAGGCCGAGGCGCTGGTGCCGGCCGAGCTGGTGGAGCGGACCTCGCTGATCGGCTCGGCGTCCTACGTGGCCGAGCGGCTGGCTGCCTACGCCGAGTCCGGCGTGACCACGCTTAACGTGACCCCGATCGCGGGGACCCGTGAGGGCCGGGTGCGTCTGCTGGAGAAGGTCCGGGCCCTGGCGGGATGAGCGCTTGACCGAGTCCGGCTCCGGCGGCCGCTACCCGCGCTGACGCGTAAAGTTCGGGGCATGCCTGAGATACACGCGGCCCGCCGCAGCCGGGCGCAGGAGAAGATCGGCGAAGCCGGCGTGGACGCGGTCCTGATCACCTCCGGCCCGAACGTCCGCTACCTCACCGGCCTGGCCAGTTCCAACGCCGCGCTGCTGCTGGCGGCCGACGGGACGGCGGTGCTGGCCACCGACTCCCGGTACACACTCGCTGCCCAGCGCGACTGCGCCGACGTCGAGCTGGTCACCGAGCGTTTCATCGAGCCGCGGCTCGCGGCCGAGATGTCCGCCCGGGGACTG
Source organism: uncultured Actinomycetota bacterium (assembly GCA_963781225.1). GTDB lineage: Bacteria > Actinomycetota > Actinomycetes > Streptosporangiales > Streptosporangiaceae > Palsa-504. The sequence goes on from CAWAFD010000010.1 coordinate 133,517, forward strand.
CGCACCGTGGCCTTTGAGGCGCACGAGATGTCGGTCGAACGCCATGCCGAGCTCGCCGCTGGCGCGGAGGGCATCAAACTCAGCCCGTTCGGCCACAGGATCGAGGAGCTCCGGACGGTCAAGGATCCGTCCGAGCTCGAATTGCTGGCGACCGCCTGCAGGATCAGTGACCAGGCTCTCGCCGACACGTTCTCGCTGATCCGGCCGGGTGTAACGGAACGCCAGCTGGCCGCCGCCCTGGACCGCCGGATGGTTGAGCTGGGCGCCGAGCGGCCGGCCTTCGACACCATCGTGGCCAGCGGGCCAAACGGCGCCATCCCGCACCACGCCCCGGCCGCCCGGCCCATTCGGCGCGGCGACCTGATCACCATGGATTTCGGCGCGCAGTACGGCGGTTACCACGCCGACATGACCCGGACCGTCGCGCTCGGCGAGCCCGCGGGCTGGCAGCGGGAGATATACGAGCTGGTCGCGGCGGCGCAGCGGTCCGGACTGGACGCCGCCCGGCCGGACGCCGACGTCGCCGACGTGGACGCGGCCGCGCGCGACCTGATCCGCGACGCCGGGCACGGCGAACATTTCCAGCACGGGCTCGGGCACGGAGTCGGCCTCGAGGTCCATGAGGCACCAACGATCGGGTACGCCAGAACGGGTAAACTCAGCTGCTGGGTCCCTGTCACCGTCGAGCCTGGTGTCTACCTGCCCGGCCGGGGTGGTGTCCGCATCGAGGACATCCTCGTCGTTGGCGCCGGCGGGACGGGCCTCCTCACGACTACGACGCGAGAACTTCTCGTTCTTTAACCTGGAGACGAAACGTGGCCACCACGAACGACTTGAAGAACGGCATCACGCTCAACCTGGACGGCAACCTCTGGACCGTTGTCGAATTCCAGCACGTCAAGCCGGGCAAGGGGCCCGCCTTCGTCCGCACCAAGCTCAAGAACATCATGTCGGGCAAGGTGGTCGACCGGACCTTCAACGCCGGGGTCAAGGTGGACGTGGCCAGCGTCGACCGGCGGGACATGCAGTACCTGTACCGCGAGGGCGGCGACTTCGTCTTCATGGATGTCCAGGACTACGAGCAGCCACGCGTGCCCGCGTCCGTCGTGGGCGACGCCGCGAACTACCTGCTGGAAGAGCAGACCGTGACCATCGCGTTCAACGACGGCACGCCACTGTACGTCGATATGCCCGCGGCGGTCGAGCTCACCATCAGCCAGACCGACCCCGGCATTCAGGGCGACCGCTCCACCGGCGGCACCAAGCCCGCCACCCTGCAGACCGGCGCCACCATCCAGGTGCCGCTGTTCATCACCACCGGCGAGAAGATCAAGGTCGACACCCGCACCGGCCAGTACCTCGGCCGCGCCTGATGAATCTGGTTGCCGTGCGCCGCCGGCCCCTCTGGCGCAGTCATGTCTGCTCGTAGCAAGGCGCGCAAGCGGGCTCTCGACGTGCTGTTCGAGGCCGAGCTGCGCGAGACCCCCCTGCTCGAGCTGCTCGCCGAGCGGATCACCCTGGGCGACCCGCCCGTGCCCGACTACGCCGCGGAACTGGTCCGCGGCGTGTCCGTGCACATGGCGCGCATCGACGAGCTGCTCGCGGAGTACGCCGAGGGCTGGACCCTGGAGCGAATGCCTGCCGTGGACCGCAATATCTTGCGGATCGGCGTCTATGAGCTGCTCTGGGCCGACGACGTGCCCGACGGCGTCGCCATGAGCGAGGCCGTGCTGCTCGCCCGCGACCTGTCCACCGACGGATCGCCCGCCTTTATCAATGGCCTGCTGGCCCGCATCGCCGAGCTCAAGCCGACCCTGCTGGCCTGACGTCCGGACGGCGCGCGAATACGATCGCCGCCGTGGGGTCCTCCGGCCCAAACAGCAGCTGCGCCTCGATGGTGACCCCGGCCGCACGGAGCCAGGCGGCTACCCGCTCCGGCGGCCCGCGGTGGATCCAGAGGTTCATCGGGTGCCGCCGTAACCCTCGGTCTCCAGCCGGGAACGATCGCCGGCGTGGAAACCGAGCATCAAGGCCATCGAGCCCACCTCGAACCGCGGGCCAGGGTGGCGGGACGTCCGGCTGCCGGCCAGCCAGCCGCCCCCGGTCAAGCCTGGGCGAAACGGACGCGCAGGCCGAAGCGGTGCAGGACCCGGACGAACCACAGCGCGGACCACACCGTACCCGCCGCCGTGCCGCCGATGGTGACCACCGTGGTGAGCAGCAGGAAGACCTTGACCGGTTCCATGGCCATGGCCACGGCCAAGCCGACCGTGGACAGGAAGAAGATGCCCGCCCACAGCCAGGTCGCACCCTGGAAGAACCGGTGCAGCCCGGCATGGTGCGCCGATGGCTGGCGCAGGGCCACGACCTCGGCGGCCAGCTGGGCCACCAGCGGCTTGCGGGTGGGCGCGGTCCGGGCGAACAGCACGCACAGGCCCAGGTTCGCCAGTGGGAACTGCAACAAGAAGAACAGCATGCTGCCGGTGACGATGACCACGGCAGTCTGCAGCGTGAGCACCAGGGCGGAGATCGTGAGCAAACCGGGGACGCTGCGGGTGACGACCTTCCGGCCGATGACCGTCAGCCACACCACGCTGGTCGCCGCCAGCATGCCCGCGTCGCGGCCGCCCAGTGGAGCGCCGATGAAGTAGCCGGCGACCGGCAGGCCGAGGGACTCAGCCAGGTTCCAGCCTGCGGTCAGCATCAGCCGCCAGGGGCGAGGCAACTCGAGGTGCTCAGCCATGGTGGTGAGCATACGGTGGCGGGCTGCAGGCGCGCTGGAATTGCCGCCAGGTGGCGTAAAGAAGAGCCTGGGAGTTCCGCACGCCCATATAACGTACGGTTAGTCACTTAAGTTCACTACGCAGGAACGGACCGTAACCGGCCGGAGGCCAGCACCAATGTCGCTGGCCGGCGCTACATTGGACTCCGGGAAGGAGACTGGCGTGGCCGAACACTTCAGGCGTGACGGGGGGCGGTCGTCGCTGATCTGGGACGTGCTGCGCGAGGTCGTCTCCGCCCGGTCGGCCGAGACCGGCCGGCCGGTCCTGGACATTACCGACGTAGGCGGTGGGACGGGCGGGCTCGCGGTCCGGTTCGCCGCGCTGGGCCACAACGTCACCGTGGTCGACCCAAGTCCGGACGCGCTGGCGGCGGCGCAGCGCCGGGCGGACGAGGCAGGTGCGCGGCTGATCGCGGTCCAGGGCGATGCCGGCAGTCTGGACAGCGTGGTCGGCACGAAGGCAGCCGACCTTGTGATCTGCCACAACGTGCTGGAGTACGTCGACTCCCCGGCCGACGCCATGACCGCGATCGCGGCCGTGCTCCGGCCCGCCGCCGCGGTCAGCGTGCTGGCCGGCAACGCGGTGGCCGCGGTGCTGCACCAGGCCCTGGCCGGCCGCTTCGCCGAGGCCCGCCTGCTGCTCGAGAGCGGGGGCGCGCCGGTCGAGAGCGAGAGCGCCGGCCCGCGGCGGTTCACCCTGACCGCGCTGACCGCGCTGATCGAGGGGGCCGGGCTGCGTGCGGGGGAGTCGCACGGGCTGCGGATCTTCAGCGGGCTGGTGCCGGGGGCCCTGCTCGAGGGCGATGCGGGCGGGGCCGGCGGAACCGAGGCGCTGCGCGCGCTCGAGGAAGCCGCCGCGGTTACCCCGCCGCTGCGGGACATCGCGGCTCAGCTCCATGTCCTTGGCCACCGCTGAGGCCATGAGCGGCGAAGTGCCAGACGACACCGGCTGTGACGTGCTGCACGTGGACATGGACGCGTTCTACGCCAGCGTGGAGATCCGGGATCAGCCCGAGCTGGCTGGCAAGCCCGTCATCGTGGGCGGTACCAGCGGCCGCGGTGTCGTGCTGTCCGCGTCCTACCAGGCCCGGGTGTTCGGGGTTCGCTCAGCTATGCCGGTGATGCGGGCGCAGCGCCTCTGCCCGCAGGCCATCTTCGTCCCACCCCGGCACCGGATGTACGCGGCCGCCTCCAAAGAGGTCATGGCCATCTTCGGGTCGGTCACGCCCGAGGTCGAGCCGCTTGCCCTGGACGAGGCCTTCCTCGATATCTCCGGCGCCCGTCGCCGGCTCGGATCGCCCGTCGCCATCGCCCGGCACATCCGCTCCGAGGTCGTCCGGCAGCTGGGCCTCACCTGCTCGGTCGGGGTAGCGCCGACCAAGTTCATCGCCAAGATCGCCTCGGTCCACTGCAAACCGGACGGGCTCCTGGTGGTGCCGCAGCCGGGCGTACTGGACTTTCTGCACCCGCTGCCGGTCGCGGCGCTGTGGGGCGTGGGGGAGCGCACCGGGGAGGTGCTGGCCCGGCTGGGCCTGCGGACCGTGGCAGACATTGCGCACACCCCGCTGGCCACACTGGAACACGAGCTGGGCGCTGCCCAGGGCGCGCACCTGTCTGCCCTGGCCTGGGGCCGGGACCCGCGCCGGGTCACCCCGCACGTCGCGGAGAAGAGCATCGGGGCCGAGGAGACGTTCGCCACCGACATCGACGATCCGGAATGGATCAGGCGAGAGCTGCTGAAGTTGTCCGGCCGGACGGCACACAGCCTGCGGGCGGGCGGCTACGTGGCCCGGACCATCTCGGTCAAGTTGCGCCTGGCGAATTTCAAGACGATGACGCGGTCCCGGACGCTGACGTACCCGACCGACGTCGCGCGTGAGATTTATGCCACAGCCTGTGCGCTGTACGAGGCGTCCGGTCTCGCCGCAGGCGCCCGGCTGCGGCTGGTCGGCGTCCGGGTATCCGGGCTGGTGCCTGTGACCGGGGCGAATGCGCAACTGGCCCTGGATGACCGGCCTGTCGGCTGGCGTGAGGCCGAGCAGGCGCTGGATAAGATAGCCAGCCGGTTCGGGGCCGGCGCGGTGCGGCCGGCCGCTCTGGTCGAGGAAACGGACACCCCGGCTGGGGGTGCTTTCTGACCTGGGAGGGGGTGCACCCTTCCAAGGGGCGTGTCAACGCTCGTATTCTGGAAATTGAACCGGGTATGTGAGTGAAGGGTCACCCCATACGTGCCGGGCGCGAGGGTTTTTTATGGGAGGCGTCGTGCCGCTCTCTGAACATGAGCAGCGCCAGCTGGAGCAGATCGAGCAAGCGCTCTACAGGGAGGATCCGAAGTTCGGGCGTCTGGTGCGCTCCAGGGATCCTCGAGTGCACTACAAGCGCAAGCTGGCGCAGGCCCTGCTAGGGGTCGTGGCCGGCGCAGCGTTGCTGGCGGCCGGGATCGTCACCCACCGGGTGTACCTCGAGGCGGCCGGCGCGGCGGTCGCGCTGCTCTTCCTGCTCTGGACCGTGGTGAGCTGGCGTCGTCATCTGGCGCGGGTACGGCCGCCACGCACCAACACGAGGGCCGCGGACCAGCCCCGGGAGGGCCGGCGGCCGGGCCAGACCCGGCGGGCCCGGATGATGGAGCGGATGGAAGAGCGCTGGCGCCGCCGGCAGGAGGGCGAGCGCCGGATGTAGCGCTAGCCCGTGGCCCGCGACCGCCAGTGGCGCGGGTGCAGGGCACTGGCGCGGTCGGGGATGCGGGCGGCAGTCTCGGCTAGGGCGGTGAGCATCGAGGCGGGAAGCAAGGTGGCGCGCCAGCGGGTACTGCGGCGGGCCTGGGCGGCCAGGCCGTGGCGGGCGGTAGCGGTATCGCGGTACAGGTCGCTGGCGTCGGCCGGGCGAGCGGCATAGCTGGCGCGTTCTTCGGCCAGCGCGATGCGGCTGATCGCCTGGGCGGTCCGGGGATCCACGGTGGCGGTGACGCGGGCGGCCATGGTGCGGGGTGGCTCGCTGGGGCGGCAGGTGAGGCCGTAATCGGTGAGGTCGTCGCGGAATTCCTCCCAGGCGGCGTGGGCCCGGTCGGTGTCGTTGCCGGCCCGGAACCAGCGCCAGCGGCGGCGGGCCAGCCGTCCGGAGGCGGGAGTGACCAGTACCACCGCGGCGGTGATGGCAGCGGCAACGCCGACGGTCCTCCAGCCGGCGGTGATGTTCAGCCCGGAGGTGCGGGCCAGCAGCCGGTACAGGGCCAGGGCGACCAGCGCAGTTGCGACCGCGAGCAGTATGGCCGGGGTGGTGGCGGACCGCCGCCGGCGGGCCGCTGCTCCTGGCCGGGGGGCCATGGCCTGGCGGGCGGACGGGGCCAGCAGGGCGACCAGGACGCAAGCCAGCACGAGCGCGGCGATCACCGCCAGCACCACCGCGATCCATGGGGTCCCTGGGTGCCCTGCCGCCAGGGACCCGGCCGAGGCGATGCCACCGCCTTCCGGGTTCAGCTTGCCGTTCGGGCCAACCGGCTTTGAGGCGGCCGGCTGACGCCGGCACCGCCGCTGGCCTTGATGATCGGGTCGGTGTTGAGCTGACCCTGCCCGGTGGCGCTGTTCATGTAGGACGGCGGGTTAGCGGTGCCCTGGCCCGCCGGGGTGGGCTCGAACCGGATCCAGCCCAGGGTCGGGAAGTACACCTCGGTCCAGGCGTGCGCGTCGGTGTTCTTGACCGTGTACACGCCGTCCTTGGCGCGCGTGCCACCGGTATAACCGACCACGAACCGGGACGGGATGCCGAGCAGCCGGGTGAGCACCGTCATGGCGTAGGCGTATTGCACGCAGAACCCGGACTTGGTCCTGGTCAGGAAAGCCAGCAGGCCGGCGGCGTTATCGAACGGCGTCGTGGCCAGGCTGTAATTGAACCCGCCGCCGGATAGCCAGTTAGCCAGCGCATCCACTTTGCCGAACTCGGTGGTCTGGCCGGCCACATGCTCGGCGGCCAGCTGCTTCAGCTCCTGGGTCTGGTAGGCCGGGGGCAGGTCGACCTCGGGCGCGAGGCTCCCTGTCCTGGGCAGTACGGGCACCGCGGACAGCTGCGCCTGGCTGGGGTCCACGGCCAGGCTGGCCACGGTATACCGCCGGCCTGCGGCCGGGCTGCTGGTGGAGTACACCATGAGCTCCGGGTCGGACAGCCACTTACCGGGCACGCTGATGCTGGTGGGTGGGTAGGGCACCGGCAGGAAAACCGGCGCGGCCCCCGGGCCGGCGATGTCCGGGCCCATGGTCACGGTGGTGTCGACAAGCTGGGATGACGTGATGTCGGTCAGTCCTTGCGGCCCGGGCAGATTGCTGACCGGAGTGGCGCCCGATGCATAGTTCGTGACCTGCCAGCCGGTGTCGGTCAGGGTGTCGAACACGTACTGACGGAAGTACTCGGCGTCCGCCTCCTGCAGGGTGTCCGGCGCATCGCTGGTGTAGGTGAACACCGAGACCGGGCGGGTCTCGTGCAGGTCATTGACGGTCTGGGCCAGGGCGGTGGGCAGCGCCAGGGAACCGCCGGTCCCGCCCTTGCCGCCAATGCCGGGACCAGAGGAGAACAGCTTGCTCGGGTGCAGGCCGGGCACGAGCAGCGGGGCGCACAGCGCCAGGACGATCGAGGCCAGCCCCACCCGCCGTCCCGCCGCAGCCAGCGCGCGGGTATCGGCGACGTGCCGGGGCCCGGTCCGCCACAGCGAGACCAGCCGTCCCCAGACCCGGATCCGCTCCCGGCCATCGGCGCTAAGCATGGCCAGGTAGCCTGCGCAGCCCAGGCAGAAGACCACCGCGGTGGTCAGCTGGCCGTGCGGCGCGTTGAGCGTGACCGGCACGGTGAACAGCACCAGCAGCGGCAGCCCGGCCAGCGCGGTGGACCGTAGCCGGACCGCGATCAGGTCGGCCGCTACCGCGGTGATGCCGACGCCGGCCGTGGCCAGCAGGAGCAGGCCGGGCAGGTGGGGGACCGGCGGGGCGTACCGGTTCGACTCGTGGAAGCCCGTGCCGACCAGATCCCACAGCTGGCTCAGCGACCTGGCGGTGGGGACGACCCGCAGCAGTGATGAACGCGCCTCGAAGACCAGGTTCAGGTACAGCAGCAGGCCAGCCAGGCAGGCGGCCAGGCAGAGCAGTACCGGCAGGGGCCGCAGGCGGGTCAGCGCCCCGACGGCGGCCACGACGGCAACGCCGCCGGTCGCGGCGGCGAACCACAGCGAGTCGGTGAAGACCGGGTAGAGCACCGTCGAGGCCAGGAGGCAGGCGATCGCCGTGGTCAGCGTCATCCTCAGGTTCGGCGTCACACGGTCTCACCCCCCGCGGCGGCCGGGTTGCCCAGGTCGGCCCCGGAACCGAAGGTGCCGCCGAGCGGCAGCAGGCGATCCGCCGGCCGGTGCAGCTGCTGCCACGCCGTGGCGAGCGGTGTGCTCGCGCTGGCCACCGCTACGCGCCAGCCTGCGGCCGAGAGGATCTCCGCCGTAGCCGCCGTATCTGCGCCGGCCGAGCCGGAGGTCCACGCGGACACTGCGAGCAGCAGGGCCATGGCGGGCGCGTTCCCACGCCGGGCCGCGGCCAGCTGGTGGGCGTCCTCGGGTGACATCCGCCCGGCCACCGCGATCAGCTGGCCGCCCGCACGGGCCAGCCCGGAGGCGCCCGGCGCCAGGCCCGCTTCGCGGGACGGGCTGACCACCGCGAGCATGTCGAGCAGCGTGTCCTGGAACGTGCCCTGCGGGGCGATCTCGCCTGCCTCGGTGATGAGCCGGGCCCGGAAACCCTCTTCGGACAGGTGCGCGCCGATGGAGGCAGCCGCGCTCACCGCGAATTCGAACGTCGAGGCTGGCCCGCTGCCCAAGTGCGCTGACCGGCGGGTGTCGATGAAGACCGAGGCGCTGTTGCGCCACTGATGCTCCTCCCGGCGCACCATCAGCTGGCCGTACCGGGCCGTCGACTTCCAGTGCACCCGGTGCAGGCTGTCACCGTCCTGGTAGAGCCGGGGGGCCGCATCGTCTTCGCCGATGGCCGAGATCGTCCGCATCCCGCCGTCGCCCTCGCCGAGCCAGCTGCTCTGGCCCGTGGCCCGGGGCAGCGCATGGATCTTCGGCGTGACCACCACCGTGCTGGTGGTGCTGAACGACCGGCTGATCTCGACCAGCCCGAACGTGTCCGCGACCCGCACCCGCAGCGGGCCGATGGTGAACTTGCCCCGGGTGTCGGACCGGATCTCGTAGGTCAGTTCCCGGTGGCCCCCTGGTTCGATCTCGTCCAGGACGAATCGCGGCCGGCTGCCCAGCGTGTATGGGACCACATCCTCCGCCAGCAGCACGCCGGTGCGCAGCCGCGATACATTCTCGACCCGGGCGGTCACCGTCGTGACCTGGCCCGCCGGGATCCGCGGCGGGTCGAGCCGGCGGACACACGCCAGCCGGTACCGCGACCTGCGCGCGATCAGCGCCGATACGACCGGAAGCAGGATAAGCAGTGCACCCACCCGGACCAGGTCCGGCTCGGGTATGGCCAGCCCGCAGATCATCGCCGCGGCGCCCGCGGCCACGAACCACCGGCCCCGGGTGGTCAGCGAGCTGAAAAGCGCCCGCATGATTCTCCTTCACTCACCGCCGTGGCAGGGGAAGCTGGGCGACGATCCGGTCCACGACCTGCTCGGGCTGGTGCCGCTCCACGATGGCCTCGGCTGTGGGCAGCAGCCGGTGCGCCAGCACCGGCCGGGCCAGCCGTTGCACGTCGTCTGGGATCACATAGTCGCGCCCGTCCAGTGCGGCCCAGGCGCGGCTGGCCCGCAGCAGGTGCAGGGTCGCTCGCGGCGATGCGCCCAGACGCAGCTCCGGCGAGGTCCTGGTCGCGTTGGCCAAGCTGATGATGTAGTCCTTGACCTGGTCGGACACCATAACCTGGCGCACCGCGACGACCAGTTCCTGCACGTCGCTGGCCCGTGCCACCGGCTGCAGCTCATCCAGCGGCGAAGCGGTGCCGTGCGTGTTCAGCATCTCCCGCTCGGCCGCGGGTGGCGGGTAGCCCAGCGAGATGCGCGCGGTGAACCGGTCCCGCTGCGCCTCAGGCAGCGGGTAGGTGCCTTCCATCTCCACCGGGTTCTGGGTGGCGATCACCATGAACGGCTCTTGCAGCAGGTAGGTCTGGCCATCCACCGTGACCTGGCCCTCCTCCATGGCTTCCAGCAGCGCCGACTGGGTCTTGGGTGAGGCCCGGTTGATCTCGTCGCCGAGCACGATGTTGGCAAACACCGGGCCCGGCTTGAACTCGAACTCGCCGCGCTCCTGGTGGTAGGCGCTCACCCCGGTGATATCGCTCGGCAGCAGGTCGGGGGTGAACTGGATCCGCCGCACGCTGCCGTCGATGGCGCGGGCCAGCGCCTTGGCCAGCATGGTCTTGCCGACGCCGGGCACGTCCTCGATCAGCAGGTGCCCCTCCGCGAGCAGGACGGCCAGGGTCAGCTGGATAGCGTCGCGCTTACCCTCGATCACGGCCTCGATGGCTTTGCCGATCCGGCGCGCCGCCGGGACTAGATCATCGATCGGGCTCCCCGTCTGCCGTCCGGTGTCTAGAACCAACATTGCCTCCTCGCAGGCGCTGGCGCACCACCAGCCAGTCTGAACATCTGTCAGGTAACTCAGCCGGTCTAGCTACAGTACGTCTTCCTTCTTCGGATGCGCGACGCTGGCCGGGCTCCGACGCTGGCCGGGCTCGTCCGCCGATCTGGCCACGCTCGCCGTAAGTGCCCGCCCTGGACCGCTTTCCCGGCCCGCCCCCCACTTCCCCCCACCGCGCCCTCCACCGCGCTCCACCGTCACTACCTGGGTCTTCAGTGGGGCGTGTGGCGCAATCACAGCGTTTTGAGCGTTGACCGTGGGGAAATGTGGGGTACAGTGGAGCGCGGTGGAGGATTGGTGGCGGGAGGTGAGGACCGGTGTTCCTCGGTACTCACGCACCACGGCTCGATGAGAAGGGCCGGCTGATCCTCCCCGCGAAGTACCGAGAAGAGCTCTCCGGGGGGATCGTGATCACTAAAGGGCAGGAGCGCTGCCTCTACGTCTTCCCCCAAGACGAGTTCGCCCGGATCACCGAGGCGCTGCGCACCGCGCCGGTGACGGCCAAATCGGTCCGGGACTACAGCCGGGTCTTCTTCGCCAGCGCGTCCGACGAGCTGCCCGACAAGCAGGGCCGGATCACCGTTCCGCCTGCTCTGCGCGCGTACGCCGGGCTGCAGCGGGACTGCGTGGTGATCGGTGCGAACACACGGCTGGAGATCTGGGATACGCAGGCGTGGGACACCTACCTCGCCGCGCAAGAGGACTCGTTCGCCGAGGCCGCTGAGGAGGTGCTCCCTGGAATCCTCTAGCTCTCACGCGCCGGCTCCCATCCGCCGCCTCCTGCTGGCATCACTTCCCCGGTGCCAGCCGGACGCGAGACGGATGGGGCCGGCGGGAGGGGCCCGGGCCACCAGGAGCATCTGAGCAGCCGGCCCAGCCAGCGAGCCGGCCCAGCAGGGCAACGCAAGCCAGCACAGCGCAAGCAAGCACAGCAAAGAACAGCACGGAACCGCAGGACTGGGGAGGGACGCGTGGAAAGGGCTCAGCACGTGCCGGTGCTTGCCGGCCGCGTCACCGCCCTGCTCGCCCCCGCGCTGGCCGCCGAGGGCGCGGTCCTGATCGATGCCACCCTGGGCCGGGCCGGGCACGCCCGTGAACTGCTGCAGGCGTGCCCGGGCATGCTGCTTGTCGGCGTGGACGCCGACGTGGCCGCGATCGAAGCGGCGCACGATCTGCTCGCCCCGTACGCGGACCGGGTGACCCTCGTGCACGCCCGGTATGACGAGATTCCTGCCATTGTGGCCGACGCGGCGAACCGTGGCGCGATCGGACCGGACCGGGTGATGGGCCTGCTGTTCGACCTGGGCGTGTCCTCACCCCAGCTGGACGAGCCCGAACGCGGCTTCGCCTATGCCCAGGACGCCCCGCTCGACATGCGGATGGACCAGACCCGGGAGCTGACCGCCGCCGACGTCGTGAACGGCTATCCGCCGGCCGATCTCGCCCGCATCCTGCGCGACTACGGCGAGGAGCGGTTCGCCCGGCGGATCGCCGGCGCCGTGGCCCGCGAGCGGGCCCAGAGCCCGATCACCTCGACCCAGCGCCTGGCCGCGATCGTGCGGGACGCGATCCCGGCCGCCACCCGGCGCACCGGTGGCAACCCGGCCAAGCGCACCTTCCAGGCGCTGCGGATCGAAGTGAACGACGAACTCGGCACGCTGCGCCGGGCGCTGCCCGCCGCCCTGGACGCGCTGGCCGTCGGCGGCCGCGTGGTCGTGCTGGCCTATCACTCACTCGAGGACCGCATCGTCAAGACCGAGCTCGTGCGGCTGTCCACCGACCAGACGCCGCCCGGCCTGCCTGTACCCGCGGCGGCGACGGTACCACCGTTCCGCCTGCTCACCAGGGGTGCCGAGCGCCCCAGCAGCGAAGAACTCACCGGCAATCCGCGCGCGGCCTCCGCCAGGCTGCGAGCCGCGGAACGCATCAGGGAAGCAGCATGACCCGAGGGGGCAACTGACATGGCCACTGACACGATGCGCGGCACACCGGGTTCCCTGCGGCAGGCGCCCCGCCGTCCGGCCCCGCCCCGGACCCCCCGTGCTCCCGGGTCCGCACGTCCGGTCACCGCCCCGCGTCACACCAGGCCGGTCGCCCGGCCGCCGGCGGCCGCCCCGAGAATCGCCGCCGGCCGCGGACCCGCCCGGCCCGGATGCCGTTCATCTTGCTGCTGGTCGGCCTGCTCGGCGGCGCGCTGGTCTCGCTGCTGGTGATCAGCACCACGCTGGCCCAGGGGTCGTTCCGCGTTACCCACCTGCAGCAGCAGAACGCCAACCTGGCCCGGCAGGAGCAGTCCCTGACCAGCGAGGTCGCCCAGGCGTCGAACCCGGCCGTGATCGCCCAGAAGGCCGCCCAGCTGGGTATGGTGCAGAACCCGAACCTGAAGTTCGTCAACCTGAAAACCGGCAAGATCGTCGCCGGAAAACCGACCAAATCTGACCAGGAGATCAATGTCCCTGGGTACAACCCGTGACACCACAGGACCCTACGCGCAGGCCGCAGACGAACCGCCGGGACGACCGCAGGCCGCAGCCACGGCGGAACGCGCCCCGGCCGGGCCAAAAGGGTCCGCCCGGTCCTGATCCGCGCCGCCGTCCGCCGGGGCAAGCCACGCGGCCAGGAGGGCACGGACCAGGCCGTTCGGCCGGAAGTAACCCGTCCCGGCCACGTCCCGCGGACCGGCCCCCGGCCAGGCCGCCCCGGGCTCGCCGCCGTGCCCCCCGCGGCGACACGGGCCGGCGCCTCGGCATCACCCTGCTCGCGATCATTTTCATCCTCACCCTCTTCGGCGGCCGCCTGGTCCAGCTGCAGGGACTGGATTCTGGCCGTTACCGCCAGCTGGCCAGCCAGGAGCGGGACCGGACCATCGCGCTGCCCGCGCAGCGCGGCACCATCGCCGGTGCGAACGGGCAGGTGCTGGCCATGACGGTGACCACCTACCAGGTCACCGCCGACCCGCCGGAGATCCCCGCGGCGCAGCGGCAGCAGGTGGCCAGCAAGCTGGCCGGACCGCTCGGCATGACCGCCGCCGCGGTGCTGAACCTCCTGACGAACCCCACCTCACCGCAGTACGTGGTGCTGGCCAAGGGCATCTCCGCCCAGGCCAGCGGCCAGATCACCGACATGAATCTGCCTGGCATCAAGCAGACCCCGAGCTACGCTCGCTCCTACCCGGACGGTGACGTTGCGGGCAACGTCATCGGGTTCACCGGCAACAACAACGGCTCGCTGACCGGCGCGGCCGGCGTCGAGCTGTCCGAGAACTCGCTGCTGGCCGGGCATCCGGGCAGCGAGCAGGTGCAGATTGGCACCGACGGTCAGCAGATCCCGCTGGCCGGCAGCGACGGCAAGCCCGCGGTGAACGGCGCCAACCTGCGGCTCACCATCATCCCGTCACTGCAGTACGCGGCCCAGCAGGCGTGCGAGAAGCGAGTCCAGGAGACCAAGGCGCAGAACTGCACGGTGGTCATCATCAACCCGCACACCGGCGCCGTGCTGGCCATGGCCCAGTGGCCCACGTATAACCCGTCGGACGTGCAGAACGTGGCGCAGACCACCGACATCGGTGTGCAGAACCAGTTCGAGCCGGGCTCCACCGCGAAGGTGATCACCGCCGCGGCCGCGCTCGAGCACGGCGGGCAGACGCCGATGAGCGCCTACAACATCCCGTACCAGATCAACGAGGGCGGCCAGCTCATCCACGACGCCGAGTGGGGGCCGGGGGAGAAGTACACCATCGCGGGCATCATCGCGCACTCTTCCAACGTGGGCATGTCCCAGGTGGCCAAGCACATCACCCCGCAGATTCAGTACGACTACCTGCGGGCGTTTGGCCTGGGGGAGCCCACCGGCATCCAGCTGCCGTCCGAGAGTGGCGGAGACCTGCCCCCGGTGTCGCAGTGGTATGCGGACACCCGGTACACGCTGGCGTTCGGCCAGGGCGTCGCGGCGACCGCGATCCAGATGGCGGAGGTCTACGCGACCATCGCCAACAACGGGGTACGGGTGCAGCCGACGCTGATCGCGGGCGCGACCAACTCGGCCGGGGCGTACACCCCGGCCAACCCCCAGGCGACCCGGCGGGTCATCCAGCCCAAGACCGCTCAGGAGCTGCTGCAGATCTTGCAGCAGGTGCCGGCCGTGGACCAGGAAGGCAACCAGCCGTGGGGGATCATCCCGGGCTACGCCATCGCGGCCAAGACCGGAACGTCACAGGAATCCAACGGAACCTGCGCGCTGTGCGTCTATGGTTCAAGCTACATTGGCTTGGCACCGGGCAATAAGCCGCAGGTGGTCATCGCGGTCAACGTGCAGAACCCCCGCAAGGGCGGCTATTACGGCGACGTTATCGCCGGGCCAGTCTTCTATCAGGTGGCCAAGACCGCGCTCGCCACGCTGGGGATCATGCCGGACGGTGCCACACCTGCGAAGGTACGCCTGAACGCGCCGTGATTGGAGGTACCCTCACCCCGTGGCGATCCGTCCCGCGTACCAACAGAGCAGGCCGCTGTCCGCACTCAGCGCGCTGCTCGGCGTCAGGCTGGCGTCCGCAGGAAGTTCATTTTCACCGAACGAGCTCGGTTACCTGTCCGGCCTGACCCTCGACTCCCGCTCGGTTCAGCCTGGTGACCTGTATGTCGCCCTGCCGGGGACGCGTGTGCACGGCGCGGCGTTCTGCGCCGACGCGGTGGCTGCGGGCGCGGTCGCGGTGCTGACGGACGCGGACGGCCGGGCCCGGGCCGCGGCCACCGGGGTGCCAGTGTTCGTGCTAGCTGACCCGCGAGCCCGGCTCGGCGAGATCGCGTGCTGGGTATACGGAGACCCGTCGAGCCGGCTGCGGCTCATCGGCGTGACCGGGACCAGCGGCAAGACCACCAGCACCTATCTGCTGGAATCCGGGCTGCGCACGGCTGGGCACATGACCGGGCTGATCGGCGGGGTGGAGACCCGGATCGGCGGGGACCGGCTGCCCAGCTCGCTGACCACGCCGGAGGCACCCGACCTGCAGGCGCTGTTCGCGGTCATGGCCGAGCGGGGGGTGACCGCGGCCGCGATGGAGGTGTCGAGCCACTCACTGGCCCTGGGCCGGGTCGCGGGCACCAGCTTCGACGTGGCCGTCTTTACCAACCTGTCCCAGGATCATCTGGATTTCCACGCCGACATGGAGGATTACTTCCGGGCCAAGGCCTCGCTCTTCGTGCCGCCGGTCATCGGCGTGGTGAACATCGACGACAAGTGGGGGCGCAAGCTCGCGGGGCTGGCGCCGGTACCTGTCACCACGTTCTCGGCCACCGGCAAGGAAGCCGCGGACTGGCGGGCGGCCGACGTCAGGTCCGGCGCGGACGGCAGCACGTTCCGGTTGATCGGGCCGGGCGGAGTGGAGGCCGATGTGTCGGTCGGCCTGGCCGGGATGTTCAATGTGGCCAACGCGGTCGGGGCCATCGCCGCCCTGGTGGAGGCGGGGATCAGGCTGGAGGACGCGGTGGCCGGCGTGGCCGCCTGCGAAGGCGTGCCCGGCCGGCTGGAGCGGGTACCCGGGCCGGGCCTGGACGTCACCGCGTTCGTGGACTACTCGCACAAGCCGGGTGCGGTCGAGGCCGTGCTGCGCTCGCTGCGGCCGGTCGCCCGGGGCAACCTCATCATCGTGCTCGGCTGCGGCGGCGACCGGGACCGGGCCAAGCGCCCAATGATGGGCGCGGCCGCCGCGGCCCTGGCCGACGTGGCCATCCTCACCAGTGATAATCCGCGTTCTGAGGACCCGCTGGCCATTCTGGCCGCCATGCTTGACGGTGTGCTGAGCGTGCCGCAAGACGAACGGGCCCGGGTCATCATCGAACCCGACCGGGCCGCCGCCATTTCCCAGGCTGTGGGCCTGGCCGGCCCCGGGGACGTGATCGTGGTGGCCGGCAAGGGCCACGAGACCGGCCAGTACGTGGCCGGCACGGTGCTGCCCTTCGACGACCGGCAGGTCACCGCGGCCGCGCTCGCCGGGCTGACCTCGCCCGCGCTGGCCCCGGCGCCGCCGACGATGGCGGTGAACAATTGATCCCGCTCTCCCTGGCCCGGGTGGCCGCGGTGACGGGTGGCCAGCTGCAGGGTGATCCGGACATCGTGGTCAGCGGCGAGGTGGTCATCGACTCCCGGCGGGTAGTCCCGGGCGGGCTGTTCGCCGCGGTGGCCGGAGAGCACGCCGATGGGCACGACTTCGCCTCGGCCGCGGTGGCCGCCGGCGCGGCCGCGGTGCTCGCTACCCGGCCGGTGCCGGCGCCGTCGGTGCTGGTGGCAGACATCCCCGCCGCGCTGGCCGCGCTGGCCAGGAACCTGGTGGACGCGCTGCCCGGGGTGGCGATCGCGGGCATCACCGGGTCGTCGGGAAAGACCTCGACCAAGGACCTGGCGGCCCAGCTGGTGGAGCGGCTCGGATCGACGATCGCCCCGGCAGGCTCGTTCAACAACGAGTTCGGTCACCCGCTGACCGTGCTGCGAGCCGACGCCGCAACCCGTTACCTCGTGCTGGAGCTGTCCGCGCGGGGTCCGGGTCACATCGCCTACCTGTGCGGCATCGCCCCGCCCCGGTACGGCCTGGTGCTGAACGTGGGGCACGCGCATGCCGGGGAGTTCGGCGGCCTGGACCAGGTGGCACGGGCCAAAGGCGAGCTGCCGGAGGCGCTGCCGCCAGACGGCGTGGCCATCCTGAACGCCGACGATCCACGGGTCGCGGCCATGAGTGCCCGTACCCCGGCCCGGGTGGTCACGTTCAGCGCGGCCGCAAACCCGCAGGCGCAGGTTTGGGCGGCCGATATCCGCCTGGACGACCTGGGGCGGCCGAGCTTCACCCTGGTGACGCCGGATGGCTCCGCGCCGGTCACCATGCGGTTGCATGGTGCGCATAACGTCCCGAATGCGCTTGCCGCGGCGGCGCTGGCCCGTGAGCTCGGGCTGGATCCAGGCGGCATTGCCGACGGGCTCTGCGCCGCGGTGGCCCGCAGCCGGTGGCGGATGGAGGTCCGGCAGCGGCCGGATGGGGTCACGGTCATCAACGACGCGTACAACGCGAACCCTGAATCGGTCCGGGCCGCGATCGACGCGCTCGCCCACCTCGCCCTATCCCAGTCGGGAGGGGGCGGGCGCGCCTTCGCGGTCCTTGGGCACATGGCCGAGCTGGGTGATACCGCCCAGTCCAGCCACGAGGAGATCGGGGAGTATGCCGCCCGGGTCGCCGACTCCGGGCTGGCCGGGCTGATCGCGGTCGGCGAGGAGGCGGCGCCGCTGCTGGTGGGCGCGCGCCGGGTGCGCTCCTGGCCCGGCGAGGCCGTCGCCGTGCCCAATGGGCCGGCCGCGCTGGAGGTGCTCTCGAACCAGCTCAAGCCGGGCGACGTTGTATTGGTCAAAGCGTCGCGGGCCGCGCATCTTGAGGGCGTCGCGGCCGCCCTGCTCGCTGCTGGTGGTGGAGAGGCGAACCGGTGAAGACTGTCCTGCTGTCCGCGGCCGTGTCGTTGTTCTTTGCGCTGTTCGGCACGCCGCTGGCGATCAGGACCTTCAGCCGGCGCGGCTACGGCCAGGAGATCCGCTCGGACGGCCCGCAGGGGCACCTGTCCAAGCGCGGTACTCCGACCATGGGCGGCACGGTGATCATCACCGCCTCGCTGGCCGGGTACCTGATTGGCCACCTGGCCACCGGCGACCCGATGTCCGCATCCGGGCTGCTGGTGCTGTTCCTGATGACCGGCCTGGGCCTCGTCGGATTCGCCGACGACTTCATCAAGCTCTACATGCAGCGCAGCCTGGGCCTGCGCAGCGGGGCCAAGCTCGCCGGCCAGGCCGTGGTGGGTGGCGTGTTCGCGCTGCTAGCCATCAGGTTCCCGGATTCGGTCGACCTGACCCCGGCGTCGACGCATCTGTCGTTTCTGGCTGACTTCGGCATCTCCATCGGCCCGGTGCTGCTGGTGGTGTGGGTCATCATCATGGTGGCAGGCACCTCCAACGGCGTGAACCTGACCGACGGCCTGGACGGCCTGGCCACCGGGGCCGCCATCCTGGCGCTGGCCGCTTACATGATCATCGGGATCTGGCAGCTGCGCAACGACTGCACGGTCTTCCTGGCCTCGAACTGCTACGACGTCCGGGACCCGCAGGACGTTGCCGTCGTGGCCGCCACCGTGATGGGCGCCTGCACCGGGTTCTTGTGGTGGAACGCCCCGCCCGCCAAGATCTTCATGGGCGACACCGGCTCGCTGGCCCTGGGCGGGGTGCTGGCCGGGCTGGCCATCGTCACCCGGACCGAGCTGCTGCTGCTCCTGCTGGGCGGCCTGTTCGTGATCATCACGCTATCGGTGGCCATCCAGGTCGGCTCATTCAAGCTGACCGGCAAACGCGTCTTCCGGATGGCGCCCCTGCAGCACCATTTCGAGCTTTCCGGCTGGGCCGAGACCACCATCGTGGTCCGTTTCTGGATCATCGCCGGCATCTGCGTCGCGCTGGGCTTGGGTATCTTCTACGTCGGCTGATCCTGCTGCCCAAGCTGATCCTGCTGCCCAAGCTGATCCTCCTGCGCAAGCTGATCCTCCTGCGCAGATCAATGTCTCTCTGCAAGGGCAATGCCGTCGCTCCACTTTGGCCACTTCCATTGCCAAAGCCATGGTGAACCACCATGATCATGGGTCATTGAGGTCATCCCTCATGATCGTGGGTCTTTAGGCGTCATTTTCGACACCTTTTGACCCAAGATCATGAAAGTGACGTGAAAGTGACGCCTTACGACCCACGATGATGACGCACAGCGACCCATGATCATCCCCAGACCGCCCACCGGCCCACGATCGTGACGTCCAGCGACCTACGCTCGCGGAGCTGATGCCTGGCGCCCCGCATCGTGACCCCAGCCGGCACACGAAGCTCTGGAGTCAGCGCGCAGGCTGGGAGGGATGCGGGTCGGCGGACGCGAAGTCCGTCATCTCGCGGGTGATGGCCCACCGCTCGTGATCGCGCCAGGCGCCGTCGATGAACAGCATGGCCGGGGCGTAGCCCTCTTGGCGGAACCCGAGCCGTCCGACCAGTCGCAGCGAGGCCAGATTGCCCGGCTGGATGTTGGCCTCGAGCCGGTGCAGTCGCAGTTCGCAGAACGCGTATCGCACCACAAGGGTCAGGCCTTCGGTCATGTAGCCCTGCCCGGCCGCGGGTGCGAACGCGGCGTAGCTCAGGGAGGCGGACTGGAAGCGGCCCCGGACGATCGTGTCGACGGTCACGACGCCGGCGATGGTGCCCCCGTCGCGCGCGCAGATCAGGAAGCCCTCGGTGGCCGGCTGACTGTACCGCGCGATATAGGACTGGTACTGCTCGGGCGTCATCGGCATCGAGTACCACGGGTGGTGCAGGCTCACACTGGCCCGGGCCAGAGTGAGGAACTCGTCTTGGTCGTCCGCTGTGACCGGGCGCAGCACCACCCGGGACGAGCCGCCTGCGTCTTCGATGGTCATGACGACCGATTATCCCAGCGGGACCGTTCAGGCCACGCCGGAATGCCAGGCATAGGCGCTCAGCTGGTCGTCCACCGGCGCCGCCGTGAGCCGGTTGGCCAGTGTCGACAGGGTATAGGTGCCGATGCCAAGTACGACCTCGAGTGCGTTCTGAGCGGTGTAGCCGCTGGCCAGGAAGGCGTTCAGCGCCTCGTCGCCGACGTCGCCGGCGCTAGCGAGCGCCCGCAGCGTGAATATCCGGATGGCGTCGAGCCGGTCATCGGGCAGCGGCTCGAGTGGGCCGTTGCGCAGCCGGGCGATGAGATCCGGGGTGACGCCGAGACCGGTCAGCCGGGCCGTGTGCATCGCCACGCAGATATGGCAGCCATTCCTGGTGGCCATGGTCATGACCAGCACCTCGCGTGCGACCGGATCCAGGGTGGAGTTCTCGAAGATCGCGTTGAGCCGGAGAAAGCCGTCCAGGAGATGCGGTGACGTCGCGATCCGCGCCAGCCCGACTGGAAGGTAGCCGAGATGGTCCCGGGTCGCCGCCATCGGCCGCCGCGCCGCCGCCGGGGCTGACTCGATGGTGTGCTCCGGGAAGACGGACTGCCCCGCGGAGATGGACTCCTCCGGAGAAGTGGACTCCTCCGGAGAGACGGCGAGCTCTGGGAAGATGGTGTGCTCGTTGTGAGACATGGTGACCTCGTGGGTAAACTAGACAACTAGGTTGTCCAAACAGTAAACAAGGTTGTCGATCTATGTCAAATGATGAGCGAGCCAGCTACGGCTTCGAACTGCCGGTGCTCTTGTTCGCCGGGTTCCGGTCGGTCATCGACGAACTCCACACCGAGCTGGCACAGCGCGGGCACCCGGACATGCGCCCGGCGCATGGCTTTGCGCTCCAGGCCATCGGCTTCAACGGCGCCACCGCCGCCGAGACGGGCCGGCGGCTCGGCGTGTCCAAGCAGGCGGCGGGCAAGACCATCGACCGGCTTACCGAGCTCGGCTACGTCTACCGGACCGACGACGACGCCGACCGGCGGCGCAAGCTGATCCGGCTGACCCCGCGCGGCGTCGAAGCCCTGGCCCTGTCCGCGATGATCTTCAACGACATCCGGGCCCGCTGGGAGGCCACGCTCGGGCCGGCCGCCTGGCCGATCTGGAAGACGACCTGCGGACGATGGTGCCTGGCGAGACCTTCGCGCTCGACGTGCCCGGGTGGTTCGGGTGAGCGCCGGGGGAGTCACCGTGACGTTCGCAGGCTGCGGTGATGCGTTTGGCAGCGGCGGCCGGTTCCAGGCCTGTATCCACCTGCGGCATCCGGACCTGGAAGCGCCGGTGCTGCTCGACTGCGGCGCGACCTCGCTGACCGCGTTGCGGCAGGCCCAGCTGGATCCGGCCGAGACCGGCGCGGTGCTCGTGTCCCACCTGCACGGTGACCACTTCGGCGGCCTGCCGTTCCTCATCCTGGATGCCCAGTTCTCCGGTCGGAGACAGCCGCTCATCGTGGCCGGGCCGCCCGGCACCCGGCGGCGGCTGACCGACGCCATGGAGTGCATGTTCCCGGGATCATCACAGGTGAGACGGCGATTCGAGGTGATCGTCGCCGAGCTGAGCCCGGGCGAGACGGCGGATGTCGCGGGGATCGGGGTGCAGGCGGCCGAGGGGCGCCATCCCAGCGGCGCGCCCGCCCTCATCTTGCGGCTGAACCTGCGCGGGACGATCATCGCCTACACCGGTGACACCGCGTGGACACCGGCTATCGCCACCGCCGCGGCAGGCGCCGACCTGCTGATCGCCGAGGCCTATCACTGGGACAAGCCGGTCCCGCACCACCTGCGGCACGCCGACCTCGTCGATCACGGCCCCGAGCTGGGTGCACACCGCACGGTCCTCACCCATATGTCCGCCGACATGCTCGCCCGGCACAGCACCGCCGGATCACACACCGCGGGCGCATGTCACGAAACCGCACATGACGGGCTGGTCGTGCGGGTGTGACGATCGGGAATGATAAGCACCACCGTCGGCGACCCGAGCGCTCAAAGCAACCCGAGCGCTCAAGGCGACCCGAGTGCTCAAGGCGACCCGAGTGCTCAAGGCGACCCGAGCCCTCAACGGCCCACTGGGCGCTTACCGGGGGGGCGCCTCTGCGCTGGGATGCACGACCGGGTGGTAGCCCGCGGCCAGGACCGCCACCGTGGCCCGCGGCGTGATGACGGTCACCGTCTCACCGGCGGTCCCGGGGGAGCACCGTTCGGTGTAACCGGCCGGGCTCCACGCCAGCAGTTTGCCGCGCCAGATCAGCCATGGCCCCGCGGCTGTCTCGATCATGGTGCCGTCCGGCAGGTCCGCCAGTGGCGCCCGATAGGTTCGCCGCCCCGCACCGGTCAGCCGGTCGGCGTGCAGCCGCTCGTCGATCTGGGGCGCTCCCGCACGCTCGCCGCCGTTCACTGCCGTCGCGAACGCACCCTTGAAGGCCTGGTACTCCAGGTGGCGGCACTCGCCGCACGGCCGGTGCCCGGCCGCGAGCCCGGTCACCTCGTCGAGGAAGTACAGCTCGGTCAGCCGGCCGGGCTGCCACTGACGCCGGCGCCGCCCCTTGAACGACAGCACGCAGATGAGCCAGGCCCGGCCGCGCGAATGCCGCGCGATCTCACCGTGTCGGTCCAGCAGGGCGCCCCGGTTGCCCCAGAACAGGCCGCGATCAGGCACGGCGATCAGCTCACCGTGCGGCGTTACCCGGTTCTGCCGTGGCATGTCGCACCTCCCGATGCTGCCCACCCTATTCTCGGCCTATGACACTGCGGCCGGCGTCGAAGCATCGATACGGTGGGCCCATGACCAGCCAGGATGCCTTCGAGGCCGAACCGGCGGCCGCGCGTGTGGTCGCGGCCCTGTTCCCGCAGGCCTCGGCCGAACGGGCCGTGGCAGAAAAGGCGTACCTCAAGAGTGACCTGGCTTTCCTGGGTGTCGGCGTCCCCGCGGTGCGCGCCGCGGTCACCGACGCGGCCCGGAGCTATGGTGCCCTTGGCCGGGACGCCGTGCTGGCCTGGGCCCGGGCGCTGTGGCGCGAACCCGTGCACGAGCGGCGGACCGCGGCCGTCGAGCTGCTGCGCCGCTACGTCGCTGTCCTGGAGCCGGGCGACCTGCCCCAGCTGGATGACTGGATTCGGGAGTCCCGCAGCTGGGCCTACGTCGATCCGCTGGCCGGGGACATCGCGGGCGCGATCGCGCTGCGGCACGTCCGCGCCTGGACGCTGATCGACGACTGGGCCACCGATCCGGACTTCTGGATCCGCCGCTCAGCCCTGCTCACCCTGCTGCCTGGCATCCGGCGCGGCCAGCCCGACCGGGAGCGGTTCGAGCGGTACGCCACGCCCATGCTGGCCGAGAAAGAATTCTTCATCCGCAAGGCGATCGGCTGGGTGCTGCGTGAGACCGCCAAGAAGGACCCGGCCTACGTCGCCGCCTGGACCAGGACCCACCTGGACCAGATGTCCGGTGTCACGTTCCGCGAGGCGGTCCGGCGGCTGCCCGAGCCGGATGCCGCGTCGCTGGCGCAGGCCTGGTCAGGAAAATCCAAATCCTAAGGCCGAACGGGCGGGGTTAGCCGCCCACGCGGCACCGGACCGCCAGCGCGCCTCGGCTGCCCCCAGGGGTGTGCACGGCGGCCCCTGCACGAAGGGCCAGATCTCCTCGGCGATGCACCGCCAGTCCGCGGTGGCGGACAGCTCACCGAGGAGAGCGAAGAGCCCAAGGTTGATCCGCTGCAAGATGACATATGACCGTGGGATCTCCACGTAGGCCGCGAGCGGGCTGCGGAAGTCGAAGAAGCGCCTGGTCACCGCCGTCGCGTAGGCGCTGGTCATGGTCCGTGGGCCGCGCTCACGCACGGTGTCGTAGAAGAGCGCCATGTGCTCGACGATCATGTCGGTGGGCAGCGGTGCGTCAGCCATCAGGAATCCGGCGTCTTCCATGGCCCGGCGGAAACCCTCCGGGTCGTCGTCCACACACAGGTGCTTGACCATCTCCACCAGCGGCTTCAGCTCCTCGTCGGTGAAGTACTTGACCAGGCCGAAGTCCAGAAAGGTCACCCGGCCTCCGCCGTGGAACAGGTAGTTGCCCGGGTGTGGGTCGCCGTTGAAGGCGTGCATCTGGTACAGGCTCCGGAACACGAACCGGTAGATGGTCTCCGCAGCCAGGTCACGCTCGGCCTGCGACCAGCTGGTGAGCTCGGCGAACCGTGCGCCGTCGGCCAGGTCGCTGGTGACCACGCGGGCGGTGGAGAGCTCGGTCACGACGTCGGGGACGTGGATGAAGGGATGGCCGCGGTAGAAGTCCGCGAACATCTGCTGGTTGCGGGCTTCCCGCCCGTAGTCGAGCTCCTCGGTGACGCGCTCGCGCAGCTCGGCCAAGAGCGCGTCGACGTCCTGCTGCGGCGCGGTGATCTTCAGCATCCGGCGGAGCAAGGCCACGTTGCCCAGATCGGCCGCGATGGTCTCGGCGATGCCGGGGTACTGCACCTTGACCGCGACCGCCCGGCCATCTCGGGTGATGGCGCGGTGCACCTGCCCGATCGACGCGGCCGCGATCGGCTCCGGATCCCAGGTGGCAAAGACCTCGTCGGGCGGCGCGCCGAGCTCCTCGGTGACCACCTGAGCGGCCAGTTCCGGGCTCATCGGCGGCACGCTGTCCTGCAGCCGGCTGAGCGTCCGCCGGGCGGTGGGGGACAGGCCGTCGTCGACATAGCTGGCCATCTGGCCCAGCTTCATCAGCACGCCCTTCATCGTGCCCAAGGTGGCCGCCACATCCTCGGCGGTCTGCAGAGCCAGGTCGTTCCGGAGCTGTTCGCGGTGCTCGCCGGCGGAAGCGAACAGCCGTGGCGCGTGGGTCGCGTAACGCGCCCCGCCCCGGGCAACCAGCCGCACGGCGGTCAGTCCCCGCTGGACTCGCAGCCTCGCCGCCTGGCGGCCGACCTTCCCGCGCCGCTGTCCCCGCCGATAACCACGCAGCAGCGTCAGCGCCGCGATCGATGCCCCGCCCAGTCCTGCCGCCAGTACCAGCTTCCTGGCCCGTCCCATCAACCGCCCGTCCCCTCCGACCTCGCCAGACGCATCCGCAGCATGAGCCGCTGCCGCGCCTCCACTACCCCCGGTTCGCCCATGAACACCGCGTCCAGGACCCCAAGTGCCTGCCGGATCTCGATCCGGCGCTCGTCCGTCAGTGGCGCAGGCTCGGCGTAGCCGTACAGCTCCCGGGCCCAGCCGGGCAGGGATAGCACCGCGGCGTCTCTGATGTCCTGCCAGAGGTCGGCGATGTCCTCGTCCAGGCCTGGCGGGTCGAGCAGGTAGCCCATGGATTCCGCGGCCGCGGGCGTGCAGGCCAGCTCGGGCCGGACCCCCTCGATGTAGGCCCGCATGTCGGCCACGGTGCCCGGGACCTGCTCATGCGGCACCCCGAGCAGCTCGGCCGCGATTCTCATCTCGGCCACGTAGGCGTCAGCCTCGGCGTCGGTGAGCGACGTGCCGATCAGGTCGGCGGCGGCCAGGCCCGAGTCGACCAGAGCCACGTGCACCCACAGCAGCAGCGGGGAATCGCCGGCCGCGTACGGCTGGCCGGTCACCGTGTCCACCCCGCGGACGTGCTCGTGGATGGCCTTGACCCGCTCGGCGGCCCGGGTAGCGGTGACCCGGTCCCCGAACGTCACCGTAGCCTCGTACGCGGAGGTGGCGGCCAGACGGCCGACGGGATCGCGGCGCCAGTCGCTGTGCTGGTCCACCCCGGCCATGGCCAGCGGATGCAGCGCCTGCATGAGCAGCGACCGCAGGCCCGCAACGGGGGCGGACAGGTCCGCGCTGACCCGCCAGGTCACGCTGGCGGGCCCAAAGAACCCGTCGTCGGCCGGGCGGTCCGGCACCGCACGCACGTAGGCGGCGGCCGACCGTTCGACCAAGCCTGCGACGGTGCCCTCCGACGGCATCATGGCCGCAGTCCGGCGAACAGGTCGTCCTCGGGCAGCGGAGCGCCGGTGGTATCGCTGACCCGGATGAAGTGCTCATAACCGAAAACGGCCTCGGCGACCTCCGGCGGGATCTTGCTGAACCACGACTCCTGGATCTGGCTGCCGTGTGCGAACAGAGCCTCGCGCTTACGGCCCAGGACCGGCCGGATGTCCACCGTGGAAGTGATCCGTGCCTCCGACGCGGCCGCCTGCTCCAGCTCCTGCGGCGTCGGTTCCCCGAAGTCGGGCACGTCCGCGCCGAGCTCGCGCAGCGCGTCCATGATTTTCTTCCAGTCACTGCGGCGCATGGCGCTCAGGTAGAGCTTGTCTACGCCGCTGTCCTTCGCGGCGATCTGCCCCGCCCGGCTGGCGTGCACGTGGTCGGGATGCTGGTATGGCCCCAGGTCGTCGTAGGTGATGAGGACCTGCGGACGGTACCGTGCGATCAGGTGCGATATCCGGGCCGCGACGTCCGCCAGCGGGATGTTGCAGAAGGCGTCCGGGCGGTCCTTATAGTCCCATTCCGGCATGCCGGAATCGTGGTAGCCGAGCGTCTCCAGGTTGCTCACCCCCAGGATCGCGCAGGATTCCCGCAGCTCAGCCAGGCGCTGACGGGCGACGGTCTGCTCGTCGTGGCCGTCTTGCCCGGGCTTGATGCCGCCCTGGGCGTCGCCGAATTCCCCGTTGGTGCATGTCACGACCACCGTCCTGATGCCCTGATCGGAATAGGTGGCCAGTACGCCGCCCGTGCTCGACGCCTCGTCATCGGGGTGCGCGTGCACCGCCATCATCGTTAGCTCTTCTGCCATGATCCCAGAGTGCCAGATGGCCTACCCGCATCCCGGACGGGTGCTATCTGGGACGAAATTCCAGCTCAGCGCGCGCTGTCCGGCGTCTGGCTGGCTGCCGGTTGGCCGAGGGCGTCTGGGTGCATCCGGCCGTAATGCTCGGTCAGCACCGTGCTCGCCTGGCCGGGCCGGTGGGCGAGCGTGCGTCCGCATATCTCGCAGCGCGTGACGGGCAGCCGGGTCACAGTCACCGGGAAGCGCTGGGATTCTGACCTGCTCATTGAATGCCATCATGCCAGATCTGCCGACGGGAGAATTCGGCGGGCGACACGCGACCGATATCCCGGTCTTGCTGGGAGGCAGCGAACAAACTGGGATCATGGCAGAGCTCGCTGACGTCGGGCCGGCTGAGCCGGACGAGGAGGTTGCGCCGCCCGGGCTCAGCCTGGTGCGGGACCGCATCGGCGTGTGGCGGGCGCTGCTCGACCGGCCGCTGACGTCCTATTACCTGGTCCTGGGCATCACCGCGCTGCTACTCGGGCTCGGGCTGGTCATGGTGCAGTCCACGGCGTCGGTCGCCGACCTGACCGCGGGCCTGTCGCCCTACTCCGACTTCAAGAAGCAGCTGCTCGGCGCGGTCGTCGGTGTCCCGCTCATGTGGCTCATCGCGAAATCCTCGCCCCGCCTCTTCCGTGCCTTTGCCTATCCGCTGCTGGCGCTGGCCTTGGTCGGTCTCGGTCTCACCCTCATCCACGGCGTCGGCGTATCGCAGAACGGTGCGGCCCGGTGGATCTCCATCGGGGGCCAGCAGGTCCAGCCGTCCGAGATCGCCAAGCTCGCCCTGGCCGTCTGGGGCGCCGACCTGCTGGCCCGCAAGGACAAACACGGCCAGCTGGCCGACTGGCGGCACATGCTGGTGCCACTCATGCCGGGCGCGGGCCTGCTGTGCCTGCTGGTGATGACCGGCGACGACCTCGGCACCACCTTTATCTTGCTGGTCATCTTCCTGGCCCTGCTCTGGGTTATCGGCACGCCCGGGCGGGTCTACGTAGGCCTGCTCATCCTGATGGGCCTGGCCATGGGGCTGATGATCGTCTCGGCCAAGTACCGGTTCGAGCGGCTGGTCGGTTACCTGAGCCCGCAGGGCAGCGCCACCGGCACCTATATGCAGGGCATTCAGGGTAAGTACGCGGTCGGCTCGGGCGGCATTTTCGGCGTGGGCCTGGGCGCCAGCCGGGAGAAGTGGGGCTGGGTGCCGGAATCCACTTCTGACTTCATCTTCGCCATCATCGGCGAGGAACTCGGGCTGGTCGGCACGCTGTGCGTGAGCTTCCTGTACGGCGGCCTGGCCTTCGCCGGGCTGCGCATCGCCCGGCGCGTGCCCGACCGGTTCTGCCAGCTCTGCGCCACCGCGATCACCGCCTGGATCGTCATCCAGGCGGTCGTGAATATCGGCGCGGTGATCGGCATCTTGCCCATCACTGGCGTACCGTTGCCGCTCGTCTCGGCCGGCTTGTCGTCCTTGCTGGTGACCCTGCTCGCGCTCGGCATGCTGATGGCATTTGCCCGGCACGAGCCAGGTGCCCGTGAGGCTTTGGCCGCACGTGGCCCCGGCTGGCCCCGGCGCGTTCTAAGCTGGCTCGGTCTACCAAAGCGCCGAAGATAAAGCGGCGCCACTTCATGGTGCAGTTCAGGGACGAGGCATGAGGGTACTGCTTGCCGGTGGCGGGTCCGCCGGACATATCGAACCGGCTCTGGCGGTCGCGGACGCCTTGCGGCGTATTGACCCCGCCGCCGAGGTGACGTGCCTGGGCACCGAACGTGGCCTGGAGACCCGGCTGATCCCGCTCCGCGGGTACCCGCTGGAGCTCATCCCGGCCGTGCCGCTGCCTAGGTCTGTGACGCCTAAACTCCTCACGGTTCCCGGCCGGATGGCCGGGGCTATCAACGCGGCCGCCGCCATCATCGACCAGACCCGGGCCGAGGTGCTGGTGGGGTTCGGCGGTTACGTCGCCACGCCGGGCTACCTGGCCGCCCGGCGCCGTGGGATCCCGATCGTGGTGCACGAGGCCAACCCCAAGCCGGGGCTGGCCAACCGGATCGGGGCCAGGTTCACCACGCACGTATTCACCGGCCATCCCGATACTCAACTCCGGAACGGCACCTACATCGGCATCCCGATCCGGCGCGAGATCGCCGACCTGGACCGGCTCGGCCTGGGCGACAAGGCTCGCGCCCACTTCGGCTTGCGTCCCGATCTGCCCGTGCTGCTGGTGACGGGCGGCTCGCAGGGGGCCCGTTCGCTGAACGCGGCGGTGTTCGGCGCCGCCGAGTGGCTCCGCGACGCGGGCGTCCAGGTGCTGCACATCATCGGGCCGCGCAACGGGCACGATGCCCCGGTCGCCGCCTCCGGGGTGCCCTACGTCGCCACCCCCTACATCGACCGGATGGACCTGGCTTACGCGGCCGCGGACTTCGGCTTGTGCCGGGCGGGCGCGATGACGTGCGCCGAGCTGACCGCGGTCGGGCTGCCGGCTGCCTACGTGCCGCTGCCCATCGGCAACGGCGAGCAACGGCTCAACGCGCTGCCCGTCGTGCAGCACGGCGGCGGCCTGCTGGTGGCCGACAAGGACCTGACGGCCGAGTGGATCCGGGACACGCTGCTGCCAATATTGATCAACATCGACCAGGTGGCGGACATGTCCGAGGCGGCCGCCTCGCTCGGGCGCCGGGACGCCGACCGGTTGCTGGCCGAGGCAATCGTCAAGATCGTGGGCGCGACCGACACGGGCAGGAGCGCGGATGCTGAAGAGCCTGATAACGCAGGCTGAGCCGGTGCCCGCCCAGCAGCTCGGGCGGGTGCACTTCGCCGGCATCGGCGGGGCAGGCATGTCCGGCATTGCGCGGATCATGCTGGCCCGGGGTATCCCCGTGTCCGGTAGCGACGCCCGCCCCTCGGCGTTGCTTGAGGACCTGCAGGCCCTCGGAGCCACCGTCCATATCGGGCACGCGGCCCAGAACCTGGGTGCCCTGGGTGCCGGGGACACGCTGGTCGTTTCCAGCGCTATCCGCCCGGACAACCCGGAGCTGGCCGAGGCCACCCGCCGCGGTCTGCGGGTCATTCACCGGGCCGCCGCACTGGCCTCGGTCATGTCCGGCCGCCGGGTCATCGCGGTTGCCGGGACCCATGGCAAGACCACCACCACCTCGATGCTCACCACGGTGCTGCGTGAGTGCGGCGCCGACCCCGGCTACGTCATCGGCGGGATCCTCACCGAGACCGGCCTCGGCGCCGAGGACAGCGCCGGCCTGGACTTCGTGGCCGAGGCGGACGAGAGCGACGGCTCGTTCCTGCTGCTGTCGCCCGACGTGGCCATCATCACCAATGTCGAGGCCGACCACCTGGACAATTACGCCAGCCTGGCGGACATCTCCGATGCTTTCGCTGAATTCGGCAACCGGGTCACCGGGGTGGTGCTGAGCTGCGCAGACGACCCGGGCGCCGAGGCCGTGGCCGCTCGCCTGGACCCGGACCGACTCCGTCGCTACGGGGAATCGCCGCATGCCGACTACCGGCTCAGCGACACCCGCGCCCAGGGCATGGCGATCCGGTTCACGGTGGCCGCAGATCGCAGCCCGTTCGGCGAAATTCTCGCCCAGATGACGGTCGGCGTGCCCGGTCACCACAACGCCATGAACGCCACCGCGGCCTTCGCCGCCGCCGTCGAGCTCGGCTTCGCCCCGCCGCGGGTGGCCGTGGCCATCGCAGGGTACCGGGGCGCGCGTCGGCGGATGGAGCTCAAGGGCGAGGCCCGCGGCGTGCGGGTGCTGGACAGCTACGCGCACCACCCGACCGAGCTCGCCGCGGACCTGCGAGCCGCCCGGGACATCACGGAGGGGGCCGGCCGGGTCATCGCGGTCTTCCAGCCCCATCTGTTCAGCCGGACCCGGATCTTCGCGGCGGAATTCGGCGCCGCCCTCGGGCTGGCAGACGAGGCCATCGTGCTCGATGTGTACGCCGCCAGGGAAGATCCGGAGCCTGGCGTCACCGGCCAGCTCGTGGTGGACGCCGTTCCCGGCGGACTCGCGCGATTTGTGCCCGATCCGCTCCTGGTTACCGCGCTGGTCGCCAGGATCGCCGAACCGGGCGACCTGGTCCTGACGATGGGAGCCGGCGATATCACCGCGCTCGGCCCGCGCCTGGTCGACGCCTTGCGAGGGCACCAGGAGTGACCAGACGCAGCGGCTCATCAAGGGGAGGCACTGCCGCCCCTGATCAAGTCGCTGCCAGCAGCCCGGCCGCCGGCCCCGATGCGGCATATGACGATGTGGTAGCCGACGAAGGCGGAACGATCGGCGACGATGGTCGCCGTGCCGGGCACGACAAGCGGCCTCGCTTCTGGCGTCGCCGTCCCCGGCGCTCTCGGTCCCGGCCCGTTCGCTCCCGGTCCTCCCGATCCCGGCGTCCACATTCCCGGCGCCGCCGTTCGTGGCGCGCCGCGTTCTTCGGCCTGATCGCGATCGCCGTGGCAGCCGCCGGAGCCTGGGCCCTGTTCTTTTCGCCCTGGCTGGTCGTCCGTTCAGTGACCGTGACGGGAAACCATCTGGTGTCCCGGTCCCAGGTCCTGGAAGTGGCCCGGGTTGAGCTGGGCACGCCGCTGATCCGGGTGAACACCGGTCAGATGGCTGCCCGTGTTGACACGATTACCCAGGTGGCTGGCGTCCGTGTCGCCAGATCCTGGCCGGACCGGCTGGTGATCACGGTGCGCGAGCGCACCGCGGCGATGGCCGTGACCCTGCCCAGCGGAGGGTATGACCTGGTCGACGCGGACGGCGTACTGGTGCGCTGGGCCGCCAGTCGCCCGGCCGGGCTGCCACTGTTTTCCGCCGCGGCCGACGTCGCCTCGCCGCGTGGCAACCCGGACATCGCCGCGGCCGCGGCCGTCCTGGCCGAACTCCCGGCCGGGCTCCGGCCCTCGGTTCGCTCGGTCACCGCACCTGATCCCGGGCAGGTGACGCTGCACCTGGCCCACGGGGTCACGGTGATGTGGGGCAGCACGGGTCAGGCTGCGGTCAAGGCCGAGGAACTGAATGCGCTCATGCACACGCACGCGACCTATTACGACGTGAGCGACCCGGAATCTGTCACCACTAAGTTACGTGGGTGACGGCGCGACTCGCCGATCCGCGACACGCTGACCGGTTCGCGCGTGGTTAGTTGACCCGGGTGCCATCCGACCCTACTGTCCGTATCAATCGTGCGGACGGTAAAAACTTTAAATCTTAACCTGAAGGTGAAACCTGATGGTGGCAGAACATGCCTTGCTTGTGAATTTCCGCGGCGCAGAAACAAAGCGGAGTTTCCCGAGCCCAGGGGCATGATCGGCGGGATTTAAAAGCGCCGCCGTGATGGCAGAGATTTAACGAGCGGAAAGGTACCCTCCTCGTGGCAGCACCGCAGAACTATCTGGCGGTTATCAAGGTCGTCGGAATCGGCGGTGGCGGCGTCAACGCCGTCAATCGCATGATCGAAGAGGGGCTCAAGGGCGTCGAGTTCATCGCGATCAATACGGACGCTCAGGCGTTGCTGATGAGCGACGCCGACGTCAAGCTCGATGTTGGCCGCGAACTGACCCGGGGACTGGGCGCTGGCGCCAACCCGGACGTCGGCTGCCGGGCGGCGGAGGATCACCGGGAGGAGATCGAGGAGGTACTCAAGGGTGCCGACATGGTCTTCGTCACGGCCGGCGAGGGGGGCGGCACCGGCACCGGTGGCGCACCGGTAGTCGCGAACGTCGCCCGCTCCCTCGGCGCACTCACCATCGGCGTGGTGACCAGGCCGTTCGGCTTCGAGGGCAAGCGCCGTGTGGTGCAGGCCGAATCTGGCATCGAGAAGCTGCGCAGCGAGGTCGACACGCTGATCGTCATCCCGAACGACCGGCTGCTGTCTATCTCGGACCGGCACGTGAGCGTGCTGGATGCCTTCAAGGCCGCCGACCAGGTGCTGCTGTCCGGTGTCCAGGGCATCACCGACCTGATCACCACCCCTGGCCTGATCAACCTGGACTTCGCCGACGTGAAGTCCGTCATGTCCGGCGCGGGTTCGGCCCTGATGGGGACCGGCTCCTCGCGCGGCGACGACCGCGCGGTGGCGGCGGCGGAGATGGCTATCTCCAGCCCGCTCCTGGAGGCCAGCATCGACGGCGCGCACGGCGTGCTGCTTTCTATCCAGGGTGGTTCGGATCTCGGCCTGTTCGAGATCAATGAGGCCGCCCAGCTCGTGTCCAACTCCGCCGCAGTGGACGCGAACATCATCTTCGGTGCGGTTATTGACGACGCCCTCGGCGACGAGGTCCGGGTCACGGTTATCGCGGCGGGCCTGGATCAGGAGCGCACCGGGCGGCCCGCTGACGCCGCCGGATCATCGTTCAGCACCGGATCGGCCAGCGCGGCCTCGTCCGGCCCGGCGTCCGGCAACTCAGGCCCGGCCGGTTCCGGCTCGGCTGACTTGGGTGCCGTCGGCTCCGGCCCCGCCCCGGTCGGCTCGAACCAGGTCAGCCCGCCACCGGCCATCTCTGTCCCAGCCACCCCCAGCCCAGTCACCCCCAGCCCAGTCAGCGCCAGCCAGTCCGGTCCCAGCCCGGCCAGCGCCGGCCCGGGCCCGTTCAGCGCCAGCCCAGCCGCAGCGCCCAGCCCGGCTCAGCCTAGCCCTGCTCCGGTCAGCCCTGCTCCGGCCAGTCCGGCTCGTGACAGCGCCTTCTCCGCCGGTCCGGCGGCCGCCGGACCAGGCAGCACTGCTGCGGCGAGCCGCGAGACGGCGGGGCCTGGCCAGGGCATGGCCGCATACGGCGGTAACGGGACCCCGGCGGCCGGATCCAGTTCACTTCCGGACTACATCCGCAACGCCCCGGGCCCAGACAATGCGCCCGGCCCGGCTGCGCCTGCTCCGGAGACCTCCCGGCCCGAGCGGGTCGCCGTGGGTGGTCAGGGAACCGACTCGCCGTCGTACCGGCCGGCGCACGCCGACGGGCCAGGCAAGCCGTTCGATGTCGCCGCCACCAGGCGCCGTCCCGTCGTCTTCGAAGAGGACGACGACCTGGATGTTCCCGACTTCCTGAAGTGAGCGGACCAGGCCAGGCGGGAGGAACTCGAGCTGCGGCTGGCCGAGGTCCGGCGCCGTATCGCCAAGGCGTGCCAGGCAGCCGGCCGGGATCCGGGCGAGCTCACGCTGATCGGCGTGACCAAGACCAGGCCCGCGTCCGACGTTCGGCTGCTCAGCGAGCTGGGGCTGCGCGACGTTGGCGAGAACAGAGACGCCGAGGCGGCGCCGAAGGCCGCCGAGTGTGCCGACCTGAACCTGACCTGGCACTTCATTGGGCAGCTGCAGACTAATAAGTGTGCCAGTGTGGTGCGCTACGCCAGCATGGTGCACTCAGTGGACCGGCTGCGGCTGATCCGGGCGCTAGGCAAGGCAGCGCGCGATGCCGGGCGCGTTATCGAGGGCCTGATTGAGGTCAGCCTGGACGGCGACCCGGCCCGCGGTGGTGCGGTAGCGGATGACGTCCAGGCCCTCGCCGAGGCACTTGTGGCCGAGGAAGGTCTGGTACTGGGTGGTGTGATGGCCGTGGCTCCGCTCGACATGGAGCCTACGGCCGCGTTCGCCGGCCTACGGGAGAGCGCCGCGGCCGTCCAGGCGATCAGGCCGGCCGCCAGGGTGATTTCGGCCGGCATGAGCGGTGATATGGAGGCAGCAGTGGAATTTGGTGCAACACACCTGCGTATTGGTACGGCGTTGCTCGGAGACCGAGAGCCCCGTGTCAGGTAATGTCCCACGCGTGAAGCCGAAATGGCTGGCTAAAACGGGTGCAGGCTGGGAGGACTGAAGGATGGCCAGTGCCGTGCGGAAGATGGCGGTCTATCTCGGCCTTGTCGAGGACGAGCACCGTTACCAGGATAGGTATGAGTCCTACGGCGAGTACGAGGAGTACGAAGAAGAGGTGGACCGGCCAGAGGTGGCCGAGGAGGCGGAGGTCCGCGCGAGCCGCGACGACTATGCCGGCTACCAGCCAGCCGACTGGCGGGCCGAGCATGTGCCGCAGACGACCGATCTCGCCCGTATCACGACACTGCACCCTCGCACTTACAATGAAGCGCGTACGATTGGTGAGCACTTCCGCGAAGGCACCCCGGTGATCATGAACCTGACTGAGATGGTCGATAGCGACGCAAAGCGCCTCGTCGACTTCTCGGCTGGTTTGATCTTCGGCCTGCGCGGCAGTATTGAGCGTGTGACGAACAAGGTCTTCCTGCTGTCGCCTGCGAACGTCGAGGTGACGGCGGAGGACAAGGCTCGCATCGCTGAGCGCGGCTTCTTCAACCAGAGCTAGCCAAGCAGTGACGACGTGACGCTGATCAGAGACCGCCGGCGTGGCCGGCGTTAAGGGCCGGGTGGACTTGTGCAGTACCTGAGGGAAGTCCTCACTTATGTGCTGACGATCTACCTTGTCATCTTGATCGGCAGGATGATTTTCGGCTGGGTGCAGGTTTTCGCCCGCGACTGGCGTCCGTCAGGCATACTGTTGGTGATCGCCGAGAGTATCTTCACGATTACAGATCCACCACTGAAGTTCCTCCGCCGCTTCATACCACCGCTCCGGCTCGGCATGGTGGCAATGGACCTCAGTTTCATGGTTCTGTTTATCGTGGTTCTGATCCTGCTTGAAGTGGTCGTGCCGCACCTTTGATTCGGGTACCGTCGTGAGGAACACGGTCCAAGTGCGCCGAGGAGACGAGATGCCGCTGACGCCCGCGGATGTGCGGAATAAGCAGTTCAGTACGACCAGGCTCCGGCCCGGCTACGACGAGGAAGAGGTTGACGCCTTCCTCGACGAGGTCGAGGCCGAGCTCGACCGGCTGATCCAGGAGAACGAAGAACTCCGCGCCAAGCTGGCGGAAGTTCTGCGTGGTGGTAAGTCGGCGGTTCCCGCGCTGAGCTCTCCGCTGTCCGACCCGAAGTCGGAGATGATGGCTCCGCCGGAGCAGCCTCCGCAGCGCATCGAGCCAGAGCGCAGGCAGCCTGAGCCGGTCATGATGGGCGGAATGCCGCATATCGAGGACAACATGGACACGGCCGCGCGCGTGCTCTCGCTCGCGCAGCAGACCGCTGACCAGGCGATCGCGGACGCTCGCCGGGAGGCCGACGAGACGCTCGGCCGCGCCCGCCGCGAGGCGGACGACGTGCTCACCAAGGCTCGCCGGCAGGCTGAGCAGATCACCGGCGACGCACGGGCCCGGGCGGAGAGCCTGGAGCGCGACGCGCAGGAGCGGCACCGTCAGGCCATGGGCTCGCTGGTCCAGACTCGTGAGGAGCTCGAGCGCCGGGTCGATGACCTGCGTGCCTTCGAGCGCGAGTACCGCAGCAGGCTGAAGGCGTACCTGGAAGGCCAGTTGCGTGACCTGGAAGCGGGTGTCACCGACAGCGGAACCTTCCCGACGATGGGAGCCGGTTCCCAGCCACCCATGCCAGCCGCGCTGGCGCCCTCGGGTGCGCGTAACGGTGGCCAGCCTGGCGGACAGTACGGCGTGCCCGAGGTTGTGCCTCATGGGGGCGGTTTCCGCTCCAATGAGGGAGCACCTTCGCGCGAGCGCCGCTAGGTCGCGCGAGTTACCGATAGAGCAGAAAGACCGCGGGGACTGCTGGGAGATCAACGCCTGTGATTCGCTTCAGTGCGTCTCTGGTAGTCGTCGCGGTCGGTCTGCTGATCGCTGGTGTGGTTACGAGCCGACTGATGCTCGTCTACATCGCGATCGGCGTCAGCGCCCTCGCTCTCTTGGCCCTTGGTATCGGTGCGGCCATCAGTCGGCGTGAGCTGTTCGGCCAGTCCAAAGCGGCTTCATCGAAAGGCCGGCGAGCCGGAGTCTGCAGAGACCCCGGCACTTGAGCCCGAATCGGCCGAGCCCGCGCTTCAGGGCGTGGGCCGCCCGGTTTCCGCCGCAGCCAGTTCGGCTGGTGCCGCTGGCTGGCTAGCCGAAGGACAGCCGGCATCTCCGGCCGCGAGCTACCTGCCTCCCGAGCAGCCCAACCCGGAGCCACGTCGGCCAGAACAGAACCGGCCAGAACAGAACCGACCAGAACAGAACCGGCCAGAACAAAACCGAGGCGACGAGCAGCGCCCGCGGCCCCAGTCCTCGCCAGCGCCGTCCTCGCCAGCCCAGCCCGTGTCGGCTCAGCCTTCCGCGACCCGGCCCTCTCCGGCCCAGCCTTCCGCGACCCGGCCTTCACCGGCCCACCGGCGGCCGCTCAGGCGAGCGCGGCCAGACCTCGGCCCGCGCGGCCACCCGAGGTCCGTCCTCAGCCGTGGCGGAGACCACTGCCCAGCCCGTTGTCGGCGCATCCCCGGCTCAGAGCAAGTCCTCCGCCCCGGCGAAGTCACCGGCTCCGTCCCGTCCAGCCGAACCGCCGCCTGCGGGGGCGTCGCGACCGGACGCTCCTGCGCCCGCTGCGTGGGCGCAGCGCGACGACAAGGCCAGCGGCGACGAGGAGCTCCGCGAGGACACCGTCATCGTCACCCCTCCGTCGTCCCAGCGCCCCCGCCCGTCTGGCCCAGGCCGCCCGTCCGATACCAAGCCGCCTGCCCAGGATCAGCGCCCGTCCCAAGCCCAGCGACCGTCCCAGGACCAGGCTAAGCCGGCGTCCCCAGCCAGCCAGCCGGTCCTTCCCGAGCCACCGGAGCAGGCCGAACCCGCTGGCCTGGACCCCAGCAAGGAAGTCACGGTGGTCCCCGGCGTGCCGCGCTATCACAGCGCGCAATGCATCCTCATCCGGTTCATGGGCGAGGACGACCTGGAGAAGATGACGGTCGCCGCGGCCAGCAGCACAGGCTGCACGCCGTGCCGGGCCTGCCTGCCCGACCAGCCGGATCATTCCGCGGATTAGCGGCCAGTCACCGGGCGCGGGCGAGCCAGAACGTCAGGCCAAGCTCTGGGTCGGCGTGTTCCCGGCCGTCCGGCACCGCCACCGCGGGTCCGGAGTCCACGGCGAGTACCTCACTGGCGATCAGCCCTGCGTGCTCGTCCAGCGCCGCGGCCAGCTCCGGGTCGCTTGCCGCCCATCGCAGCACGATCCGGTCCGTGACATCCAGGCCGTCGTTCTTCCTGGCCTCCTGGATCAGCCGGATCACCTCGCGGGCCAGCCCCTCACGGCGTAGCTCCGGGGTGACCTCGGTGTCGAGCGCCACCGTCTCGCCCGCGTCGGTGGCCACCGCCCAGCCCGCCCGCGGCGTCTGGGTCACCACCACGTCATCCGCGCCGATCTGCACCGGATCGGGCTCTGGCCCGACCGTCCCCGTGCTGACTGGCACCGTGCCGCCCGCCAGCACCGCAGCCGCGACATCCGCGGCCGGGAGCGCCGAGATGGCCGCCGCCACGGCCGGTGTCCGCGGCCCGAAGCGCGGCCCAGGGACCGGAAGTTCGGCTTGACCGCGTAATCGACGAGATCGCCGGCCTGGCCGCCCAGAGAGTCCAGCGCCGACACGTTCAGCTCCGCCGCCACCTCGGCCCGCAAGGCCGGCAGCACGTCGAACCCGGTCGCCCCGATCAGTGCCCGCCGCAGTGGCTGCCTGGTCCGGACCGAGGCTTCCGACCGCGCTGACCGGCCTAGCTCGACGAGCCGCCGGGTCAATGCCATCTGGGCGGACAGTTCCGGGTCGATCAGCGTGACCTCTGCCTGCGGCCAGGAGGCCAGGTGCACCGAATCCGGCGACCTCGGGCCGCGCAGCACCCCCCAGACATAGTCGGTTACGAATGGCACGAACGGCGCCATGAGCAGCGTCAGCGTCGTCACGCACTCATACAGCGTCGCGAAGGCCGACGCTCCGTCGGCCGTCGACGGCCCGTTCCAGAATCGCCGCCGGGACCGGCGCACGTACCAGTTGGACAGGTCGTCGATGAGCGCGGCCAGCCGGCGGCCGGCCCGGCCGTGTCGAACACCTCGAGCGCCGCGGTCACATCGCGTACCACGGCATGCAGTTCGCTCAGCATCCACCGGTCGATCAGCGGCCGGTCCACGGCGGCCGGTGCCGCGGCCAGCCCGTCCAGTGTCCAGCCGCCCGCGTTCGCGTACAGGACCAGGAACGAAGCCGTGTTCCAGTAGGTGAGCAGGACCTTGCGGACGATCTCGCTGAGGACGTCGTGGGACACCCGCCGGGCGCTCCACGGCGAGCCGGAGGCGGCGAAGAACCAGCGCAGCGCGTCCGCGCCGTGCCGGTCCATGAGCGGGATCGGCTCGAGCACGTTGCCCAGGTGCTTGCTCATCTTGCGGCCCGTGGAGTCCACGAGCAGGCCGACGCAGACCACGTTCTCGTAGGCCGACCGGCCGTTCACCAGCGTCCCCACGGCCATCAGCGAGTAGAACCAGCCGCGGGTCTGGTCCAGCGCCTCGCAGACGAACTGGGCCGGATAGGAGGCCTCGAACTCGGCCTCGTTCCGCCACGGCGCGCCGAACTGCGCGAACGGCATCGAGCCCGAGTCGTACCAGACGTCGATAACCTCGGGCACCCGGCGTGCGCGCTGGCCGCATCTGGGGCAGCCGACCTCGACCTCGTCCACGTACGGCCGGTGCGGGTCGAGCCCGGTCAGGTCGCGCCCGGCCAGCTCCGAGAGCTGGGCCAGCGAGCCCACGCAGGTCACGTGTGACTCCGGGCACTCCCACAGCGGCAGGGGCGTGCCCCAGTACCTGGTCCGTGACAGGGCCCAGTCCACGTTGTTGCGCAGCCACTCCCCGAACCTGCCGTACTTGACCGAGGACGGGTACCAGCTGGTCCGCTCGTTCTCGGCCAGCAGCTTGTCCTTGATGGCGGTGGTCCTGATGAACCAACACCAAGTTGATGAGGTCATGATCGTCGTCGCGGCAGAACGGAGGATCCATTGGCTCGGTCTTGAGGCGGTTGGGGAATACAGGCCCCTCGAGCGGAGTCGCTTACTCGGCGTACGCATCGCGCAGCTAGCCGTTCAGCTGACCTGGACCTGACTGGGAAGGCCGAGGTCATGCCGCCGTTGCCGATCGCTGACTATCGGTCGGATGGCGACACGAGCGTTTCGCGGAGTCCCGTCTCGAGGCACGCCGGTTCCGGGGTGACCGACGGCCTGTACGCTACGCGCGCCACGGCTCGCCTCGCGGGAACAGGAGCTGCGATGACACCGTCGAGGAACGCGTCAGCACGAGGTCGACGGCCGAGCCCTTGCCGCCCGGGGAGGCGACTCGGTTCGCGCGGAGAACCGGTCACGTGGAGCTGGACCAAACGGATTTCTCAGAAATCCATCCGCATCATCCCGTACGCCCGACAGCGGCGGCGAGCGGTGCATCGACTGGGCGACCTTGGCAGCGATCAGCACGGGCGCGCACGAACGATGATGTTCGGGCTCATAACCCGGCAGTGTTCGGGCCGAAACCCGAAGATGGAGCGTGCGCGACCGAGACACGAACGGTGCGGCGAGCGAGCGGACCTCTCGAAGGACACGCTCAGCTAATTAGGAGACTGAGTTCTTGCGCCGACCCATCGCAGGCGTAGCCCATCTCTCTGTAGGTGCGGAGGCGTTTCGCGTACATGCGCCGGAGAACCGGCACCTCAACGTCGACATAGTCGTAGATTCGGATGTCTCGCTTGGCGGCGTGGGCGCGGTGGAGGCGGCCGGCGTACTGGACAACCGTTCCCTTCCACGCGATCGGCATGGTCAGTAGGAGGGTGTCGAGTCGTGGGTCGTCGAACCCTTCTCCGAGGTACCGGCCGGTCGCGAGGATGAGTCGGGGCTCGTTCTGTGGCTGCGCGGCGAGTTGGGCCATGGCCGCACGTCTGGCCTTGGGCTTGATCCCGCCGTGGAGAACGACGACGTTGGGTACCTCGTCTCCGATCGACTTAGCGATCCGGTCGAGGTGCTCGCGGCGTTCGGTGAGGACGACGAGAGCGCGGTCCTCACGAACGAGCTCTCGAATGTCGGCGAGGACGAAGTCCAGCCGGTCGACGTCGTTCGCGAGTGCGCCGTAGATCTCCTGAATCGACGCCTGCGTTGGGAGGATGCTCGGGTCGAAGCTCGTGTCCCTGCGAATCACACGCCGCCCCAACGCCTTTCCCGCGGTGACCCTGGGTCCGCTGATCTTGTGGCGGACGGGCCCGCACTGCATCGTGATGATCGGTTGATGACCATCACGCCGGTACGGTGTCGCTGTCAGGCCTGTGACGTATCGGGCTGGGATCGCTGAGAGCACGCGTTCGACTTGCACTGCCGGCACGTGATGGCATTCGTCAATCACGACGTGGCCGTAGGCTCGGACGAGGTCACGTAGGTCCCCGCTCCGCGCGAGTGTCTGGATCATCGCGATGTCGATTCGCTGCGTCAGCCGGCGCCGGCCAGCACCGAGCCTTCCGATCGACTTCGGTGGTATGTCGAGGAACTGGCAGAGCCTTTCGATCCACTGTTCGACGAGGGGTTTGCGGTGGACGAGCACAAGCGTGG
Source organism: uncultured Actinomycetota bacterium (assembly GCA_963781225.1). Classification (GTDB taxonomy): domain Bacteria; phylum Actinomycetota; class Actinomycetes; order Streptosporangiales; family Streptosporangiaceae; genus Palsa-504. Next base: position 174,678 of record CAWAFD010000010.1, read on the forward strand.
AGCATGCGCGGCTGGCGATCAGGTGTGTCGCGAGCACGGTCTTGCCCCAGCCTGGGGGTGCGCACAGGACGCCGACGTCATGCTTAAGGAGTGCGCGGGCAGCGGAGTGCTGCGAGTCGTTGAGCCCACCGGAAAATTCGAGCTCGACCGTCTCGCCGGCGACACGTTCGTCGCGTAGGTTGAGCTGGACGCCGAGCTCCCCCACCAGGGAGGCGACGTCAGCTAAGCAGCCACGGGGGAGAGCCAGGTAGCGATCAAGATCTTCGAAGCACCCGATTACACGAGGCGTGCGCGCGACCGACAGCCGCATCCGCTGGAGCTCGGCGAACATCGGGTTGGAGAACGTCGCGAGTCGTTTGATCGCGTGAGCGAGTGTCGGAGGAAGCTTCGAACGATCGATGTAGACGCGATCCGCCAACGTGGTGTCGATCGACTCGGGCAGTCGAGTTTCGCTGAGTCGCTCTCGCAGGGTGCGCGGCGGCCGCCACGGTGGGTCGCTGGCTCCTGGCCCGGCGTACGGCGAGGGCTCCGTCCTCGTCGCCATCGGCGATCAGCTCAGCGAGACGGTCCGGCGTGATCTTGGGGACCGACGCGAGGTATGACCACTGATCGCGATGTGGCTCGAGCCTCTCATCGAGGAATTCGGTGTTGCCAGCGTTGCGGGCGTGGCGTTGTAGGGGTAGCGCAATGAGGTTTCCGAATCCGCCGCTCGGGAGGACATCCTGGCTTGGGAACAGGCGGTCGTAGGAGTCGATGCCGAGCGCCGCACCCAGAGCCATGGTGGCCGTGAGGATGGTGAAGCCAAGCCGTCGCGCTTCGGCGGCTGGGACCGGGTCGGTGAAGAAGAACCAGACATGGGCGCCGTTGCCGGATCTGGATCGCTCGATTGCGGGTTGGAGGCCAAGCGAGCGAGCATGTCCGAGTTAGCGCTTCCACGTCGGCGCGCCATGAGCCGTCGATCAAGATCGATCGCGAGCAGCCAGCAACGGTCATCGGGAAGCAACGGATAGATCCCGATCACCTCGCGTCCCTGAAGATGGGCCAGGAGCTGACGGTCGTCGAACGTGATGAACGCTGCGTTGCGGCATTCGCCGCAGCGCACCTTGGGCTTGCCGCAGACGCCGCGTTGCCACTCGTTCGCGCACCGCGGTGAGTAGCCAGATCGATTGCCGCTGTGGTTCTCCCAGCGGAGGGCGAAGACGTCCTCGCGGCCACGAAACAAATCGCGAAAGATCCGGAGCTTGGAAGCCGGAGTCCAACGCTTGCTCTCGGCACCTGTCGCGATGCGTGAGGCCCGAAGGCGGTCCAACTCGGCCAAGCGAGCCGCGGCGAGCTCTCGCCGACGATCAAGCTCGGCGAGCTCCTGCCGGGCCGCTTCGATCTCGGTGTCGAGGTCGAAGGCGACGCCGCCATTCTGAATATGGTCCTGGTCGGGCCGGGTTCGTTCAGAAGATGAGGTAGTCACGCACCCAACGGTGAAGCTCGGGGTCGTCGAACAGCAGTGTGAGGAGACCGGCTTCGAACTCCTTGCCCAGCTCCGCGATCCGTGTGAACAGCTGCGAGTCACGAGCTTCAGCCACGCCGAGCGCGCTCAACTGCATGCGCTGGTCGCTGTCATCGAGGATGGCGAGGAACTCGTCGTACGCGTTCAGCGCTCGAACGCCCGGGTCGGGAGCGCCGTGATCGAGGAAGGCATCCGCGATCCGGTCGAGTGGCGGAACCGACATCCGCTCGTCCAGGTAGTCGAGCATGTCGGAGGCGGGATAGCGGTAACAGCCGAGTACCGGCAGGAGTCCGCCGGCGAACAGAGCCTTGCGGGACAGGCGAAGCTTGGCGTTGCGCAGACCCCAGCCTTCGCCCTTCCGAGCCCGCATCTTGCTCTCGAAATCAACCGCAATTGTTCGCCAGTAGCGAACGAGGTCATTGAGGAGGAACCGGGGAGGCCTGTAGTCCTTCACATTGGCGGCTAGGTAGCCGTCGATCAGCGACGTCCGTGCTCGCGCGTGAACGTCCGCGCCGCAGACTGCCACCGATTCGAGAATAAACAGCATCCGGCGGGTGAGATTCGCGTTGGTGTCCTCGTCGCGCCCGATCTTCTCGCGGAGATCCTCGAGCGCGACCGGCTTGCCGAAAATGTCTTCAACGCCGGGCGGGCGGCCGCGGAGAATTCGAGCAACTTGCTCGACCGACAGTCGCGCGCCGTCTCGCACGGAGCCCTCGAATACGAGCATGAAGTCGTCATCGCTTTCGCTGGTGATCTCATGGCGGCCCCACGACCCGGTTAGGACAACGGTCGCGTCTTCATCGACCTCGACCGACTCGAATCTCTTGCGGCGCTCGCGCAGGCGACGGTTTGTCTCGGCGCGCGCGGCCATGATGTGAGGGAAAGGCTGGCGGGTCGCCGCCTCAAGTCCGGAGACTCCCCGATCAGCGCTCACATTTGTTTGGTGGCTGGCGCCGCGCCAGGCACCACGAACGCCGTCGTCTTCATCTGCGCCGCCCAGCGGTTAGGTGGGAGCGCCTCGAGAATCCACGGCACGTCGCGGCACCGGTTCAAGACGTCGGCGAACAGCCTCTCGTCGTCCTCGGTAAGCGGCACATGATGCCCGTCGTCGAGCGAGCTGAGATGCACGTGTCGCAGTCGTGCACGGAAGCGATCAAGCAACTCGTGCGCCGCGTCCATCGTCGGGTCGACTGCGCGAACGTGCGCCACGTCGAGACAGAAGCCTGCGTGGGGCAAGTCCTCAAAGAACTTCTCCATCTCATCGGCGACGCGCCCGGTGAACTTCCGGTCGTCCATGTTCTCCAGAACGAGCCTGGTACCGAGAGCGCGGTACCGGCCGACGTCCGAGAGAGTGTCCGGGTGGGTCACGATCGACCTCACCCAAAGAGGTAGCCCAGCCAGCATCCCAATGGTTGCTGCCTCATCCGGCGCGCGGCTCTTGGCCGGTGCGTGGATGGCCACATAACGAAACGGCATGCGAGGGTTGGCCCGCAAATACGCGAGCAGTCCCGGCAGCTCATCACCGGAGAGCGCGGAGAGTTCGACGGCGAAGGTCGAGATTCGACACGCTTCGGCGACCAGCCCAGGCCAATCGCCCCTCGCTGAGGCAAAAACGCCTGTCGAGATTCCGATGGGATGGTGCGCTGCCAGAGGGCGCGCCGCTGCGAACGTCAAGTCATCGGCGGTGGTGCTCACAAGACTACGGTAGCGGCCGTGCCCGACGTGATGGGGAGTCGGCTCCGATGGGTGCCCGGGGCGGTCGTCTGACGCCTGCTCGCAGGTCTTTGATGCCTCGCCTACCCCAGCCTGGGGTCTCTCGCCAAGGCGAGATTTGTCAAACCTGGCGTCAAACGAATCGGACCGAACGAGCCGGTAGTCGGCGTGATGAGAGGGCTATC
>CAWAFD010000011.1:0-266433 GCA_963781225.1 uncultured Actinomycetota bacterium
TCGGCGTCGAACAAGACGTTGCCGGTCTGGATGTAGGTGCTGACGCCGGTGTGCCCGAGCGAGGCCACCAGCTCGCGCAGCTCCGCCATGGGGACCTTGTTACGGCCGCCGACATTGATGCCACGTAGCAGCGCCAGGTGTGAGGGCATGCCGTCATTCTCTCAGCATTGATGGCGGGCAGCATTGATGGCGGGCAGCATTGATGGCGGGCAGCATTGATGGCCGCGCGAAGGAGCGCGTGCCCCGGGCTACCGGGCCCGCTCGCGCCCCCCGAGCCGGTCCGGCCGCAGGACGATGACCACGCGTGAGCCGTCGGCGTTGATCCGGTTCCACCGGGCCGTCGCCTCATCCGGGGGCAGATCGTACAGCAGCAGCGGCCAGGTGAGGTCGGTAACACGCTCGCCGGTGACGATGCCGGCCTGCCCGTACAGCGTGAGGTACTCACCGGCGACCTGATCATCGACGCACAGCGCGACCCGGGGATTCCGCTCGATATCCCGGATCTTCTGCGTGGTGCCAGGGGTGCTGATGCGGATCTCGCCGTTGTCCCAGAGGTACCAGACCGGCGCGGCATGCGGGGAACCGTCGGACCCGACGGTAGCGAGTATCCCGTTCCGTGACCGCCGCAGCAGCGCCTCCTGCTGCGCTGAGAGCTCGATGGACACCTGCTCGCCTCCTCGTTCGCTATCGTGGCCAGGTGGCTTCATGGGCCGATCAGGCTATCTGGTGGCAGGTCTACCCGCTGGGCTTTACCGGCGCCGAGAAGACCGAGCCGGCCCCAGCAGATCCGGTCCGTCACCGGCTGCGGCAGCTGGAGGACTGGCTGGATTACGCGGCCGGGCTCGGCTGCTCGGGCCTGCTGCTTGGCCCGGTGTTCGCCGCCGAGACCCATGGCTACGACACGATCGACCACTTTCACATCGACCCCCGGCTCGGCGACCAGGAGGACTTTGACCACCTGATCGCGGCGGCGGGTCAGCGCGGCCTGCGCGTCGCGCTGGACGGGGTGTTCAACCACGTGGGCCGGTCTTTCCCGGCCTTCCGTGCCGCCCTGGCCGGCGGCCCGGGCTCGCCCGCCGCCAAGTGGTTCCGGCACGATCCGGACAGCGGCGGCTTCGCCACCTTCGAGGGACATCAGCAGCTGGTCGTCCTGGACCACGAAGAGCCCGAGGTCCTGGAGTACGTCGCCCAGGTCATGACCCACTGGCTGGACCGGGGAGCATCCGGCTGGCGGCTCGACGCCGCCTACGCGGTGCCGCCCGGATTCTGGGCCAAGGTACTGCCCCGGGTCCGCGAAACCCACCCGGACGCCTGGTTCGTCGGCGAGATGATCCACGGCGACTACGCGGCCTACGCCGCCGAGGCCGGCCTGGATTCGGTGACCCAGTACGAACTGTGGAAGGCCATCTGGAGCTCGCTGAACGACCAGAACTTCTTCGAGCTGGCCTGGGCGCTCGACCGGCATAACCAGCTTCTGGCCAGCCTGGCGCCGCAGACGTTCGTGGGCAACCACGACGTGACCCGGCTGGCCAGCCGCCTCACCGACGTCCGGCACCTCGGCCACGCGCTGGCGATCCTGTTCACCGTGGCCAGCATACCGAGCGTGTATTACGGCGACGAGCAGGGTTTGCGGGGCATCAAGGAAGACCACGCCGGCGGCGACGATGAGATCCGCCCGGCCTTCCCGCCCAGCCCGGCCTCTCTGGCGCCGGACGGCCGGCCCGTCTACCGCCTGCACCAGCGCCTGATCGGTCACCGTCGCCGCCATCCCGGGCTGGTCCGCGCCCAGACCACGGTGCCCCACCTGGCTAATGGGACGATCGCGATCCGGGCCGCCGGGGTGGAGGGGATCGACGTCCTGCTGCTGCTCAATATCACCGGCGAGGCGTTCCGGTTCCCGGTCGAGGCCGACGGGCTCACGCTGGCGGTCTCTCCCGGTCCGGATGCCGCCGCGCAGGACCCGCTGCTCGTGCCCGCACACGGCTGGGCGATCCTGGCCGCATGATGGTTCCCGCACCCGGGTGGGTAGTCGCCGGCCCGCCCGGCGCCGGCAAGAGTACGGTTGCGGGCCTGCTGCTCGCACGGCTGGAGCCGACCCCGGCGCTGCTGGACAAGGACACCTTGTACGGGCCGCTCGTGGCCGCGATCTTGACCGCGGCCGGGCGCGAGCAGGGCGAGCGCGAGGGGCCGTGGTACGACGAGCACATCAAGGTGCACGAGTACGCCGGGATGACCGCCACCGCCCGCGAGATCCGCGGGCACGGCTGCCCGGTCCTGCTGTCCGGCCCCTTCACCAGCCAGATCCACGATCCGGACCGGTGGCGATCCTGGGTCGCCGAACTCGGCGGCGGCACCGTTCGCCTGGTCTGGGTCCGGTCGGACGAGGCCACCGTGCGGCACCGGCTGGCCGCCCGCGGGCTGGCCCGCGACGCGGCCAAGCTGTCGGACTTCGGCAGCTTCTGGGCCGGCATACGGCAGGGGACCGAGCCAGCCGCCCCGCACGTCACCATGGATAACCGGCTAACCGCGGCCTTGACGCCGGAAGAGCAGATCGAGGCCCTGGTCGGATAGCCCTGATCGGACGGCCCTGATCGGCTTTCCGGCGCCGTCTAGTCCATGGGGTAATGCCGGAAAGCCACGGCGTATTCGCATCCGGCGCCGAGGCCGATATACCCAGCCATGTTCCGCAGGAACTCGTCCGGATCGAAGTCGCGGCCCAGGCCCTCGATGTAGGCCCGGTGCTCCTTCAGCGAGGCGATACCCGCGTCGATGGTGCCGGTGACGTCCACGAAGTGAGTCGGCTCGCCCACCGAAGCCACATAGGCGCTCTTGATCCCGGTACACGGCGGGCCCGCCTCTGGAAACACCCAGCCGTTGGCCGCGTCACGGCAGGCATCCAGTGTGGCCAGCCCGACGGCGCGGTGATCAGCGTGATTGACCGGGCCGTCCTCGCCCCAGGTCAGGTCGAAGTTCATCGTGATGACGACATCGGGTGCCAGCCTCCGCAAGGCGGCAGCCAGGTCGCGCCGCAGCGCGATCCCGTACTCCACCAGCCCGTCGGGGTGGTCAAGGAACACGACCTCGGTCACGCCGACGACCGCGGCACTGCGGCGTTCCTCTTCCATCCGCAGCGGTCTCACCTCATCTGGGGCCATGCCCGCGATCCCAGCCTCGCCCCGGGTGGCCAGTAGGTAGGAGACCTGCTTACCCTGGCCGGTCCAGCGGGCTACCGCTGACGCCACGCCGTATTCCAGGTCGTCCGGGTGGGCCACCACCGCGACGGCCTTGTCCCAGTCTTCCTTTACGGGCTCCATCGCCGCACCCCTTCCCGTCACCGGCTTGCAAGGACGTTACCGCTACGCCGGGCAGGTCCACTCTTCCGGGCTGCGCACCGGTTCGGCCCAGCCCGCATCCTCCGGCGGCGCGAAGTGCTCCCGGAGGGTGAAGGCGTACGGCGTCGGCCCGGATTCGCGCAGATGCAGGATCCGGTCCTCGGCCTCGGCGGTGCTCGGCACGTGCCCGCGTGGAATCCACCACAGCGCGGTGTAGGCCTCGGTCATCCGCTCGAACCACTGGCGCCGGCTTCGCAGCACCTGCCGGTGGGTATCGGAGTACACGTACGCGGCCAGTGCCTCGACCGAGTCCCACACGGACATGTTGACCAGCACCCCCGCGCTCCCGGCCTGGTCCCAGCGGAACGCCTGTACAGATGTCGCGTTCCCGTCCTCGGTCTGCAGCCGCCACACGAACCCCGGGGCGGCGTCCGCCGCCGCGTTGACCGGATCGAGGGCGGCGACGAAACCGGCCAGCCGCGGGCTGTCCAGCGGCTCGGCCAGCCGGGCGATGTTCACCTGCGCCAGTAGGTAGTCCACTCCCGTCATGCTGCCAGCCAGGCCAGTTCCGGGCAACCAAGGGCAAATAGCCGCCTGCCGAGTGAACCTTCTCCCATGAGGCGTCGTAAGACAACCGTAAGGAGAACATTTATCACCGCTTATCCCGATCGTTTTCCTGTGGGGGGAATTCTCGTGGCCCGCACCTCTCTCCGGCCGGACGATCCGACCTGGATCGGTCGCTATCGCTTGATGAGCCGCCTGGGTTCGGGCGGCATGGGCGTGGTGTACCTCGGCGCGGCCGTTGACGGCAGCCAGGTTGCGGTGAAGGTCTTGCGTCCCGAGCTGGCCGACGACCCGGAGTTCCGGCGCCGGTTTAGCCGCGAGGTAACCGCCCTGGCACGGGTCAGGGGCGTCTGCACGGTCCGGGTCATTGAGGCCGACACCGAGGCGCCGCAACCGTTCATGGTCACCGAGTATGCGGAGGGCCCATCGCTGGCCGAGTACATCGACAGCTACGGGAGTCTGCGTTCCCAGATGCTCTTCGGCCTGGCTACGGGGCTGGCCGAAGCGCTGACCGCCATACACGCGGCCGGGATCGTGCACCGGGACCTCAAGCCCTCCAACGTCATCCTGAGTCGCGAGGGCCCCAGGGTGATCGACTTCGGCATCGCCCAGACAATGGACGCGGTCTCGATGACCAGGACAGGGATGATGGTCGGCTCGCCCGGCTTCATGGCGCCCGAGCAGGTGTCCGGGCGCCCCGGCCAGAAGGCGGACATCTTCGTGTGGGGTGTGACCGTCGCCTACGCGGCGGCTGGCCGGTCACCGTTCGGCACCGGCGACACGAACGCCATCTTGTACCGGGTTCTGTACGAGACCCCGGATCTGGCGCCGGTGCCTGACCGGCTGCGGCCCCTGGTGGCAGCGGCCCTGGCCAAGGATCCGCAGTACCGGCCGACCGCACCGGAACTGCTCGGCCAGCTGACGAGCGTCTCCCGGCGTCCCGCTGGCCCGAGCCAGGACTCGCCGACCCAGGAGATCCTGGCGCAGACCTGGCTGTACTCCGCACCTGGCACGGGCGCGTCCGTGCCCCGTCCGGCCGCGGAACCCGCGACCGGTTCCATGCTCCTGGACCCCGCGTCGCAGCAGACCCGCCAGCCCCGCTCGCGCAAGACGCGGATGACCACCTGGGTAGGGGCGGTCACGGCCGCCGTGGTGGTGGCGGCCGCCGTCACGGTGGCGGTCACACTCACCAGCAAGCCTGCCAGCCACGCGCCTGCCAACCAGGCCGCGGCTAACCAGCAGGCCGTTCCGGCCACGGCCAGCCTGCCGGTCTACCCGGGCCAGCGGCAGCGCGGCGTGTTCCAGAACATCCAGCGCATCGTCGCCTGGGGCGACACGATAGTGACCACGGGCTCGCAGACCAGCGACGGCATTACCCGGCAGCAGTTCTTCGTGTCGGTCAACGGCGGCAAGACCTGGCGGCTGGCCCCGGTCCGCACCGCCAGCGGCGGCCAGCCGCCGCTCGGGCTGACCGCCAGCCGGATCGCCGCCGGGCCGCACGGCTGGCTGGCCGCGGGGAGCGGCTCGGTCTGGACCAGCCCAAACGGCCAGACGTGGACACTGCGGGCCGCGCATGGGATCGCGCAGCCCGGCGATCAGCTCCTTGTCGCCAACGGCACGTCGGCGGGGTTCATCGCCGCCGGCGGGGGAGCAGGCAGCCAGGCGCTGATCTGGACTTCGGCCGACGGCGTGACCTGGCAGCGGAAGACCGCCTCGCAGCTAGGCCTGGTGACCGCCTCAGGCAGCACTCCGGCCAGCATCTCGTTCGCGACCGCCTTTAACAACGAGACGCTGATCTCCGACGGCACCTCGGTGTGGCTGAGTACGGACGGTGGCTCGGCATGGACCCGGGTGGGCGTCCCGGCCGATCACGGCGCGACCAGTGCGGTCACGGGGCTGGCGGCGGACGGCTCGGGCCTGCTGGTGGTGCGGATCGGCGCCACCGCTGGCCACCCCGACGGCGTGGCCTATTTTTCTCCGAACGGGCGCACCTGGCAGTACGCCGGAACGATGGACACGACCGGCGGCTGGACGCCTCACCTGGTGAAGGGCAGCGATGATGGCTTCGCGGTTATCGGCTCCACCGGCTCGCAGCAGACCACAGGCTACGTCAGCACCGGGACGGGCGGCAGCTGGCGGCCGACGGCATCGCTCGGTACCAGCTCGCCCGCGTTCCCGTCCGGAGTGACCCTTGGTTCTGGGGGCACTGTGATCGCCGTCGGCACGGCGAACGCCACCAAGATCAGCCAGCCGGCCATCTTCCTGACGGCCAGCACGGCGGGGAGCGTCCACCCGGTATCGCTGGCCGGCATCCCCGGCGGCCTTGTCCCCGAGGCGTCGGTGAAGAGCACCGCGATGGCCGGCGGACAGCAGGTCGCGGTCGGCAGCGCGGACGGTTACCCGGCCATCTGGCACCGGGCGGCCGGCCGGTCCTGGTCACTGGTCACACCGCTGTCCCTGGTCTCGGCCAATCCGGGTTTGACCGCGCTGACCAGCGTCACGCACGGTGCGGCCGGCTGGCTGGCGGTCGGCGCGCCCGGTCCCATCGTCCTGACCTCCGCCAACGGGATCACCTGGCAGCGCTCCGAGGCCGCGACGCAGCACCTGGCCGGTGCGGTCGCGGCCGCCGCGGTCGCCGGACCGCAGGGTTATGTGATCGTGGGGGCAAAGCTCAAGCCGACCAGTGGCTGCCTGCCGATCGTCTGGTGGTCGGTCGACCTGAGTAGCTGGACCAAGGGGAGCGACGTCGCCGACGAAGACGATTCGAGCGTGGTCGTCACGGCCGCCGCCGGTCCGGCCGGCTTCGTGTCAGGCGGCGCCTACGACAGCAAGCCTGCCGTGTGGACCAGCGCTGATGGGCGCACCTGGAAAACCGTTCTGCTGCCGTTCGCCGCAGGCGACCGGAACGGGCAGCTCAGCGAGATGGCGGTCAGCGGCCGGCGGGTCGTGGCACTGGGTCATCAGACCAGCGCCGACGGCACGGTCACGCCGCTAGCCGAGGTGTCCGCCGACGGTGGGCAGAGCTGGCGCATGGTCTCGTTCGGCTCCACTGGGCCGGGAACCTCCATCACCGCGCTGACCTCCGGGCCGGCCGCTTCACCGCCGGCGGACAGCTCGGGAACCCAGGGCAGCAGGACGCCGCGATCTGGACGTCGGCCGACGGGAGGAGCTGGACGCGATCCCCGGTCAGCGGCCTGACCGGGGGAGGCAGCCACGGCATCGCCGCCCTGACCCCAGCCGGATCGGCCGTCACCGGCATCGACGCCATCCAGGGCATGGCGGGCCAGAAGTTCGTCACCATCCCCCTGAGCTAGGGTGGCCGCGCCGTTCCTGTTCTACGGTGGTGCTCATGCCTGAGCGCTTTCCGCCCATCGAGCCCTACGACGCGGGCATGCTCGACGTCGGCGACGGCCAGCACATCTACTGGGAAGCCAGCGGCAACCCGGCGGGCAAGCCGGCGGTCGCGCTGCACGGCGGCCCGGGCGGCAGTAGCAGCCCGGGGCGGCGCCGGTCCTTCGACCCGCAGGCCTACCGCTTTGTCCAGTTCGACCAGCGCGGATGCGGGCGCAGCACACCGCCGGTCGCGGACCCCAGCACCAAGCTGGACACCAACGACACCGAGCACCTGATCGCCGACATCGAGGCACTGCGCCGGCACCTGGGCATCGAGCGCTGGCTGGTCTGGGGCGGCTCGTGGGGCGTGACGCTCGGGCTGGCCTACGCCGAGCGGTACCCGGAGCGGGTCACCGAGATGGTGCTGGCGTCCTGCACCATGACCAGGGCCGCCGACGTCCACTGGCTCTACCACGAGGCGGGCCGGTTCTTTCCTGAGCAGTGGCGCCGGTACGCGGCTGGTGCTGGTAACGCGGATGACCTGGTCGCCGCCTACGACCACCTGCTCAATGCCAGCCCGGATCCGGACGTCCGGGCCCGCGCGGCCCAGGACTGGTGTGACTGGGAGGACGCCGTCGTCTCGCTGGAGGAAGGCTGGGCTCCCGACCAGAGATACGCCGACCCCGCTTTCCGCATGACCTTCGCCCGGCTGTGCGCGCACTACTTCTCGCACGCGGCGTGGCTGGAAGACGGGCAGTTGCTCCGCGATGCCACTCAGCTGGCCGGCATTCCCGGCGTGCTGATCCACGGGCGTTTCGATATCGGCGGCCCGCCCGACGTGCCCTGGCTGCTGCATCAGGCCTGGCCAGGCTCGGAGCTGCACCTGGTACGGACCGGGCATCAGGGCGGCCAGGAGATGACCGAGCACATGCTGAACGCGCTGAACCGTTTCGCGCGGACATAGCCGCTATCCCGAACCTCTTTATCCAATACGGTAAGAGGACTGTATGTGGCCTGCCTGAACGGCGCCACCGCCGACGAGCGTGGAGGAGGTTCCTTGGCTCGGACGCCTCTTCGAGCTGATGACCCTCCGCGGGTCGGGCACTACCGGCTGACCGCCCGGCTGGGCGCGGGCGGCATGGGCGTGGTTTATCTGGGGGTTTCCTGGGACGGGAGCCCGGTCGCGATCAAGGTCCTGCGCCCGGACCTGGCTGACAGCCAGGAATTCCGGCAGCGGTTCGGCCGCGAGGTGGACGCCCTGGTCCGGGTCAAGAGCACGTGCACGGTGCGGGTAATCGAGGCCGATTCCCAGTCGGCCACGCCGTTCATGGTCACCGAATACGCCGAAGGCCCCTCGCTGCACGAGTACATGGCCGAGCACGGGACGCTGAACCTCACCATGCTCCAGGACCTGGCCACCGGCCTCGCCGAGGCGCTGACCGTGATCCACGCGGCGGGGATCGTGCACCGGGACCTCAAGCCGTCCAACATCATCTTGACCGCGAGCGGGCCGAAGGTCATTGACTTCGGCATCGCGCGACGGCTCGACACGGCCGGGATGACCAAGACAGGCATGATGGTCGGCTCGACCGGATTCATGGCTCCGGAGCAGATCAGCGGGCAGCCCGGACCGGAGGCCGACATTTTCATCTGGGGCGTGACCGTGGCCTACGCGGCCTCAGGGCAGTCCCCGTTCGGCACCGGGAACACTCACTCGGTGCTGTACCGGGTCATGTACGGCGAGGCTGACATCGCCGCTGTCCCGGATCTCCTGCGGCCGATGGTGCGGGCCGCGCTGGCCAAGGAGCCCGAGGCCCGGCCCACCGCACGCCAGCTCTTCGACCGCCTGTCGAGCCTGTCCCCGCGAGCCGAACCGAGCTATAACGCCGCGACACAGGTCACGCCAGGGCCTGCCCGCGCCGGGCAGGCCGCGCCGCCGCGTCCAGCGCCCGTGGTCGCAGCACCGCAGGACCCAGCACCGCAGGTCCCAGCACGGTCCCGCCGCTCACCCGGCCGCCTGCCGGCGCTGGGCCGGCGCGCGGTCGTGATCACCTTGTCCGCCGTCGCGCTCGTGGCGGCCGCCGTCGTGCTCTTGGTCCTGCTGACCTGAGCGGTGATCACGGCTGGCCCACGGGAAGGGGAGCAGGTCAGGCTCGACCCAGCCATGGCGGGCCGGTCCCGAAGCCAGCGTCGATGACCGGTAATGGCGGCTGAGCAGCCGCTTGTCCAGCAGTGCGGGGTAGCGGCCGGCGAATACCTCGAAGTCGCCGCAGTCCGGATCGGTTCCGGCATGGTGGGCCACGAGTTCCACCCAGGCCCGGGAGACCGTGTGGTGGTATTTCTGCGGAGCCTGCGCGTACGCGGTTAGCTGCCGTAGCCAGCCGCAGACCTTGCCGACCGCGGCTGGCATGCCGTAGCGGCGCACGGCCACGAAGGCCAGCTGAATGTGCTGGCGGTGGCCGAACCGGCCGGCCGGCCCGGTGATGGCGGGCAGCAGCTCGGCCAGTTCGGAGCCGGCGTGCGCATGAGGATCATGCGATGTCATCAGCTGGCCTCCTCCAGGGCGGAGATCACGACGTGATAGCCGGCGATCTGGTCCGCGGATAGGCCGGCGAGCGCGGTGCGCTCCAGGTCGGCGATGACCGTGAGAACACGCCCGGCAGCGGCCTGGCCTGCCTCGGTCAGCGGCAACCGGAAGGACCTGCGATCACCGGGATCCAGCTCCCGGGTGAGGTAGCCGCGATTCTCCAGCCGGTCCAGGATCCCGGTCAGCGTGCTGGCCCGGCTGCCGGTCCGCTCGCTGAGCTGCCGCACGTTCAGCGTGCCGCCGTCGCCCAGGTTGGCCAGCACATTGATCTCGGCCGCGGTGAGCCGCAGTTCGGCCAGCGCGGTTCCCAGCAGGTGCAATGTGTGGTGCGTCGCGCGCTGCAGCGCGAGCACCGTTCCCGGTAGTCCGGTTTTGGATATCACGAAACGGAACTATACGGTAATGAAGTATCGATGGCGAGCGGAAAACGGCTTGTGCCCGGGGGTGCGGCAGTGGGGACAATGAGGCCCATGGCGGAATCCTGGATGATCGATGAGCTGGCGCACGCCGGGTCTGAGCACCTGGACCCGGGCTTCGTTGCCGGGTACGAGCGCAAGCAGGGATACCCGGATCCCGCCGGCGACCTGGCCATCTTCGAGCGGCAGGGCCTGGGACCTGGTTCGGAGGTGGTTGACCTCGGTGCGGGGCTGGGGCAGTTCGCGATCGCGGCCGCGCCCCGGTTTGGGCACGTCACCGCGGTGGACGTCTCCCCGGTCATGCTGGCCGCGCTGCGCCAGCGTGCGGCCGCGGCCGGGCTCGCCAACCTGGACTGCGTGCAGGCGGGCTTCCTCAGCTACACCCACTCCGGCCCGCCCGCCGACGGCGTGTATACCCGCCACGCGCTGCACCAACTGCCGGACTTCTGGAAGGTGCTGGCGCTGAACCGGATCGCGGCCATGCTGCGCCCCGGCGGGGTCCTGCGGCTGCGGGACCTGATCTACGACTTCGCGCCCGAACGGGCCGGGGAGATCTTCCGCGACTGGTTCGATCACGCCGCCAGCGATCCCGCGCAGGGCTATACCGGCGAGGACTACGCCGTGCACATCCGTACCGAGTTCAGCACCTTCCGCTGGCTGCTCGAGCCGATGCTGACCGCAGCCGGCTTCGAGATCGTCGACGCCGAGTTCGCCGGCCAGCTATACGGCGCCTACACGTGTATCAAGAGCGGCTGAGGCGGGCCGAACTGCCGCGCCCTCCAGTGCGACCCGATGTTTGGCGGGACTGTCTCGGCGCAGCGTGGTGATTCCGGTCTTCGTGGTGGTTCCGGTGCACGATAATGCCCCTAAATAACCACGTTGACCGGATCCACCACGATGATGCGGTGGACGGGACGGGGACGCGGCGGCTTGGGGCAGGGCGGGCGCGCACTCTGGTCCGGTAACCGGGGCCGCGGCGGCGCAGGGGTCACTCCCGGCCGGTCAGCCGCGTGTACAGATCCTGGTAGCGAGCCTGCGTTGCGGACACCACCTCGGGCGGGATGGCCGGCCCGGTGGCCGCCGGTCCCAGCCCAGGCCCGCGGACCAGTCCCGCAGGAACTGCTTGTCCAGCGAGCGCTGCGGATGGCCTGGCTCCCATTGCGAGGCCAGCCAGAACCGCGACGAGTCGGGAGTCAGCACCTCATCGGCCAGCATCAGCGTCCCGTCCGGGAGCAGCCCGAACTCCAGCTTGGTGTCGGCGATGACGACGCCACGCGCGGCGGCCAGCTCCGCGCCGCGGCGGTAGACCTCCAAGGTGGCCTGCCGGAGCCCGGCTGCCAGCGGGGCGCCGGTAAGCTCCGCCACCTCGTCATACGTCATCGGCTGGTCGTGCCCGGTCGCGGCCTTGGTGGTGGGCGTGAATACGGGCTCGGGCAGCCGGGACCCCTCGGCCAGGCCCGGTGGCAGCCGCACGCCGGAGATCGTGCCGGATTCGTTATAGGAGGCCAGGCCGAGCCCGGCCAGGTAGCCACGGGCGATGCACTCCACCGGCAGCATCTGCAGGCGGCGGCACCTGATGGCCCGCCCCGCCCACTCCGGGGGCACGTCGGTCCCGGAGATCACATGATTGGGGACCAGGTCACCGAGCTGGCCAAACCACCACAGGGATAGCTGGGTTAGCACCCGGCCCTTGCCCGGGATGGGGGTTGGCAGGATGACGTCGTAAACGCTCACCCGGTCCGAGGCCACCATGATGATGTCGTCACCGTCGGAGTACAGCTCCCGGACTTTCCCGGAATGCACCAGTTCCATCCCGCACTCCTCTAATCGGCGGCCAGTCACGACGGCGTCCGGCACAGCGTACTAGCGCATGGTGCGCGTACCATCAGGTGCCATGGCGGACCTCGGGGCTGCGTACCTCCAGGTGCAGACGACGACCGACTCACGGGCAGAGGCGATGGAGCTTTCCCGCGATGCGGTCGAGTCCAGGCTGGCCGCGTGTGCCCAGGTGGCCGGGCCGGTGGCGTCCACGTACTGGTGGGACGGCGCGCTGGAACGTGCCGAGGAGTGGCTGGTCCTGTTCAAGCTCCCGGCCGACCGCTACGACGAGCTGGCCGCCTTTCTCACCGACCGGCACAGCTACGACGAGCCCGAGATCGTGGCCCTGCCCATCGTGAACGGGTCGGCCGCGTACCTGAGCTGGATGCGCGAGGAGACCCGGCCAGCTGAGGGCGCCTCACCGTAACGACCCGGACGTGACGCGGGTGCAGCGGGCGACGGCGCACCTGGCGGCTAGGGCACGGGCGGTACGTTCCAGGACGTGATGACCGGCAGGTCGTGCTCGGTGCCGAGCGTGCTGATCGTCCCGGTGTCCAGCCGGAACAGCCGTCCGCCGACCGGGTCGAGCTGCAGGTAGCGGGCGGTCAGCACGCGCAGCACATGTCCGTGCGCGACCAGCGCCACGTCGCCGGTTGATAGCAGCGGAGCGACCCGGGCGAGCACCCGGTCGGTCCGCTGGGCCACCTGCTCGATGGTCTCGCCGGGATGCTCGGCGTCGCCCGGGATGACCCCGTCCCGCCACAGGTACCAGCCGGGCCGCGTCTCCTGGATCTGCGGTGTGGTCATCCCCTCGTAGCCGCCGTAGTCCCATTCCCACAGATCGGCATCGGGCACGGCGTTGCTCAGGCCCGCAAAGGACGCGGTGGTGACCGCCCGTCGCGCCGGGCTGGTGAAGGTGGCGATGATGTGGCGGTGGTGCAGCAGCGGCGCCAGCGCCTTGGCCGCCTCCTCGCCGTGGTGGGTGAGCGGGATGTCGGTCCGCCCGGTGTGCTGGCCGGACTGGCTCCACTCGGTCTCGCCGTGCCGCAGCACGATCAGGTCTCCCATGGATCGATAACATAGCGGTAATGGGTATTCCTTATGTCCCTGGCCCGCTCGCCGGTATCCGGGTGCTCGATCTGACCCGCGCGCTGTCCGGCCCGTTCGCCACCATGGTCCTGGGTGACCTGGGCGCGGACGTGATCAAGGTCGAGGACGTCTGGCACGGGGACGACACCCGCCGCTGGGGCCCGCCCTTCCAGGGCGATGACGCGGCCTACTTCCTGTCGGTGAACCGGAACAAGCGCGGCCTGTCGGTCAACGTCAAGACGGAGCCGGGCCGGGACATCGTACGGCGGCTCGCCGCGGCCAGCGATGTCCTGATCGAGAACTTCCGGCCCGGTACCGCGGCCCGGCTTGGCCTGGGCTATCCCGAGCTGGCCGGGCAGAACCCGGGGCTGATATACGCCTCGATCAGCGGATATGGCCAGACCGGGCCGAGCGCCGGCCTGCCGGGCTACGACGCGGTCGCGCAGGCCGTCTCGGGAATGATGAGCGTGACTGGTGAACCCGACGGCGAGCCGGTCCGGGCCGGGACCTCCACCGCGGACGTCGGGGCGGGCATGTGGGCGCTGATCGGCATCCTGGCCGCGCTGCACGCGCGGGAGACCAGTGGTCGCGGGCAGCAGGTCGACATCTCGCTGCTGGACGGGCAGGTGGCCTGGCTGACTTACGTGGCCGGCAAGTACTTCGCCACCGGGCAGACGCCCGGGCGGCACGGCAGCGCGCACGAGAGCCTGACCCCGTACCAGGTCTTCGAGACGGCCGACGCCCCGCTCATGGTCGCGGTGGGCAGCGACGGCCTGTGGCGGCGGTTCGCCGCGGTTACCGGGCTGGATGATCTGGCCACCGATCCGGCCTACGCGACCAACCCGGACCGGGTCCGTAACCGCGAGACGCTGATCCCGCTCATCGCGCGGGCCCTGTCCGCCCGCGGCTGCGCGGAATGGACCGAGCGGCTGACCGCGGCCGGCGTGCCGGCCGGGCCGGTCAGCACGGTGCCAGAGGCCCTGGCGCACCCGCAGGTCATCGCGCGCGAGATGGTCACCGAGATCGACCATCCGGTCGCGGGACCGCTGAAGATGCTGGGCTCGCCGGTCAAGCTGTCCGCGCAGCCGGCCAGCATCCGCCGGCCGCCGCCGACGCTCGGGCAGCACACCGGTGAGATCCTGGCCGAAGCCGGATTCACCGCCGCCGAGATCGCCGAGCTGCGCGATGCCGGTGTGGTCCGGTTACCGTCAGCGGCTTGGCGGCCAAGGCCGGCGGCCTACAGAAGCCGCCGCAGCGCCAGTAGGTCCTTCATGCTCGCCTGGACCTTGACCCGGCCGGACAGCCACATCCGGGCTATGTTGGCCGGGGTGGCAGACAGCGACACCACGTCGTCGCTGTTGGCGGTCAGCCTGATGTCGGCCGGCGGGTCACCCGGCGCTGCCTCGGTCACTGGGTCCGCACCGGAGTCGGTGAACCTGGTCACGAACGTCACGCCGAGATCGGTGACATGACAGCTCATCGAGCGCTTGCCGAAATAGCTGGCCCGGTCCTGGGGGCTCATCTCAACCAGGCGGCCGGTAAGGGCCTGCAGCGCCTCGCGGCACTCCTGCGCTGAAGCCATGTGCGCCTCGCTCTTGTCGGCATCGGACGGTAGCGTTCACGCGGAGGGTAGCGCACATGAACGAGGAATTCCCAGACGAAGGCCAGGCAGGCGAAATTCGGGACCCAGAGGCCGAACGGGCGGTCTGGCCCGCCCCGCCGCCATCCGGGACCACGCCCTCGCCGGCACCGGCGCCGGGCCCGGTGTCAGCCGAGCTGCCACCGACCGGCGATGACCGGGTGGACGCGGCCGTGGCCGGGTTGCGGCGGCTGCCGGCCCTGCCACCTGATGAGCACGTCGCCGTTCTGGAGGAAGTGCACGGGCGGCTCAGGGACATCCTGGGTGAGCTCAGCGAGGACTCCTCTTGAGCGCTCCGCGGGCGCGGCTGGATGCCGAACTGGTCCGGCGTGGCCTGGCCAGGTCCCGGGAGCAGGCGGGCGAGCTGGTCACGGCCGGGCGGGTAGCGGTGGCGGGGCAGCGGGCAGTCAAGCCGGCCACGATGGTGACCCGGGACGCCCCGATCACGATCGCCGACGGCGGCGGCGAGCCGGACTACGTGTCGCGGGGCGGGCACAAGCTGGCTGGGGCGCTGGCGGCGTTCGTTCCGCTGGGCCTGGCCGTGGCCGGGCGGCCGTGCCTGGACGCCGGGGCGTCCACCGGCGGGTTCACCGACGTGCTGCTGCGGGCGGGCGCCTCGCACGTGGTCGCGGCCGACGTCGGTTACGGGCAGCTGGCCTGGTCGCTGCGGACCGACCCGCGGGTCACCGTGCTGGACCGGGTTAACGTGCGGGCCCTGGAGCAGGTCACCCCGGTGCCGGAACTGGTGGTGGCGGACCTGTCCTTCATCTCGCTCACCCTGGTCCTGCCGGCTCTGGTGGCCCGCGCCGCGCCTGATGCGGATTTCGTCCTGCTGGTGAAACCCCAGTTTGAGGTGGGTAAAGGCCGGGTAGGGGCCGGCGGCGTCGTGCGGGACGCGGGTGACCGCGCAGACGCGGTCCGCCGGGTGGCCAGCGCGGCCGCCCAGCTCGGCCTCGGCGCGCTTGGGGTCACGGCCAGTCCGCTGCCCGGGCCCGCCGGGAACGTGGAGTACTTCGTGTGGCTGCGCCGGGGCGCGCCGCCGCTCGAGGACGGTCAGCTCGAGCAGGCGATCAAGGAGGGGCCCAGCTAGTGGGACAGCGGACGGTGCTGGTGACGGCGCACACGGGGAGAGACGAAGCGCTGCGCAGTGCCCAGCTAGTGGCCGGGAGGCTCACCGCCGCCGGGCTGGCAGTGCGCACACTGGCGGGTGAGTTCAGCTCGCCGGGTGCCGAAGTGGTCCCGCCCGGGCCGGACGCGGCCCAGGGCGCGGAGCTCGTCTTCGTCCTAGGCGGGGACGGCAGCCTGCTTCGCGCGGCCGAGTTCTCCCGTCCGGCCGGGGTGCCGCTGATCGGCGTGAACCTGGGCCACGTCGGGTTCCTGGCCGAAGCTGAGCCGGACGGGCTGGGTGACACGGTCGACCGGATCGTGGCGGGCGAGTACCTGGTCGAGGAACGCATGACGATCGATGTGACCGTGCGCAGCAACGGCGAGGATTTCGCGACCGCCTGGGCACTGAACGAGGCCACCGTGGAGAAGGCGGCCCGGGAGCGAATGGTCGAGGTGATCATCGAGGTCGACGGCCGCCCGCTGTCCCGCTGGGGCTGTGACGGCGTGGTGTGCTCCACCCCGACTGGATCGACCGCCTACGCGTTCTCCGCGGGCGGCCCCGTCGTGTGGCCCGAGGTATCGGCGTTGCTGATGGTGCCCATCAGTGCGCACGCGCTGTTCGCCCCGCCGATGGTGGTTTCGCCGCAGTCAGTGCTCGCGGTGGAGTTGATCGTGGCGTCTGAGACATCGGGCGCGGTTTTGTGGTGCGATGGTCGACGTAAGGTCGATCTGCCGGCCGGGGCCCGCGTAGAGGTCCGCCGGGGAGCGCTCCCGGTCCTGCTCGCGCGGCTTGACACGCCGGGAGCGAAGGGCGGGAGGTTCACGGACCGGCTGGTGGCCAAGTTCGGCTTGCCCGTGGCGGGCTGGCGCGGCCGTACCTGGGAGGACGCAGGCGAGCATGCTTGAAGAAGTCCGGATAACCGGCCTCGGCGTCATCGATGATGCCGTGCTGGAGATTTCGGCTGGTTTTACCGCGCTAACCGGGGAGACCGGCGCCGGCAAGACGATGGTGGTGACCGCGCTCGGCCTGCTGTTCGGCGGCCGGGCCGACCCGGCCCGGGTCCGGCCCGGAGCGCAGCGGGCTACCGTCGAGGGGCGGCTGCTGGTCTCGGCGAAGGTGGCGCGCGAGGTCGAGGAGTCCGGCGGCGACCTGGACGACAACGGCTCCACGCTGGTGCTCAGCCGCTCGGTGTCATCCGAGGGCCGGTCACGTGCCTTCGCGGGCGGCCATTCGGTCCCGGTGTCACTGCTCCAGGTGCTGGCCGATGACCTGGTCGCCGTGCACGGCCAGTCGGATCAGCAGCAGCTGCTCCGGGCTGGGCGGCAGCGGGACGCGCTGGACCGGTTCGCCGGCCCCGAGCTGGCCGTGCTGTTGTCGGACTACCGGCGGGTCTTCGCGCGGCACCGCGCGGTCCGCGAGGAGCTCGAGGCGCTGACCACTGCAGAACGCGAGCGGGCCAGCGAGGCGGAGACGCTGCGCATCGGCCTGGCCGCGGTGGACGCGGCCGCGCCGCAGGAAGGGGAGGACGCGGCCCTGCTGGCCGAGGAGGAAAAGCTGGCCAACGCCGATGCGCTGCAGGCTGCGGCGACTGTGGCCCACGAGGCGCTCCTCGGTGACCCGGCCGCGGCTTCGTCCGGGGCCTCCGACGCCCTGACCCTGCTGGGCCTGGCCGGACGGGCGCTGGATCCCGTCCGCGCCCACGACGTGGCCCTGGGCGGGCTGGCCGACCGGCTGTCCGAGGTCAGCTACCTGCTCTCCGACATCGCCGCCGAGCTCGCCTCCTATACCGAATCGCTCGACTCCGATCCGGCCAGGCTGGCTTCCGTGCAGGAGCGGCGCGCCGCGCTGGGCCGGCTGATCCGGGCTTACGGCGGCCCGTCGGCAGATGTCGCGGGCGTGCTCGACTGGGCCAAGCTGGCGAGCTCGCGGCTGGCCGAGCTCGAGGGTGACGACGACAAGATCGAGGCCCTGGCCACCGAGGAGTCGGTGCTGGCCGGGCAGGTGACGGAGCTGGCCGCGCAGCTGACTGGGCTGCGCCGGGCGGCCGCCGAACGGTTCGCGGTGGAGGTGACCGCCGAGCTGACCGCACTGGCCATGCCGCACGCGTCACTGACCGCCGCGGTCACTGAACTCGAGGCGCCCGGGCCATTTGGGGCCGATGAGGTGGAGCTCAGGCTCGCCGCGCATCCCGGCGCGCCGCCCCTGCCGCTGAACCGGGGCGCCTCCGGCGGTGAGCTATCCCGGGTCATGCTGGCCATCGAGGTGGTGTTCGCGGGCGCGGACCCCGTCCCGACCTTCGTGTTCGACGAGGTCGACGCCGGGGTCGGCGGGAAGGCCGCCGTCGAGATCGGCCGGCGGCTGGCCAGGCTGGCCCGCTCCGCCCAGGTCATCGTGGTCACGCACCTGCCGCAGGTGGCGGCCTTCGCCGACAACCACCTGGTGGTGGAGAAATCTGGCGACGGCCTGGTCACGGCCAGCGGCGTAGTCCGGCTGGACCGGGCCGGAAGGACCCGCGAGCTGTCCCGGATGCTTGGCGGTCTGGAGGATTCCGAGCACGGCCAGGCTCACGCCGAGGAGCTGCTGGCGCTGGCGGCGCGCGAGCGCGAGGCAGCCCGCTAGCCCCCTGCCACCCAGCTGCGAAGAAAGAGGCCAGACGGACATGGAAACCTGGGCGGCTATCACGTCGCGCCGCAACGTCAGGTCCTTTGCCGACCGCCCGATCCCAGCGGAACACCTGGACCAGATCCTGGAGGCCGGCCGTCGCTCACCGTCCTCGCAGAACTGGCAGCCGTGGGATTTCATCGCGGTCACCGAGCGCGAGCAGCTCCGGGAGCTGTCCGGAGTCTGGCGCGGCGCCGGGCACGTGGCCGGGTCGGCGGCCACGATTGTGATCGTCGGGCCCGCCGCGGACAACGAGTTTCACCGGGCCCAGCTCGACCTCGGCCAGGCGACCATGGCCATGGCGCTGGCCGCGGCCGACCTCGGCGTGGGCAGCTGCCATGCGGGCGTCACCGACCTGCCGCTCGCCCGCCGGCTGCTCGGCTTTCCCGAGGACCGTAACTGGGCCTTGCTGCTCTCGCTCGGCTATCCGGACGGCCGGCCGCTCACACCGGTGGCAAACCCGCTGCGGCGGCCCTTTGATGAGGTCGTGCACCGCGGCCGCTGGTAACAGCGGGTGCCGTGGCGGCGGGCCCGGGTGGTACCGGAAGGCTGGTGCACTCAGGCGGCGGCGTCCCACAGCCCGGCGGTACGTGCGGCGACATGGGCGGCGATGCCGGCCAGCGCGGCGGATGACGGGCAGCGCGGGCAGCCGCCGGCCGTCCCGGAGCCGGACCGCGACCTGGCCGGCGGCCGCTTCCCGCTCGCCCAGGATGGCCTGGTAGGGGACCAGCCGTGCGGACCGGATCCGGCTGCCCAGGGTGCCCGACTCCGGCGCGGCCACGCGGGCGCGAAGCCCGAGCCCGGTCGCCTGCCGGGCGACCGCGTCCGCGGGCGCCTGCTGGGCGCTGGTCAGCGGCAGCACGACGAGCTGCTCGGGCGCGAGCCAGTCGGGAAAGGCGCCGCCATGGCGTTCGGTCAGCTGCGCCACCGCCCGCTCCATGCTGCCCACAAGGCTGCGGTGCACCATGACCGGGCGGTGCCGGGCTCCGTCCGCGCCCGCGTACTCCAGGCCGAACTGCCCGGGCTGGTAGAAGTCGACCTGGACGGTGGACAGGGACGCCTCGCGCTCGGAGCGGTCGGCCACCTGCACGTCGATCTTCGGGCCGTAGAAGGCGGCTTCCCCGGGCCCGGCTTCCCAGGGCAGGCCGGAGTGCTCCAGGACGCCGGTGAGCTCGGCGGCCGCCCGTTCCCACAGCTCAGCCTGGCCCACGTACTTGCTGCCCGGGCCGGGAAGCGAGAGCCGGAAACGGAGCGGTTCGAGGCCGAGTGCGGCGTAAGCCTGCCTGATCAGCTGCAACGCGGCATATGCCTCCTCGGCGACCTGATGGGGCGCGCAAAAGATGTGCGCGTCGTTCAGCTGCATCGCGCGGACCCGGGTCAGCCCGCCCAGGGTCCCGGACAGCTCGGCCCGGTACTGGCCGCCCAGTTCGGCCAGCCGCAACGGCAGCTCGCGGTAACTCCGCCCGCGGGACCGGTAGATCAGCGCGTGATGCGGGCACAGGCTGGGCCGCAGCAGGACCTGCTCCCCGGCCAGTGCCATCGGCGGGATACATGCCGTCGCGGTAGTGCGCCCAGTGCCCGGATAGCTCGTACAGCTCGCGCTTGCCCAGCACGGGCGAGTACACGTGCTGGTAACCGGCCTGCCGTTCCAGCTCGCGCAGGTATTCCTCCAGCGCGTGCCGGACCGCGGCGCCGGCGGGCAGCCAGAACGGCAGCCCGGCTCCGATCAGCGGGTCGGTGCCGAACAGCCCGAGCTCGCGGCCGAGCTTGCGGTGGTCTTCCATGGTCGCCTCCTCGGCGGGACAGCCGGGCGAGCGGCCACCAGGACGCGGCAAGCCCCGGGGCTGCTCGCCCCGGGGCTTGAAAAATGACAGGAATCAGCGCGCCGGGACCGGTACCGGCGTCCTCGTCAGGCCAGCGCGCTGCATGCCCGTTACGGTAGCCGCCGCCGCGGGCCAGCGCACCCGGTTTTCTCCCTACAGCGTCCTGGTCAGGAACACGCTGTTCGGGTCGGGCCGGTAGTCCGCGAACGGCCCGCAGTACTCGAAGCCGAACTTCTCGTACAGCCGCCGCGCGGGCACGAAGAACCCGGCCGAGCCGGTCTCCAGGCTCAGCCGGGTGAACCCCATGCGCCTGGCCTCGGCAATGATGTGGCCGAGCAGCAGGGAGGCGATCCCGCTGCGCTTGCGCGCGGACGAGGTGCGCATCGACTTCACCTCGGCGTGGACCGGGTCCAGCCTCTTGACCGCCCCGCAGCCGACCACGGCGCCGCCATCCAGGACCGACCAGAACGTGATCTCAGGGCGGCGCAGCCCGTCCAGATCCAGGGCATGCTTGCTCTCGACCGGCGTGATGGACAGCATTTCCCGCACGTGCTCCTCGAGGAAGCTGGCTATCTGCGGACCGGTCAGGTCATCGACCACGATCTCCATCGCCTGCCCTTCGCTATGAGTACCGGCGATCAGCTGTCCTGGGCCCGGCGGGCGCGCAGGTTCCGGTTCTTGAGCCGGTTGCCGCACGAGGCCATGTCGCACCAGGCGCCCCGGCGGCTGTGTGAACGGTCGTAGAAGGCCCACTGACAGTCCGGGTTCCCGCACAGCTTCAGCCGGCTCCAGCTGCCGTCGGCCTGCGCGTCACGGATGCCGACCAGCAGCCCGGCCAGGCCGCCGGCGACCCGGTGGCTGGTGGATGTCACCGCCAGCCGGATCTCACCGCTGGCGGCCGGCTCCAGGCGCGGGGGAGCGTCGAGCGCTACCTGGCGCAGGGGCCGAAGCTCGTCCTCGGTGAGCGGCTCGCCGCCGGTGTTGCGCGCGATCATCGCCCGGATGCTCTCCCGCACCTCGCGGGCCAGCCGCAGGCCGTCGAGCTCGCCTGGCTGGCCCGCACCATCCGCGCTCGCACTCCGGGCCCGCATCGGCCGGGCTCGCATCGGCCGGGCCCGCGCCGGCCAGCCCGGCGCTTGCCAGCCAGTCGCGGGCGTCGTCGGCCCGGGCCAGGGTGTCGGTACCCAGGTCCAGGTCGACCGTGTTGACGAACGCCTGGACGAGCAGCAGCGGTGGCGGCGCCAGCTTGTGCTCCAGGTGGGACGCCCACGGCGGCAATGTCATGCCGACCAGGCTATCGGCCACGATGACCGGCCTCCTTATCGTCGAGTGACCATACAAAGACTTTTATTGGTCACGTGTGACTAGTATACTCAGTTTACAGGTCACAAACGCGGAGGTGCGTGATGTATGTCCTGCTCGAAGACGATCTCGGCCGCCTGGTCCTGCGGCGGCTGCGGTTCTGGCACTGGCTGCTCGCCCGCGTCCTGGCGGCGCGATACGACCGCCAGCTCGCCGCCGGGGCCCGGCCCGAGACGCGGCCGATCCTGGCGGCCCGGGCCATCCAGCTCACCTCGGCCAGGTTCCGCGCCGATCTGGCCGCCAGCCTGCGCGGCCTGCTGGCCGATGCGGGCGCGCCGGAACATGCGGGCTCGCCGGGCATTCCGGGCGAGGCGAGCCAGCCCGGCGGCACGCTGAGGCGGACCACTGCCGGCGGCCGCCATCTGCAGACGCCACGCCGTCCCGGCGACCGTCCGTCCCATGGCGTCCGGACCGCCTCGGAACTTGCCCTGCTGGCCGGGGCCGGCCGCTCCGGCTGGCCGGGGCAGCGTGGGTGACGCTGCGGCGCCCCGGCCGCACGTTCCGGTCTGCCGGGCCCGCATCCGGCGGTCAGCGCCCGAGCTGGCCGACCTGGCCGGGCGGCTGGCCGCGCCCGGCCCGCTCCCGGCGCGTGGCGTGGCCATGGTGGGCCAGCTGGTCACGGACGGCCTGGGGCCGCTGTACCGGCCGGCCTGCCGCGAGGACCTCGGTGCCGCCATCGCCGGGGCCGCCCGCGCACTGGCCCGCTGAATCCGCCCGCTAGCCATACCCGTCGCCATTCTGGGCCCCGGAGAAGCGCGGGATGGAATGAGCCCCGGCGCGCTAGCCGCAGGTTCAGGCCGCACCGGCCGTGAACACCGGCGCCCGGGTGTATCACGAGCGGCAGCCTTCCCTCCGGAAAAGCCGAGGGGCACCTGCGGGTGCGGGCTTCCCGGCCAGCCTCGCAACCGGCGGGCCGGGAAGCCGGGGGAACCCGGCCTGCTCGTGGCGCCGCCAGGATCGGTCAGGGAGCGATCTCGGCGGAGTCGGTCAGCCGCAGCTTCCGCCGGACCCGCTCGTAGAATGTGGTGCGGCCGAGGCGGACGACACGTGCGGCCCCCGGCCGCGGCAGCAGCTCGATCCGGTCCCCGGGCTTGACGTCCGCGCTGACGTTGCCGTCGGCCTCGACGGCTAGCGGACCGCTCGTCGGGCAGGATGTCCAGGGTCAGCTCGTCATCGACGGACACGACCAGCCCCCGGTTGTAGGCCGAGTGGGGCGCGGCCGGCGTGACCAGCAGAGCCTCCACGGCAGGGCTCACGATCGGGCCGCCCGCGGAGAAGCTGTACGCCGTCGAGCCGGTCGGGGTGGCCACCACGACCGCATCGGCGGCGTAGCTGACGAACCGGCGGCCGCCGGCGCGGACCGCGATCGCTGCGGTCTTCTGGCCCGGCGACCGGACGAGCGCGATGTCATTGAACGCCGTGATGACCTGGTCGCCGACGACAGCATCGACCGCCAGCCGCGGTTCGGTCGTGAACTCGTGGCTGTCGATGGCGGACAGTGCGTCCGCCAGGTCCGGCACGTCGACCTCGGCCAGGAATCCCAGCTTGCCCAGATTCACCCCAAGCACCGGATACCGCTGCCGGTCCGCCAGCCGCATGGCGCGCAGCATCGTGCCATCGCCGCCCAGGCTCACCAGCAGGTCAGCGCGCTGGCGCAGCTCATCGGCGCTGACCGCCTCCGCGGTGCAGGCGATCCTGCGCATCTCGGTATCGATGCCCAGGACCTCGATCTGCCTGCGGGCCGCCCACTCCAAGATGGCGGCGACCGCACCGCTGCAGTCCCGTTCCGGGTGCAGCACCATGCCGATGACGTGCATTTCAGCGCAGCCCTAGGGCTCGAAAGGTCATGGCCACAAGGTACTAAACACCCGGCGTCCCGGGCCCGCCAGCAGCTGAGCTCAGCTGGCCAGGAAGCTCAGTAGCGCTGGGTTGACGACGTCAGGCAAGGTCCAGCCGACCTTGTGCGGGCCGCCCTCGACGGTGACGACCTGCAGGTCCTTGATCAGTCCGGGCAGGCGGGCTGCCGTGCCGGGTACGGCAGGATCCGGTCCGCGTCGCCGTGAATCAGCAGCGTCGGCACGTTATGAGCCGAGGCTGGAACCTTTAAACCGTTGCCGGCGGGCGATCCGGTGAACACAGGAGCACCGGGTGGCTACATCCTCACGGGCCGCGCCGGCCGCGACAGACCCGCGACGTCTGCCGGTGACGTGACCATGGTCCTACCAGGG
Source organism: uncultured Actinomycetota bacterium (assembly GCA_963781225.1). GTDB lineage: Bacteria > Actinomycetota > Actinomycetes > Streptosporangiales > Streptosporangiaceae > Palsa-504. Next base: position 23,961 of record CAWAFD010000011.1, read on the forward strand.
CGCCGGGCCTTATCGCGGCCGCCGCGCTTGCCGCGAGCACGGGCATCGTCACGCTCGGCGGCCAGAACTCGCCGGGCCGCGTCGTCGTCGCCGCGCCGGCGGAAAGCCGCGGCCAGGGCCCGGTAGGCCCCGGCCGAGTAGGCAGCGCGGTGCCGCAGGCAGGAGATCCACTCGCGGGCCTGTCTCTCCCGGGGTACCTGAACTGGAGGGTTCCCGGACAGCAGGACCGGCACCTCGGTGTAGGTCAGGCCGTCGACATTCAGCGGGGTGCCGCCTTCCGGGACCGAGGCGAAGCTGGCGGACAGCACGAGCGAGCCCACCGTGGCCTGCCCGAGATCCAGACCTGGGGCGTCTGGCATCCGGCTGGCGGCCTGACCGGAACAGGTGAGCCCGCGACCGAAGGTGGCCCCGGCCAGGCTGACGGCAGCTCGCTGCTCGCTGCCGCCGGTCGCGGTGAAACCCCCGTCTAGCAGGGCGTCGCCCCGGACGGTGGCCTGGTCGGCGACCAGAGCCGGGCCGCTGCCATTGGTCAGCACCGCGCCGCTCAGCGCCAGCTGGCCAGTGATCTGCGCATCGGCCAGGCAGATGGCCCCCTGCTCGCCGGTCCCGCTGGCGCTGAAAAGGGCGCCGTCCCAGGCCAAACCGCTCATCGACACGCTGCCCGTGACGGTGATCTGCCCGGCGGTGAAGGCCGGGCCAGTACGGTTGGCCAGCGTGGCGCCGTCAAGCAGGAGGTCACCGCCCACCCTCGCCTCCGCGAGCCGTACGGTGGCCAGCTCGCCCGAGCCGATGGCACGGAAGTCCTGACCGATCGCGATGCCTGACCGGACGGTGATCTGGTCGGCGGCCAGCGCCGGCCCACTTCCGTTGGCCAGGCTGGCGCCGCGCAGCGACAGTTCCCCGGTGACGTCAGCGCCAGCCAGGCAAACCGCGCCGTGCTCGCCGGCGCCGGTGGCAGAAAAACCCTGATCAAGCCAGGCGGCACCCCCGACGGTCAGCTCCGGTGCGTTGAAGGCGGGACCGGACCTGGTCATCAGCCGGGCGCCACGCAGGGTCAGGTCGCCGGTCACCGTGGCCGCGGTAAGGCAGATCACGCCCGCCGGACCGGTACCCCGGGCGTCGGCGGCTTCCATGGACACGCCGGCACCGGCCGTCAGGCCCGTGGCCTGGACCGCCGGGCCGAGCGCATTGTCCGCGCAGATGCGGTCCAGCCGCAGGTCCCGGGTCACCCGCGTGCCGTTCAGGCGAATGGCCCCCCCGGGGTGGTTACCGGTGATCAGCGAATCTGTGATGGTGAGGGTGCCGACCGTGGCCCGCTCCGCCCCGATGCCGGGCAGCACGCACTTCTCGATCACCAGCCAGTTCAACGCCCCGTCCCGCAGCGTTACCGGCTGGTCGAGTTTGCAGCCGGCCAGGAACAGCCCGCCCGTGACCTGGGCGATCGTGTTCAGGTCAAGCTCACCCCGGATGAAGGCGCCGCGGATACGGACAACGGATGGCCCGGCCTGGGCCGCTGCCCGGAGTCTGCTTGCTTTTGCCCCGGCGAGGATTTCCCGGATTGCGCCCGCCGCTATAACGCAATCCTCGTCAAGGCCATGAACCTGGACAATTGTGGAGGGCTCCGAGCGAATGATTGCGATATCTGTGATAGCGGTTTGCGATGAGCCGTCTGAGGTGGCCGTGATTGGCTTCGCGGTCATATGGGCAGCCTGAAATCTAGTATTCTGGCCTGCTCCTTCACGTGCTTCCAGGTGGCACCCCGGACTGGATGGCCTGGAGTAGACGGCTCGATTGTGGCGCGGCGGGGTTGGCATAGGCAGCAAATATAGTGACCGGATCCGGCTCTTACAAACTATCGGAATAGTATGCGAACTGGCCGCGCTTGGCTTTGTATTGCCGCTACAATAAGCACCGCGAAAATGTTGACAAATGGCCTGAATCAGCCATAAGGCCCGCGATAGGCCGCGGCCCGGGCGTGACCGCGCCAACCACGGGTCCTGGCTGGCCGGGCTGTGACCGCCAGCCGGTCGCGGGTTAGCGTAAGGGGCATGGGAAACCTGAGGGTCTTGTTCATTGGGGGAAGCGGCGTCATCAGCTCGGCGTGCTCCCGCGTCGCTGTCGACCGCGGGATCGAGCTGTCGGTGCTGAACCGCGGCCACAGCTCCACCCGCCCCCTCCCGCCCGGCGTCTCGACGTTGCAGGCGGACATCCGGGATCCGGAGGCTGTCCGGGACCAGCTCCGGGATCTCGAGTTCGACGCCGTGGTCGACTGGGTCGCCTTCACCCCCCAGCACGTCCGGGCCGACATCGACCTGTTCCGCGGCCGGACCGGGCAGTACGTGTTCATCAGCTCCGCCTCGGCCTACCAGACGCCGCCGGCCCGGGTTCCGGTGAGTGAGTCAACGCCGTTGCGCAACCCGTTCTGGCAGTACTCCCGCGACAAGATCGCATGCGAGGAACAGCTGGTCGCGGCGTACCGCGACGAGGGCTTCCCGGCCACCATCGTGCGCCCCTCGCACACCTACGACCAGACGCTGGTGCCGTTCGACGGCGGCTGGACCGTGCTCGGGAGGATGCTGGCGGGCAAGCCCGTTATCGTCCACGGTGACGGCACGTCGCTGTGGACGCTGACCCATCACGACGACTTCGCGAGGGCCTTCGTCCCGCTCCTGGCGCATCCACGGACGCTGGGTGAGGCCATCGGAATCACCTCCGACGACGTGCTCACCTGGAACCAGATCGCCCAGACCCTCGCGGCCGCGCTAGGCGTGACGGCGCAGCTGGTGCACGTGCCTTCGGACGCCATCGCCGCCGCTGACCCGCAGTGGGGCGCCGGCCTGCTGGGTGACAAGGCGCACTCCATGGTGTTCGACAACACCAAGGTGCGCGGCCTGGTGCCCGGGTGGCAGGCGGTCATCCCGTTCGAGCAGGGCGCCCGCGAGATCGTGCAGTGGCACTGCGCCGATCCGGCCAGGCAGGTCACCGACGCGAGCCTGGACGCGGTCATGGATAAGCTCGTCGCCACCTGGGCGACGGCCGGGTGAGCGCGGCCGATGCCGTGGCCGCCGCCGGGCGGCTCGCCGAGGACGTGCTGTTCCCAGACGCGATGCGCGTCGACGGCCTAGACGTGCTGCCCACCAGCCACCTGGACGCGCTGGCTGCCGAAGGGCTATACGGCGCGCCGGTCTCCCGTGCGGACGGCGGTCTCGGGCTGGACCTGCGGGCCACCTGCGCGGTGACCGAGGAACTGGCCAGCGGCTGCCTGACCACCACCTTCGTCTGGCTGCAGAACCGCGGGGTCGTCATGACCCTGGCCGCCGCCGGAACGCCTGCCGCGCTGCGCGACCGCTGGCTGGCGCCGGTCTGCCAGGGAAAACTCCGCGGTGGGATCGCGCTCGGTGGCTTGCTGCCCGGACCGCCGCGGCTGCGGGCCGAGCCGGTGGGGGAAGCCGGGGGATGGCGGCTCGACGGCGAGGCGCCCTGGGTGACCGGCTGGGGCCTGGTCGACTTGCTGCTCGTGGTGGCCCGCACCCCGGACGACAGCCTGGTGACGCTCATCCTGGATGCTGCCGCTGCGCCTGGCCTCACCGCCGAGCGCCAGCGGCTGGCCGCGGTTAACGCCAGCGTCACCGTCCGGCTCGGCTTCGACGGCGTGCTGGCGCCGGCCGGGCGCGTCACCGGCCAGGTACCGTTCGACCCGGCGGAAGCCATGCGACCGGACCGGTTGCGGGTCAACGGCTCGCTGGCCCTCGGTGTGGCCCGCCGCTGCTGCCGGCTGCTCGGGCCGGGCCCACTCGACGATGAGGTGACCGCCTGCCGGGACCGGCTGGATGAGGCACTGACAGCGGACACGGACGCGATGGCGCAGGCCCGCGCGGCAGCCTCCGAACTGGCCGTCCGCGCCGCCGCGGCGCTGTCGGCCAGCGCCGGGAGCACGTCGGTGATGATCGGCCAGCATCCGCAGCGGCTGATGCGCGAGGCCCAGTTCCTGCTGGTATTCGGCTCGCGCCCGGCCATCAAGGCCGCCCTCCTGCGCCGCCTCGGCGCCGCCCGCTGAGCCGCAGGTCCCGCCTCAGGTGGACGAGCCGCCCGCGACGTCGAACGACCAGAGCTCACTGCTGGTGCTGACCGGCGGGGGAGCCTGCCCGCCTGCCCGTTCGGCGGCCGAACGGTGCCCGTGGCCGAACGCATTGGATGTCACCCACGCCTGGAACGCCTCTTCGTCCCGCCACCTGGTCACCACCAGCCAGGTAGTGCGCCCGTCGGTCGGCTTGAGCAACTCGAAACCCTCGAAACCGTCCTGGTCATCGACCGCCCCGGCCCGCGCAGCGAACCTGCGGGCCAGCTCGTCGCCGCTGTCGGCGGGCACGTTGATGGCGTTGATCCTCACGACCGTCATGACTCCGATCATGCCAGCCCCGGTTCACCCGGCGAGCGGGCCCACCGCTGGATTAAGTCCGGCGCCGGGAGTAGCGTGCCGCTCGTGACCATGGCGGGAGCAGTGCTCGGCGGCCGTTACGCGCTCGACGGGCAGATCGGCCGCGGCGGGTATAGCGAGGTGTGGCACGCGACCGACACCGTCTTGTCCCGGCCAGTGGCGGTCAAGCTGCTGCATCCCGGATACGCGCAGCAGCCTCATGTCCTGGCCCGGTTCCAGGCCGAGGCGCGGCATGCCGGGTCGCTGACGCATGAGAACGTCGCCCGGATCTATGACTACGGCGATCCGGGGGACGGGCAGCCGCCCTTCCTGGTGATGGAGCTGGTGGACGGCCCATCTCTGGAGGAGGTGCTGGCCAACGGCGGTGCGCTGGACCCCCGGCACAGCATGGATATCGTCGCCCAGGCGGCGGCGGGCCTGGCCGCCGCGCACGAGGTGGGACTCATCCACCGGGACATCAAGCCAGCCAACCTGCTGCTCGCCCGCAGCGGCCTGGTCAAGGTCACCGACTTCGGCATCGCGCACGCCGTGGGCTCGGTGCCGGTGACGGCCACCGGCGAGGTGCTCGGTACCCCTGGCTACATCGCGCCTGAGCGGGTGGGCGGCGCACAGGCCACGCCGTCCAGCGACTTGTACGCGCTGGGCATCGTCGCTTACGAGTGCCTGGCCGGCACACCACCCTTCCGGGGCACGCCCCTGAACGTGGCGCTGGCCCACCGGGACCAGCCACTGCCCGCGCTGCCTCCGGACATCCCGCCGGACGTGGTCGAGCTCGTCATGAAGCTGACCGCCAAGGATCCGCAGTACCGTCCGGCTAATGCGGCCGAGGTTGCGTCCGTCGCGGCCCGGCTGCGCGATGACCTGGCCGCCGCATCGGTGCCCCACTTCTCCCCGGCGCCGCCCCCGACTGGTGCGCCCGCGGAGCCCGATACGTCCGCTGATCCACCGGTAGCAGGGCCGTCGCGCCGCCTGATCGACCGATTTCACCGCCGTGGATCCTAACTTCCCGCCCATTCCCGGCGCCCGGGATGCATAAGCCGCGCCTGACGCGGCAGAACGTAGGGATTGCTAGCGTCCGGTATAGAGGAATCATGGCAGACATCCGCAAGACCATAATGACCAGGCAATCCGAGCCCCGCGTGCTCGGCATCTACCTCAACGATCACCTCGCGGGCGCCACCGTCGGCACGGAACTGGCCCGCCGGGTGGCCGCGTCCCACCAGGGGCAGGGGGAGGCGGCTCCGCTCGAGCGGATCGCCGACGAGATCGCCGAGGACCGCGCCAGCCTGCTGCAGATCATGGCCGCCCTCGGCATCCCGGTACGCAGCTACAAGGTGGGCGCCGCCTGGATCGGCGAGAAGGCCGGCTGAAGTTCAACGGGTACCTGCTGGGCCGGTCTCCGCTCAGCAGCCTGGAAGAACTGGAGATGCTGCGGCTGGGCGTCGAGGGAAAGGCCGCAGGCTGGCGCACGCTGCGGATCCTGGCGGATACCGATGCCCGGGTCGACGTCGGCGACATCGACGAGCTCATCGCCCGGGCCCGGCGCCAGGCCGACGTCCTGGAGGAGCTGCGGGTGGGCGCGGCCAACCGGATCATCAACCTGGAACGCACTGGCACCAGCCAGGCATGACACGGCCCCCGCCGCGTGGCGGCGGGGGCCTGTGACTGTGAGCAGCGTGTCGGCTAGTACCCCGACTGCTGATCGCCGCCCTGCTGGTCCTGGCCGCCGCCCTGGCCGTACTGGTCCTGGCCGCCCTGGTCCTGCTGGCCCTGGCCGTACTGGTCCTGGCCGCCCTGGTCCTGCTGGCCCTGGCCGTACTGGTCCTGACCCTGCTGGCCCTGGCCGTACTGGTCCTGGCTACCCTGGTCCTGCTGGCCCTGGCCGTACTGGTCCTGACCCTGCTGGCCCTGGCCGTACTGGTCCTGGCTACCCTGGTCCTGCTGGCCTTGGCCGTACTGGTCCTGGCCCTGCTGGCCCTGGCCGCCGCCTTGACCGCCCTGGCCGGACTGGTCCTGCTGGCCGCCCAGGCCGAACTTGCCCTCGACCGCGTGCTCGCCCTGTTGGACCTGGTCCGGGTGCTGCTGCGCTAGCTTCTCGGCGTCATCCTTCAGATTGTCGAACTCACTCATTGTTCAGGCCCTCCGTTTTGACTGCGTTGTCACGGCGCCGGCACTTCGCCGGCGGTGCGGTGCCCTACCCCCCTCAGGGCGCCTGACACCCCTTATCCGGACTCTTCGCCGGGCCGCCCGTTCCCTGCTACCCGGCGTTCGCCTCACGCCAGCCATCCGGCCTCACACCGGCTGTCCCGCCCCACGCCTGTCATCCCGCCCCGGGCAGGCAGACCTGAATCGCGCCGCCGACCTCACGTACCTGGAAGGCGGGCTGCGGCGCGGTCGCCGGGCCGCGGGCCACGGACCCATCGGCGATCCGGAACGCGCTGCCGTGCCAGGGACAGGTCAGGCAGCCGTCCGCCAGTTCGCCGCCGGACAGCGGGCCGGACATGTGACTGCACCGGTCGGCCAGCACGTGCACCGTGCCGCTGGCGCGGATGGCCACGACCGGGACCTCACCGAGCATCTGGCGCACCGGCGTGCCTTCCGGCAGGTCGGCCGCGACCATCAGGTGGTGCCAGCCCGGGTCGACCAGGTGTGGCACCTCCTCGGCGTGATTGGCCCCGCCGGCCAGCCGGAAGGAAATGTGCCCGCCGAGCAGGCCGCTGCCCGAGACCGCAGCCAGGCCGGCCAGCCGCAGCAGCCTGCCCGCGCGTGGCCCGCGGGAGGCCAGCGAAGCCCCGTACAGACTAACCGCCAGCAGGTTGCCCGCGGCGTGCACCACCCCGACCCGCATCTGCTGCTCGTGCTGCTCAGACCAGTCCGCCGCACCCGCCAGCGTGGCCGGGACGGCCACGGCCACGGCCGGCGGACACCAGCCGGCGGGCCGCTTTCTCGCCACCTCCGGTGAGGTCGAGAAAGGTTGCCGACATCCATGCACCGGACGAGACCTGCACGAGCACGGGGTGCAAGGGATGGCCGAGCCAGACCCCGTTCAGCGCGTCGCGCACCTTGCCCGGCCGGATCAGCCGGGCCAGGCGCTGGCCCACGGCCACTACGCCGTCGAGGCGGGAATCTTGCTCAAGACTGCTGATCGGCCGCATGCCGCCCCGGCCTTCCCGTCACGGCGATGAGTAAACGGCGCAGCTTGTGGTAGGAGGCCCGGCCATCGCATACAACTGGCAACAGGAAGGCAACCCTCATGGTGGAATACACCGTGCCGGGCATGAAGACCGATGATGCCGAGCGGATCGTCACGCTCCTGCAGGACCGGCTCAACGCCCTGAACGACCTCGCACTGACCCTAAAGCACGTGCACTGGAACGTGGTGGGGCCGAACTTCATCGCGGTCCACACCATGCTGGACCCGCAGGTGGACGCGGTGCGGGCCGCGGTCGACGAGACCGCAGAGCGGATCGCCGCCCTGGGAGGTTCCCCGGCAGGCACGCCAGGGGCGCTGGTGGCCCAGCGCTCCTGGGATGACTATTCCATCGGCCGGGCCGGCACCCAGGAGCATCTCGGCGCCCTGGACGTGGTGTACGCCGGGGTCATCGAAGCCCATCGCGGCGCGATCGACACCCTCGAAGAGCTCGATCCGGTTACCCAGGACATGCTCATCGGGCAGACGCATCAGCTGGAGGAGTACCACTGGTTCGTCCGCGCCCACCTGGAGTCACCCGACGGCTCGCTGACCACCGGGGCCGCCAAGACCGAGAAGGCGGCCGCCAAGCGCGCCGCCAAGAAGAAGCCGTAACCGCCTGCGCGCGGACTGCCCCCGGCTGACATGTCAGCCGGGGGCTTGTCATGGCAGCCGACGGGCACGCACCCCGTCCGTTCAGAATAAAAATCCCTTTTGCCGAACGCGCTGCGATCTTGCCCCGCCCCATCTTCCCCAAAGCCCGGTGTTTGCGGCGCCGGGCGGCGGGCAGGCGGGGGGCCGCGTGAAGGGGTGGAGATGATCGAAACTGACCAAACGCTGACTACCACGGATACCTGGGGAGAGAACGGCGCGGCCGCGACGGCAGCGCAGGCCTTTGCCGCGGCTGTCAGCTCCGGGCGGTTGGACCTGCCGCTGCCGGGCGGCGGGCGGACCCGGGAGCGCTGGGGGGCGCTGGCCGCCCTGGCCGAGGAGGACCTGTCGGTAGCCCGGCTGGCCGAAGGGCATGCCGACGCGCTGGCCATCTTGGCCGAGCTCGATGCGGATCCGCCGTCGCCCGGGAGCCGCTGGGGAGTGTGGGCCGCCCAGCCGCCCGGACCGAAAGTCACAGCCAGTCCGGCTCCTGGTGCCTGGCGGCTCGACGGCACCAAACAGTACTGCTCGGGAGCCCGCACGCTGACCCACGCGCTGGTCACGGCGGCCGCCCCCGACGGCACCCGGCTGTTCGCGGTCAGCACCCGCGACCTGGTCCCGGTGCTGGGGACCTGGCCCGCCACCGGCATCGCCGGCAGCGACACTCTCGACGTGGACTTCACCCGTATCGCGGCCGAACCAGTCGGCGGGCCGGACGCCTACACGGCCCGTCCGGGCTTCGCGCACGGCGGCGCCGGGGTGGCCGCCTGCTGGTACGGCGGTGCCCGCGGCGTTGGCCACACCCTGCTGGCCAGCGCGGCCAAGCGCGACATCGGTCCGCACGCCCTGGCGCATCTGGGTGCGGTCGACGTCGCCCTGCACACCGCCCGGCTCGCGCTGGAGCTAGCGGCGGCGCAGATCGACGCCGACCCACAGGACCGTGAGCACGACGGCTGGCGCCGGGCCCAGCGGCTGCGCGCGCTGATCGAGGCCACCGCCGCCGAGGTCATGGAGCGAACCGGGCGTGCCCTGGGCGCCGGGCCGCTGACCCATAACGAGGCGCACTCCCGCCGCGTGGCCGACCTGACCGTCTACCTGCGCCAGCATCACGCCGAACGCGACCTGGCCGAGCTCGGCAGGCTCGCGGCCGAGAATGGCACCTCGTGGTAGGCCCGGCCGTGCCAAACCGGATCGACCGGCCCGGGACCACCGAGGACGCCTGGGAATCCTGGGTGGACCTGGGTCATCTTCCGGTCACCGATCCGCTGGCCTGGCCCGGTGTCGTAGTAGTGGCCGCCCATCCCGATGACGAGGTGCTAGGAGTCGGCGGGACGATGGCCATCCTGGCCGCCGCGGGCGTGCGGCTGCGCCTGGTGGCGATCACCGACGGGGAAGCGTCGCACCCCGGCGCCGATCCCGCCGTCATCGCGAAGACCCGGGCGGCCGAATCCGAAGAGGCGCTCGCCCGGCTCGGTGCCGGCGGTGCCGAGGTGATTAGGCTCGCCTTTCCCGACACCGGCCTGGCGGCCCGGGAGGGAGAGCTCTCCGCCGCGCTGGCCGAGCAGTGTCCGGCTTCGGGATGTGCCTGGCGCCCTGGGAGGCCGATGCGCACGCCGACCACGAGGCCGCGGGCCGGGCCGCCCGGCGCGCGGCCCGGCTGGCCGGGGTGCCGGTGCTGACATACCCGATCTGGATGTGGCACTGGGCCAAGCCCGCCGACCCGCGAATCCCCTGGTACCAGGCGCGCCGGGTGCCGCTGCCACCCGAGGCGGCCAGCCGCAAGCAGGCGGCCATCAGCGCCTTCACCAGCCAGCTCACCGACCGGGACCCGGTCACCGGACCGGTCCTGCCACCCGGGATCGTGGCCCATTTCACCCGAGGGCAGGAGGTGCTGCTGCGATGACAACGCCGGTCACGCTTGCGGCGGGCTACTTCGACGCCATGTACCAGGCCGCACCCGACCCGTGGGGGTTCGCCGAGCGCTGGTACGAGCGGCGCAAGTACGCGATCGCCCTGGCGCAGCTTCCCGCCGAGCGATACCGCAATGCCTTCGAGCCGGCCTGTTCGGTCGGCGTGTTCAGCCGGCTGCTGGCCCCGCGCTGTGATGCCCTGCTGTCCTGCGACCTTGCCGCGGCCGCGGTGCAGGCCGCGGCGGAGCGGACCAGCGACCTGCCCCAGGTCCGGGTCGAGAAGCGCGAGATCCCCCGGCAGTGGCAGGCCGGCCGGTTCGACCTGATCGTGCTGTCCGAGGTGCTCTACTACTTCGGCGACTACGACCTGGAACAGGTGCTCAAGCAAGCTGCCGCCTCGCTGGAGCCGGACGGCACGCTGCTCGCCGTGCACTGGCGACACCCGGTGGCCGACTATCCGCGAACCGGCGACGACGTGCACCAGGCACTCGCTGGCCAGCCTGGCCTGGCCCGCCTGGTCAGCCACACCGAGGCGGACTTCCTGGCCGAGGTGTACGTCCGGACCGAGGGCGTCCCGACCTCGGTCGCCCAGGCGACGGGCCTGGTGTGACCACATCCCGGCCAGTGGCGGCTGCCGGTGTGGTCGTGCCGGCGCACAACGAGGCCCTATTGCTCCCCGCCTGCCTGGCCGGGCTGCGGGAGGCGGCACACGCGGAGGTACCCGTGCACGTGCTGGTGGTCGCCGATGCCTGCACCGACGAGACGGCAGCGGTGGCCGCTGCCTGTGGCGCACCAGTGATCAGGATCGAGGCGCGCAACGTCGGCGCCGCGCGTGCGGCCGGCATGGCCGAGCTGCTGCGGCGGACCGAGGGCAACGACCCGGCCGAGGTCTGGCTGGCCACCACCGATGCCGACACGGTGGTGCCGCCCGGTTGGCTGCGACGTCAGCTCATGTACGCCGGCCAGGGCTGGGACGTGGTGCTCGGGACCGTCGCCGTCACCGACTGGACCGGGCATCCCGAGAGCGCTCCGGCCGCATTTGCGGCTATGTACGACTTCGGCAATGGGCCGCATCCGCATGTGCACGGCGCGAACCTGGGCATCCGGGCATCCTGCTACCTGGCAGCGGGCGGCTTCCGGCCGCTGCCCACCGCGGAGGATCATGGCCTGCTCGCCGCCGCTACCGAAACTGGCTGCTCGGTTCTGCAAGCCAGCGACATCGCGGTGCAGACGTCGGCCCGGCGGCAGACCCGGGCACCACACGGGTTCGGCCACCTGCTGCGCACGCTGTTCCCGCAGCCCGAGGTCGGCAACCCAGCCTCCCCGGCCTCGCCGGGCACGTTAGGCCCTGGCCAGTGCGGGCGGCCGCGGCCGGTGCGGGCGGCCACGGCCGGTGCTGAGGGCTTTCCGGCGGTGGGCCACCCGGCTTCACCGGCCAGCCGGGCCGCTTGCCGGGCCAGGTATCGCCGTTCGGGCAGGCTGGTCGTGTGGCGGGCCGCCTCCAGGTAGTCGGCCGCGGCCGCTGGCTCGTCGCCAGCCAGCTCGCGCAGGTGAGCCCGGGTGGCCAACAGCCGGTGGTGCCGCACCATCCGCTTGTCCTCGGCGAGCTCCGCCAGGATCTCCAGGCCGGCCTGCGGGCCGTACACCATCGCCACCGCCACCGCGCGGTTCAGCGTGGTGAACGGGTTCGCTCCCGTGGTCAGCTCGAGCAGCTCATAGAGTCCCAGGATCTGCGGCCAGTCGGTACCGGCCATGGTCGCCGCCTCGTCGTGCACGGCGGCGATGGCCGCCTGCAGCTGGTACGGCCCGACCTCACCCTCGGGCAGAACCGCGCTGACCAGCGCGATGCCCTCGGCGATCTGGGCCTGGTCCCACCGGTCCCGGTCCTGTTCGGCCAGCGGGACCAGCGACCCATCGGCGAGCGTGCGCGCCGCGCGCCGGGCGTCGGTCAGCAGCATCAGCGCCAGCAGCCCGGTGACCTCGCCGTCCGCAGGCAGCAGCCGGTGCAGCCAGCGGGTCAGCCGGATCGCCTCCACTGACAGCGAGGGCACCGTCAGCTCGTCACCGCCGCTGGCCGTGTAGCCTTCGCTGAAGATCAGGTAGAGAACGTGCAGCACGGCGCGCAGCCGCTCGGTCCGCTCGGTCCCGGCCGGCAGGGTGACGTCGAAACCGGTGCCGGAGAGGGTCGCCCTGGCCCGGCTGATCCGCTGGGCCATCGTCGCCTCAGGCACCCCGAACGCCGCCGCGATCTGCGCGGTGGTCAGGCCGCCGACCGCACGAAGTGTCAGCGCGATCTGGCTTGGCGCGGACAGGTCCGGGTGACAGCAGCCGAACACCAGAGCCAGCGAGTCATCATCGTCCGCCGGGCCGGCATCGGCCGGCGGGGCCAGCAGTTCGGCGGCAGGCGTGGCCACCGCGATCAGCTCCTCGCGGCTGCGCCGCGAGCGTTCGCTGCGCACCTGGTCCATCAGGCGGCGGGAGGCCACCGTGATCAGCCAGCCGCGCGGGTTCTCCGGCAGCTCCCGCGGCCAGGTCTGCGCGGCCGCCAGCAGCGCCTCCTGGCAGGCGTCCTCACACAGGTGGAACTGGCCGTACCGGCGCACCAGCGCGGCCAGGACCTGCGGCGCCAGCTCGCGCAGCAGGTCCTCGACGCCGTCCGGCCCCGGCTTCACAGATCCGTCTTGGCCTCGTGCAAGATCGGCCACAGCTCGACCGGCTCGACATCCGCGAAGGGCATGTCGGCCGCGATCTGCAGCGCGCGCCCCTCGTTCTCGCAATCCAGCAGGTAGAAGCTCGCCATGTACTCCTTGGTCTCCAGGTACGGCCCGTCGGTCACGGCGGGCTGCCCGTCCTCCCGGCGGACCAGCCGGGCCTGGACCGCGTCGGCCAGCCCGTAGGCGCCGAGCAGCTCGCCGGTCCCGGCGTACTTGCGGTTGAAGGCGTCCTGCCGGCCGATCGCTTCCGACCACTCATCGGCCGGCATGGAGGCCCACTTCTCCTGGTTGCCGTAGATCATCATCAGGTATTTCACTGGTGCCGTCCTCCGTGTTCCTGTGTTCCTGTGTTCCTGTGTTCCTGTGTCCCGTGTTCCTGTGTCCCGTGTTCCTGTGTTTCCGAGTCCCGGCGCCTGCGCCGGCGCGCTCTCACCCGTAAGTCGGAGCCGCCGCCCTCTCCTCGACATCGAACGGATCATATTTCGCGCCGATCTTCCGCCCGCCCGTCCCGGGGGTGCAGGCCGCCCCCCAGCGCCGTCACTCCAGCATCAGCTTCCCATCCCGGATCACAGCCCTGAGCCCAGCCCGCGGTGCAGAGCCGTGCTCACGAGATCGTGTGGAGAAACCCCCCGGATTCCGGGGGGTTTCTCCACACGATGATGTATCTCTTGCGGTGTCTGCGGGCTCCGCGAGAAAGACGGGGAACTGCCTAGCCGACTGTGGATTCGTGGCTGAGTCGCCTGGGCATGAGGAGGTCATCATGCACCCCATGTTCGTGAAGTTGTATATGGAACCCTCCGCGGATGATGTGGCGGAAGAGGAAGACCGGCACCGTGCCGCGAACCGGGCCCGCCGGGGCCGGGCGCGGACGATGGTGCGGGCTGCCCCGTCCCCTCGTGACCGCGCTCAGCATCCTCGCCGTTAGTCTCTGGCCGCCGGGGCCGGGCGCTAGCTGCGGCCTGCGGGCAGGTCAGTCAGCAGCACGTCCGACACGGCATGCGGGGGGCCTGGATCACGTGTCCGCGCGACTTTGCGCCAGCCCCACTTGGTGAATGCGTTCTGCGCCGCGGTGGCGATGGGGGAGACGACCAGCGTGGCGCGCTCCTCGGGCCGGTCCGCCAGAACCAGGCCGTAGAGGGTCTCGGCGATGCCCTGGCGCCGCCAGGACGCGCGGACCAGCAGGTCGGTCAGCGCGAAGGTGCGTCCAGGCCGCTCGGCGGTGACGTCGTCCGGCAGCGGAGCGGTGAGTTCGCGCCACCACGACGTCGACGGGCGCAGCGGCATCCCGGCCGCGTACCCGATCAGGAAGCCGCCGCTCCGGGCCTCGGCCAGGACGAATCCGGGCTGGCGGCGCTGCACGTGGAATCGCTTCGTGAATTCCGCCGCGTCCGCCGGCCGCCGGTACGGCGGGTCGGCGTAGACCTCGGTGTGCAAGGCCTGAAACTCGTCCGCGTGCTCGGCGGCCTGCCTCCCGTCGAGCAGCGCGAAGGTGATGTCGGGCGCCGCCACACTCACCCTTCCCGGCTGACCGGTGAGGGCGTTCCCACCGGCTTGTTACCCGGCCGGCGGTCCAGTCGTGTGATGGCCAGCCGGGCCTGCTGCTCCGACGCCTGCGACGTGGAGCCCTTAGCGAGGATATGAGGCGGCTAGCGCTGCGGTGGCCGAGGCCAGTCCGGGTGGTCCGGGCCGCTGGAGGGCCGCCTGGACGCCGTGGCTGGCCGGTCGTCGTCGCTGAAACGGTAGCCGGACGGCAACTGGAGCCGTGAGCAGGTCAGGTAGTGCGTGCCGACGGCGCCGCACCGCGCGCAGGGCAGCTTCCGCGTTCGCGGTGCCCCGGCAGGGGTGATTTCTTGCGGCGATGCCTCGTACCCGGCGTATTGCATGGTCATGACGCGGTCCTCCTTCCGGTGACGTCCCGGTGCGCTGGCCGGGGCGGCGCCGCCCGGTGCCTGAACCCGCTCCGGTACAGCGCCTCCACATCGGTGCGCCGGTACCGGGGGCGGCCGGTCTCATCGCGGATCTCGGGCAGGCGCCCGCGTCGCGCCCAGGTCGCTACCGCCGATGAGGTGACTTTGAACAGGCATGCCACCTGCCTGCGGGTCATCATGTGCTCATCCATGCGGCGGCTTCCTTCGCGGAGGTCCGGTTGCAGGAAAAATGGTGCTGCAAATTGCATGGAGAGACATCGGTCAGCTGACGGATATCTGAACCTCAGTCAGCGGAGCCGGTCCGCGGCTGTCGCGCCGTCAGGACGCCGGTGCCGACATGAAGTCGGTGATGGCCCCGGCGAGCGCGGCCGGATTGTCGACGGGGACCCACGTCTTGGCGCCCGGCACCGGGACCAGCGTGGAGCGCGGGAACTCCGAGGCGAGCCGTCGCGCCTGGGCCATTGTGAAGAAGTCACACGAATCGCCCCAGACCAGCAGGACCGGCTGGCCATAAGCCGGGATCGCACCGGCGGCGTCGAGGAGCAACTGGGGGCGGAAGCCGGCCATGGCCGCGACAAGATCGCCGGCCACCCGCGGGTCGCGCCGGCCCGGCCCGAAGAAGGATTCCGCCCGCTCGCTGTCCAGTCCGCGCGCCGCGACGCCGGCGGCGATCCTGCGCCGGACGGCAGGCGACCGGAGCTGCAGCCGGACAAGGGTCCGCGCGAGCCGGGGAAGGGCACGGCATAGCGCCGATGCCTTCGCGAGGCTACCGGGCGGGAACTGATCGTAGTTGTCGCAGTTCGTGAGGACCAGGCGGCCTATCCGCCCGAGCGCCTGATGGCCCGTGGACAGCGAGAGCAGGAGCAGTCCGCCGGCCGTGTCATTGGCGATCACCGTGGCGTCGTCCGCGCCGAGCAGGTCGAGGCAGTCCAGCATCAGCCGGGCCAGCGACGGTGCTGACCGGTCGGCATCAGCCGATAGCGGCCGGCTGTGCGCACCCAGCGGCAGGTCGACGGTGATGCAGCGGTAGCGGTCCTGCAGCGCGACGATGACGTCACGCCACAGGTCGTGATTTGCGAGGGCCCCGGCAAAGAAGATGAGTTCCGGTCCCTGGCCGGTCGATTGCCAGGCCACCGGTCCGAGGCGAGTTTCCAGCGTTCCGGATTCCATGAATATAAAACATACTCTCGGTATGCAAGAGGGGCAACGTATTTAAGGCTCCCGGAAGTCCCGCCGTCGCAGCCCATGGACGGCCGCGGGCTGTTACCGCCGCCGCCCGCCGCAGGGGTCGTTATCGTCCCGGGGCCAGGCCCCGGAGCATCGCGCCGAGGGCCTGGCCGAGGGCAGCCCTGGTGATGTCGGGATCGCTGGCGCGCGCGATAAGCAGGCCGCCCTGCAGCGCCAGGCCCCCGATCAGGCGGGCGAGGACGTCGGGGTCGAGGTCGGCGATCTGGCCGTGCTCGATGGCGCTGGCGATGAACAGGCGAAGGGCAACGTGGCCCGGTTGCTGGGCGGCGGGAACATCTAGCCCGAGGCCGAGCACGGCTGGCCCGTCGATGAGCGTGATCCGCTGAATCTCCCGGTCGAGGGCGGCGTCGAGGTAGGCGTTCACCTGAGCCACGATCTGATCGATCGGCGCGCCCTGCGGGTCGCCGGCGCCCGCCGCACGGGCCTGCGCCTCGGCCTCAACTTCATCGTGGACGGCGCGGAACAGCGCCTCCTTGCCGGCGAAATGGTGATATACCGCGCCCTTGGTGACCCGGGCCGCGGCCGCGATCTCGTCGACCGATGTCTGCGCGTACCCCTTCTGGGCGAACGAGGAGCGCGCCGCGTCGAGCACGGCGCGGCGGGTGGCCTCGACATGCTGCGACCGGAGTGTGGCCGGTGGCTCGGCGCCACCATCGTCTGACGCTGCTCGCCGGGACATGCGGTCAGTATGGCATCGCCGCCAGCCCGCTCCGGGGAGGGGCGAGCGGACGGCCATGCGGCCTGATGAACAGTGCCCGCCGGGGACCGCCGTCTAAGCTTGCTCCAGGAGGCAGATCATGCTCAAGGAGTTCACCGCCACGCTCCAGCGCAGCGAGGCCAAGGGGGGCTGGACGTACCTGATCTGGCCGGAGTCCGTGGAATTCTTCGGCACCAGGGGCCTGGTCAAGGTCCGGGGGACCATCGACGGCCACCCGTTCCAGAGCTCATTCATGGCCCTGGGTGACGGCACCCACAAGCTGCCGGTCAAGGCGGACCTCCGCGAGGTCATCGGTAAGCAGGCCGGGGACACCGTCACCGTGTGCCTGCAAGAGCGCCTCGGCGGTCCCGCCCGCCGTTCCTGACGCCTAGGCTGGCACCGACAGCGACAGCCCGAACTGGTCCGCCGCGTCGGTCCACCAGGACCTCATCGCGAACCCGGCCGCCGCCAGTTCCCGCTCCACGCCCCGGCGCCGGAACTTGGCCGAGACCTCGGTCCGCATCTCCTCGCCGTCGGCGAAATCGACCGTCAGCCCGATGCCGGGCAGCTGCACGGTCTGCGCCATCCGCGAGCGCAGCCGCATCTCGATCCATTCGGCTTCGGAATCCCACACCGCGACGTGCTCGAACGCGTCCAGGTCGAAGTCCGCTCCGAGCTCGGCGTTGAGCACCGCGAGTACGTTCTTGTTGAACTCGGCGGTGACCCCGGCAGCGTCGTCGTACGCGGCCACCAGCGTGGCCGGGTCCTTGACCAGGTCGGTGCCGAGCAGGAAGGAGTCGCCGGGCCGCAGCCGGTCGCGCACCCGCGCCAGGAAGGCGGCCCGCTGCGCCGGGAGCAGGTTGCCGATCGTGCTGCCCAGGAAGGCGACCAGGCGGGGAGCGGGCGCGTCGCCGTCCGCGGGCAGCCCGAGGTGCGCCTCGAAGTCGGACACCACGCCCGCACGTCCAGCCCGGGATACTCGGCCGATCAGCGCGCCTGTCGGCCGCGACAGGGCGGGCTCGCTGACGTCGACCGGCACGTAGCAGCGCAGCGTGCGCCGGGCCCGCAGCGCGTCGAGCAGCACCCGGGTCTTGTCCGAGGATCCCGAGCCCAGCTCGACCAGCGTCCGTGCCCCGGTCGGCCCGGCGATCTCGGCGGCGCGGGCGCTGCAGGATCTCCCGCTCGGCCCGGGTCGGGTAGTACTCGGGCAGCTGGGTGATCTTGTCGAACAGCGCGCTGCCCTGCGCGTCGTAGAACCACTTGGGCGGCAGCGACTTCGGCTCGCCCGCGGCGGTGCAGCCCGGCGAGCGCGTCGGCGCGCAGCGCTTCGGCCATGAACCCGTGCGGCAGCCGGCGGTCCAGGGATGTCATGGGATTGCGATCCTTCCGTCCTCGGTCAGGGTCTGCGAGGTAAGGCTCTGCGGGGCAGCGGCATCCAGGGAGGTCGGCGGCGCCGGCCTGCGGTGGCTGGCGGTGATGACCGGGCGGTCCGGGACCTCGGTCCAGCCGGGCTCGTCGTCGCGGCTCGGAAGCAACGACCACCCCGGGACCGACGGCCCGGCGGGCCGGTACCACAGGGTGTCCCCGGCGGCGGTGGCGGCGATGAGCTGCCCGTCGGTGAGCAGGAGGTTGAACCGCCCGGTCACGCCCGCCGCGTCCAGGGCGCCGATCGTCGCGGCCAGCGCTTCGGCGGGCGCGCAGCCCGGCAGCGAGCCGGCTGCCGGACCAGCGCCCACAGCAGCGCGGAGTCCACCCGGGCGTCCGGGCTGAGCGCGTCCCGGGGGCAGGAGGCGGCCACCGCGGCCGCCGACTCCGGCCACCCGCCACGACGCCGTTGTGGCTGAACAGCCAGCCGCCCGCGGTGAACGGCGCGGTCGCGGCGGCGCCGGGATCGGTGCCGTCCGTGGCCGAACGCGACCGCCGCCAGCACCGCGCCGGACCGGGTGACCCGGGCCAGGTCGGCGAACGACTCGTCGCCCCAGATCGGCCTGGCCTGCGGTAGCGGGCCGGGACCGGGTCAGCGGCGCGTACCAGCCGACGCCGAAGCCGTCCGCGTTCATCGTCCCGTGCCGCTGCCGCCGCGGCGCCCAGGACTGCTGTACAGCCCGTGCGGCGGATCGATGATCACCGACCGCAGCGTGGTGGGCGGTCCCAGGTAGGCCAGATGCCGGCACATCAGGCGGCGTCCGCACGGGCGTTCCGCGCGGTGCGGAACCCGGCGAAGATCTGCCGCCGGATCGGGTAGTCCCAGTTGCGGAACGTTGCCCGGCAGGCGACCGAGCTGGCCGCGAACGACCCACCGCGCAGCACCTTGTACTCCGGGCCGAAGAACACCTCCGAGTACTCCCGGTACGGGCCACGCCCGGAACCCCGGGTAGGGCAGCGAAGTCCGAGCTCGTCCACTCCCAGACGTCGCCGATCAGCTGCTGTGCGCCGCACGGTGCCGCCCCGTCGGGGTAGGAGCCCGCGGGAGCCGGGCGCAGATAGCCCTGGCCCAGGTTGGCCTGCGGATGGCTCGGGCTCGGCGTTGCCCCAGGGGTAGCGGCGGGTCAGGCCGGTTGCCGGGTCGAACCGGGCCGCCTTCTCCCACTCGGCCTCGGTCGGCAGCCGGCGCCCAGCCCACCGGGCATACGCGTCCGCCTCGTACCAGGACACGTGCAGCACGGGCTCTTGCGGCGGCACCGGCTCCGGTCGGCCGAACACGCGGCGGATCCACTGCCCGCCGTCCCGGCTCCAGTACAGCGGCGCCGTCAGCCCGGTGTCCGCGCCGGTGCTGCCAGCCCGCCGTCGTCCACCAGCGTGGGTCGTCGTACCCGCCGGCCTCGATGAACTCGGTGTAGGCGCCGCAGGTCACCGGGGTGGTGTCGAGGTAGAACGATGCCACCTCCACACTGTGCGCGGGCCGCTCGTTGTCCAGCGCCCACGGCTCGGTCGAGGTGCCCATGGTGAACGGCCCACCGGGCACCAGCACCTCGGCCGGCAGCCCGAGCGCATCGGCCGGGGCCGGGCCCGGAGGCGCGGCGGTCAGCACCGGGCCGCCCTTGCGGAGCTGGTGGGTGATGAGCATGGTCTCGTCGTGCTGTGCCTCGTGCTGGGCGACCATCCCGAACGCGAACCCGTCGCCGAGCAGCCGGGTGCCGCTGAAGGTCGCGCGTTCGAGCAGGTCCATCACCCGGCCACGTACTTCGTGGCCATAGGCCCGGGCCTCGGCGGGCGGCAGCAACGGCAGGGTGGGACGCTCGGACCGCGGGTGCTCGAACGCGTCGTAGAGCGGATCGATCTCCGGATGCAGGGGGTCGCGCCCGCCGACCTCGCGCAGCAGCCACAGCTCTTCCTGGTTGGCGATGTGCGCGAGGTCCCAGACCAGCGGAGACATCAGCGGTGAGTGCTGCCGGACGAGATCGTCCTCGTCCACGCTGTCGGTGAGCAGGGTGGTCCGCTGCCGGTTGCCGGTCAGCTCGCGGGCGATCAGCCCGCGCAGGGCTTCCGGGTCGAGGTGGGTCTCCGGGTCGAGCTGAGAGTGGGTCATGTCACTCCGTCCAGTTGATCGTCGGCGGGACATCGGTCGCGGAGCACGTAGTGTTCGGCAAACCCGGCCACCGCCTGGCGGACCGCGAGGGGCGCGCCGGAGCGGCCCAGAGCGGCGTCGGCGGCCTCGAAGCACTGCCTGGCGGCCAGGCCGATCACCGGGTCGGCTAGGCCGCACCGGGCGGCCCGCAGCCACGGCTCCCCGTCACCGTCCGCGGCCTGCCACACCGGCTCGGCCGCGGCCATCGCCTCCCCGGCAGCGCGCGGGTCGTCGGTCAGGGCGGTGACCACGGCCGTCGGCACGATCCAGCCGTCACCGGGCTGCGCGTCGATCATCCGCAGTTCCATGTGGCCACGCGGCCGGACCGGCGGGAACAGCGTGGACACGTGATAGTCCAGGTCCTCGGCGGTGGGCTCACGCAGCGAGCCGGATCCGCCCGCGCGCAGCCAGCCGCGGAAGGTCAGCCCGGGCGGCGCGGTCCAGTCCTGCGAGCCGGGCTCGCGCACGCACATGAGCTCGGCGTCCAGGGCATAGGCGGTCCAGTCGTCGCGCGGATCCCGGTCCGCCGCCGCGGCGTCCCGTATGCCGGCCGGGGCCCGGGTGCGACCCGGATCCATATGCGACCACACCTGCTGGCGCGAGGATCGCCAGCCAGTGGGCCGGCCGCCGCGCAGCGGGGAGTTGGCGAAGGCGGCCACGAGCACCGGGCCGATCGTGTGCAGCAGCTGCCAGCGGAACCGGTATCCGGACTGGCCCGGGCCGTCCTCGCCGGCGTCGACGCAGACCTGGACCGACGCGGTGCCGCACATCATCTGGCGGCCCCACGGGCCCTCACGGTCGAAGAACCTCTCCATGGCCACGTACCGCGGCAGATCGAGCAGGCGCCGGGGCGGACGCAGCGGGTCCAGTCCGTAGCCGCAGAGTTCGAGGCCGGCCGCCGCCGCCGAATCACGCAGCGCGGCCAGATCGCTGCCGGTCACCTCGATGAGCTCACGGAGGTTAGCGGCGGGTGCCGAGCTGAGCTCGAGCTGCCCGCCCGGCTCGACGGTGAGCGAGGCGCCGGATGGCAGGGAGGGAAATTGATACTGAACGGATGGGGCTTGCTGCCCCGCGTAACCCTTGTCGTCAGATGGCCCGAAGCCGGCCAGGGTGGCGGCTACCTGCTCCGCCCGGACCGGCAGCGCGGGATCACGGGGATCGCGTGCCAGCCATTCGAGTTCAACGCCGACGCGCTCCGGCGGTCCTGTCTTGAAGCAGATTCCGTGGACCTGCGCTTCCGCGTCGTCCTCGGTGAAACGAGCCCCTTTGGTCACGATTTCAACACTACCTGACCGGCCGCCGCGCGCCCGGCCGCCCACGACCCACCGCGGGGCCGGGACCGGCTGGTTCCCGCAGTGACCCGGGGACTGTCCGTCTCTCAGGAAAATTTCAGGTTTGGGTGGTAACTTTCAGCAACTGCGTGCGACCGCTAGTGACTAATCGTCGCCCAATCCATGACACGCCGTAATCGCCAACATGGCCATCGGTGCGTTACTGCTCTGGCAGGATGGAACTCGATGAAGGTGTCGTCCGTGAAGAATCCGCTGCGTTCGCGGGGTAAGGCTGATGAGCCGCCCGGCATCGTGGCTGTCGCGCGGGTAGACCGTAAGACCAAGAGCATCACCAAGCGGCTGGCCCCGGGCGAGATCGCCATCATCGACCACGCCGACGTCGACCGGGTCAGCGCCGAGGAACTGATCCGGCGCCAGGTCGCGGCCGTGGTGAACGCCTCGGTCAGCATTACAGGGCGTTATCCTAACCTGGGCCCCAAGCTGCTGCTCGAGGCGGGTATCCCGGTGATCGACGGAGTAGGACAAGATGTCTTGCTCAAGGTCGCGGACGGCGCCACGGTCCGGCTGGACCAGGAGACTCTCTACCTGGGTGAGACGGTGGTCGCCAAGGGCACGCCACTGACCCCGGAACTGGTCGAAGCGGCCATGACCGAAGCCCGGGCCATGGTCGGCGTGCAGATCGAGGCTTTCGCCGCGAACACTCTGGAGTTTCTCCGCCGCGAGCATGAGCTGCTCACGAACGGTATCCAGCCGCCCGACATGGACACGGACATGGACGGACGGCATGTCCTGGTCGTGGTGCGCGGCTACCACTACCGCGAGGACATCGCGGCGTTGCGGCCGTACATCCGTGAGTACAAGCCGGTCCTGGTGGCTGTCGACGGCGGCGCGGACGCGCTGCTCGAGGCGGGATACCAGCCCGACGCCATCTTCGGGGACATGGACTCGGTATCGGACGAGGCACTGTGCTGCGGCGCCGAACTCGTGGTGCACGCCTATCCCGACGGCCGGGCGCCCGGGCTGGCGCGGGTTCGCGCGCTCGGCGTCGACGCCATCACACTGCCAGCCCCGGGCACCAGCGAGGACGTGGCCCTGCTGGTCGCCGACGCCAAGGGCGCCAGCCTGATCGCGGTGGTCGGCACCCATCACACCCTCGAGGAGTTCCTCGACAAGGGCCGCCCGGGCATGTCGAGCACGTTCATCACGCACCTGCGGGTGGCCGGGAAGCTGGTCAACGCCCGCGGCGTGCACCAGCTCTATCACAGCCGGATCTCCGGCTGGTCGCTGCTCGTGCTGGTCCTCGCCGCGGCGGTGACGGTGCTGGTGGTCGTGCTGTTCTCGCCTGCCGAACCCATCCTGGCCAGGTATTTCGATGCGACCTGGGATTCCTTCACCTACTGGCTGACCGGAAAGCTCTAGTGATTGATTTTCGCTACCACCTCGTCTCTATCGTCGCGGTGTTCCTGGCGCTGGCGATCGGGATCGTCCTGGGCTCTACCGAGCTGCAGGGACCGGCGTACAACTTCCTGGACAAGACCACGGCCAAGCTGCAGACCGAGCTCGGCCAGGTCAGCAGCCAGCGCGACACGGCACAGGCCCAGGCCAGCGCGGGGAACGCGTTCGCTGCCACCGTCCAGCCCGCGGTCCTGAAGAACCTGCTTCCCGGCCAGCGGGTGCTGATCGTCACCGAACCGGGCGCGCAGGCCTCGGTGATCAGCGGGATCACCACCGCCGCCACCGACGCGGGCGCCAGCGTCACCGGCCAGATCAACCTGCAGCCGAAGTTCTTCGACACCACCGACACGACCCAGGACACACTGAACCAGACCACCCTGGACATCGCCCAGCACAGCGCTATCGTCCTGGACAGCACCGCGACGTACCAGCAGCAGGCCGCCCAGGTAATCGCCAGCGAGATCCTGGTCAAGTCGGAATCGTCCGCCACGGGATCGTCCGCCACGGGATCGTCCGCCACGGGATCGTCCGCCACGGGCAGCGCCAGCTCGGCAGGCTTGCCCTCGGCCGGGGCGGACCAGGGCACCGGCGCCAGCACCATGCTGACGGCGTACGCCGCGTCGCAGTTCCTCAGCACCAGCGGGCGGCCCGGCACGCCGGCCACGCTCACCGTCGTGGTGACCCCGCAGAACGCGCCAGCCGACGGCAGCTCCGATCCACTCGACCAGGTGCTTGTCCCGGTGGTGCAGGAGCTGGCGGCCAAGAGTTCAGCCACCGTGGTCGTGGGCTCGTCGGGGGGCTCGGCCGCGGGCAGCCCGATCGCCGTGTTGCGGCAGAACAACGTCGCCAGCCACGTGTCCACGGTCGACAACGCGGACCTGACCATCGGGCAGACCGCGGCCATCCAGGCGCTGGCCGTGCTGCTCGGTGGCGGCAAGTCCGGCAGCTACGGGTTCACGGCCAACGGCGCCAGTGCGGTCGCGCCGTCCCCGGTACCCACGCCGAGCGCCTCGCCGAGTACCACCGTCAGCCCGGCGGCCACCAAGAAGGCGAAGAAATGAGCGAGCCCACGCCTCAGCGCGTCGCCCGCAGGCTGGCGCGGTACGCGGTGACCGCCGCGACGGCAGCCGGCGCGGCCCGGCTGGCCTACGCCGCCCTGAACTACCGCCCCCCCGGCGGGGCCAAGACCTGGTCCCGCACGAACCACCGGGGTGAGCCACTCACCTTGCTGGAGGGACCAGCGGTCGCAGCCGGGGCGGTCGCGGGGGTGCTGTGCTGGCCACTGGCTCAGCGCCTGGCAGAGGGAACGCTGACGCAGGGACTGCTGACACAGGGTCGGCTGACACAGGGCCGGGCGGCCGGACGGCCGGACTGGCGGGCGAGCGCGGCGATTGCCGTCGGCGGGGTGGGCGCCGCCGCGTTCGGCGCCTACGACGACCTGGCCGGATCGGGTGACCGCCGCGGGTTCCGTGGTCATCTTGGTGCGCTGCGCCACGGCGAGGTGACCACCGGGGCGATCAAGCTCGGCGGCATCGGCCTCACCGGGCTGGCGAGCGCGGCCACGGCCGGCGGGGCGCCCGCCGACGTCGTCCTCGACGCCGCGCTGGTGGCCGGCGGGGCGAACCTGCTCAACCTGTTCGACCTGCGGCCCGGCCGGGCCATCAAGGTCGCCATCGCCTGCACCGCGTTGCTCGCCCCGGCCGACACGGCCGGCCCGGCGGCGCCGCTGGGGGCGGGGCTGGCGTTGCTCCCGGAGGATCTGGGCGAGCGGGCGATGCTGGGCGACGCCGGGGCCAACGCGCTCGGCGCCATGCTCGGCGCGTCGGCCGTGAGCCTGCCCCGCCCGGCCCGGATGGCGCTGCTGGCCGGCATCGCCGGACTCACCGCGGCCAGCGAGAAGGTCAGCTTCACCAAGGTGATCGCGCGCACCCCCGCCCTGAACTGGCTGGATATGCTCGGCCGCCGTCCCGTGCCGCCGGTGCCGGCGGCAGCGATACCGGCCCAGCGCACTACTGCCACGGAACTCACCGAGGCGGATAACGCCGCCCGTTCGGCCAAAGACAACCCGCCGCCGGACACGTGAGCCTTCCCGTGGCCGAGCGGGGGAGCGCACGGCAGCGGGGTGGGGGGATAGGCCGTGCCGCCGTGCTCATCGGCGCCATCACCATGCTGGCGCGGGTGATCGGTTTCGGCCGTCAGGTCGTGTTCGCGCACACGGTCCAGGCCTCCTGCCTGGGCACCGCGTACACCACCGCCAACATGGTGCCGAACATCATCTACGACATTGTGATGGGCGGCGCGCTGACGGCGGTCGTGGTGCCGGTGCTGGCCGGCCGGCCACCAGCCGCGAGCAGGTGCGGCAGACTTCTTCGGCTCTGCTGACCTGGGCCGTGCTGCTCCTGGTGCCGGTCAGCGTACTGGTCGCGGCCATCGCGGGACCGCTGGTGTCGGTGCTGCTGGGCGGCACCCCAGGATGCCCCCGGGCCGCCATGGTCAGCCTCAGCGCGCGGATGCTGGAGGTGTTCGCGCCGCAGATCCTGCTCTACGGCCTGGCCGTGGTGCTCTACGGCATCCTGCAGTCACAGCGGCGGTTCGCCTCGCCAGCCCTGGCCCCGGTCGTGTCCAGCCTGGTCGTCATCGGCGCATACTTCTGGTTCGGCGCGATCGGGCACGGTTACCAGGACATGACCCGGCCGGTGCCCATGATGGCCTGGGTCGTGCTGGCCGCTGGGACCACCCTCGGGGTCGCGGCGCTGGTCCTCACGCCGCTGTGGCCGGCCGCCAGGTTGCGCCTGTCGCTGCGCCCGGCGCTGAAATTCCCGGCCGGGATCGGCGCCCGGGTCAGGTCACTGGCCACAGCGGGTATCGCCACGCTGGTCGCGCAGGACGCCTCGACGGCGGTCGTGATCGTGCTGGCCAACTCGCGCGGTGGCAGCGGGGCGCTGGTGCTGTACAGCTTCGCCTGGGCGGTGTTCTTCGTGCCCTACGCCGTGCTGGCCGTGCCGATCGCGACCAGCGCCTTTCCCGAGCTGTCCGCTCGCGACGAGCGGTTCGACGCCACCAGCGCCACCTCGACCCGCGCGGTCATGGTGGCGTCCTGGCTCGGAGTGGCCGGGATGGCGGGTACCTGCATCCCGCTCGCGCGGGTCTTCCAGTCCCACGTGGGCCAGTCCGCGGACGCCCGGCAACTAGCCATCGCGCTGGCGGCGTTCGCGCCCGGCTTGGTCGGGTATGGCCTGACCGCGAACCTGTCGCGGGTGCTGTACGCCTACGGCCGCAGCCGGGACGCCGCCCTGGCCGTCAGCGGCGGCTGGCTGCTGGTCATCGTGGCCGACCTGGTCATCGTGCCGTTCGTGCCCCGGTCTGCGGTGGTGCCCTGGCTGGGGGCGGGTACCACCCTGGGGCTGACCGGGTCCGGGATTGCCTTGCTGATCCTGGTCCGGCGCGTCCGCGGGGTCGCCGCGCTGCACGGTTGCGGGCGCGCCGCCCTGGCTGGGCTGGCCGGCGCGCTGGCCGGCGCGGCCGCCGGGTTCGGCGTCTCGGCCGGCCTGCGGGGGAGTGGTTTCCTGCCCAATATGGCCGTAACCCTGCTGGCCAGCGCGGCTGTGCTGGTGGCGTTCTTCGCGGTGGTGGCGGTGGCGGACGGCGGCGACCTGCGGTCGGTGGTCCGGAAGGTGCTGCGCACGTGAAGGTCGCGTTCGTTCTGGGCACCAGCACCGGCGGGACCGCGCGGCATGTGCTGATGCTCGCGGTCGGCTGCGCCGCCCACGGGGTGCCCGCCGAGGTGCTCGGCCCGGCCCAGACCGAGCGCGACTTCGCCTTCACCGCCGCCGGCGTGGGTTTCTCCGCGGTCGATATCGCGACCCGGCTCCGGCCCGGGCCTGACCTGCGGGCCGCCGCCCGGCTGCGCCGGCTGCTGGCAGCCTGGCGCCCCGACGTGGTGCACGCGCACGGCCTGCGGGCGGGCGCGCTCACCGCGATCGCGCTGCGCTTCGTCCGGCCCAGCGTCTACGACTCCCGGCCCGGGCTGGTGGTGACCGTGCACAACGCCCCGCCCGAGGGCGGGACCACCGGCGCCGTCTACCAGGTACTGGAGCGGATCGTCGCGCGCAGTGCGGACTTGGTGCTCTGCGTGTCCGGTGACCTGGAGGAGCGGATGCGCGCCGTGGGCGCCCGGCGGGTCGCCCGGGCCCTGGTGCCGGCCGCGCCCGAGCCATCCGCCCCCGGCCACCTCAGCCGCCCGCAGGTCACCCTGGTGCCCGCCCAGCCACCGCTTGCCCCAGAGCCGGAGCGGCCCGTGGTCCTGGCCGTCGGCCGGCTCGCCCCCCAGAAGGGGTTCGGCACCCTGCTGCAGGCAGCCGCCCAATGGCGGGACCTGCGGCCCGAGCCGGTCGTTGTCATCGCCGGGAAGGGTCCGCTGGAGGCAGCACTGAAGGCCCAGGCGGCCAGCCTCGGCCTGGATGTCCGGTTCGCCGGCCAGCGCCGCGACGTGCCGGCACTGCTCGCCTCGGCCGCCGTTTTCGTGCTGCCCAGCCTGTGGGAGGGGCAGCCGCTCATCGTGCAGGAGGCGCTGCGCGCGGGTGTGCCTGTGGTGGCTACCCGGGCCGGCGGCACACCCGACCTGACCGGGGAGGACGCCGCTGTACTGGTACCGCCGAACGACCCGGCCCGGCTGGCCGAGGCGGTCCGCGCGGTGCTCACCGACGAGGTGCTGGCCGCCCGGCTGCGGCGGGCGGCCGCCAGCCGGGCCGCGGCACTGCCGACCGCACAGGAGGCGGTCGACGCGGCGCTGGCGGAGTACCGGTTCGTGGCCCAGCACCGGCGCTGACTTCCCGGTGTGCTTAGTGCTGACTTCCCGGTGCTGGCTCTTTAGGCCGGGGCTAGCCAGTCGCGGGCCACGTATTCGGCCAGCTCCTCCAGCAGCGGCCCGGCCTGCGCCCGGCAGCGCTCCAGGTCAGGTTCGATGTCGGCCAGGGCGTAGGCGGCCGCGATGCCAGCCGTCCGGAGCTGTGCCGCGGTCAGCGAACGCACCCCGGACACCGCAACTACTGGCAGGCCGGGCACCGCTGAGGCGGCCGCGCGGGCGACCCCCACCGGCGCCTTGCCGTGCAGGCTCTGGTGGTCCAGTGCACCCTCCCCGGTAATGACCAGCTGGGCATCGCGCAGGTGATCGCCGAAAGACAGCAGGTCCAGCAGCAGCTCGATACCCGGCTGCGTGGTGGCGCCGAGGAAGGCCAGCGCCGCGAATCCGAGGCCGCCAGCCGCACCCGCGCCATGGTCGTCCCGCCACGGCCGCCCGAGAGCCAGCTCGGCCACGTCAGCCCAGCGGGCAAGGCCCGCCTCGAGCGCCGCGACATCTTGCGGCGAAGCGCCCTTCTGCGGGCCATAGACCGCTGCGGCGCCGCGCGGACCGAGCAGCGGGTTGTCCACGTCGGTGGCCGCGATGACCTCGATGGCGGACAGATCCCGCAGCCCAGCGGTGTCGATCCGGTCCAGCCGGGCTAGGGCCGCGCCGCCGGGCGGCAGCTCGGCCCCGGCGGCGTCAAGGAGCCGGCCGCCGAGCGCCGTGACCAGGCCCGCCCCGCCGTCCGTGCAGGCCACGCCGCCTAGGCCCAGCACAATCCGCTTTGCCCGCATCTTGACCGCCGTGTTGATGAGCTCACCGACGCCCTGGCTGGTCGCGGTGAGCGGCGCCAGCCTGCCCTCCGGCAGCCGGCTCAGCCCGCACGCCTGCGCGGACTCGATAACGGCCGTGCCCTCGCTGAGCGCGAACGCGGCCGTCACCGGGCGGTCCGTCGGCCCGCGGACACCCACCTCGACCCGCCGGTAACCGGCAGCCTCGGCGGCCTCGACGGTCCCGTCGCCCCCATCGGCGACGGGGACCTGGACCGTCGCCAGCCCAGGGCGGACCCGGCCGAGGCCGGCCGCCACGTGCGCCGCGACCTCGGCGGCAGTGAGCGTGCCCTTGAACTTGTCCGGTGCTATAAGTACACAACCCATGTTCGCCAGGTTGACCTGGGGCAGCAATCGAGCGGAGGTGGAATGGGGCGAGTCCTCGGCGTCCGGCGTTTGTCGCATGACACCGACGCTAGTACGTCCATCGAACGACAGGGAGAGTCGATCGAGCATTGGCACATGGGCACACCGTCGGTGGCCATCGCCCAGGACACCGACGTGTCCGGGAGCATCGCCACGCCGGACCGTTACGATCTCGGCCCGTGGCTGACCGACCGGGCCAAGCTCGCGCAATGGGACATAAGCGCGGATATCCAGATACCCAGACGGCTCCGCTTCGTCTCCCCGGGCACTAATGCTGATCAAGCGGCTAGCTAGGGCTGTATTCCGTACCGCCAACGCGATTCTTAGCCCACTCACATGGTCCTGAGCCTGCCGACTCAACCGGAGCTACGGCCCAATCCGGGCCGAGCACCGCGCATCCGTCGCCATTGCCCCATGAGCCGCCGTTCTCGTCTGCGCTCAGCCAATTGTTCTCATCCCCACTGTTCGCGAACGTAGCGATAATGGTGGTGGCCCCGGACGGTCCGCCGAGATTGCACTGAACCGCATTGCTGGCGTAGTACACGTTCTGCGTTCCTGGCTGTGTGCAGTCAAGCGCTGCGGCCAGCCCCTGCGGTGTGCTGAACGCCTTGCCGCCGTCCGCGCTGCCCGGCGTCGACGTCGCTACGCTGCTTGCCGACTGCGTGCTGCCGGTGGTCGAGCTGGCGGACCCGCTAGAGCTGCTTCCGCACGCCGCGAGCGTCATCACTGTCCCGGCGGTAAGCGCGATAATGATCTTTCTCATTTCCCCTCCTAAGGTTTGCTGACTATATTTCTCATTGGCCCGTTATGGTGGTGATTTACGCCACTGCCCGCTATTCGCGGATTGTTTCTGGGTACACCCGCGCGGGGCACCTGGCCGTGCCCACGCTGGCCGTGGTGGAGCTACCAGTCCCTGGGCCGCCAGGCCCACCTACCCTGCCCGCGCTGCGTGGCTCTCGGGCACTCTCCGCGCTTCGGCTATGGGCATGCTGTCGCTGGGATACCCCGGGTGAAGTGATGCCAGTGAGTGAGTTCGGCGACGTCTGTCCAGAAGCCAAGATGCACCGTCCCGTCGGCGGCCGTCAGGCTGGCGAAGTGCGCCCTGACATCCCGGGCCTTGGGTTGGCCGAGGCTGAGATCACATGTATGCCGCACCATGGCCGGCGTGTAGTTGACGCGCTGGGCGCTTGGCCGTTCATGATCCATGTGGTGATGCCTCCCGTAAACGGGGGACAGTCCGCGCAGGTCAAAGAATTGTGATCCTTACGAGACGGACTTGTCCGGGGCGATCATCACATGCTCATGGGTCTGTTCTCAGGCCGTCTCGTCCCAGCGGCGCCGGATCGCGGCGAGTCCCGGCTCGGTCAGGGAACCATGCAGCCGCAGCCGGGCTACCCCGCCGTCGGGAAAGATGTTCAGCCGGACGTGAGTCGCGGGCTCGCTGCTCACCCGGAACCGGTGCGGGGTGTCGGGCAGCAACTTGACCGGCGGCAGCAGGTCGTGCCAGGCGGCCGGGTCAGCCAGGGAGGCACCCGTGCTGGCGTCCAGCGTCTGCAGCGAGGCTAGCTCCGGCTGGTTACCCCGGTACCAGGACGTGTCGATCTCGGCCAGGCTGATGACGCCCTGGCCGGCCAGGCGGATGACCAGCCATTCGTGCCCGGGGCGACGGCGGCGGCGGGTTTCCCAGCCTTCTCCCATGACCCGGGAAAGCCCAGGGGAGATGACGTTGCGCGGCGAGGAGTAGTAGTTACGGTCGCTGCGGGCCGCCACGTCGGCGCCGTTCTCCAGCGCGGCCAGGTCGAAGGTCATGCCCTCCACCAGGCCCGGGTCCGGCAGCACCTCGCCATGCACCCGGAGCCGGGCCACGCCGCCGTCCGGGAAGATGTTCAGCCGCAGGTGGCTGAACCGGCGGCCCGAGGTCACCCTGAAGACGTGCCGGGCGTCGCCGGTGACCAGCGCCCGCGGCACGACCTCACGCCACGCGCTGGCGTCCGCACCGGCCAGTTCCTCAGCGGCCGGGTACCCGCCCACCGAGCACGCGTCGACCGAACATGCCTGCGGATAGTTGCCCGCGAAGAACGCCGTGTCGACCACGACGGCGCGGACGACGCCGGGGACGCCCAGCCGGACGATCACCCAGTCCCGGGCGGCGCGGTCCGGCAGCGTACCGCCGGGACCACGCCGGCGCCGGGTCTCCCAGCCGTCGTAGACCTGGCCCCGGGCACCGTAGGTATCTGGCACGAAGACAGGCGCGTCCGCCTTGATCAGGTTTTCCTTTGCGGCGAAGAACTCATCGCTAGCCGCGATCACCGATCCGCGCAGGCGGAGCAGGTCGGGGAGAAGTTGTTCGTCCATATCCGCTTCATCCCCGTTTTAGCAGCCGACCAACTGGCGCTTCACCTTTCCCTTGCAGCAATCCGTCATCGTCGAGCAAGGGGGTGCCTCTCAGCCACGTCTGCCGCACGCGCCCGGTAAGCGTCCGCCCAGCGTAGGGGGTGACCCGATGGCGATGATGGAGCCTGGCCGGGTCCACCAGGTAGGCCTCGTCGGGGTCGAACGCCACCAGGTCAGCGTCGCTCCCGACGGCCAGCCGCCCCTTGGCTGGGAGCCCGGCCAGGTCGGCCGGGGCCGCTGCCATCCACCGGGCCATGTCGTCCAGGGTGCGCCCGCGCCGGCGGCCCACCGTCCACACCGCCGACAGGCCCAGCTGGAGCGAGGCGATCCCGCCCCAGGCCTCGCCGAAGTCCCCCGAGCCGGGCGCCTTGAGCTCGGGCGGGCAGGGAGAGTGGTCCGACACCACGCAGTCGATCACGCCGGCCTCCAGGCCGCGCCACAGCGCCTCCCGGTTCACCGCGTCCCTGATCGGCGGGCAGGACTTGAACTCGGTAGCGCCATCGGGGACCTGCTCGGCCGCGAAGTACAGGTAGTGCGGGCAGGTCTCCGCGGTCAGCCGGATGCCGGCCGCTTTGGCCGCGGCGATCATGGCGACGCACTCGGCCGCGGACAGGTGCACGATGTGGGCCCGGGCCCCGGTGCCGGCCGCGGCTGAGATCACCTTCTCGATGGCGCGCCGCTCGGCGACGGGCGGCCGGGACTTGACGAAGGACCAGAAATCCCGGCCGGAGGCGGGCTTGATCTCGGCCGCGTCCTCGGCGTGCGCGATCAGCAGCGCGTCCGCGCTGGCCAGCGTGCCCAGCGCCGAGCGCAGCCCGGCCGCGTCGAGCGGTGGGAACTCCGGCACCCCCGAGTCGAGCAGGAAGCACTTGAACCCGACCACCCCGGCCTCGTGCATCGGTTGCAGCGCCGCTTCGTTGCCGGGCACCGCGCCACCCCAGAAGGCCACGTCCACCCAGCATTTCCCGGTGGCGGCCGCGCGCTTTTCCTCCAGCGCCGCCACCGAGGTGGTGGGCGGCAGCGAGTTGAGCGGCATGTCGCAGATCGTGGTCACCCCGCCGGCCGCGGCCGCCCGGGTAGCGGTGTCGAAGCCTTCCCACTCGGTCCGGCCTGGCTCGTTCACGTGCACGTGGGTGTCGACCAGTCCGGGGAGCAAGGCCAGGTCGCCCAAGTCGACGTCGTGGCCGGCCTGCAGGGACGCGCCGTAATCCGCGACGGCCGCGATGGCCGGGCCGCTGACCGCGATCGCCGCCGCCCGCGTGCCGCCCGGCAGCACCGTGTGCCGGGACCGGACGACCAGGTCGTAGCTCATCGGGACAGTCTCTCACTCCGGGCCGGCCGGGGCTCGCGGGCGCAGATTTAGCCATCCGTTCACCAACCCGACACCCGGCACTCAGCAGATTGCTCGGCGTACCCGCTAGACCTGGACGATCCGCAACAAGAGGGGTCTGGACATGAGCAGATGGACGGGACGCGCGGTCCGCGGGCGCGTCAGGAAGATATCCGCCGGGAGGATACCCGCTGGGAGAGCAATGACGCGGCTGGCCCTGGCCGCCACCGGAGCCGCGGCGGTGCTGGTGGCCGTGACGGCCGGTGCGCTCCCGGCGAGCGCGACGACGGGCCACACCGGCTACGAGGTACGCCAGATTGTGCAGGGGAAGAACCTGCACCACTCCTACACCAGGGCTGGATCGAGCAAGGCGCACCGCGAGGCACTCGCTCAGCCGGATGACATCACCGCGGCCGGTGGCTACCTCTTCACCGGCTTCCAGAGCGGCGTGGGCCCGCAGGGTCAGGCCAGCACGGACGGCAACCGTGACAGCACGATCGTCGAGTTCACCGGCGGCGGCCGGGTCGTGCACCAGTGGGACGTGCGGGGCAAGTGCGATGGCCTGACCGCGGACCCGGCCACCGGCCTCGTCTTCGCGACCGTCAACGAGGACGCGAACTCCAGCCTGTACGGCATCAACCCGCGGGACGGGCAGGTCACGCACTTCGCCTACGGCAAGGCCCTGCCGCACCACGGCGGCACCGACGCGATCACCTTCCACGACGGCATGATGCTGATCAGCGCCTCGGCCCCCGGCACCAGCGGCGCGGCCGCACCCAACCCGGCGTACCCGGCGGTTTACTCGGTGACGCTGAACTGGACGACCCGGGTGGCCTCCATCAGGGCGCTGTTCTACGACGAGGCCCGCGCGACCGCGGCCAACGGCCCGCATCACGGCCACACGGTGCGGCTGGGACTCACGGACCCCGACTCGAACGAGAACGTACCCGGGGTCGCGCCCAGATTCGCCGGCGACTTCATGCTCACCAGCCAGGGCGACAAGGAGCAGATTTACGTCCACGCGGCCGGGAGCCGGCACCAGCAGCTGTCGGTCCTCACCCTCTCGCAATCGGTGGACGACACCGCCTGGGCAACGGCCTGGCATGGGATGTTCTATGCCGCTGACAACGCTGGCAGCACGATCGACGCCGTGTCCGGCACCTTCCGGCCGGGCACCGTCTTCGTGGCGGTCACCCCGTGCGACGCGGGCAACGCCCCGGCCACCTGTCCTGCTCCCGGCTTCCCGCCCAACTATCTCGGGCAGCTGAACATGTCCACCGGCCACATCACGCCGGTCGCGCTCCGCGGTCCTCGTCTGAAGCCGCAGGGCATGATCTTCCTCGCCAGCTGAGGCACCGCCAGCGAAGGCGCCGGCAGCGAAGGGCGGCCACGGCCGCCCTCAGCTGCCGCGGTAGGTGGAGTAGGCGAACGGGGATAGCAGCAGCGGCACGTGGTAGTGCTCCTCCGCGGCGGTCATCTGGAAGGTGATCGCCACCTCCGGATAAAACGACGCGGTGCCGCGGGCCTGGAAGTACATCCCGCTGCCGAAGGTGATGCGGTAGATCCCCGGTTCGGTGCCGGGCAGTTGCAGCCGCCCGTCTGGCCCGGTCTGTCCCTGGCCAGCCGGCGTCCAACCCGTCCCGCTCTCCCGCTCGAGCCGCACCTGGACGCCGGCCGCGGGCCGCCCGGAGGTCGCGTCCAGGACGTGCGTGGAAAGTGTCATAGCTCCAGCCGCTTCGCCATCCGCAGGCGGGTGATCTTGATCAGTTCGGCACGCACCACGGCCCGTTCGGCCTCGGGCTCGTTGGCGAGCCGGGCCTGCAGCTGGGTCAGCATGTCCTGGCCGGACAGGCCGCTGGCGCAGATCAAGAAGATGTGGCCGAACCGCTTCTCATAGGCGACGTTCCCATCGGCCAGGGCGCGCCGTACCTGCTCGCCGGCGGTCGCGGCGCCCGATTGCTCGGCCGCCGACTGCCCGGCAGTGCGGTCGCCGATGCGCGGGTGCGCGTTCAGGCTCTCGAGAATGTCATCCCAGGTCAGCGCCTGCATCGCGGCGTCCGAGGCGGCGAGCAGCGCGGCCGCGTCCGGGTATGGGCGCCCGCCCGCGAGGCCCCGGGCAAACGCGGTCGACTCACAGCACGCCAGCACCTCGGCCTCGGCCGCGGCGGACGGGGCCGCGTTGAAGGCAGCCAGGTTCACCATGTGGCCATCCAACCAGCCTGGCCCCGGCGCCCGGGCCCTCGGCCCCATCCCAGCGCCGTTCTGGTGCCCGGGCGTCATCGAGCCGGCACTTTACTTAAACACCGGTAACCTGAGACAGGCTGGTTTGTAGCTTTCGCTAAACAAACCCTGATTAGGGTGCGCGGGAACGCTTCGTCGCGGGAGGTGATTCCGTGCGGGTTAAAGACCTGCGGGACACGTCTGACCTCGGCCTCAGGCTGCTGACCGATGGCAGCGGCCTGGACCGGGTGATCCGGCACGTTTTCACCACCGACCTGCCCGACCCGGGCCGCTACCTGACGCCAGGCGACCTGGTGCTGACCGGCTTGATCTGGTACCGGGAACCGGCCGACGCCGACCGTTTCGTGACCGCTCTGGTCAAGGCGGGCGCCATCGCGCTCGGTGCGGGGGAGGCCCTGGGCGACGTGCCACCCGAGGTGATCCAGGCGTGCGCCCGGTACGGCGTGGCCCTGCTCGCGATTCCGGCCGAGACCTCGTTCGCCGCCGTCATTGACGAGGTCGGCCGTCAGCTCAGCGGTGACCGGGCCACCGCCATGACCCGGGTCCTGGGGCGGCGCAGGCTGCTGCTGTCGGCGGTGGCCGAGGGAGCCGGCCTGGACGCGATCTTCCGCCTGATGGGCCGGGAGCTAGGCCCGGACTGCTGGTTGCTGACCGGCACCGGCCGGGTCGCGGGCGGAACCGGGGCGGCGCTGGCCGAACCGCTGCCGCTGCGGCTGACCTGTGAGTATCTCAAGGCAGACCGGCTCCCCGGCATGACTGAGACCTCGGACGCCGGCAAGTACTCGCTGTTCGGCGTGGGGGGCGAGCCCAGGATCACCAGCTGGTTCCTGGCCTGCGCCGGGCGCGAGCAGGACTGGCCGCACGAGCTGCGCGAATCCGTGGCCGA
Source organism: uncultured Actinomycetota bacterium (assembly GCA_963781225.1). Classification (GTDB taxonomy): domain Bacteria; phylum Actinomycetota; class Actinomycetes; order Streptosporangiales; family Streptosporangiaceae; genus Palsa-504. The sequence continues at coordinate 59,942 of CAWAFD010000011.1, forward strand.
ACTGGTCGCCGACGTGGCCCTGGAGCGGGCCCGGCTCGACGCCGGCCGTACCGGGGACCGCAAGCTGGCCGAGGCAATCGTGTCCATGCTCGCCTCCGGCGCGGCTGCCGGAGGCGCCCTGGTCGAGATCACCTCGCTGATGCGGGCGGCCGGGTTGCCGCCGGACGGCCGCTACCTCGTCCTGACCATCAGCGCCGAGGCCGAGCGGATGCCCAGCTCCATTGCCGATCGCTGGCGGTGTGACCTGGCCGAAGAGCTGGCTGCGCCGCTGGCGGACCGGACGCTGGCAGCTCCGGCCGGCGAGGAGATCGCGGTGCTCGTCCCGCTCACCGGGGACCTGGGCCACGATGAAGCCGCGGCCCAGCTGCGGGCCGTCAAGCCGGTCCTGGAGGCCGCCCGGATCAAGGTGGCCGTCGGGATCAGTGCCCCAGCCGAGGGCGCGGCCGCGCTGTCCGGCGCGCTGCACGAGGCCGGCAGTGCCCGGCGGCTGGCCGCGCTGCGCGCCACCGGAGCGTTGTCCGTCGTCACCAGCGATGAGGTGGCCTCACACGAGCTGCTGCTGGCCAGCATCCCGGCCAGCGTGCTGCAGCAGTTCCGGGACCGGCTGCTGGGCCCGCTGCTGGCCTACGACGAGCGGCACCGGGCCGAGCTGGTACCCACGTTGCGTGAGTTCCTGGCCTGCTCGGGCTCGTGGAACGCGTGCGCAGCCACGATGTACGTGCACGTCAACACGGTCCGTTACCGTATCCGGCGGATCGAGGAGCTGACCGGCCGCGACCTGTCCCGCCTGGATGACCAGGTCGACTTCTTCCTGGCCATGGCGGTCCGTTAGCTTGTCCCGGTGGTGGTGATCCGGGCGGGTTCGGCGGCCGACGCGGCACAGATCGCCGCGGTACAGCGCGAGGGCTGGTTCGCCGCCTACTCCGGCATCCTTCCCGCCGCCATCATCGACCGGGCCACCACCCCTGACGGTGGCGCCCGGGTGCGGCAGACGTTCCGCACCCGGCCGTGGCAGCACATGATCGTGGCCGTCGCGGACCACCGGGACCCGCGCCGCGGCCCGCCGGCCGGCGAGCCGCAGGGCGGCATCGTCGGGTACGCCTCCTATGGCCCGGAAACCGACGTGCTGAGCGCGCCCTGGCCGCATCCGCGCACCCCCGATGGGGAGCAGGGCCGCACCGGCGAGCTCTATGCGCTGTACGTCCGCCCGGCCTGGTGGTCCACCGGTACCGGGCGGGCGCTCATGGAACGGGTCCTGGCCAGGACGGCGTCGGCCGGGTACGAGTCCGTGGTGCTGTGGGTGCTGCGGGACAACGTCCGCGCTCGGCGGTTCTACGAGCGGGCCGGGTTCGCGCCGGACGGTGCCAGCAATGTGCTTGAAGGGCTCGGATCGGTGCCAGAAGTGCGCTACTGGCGCCACCTTAAACAGTAGCTGACCAGGACTTATAAGCATGGGTTCTGGCTTGGAGAAGAACCATCTCTTGGACTTCTGGATGCGGGCGGGGCAGGCTGGAGAAACCGAGTCCGGGAAATCAGCCCAGAGAAAAGCCCAGAGAAAGCGCAGAGAAAGGAGCGCGTCATGACGGACGCCGCAACCATAGCCGCCACCTACTTCGAGGCCTGGGGGGACCGGGACTTCGGCCGCCTTCGCTCGGTGCTCGCCGACGACGTGGACTTCGCCGGGCCGCTGGCCAGCGTCCAGGGTGGCGACGACTGCCTGCGTGGCCTGCAGGGCATGGCCCAGATGATGACCGGCCTGGACGTCCGCAAGGTCTTTTGCGACGGTGCCGACGTGCTGACCTGGTTCGACCTGTCCACCAAAGAGGCCGGTACCGTGCCGGTGGCGAACTGGATGCAAGTCCATGACGGCAAGATCACCCGGATCCGGGTCGCCTTCGACGCCCGGGGGATCGCCGGCGGCTCGTGAGTGCCGCTGTCAGCAGGCCAGCGCCGCCTGGTAGACACGCGGCTTGCCCTGCAGCCACTCCCGGAACGTCCGGTACGGCAGCCGGGCCACCACGTTGCCGCCGCGGATCCGGCCAGCCAGCTCCACCCGCAAGACGGCAGGCTCGTCCGGGGCCGTGACATGCCGGACCTTGACGTCGCCGTGGCGCACGACCAGGTCGTCGGCGTCGACCACGATGCCGGGTCGCAGAACCAGCGTCAGGTCGCCGCCGGGCCGCAGGTCCACCTCGATACGCAGCGTGTCCCGGGTGAACTCGGCTTGGGTGAAGTCCAGCTTCACGTCGCCGAGCATGGCGCGGATCTCCATCCGCCGCGGTACCACCCAGCGGCCGGTGCGGGTGACGTCGCCCAGCCGCTGGTCGATCCGGATCAGCTCCTTCACCTTGGGCGGCACCCCGCCGGGCAGGGCCGCGCCGGCCGGCAGGTCAGCGGTCAGCGCCGCCAGCTCACCGCCGGTCCGGGCGGACAGCGCCGCCTCGACCCGCTCGTCCAGCTCGTGCGCGGTCAGCCGCCCGTCGCCCGCGGATACCCGCAGGATCTCCACGGTATGGTCACGATCAGCGTGGGAGGCCCTCAGCTCGGGCCGGTTCTGTGTCATATCTGTATCATCCCCGCGCCTGCGCGGGCCCGGTATCGACCCGAGGGCTGATCCTGCTCAGCCGTTCGGCTGAGCAGGATCACGCCGCCGCAGCTGCCCCCTGCCGACGCCAGCGGCCGGGCACCCGGCATAGTGAGACCAGGCCCTACCCGAACACTGGAGGCGAGCCTAGATGCCGAACTCACCGGAGCGGCGACGCGTCGTGATCGTCGGAGCCGGATTTGCCGGCTACAACGCCGCGCAAGAGCTGTCCCGGCTCGCCGGCACGACGACGGAGATCGTCCTTATCAATTCCGCGGATTACTTCCTGTACCTCCCGCTGATGCCCCAGGTGGGCGCCGGGCTGCTGGAGCCGCGGCACATCTGCGTCTCGCTGCTCACCAGGATGCGCAAGACCCGCTTCGTGCTCGGCACGGTGACCCACATCGACGCCGCCGCCAGGACCGTGACCTGGAGCGGGCCGGAAGACACCTCGGGCCAGATCGGCTATGACCGGCTCATCCTGACGGCAGGCAGCGTCAACAAGCTGCTGCCGATTCCAGGCGTGGCCGACTACGCCCACGGGTTCCGCAGCCTCGCCGAAGCCATCTACCTGCGGGATCACATCACCCGGCAGCTGGAAATGGCCGACGTGGCCACCGACCCGGCCGAGCGTGAGGCCCGCTGCACCTTCGTCGTGGTCGGCGCGGGCTACACCGGCACCGAGGTCGCGGCCCAGGGCCAGCTGATGACCGCCCGGCTAGAGAAGAAGATGCCGGGTCTGGCCGGCCAGCCGATCCGCTGGATGCTGCTGGATACCGCGCCGCGGCTGCTGCCCGAGCTGGACCCGCGGCTGTCGAAGACCGCCGACCGGGTGCTGCGGCGGCGCGGGGTCGAGGTCCGGACCGGCCAGTCGGTGACCAAGGCGCTGGGGGATCACGTCGAGCTGTCCACCGGCGAGAAGGTGCCCACCCGCTCGCTCATCTGGTGTGTCGGGGTCCGGGGCAAGCCGCCGGTTGACGGCCTGGACCTGGAGACCAACCGGGGACGGCTGGTGGTCGATGAGTTCATGAAGGTGCCCGGCGCCCAGGACATCTACGCCTGCGGCGACTGCGCGGCCGTGCCCGACCTGACCAGCCCCGGCCAGGTCTGCGGGATGACCGCTCAGCATGCCCAGCGGCAGGGCAAGCAGGTCGCCCGGAACGTCGCCGCCTCCCTCGGGATCGGCCAGGCCGCCCCGTACAAACACCACGACCTGGGTTTCCTGGTCGACCTGGGGGGCGTGGCGGGTGCGGCCAACCCGCTGAAGATCCCGCTGTCCGGGCCGGCTGCCAACGCCGTGACGCGGGGTTATCACCTCATCTCCATGGCGGGTAACCGGCTCCGGGTGGCGACCGACTGGGGCGTCAATGGGGTAACGCCCGCCGAGGGGACCTCGCTCCAGGTGATCGACGCCGAGTCGGTGCCGCTCGACCCGGACCACCCGCGGCCCTGAGCCGTCATGCGCGACATCCAGAAGGTACTTGCGGCGCTGGCCTCGCCCGTGCGCCGGGAGATCCTGGGCCTGATCTGGGACCGCGAGCTGTCGGCGGGGGAGATCGCCGCGGCTTTCCCGGTGACCAAGCCGACGATCTCCCAGCATCTGGCCGTGCTGCGCGAGGCCGGCCTGGCCGGCAGCACGGCGGTCGGCACCTCACGGCGGTACCGCGCCCGCCAGGACGCGCTGCGTGGCCTGCACGGCGCGCTGGACAGCCCGGACAAGTGGGTGAACGCCGATGACGCACCCGAACGGGCCGCCTCCCGGGTCCGCACCACGCCGGTCGTGGTGGCCAGCACCGACGTGACCACCAGCCAGCGCGTCACCTTCGCCGCCCTTACCGATCCCGCCGTGTTCTCGCGCTGGATGGGCGTGCCGGTGTCGCTGGAGAACGGGCGCGTCGCCTTTGCCATGGAATGGGGGACCAGCGTCCGCGGCCGGTATGAGGTCGTCTGCCCGCCCGAGCTCATCGCCATGCGCTGGGATTTCGAGGACGACAACATCCCGCTCCCGGGCGGGGAGCTGACCGCCTACCTGCGGGTGCAGGCCACCCCGGGCGGCGGCGCCCACGTGGAGGTGCACCAGCTGGTGGAGACGGCCGCTCAGGCCGAGTTCATGCGGGGAGCCTGGGCCATCGTCCTGGGCCGGCTGGCGGCCGGCGTGGCCCGGGCCAGCGACCTGGCTGTGGCCGTGGCATCACGGCCGCAGCGGCCCAAGCGCCGCGGCTCAGCCTGAGATCAGGCCGCGGCCACGGCGGCGAACGCCCGGCGGTAGGCGGCCGCGGCGCCGTCCAGGTCGCCCGGGCTCAGCGCGGTCGACAGGTTGATCATCCCGCGTGGGGTGGTGTAGACGCCGTCGAGCAGCAGGGCCAGGTGCAGGCTGCCCAGCTGGCGGTCATCGGCCAGGTGCACGTTCATGATCGAGCCGGCCCGGGTGACCTCAGCCGGTACCCCGGCCGCCGTGGCCGCCGCGGTGATCTGCATGGCTAGCGTGGCGGCCCCCTCGTTCAGCCGCGAGATCGCGGCCGCATCCAGGTACCGCAGCGTCATGACCCCGGCGACGGCCGCGGCCAGGTGACCGTTGAAGGTGCCCGCGTGGGTCACGTGGCCGGGGGTGAGGGACGCCACGGTGAGCTCGAGCAGGTCGGCCCGGCCACCCACCGCCCCGACCGGGAAACCGCCGCCGATGATCTTGCCCAGCAGGGTCAGGTCGGGCTCGAGCCCGAGCCGGCCCTGCTCGCCACCGGGCCCGTTGCGCAGCCCCTGGATCTCGTCGAGCACGAACAGGGCGCCGTGCTCCCGGGCCAGGCCGGCCACCGCGGCCAGGAAGCCGGGCGCGGCCGGGTGCACCCCGCCCGCGCCAAGGAACGGCTCGGCGAACACCGCCCCGATCTGGCCGTCGCCGTTCTGGCCGTCTCCGCGCAGCGCCGCGGCCACCGCGTCCGTGTCATTCCACGGGACGCGGACGACGTCAGGTGAGCCGGGCAGGAACGGCTCCGCGCTGCCGTGGTAGGCGCCCTCGAACAGCAGCAGCCGCCGGCGTCCGGTGGCGCGGGCGGCGATCCTGGCCGCCAGCAGCGACGCCTCGGTGCCCGAGTTGGTGAACCGGATCCGCTGCACCGACGGCAGCCGGGCGGCCAGCATCTCGGCCAGGGCGATCTGGTACGGATGCGGGCTGGCGAACGCGGTGCCGCGCGGCAGCAGGTCTGCCACCGCGTCGGTGACCGGCCCGAACGCGTTGCCGTGGACCAGCGAGGTGTAGTTGTTGACCAGGTCCAGGTACTGCTGGCCGTCGGTGTCGGTCAGCCGCGCGCCGTGCCCCTCGGTGATGATCACCGGGTACGGCGGGTAGCTGGTCACGGCCCGCGTCTCGCCGCCGGGCAGCACCCGGGCGGCCGCCGCGAAGGCGGCCGCCGAGCCTGGTGTGCGGTCCCGGTAGGCCCGCACCAGCTCGTCGTGCGCGCTCTTCGCCGGGCTCGGGCAGGCCAGGTCGGTCACCAGCCCCGTTCGCGCCACTCATCGAGGTGGGGACGCTCGGCACCCAAAGTGGTGTCGTTGCCGTGCCCCGGGTACACCCAGGTCGCGTCCGGCAGCCGGCCGAACAGGCGCTCGGTCACGTCGCCCAGCAGCGAGGTGAAGTCCGCGGGGGAGCTGGTCTTGCCCACCCCGCCGGGGAACAGCGAGTCGCCGGTGAACACGTGCGGCGCGTCGGCCAGACGGCCGCCCGCGTCGTACAGCACCGCGACGCTGCCCGGGGTGTGCCCGCGCAGGTGGATCAGAGTCACCGACGCGTCGCCGAAGGTCAGCACCTCGCCGTCCTCGGCCCGGCGGCCGACCTGGACCGGCAGTTCGTCCGCGTCGGCCGCGTGCGCGACCAGCAGCGCGCCGGTGTGCTTGGCCACCGCTGGCAGCGCCTGCCAGTGGTCCGCGTGCCGGTGCGTGGTCACGATGCTGGCCACCGGCACATCGCCGATCACCTCGATCAGCCGTCCCGCCTCGTTGGCCGCGTCAATCAGCAGGGCCTGGCCGGTGCTCGTGTCGCGCAGCAGGTAGGCGTTGTTGTCCATCGGGCCGACCGCTATTTTGGTGACGGTCAGTCCCTCGATCTCGCGGGTGTCGGGCGGACCGCCGACTTGCACTTCTCCCGAATAGGTCACTGAAAAACCCTATACCGAACGGGCTGGGCGCCACCGGTCGCACACCGCCGCGAGCGCCCGGCTGGCCAGGCCGAGTCGCTAGCTGGAGGGCCCGCGTGAGCATCCTCATCCTGTCCGGCGGGCACGTGCGCGAGCTCCTGGGTTACCGCGAGTGCGCTGCCATCATGCGGGAGGCCCTGGCCCAGCGGGCCCGCGGCCTGATCCAGCAGCCGCTGCGGACCGTGGTCCGGCCGCGTGACGCGGCCGGGCTCATGGCCATGATGCCCGCCTACTCCGCACAGGCCGGCTACGGGCTGAAGGCCATCTGCATCACCCCAGGCAACCCGGCCGCGGGCCTGGACACCCACCAGGGCGGCGTGCTGCTGTTCGACGCGGCCACCGGTGAGCCGCTGGCCCTGATCAACGCCTCGGCCATCACCGAGATCAGGACCGCCGCTACCTCCGCCGTGGCGACCGGCCTGCTGGCCCGGCCCGGCGCCGGGGAGCTGGCCGTCGTCGGGACGGGCGTGCAGGGCCGGGCGCACGCGCACGCCCTGGCCGCGACCAGGGAGCTGTCCGGGATCCGGGTGGCCAGCCGCGACCTGGGCCGGGCCCGCGACCTGGCCGCCGAACTGGTCACCGCCCTCGGTGTGCCGGCTCGCGGGTATGACTCGGTGGCGCAGGCCGTCGACGGGGCGGACATCGTGGTGACTGCCACCGCCTCTCCGGTGCCGGTGCTGCGCCGGGAGTGGATCGGCCCAGGTACGCACGTCAACGCGGTCGGCGCGTGCCTGCCCGGTGACCGGGAGCTGGACACCGCCACCATGGCCGCGGCGGCGCTGTTCGCCGACAGCCGCGAGTCCGTGACCCATGAGTCCGGTGACTACCTGCTGGCCGCGGGCGACGGCGTGGCCAACCCGGTCCGGGCCGAGCTGGGTGAGGTGATCACCGGCGCGGCGCCGGGCCGGGCCGGGGACGACGAGATCACCGTGTTCGAGTCCCTCGGCCTGGCCGCCGAGGACCTAGCCGCCGCCAGCTACGTCTACGCCGAGGCCACCCGCCTGGGCGCCGGCACCGCGGCCGAGTTCTAGCGGACCTGCGCCGGCTGCGTCGCAGCGGCCCGCTCCGGCTGCCCGGCCGCCCGGCGCAGCGCCAAGCCGAACCAGATGAAAGCCAGATTCCACACCGCGATCGGCCACGTGAAGATAGAGGGCCGCACGACCTGCACCGCGACCAGCGCGAAGGCCAGCACGCCGCACAGCAGCGGCGCGTAGCGGCCCGGACCCGGCCAGCGGCCAGCGCGCACTGTGGCCGCCCCGGCCAGCAGCAGGCCGATGCCCGCGACGGGGACCGCCAGGCCGAACACGGCGCTCAGAACGTTATCCGCGGCCGAATTCTCGGCCGCGTTGGCCGCGAACACGTAGCCGAGTTCGGCGGGCACCAGCAGGGCCATTCCGGCGACGGCGACCCACGAGCCGATCCGCCCGGTCCGGGATGGCCCCATTAGCCCGGACCGGGCCAGGCCGATCACGCCCAGCAGGACCAGCACGTGCGTGAGGGTCCACAGCACCTCGGTGAACCGGAAGGTCGCGGGCGTGAACGGGAAGCTCACCCGGTCCGGTGGCACCGATGGTGTAGCTGCCGACACCCAGATCGCCCCGGCCACGGCGATCACCGCGCCGATCACGCAGTACAGGCCGCTGGCCCGCAGGGACCGTGCCTGCCCAGGAGAGTGGGCCCGCTCAGAAGAAATGGTCATACCCGCGACGCTAGGAGCCGCCCGGGTCACTGCCATCGGGGAAACCACGTAGCGCGCCACGTAATTCTGGGTGACTGCGGTCAGCGTGCGGCCCGCCATATGGCGACCTGGGTCCGCGAGGTGAGGTCCAGCTTGGTGAAGATGCTGCGCAGGTGGGTCTCCACGGTGCGCTCGGAAAGCCGCAGCCGGGTCGCGATCTGCCGGTTGCTCAGCCCATCGGCCACGAGCGCGGCGATCTGCTCTTCGCGGGCTGACAGCGGTCCGGTCCGCGCTGTCGCGAGCAGCTGGGTGGCCTGGCCGGCCAGCGGCTCCATACCGAGGCGCCGGGCCAGATCCAGGGCGGTGGCCAGATGGGCCAGCGCCGGGACCGGGGCTCCGCGTTGCAGCAGGGTGCGGCCCAGCTCGACCCGGGCGATCGCCTCGAACGGCGCCGACCCCATCGCTGCGGCGGACCGCAGCGCCGCCTCCAGATGATCTTGTGCCGCCGGCAGGTTATCCAGCAGCCGGGCCAGGCCACCCAGGTAAAGCGCGATCGGGCCGTGGGACGGTATCTGCGCCCGTGGCGCGGCCTGGCGGTCCGCGAACGGCAGCAGCTGCTCGTACAGCGGCTGGGCGTGCTCGCGGTCACCGAGCAGCACGCAGGTTTGGGCGTTGCCGACCGCGGCCGGGACCCACTCGATCACATGCCGTGAAAACATACCGCTGGCCGCAGCCGCCTGCGACCACAACAGCCGGGCCTGGTCCAGACGGCCCCGGGCGGCCAGGACGTTGGCCAGCCAGGCCTGGGTCAGAGCCGGGCCTGCGTCGGCGGCGCGGCGCACGGCCGCCTCCACCTCGTCCCAGCCGGTCCCGGTGAACGGTGCCAGGCGGGTGCGGAACACCAGGTCCATGAAGTCGGCCTCCTGGTGACCGCCGCGCCGCCCGATGGCTAGCGCGTGGGCGGCCAGCTCGGCGGCCTCGGCGAACCGGCCGCCCAGCAACGCCAGCGAGGCCCGGATCATGGTCAGCCGCCACACCCCGATCGGCTCGCGCAGGTACTCGACTACCGCCGCATAGGACGCCAGCTCGGTGTCCAGCTCCATCCGGCGCCCCAGCTCGCCGAGGGCGTCCATGCGCCACACATGACCCCAGGCGGCATAGTCCTGGCGGCCCGTCCGGTGGCCCAGCTCGACGGCCCGGGCGCCGATCTCCAGCCGCTCGGCCGAGCACCGGAAGTCGAGCCGGTCGGCGTGCCGGGCCTGCAGGGCCAGGAACTCCGCGTCGGTGTCGCCGGCCCGCTCCGCCGCGTCCAGCGCCCGGTCGCTCAGCCCCGGTTCCGGACCGCCCGCCATCGGGTTCGCGTTCACGGCCAGCTGGCCGAGCAAACGGGCCCGCAGCACCGGCTGGTCCTCGCCGAGCACGGACAGTGCCTCGCGGCACAGCAGGTGGATCCGGTCGCAGATCGGGTCGTTGGTCAGACCGCGGATCACCAGCGCCGCCCGGGCCAGCGTCACCGCGTCGCCATCGGCCCGGGCGGCCTCGGCCGCGGCGGCACAGGCGGCCCAGGCATCGGCCACCGCGCCCGAGCGGAACTGGCAGGATGCCAGCTCGACCAGGAGCTCCGCCCGGCCCAGCGACGGCTCTGGCACCGACGGCAGCAGCTCCAGACCCTGCCGGAAGGCCGAGGCGGCCTGCTCGTAGGCCAGCCGGTCGGCGGCGTGCCGGGCCGCGGTCAGCGTCGCCTCGAACGCATCCGCGGCCGGGCCCAGTGGCACGGCCCGGCGCAGGTGGTAGGCGACCAATTCCGGCTCGGCCATCGGGCTGGAGCCCAGGATCTCCCCGGCCCGCAGGTGCAGCCGCTGGAGCTGCGTGGGAGCCAGCTCGCGGTAGGCGGCCTCCTGGGTCAGGACGTGGCTGAACCGCAGCTGCCCGGCCGGCCCGGCAGTCAGCAGCGCACGGGCCCGGGCCACCTCCAGGCGGTCGGCCACGACGTCGGGTGGCTGATCCGCCACCTGGCTCAGCAGGGTCGCCGGGAAGTCCCGGCCCAGCACCGCGGCCGTGCGGATCAGATCCCGGGTGAGGGCCGGCAGCTGATCCAGGCGTGAGGCGATCGCGTCCCGGATGCCGGGTGGCACCGCGGCCGCGCCCGGGACCAGCTGACCGGCCTCGGCCAGGCGGCCGAGCTCGACCGCGAACAGCGGATTACCCTCGGCGGCGGCTGCGATCGCCCGCAGCACCGGCTCCGCCGGGGAGGTGCTGAGCACCTCCCGGACCAGCCGGTCTACCTCCCCTTCCGTCATCGGGCTCAGCGAGATCCGGTGAACGCCGGGGCCGCGCGCGATCGCCGACACGAACCGGGCCAGGTCTGGCTGGGCGTCCAGGTCGGCGTCCCGGTACAGCCCGAGGACCAGGACGGTGCCCAGCCAATCCCCGGCGCGCAGCCGCGCGGCCAGCTCGGCCAGCAGCCGCACCGAGGGCACGTCGGCCCAGTGCAGGTCGTCCAGCACCAGCAGCAGGCCGGTTTCGGTAGCCACGGACCGGACTGCGTCGATCACGTCCGCGAAGAACCGGGGCCGGGTGGGAGCCACCTCCACCACCGGATGGCCCAGGCCGGCCAGGATCTGGGTCCAGAGCTGGAACGGCGCCGCCTCCTCCTGCCCCGGGCAGGTGCCCCAGCCGGTCCGCATCCCGGCCGCCCGGGCAGAGCGGGCCACCTCGGCGGCCAGTGTGGTCTTGCCCAGGCCTGGTTCGCCGTCGATCAGCACTAGGCCGCCCTGTCCCCGGCTGGCCGCGCGCAGCCAGCCGTCCAGCGCGGCCAGTTCGCGCTCACGGCCGACGAACGCCACCTGGCTCATCGTCCCCCCACCCCTGAATGAACACAACGTACCTATTCTCCCCGGTGCGAGCGCGGCGCTGCCGACCTGGGGCCAGGCCGCGGACCTGCGGACGTATCCCGGCATCCTTCGCTATCGTGGAAGGAACGGGGCGGGCATAACGGCGACTGTTTCGGTGCTCATACTGTGGCGGCGCTTGTGCTCCCCCGGGAGCGGAGTCAGCAGAAATGTCAGACCCCCCGGCTACCATCGCCAAGCGACCCGTCCACCTACTTTCCGAGCCCTAAGAGAGCAGAGGCGCAGTGGCTGACCGGCTTGTCGTTCGCGGCGCCCGCGAGCACAACCTGAAGGATGTCTCGCTGGACCTGCCGCGGGACGCGATGATCGTGTTCACCGGGCTGTCCGGCTCGGGCAAGTCCAGCCTGGCCTTCGACACCATCTTCGCCGAGGGTCAGCGCCGGTACGTGGAATCGCTATCCGCCTACGCGCGGCAGTTCCTCGGCCAGATGGACAAGCCCGACGTCGACTTCATCGACGGGCTGTCGCCGGCGGTCTCCATCGACCAGAAGTCGGCCAGCCGCAACCCGCGGTCGACCGTCGGGACGATCACCGAGGTCTATGACTACCTGCGCCTGCTGTACGCCAGGATCGGCAAGCCGCACTGCCCGATCTGCGGCCGGCCGATCGCCCGGCAGACCCCGCAGCAGATCGTTGACCGGGTGCTCGAGCTAGAGGAGGGCACCAGGTTCCAGGTGCTCGCCCCGGTGGTGCGCGGGCGCAAGGGCGAGTACGGCGAGCTGCTCAAGGAACTGCAGATCAAGGGGTACTCGCGGGCGCGGGTCGACGGGACCATCGTGCGGCTGGAGGATGCCGCGGGCGGCGATCTGCCGGCCCTGAAGAAGTACGAGAAGCACGACATCGAGGTCATCGTCGACCGGCTCGCGGTCAAGGACGGCGCGCGGCGCCGCCTGACCGACTCAGTCGAGACCGCGCTCGGCCTGTCCGGCGGGGTCATCGTGCTCGACTTCGTCGACCTGCCGGACAACGACCCGCACCGGGAGCGGATGTACTCCGAGCATCTGGCCTGCCTGTACGACGACCTGTCCTTCGACGAGCTCGAGCCGCGCTCGTTCTCGTTCAACTCGCCCTGGGGGGCATGCCCGGAGTGCACCGGGCTGGGGACCAAGCTCGAGGTCGACCCAGAGCTGATCGTCCCGGACGAGTCCAAATCGCTGGCCGACGGTGCGATCACCCCGTGGAGCGGCGGTCACATCAGCGACTACTTCGAGCGGCTGATCCAGGCCCTGGCCGACACCCTCGGGTTCCGGATGGACACCCCGTGGGCGAAGCTGCCGGCCAAGGCCCGCAACGCCCTGCTGCGCGGCTACGACCTCCAGGTCCACGTGCGCTACAAAAACCGCTACGGGCGGCAGCGCTCGTATTACACGACCTTCGAGGGCGTGATCCCGTGGATCGAGCGGCGGCACAGCGAAGCTGAGTCGGACACCAGCCGGGAAAAGTTCGCCGGTTACATGCGGGAGGTGCCGTGCCCGACCTGCCACGGCGCCCGGCTCAAGCCGGTCTCCCTGGCCGTGACCGTGGACAGCCGGTCCATCGCCGAGCTGTGCGCCCTGCCGGTCGGCGAGCTGGCCAAGATCCTGCTCACCCTGGAACTGTCCGACCGTGACCAGCAGATCGCCGGGCGGATCATCAAGGAAGTCAACGCCCGGATGGGCTTCCTGCTCGACGTGGGCCTGGACTACCTGAGCCTGGACCGGGCCTCGGCCACGCTGGCCGGGGGTGAGGCCCAGCGGATCCGGCTCGCCACCCAGATCGGCTCTGGTCTGGTCGGCGTGCTCTACGTGCTGGACGAGCCGTCCATTGGACTGCACCAGCGGGACAACCACCGGCTGCTGGAGACACTGCTCCGGCTGCGGGACCTGGGAAACATGCTCATCGTCGTGGAGCACGACGAGGACACCATCCGGGCCGCGGACTGGATCGTGGACATCGGCCCGCGGGCCGGCGAGCACGGCGGCAACATCGTCGTCTCCGGCACGGTCGAGGAGCTGCTGGCCAACCCGGAGTCGCTGACCGGCGCCTACCTGTCCGGCCGGGAGGCCATACCGGTGCCCGCTGTCCGCCGGAAGCGGACTAGGAGCCGGGAGATCGTGGTCAAGGGGGCCAGCGAGCACAACCTGCGGGGCGTGGACGTGGCGTTCCCTCTCGGCTGCCTGGTGGCGGTGACCGGGGTGTCGGGTTCGGGCAAGTCCACGCTGGTCAACGACATCTTGTACAAGTCCCTGGCCCGGGAGCTCAACGGCGCCCGCACGGTGCCCGGCAAGCACACCCGGATCACCGGCATGCAGCACCTGGACAAGGTGGTCCACGTTGATCAAGGCCCGATCGGGCGCACGCCGCGGTCCAACCCGGCCACCTACACCGGCGTGTTCGATCACGTGCGCAAGCTCTTCGCGGCCACCACCGAGGCCAAGATCCGCGGCTACCAGCCCGGCCGGTTCTCCTTCAACGTCAAGGGCGGCCGGTGCGAGGCCTGCTCGGGTGACGGCACGATCAAGATCGAGATGCAGTTCCTGCCCGACGTCTACGTCCCCTGCGAGGTCTGCCACGGCGCCCGGTACAACACCGACACGCTGCAGGTGCACTACAAGGGTAAGACGATCGCCGAGGTCCTGGACATGCCGATCGAGGAGGCGGCCGAGTTCTTCGAGCCGGTGCCCGCCATTCACCGGCACTTGAAGACGCTGGTGGACGTGGGCCTGGGCTATGTGCGCCTGGGCCAGCCCGCGCCTACCCTGTCCGGCGGCGAAGCCCAGCGGGTCAAGCTCGCCACCGAGCTGCAGCGCCGGGCCACCGGCCGGACCATCTACGTGCTGGACGAGCCGACCACGGGTCTGCACTTCGAGGACATCCGCAAGCTGCTCGGCGTGCTTACCCGGCTGGTCGAGACGGGCAACACGGTGATCGTGATCGAGCACAACCTGGACGTCATCAAGACCGCCGACTGGGTCATCGACCTCGGCCCCGAGGGTGGCTCGGGTGGCGGGAGCGTGGTGGCCACAGGCTCGCCGGAGCAGGTCGCCACCGTCGAGGCGAGCTACACCGGGCAGTTCCTGAAGCCTTTGCTGCCTGCCTAGGCGCGGCCTTCACGCTGGTCCTGCGGGCAGGCCGGGGACAATAGCCCGGTGGAGATCATGACCGAGGCCGGCCCGGCCGCGGCCGACCTGGACGGCGAAGCGGCCTCGGCGCGGTTCCTGCTGGTGCTGACGCACGGCGCCGGCGGCCTGCCCGGCTCACCCGACGTGCTGGCCGCCCGGGACGCCGGGCTGGCGCTGGGCGGCCTGGTGGCGCGGGTCACGCAGCCGTACCGGATGCGAGGCGCACGTGCGCCCGGCTCGGCGCCGCGTCAGGATGCCGCCTGGATCGAGATCGTGGCTGCGCTGCGTCAGCTGGCCCCAGGTGTGCCGCTGGTCCAGGGCGGCCGGAGCAACGGGGCGCGAGTCGCCTGCCGCACTGCGGCCGCGACCGCCGCCCGGGCGGTGATCGCGCTGGCCTTCCCGCTGAGCCCGCCGGGCCGTCCAACGCAGACCAGGGTGGCCGAACTCCGCGAGGCGCGCGCCGGCGGCGCAGCAGTGCTGGTGGTCAACGGGGAACGCGATCCATTCGGGATTCCCGGGGCCGCCGACGCGGACCGGGTAGTGGTGGTGCCGGGGGAGACGCACTCGCTGAAAGGGCATCGCGTGGTCATTGTCGCGGCCGTCGCGGAGTGGTTGCCAACCGTGGTGTGAAACCGTCACCCGGGCGGTGGATGAGCCAGGCCTTGGGGGCGCGGGAGAAGGTTTCCTGAAAGGGCCGTCAGATCCTGCACCTCGCGAGCGAGATGCAACGCGGAGCGGTCAGGCCGCGGGGGCCTTCTCGCCGAACCGCGGCGACACGCCTACTGGGCGGTCGAAAGCGGCCAGATCGGTGGGACGATGCGGCGCGATCGAAGCGCCATCAGGGAGCAGTTCACCGGTGTCCTCGAAAATGACGACACCGTTGCACAGCAGGCTCCAGCCTTGCTCCGGGTGACTGACGATCGTGTGCGCCGCTTCGCGGTCCGGGTCCGACGGAGCCGGGCAGGGCGGCTGGTGTGGGCACATCGCAGTGCCTCCTGGAAGTTTCATGTTGCTTGATTCTCGGTCGATGCTAGTGTGCCGCAGCTAGTGCGTCCGCCCTATGGCTCACCGGGACCGTTTTCCCGCTGGCCATCTGGAGCTTCCCGCTAGTTTCTCTCTGGCACATTGTGACTACTATTTGTAACTACTTCTTTTAGCTGCCGTGTTGAGCAAAATATTGGCCTAGACCAACTGTGCCCCTTCATGCCGCCACATGCAAGCGACACGCTTAACTGAAGTAATCCTGAACGTCGCCTCAGTACCTGGGTGGATGCATCGGCGGTCCTACCTCACAAGACGTCGCCGACGGCCTCGAGGTTCACCCGCAGGCCTGCGGGTTGCGGTTCGGCCAGCCTACGAGCCCGTCGCGCCTGGTGCCGCGCCGGTCCTCAGCCCGGCCTAGAGCGCACCCTCGAAGTCTGCCGGGAACCCTAGTCGCACCCTCGCAGCCACGCCGGATTTGTCTGAATCGTTATGTGCCGCGACCCCGTCTACCCACGGCCTGATCCCCAAACTTGTTAACGCAAACAATCGGGAACCCGCAGACCATCGAACAACCGAAATCTAGCCGATCGCGCCCTCAGTCCCGGCGCCGGCCCGCGAAGCCAGCCTCGGCCCGCGGACCCAGCCTTGGCCCGCGATGCCAGCCTTGGCCCGCGAAGCCAGCCTTGGCCCGCGATGCCAGCCTTGGCCCGCGATGCCAGCCTTGGCCCGCAGGCCGGTCTCAGTCCCGGGCCGGTCTCAGTCCCGGGCCGGTCTCAGTCCCGGGCCGGTCTCAGTCCCGGGCCGGTCTCAGTCCCGGGCAGGCCAGCTCCGGCCGGGCTCAGCCTCCCAGCCGGCCTCGCGCTGCATCACCAGCTCCGGCCGATGGGCCATTCGTAAGCGATCGTTGGGATGGCATCCCGTTCCCGGATCGTCTGCGACCCGGATCGTTCCCGTGGAGGGACGGGTGGGACATGTGTGGCGTCGCATGCGTGCTGCCACACAAGCACGCTGCCGGCTCGCTTCTTCCTGCCCACCTCGGCGGGAAGATCGTGGTGATTCCGGGCATCGTGGTGATTCGAGTGCACCATGGTCGCCCGTATTCACCACATAAGCCCTTATCAACCACGAAAAAGTGAGACGTGAGACAGATGGGGCTAGAGGGTTGGCGGACTGCGACTTTCACGCCATTCGGTAAGCGGCAGGGGCTGAGGAGCGGAACGCGACGCGGCTAATGGATCGGCTGGCTGCCGGTCAGAGCTCGGCGACGGGCGACATGAGCGGCCCCGGCTCGAACTCCACGGCCGGTATGTCGTTGAGCCGGTGGGTCTCGCGCAGTGTGAGCAGGTGCTCGGCTGCTGCGGTGAGCGCGTGCACGCGCGGCTTGGCCATGGCCTTGCGGCGGAAGATGCGGTCGTCGTAGCCGAGGGGGCCGATCTCGGCACGCTGGGCCGCGTAGGCGGCCTGCATCGCGGCGGTGAGCTTGGCGTCCAGATCCTCGGCTAGACGGCGCACCTCAGCGTCCGGAGCCCGGCGAGCCTGAGCCTGGCGGAACTCGGTCTCGGCCGCCTCGGCCGCATCGAGGAGCTCGCCACGGCGTCCGGCAAATGCCACGTCGGCCTCGTACTGCTGTTCGGCCTCGCTGCTCGGCTTAGGCCGCCTGATGCCCGGTCGTCTCATGACCCCATAGGGTACTGGGCCGGCCGCCCGGCCGCGCGCCGGGGGAACCTAGGCCAGGCTCGCAGCCCAGCTGGAGTGCAGAGCGGCGTACTCGCCTTCGCCCGCCATCAGCTCGCCCGGCGAGCCGTCCTCGGTGATCCGGCCGTGGTCCAGGACGAGCACCCGGTCAGCAATCGCGACCGTGGACAGGCGGTGCGCGATGATGACCGCGGTACGGCCGGCCAGCACGGTGCGCAGCCCGCGCTGCACCAGCCGCTCGCTGGGGATGTCCAGCAACGACGTGGCCTCGTCCAGGACCAGCACGGCCGGAGCGGCCAGGAAGGCCCGGGCGAACGAGATCAGCTGCCGCTGACCCGCCGAGAGCCGCCCACCGCGCTTGCCGACCGGTGTCTCGTAACCCTCGGGCAGCGCGGCGATGAAGTCGTGTGCCCCGATCATCTGGGCCGCCTGCTCGACATCGGCGGCCGAAGCATCTGGGCGGCCGAGCCTGATGTTGTCGGCGACCGACCCCTCGAACAGGAAGTTCTCCTGGGTGATGACGATGATCTCAGTCCGCAGCACGGAATCGGGAAGGTCCCGGAGGTCGGTTCCGTCCAGCGTGACCCGGCCGGAGCGCGGGTCGTAGAACCGGCCGAGCAGGCGGGCGATCGTGGTCTTGCCCGCACCAGTCTCACCGACCAGGGCCACGGTCTGGCCAGCCGGGATCTCCAGGTCCAGCCCGGGCAGCACCAGGTTGTCCCGGTAGCCGAAGGTGACCGACTCGAATCGCACCTGGCGCCCGGCCGAGACCGTGTCACGCCCCGGCAGCGCCGCGGGGGCCGTCGGCTCGGGCACGGCAGCGTCCTGCTCCAGGACGCCCGAGATCTTCTCCAGCCCCGAAGCCGCCGACTGGAAGATGTTGTAGAACTGCGAGACGTCCTGCAGCGGGTCGAAAAAGCGCTGCAGGTACAGCAGGAACGTGGCCAGCACTCCCACCTTGAGGTTGCCCTCGATAGCCAGCAGGCCGCCGTAGCCGAGGATCACGGCGGTGATGATGTTGCCGACCAGTGAAATCGACGGGCCGTAGATGGCGATAAGACGCGACGCGTGCGCGCTGGCGTCCGCGTAGTCCTGGCCCAGCCCGGAGAAGATCTCGGCGTTTCGCCGTTCCCGGCGGAACGCCTGAACGGCCCGTATGCCGCCGAAGGTCTCTACGAAATGGACGATGACCAGCGCGATCGCTTCCCTGGTCCGCCGGTAGGCCCGCGCAGATTCGCGCCGGAACCAGACAGTGAGCCAGGTCAGCGGGATAAAGCCGGCCAGCACGACCAGCCCGAGCCGCCAGTCCAGCAGCAGCATGCCGGTGCCGACCAGCAGCAGGGTCAGGATCGCCGTGATCAGCGAGTCCAGTCCCTCCTCGAACAAGTCCGAGATCGCTTCGACGTCGGAGGTCTGCCGGGAAATGACCCGGCCCGAGGTGTAGTCCTCGTGGAAGGCGACGTCCAGGACGAGGAAGTGCGCGAACAGCCGCCGCCGCAACTCCAGTACCACGGCCTGGCCGACCCGCCCGGTCATGGTCACGAATGTGCGGGTGGTGACGGCTTGCGTCGCGACCGCCACGGCGAAGGCCGCCGCTATGCCGAGCAGCGGCACGGGATCACTGTGGTGCAGCAGCGGCGGCAGGCCATTGTCGATGGCGAGGCCGACCAGCCAGGGGCCAGCCAGCACGGCCAGGCTCGCCACCACGATCAGTGTCACCGTCCCGATGACCGCCCGCCGGTATGGGCGCAGCAGGTCACCCAGGAGCCGCCGGCTCCGCTCGCGCAGCAGGGCGGCCAGCCCGGCGCTGACATCGTCGGCTTTCTCGGTCGCCACCCCGCGCCAGGATGCGCTGCCCGCGCCGCCTGGTTGTGCCGCCGTCACGCGCTTTCCTCCAGGTCTTCCATGTCCATCAGGTCCGCGTATTCGGAGTTCGAGGCCAGTAGCTCCCGGTGGCTGCCGGACGCCACGATCACCCCGCCGGACAGCAGCGCGACCGTGTCGGCGAGCGCCACCGTGGACGGCCGGTGTGCCACCACCAGGGCCGTCGAACCGGCCAGGATCTCGTGCAGCGCCCGCGTCACCCGCTCCTCGGTGTGCACGTCGAGCGCGGACAGCGGGTCGTCCAGGATCAGCACGTCCGGGCGGGCCAGGATGGCGCGGGCCAGCGCGATCCGCTGCCGCTGGCCGCCGGACAGGGCCATGCCCTGCTCGCCGATCCTGGTATCCAGGCCCCACGGCAGGTCGTAGGCGAACCGGGCCTGCGCCGCGGTCAGCGCGGCCTCCACCTGATCCTCGTCCGCGTCCGGCGCGCCGAACATCACGTTCTCCCGGACGCTGGCTGAGAACAGCGTGGCTTCCTCGAAGGCACAGCCGACCGCCTGGCGCAGGTACTCCAGCGGCAGGTCGCGGACGTCGGTGCCGTCCAGGCGGACCGCTCCGGAGGTAGCGTCGGCCAGCCGTGGCACCAACTGCAGCAGGGTGGACTTGCCCGAACCGGTCGCCCCGGTGAGCACGAGGGTCTGGCCGGGCGTCAGGTCCAGGACCACGTCCCGGAGCACCGGCTCAGCCGACCCCGGATAAGTGAAGGCGACGTGATCGAAGACCAGGTGCCCGTGGCTGGCCCCAGCTGATCCAGTGCCAGCTGATCCAGTGCCGGGCGATTCCGGGCGCGGTCCCGGAATGCTAAGCGAGAGTGCACGCGCCACCGCCCGTTCGGAATTCTGGTTGTTGTCCGTGATCTCGGGCCTGGTGTCGAATATTTCCAGCACGCGCTGGGCCGCGGTCGCCGCCTCCTGGCCGGAGGCGATGATGTAACCGAGGGCCTCGACCGGCCAGACCAGCTCGAGCGCCAGCGTGATGAATGCCACCAGACCGCCCAGCGTCAGCGAGTGCGTGGCGACCGCGACGGCGCCCAGCACGATGATCAGGCCGATGACAGCGTTCGGGATCAGGTCAAGCAGTGCCCAGAACGAGCCGAGCAGAGTCGCCTTGGCCACTTGGGTTTCGCGGACCTCGCGGGCCTGAGCGTCGTGCCGGGCGGCCGCCTGCCGCCCCCGGCCGAGTGCCTTGAGCACGCGGATCCCGGACGCCGCCTCCTCGATCAGGGTGGTCAGGTCACCTTCCTGGTCCTGTTCCCGGCGGGACAGCACCCGGTAGCGCTTCTCGAACCGCAGGCAGACCGGCAGCACGGGCAGGAACACCGCCCCGGTGATCAGGCCGAGCCACCAGTTGAGGTGGATCAGCAACGCGACCACCGCGACGAACGTCATGATGTTGGTGACCAGGAAGATCAGGCCGAAGCCCGCAAACCGGCGGATCGAGGACAAGTCGGTCGTGGCCCGCGACAGCAGCTGGCCCGACTGCCACTCGTCGTGAAAGGACGGCTGGAGCTCCTGCAGGTGGCCGTACAGGTCGTCGCGGATGGACTTCTCGATCGCAGCCACCGAAGTGGACTGGATCCACCGCCTGATCATGTTCAGCAGGGCCTCGGCCACGCCGAGTCCGAGTGCGGCCAGAGCCAAGGGGATCAGCAGCTTCTTGTTGCCCTGAGCGATCGCCCCGTCCACCACAGACTTGGTCAGCAGCGGGATGACGATCTCGGCGGCGACCGCGCCCAGGGCAGCGCCGAGCATCACGATCATCTGGATGCGGAACGGCCTGAGATAGCCCCGAAGCCGCCACAGCGCCCCAACTGGCCGTACCCTGGCGGAGGCGTGCGTGACCAGCAAGGGGGTATCAGAGGGCATTAATCGTGAGGTTAACCAGACGGATATTCAGTTGTCACCTGGTTTTTTCTTAGGGCGTACGTCTTGTGGGCAGGGCCAGACTCTGGCACTCTGTCTGCCCCGGGAGGCTTCGCGGCCCGGTTGTGCCGGAGATCCGGCGGGGGAGAGAGAACCGTGCATCGCAGCAGCACCAGTTGCCTTCAGCGTTGATGAAACGCGTGTCCCGCGCGGGGGTCCTGTCCGCCTACCGTGACGGTGTGACGGTCATCTGCGAGCTGGCCGTCCAGTTCACCAGCCCGACGTGGCTGGCCGCCACGCCGTGCACGGAATGGCGGGCGGTCGATCTGGCGGGCCACCTGCGGTGCGTGGCCGACGATTACCACGAATATCTCGATGACGCCCCGGTCAGCAGGCTGGCCCGGCTGATGTCGACCGGCTCGCCAGTGGATTCGCTGGCCCGTAAGATCGCTCGGCAGAATGCCGCCGAACTGGCCGCACTGCCCGACGTGTCCGGGCCAGAGCACATCGCGGCGTTCGCCGAGTCCGCCCGCGCTTACGGGCGGCGGCTGCCGCTGTCCTGGGATCTGCCGCATCACCAGTACCGCGACACCGAGGTCACGGTGGGCGCGATGGCCGGCCTGGCCTGCGGGGAATGGCACCTGCACGCGTGGGATCTGGCCCGTTCGCTGGGCAAGGATTACCGCCCGGCCGATCCGGAACTCGTCCTGGCCGCGTGGCGGGCCGGGGTCCCGCCGCTGTGGCCCGGACTGGCTGCTTCCGGGGACGAGGATCCCT
The DNA here is from genome assembly GCA_963781225.1 of uncultured Actinomycetota bacterium. Lineage (GTDB taxonomy): Bacteria > Actinomycetota > Actinomycetes > Streptosporangiales > Streptosporangiaceae > Palsa-504. The sequence continues at coordinate 81,609 of CAWAFD010000011.1, forward strand.
GGCATTTCCTGCTGACCGCCTCGGGCCGCGACCCGCACTGGACGCAGGTGTTAAGGTGGTGCGCCTCTATATGGAGCGTAATCACAAAACTGTGGAGAGTTATATATGGTCCTGCTGCGACGGTACCTGTCGGGCCTGGCCGTGGCCACCCTTGGACTGTGCGCTGCCGGATGGCTGGCGCTCGTACCGGCTGCGTTCGGCTACCGCGGCACCGGTCCGGACCGGGCCGCGCTGACCGACCGCGCCACCGCGGGTGGCCTGGCTGTGGTGTCACTGGTCACGCTGGTCTGCGCGACCCTCACCTGGCGGCGCAGGCTGCGCGCCGATGGCATCCTCCGCCCGCTCAAGACGCGGGCGTCGCGCCGGCGCGCCCGGGACACCAGCGCGGAACCGGTACCTGATCCGGTTCGGGTCCTGAGTGACCTGCGGGTCCTGCTCGCCTCGGTCATGGCGGAGTCGGCGGACGGCGCCCCGGACGCCCGCGGCTCAGCTGCTGTCACCGTTCCCGCTCCCCGGAACGAGCCTGAGCCTGAGGCGCACGCCAAGCCCGGGGCCGGCCCCCAGGCCGAGCCCGGCCAGCCTGAGCCGGGCACGCAGGATGAGCCTGAAGGACACGGGGAGCCCGACACCTACGAGGACGTGGCCGCTCCCGGCGAGCACCGGCCGGAGTACGGCCCGAGCCAGCCGCAACTGCCCCCACCCGAGCCGCAGCCGGCCCCGGAACCGGAGCCGGTACCGATGCCTGAACCACGCCAGGTCGGCCTGGCCGCGATGGAGTCCATGCTGGTGGGCGCCGAGCTGCTGATGGTGGGCTGCGGCGAAGAGGAGGCCTGGTGAACAAGGTCGTGCTGGCTGGCCTGGCCGCCATCTTCGCCGCGGGTGCCTGGCTTATAGCGGCACCATTCGTGTTGCGCTACCAGCCGGCGGGCGCCGCGTGGGCGGCCGCGTCCCGGCTGGACGTGGAGACCGGGGCCGCGCTGGCGGTGGCCGGGTTCGCCGGGTTCTTCACCGCGCTGACCGGCCGGGTCCGGGAGCTGTACGCGCGGGCCGCCAGGAACGAGCGCGGCGCCCTGCAGGAGTAAAATCCCTGCCTTGTGACCTTTGACTTCAAACGCGTCCGGTCCGCATACCCGGCACTGGGCGACGGCTATGCCTACCTGGACGGTGCCGCGGGCACCCAGGTTCCCGCGGCGGTTATCGAGGCGATCGCGGCCGCCTACCGCACCGGGATCGGCAACGTCGGGGGTACCTTCCCGGCCAGCGCCCGGTCCGGCGCCATCCAGGCCGAGTGCCGCCAGGCCGTGGCCGATCTGACCGGTGGCCAGCCCGACGGTGTCATTCTCGGGCCGAACATGACCACCCTCACCTACCGGCTCGCCGAGACCATCTCGCGCCGCTGGGAGCCGGGCGACGAAATCGTGGTGTCCCGCCTGGACCACGACGCCAACGTGCGGCCGTGGCTCCAGGCGGCGGCACGGCACGAGGTCACGGTGCGCTGGGCCGAGGTCGAACCCGATACCACGGAGTTGCCCGCGGACCAGTACGCCGGGCTGATCACCGAGCGCACCCAGCTGGTCGCGGTCACCGCGGCCAGCAACATCGTCGGCACCCGGCCGGACGTGACGGCCATCGCCACAGCCGCGCACACGGCCGGGGCGCTGTGTTACGTGGACGGCGTGCACGCCACACCGCACGTGCCGGTGGACGTGTGTGCCCTGGGTGCCGACTTCTACGCCACCAGCGCCTACAAGTGGTCCGGACCGCACGTCGGCACGGTAGTGGCCGATCCTGCCCTGCTCGAGACCTTGCATCCAGACAAGCTGGCGCCTGCCCCCAAGGGGGTGCCGGGCCGGTTCGAGCGCGGCACCACGGCGTTCGCGGATCTGGCTGGAGTAATCGCAGCCGTGGACCATCTGGCCACGCTGGACCCGGCCGCTGCGGGCAGCCGCCGGGAGCGGCTGGTGGCCTCGATGACCGCGCTGGAGGAGTACGAGACCGCGCTGTTCGCCCGCATGCTGGGCGGCCTGGACGCCCTGGACCACGTGACCCTGTACGGCCGGGCAGCCCGGCGTGCCCCGACGGCGTTTTTCACCGTGGCCGGGCACTCTCCGCGTGAGGTCGCCGCGCACCTGGCCTCGCGGCAGGTCAACACCTGGCACGGCGACAACTACGCGTGGGAGCTGGCGGGCGTCCTTGGCCTGCGGGAATCGGGCGGCGGCGTCCGGGCCGGCCTGGTCCACTACAACGACGCCGCCGACGTCGACCGGCTGCTGGCCGCCGTGGCCGAACTGAGCTGACCCGCACCGGCCGCGATCGCGCGGACGGCCGGGGCGGCGTACGCTGAAGCCAGTTCGTACGGGGAGTCGCAAAGGTCGGTGAACGGCACCATGGCGATGACGGCGCTCAGCAGCATGCTGGCCCTCGTGGCCGGGCTGCTGCGCGACCTCACCCAGCTCGCGGTGAGCCCGTCCGGCCTGACGGCTCTAGCCGGGACGGTGCTGGCCGGTGCCGTATTCGCGGCCGTGCTGGCCCTGCTGTGCTCGGTCGCCGGCTTTTCGCGGGCCGCAGCTGCCTTCCCGCTGCTGCGGCGTGTCTCGGCCCTGCGGGAGAAGTCCTGGCGCGCGGCTTTCGGCCGCCAGCGTGATCCCGACGCAGCGGGCCGAGTCAGGCCCAGAGCACCTTCGGCGGTCCCGGCGGCCGCCATCTCGTGCTGACCCCCGGTGATCTAGCTGGCTCGGTGATCTAGCTGGCTCGGTGATCTAGCTGGCTCCGCGATCTAGCGGACCCAGCGATCTGGTGAGTCACGTGATCTAGCCCGCCGCTGGCGGTCGCCTCCAGCCACTATCCGTTCTTGCTGGAAGGCGCATTTCCCATGTCCAATCTGCTTGGCGTCCCGGTCGACGCCGCTTACCACCTCGTTTCCGGGCTCACCGCAGTCCTCACGCCCGTGCTCGGCGGCCTGGCGGCCACGGCCGCGATCGTCGTGTTCACCATGGCCGTCCGGCTTGTGCTGATGCCGCTCAGCCTGCGCGCCCTGCGCGGTCAGGCTGCCCAGGCCCGCCTTGCCCCGCAGCTGCAGGCCCTTCGCCAGCGCTACGCCCGGCAGCCGGAGAAGCTGCAACACGAGATGTCCGCGCTGTACAAGCGGGAAGGCACGAGCATGTTCGCCGGCTTTGGCCCGCTGCTGCTGCAGTGGCCGTTCTGGTCGGTGATGTACCTGCTATTCCGCTCGGCTCAGGTGGGCGGGCACGCGAACGCGCTGCTCTCCCGGAACCTGCTCGGGGTGCCGCTGGGCCTGCACTGGCTGAGCGGGGCTGGTCCGCTCAGCGCCCAGGGCGCGGTCTTCGCCGGCTTGTTCGTGCTGCTGACCGGGCTGTGCTGGCTCTCCACCCGGCTAGCCCGGCGACTGGCCCCTGCTCCGGCCACGGCCGCCACGGCCACGGCCGCCACGGCCGCCACGGCCACGGCCGGCGGCTCGGCCTGGCTGCTCAGGGTGCTGCCGTACCTGACCGTGGTGATCGCCGCGTTCACGCCGCTCGCGGCTGGGATATACCTGGCCACCTCGCTGGCGTGGTCCCTGGCCGAGCGGAGGTTCTTTGGGCCGTCCGCCGTCGCCACTCCGGACCCAGACCCCCGGAAGCCTCCGCGCGGCCAGGAAACTCTCCGCGTCCGGCCGGCCCGCAAGACCCAGAAAGCCTGACGCGTCGCGGGAGGCTGGACCGCCCTCAGCACCAGCCGCGGATCCCGCGGCTGGAGGTTCCCTCCGGGACGGCCCAGCTACGACAGTGTGGGCTGTCAAGCGGTGCGGTCGCGTCGGTGAGATAACCGATTCGCACACCTAAACCGGGGGCCTCATCCCGCGCCGAAGCACCTAGGTATGCCGTCCCCGGTCACTCGCTATGACCACGGCGGCGGCGTCCCGCGCGGGCGATGACGAGACATCGGTGAAGGTCCGCGGCGGTGGCCGGAAAACGGTTCGACGGCTGTGCGGAGTCCTGACACAGTGGCGCGTTATGGCGAACTCCGAGCTTGTGGCCGCCGCGGACGTGCAGCTCATGCAGGCTCTGGCGCAGCGCGTCACCGCCGCGCGCCCGGAGCTGGTGAACAGCGACGCGACGTTCGGCGAGCTGGCCTGGATCTGGGGCAAGGGCCACGCCAGCGACGGCGCAAGCTGGCTGCGCCGGCTGTGGTTCTCTGGCGGGGATCTGGTGGCGTGGAGCTGGGCCTATCTTCCGCACCAGGTGAGGCGGAGCGACGGATCGGTGAAGGACGTCACCAGCGCCTGTCTGGCGTATCAGGTCCATCCCGACCACGCCGGGCTGGTTGACGAGGTGATCGGCTGGTACGAGGGTGCGGCGGCTGGCCTGGACCGTACGGTGATGCCGAGCGCCGCCGATGAGTTCGCCCTGAAGCGATGGGCAGCGTACGGCTTCCGGACCGACCCGGCCTCGCTCGGCAACACCGGGTTCTGGACCCAGCTCAACGAGCGGGACCTCAGCGACGTAGAACAGCCGGTACTGCCAGACGGATTCCGGTTCCGCACCGCCGACGAGGCCGGGCCGGAGGCCGCGGTCAGAGCCCATGTGGACGCCTGGGCTCCTTCGACGTACACGGCCGAGGGCTACCAGGGCGTCCGGCAGACGGCGGCGTATCGCGGCGATCTGCACATCCTGGTGGAGGCGCCGGACGGGACGATGGCGTCCTCGACGATCATGTGGCTCGACGAGGCGAACAAGACCGCTGAGTTCGAGCCGGTCGGGACGCATCCGGACTACCGGCGACTGGGGCTGGGAAGGGCGATGCTGCTGCACGGGATGCAGCAGGCGCGGGGGGCCGGGGCCACTCACATGACGGTCGCCTGCCTGGGGGCGCCGGGGCATCCGCGGGCGCGCGGGCTCTACTACGCCGTCGGGTTCACTGAACTCACGCGGGACGCGCCGCTTATCAAAACCGCTGCCGAGAGGTGAGAACTCCGCGTCCAGGGCAGTCGCTGGTTAAGCCCCATTGGCCGGGCGATGACCTGACGCATGGGGGTGTCCTCGCCAGGCCGGTGCGGCTCGGTCCCTGGGAGCAATTCCCGCTCAGGTACCGCCGCTCCGGTAGGACCGGGACCCGGCTCAAGCTGGGCAGATGCGCTCAGCGGCCCGGGCCGGCGGGATGCGGTGGAGCACTCGTTACGACCCAATTATCGCCGTCTGCGGCGGGCATGTGGCAGTCGTGCTAGCTTGGGGACCCGGACGAGCAAGGGGGTTGTCCGTGAATTACTCCGTTATTTCGCGATACTTAATTCAGGCGGCCTGGCTGCCGCATGCCACCGCCGTCGCCTGGCGGCATGCCGTCCCTGCTGTCTGCTCTCCCGCCTGTGCCGTCACCTCTCCTACCGGGAGCCGCGATGGGTGATGAGGGTGCCGGAGCCTTCGGGTTCGGGACCGGTTTCCCGGTTGGCTCGCGGATCGCTGGGTACCGCCTGGAGCAGAAGATCGGCCAGGGCGGCATGGCAGTGGTCTTCCGCGCTCAGGACGAGCGCCTGCAGCGGCAGGTAGCACTGAAGATCCTCTCGCCCGCGCTTGCCACGGATGAAGCGTTCCGGCACCGGTTCATCCGGGAATCACGATCGGCGGCGGCCGTGGATGACCCGCACATCATCCCGGTATTCGAGGCCGGTGACGCGGACGGGGTGCTGTTCATCGCCATGCGGTATGTGCCGGGCGGCGACGTGGGGGCGCTCGTGCACCGGCAGGGGCCGCTACCCGTCGCCCGGGCCGCGGCGATCATCTCCGGGGTGGCCTCGGCCCTGGATGCCGCTCACTCCGCTGGGCTGGTGCACCGCGACGTCAAGCCGGCCAACATGCTGGTGGACGCGCGGCCGGGACGTCCCGACCACGTCTACCTGTCCGATTTCGGGCTGACCAAGGGCGCGCTGTCACTGGTGAGCCAGACCGGGACCGGTCATTTCCTGGGCACACCGGTCTACTCCGCGCCCGAGCAGATCCAGGGCGAGCCTGTCGACGCGCGCACGGATGAGTACTCGCTGGCGTGCGTGGCGTTCGTGCTGCTGTCCGGTGAGCCGCCGTTTCCCCGGGACGAAGGCATGGCGGTGCTGTACGCGCACCTGGCGGCGTCGCCGCCCCGGCTGACGTCGCGCCGTGACGACCTGCCTGCCGCCGTGGATGACGTGCTGCTCCGGGCGCTGGACAAGACGCCCGGGGGCCGTTATCCGAGCTGCGGGGACTTCGCGGCCGCGCTGCGGGTCGCCTGCGGGCTCCAGCAGTACGGCTCCGACGCGGCGGTGGCGCTGTATCAGCAGTCCCTGGCCGACCAGCAGCACCGGCGGGGGCTGGATCACGCCGACATGCTGGCCAGCCACGCCAGCCTGGCGGCCGAGCGCGAGGGGAGCGGCTCGGACGAGGCCATCGCGCTGGCCCAGCAGAACCTGGCCGACCAGCAGGACTCGCTCGGACCGGATCACCCGGACACGCTCACCAGCCGGTTCAGCCTGGCGCTGGAGAAGTCGGCGCGCGGAGAGCGCACCGCGGCCGAGGCGGAGTTCATCGGGGTGCTCGCCGCCCGGGAACGGACCCTGGGCGCGAACCATCCGGACACTCTCGCCACCCGGTTCAGCCTGGCCCAGCTGACGGCCGCGCGCGGCGACCACGCCGGCGCCGAGCAGGAGTTCCGTGAGGTCTTCCTGGCCCGGCAGCGGGTGCTGGGCCGGGAGCACCCGGACACGCTGGCCACCCGGTTCGCCATCGCCCAGGAGGAAGCCGCACGCGGTGACCATGCCGCGGCGGAGAACGGTTTCCGGGTGGTGTTCGCGGCCCGCCAGCGGATCCTGGGCCGGGAAGACCCGGGCACGCTGGCTGCCTGGTTCAGCGTGGCCCAGGAGATGGCGGCCCGCGGCGACCACGCCGGGGCGGAAGGCGAGTTCTGGTACGTGCTGGCGGCCCGGCAGCAGACCCTCGGGGCCGATCATCCAGACACTCTGGCCACCCGGTTCAGCCTGGCCCAGGAGATGGCGGCGCGCGGCGACCACACCGGTGCCGAGGATCAGTTCCGGCAGGTACTGGCCGGGCAGATGCAGGTCCTGGGGCCAGATCATCCGGACACCCTGATCGTCAGGTACAGCATCGCCCGGGAGCTGGCGGCCCGCGGCGACCATACCGGGGCGGAGGAGGCGTTCCGGGATGTGCTGCCCGCGCTTGAGCGCCGGCTGGGGGCCGATCACCCGGACAGCCTGGCCACCCGGTTCAGCATCGCGCAGGAGGTAGCGGCCCGCGGCGACCACACGGCGGCCGAGAACGGGTTCCGGGAGGTGCTCGCCGACCGCCGCCGGATCCAGGGCGAGGATCATCCGGACACGCTGATCGCCTGGTTCAGCGTGGCCCAGGAGATAGCGGCGCGCGGCGACAGCGCCGGAGCGGAGCGCGAGTTCCGGGGCCTGCTGCCGCACCTGCGGCGGCGGCTCGGCCCGGATCATCCGGACACGCTGGCCACCCGGTTCGCCATTGCCCGGGAGCTGGCAGCCCGCGGCGAACACGCCGGGGCAGAAGGGGAGTTCCGGGATCTGCTGCCCTTGCTCGAGCGGGGCCTGGGCGCCGATCATCCCATCACGCTGGCCGCCCGGTTCGCCATGGCCCGGGAGCTTGCGGCTGATGGTGACCGGGCCGGGGCATGCGCCGAATTCCAGGATCTGCTGCCGTACCTGCAGTGGCGGCTGGGCCCGGACCACCCGGACACACTGGCGGCCGCGGGATGGATCGAGCATCTCCGCCGCGGCGCCAACTGAGCCGCAGGTAACCAGCGCGTCAGGTAATCGCTTCAGGTAATGAGCGTGCGCAGCTGCCGCACCGGCGGCGAGCCGTGCGCCAGCATCTGGTCGTGTATCTCCCGGTCAGCCCGGCCTGGATGGGCCGCCCTGAGGTCGGCCGCCAGGTCAGAGATCTCGGTGTAGCCAACGTAGTAGGTCGACAGCTGAGCCGAGGTGAGCAGCGCACGCCGCCACTTGCCCGCGGCCTCGCCCTCCTCCTGATGCCCACGGCCGGTCATCAGGGCCATGGCCTGCGACTCGGTCATGCCGTGCGCGTGCACGCTGGCGTCGAGGATGGCGTTGATGAACGTGCGCAGCTGCATCTTCAGCTGCTGCATCCGGACCGCGCGGGGATCGCCCGCACCGGGATAGCCATGCTCGGCCATCAGGCGCTCGGCGTAGACCGCCCAGCCTTCGGTGAACGACCCGGACCGCAGCGCGGCACGGATCGCCGTATCCGAGCCCGTGAACCGGCGGGAGTGCTGAAGCTGCAGGTAGTGGCCTGGCATGGCCTCGTGGACAACCAGGTTGTGCACCATGTGGCGGTTGTACTCGCGGTAGAAAGAGGCCACCCGGTCGGCGCTCCAGTCCCCGGGAGCCGGCGACACGGCGATGAACGTGGGCTGCGGTGAGGGTTCCAGCGGGCCAGGGGAGTCGCAGTAGGCCACCGCTACCCCGCGGTCGATCTCCGGCATCACGATCAGCTCAACCGGGTCGTCGAACACGGTCAGCAGCGCGTGCCCGGTCACGAAGGCCGTCTGGGCGGTGAGCGCGTCTGCGCAGAAGGGCAGGATGGTGGCGTCATCGGGCACGTCCCGGGCCAGCTGGTCGAGCACCAGCCGGACCACCTCCGGACCGGGCCGGGCCGCGCCCGCCAGTTCGGCCGCCAGCTCGGCGATTTCCTCGCTCACCCGGTCCAGGTCCGCGTGGGCCCGGGCCAGGATCGCGTCTGCGTCGGCCGCGGCGCTCAGGGTGAGCGAGAGCTTGCGGGCGAACCGTTCGGGCCCGATCCTCGGGTCGGCGAAGTCGTCCGCGGCTGTGGCCTCCTCCAGCCGCGCGGCGAGCCAGGCCTTGTGCTCGGCCAGCGCTTCGGCGGCTTGCGAGCGGACCCGCGTGATGGCGGGGCGGGCCTGCGGCGCCTCCTCGAGCGCGGCGTCGATCTCGTTGCCGATCAGCGCAATCGTGCCGTCGAACTGGCCGATCGCGGTCTCCAGGTGCACCCGCGGCATGCGGCCGAGCTGCGCGCGGGCCTGGGCCAGCCCAGCCGGGATCTCGCCCAGCCGTGCAGCCACCGAGGTGAGCCGCTCGGCCAGCGGAGCGAAGTCCCGGCTCAGCAGCTGGTAGATCGCACGGCCCGGGTTGGCCTGCAGCGGGTTCCAGGTGTGCTCGCGCAGCTCGTCGAGCTCGAAGATCCGCCGCGCCAGGCCGTCCGCCATCATGGCCGCGTCCACCTGGTTCTCGGCGGACAGCAAGCTGCCGGGCGAAGGGGAGCCGACCACCGAAGGGGAGGCGCCAACCGAAGGGGAACCGTCAGCCGACGGGGGGCGCAGCGCGCCGAGCCGGGCGGTAAACCCGTCCAGCGCACGCCGCTCGTCCTGCCGCGACTGCTCGGACCGGTCGGGCAGCCGCGCGTCGAACCGGTGGTCGCCCAGGCCGGTGGCGGCATCGGGATGCCGTTCGGCCCGGTCGTCGAGATACTCCTGCGCCAGGCGTGTGAACGCGGCGTCAGCGTCGCTCATATGGTCTCCATCCCTCGCGCTGCCCCAACCGTAGCCAACCGGGTCGCGGCGCGAGCCGCCCGCGTCAGCCGGCGGGTGAGCGCGCGCGAGCTACCGGTCGTCCTCGAAGGTCCAGCGGGTGGGGGAGCCGGCGAAATCCCCGGCCCTCATGCTGAACACCCGGTGCGGCCGGACCCCAATGGTGGCGTTCTTGTCCGGATCGAGGAAGTCGACCCGGTAGTCGGTGCGGTACTTGGCGTTCATCAGGTCGATCACCCGGCGCAGCACCGGCAGTTCGGTGGCGATCCGCGCGGTACCCTCGATGACCACAGGATCGGAGGCGTCTTCGGTGGTGACGCAGCAACGCGGATCGGCGGCCAGGTTCCGTACCTTCCGCGATCCTGTGCTGCTGGTGAACCACAGCACGCTGTCGTCCCACATGCCCCAGACCGGCATGATGTGCGGATGGCCGTCCGGCCAGACCGTCACGACCCAGTAGTTGCGGGCGGCGGTCAGCCGCTCCGCCGCCCAGGACCAGTGCAGGAGTCCGCTGCCTTCCGCTGGGTCGGCGATGCCGTAACCCGGCATATAGGGCCGGCTGACGTGAGGGATCTCCATGGCGGAAGGTCTACCATGCGACACAGCTCTCCGGGGCGGCTAACGTTGGGACCTGTGAAGGCATCCCCTCAGACGCAGCTTCGCCTGCTGGAACTGGCCGACCTGGACGCCGAACTGGGCCGCCTCGACCATCGCCGCAATGGCCTGCCCGAAATCGCCGAGCTGGCCCGCCTGCAAGCTAGGTCCACCGAGCTCAAGGACGCGATCGTGGCGGCCGAGACCGAGCTCGGCGACTTGGACCGGGAAGAGTCCCGGGCCGAACGTGACGTAGAACAGGTCCGGACCAGGATCGACCGGGACCGGGCCCGGCTGGATGCGGGGCAGGTATCCGCTGCCCGCGAGCTGGCTAGCCTGCAATCCGAGGTCGAGTCGCTGCATCGCCGGCAGGGCGATCTGGAGGAGGTCGTGCTCGAGCTGATGGAGCGCCGCGAGGCCCTCACCAATCGGCTTGGCGAGCTGACCACAGAGCGGGACGGCCTCGGCGAGGAAACCGCCGCGGTAACGGCCCGGCGGGATGCGGCGGTCAAGGAGATCGACGAGCAGGCGGCTAAGGCCACCGATGCGCGCGGTCACATCGCTGCGGACGCCCCCGCCGACCTGGTCGGCCTGTACGACCAGATCCGCAAGACCAAGGGCGTCGGCGCCGCCATGCTGCGGGCTGGCCGGTGTGAGGGCTGTCACCTGAGCCTGAACACCGTTGATCTGAACGTGATCAGGAATTCGGCCCCGGACGAGGTGGTCCGGTGTGAGGAGTGCAGGCGGATCCTGGTGCGCACGCCCGAGTCTGGCATCTAGGTGCGCGGCGGGACCGCCTGGCGGCCTGCGCCGGGCACGTCCACGAGCACAGTGCTGCTCCGGCACGGGCAGACGGCGATGTCGGTGGAGCGGCGGTACTCCGGGCTGTCCGACGTCCCGCTCACCGAAACCGGGCTCCGGCAGGCGGCGGCCGCGGCCAAGCGGCTGGCCGGGGCCGGGATCAGCGCGATCGTGAGCTCGCCGCTGCAGCGAGCCGTGCAGACCGCCGAGGAAGTGGCCGCGGTGACCGGCGTCGGCGTGACCACGGACGAGGATTTCCGCGAGGCGGACTTTGGTGCGTGGGAGGGGCTGACCTTCGCCGAGGTCAGGGAGCGCTGGCCCGCCGAGCTGACCACCTGGCTAGCCGACCCGGCGGTGCCGCCGCCAGGCGGCGAGAGCTTCGCCGCGGTGAGCGAGCGGGTCACCGCGGCGCTGCACCGGGTGCTGCAGGAACGGGAGCACCAGACGGTCCTGATCGTCAGCCACGTGACGCCGATCAAGACCCTGGTGGCCTCGGCCCTGCTGGCCCCGCCGCCCGCCTTGTTCCGGATGCACCTGGACCTGGCCGCGCTGTGCGAGATCGACTGGTACGCCGACGGTCCCGCGGTGCTGCGCTCATTTAACGACACGGCTCATCTAGAAGAATGAAAATGGCCGCCACGGTTAACCGGCGGCAAATTCGGGGCGAACGATTTTCTTGCGGCTCGCAAAGGCGAATTGAGCGCTGGCCGTTCTCGTAAAATCCACCTCCATGGGAGACCGTGGGCGGCTGACCGCTCCTGGCGAGCTGCTGAACGGGCCGGTGCCTGCCGCCGCTGCCGATGCCGTGACCGATCCGGCTGACTGGGACGGCTCGCTGGCCGCACTGGCCGCCGAGCACGGGCTGCGGCCGAGTTCCGCCAGGCCTGGCCTGGTGTCCTATCTGGCCAAGGTGTGGCAGCGCCGGCACTTCATCGTGGCGTACGCCACCGCCCGCAACGTGTCGATGTACACCGAGGCCCGGCTTGGCCAGCTGTGGCAGGTCCTGACACCGCTGCTGAATTCGTGCGTCTACTACCTGATCTTCGGGATCATCTTCGAAGCCAATCGCGGTATCAGTAATTACACCGCCTACCTGGTATCCGGCGTATTTATCTTTTCGTTCACCGAGCGGTCGATCGTGGTCGGCTCCAACGTGATACGAGGGAATATCACGCTGATTCGCGCGCTGCATTTCCCCCGCGCCTGCCTCCCGCTGGCCTACGTGCTGGTGGAGTTCCAGCAGCTGCTGCTGTCCATGCTGGTCCTGTTCGCCATCGTGCTTGCCACCGGAGAGCCGCTGACCGCCTACTGGCTGCTGCTGATTCCCGCGCTGCTGCTGCAGGCCACCTTCAACATGGGGGCCGCGCTGGTCCTGGCCCGGGTCGGCGCCGGCGCACAGGACATCAGCCAGCTCATCCCGTTCCTGCTCCGGGTCTGGCGGTACTTCTGCGGCGTCATGTACGCCATCGCCTCGCTGCCTGCGGCGCTTCCGGAATGGGCCAAGACCGTGCTCACGGTCAACCCCGCGGCGGTCTACATATCGCTGGTCAGGTACGCGATCATGGCCAGCATCCGCGCCGATGCGCCCGGCGCCAAGCCCTACAACGCCGCGCGATGCGCGATTTTCACCGCGAAGAAGATCCCCTCATACCAGGCCTACTGCCATCCGGGCATCGGCATCACCGACCTGTGGCTGGCCGGCTTCGGCTGGGCCGCCGTCACGCTCGTGGTGGGGGTGCTGTACTTCTGGCAGGCCGAGACCCGGTACGGCCGCGGCTGACCCCGGTGGGCGCTGACGAAACGGTGCCGGGCGGAGCCGTCTCGCGGGCGTTGAGCCAGTCGCCGGACATCAGCGCGGCCAAGGTGGCCAGCGCCCAGGCTGCTTGCGGGTCGGCGCGCGGTGAACTCAGCACCCGCTCGGCGGCGGGCCTGCTCACCACGGTGAACAGCGCCCCGCTGTCCAGGACGTAGCCGCGCAGGAAGGCGGCCAGGGCCGGGCCGAGCTCGCGGCGCCAGTCCGGCCCGGTGCCGGACCCGGTCACCACGCTGACGGGGCTGCTCGCCTCGCCCTGCCAGGGCCGCCCTGCCAGTGGGATGTCCAGCAGCTCCGGGCACAGCCGCGCCAGCACGTCACGGTGCAGCCGGTCGCTAACCCGGTCCCGCAGCGGGAGGGCCCTCGCGGCCCGCACGACCGGATCGGCGAACAGGGGTTGCGCGAGCGGCGACCGGATCAGATAGGCCTGCCGGGCCGCCGCCGACCAGCGCCCGGCCCGGTTCACCAGGTAAAAGTCATCCAGCCCGCGCAGCGGCCCGCGGGCCAGGCTGGCGGCGGACGGCGCCAGGGCGGTCAGGTAGGCCCGGGCCGCTGCCGGGCGCAGCAACCCCACCCGGCGCGTGGTCATCCGCCGGAATAGCTCAAGGGCGGCCGCGGTGCTCCACCGGCGATCCCAGGCGGGCTGGGCATAGCCGCCGCGCAGCAGCTCGCCGCCGTGGCCGCCCGCCTGCACCGGGCAGGCCTGAGCCGCCTGGTCCGGCCGGCCGACGTTCTCGAATGCGGACAGCATCCCATCGGAGACCAGCACCGTCACCCGGATACGGCCGAGCACCTCCGCTGTACCCGGGGTGCCCGGTGCCGGCCGGCTCGGTCACTGTGTGCTCGAGGCCGAGCCGGCTGGCGATCATGCCGGCCACGATCACGTCGGGATGACCGGCAAACCCGTGTGTGCGGGCCCGGAACGGCACACCGGCCGCGACCAGCGCCGCCGCGACCAGCCGGGAGTCCTTGCCCCCGGTCAGCGAGAGCTCCGCCTCGCCAAGCGGCCGCACCGTGTCGGTCAGCGCGCCGGCCACCCGGTCGGGACCCATGCCGTGCCCCCGGTGACCTGCGCCGGCCTCGCCGTGGTCGGCATGCGACCGGAGCATGCCGCCAGCCGCCCGGACAATCCGGCCGCCGGGCAGGGCGCGGACCCCGCGGAACGGGGTCATGCCGCCGACCGGGTAACCGAGGCTGAGGAAAGCACCGGCGAGCACCGGGTCGACATCGCGCAGACGCCCGGTGACGGCGGCGGCCCAGCTGGCCCGGTCGCTCAGCACCACCGCGCCCGGGAGCTCGGCCTGGTAGACCGGGTCGACGCGGGCCACCCCGGTGCGGGCCCGCACCGTCCCGGCCGCGGCCCAGATGGAGCCCGAGTGGGACCTCCCGGGCCCGCTGCCGTCGGCGGGCTGGCCCCAGTGCAGTACCGCAGCCCGCCCGTCGGGTGCTTGCCAGGCCACCTGGGCCGGGCCGGGGAGCGGCATGATCCGCGGGTCGGCGTCGCGGGCCGCGGCGGTCAGCGTGGCGCACGTTCCCGCGGTGGCCGCGCTGACCGCCAGGGTGAAATACATGCCGGTCAGCGCGAACCGAGCAGCTCGAGGATGGGGCCGGGCACGGCCGGGTCGAGGTCCGTGGTGAGCAGGCTATGCCAGGCCTGGCACACCTGCGCCAGGCCGAACGCGGCCGCCGCCTGCCCGTGTGCCAGCGTGCCTGCCGCCCGCCAGGACGCGTCGTCTTCCAGGCCCGCGATCGCGGCGGCCATCTCGGCCGGCCCGCGGTGGATCCAGCCCATGTCGTAGATGGTCTCGGCGCCCAGCCAGTGCCGTATCACCGGCACTGCCCGCGAGGCCATGCCCTCGGCCGGGGCGACGTGGAAGCTCTCGTCGTCGCTGGTGGACAGCACGAAGCCGACCCGGCGCAGCCAGGCGGCCACGTCAGGTCCCGCGTCGTCGAACACCACCGCCCCGCGCAGCAGCGGCGAGCGCTGGACGCGGCGCAGGGCACCGGCGTAGTGCGCGCGTTCGGCCGGGTTCTGCCACACCCACCAGTGCTCCCACGGCATGCCCGACTTGATGAAGAGCAGGTACCGGTCGTCCGCCCGCCGTACCTCTTCCAGTACGTCCAGCGCCAGGTCCAGCCGCTTGCGCGACGGGACGATCCCGATCAGGCCCAGGTGGAACCGGGCCCCCTCCAGCTTGGGCCGGTCCAGCTGGCCCACGTCGAGCGCGTTGGGCACGGTGACCACCTTGCCCTCGGGCCAGCCGGTCTGCTCACGGCACAGCCGCGCATAGTGCTTGCTGACGCAGATGACCTGGTCTACCGCGCCGATCTTGACCTGCCCGGGGTAGGGCGAAGCGAGCTCGAACCGGTGCAGCCGGACCAGCAGCCGGCTTCCGCGGCGCTTGTGCCGGCTGTACCAGACCGCGTTCGGGCCGCACCACTCGCAGATCACCACGTCGGCCCAGGCGGCGAGCTCACGGCTGAGGGCCGGGTCGTGCTGGCCCAGCGCCGCCCACTGGTCCAGCCGGACCTCCAGGTTGGGCTGCAGGCGCAGGTAGTCCAGCAGTGGTGTGAAGAACTTCAGGTCGTGACCGGCCACCACCACGCGAAGCCGGGGCGTGGCCTTATCCGCCCACCGCCCCGGAACCGCTCGGGCCAGGTAGCCTCGCAGCCGGTCCGCCGCGCGGTCCAGGGTGAACTGCTCGGCGGCCAGGCTCGTACGGTCCGCCGCCAGCCGGTACCGGGCGGGGTCGGCGGCCGCCTCGGCGGCCGCATCGGCCACGTCGGCCAGGCTGGCCGCGAACAGCGGGTAATCGGCGCCGAGCAGCGCCTCGTGCATCGGCGTCCGGTTCAGGATCACCGGCAGCCCGAGGGCGCCGAACTCGAGCACCTTGGTGGACAGCTCCAGGCTCGCGTCCAGGTCGGGATGGCGCCAGCTGAGCCCGATGTCGCAGGAGGCCGCCAGCCGCATGGCTTCCTCGCGCGAGCGGCCACCGTGCCAGGTCACGCCGTCGCCCTCCAGAGCCGCTCGCATCCGCTGCTGGAAGCCGGTCGCATCGTCGTGGATCTTGTCCCCGGCCATATGCAGTTCACAGGTCACGCCGCGCGCGGCCAGCTGCCCGGGGAGCCCGGTCATCTCCAGGGTGTTCCAGCGCGGCGCGAACTTGCCGGTGTAGACCAGCCGCAGCGGCGTGCCGGCCGCGGCCGAACCGCGGGCGGCCGGGATGTCCGCCAGCATCGGCGGGAGCAGCACGCACTTGCCGCAGGCCGCCGGGATGCTGCCCTCCAGGAAGCATCGCAGCTCCTCGGTCTGGCACAGCAGGTACCGCGCCGCCTGGGCGATCATCGCCAGTTCGTCGGCCATCTGCGGCGTGAGCCCCGGCACGGCCTGCGGGACGTCAGTCAGGTACGGCCATAGCCGTCCGGCGAAGGCCTCGTTCCTGGCCACAGCCGCGGTGAGCGCACGGCCGCGCAGCACCACCAGATCGAAGCGTCCGCCGGCGTCCAGCCTGGCCAGCAGGTCCGCCGCGGCCGGGGCCCGCAGTGGTCCCGGGCCGTCCACCAGGTGCTCCTCGAACGGCCGGCGCACGGTGACGCCCGGCTCGGCCAGCAGCGGCGCGAGCAGGCGGCTGGTGGTCACCGGCGCCTTGAGGACCAGGGTCACCGTGCACCCGGCCCGTGCCAGCGCCTGGGTCACCGACTGCAGCCAGATGGCCGAACCGTCGATCAGGTTCAGGTCGATGTCACCGTAGACAAGCGCCCGAGAGGTCAATGCGGATACTCCTTTTGCTAGCTCACGGAAAAGAGTCGGAGCCCCTGGCCGGGCCGCACGAAATAGTCCCGGCGGGCCAGCGCCGGCGTCAGCGAAGCGGTGAACTCATAGGCGACGCCGGCCCAGCCGACCACGTCCGCCTGCGAACACTCCCGCGCGCAGGCCAGATCGAGCAGGTAGGACCCGGACGGCTCCTGCGAAGGTCCCTCCGGCGGCTCTCCCGGCGGCCAGCCCCCAGGTGTTGGCCAGGGCGCTACCCACGGCGAACGGGCCACGTCCGCGGCCTGCCGCAACCATCGCGATCCGCCCGCTCCGCCGTGACTGCCGGGCACGGCTCGGACGGTGACGCCCCGGTCGGCCAGGTCTCCCAGCGCCGCGGTCACCGCGCGGCACGTCACCTCCGCCGCGTCCGGCCCGGCGACCACCACCACCACCTCGGCCAGCGTCAGCCGCTGCCGGGTCAGGGCGGCGGACAGCGCCGCCGCGGCCGTCGCGTCATCCGCCCGGGCCAGGACCGCGATCTGCCGTCCGGAGATCGCGTGGTCACCAAGACCGGTCAGCGCGGCCAGCGCACCGAGCCGGACCGGGGTGGCCTGGGCGGCCCAGATCTCCCGCAGCCCGGAGATGATCTCGGGCCACGGCCGCCCCGGCGCCGTGAGCGCGGCCCGCACCGCCGCCGGGTCTGCTCCGGGCGCGTCGGTGCCCGCGACCGGCTCACCACCGATCATGACCACCCGGGCGCCGCAGGCCAGCTGCTCCCTGGCCTGGCCCGCAGACGCGGTAACGAACAGCGCGTGCTGCCGGTAGAAGGCGGGCTGCCGCGCCCACGGAATGGCGCCAGCCAGGCGGAGATCGCCGGTTCCGGTCAGGGCGTCGAGCAACGCGCGGATCGCGGGCGCCTCGCGCGGATCCCGCCCGGCGGCGTATACCGGATCCGCGGGACGGTCACCAGCCAGGCCGATCGGATTGAACCGGGCCAGCTGAACGCCGAACCCGTCGTCGGACACCACGTCGCAGCTGGCTGCGACCCAGTCCAGACCTGGCGCCAGGTGCGCGGGCACGTTCCGCACGAAGACCACCGGCTTGCCCAGCGCCCGCGCGCCCGCGATCAGCCGCCCAAGCCGGCGCCCGCGGTCGGTGGCGGCCGGATCGCCCGCGTAGGCCCACGCCGAGCCGGCCAGCATGGCCGCCGCCTCGATCAGCACCAGGTCGGCACCGGCGCTCTCCAGCATGACATCGGCGTCGTGCGGGAGCAGCGGCAGCACGGCGGCGTCTGGTGCGAGCGCGGCGCAGGTGCTCGCGGTGAGCACGCCGGTCACCACCAGGCCCTGTTCGCCGAGCCCGGGCGCGGTCAGCGCCGACAAGAATCGTTCTCCGACGCCGGACAGGTCGCTGAGCTGCGCGGACGCCAACGCAAGGGTAGCGGCCCCGGGACCGGTGAGGCCACCGCGTTCCCGCCAGAGCCGGACCAGGTCGGCGGGCAACTGCACACCCCGGGACCAGGGCCGTCGCGCGGCCCGGACCAGGGTCCGGCCCAGCTCCATGGTGGCGGACCCTTCCAGCGCGGTCAGCCGGGCCTGGGTCATGGCCAGCTGCAGCCGGGTCTCGCGCAGCGAACGAGCCAGCCGGTCCCGCTCAGCGGTGTGCCCCGGATCGCCCGGCGGATCCACCGCAACCGCTGGATCTGCCTTGACGGCCGGATCTACCTCGGCGGTCGGGTCCAGCTCGGCCGCCTCCGTCCCTGTCTGGCTCACGAGCCCTCCCGGTCCAGCCATGCGGTGATGATCCTGGCGATTCGCTGGCCGGCGTGGCCATCCCACAGCGGCGGCAGCTCGCCCGGGTAGGGGCCGTCGTCGCAGGCCTTGAGCACGGCGGCGGCGAGTTCTCCCGGGGTGACCAGGCGGTTGCTGCCGCTGGTCACGGTGACCGGGCGCTCGGTGTTGGGCCGCAGGGTCAGGCAGGGCACCCGCAGCAAGGTGGTCTCCTCCTGTACCCCGCCGGAATCGGTGATCACGGCTCGTGCCCCCTTGACCAGGGCGACGAACTCCAGGTACCCGAGCGGGAGGATGGCGTGCAGCCGCGGGTGCCGGCCGAGTCCAGCCGCCTCGAGCGCGGCCCGGCCACGCGGATGCACCGGGATGACCACGTCCAGCTCGTCCGCCACCTCGTGCAGGGCGGCGACCAGGGCGGTGGTGGCGGCCGGATCGTCCACGTTGGACGGCCGGTGCAGGGTCGCCACCACGTAGCGGCCGGTCAGCCCGAGCCCGGCCTGGATCGCGGCGGTGTCGAACCTGGCCATGCTGGCCAGCAGGGTGTCGATCATCGGGTTGCCGACCAGGTGCACCGAGGCAACGGGGCGGCCCTCCCGGGCCAGATGGCCGATCGCCTCCGGCGACGTCGCGAACAGCAGAGCGCACAGCTGGTCGGTGAGCCGCCGGTTGATTTCCTCGGGCATCGTGTCGTCGAAGCTGCGCAGTCCGGCTTCGACGTGGGCCATCGGGACGCCGAGCTTGGCGCCGGTCAGGGCCGCTCCGATGGTGGAGTTGACGTCGCCGTAGACGACAGCCAGGGCCGGTGAATTCTCAGTGAACTCCCGTTCCATGCCGGTCATCACCTCGGCTGTCTGCCGGGCCTGGCTGCCCGAGCCGACACCGAGGTTTACGTCCGGCCGGGGCAGCCTGAGCTGGACGAAGAAAACATCGGACATCCGCTCGTCGTAGTGCTGCCCCGTGTGCACGATCCGCTGGTCAAGGCCCAGCGCAGCCAGGGCGCCGATCACCGGCGCGGCCTTCATGAAGTTCGGCCTGGCGCCGAGCACGTGCGTAATCGGTGCGCACATCGCATCCTTTCCGTTCACCTGGACCCGCTACCATCCGCCGCCGTGACGACAACCAGCCCTCGCGCGGTCACCCTCGCGGCCTCTATCGCCTGGCGGCACCTGACCGCCGACCCGGTCCGCGCGCTGCTGCTGGGCTGGCGGGTGCTGCCCGGCCCGCTGCGCGGCTGGCTCCGGCTGGCCGGCCCGTACGGGCGGCCGGCAGTGCTGTGGGGCTCGAGTGACCGGCAGGCCGCACTCGCCGCCCTGGAGCGATCGCCGCGGCGCCTGGCCGCCTTCGCGCTGGCCGCCGACCAGCCCGCGGTCGCGGCGCGAGCCGTGGCCCGGCTCGACCCGCCCCCGCCGCGGCTGGCCGCCCGGCTGGCCTGGCGGCAGGGTGAGTTCACCGCCGCCCTGCGCGCTCTGGACGGCGCCCACGGCCCGCGCGCCCGCCGCCTGCGCGCCACCCTCGCCGCCGAGCGAGTTCTCCATGTCCCGGGCGAGCGCGCTCCGGCGGGGCGCGCATCCACGACCGGGGCCAGAAGCAGCCACATAGCGTCCGGAACTGGCCCCGATCATGAAGGAGGCCTCGCTGAGGCGCGGCACGCCACCACCCATCCGGGGCGGGTGCTGCACCTGGTGACGGACGCGCTGCCGACGACCAGCGCGGGATACACCATCCGGACTCACGAGATCGCGATCGCCCAGCGGGCCGCGGGGCTTGACCCGCACGTGGTGAGCAGGTGCGGGTTCCCGGTGACCCAGGGGCACCTCGACGGCCGGGCGCTGGTCACGCTGGACGGCCTCCCGTATCACCGGCTGCTGCCCTGGGCCATGCCCGGCCGGGCCGACGCCGCCGCGGAGCTGGGGTCCGAGCTGGCCGCCGCCCTGACCGGGCGCCTCCGGCCCGCCGTGCTGCATGCCGCGAGCAATTTCGCCAACGCCCGGCTGGCGCTGGCCCTGCGCGAGCGCTTCGGCCTGCCCGTGGTGTACGAGGTGCGCGGGTTCTGGGAGGACACCTGGCTGTCCCGGCATCCCGAACTGGCCGGCAGTGAGCAGTACCTGGGGGACCGCGAGCTGGAAACCCAGTGCATGCTCGACGCCGACCTGGTGGTCACGCTGGGGGAGGCCATGCGGGATGAGATCGTGGCCCGCGGCGTGCCGGCCGGCAAGGTCCTCATCGTGCCGAACGCGGTCCGGGAGGAGTTCCTGACGCCGTTGCCCGACGCCACCGGGCTGCGGGACGAGCTCGGCCTGCGGCCCGAGGAGTACGTGGTGGGTGAGGTCTCGAGCCTGACACCCTACGAGGGCATCGGCACGCTGCTCGCGGCGACTGAGATCCTGCGCGCCCGCGGCGTCCCGGCCCGGGCGCTGATCGTCGGCGACGGGCCCGAACGCGCGGCCCTGCAACGGCAGGCCGCACGGCTGGGCGAGGCAGCCGTTTTCACCGGCCGCGTGCCCGCGGCAAAAGTACGCCAATTCCACGCGCTCCTTGATATTTTCGTCGTCCCGCGCACGCCAGACCGGGTCTGTCAGTTGGTAACCCCGTTGAAGCCTATAGAAGCAATGGCGAGCGGACTGTGCGTAGTGACAAGTGAAGTAAAGGCGCTCGCCGAAATCGTCAAACACGAAGTGACGGGAATGCAAACAGTAACGCAAGATCCGGTGTCACTGGCCGATTGCCTTGAACGCCTCCTTTACAGTCCGGATATCCGCAGAAAACTCGGAGACAATGCCCGCGCTTGGGTGGCCCAAGATCGCACCTGGGCCCGCAACGCGGCTCGGTACCAGGACGCCTACGCGCGTCTGGGGGCAACCTAGGCAGGAGTCACATGGCGGCGGAGCACGTTCTGGTCATCGGGCTGGGGTACGTTGGCCTCCCGCTGGCGATCCAGGCGGCCCAGGCGGGTTTCACCGTGACGGGGTTCGATACCTCTGTGGGCATCGTGGAGGGGCTGAATGCGGGCCGGTCCCACGTGGATGACATCTGCGATGCTGACGTCGCGGGCATGGTGGGGCGGGGGTTCCGGGCGTGCGCGGACGAGGCTGATCTTGGCCCGCAGGACGTGATCGTGATCTGCGTGCCGACGCCGTTGTCGGAGGCGGACGGCCCGGACCTGACCGCGGTCAGGGCGGCCACCGCGGCGGCGGGGCGGCTGCTGCGCCCCGGCGCGCTGGTGTCGCTGGAGTCGACCACCTACCCGGGTACCACTGATGAGATCGTCCGCCCGGTGCTGGAGAAGACCTCTGGGCTGACCGCCGGGATTGACTTTTCCCTGGTGTTCTCCCCGGAGCGGATCGACCCCGGCAACCCCGACTTCGGGTTCGCGAACACCCCGAAGATCATCGGCGGGATCACCCCGTCCTGCACCGGCGCCGCCGAAGTGTTCTACGGCCAGCTCTGTGAGCAGGTCGTCCGGGCCAAGTCGGCCCGGGAGGCCGAGATGGCCAAGCTGCTGGAGAACACCTACCGGCACGTGAACATCGCGCTGGTCAATGAGATGGCGGTCTTCTGCCGCGAGCTGGGCATCGACTTGTGGGACGCGATCCGGTGCGCGGCCACCAAGCCGTTCGGGTTCCAGCCCTTCTACCCCGGCCCGGGGGTGGGCGGGCACTGCATCCCGATCGACCCGAACTACCTGTCCTACAAGGTCCGCACCCTGGGCTACCCGTTCCGGTTCGTGGAGCTCGCCCAGGAGATCAACGCCCGGATGCCCCGCTACGTCACCGACCGGGCCGCCGAGCTGCTCAACCGGCACGCCCGGCCGCTGAACGGCGCCCGGGTCCTGCTCCTCGGCGTCACCTACAAAAAGGACATCGCCGACCAGCGGGAATCCCCGGCCCGCCCCATCGCCGCCAGACTCCGCCAGCGCGGCGCACAGGTCACCTACCACGACCCCCATGTAGACAGCTGGCAGATCGGCGGTGAGCCGGTACCCCGCGCCACCGACCTGGACACCGCCATCACCGCCGCCGACCTGGTCATCTTGCTCCAGGCCCACCACGACTACGACCTGCCCCACATCGCCGCCACCAGCCACCTCCTGCTCGACACCCGCGGCGCCGCCCCCACCACCCCCCACACCGAAGCCCTCTGAGCCATGCGCGTGCTGGTCTGCACGATCGTTCATCACCCCGCGGACGCGCGCATTTACCACCGCCAGATCCGCGCGCTGCTTGATGCCGGACACCAGGTCACTTACATCGCCCCGGTCCAGGATTTTCCAGCCGAACGGGCGGGGTGCGCGCTGTCGCTCATCCCGGTTCCGCGCGCCGTCGGGCGGCGCAGGCTCGGCGCCTTGCGCTCGGCCCGCAAGGCCCTGGCTGCCCAAGCGGGCCAGGCCGACCTGCTGCTTATCCATGATCCAGAGCTGCTGCTCGCGGTGCCCTCGCGGCGACGCCGGCCCGCCACCGTCTGGGACGTGCACGAGGACACCGCGGCGGCGCTCAGCACCAAGGCCTGGCTGCCGCGCCCACTGCGGCCCCCGGCCACGCTAGCCGTGCACACCGCGGAGCGGATGGCCGAACGGTACATGCACCTGATCCTGGCCGAACAGGGTTACCTCGCACGATTTCCCTCCCCACACCCGGTCGTGCCCAACACCACCTATGTCCCGGATGAGCCCGCGCCGCCCGGCGGCGACCGGCGTGTCGTCTACCTCGGCCACCTGTCCCCGGACCGCGGCACCGCCGAGATGATCGAGCTAGCCCGGCAGTTGCGCCCACACGGGATCACGGTGGAGCTGATCGGCGCGGCCGACCGCCGCGCCCGGGCCCAGATCGAGCCCGCGCATGCGGAGGGCCTGCTGCGCTGGCACGGCTTCGTGCCCAACGACCGAGCCGTGACCATGGTCGACGGTGCGCTGGCGGGTCTGTCCCTGCTGCAGGACGAGGCCAACTTCCGGCACTCGCTGCCGACCAAGGTCGTGGAATACATGGCCCGCGGGGTACCGGTGGTGACGACACCGCTGCCGCGCCCGGCCGAGCTCACCACGGCTCACGAGTGCGGGTTCGTGGTGCCTTTCGGTGACGTCGGCGCAGCCGCGTCCGCAGTATTGGAACTGGACCGCGATAAGTCGGTGCGCGCAAAATTGGGCCGTCGGGGTCATGAGGCCGCTTTGCGGTCACTAGGCTGGCCATCGGATGCCCGGGAATTCGTTGCGCAGCTCGAGTTGTGGGCGAATAAGAAATAACCCTCAAGATGCCCTCCGGTGGGCCGGAGTTCACCTTCTGGTTACCTTTATGGGACGGAAAGCAGAGGACTGGCGTGCGAATCGGCGGGGCGCTTATGGTGCGTGTGCGAGAAATGATCGCGCGCCATCCCTATTTCGCCGCCGCGCTGGCCGCCGGGGCCGGGCTGCGGTTGCTGGCCATGATCGGCTACCCGGGCGCGCTGTGGTTCGCGGGGGACTCCTACGTGTACCTGGGCGCCGCCCTGCGGCTGCGTCCCAACCTGTCCAAGACCACCGGGTACTCGCTGTTTCTCAAGGTCCTCGAGCCGTTCCACAGCCTGACGCTGGTGACCGGCCTGCAGCACCTGATGGGCCTGGGCGTCGCGGTTCTGCTCTACCTGCTGCTGCGGCGCGCCGGCGTGTCCCAGCGCTGGTCCACGGCGGCCACGCTGCCCGTCCTGCTCGACGGCTTCGAGATCGAAGACGAGCATATGGTGATGGCTGAGGCGCTGTTTACTTTCCTGGTTGTGCTGGCGCTGACGGCGATCTTGTGGTCTCGCCGTGTGCCCTGGTGGGTGGCGCTGCTGGCCGGGCTGGCAGCTGGGTACGCCGTCGACGTGCGCAGCGAGGGCCTGCCGGTGCTCGTCATGTTCCCGCTCGCCCTGCTGATTCGTGGCCTGCGCAGCGACGGTGCCTGGGTGTGGCGTAACTGGCGGGGATGGCTCGCGGCCGCGTTGATGGCGGTGGGCTGCGCCGCGCCCGTGGTGTCCTATGCGGCGTGGTTCCACTCCTGGTACGGCTCCTGGACGCTGAGCCGGTCCGAGGGCTTCTACCTGTGGGGCCGGACGTCCTCGTTCGCCGAGTGCTCGGTCATCAAGCCCCCGGCCGATGATCTCAAAATCTGCCCGTCCGGCACACCGTCCAGCCGGACGCCGCCTGGCGACTACATCTGGCACGCCCCGCAGGTGCACCACATCGTCGGCGGGCCGGTCAGCGCGGCCAACGACAGGCTGCTGCGGGACTTCGCGATCCGGGCGGTCCTGGCGCAGCCGCTCGGTTACCTGCATGCGGTGGCCGGTGGGCTCGCGCTGGCGGTGGAGTGGCCGCGGCACCCGTATCCGGACCCCGGCACCGTGTACTACTACTACTTCCACCTGAGGCCGCAGACGAGCCCGGCCAATCACTCCTGGATTCCCGGCGGCACTGCCTACTCCGACGCGGTCCAGTACGGCCACGCCGTGCCGAGCCGGGTCGTCCGGCCGGTCGCGATCTTGATCGGCGGGTGGGAGCGGGTGTTCTACACCTGGGGGCCGCTATTCGGTGTGATCATGCTGGCTGGCCTGGGAGGGGTCGTCCGGATCCGGCGCCGGTGGCCCTTCCTGGCCTGGGCGCCGCGCCAGGGCAGCATGCTGCCCTGGGTGACCGCGGCGGTGCTGCTGCTGTTCCCTATCGCGGTGGCGGATTTCGACTACCGGTACCTGCTCCCGGTCCTGCCGTTCGCCTGCCTGGCCGCGGGCCTGGCCTTCGCCCCGGCCCGCCAGCGGGCTCCCGCCGCCCCCACCGAGGCCACGCCACTCACCCCAGCACCGTCAGCCGCGGCACCCGGACCCGGTACCGCAGGTTCGTGATCTGGCCGCCCGGTGTTACTTCGGCGGTTTCCAGGTTGACCGGATGCTGCACAGGCCCCTCATAGAGCCGGACGCCGCGGCCGAGCAGGACCGGCACCTGGTGGACCAGGAGTTCGTCGACGAGCCCCTCGGCCAGGCACTGGCTGGCCACGCTCGCGCCCATCACGATTACGTCCAGGCCGTCCGCCGCAATCCGGGCCTGCCCGACGGCGTCGTGCACGCCGGTGGTGACGAACGTGACATCCTTGCTCGGCGGCTCCGGCGGCCGGTGGGTCACCACGAATACCGGTCCGGTATAGGCGCCGCCGTACAGCTTGACCTCCGTGAGGGTATTGGCTCCGAGGTCGTACAGCCGGCGGCCCATCAGGACGGCTCCGGTCCGGCTGACGGTCTCGTCCAGGGACGGGCTCAGCGACCCACTGTGGCCGAACGCCCAGCCGATGTCGTCGTTCTGGTCGGCGATGTAACCATCCAGGCTCATAGTGGTGTGCCACACGACCTTGCCCGTCATCCTCACCGGTCCTTTGCGTCAGTGTTTGCCTCGGGTGAGCTTTCCTCTAGTGGAGGTGACGGCTCGCGGCGGCCAGAATCATCGGTATGGGTGGCACGAACCCCACCCGTTCGGGATAAAGGTCTTACATGCAGGGTCTCCAGCTGGTTCCTGGCCCGGGAGCCGGTCGCTGGAATAGCCGGCGCGCGGCGTAGTTGCTCTCGGCGTATCCTGATGCCTGGGTGAGTCGGCCGGGCGGTCGCGCCGGGCACAAGCCCGGCGAGGAAGGTCCGGGCTCCACAGGGCAGGGTGGTCGGTAACGCCGACCCGGGGTGACCCGCGGGATAGTGCCACAGAAAACAGACCGCCTTCGCGCCACGCGAAGGTAAGGGTGAAACGGTGGTGTAAGAGACCACCAGCGCCGCAGGTGACTGCGGCGGCTCGGTAAACCCCACCCGGAGCAAGGTCAAGAGGGGAACCAGCGGTTCCCTGCGCGAGTGATTGAGGGCGGCCCGCCCGATGCTCGCGGGTAGACCGCATGAGGCTGTCGGCAACGGCAGTCCCAGATGGATGACCGTCGCCCCGCGCCAGCGGGCGCACAGAACCCGGCCTACAGGCCGACTCACCCCCTACACATGCCGCTGACCTGGAGTGCAACATTGCGCCTGGGTCAGGCCGGGCACATTCCGGGCACATCTGCCTGCGTTCGGCCGAAAGCGTTGTCGAGTGCGTCACGGGCGCGGCCGGTGGCCTCGGGGACCAGGTGGCCATACAGATCCACGGTGGTCGTGATCGACTTGTGGCCGAGCCAGCGCGACACTTCCGAGATCGGGACGCCTTCGGCGAGCGCTGTGCTGGCGAAGGTATGCCGCAGGTCGTGAAAGGTGGTGTCGGCTGGCAGCCCGGCTGCTTTGATTGCTGGCTTCCAGATTTCCCTGTTGTAGTAATCGCGCCGCAGCAGGGTTCCCACCGGGGTCAGGCACAGCACGTCACGGTTACCGAGCCCGAGCAGCTCGGCATGGCCGACTACGGCGTCCAGCACGAACCGGGGCATGGGAACATCTCGGATCGACGCGGAAGTCTTGGGGGGTGCAAGGACGGGACGGCGGTCAACGATGATGACCTGCTGGTTAATAGTCATCATCCCGCCGCCGCGTCGATGCGGTCCAAGGCCAAGCCGAATGCCTCGCCCTGACGGAGCCCTGCGCCAGCGCCAACGAGCACGAGCACGAGCAATGCGTACCGGCGTGGCATCGCCCGGGCAAGTGCGAGCACTTGGCTCGGGGTCAGCAAGCGCACAACCGTGGCGCTGGCTTCGGGTAGCCGGATATCTGAGCACGGCGTCTTGCGGATATAGCCATCTCTCACGGCTCCGCGCATGATGCTGGCGAAAATGACGTAGATGGTTTCGATAGTGCTAAGCGCCTATCCATAAGTTCTGCGCGTAACCCGCTGTGAGACCGGAGGCCGTGGGGCGTTGACATCAGCCTCGCCGGGGTTGGATCGAGGTTGCCTCCAACGTCCATCCGCCCGGCGAGGTCGTGGTCAGTATGCGCCCGGTTAGCGTGTTCGCCAAAGGTCCTGGCAGCGAGATCGAGCAGCTGCAGGCTGACTTGCAGGGCCGGTGGCGGCAGGCGGCGCGGGCGGTGATGGTGCTGCTGTCGGCGCACGGCTTACCGCCGGCCCAGATCGCGGCGCTGCTGGACTGCCACCCGGCCACCGTGCGCCGCTGGATCAGCCGGTTTAACAGCGAAGGGCTGGCCGGGCTGGCCGACCGGCCCCGGTCCGGGCGGCCACGGGCCGGCGGCCGCCGGCTGACCGGCCGGATCACCGCGCTGCTCGAGCGGCCGGGCCCGTGGACCCTGCCTCCGATCCGGCGGTACCTGGGCTGGCCGCAGGTCAGCATGCGGACGCTGTACCGGCGGGTCCGGCTGGTGGCGGTATGGCGGCGGCCCAAGCTGACCGCTCGCGGCGACCCTTACCATGACCACGTGGTGGCCCAGATCGTGGCCCGGCTGATAGCACTGCCCCGCCGGTCAGTGGTCCTGGCCGAGGACGAGACGCACCTGAACCTGCTGCCGCATGTGCGGGCCAGCTGGACGCTGCGCGGCGCCCGTCCGCAGATCCTGACCCCGGGCACGAACCGGAAAATCACCGTGCTCGGCGCACTCGAGGTGAGCACCGGCGCGTGGGTGTACCGGCTGGGCCGCCGCTGCGCGGCGGACTTCATCGCCCTGCTGGACCAGCTGCTCCTGGCGTTCCCGTCCGCCCCGGCGATCGTCGTGATCTGCGATAACGACAGCATCCACCACGCCCGCAAGGTCACCGCCTACCTGAAACGGCATCCCCGCCTGGAGCTGCTGTACGGCGCCCGGTACAGCCCCAACGACAACCCGGCGGAACGGATCTGGGCCGCGCTCAAGAACTACGTGGCCAACACCGCCGTGACCTGGCCCGGACGGCTGAGACAGATCCACTCCTTCTTCCGCAACCGCTCACCGGACCAGATGCTCGCCACCGCTGCGCCCTGGACCAGCCCATGGCTACCGCCTCGTTACGAGCAGAACTTCTGGAATGCCGCTTAGGAGAGAGGCCTTTCATTACCTGAAGGTTTTTAATCCACTGCTGAACCATGGTGGGCCTTATAGCGGCAAGGCCGACTGCTCCAAAAACTGGGGTGATGTGGTTTCTCAGGCGAAGTTCGTAAGTCTCGATAGTGGCCGTTTTGTGCAGTCTGGAATTCATCCAGACTGCAGCGTACTCAGCAAAAGGTGTTCGTCCTATGCGCGGATCAATCCATTCCCCACGTGCCTGATCCGCTATCCGCTGGGCGTCGAACGCCTCGGCGCAGATTTCGGGATCGGTTCCGCTCCGCTTGGGGAACTTCCGGCTACGCTGCCCGCCAGCCTCATCGCGCCACCGGACCTGCCACCGGTCACCTTGCAGATGCTCAGCCGTAGGGTACAGCTTGGCCTTGCCCCTGCTGTGCTCCTTGCAGGGGGTATCGCCAGGCCGGGGCCTGGTCTTGTGCCAGCGGTCAGAAACGCTCACGCCGCTTCTTGCTGCTCACGGAACCAGCGAATCACGTCGTCCGGGTGATAACGCAAGTAGCGGCCGACACGTCCCGCCTTCGGGCCTATGCCGAGATAACGCCACTGGTACAGAGTGGCCTTCGGAATGCCGATAAAACGGGCGGTTTCCTCAGTCGTCCAGAGCCGATCATTATCAGGCTTCATGTCTGCTCCCCAGTAGCAACATATCGACAAAGAGATTTGGCATTTAATACTACAGCAGTACTTCGTGATATTTCCGGCTGGTAGTATTCGGGTGTGCTGGACGATGAGGATCTGGCGTTGTGGGTCGCCGGGCTGGATGACTTGTTCGCGCTGGTGGCGAATCGTTTTCCGCGGGTTGAGCCGCGGCTGAAGGCGCGCGCCTACGTGCGGGGGCTGCTGGCGCCGCTGGCGGCGAAGAACAGCTGGACGCTGGCTGAGGCGGCCGGGAACAAGACGCCGGACGGGATGCAGCGGCTGCTGAACCGGGCGTCCTGGGACGCGGATGGCACCCGCGACGACGTGCGCGGCTACGTGGCCCGTCACCTGGGTGACGCGAGCGGGGTGCTGGTAGTCGACGAGACCGGGTTCATCAAGAAGGGCACCAGGTCGGCGGGGGTGCAGCGGCAGTACTCGGGCACGGCCGGGCGGGTGGAGAATTGCCAGCTGGGCGTGTTCCTCGCCTATGCCTCGCCGAAGGGCGGGGCGCTGGTCGACCGGGAGCTCTACCTGCCGAAGTCCTGGACGGACGACCGGGACCGCTGCCGTGAGGCGGGCGTGCCCGATGACGTGGAGTTCGCCTCCAAGACCGGCCTTGCCCGCCTGATGCTGGGGCGGGCGCTGGACGCGGGGATGCCCGCGTCCTGGGTGACCGCCGACGAGGCCTACGGCAAGGACGGCAGCCTGCGGGGCTGGCTGGAGCAGCGCCGCGTCGGCTACGTCGCCGCCGTCCCGAAGAGCCAGGCCGTCGCAGGCGACGCCGGCAGGTCGCGCGCTGACGTGCTGACCGCGCACGCCCCCAGCCAGGCCTGGAAGCGCCGCAGCTGCGGAAACGGCTCCAAGGGCCCCGGGTCTGCGACTGGGCGGCCGCCACCTTGCCCGCAGACGGCACCGAGCCGCCGGGCTGGTCACGGTTCCTGCTGGTCCGCCGTTCGCTGACCCCGAACTCCACGGGCGAGCTAGAGCTGGCCTGCTACCTGTGCGCTGCCCCGGCCGGGACCGAGGACGAGGAGCTGATCCGCGTCGCCGGGGCCCGCTGGGCGGTCGGGGAGTGCTTCCAGAGCGCTAAGAACGAGACCGGCCTCGACCACTACCAGGTCCGCCGCTACGACGCCTGGTACCGGCACGCCACCCTCGCGGTCCTCGCCCACGCTTACCTCGCCGTCACCGCCGCGAACGCCCCAAAAGCCCTGGCAGCGGCCTCATCCCGGTCACGCTCGCGGAGGTCCGCCGTCTGCTGGCACACCTGATCACCCGCCCTCCCGCCCGCGCCGCCGCCTGGCGCTGGTCCGCCTGGCGAAGACACCACCAGCACAAGGCCAGAACCAGCCACTACCGTCAAAGACAGACTCTATATAACGAAATGCTGCTGTAGTATTAAATGTCAGCGCCGCGCTCAGCCATGAGTAACTGAGTAACAATCGCGGTGACCATTGGCGAGCTTCCATGAACGCCAGCGCACTAATCCCGGCAGGTCACCGTCACCAACATCGCTGATATTCGATAATGCGACTACGCTTACAAGCGAAGGGTCCAGCCTTCGGTAACGTCGCAAGCACGCGGGAGTGGTGCCTGCAGGCATGAAGCGGAAGCTACCCGCCGTATCCGCCGCGTTGTCGGCGCCGCTACCGAACAGGCGGCGCGGGCGAACGTCGCCGCCCATCTCCGGACGCGATCTGGATGGATACGTATCTTTGCTGCCCCGCTGCGCTCTGTCTTGGTAATAGCGGCTTTAGCAGACGCATCGGCTCCTCCGGGGCCGATCTCAGAGGGGCGTATCTCGATGACAGCACCGCAGGGACATTGGCGCATCCTGGCCGACGGGTTCCAGGGCGATCTCAACCTCACGGCAGATCCTGAGGGAAATATTCACGGCACCGTTGAGATCGACGCACCCAACATTGAGCAGATCCACGGATTCTGGGACGAGGCCGAGCAGCGCCTCATCTTCCAGCGTCCCGTCCAGAATGCCGGCGGAAAGCCGCAGAACTATACGGGCTTTCTGTTCGAAGCCTCCAGCCCGCTGTTCCAGGATGGTACCTTCGGCCCGCCGGCCAACCCGACGTTCCGCATGCTCGCCGGGAGCTTCGATAGCTACGATTTGGGCGGAAGCGGCGCCCGGCCACTGTTCGGATGGGTTGCCAGGCAGAACATCTGACCCGGGAACGAAACTCACTGCGGCGGCCACCGGGTGGCGACCGGGAGCCGTCGGCGGGCGGGAGGGCTTGCTGGGGGAGGGGCTCGGCGGGGCGGCGGTCGGCTGGGCACCCCACACCCCAGGTGCACCCCAAGATCTGGCTAGCCTGCCCGTTTCGGCTGGTCGTCTCTTGGGCTATCAAGGCTCTCCGGAGCCGTGAGCGCACGCTCGGATCCTGCTGTGCCCCGTTATACCGTTCGGCATCTCGGTGGTGTCCGATTCTGGGAGCGAAACGGGAGCGGCCAGCCACGCGCATGTGTGCCAGATGCGGTCAACTTGACCGCGCGGAGTGCTCTGACAGCATATACATCTACAGTCAGGCCCGTTATTCGAACGTTCGCGCGGTTCGGGACGAAGGGGCCGCCGGTTCAAATCCGGCCACCTGGACCACAAAGTCGCAGGTCACAGTGCATGCGGTGACCAGCGGCCTGCCCAGTCAGCCAGGCTCTATTTCCAGCGATGGATGAACCCGACCGCCGCCGGGTTGACGTCATCGGGGTTTGATGCGCTCAGGAAGTGCTGGCCGTCCTGGACAACCCGCAGCTCAGCGTCGGCAGAATTGGCGAACCGGCTGATCTCGTCCTCGGCGTTGGCCACTGAATACACGGGGTCTGCGGTGCCATGCATCCACAGGACCGGACATCTGACGCTGTCCAGTCGAGCGTGCAGGCCGTCCCGATCGCGCAGGTTGATCGTGCTGATCCGGAGCCGCTGCCGCCCGGCATCACCGGTGTAGTTCTTCTGGTATGTCGCATGCCAGAACGCGCGCTCCCCGGATGGCACGTCCTCGCCCAGCCCCTCCTTAAGGACAGCGTCGACGAGCTCGACCGGGATCACCCAGTCGTCATCGACGCTGCCGACGAGTGCGTCGATGGCGGGCGTGCAGAAGCTGATGCCGTCCCAGCAGCCCAGATCGCGGCTGCGTTGGCTCTCGAAGTCCATCGAGGTGCCGAGCGGCATGATGCCCTTGATGGTGCCGGGAGCGAGCATGGCCATGCGGGCCGCTATCCATCCGCCCTGCGACGTGCCCAGCACGAACGCCTCCGGGATGCCGAGCGCGTCCAGGACCTGCAGGTTGGCGATAGCGGAGTCCCAGTAGGTGAACTGCTCGTACGAGGCGCGGGTCTGGCCGTGACCGTACGGCTCGAGAGCGAGCAGGTTAGCGGTGGCCCTGAGCTGCTCGTCCGCGAACTGGGGCCGGTACTGCTCCACCGAAGTGGTGAACGAGTTGACAAGGACCAGCGTCGGGAGCGAGGCATCGTAAGGCTTGCCGAACTTGTAACCGATAGTCGAGCTGCCGAGATGGGACACAGTGACCGTCTGGACTTCGCTACTCATCATTCTCCCCGGGATGGCTGTTCACGGGCAAAGACGTATGCAGGATTCGGCGGCAAGTTGGATCAGGCGCTTGGCGAGCCGCGGACGTGATGATCATCATAGTTTCGTGCCGTACCTGAGAGCTACTCCCGGACAACAAGCGATGCAGGCTGAACTGCGGCAAGCTGGTCACAGAGAACGGCAAGCTCCCGGAAACTCCGCGAGGCCGAGGACGGCCAGGCCGATGGTGCGGCCTACCCTCCAGGGCGGGGCGCCATCACCCGTCACTATCGACTGCTGGCCTTCGCCGTCGGCAGCCCGGTGATGGCGCGCTGGATGCGGCTCTGGTGGATGCGCTGGTCGACTCGCTGAGCTGCAGGGCGTAGCGCAGCGGACGGTTTGGCACCTTCTCGGGGCCGGTGTTGGCGCATGATGACGGTCGGCGGCGGCCTGGCGGACGGGCGGGCTTAGTGATCGTGCCTTTCATCCCCCGGCGGGTCATCCAGCAGCTGGCGGGCGAGATCGGTGATCGACTTCGCGGTCAGGTCCCAGTCATCAGAGGCCGTCAGGTCCCTGACCTGCTGGGGGCCATCTTCAGTAGGACGGGCGATGAACGCGGTCGCCAGTCCTGCTCGCCTGGCTCCCTGCAGGTCACTGTTGTGCGCCGCGGCCAGCATGACTTCGCCCGGATCGAGGCCGAGCACGGCGGCGGGTTTGCGGTAGGCATCCGGGCTCGGCTTGTAGGCGCGGCTG
Organism: uncultured Actinomycetota bacterium; assembly: GCA_963781225.1. Lineage (GTDB taxonomy): Bacteria > Actinomycetota > Actinomycetes > Streptosporangiales > Streptosporangiaceae > Palsa-504. The sequence goes on from CAWAFD010000011.1 coordinate 114,797, forward strand.
ATGTCCGAGCCGAGGATCATGTCCCACGGGAGCCCGGCCGCTTTCGCCATGTCGACCAGGAGCGCGGTCGTGCCGTTGGACAGCGGGCCGACGATAAAGTCCCGCTTGATCTGGCGGATCCCTTCCACGCTGTCTGGCCAGGGCGGAAGGTAGTGCCAGGCGGCGGCCAGAGATGTCAGCTCGCCGGGCGCGAAGGCATCGGGATCGATGTCGTGCGATCGCAAGACGGTGTCCAGGTTTTCGCGGTACAGCGTGTCCAGGGATACCCAGGGGCGCTGACCGGAACGCACGCGTTCCAGGGATGGCTGGTATTGCGCTCGCCACGCGTCGGCGAAGTGTCCGGGATCGAGGGTCAGCGCGTGGTCGGCTGCGAAGCCGCGGACGGCAGCCGATATGCCGGACCGCCAGTCGACGACGGTGCCGAAGGTGTCGAACAGGACGGCCCGCACCGTCTGGCCCGTCGACGGGGCCGGATAACCGGTCACGGTAACCTCCGGCTCTGCGCTGATGCCGCGGCTGGATTCCGTACCCGCAGCATTGATACACCGCGAGATCCATGCTGCACCGCCGAGCAGCAGGTCCTGATGCTTTATCGTCAATGGCCAGCTGCAGTACAACAGGAAAGTACAGCAACCCTAACGACCAGCATCCACCTCATCCGGCTGGTGCAAGCCATCGAACTACGCCAACGACTGGGACAGTCTCTCCTGAAGCGTCGGGGTTCAGGAACCGGACGACAGCAATGATGACCCGTATCAGGGTTACGTCCGTTCCTTCAGCAGAGCGCCAAACCGGCGCACTGAGAGGCACTCATGGCACTGTCTGGACCCGCGCACTACGTCAAGGCCGACCAGCTGCTCGCCGGGATCGAGGCGAATCCAGCTCTATCCAGCGAGACTGAGACCTCGCTAGCGACCCGGGCTATCGCCCATGCCGTCCTTGCTGCGGCGGCCGCCATCGCGCTGGGTCCGGCGGGATCCGGCAGCCGGGTAGGGCAGAAGACAGCAGGGACAACGTTCGACGACCTTGCTGCAGCCTGAGTTGAGCCCGCTTCAAACACCTCGCCGGGGGTGAGGTCTTGGAGATAGGCCGGTAGGCATAGGGCCGGGCAGGGATCCGGCGGTGTAGAGGGATTCCTGCCCCGGCTCTCACCATAGTTTGGGCCCCGCTCCGCCAGTTCCGTCTCAGTTCCGCCAGAACGCGGAAAACGATAAGAACTGGTGAAAGACCGTGAGAGGTGAAACAGCAGGTAGCTACCGTTTTGGGGGAGTAGTGCCAGGTCACAGAAGGCGGGGTGACTGAACCCGGCCTACAGGCCGGGCGCACCCCCAACATGCACATCTGCTTCCGTTTGGCGGAGGGCGTTGCCGAGCGCCGCCAAAGGCTGAGCAGTGCGGTGGCGCTCCGGTTTGCCAGGTTCATGCGAGCGTGCATTGAGCGGTTCGTGAGGGCGTTATTAGGTGGTAACGCGGGATACGGCGGCCGCGGCCTGCTGCTCGAGGCGCTCGTGCTCGACCTTGGTCCGGCGGCCCTCCTCGCGAACGCTCCGGCCAGCGAAGATCAGGTAGATCAAGGCCGCGATCCCGCCGCCGAACAGGACGTCCCAATCAGATCCGGCGGTCCAGTTGGTCAGAGGGCCGGTCCACACCGGGGACGCCGACAGCCACATGAGTGAGGCGACGGCCCCGGCCGCCTGGGCGATTGCGGCGGCCCACCGGATGCCGTTGTTGTGCCAGTACAACCGATCCTTGGGACGCAGCAGCGAGACAGGATCGTAATAGCCACCTCGGAACGCCCAGTCGGTCAGATAGATCCCGGCGAACGGGGCGACCCACACCAGGGCGAACAGCAAGAAGTCAGACAGGATCGCGTTGAACCTGGAGGAGAACGTCACGAAGAAGAGCAGGATCGTGGCAATGGCGAGGTCAACGCAAACGGCCACCCAGCGCCGGACCTTGAAGCCGATGGTCTGCAGATTCAGACCAGAAGAGTAGAGATCCAAAGCGTTGACCGCGTAGAGGCTCACGATGGCGAGGATCAGGTACGGGACGACGAAGCCTGCAGGCAATGCCTTTGAGACGCCGTCGACGACGTCAGACGCCGCGGGCACCGTGGTCGCCACTGCCGCGCCGAGGAGCATGAAGAAGGCCTGGGCGACGTAGCCCCCGATGGCGACACACCAGACGGTCTGCTTCTTGCTGGCCGTTGTGGGCAAGTATCTGGAGAAGTCGGATGCGTTAGCCACCCAGCCGAGGCCGCCCGCGGACACAGTGAGCGCCACGGCAACGGTGATCTCAGCCACGCTGCCGTGTTGGTGGAGCTGGCTCGGGCGCATCTTGCCGGCCAGCAGGATAGCCATGGCGACCCCGCCTAGGATCAGCAGGCCGACCAGCAGCCGCATCATCTTCATGACTGTCGCGTGGCCGAAGAGCGGTATCGGCAACTGGATCGCCACCGCAATCAAGATGATGATGACTTTCGTGGCCGTCGTGGCGTGAATGCCCGCCTTCTCGGCCAGGACTATGAACGCCAGCACGATGATGGCGAGGTCCGCCACCTCGTACCCGATGCACAGTGCCCAGACCACGAAGGCGTTGAGGCGATTGAGGTTGATGCCGTACGGAGCCCGAGCCGATGCGAGCCCACTCGTTCCCGCGTTGGCCCCGATCAGGCTGGCGAGGCCGGCCAGCACGAAACTGACATTGGCGATAATGATGACGGCTACCGCCTGCGCAAAGGACAGCCCGATCGCAATCAGCAGCGAGCCGTAGACGAAGACCAGCACATTCGACATCGCCCCGCCCCACATCCACAGGAGGTCGAGGGGACGAAGTGCGCGGTCGTGCTCCGGTATGTAGTCGATTCCCCGCTGTTCGACGAGGAACGATTTCCATTCCTCAGTAGCCTCACTGGTCTTTGGGACCGTCGCTGCCGCGTCCTGTGCCATCGTCTCGTCCTCCTCCGGCAGGGGCGATTCATACCAGAGGGAGTCGGCTGGCCAGGCCCGTAGCCGACGAGGCAGGGCCCGACGGCGAGGCCGACCCGCTGGTGGACCCGGTGCACGCCGCGACCACCATCGTGCCTGCCGCTGGGGCGGCTATGACCGCCGCCGCCCAGCTCTGTCTGCGATTCATCTCCACCCCAGGCCTGCGGCAGAGCTCCGGGAAGCTGTATCGCTGGCGGCAGGCCACTTCCCGGATATACGGTACGTGTCCTGCGCCCTGTCATCTCAACCAGCCCCGGCCCGAACGCAATTGTGTGCTTGACCTCGCTCGAAGCTTCGGAAATCATGGGAGGTCAGATTTCTCCGTAGTACCAGGGGCCATGACTGATACCGACGTACGTCAGCGGGCTGCCCGGGTGGGCGGGGCGGCATATGACCTTATCGCGGGGAAGCTCCTACGTCCGCTGGTGCGGCCGGGGACCGTCCGGCGGTCGTCCCTGTCCGGACGGCTGGCCAGAGATGATTCTCATTCGGTCGTGTCGGTGGTCGCCCCGGCGGGTTACGGGAAGACGACGCTGCTGTCGCAGTGGGCCGAGGCCGGCGGCCAGGCGTTCGCCTGGGTGTCGGTGGACGAGGGAGACAACGATCCGAGGGTCTTGCTGACCTATATCGCGGCGGCGCTGGACGCGGTGGAGCCGGTCGGGCAGCGGGTGTTCGATGCGCTGGCCTCGCCACAGGCTTCGGTGCCCGGCTCGGTGGTACCGCGCCTCAGCAACGCCTTCGCGTCGATCACCTCGCCGGTGACGCTGGTTCTGGACGACGTGCACCTGCTGCACAACCGGGAGGGCCAGGCCGCGCTGTCAGTGCTGGCCGAGCACGTGCCTCCCGGGTCGCGGCTGGTCTTCGCCGGCCGGGATCAGCCGCCGGTGCGGATCGCGAGGCTGCGCGCCGCGGGCAAAATCCTAGAAATCGGCGCCGGTGACCTGTCGCTCACGGCCGAGGAGGCGGCATCGCTCCTGGCCGCTGCCGAGGTGGTGCTGAGCGGAGAAGACCTGGCCGAGCTGCACCGGCGGACCGAGGGGTGGGCAGCCGGCCTGTACCTGGCGGCGCTTTACCTCACGGAGGGCGGCTCGCTGCCGGGCATGGCCGCCTCGTTCGGCGGGGACGACCGGTTCGTCAGCGAATACGTCGAGTCGGAGTTCCTGGCCAGGATCTCCCGGCGGCAGCGGGCGTTCCTGACCAGGACCGCGGTGCTGGAGCGGATATCCGGGCCGCTGTGCGAGGCGGTGCTGGGCCTGCCGGGGGCCGGGGCGGTCCTGGCCGAGCTGGCCGGCTCGAACCTGCTGCTGGTGCCGCTGGACCGGCGCGGGCAGTGGTACCGCTACCACCAACTGTTCCGGGACATGCTGCGCGCCGAGCTGGAGCGCACCGAGCCCGGCCTGGCCCCGGCGCTGCGGCGCCGCGCCGCCGGCTGGTGCCAGCACCACGACCTGCCCGAAGAGGCGCTGGAGTACGCCGTGGCCGCCGGGGACGTCGAGACGGCCGCGCGCCTCGTCGATCAGCTTGCCTTCCCGACCTACCGGCAAGTCCGGTTCGCCACCGTTCAGCGGTGGTTGCGGTGGCTGGACGACCGGGACGGGATGGAGGGACATCCGATAGCCGCTGTGTACGCCTCGCTTATCGCCGCGGCCTCGGGACGGCCGGCCGAGGCCGAACGGTGGGCCGATGCGGTCGATCGCTGGCTGGACCAGGACACCTTGCGGCCCGCTGACCCGGCCGCCGAGGCACAGGCGACCGTGATGCGGTACACGCTGTGCCGCCACGGGGTCGAGCAGATGCGCGCCGATGCCGACGACGCCGCGCGCAAGTTCGCGGCGGCGGGCATGGTGACGGCGGCCGTCCCGACCGCCCAGGGCATCGCGCGTGTCCTGTGCGGTGACCTCGACGGCGGCGACGCGTTTCTCGAGGACACGATCAGAATGGGGGACCGCGCCGCTCCCGATATTCTGGTGCGGGCGCTGACCCAGCGGTCCCTGGTGGCAGTGGAACGCCACCAATGGGACCAGGCGGAGGCCTTGGCCAGCCAAGCGCGTTCCGTTCTGGACCGGGCCGGGATCGAGAAGTACTCCCTGCTCTGCGCGGTGCAAGCCCGTCTCGCCCTGCACCGGGGAGACATCACGGCGACGCGACGGGAGCTCGTCGGCGCACAGGAGCTGCGGCCCTTGCTGACCTACGCGGTGCCGCACCTGGCTGTCCAGTTCCGGATCGAGCTCATCCGCGTCCACCTCGCCCTGTCCGACCTGGCCGGAGCCAGAACGCTCATGCGGGAACTCGACGAGCTGCTCAAGCGGCGGCCCAGGATGGGAGTCCTGGTCGACCAAGCCGACGAGCTGCGGGCCCGGCTGTCCCGGGAGCGCGGTTCGGGCGACGCTGGAGGACCCACCCTGACCGCAGCCGAATTGCGCCTGCTGCCGATGCTTGCCACCCACATGTCGTTCCCGGAGATTGCCGCCGAGCTGTTCGTCTCACCCCATACCGTCAAGTCGCAGGGGATGTCGATCTACCGGAAGCTGGGGGTCGCCTCCCGGCATCAGGCGGTCACCAGGGCCCGGGAACTGGGGCTCCTGGACGGGTGAACCCGGTCTCTCACCCCCTCGGGAGGATACGGAGGTCGGGGTCTCGCCGTCGAGTGCGGTGGCCTGGCGGAGTCGCTTCGCGGAGGAGGGGCTGGCCAAGCTGGGTCGGGTTCGTCCCGGCCGGGGGCGTAAGCCGCAGATCCCGGCGGAGAAGATCGATGGCCAAGGCGGCCGGGGTGAGCCCAGCGACGGTGCAGCGTGTGTGGTCTGCTCGTGGGCTCAAGCCGCATCTGGTGCGACCTTCAAGCTCTCCAATGACCGCCGTTTCGATGAGAAGCTGATCGATGTGGTCGGCGTCTATCTGAACCCGCCCGACAAGGCGGTGGTGCTGTGCATGGACGAGAAAAGCCCGATCCAGGCGCTCGACCGGACGCAGCTGTCGCTGCCTTTGAAGAAAGGCCGGGCCGGAATCATGACCCGCGACTACAAGCGCAACGGGACAACGACCCTGTTCGCCGCCCTGGACGTGCTGACCGGAGTGGTGATCGGCCAATGTCTTTCCAGACACCGCAACGGCGAGTTCTTGAAGTTCTTGCACCATTGACCGTCAGGTGCCCAAGGGACTCCAGATCCACATGATCCTCGACAACTACGGCACCCACACCCACGACAACGTCGTGGCCTGGCTGGGCAAGCATCCCCGGTTCCACCTGCATTTCATCCCGACGTCGAGCTCATGGCTGAATATGGTTGAACGCTGGTTCCGCGAGCTCACCGAGAAAGCCATCCGCCGCGGTGTCTTCAAGTCGGTGCCCGACCTGATCGCTGCGATCGAGGCATACCTCCAAGCCAACAACAACGATCCCACGCCGTTCGTATGGACCGCCACGGCAGAGAAGATCCTCGAGAAAGTCAGCCGAGGCCGGGTCGCACTCGCATCAATCCCGGCTAATAACGAGACACCACACTGGATACCGGAGGGTTCCGCGCGGCCGACCCGGCACTCCACCTGGTTTCAGTCTGGCATCTCCTGGACGCGACCCAGCGCAACGTCGTGCGCGCAAGATTGAACCCCGATGAGGTGCAGTGGCGGCGCGGCATGGCATGGGCATTTGAACAGGCCGTGGGCCTCGTTTGGTACTACGAGGTCAGTAATCCGCTGGTGAGTCTGTAGGGCGCCGCACGCTGGATCGCCTACTTCATGAGGGCGGGGAGGTGTAAGCACAGCCGGAGGCACGAAGGCGACTTCGGGAATGCGAAGCACCGTCGATTCGCACCCGCACGACGACACGGTGTGAGGCTCACCCGTCCGACGAACTCGTTGTCCCTCCAGGTGATCAGGTAGTCCACCTCACCCGCCTGCTCCATCGCGAACCGTTCCAGATGGTGACGGCCATCCAGCAGCCGGGTCACTGCCTCTGGCGGGTTGGAAAACCCCTATCGCCGCAGGTCCCTGACGAATAGGCTCGCGCTCATGCCCGACGGCGACTGGAGGGATGGCGGGTTCAGGCAGCGTCGGCCCTCCGCGGAGACTCTCGCCTGGGTTGCGGCGTCGATGGGTCGGGGCAGTCGCATCGTTGGCTATCGCCGATTGACCGGTGGCGTCTGCTCCGCCGTGAATCGGCTGACTGTCGAGCGACGTGGAATGCGAACGTTCGCCGTACTGCGGCAGTACCCGGACGGGCTTGGCCTGCGGGGGAGCTTGGAGAAGGAGATCGCCAACCTTGGTGTGGTGGCGGGAAGCGGGCTCCCGGTTCCGGGCATCCTGGCTACTGATGTTGCTGGTGCTTCAACGGGGGGCGCGCCATCGTTGCTGATGACACGGTTGCAGGGGCATGTTCACCTCAATCCGGCGGAACCTCGGTCGTGGATGACGAGGATCGCGGAGATTGCTGTATTGCTGCATTCCCTCGATCTCCCCGCGAAGGTGTTCAGACCTTGGACGGATTCTTGGATCGCTCCTCTAGACGGGTTTCAGGTGCCGGTCGACGCACAGAAGCCGGCTGTGTGGAAGGCGGCGTTTGGTGTCATGGCGGCGCCGCCGCCAAAGGACACTGCCGTCTTTCTGCACTGCGATCTCCTGCCTGTCAACATGCTGTGGTCGCGCGGGAGGATTACTGGACTGACCGACTGGAACTCCATCCATCGGGGGGCGCGCGCGATTGACGTCGGGCACTGCCGGCGATACTTGGCGGCGCTCTACACGCCCGAGTGGTCGGAGCAGCTTCGGTCGCTCTATGAGTCGATCGCCGGGGTGACTCTCGATCCGTGGTGGGACCTGTATGCCCTGCTGCACTATGACGATAGCGGGCCGAAGTGGATCCGTAGTCAGGTCGCTGGGCGCCGTCCCGTCGATGTGCCCGGCATGACTTCCCGGGTCGAGGTCGCTATCGAGACAGCGCTACGGCGCCTCGGATAACTGCGGGTTCCCTGCTGGTCGCCCTTCCGGTTCTGGCACGCCGCACAGACCCCTGCACGAAGGCCGGTCGCACTCGCATTAATCACCGGCGTGCCGGGATGGACAACGGCAAGGTCTGGATCGATAGCATGACCAAGACGCTGGAGCGGCTTGACGCCCTGTGCGCCGGCCGGGAAACCGGCGCCGCCCCTCGTAAGCCCGGCCGGCCGACGATCGCCGTCATGAGGCCCGAAGAGCTGCTCGCGACAGTTTCCGGCATGGCACCCGGCTCACTGGTCGTGGTGATGTTCCCGTCTGTGATCAGGTCCCGTGGGCTGGGATCTGGTTGAGGAAGGTGAGCATGTGAGTCCAGAACTGCTCGGTAGCCTGGGCGTTGGCCGGCTGGGTGCCGCCAAGGCCGGCGTCGGTGAAGAACGGGAAATTCGGGAACTTGCCGAAGTAGTAGTGCCCGGCATCGGGATAGTACAGATTCGTGACCGCAGCATGACCGGGTGTGCGTTCTATTTCGCTGGTAATGGCGGTGGCCGATCCAGCTGCATCCCAGGCTGCGTCCTGGCCGCCGTCGCCCATCAGGACCGGAACGCGGACCTTGCCCACGGGGATCAGGGTGCCCATTGGGAGCGCCTTGCCGCCGTAGGTCCAGCCTGGGCCGCTGCCGCCGAACGCGGCGTGAATGATGTCGGTGGGTGAGCTGAGCACCACGGCGTCGGCCAGATGCGGCTCGTAGGCGGCGAGCAGCAGGGCGGCTTGGGTGCCGTCCGACCCGCCGTACAGGACGACCTGACGTCCGCGGGCAGCGGGCTGGTCGCGCAGCCAGCTGACGGCCCGGGCAAAGTATTCCAGCGGGGTGGAGCACTGGCACTTCGGCAGCCCCGGCTCGTCGAAGTAGCCGACTGCCAGCGCGGGATACCCACTCATTGCAAGTCCCTGGGCAACAGGTATGTCCTCATCGTCCGGGTATCCCCCGATCACGAGGACCGCGGGAACACCGGGCCGTGCTGAGACCGGAGGGTAGAACGTGGCAGCGAAGCCATCCCTGGCAACCGTCGGGGTGCTGGACGTGGCCGGCAGCAGGCGTTTCAGGGTCGCGCTTGCCCGGACGTGCCCGCCGGTCAGGACCGTGAGCTGGACGGTAAACCCTGTCCGCGACGCGATGAAACCGGTATCAGGGCCGGTGCTGAACGCCGGGTGCAGCGACCACAGCAGCCCGCCGATGTCGGCGGTGTGATAGCTGCCCGAGACGGGCACCGCTGAGGCGAGGTTCAGCGTCCCTGTGCTGCTGGCGCGGAATGTCGCTGCCGCCTGCCATGGCCGTCCCTGGTCGTCGGCGGCCCGGGCCTGCACGGTGACCAGCCCGGCCGGGGCCAGGCCGCCGACGCTGACGTGGAGCGAGGTCACGGCCGTTGCCGTGGCCGGGCCTGCGTCCAGCCGCACCGCGGTACTCGAGGTCCCACTGCTGCTGCATCCCGCGGTCGCCAGCGCCAGCACCGCGCATGCCGCCCCCCAGCCACACCACCGCAATCTCCACATGACCTCGCGCCGCCGTCCGCAGAGGACTAGTACAGCAAGAAGCTACCCTCTGCATAGCAGCAAAACATCACGGCAATCACTGATGCAGGAACTGAATAGCATGCTCACAGGGCGTTTCCGCACCTCTGGCGGGCGCCTCGGATAATTCTGCGCTCAGCCCGGCGTTTACCGCCAATGGCCGGAGAAACTGCCTTTGTTCACTAAGTCCATTGTGACAGCAGATAAGACGGCCGCTTGCTGGGCCACGAGCGCTACTTGAGACCTACGCGTCAGCCCACCGCCGAAGGGGTTCAAACGGATCTCGCCGGCGGCAGCAGGCCAACGGCCGCGAACGGACGGGTTCTGGCAACGGGAACTGCCTGCCCAGGCTCTCAGGCTGGGGGATTGCAGCAGTAGCTCATGTAGACACCGGACGTGCCCGCGGCCCATCTTTACCCGAGCGCGTGCTCAGTTGGTTCGGTGCAACGCTTAGCGCCCGTTTGAGGTCATGAAGTCTTTCTTGATGGCCTCCTTTACTTTTGCGACATCCGTTCCGGCTCCGGCCCCCTCGTAGAAGGACAGGTCCTCGTCGGTTCCGACCAGGCGCAGGCACTGACCTCCTGGTGCCTGGAAGTACAAGTGCGGGTCCGGCACCTCATCGAGCTGTCGCACGAGCCCGGACTCCAGGATCCTGAGCCTGGTTTCTTCCACGTTGCCGGACTTGATCTCCAGCCAGACGGCTCTGGCGCTGCGCAAGAACTCACTTTCATCGGTCACGTCCCCGTACAGAAACGCGATGTAGAAATCCTCACCCAGCCGGACGAAGTCTCGTTCGGGATCCGCCTTGGTGACCTCGCCTCCGAGGACATTGCAGTAGAACTCCCGGATCCGGTCGCGGTCCTGGTGCCGAACCAGAACCGACGAATGATTTCCCATGGTGACCTTTGCCGTCACTGCTGTCTCCTTACGCTGCGACCTTGGGGCACAAGCGCCCCGACTGTGTGGACACCGCCGCCGACGGAAACTGGGCGGTAGGTACGCGCCTGGTTCGGGGCCCGTCGATGTCAAACGGGACAGCTGCCGCGGTGACGTCCTCAAGGAGATCTGGCCGGACGGAGAGGGCAGGCGCCGGGCAGCCGAGCTGCCGGGAGCGAACCTGCACCGCCGTGGCTTTTTGGCGTCGCCGAAGACCAGCTTTGCGTTCAGCTTAAGTTCACAAAGATCTGGCTTCTCCGTTAAGTCCAAGCCATCTGGGTCCGCTGAAAATCAGCCGGTTCGCGGCCGATTGCGTGGACGGCTTATCTGCCTGCATGCGTTCTGGCTGGTCAGCAACGCTTACCGCTATTGGCGAGCGCAAACTGGTGAGTAGCGCCTTGGTATCTCTTGCGCTGAGATGCGTGACCTCCTATCGTTTAAATTGTCACTGGTACGGAAGCTCAATAGCGTTTCAAGGGAGAAGTGATGAGCAACCCGATCACCGTTGCCCCGGCCGGTTTTCGTCTTGTCTCCGTAGGCTGCGAGAATTATGTGAACCTGGAGTGGAATAAGCTCACCCCGCCATCTGGCGAAGGGCCAGTCACGGGCTACGTCATCGCTTATGGGCCGACCTCCGGCAGCCAGGAATACAAGTACACCGTCGGCCCGGATGAAACCTCGGTGACCATCGGTGGGGTCGGCGGCGGCGCTGCCGGCAAGCACTACTTCGAACTGTGGGCAGCCCCGGCACCCGCCAACGGCCCGCACGCCGGGCCAATCGAGGTCACCATCACCAAGTCATGACCGCTGCGTGCTTGTTGCTCCAGTCCGCTGTCCCTGGCGGCACCTGACCGCCCGGTAGTCCTGTTGCCAGGGCAGCCGGTGGGCTCGTCGCAAGAGCAGGCCCGAACACGCTCAGTATCGCTTGCGGGATCAGACCTATCATTTCCTGGGTCACCACGCTTGGCAGCGCTAACCCAGTCCGGCAAGCCCAGCCTCGACGAGGTCGTAGATGCTTTTCGGCGTCGCGGTCGGGCCCATTCCGGAAGCAGCACACCCCAATGTGCCCAGAACCACTGAGCATCGCTGAGATCTCCACCGCAGTTCAAACCGAATATGCAGCGCGCTCGCCCAGGTCGCAATGACGCCTGCACAGGACCCCAATGCCGTTTAGCTTGTTGCCGGGTTGATCCGGGTTCGGTGTTCGGGCTGCTGGGGTGCCTGGTTCGGTGCATGATCGCTGGTCGTGACGGAGACTGGTGTCGTGACCGGGCAGGAGCTGACGGAGTTCGTGTCGCTGGGCGTTCTCGCGTCGCGGGTGCCGCGCGACGCGGTCGATGACGCGGTCGAGGCGGCCGGGAAGGGTGCACGGCGGCGAGGCGGGAAGCTGCCGCCGCATGTCGTGGTCTACCTGGTGATGGCGCTGGCGCTGTTCGCCGAGGAGGATTACGAGGAGGTCGCCGGGCGGCTGACCGGGGCGCTGCGGTCGTGGGGATCGTGGGACCAGCGGTGGGAGCCGCCGACGAAGGGCGCGGTCACCCAGGCCCGGCAGCGGCTCGGCCCCGAGCCGCTGGCCGAGTTGTTCGCGCAGGTCGCTGTGCCTGTCGCGGGCCTGGACGGCGAGGGGGCGTTCCTCGGCCCGTGGCGGCTGATGTCAGTGGACGGGACGGAGCTGGACGTGCCGGACACCCCGGCGAACCGGGAGGCGTTCGGCGCGGGGGCGAACGACGGCCCGTTCCCGAAGGTGCGGCTGGTCACGGTCTGCGAGTGCGGGTCACGGGCCCCGGTGCTGGCCGCGATGGGCCCGTCGGTCTCCAAGGGCAGCGGCGAGCAGTCCCTAGCCAGGACGCTCTACCCGCGACTGGAAGAGGGCTGGCTGCTGCTCGCGGACCGGCTGTTCTACGGCTGGGACGGCTGGTGCGCTGCCGCCGGCTCGGGAGCTGACCTGCTGTGGCGGGTCAAAGACGACGTCCGGCTGCCGTTCCTGGAACTGCTGCCCGACGGCTCTTACCGGTCCGTCCTGATCAAGACGTCCGTCAAGGGCAGCCGCCGGGCCGGCCTGATCGAGGCGGCCCGCCGCGGGGAGGACCTCGACCCCGCCCTGGCCCGGCACGTCCGGGTCATCGAGTACGAGGTGGCCGGCCGGGACGGCGACGGGGAACTGGTCGCCCTGGTCACCACCATCACCTGCTGGCAGACCGCCCCCGCTCCCGTCCTGGCTTCGGCCTATCATTGCCGCTGGGAGCACGAGACCGCGAACGCGCAGGTCAAGACCGTTCTCCGCGGGCCGGGGAAGGTCCTGCGCTCCGGCAGCCCGGACCTGGTCCGGCAGGAGATCTGGGGCTACCTCCTGACCGCCTGGGCCGTCAGCGCCCTGATCTGCGACGCCGCCGCGGCCGCCTGGATAGACCCCGGCCGGGTCAGCTTCACCAAAGCCGTCCGCATCGTCCGCCGGGCCGTCGGCCCGGCCTTTCCCCCCTCAGCAGGCTGACGGCCTCCTGGCCCACGCGACGGCCGAGCTGACCAGGAAACAGAACCTCAACCCCGTCCGCCACCGCACCTGCCCCCGCGTCGTCAAACGCTGGCGGACCAGCAGATACAAGCTCAAGACACCGCAAGACCGCGTCACCCGCCATACCGGCCCACCTGCGATCAGGATGGTGAACCTGGAAACAGCACAGCTCAAAGAGCTGATCAGCACAAGCTAAACGGCATTGGCACAGGACCCGGCCCACAGGCCAGCTCACTTACCTTTCGTCTGCCCGGCCTGCAGCGCGGCCAACTGCGACACTGGCCGGGCCGCATCGGGGCACATCACGCAGTCGCTGCCAGGCGCGGGTGAGGGCCTTGGTGACGTCGTAACGTGCTGGGCAATTCCAGCCACCGTCACAGCGTGACGTCGGCCTAGGATGCCTGCCAGATAAGTAGACCCACGGCACGGCAATTCACCTGCTTGCGTTGTGGGACCGCGGGGGCCCGGTAGTTCCGCGGACGACCAGCGAAGGGTCGAGAACGATATCCCTTGCCTTGGTCCGCCCCTGGTCGAGGCGCTCGATAACGGCCTGGACGGCTAGCTCGGCCATCAGCGTGGCATCCTGATGAATAGTAGTGAGATTGATGAAAGACAGCCTGGCGATGTCGCTGTCGTCGTAGCCCATGACCGATATGTCGCTGGGAACGTCGACGCGGGCGCGAATGAGGGTGCCGAGAACGCCGTGGGCGCATCGGTCATTTGCCGCGAAGATAGCGGTGGGGAAGTGTCCCTCGTTGAGGATGTGACGAGCTGCGGCGGCACCGGACTCTACCGTGTAGTCACCTGGGAGAACCCGTATCTCGTGCCGGAGACCGTGTCCTCGCATGGCCCGCTGGTATCCGCGGCGGCGCTCAGCGGCTGCGGGCTGATTGCCGCCATCGATGTGCACGATGCTGCGGTGGCCGAGGCCGACCAGGTGATCTATGGCCAGCCGGGCGCCATGCTCGTCCGCTACTCGCACGACATCAACGCTGTCCCCGGTCACGCGTCGTCCGATGTCGACGATGGGCATCTGATCCGCGACGCGTGCGAGTTGCGCGGCCTTGATGCTCGTCCCGTCCAGGATCAGCGCCTCGCTGCGGAAGGCAAGCAACTCCTCCACCGCCTGCCGGTCATCGCGCCCGGCCCCGATGGCGCCTAGGACAACGTGATAGCCGCGCTGTTCCGCGACCGGATAGATCGCCTCGACCAGGTCGACATCGAACGGCTGCCGCATGGTGAACAGCACGCCAATGTGCCGGCTGCGGGTACGCCTGAGTACCTGCGCCGCGGTGTCCGGCCGGTAGCCCAGGTCGGCGGCGGCACGCAAAACGCGCTCGCGGGTCTCCGCGCTGGCCCCCGGAGCCTTACGCAGCACCAGGGACACCAGCGTCTGAGACACGCCGACGCGCGCTGCGACATCACGCATGGTTGGCTTCCCGAGTCTCCCAGATGTACTGACCGTGGGCTTGGTGTCCATCAACGCCTGTACCTCTTACCCGTATGTCTTGACATGCGCGGCAAATGTCCCCATGCTGAAGGCTGTTACGTAATACTAATACGTAACAGTACCCGAGACTTCCTCGGTCGCAGACACCGGTGCCGTCAGCTGGAAGGAATTACTCATGCCGCTCAAGCTGGGGGCTTACACTGCCTGCCTGCACGATCGCCCGCTCTCCGAAGCCCTGGAGGTCCTCAGAGCGAACGGCTTGACCTCGGTAGAGGTCAACACCGGTGGTTTCATCCCTTCACCGCACTGTCACGTCGACACCCTGCTGGCCTCGGAGCAGGCCCGCCGGGCCTACCTAGCCGAGTTCTCCTCCCGGGGCATGGAGCTGACCGGCTTGAATTGCAACGGCAACCCGCTCAACCCGCTCCCGGGCGTAGGCCCGAAGCACAGTGATGACCTGCGCCGAACCGTCGAGCTCGCCGGCCTGCTGGGGGTCCGCAACATTGTGACGATGTCCGGCGCCCCCGGCTCTGACCCGGATGCACGGTACCCGTCATGGGTGGTCAACCCGTGGGATGGTGTCTATATGGACGTCCTGGACTATCAGTGGGAGGTCGCCGCGCGGTACTGGAGCCAGATCGACACCTTGGCCCGGGCCAGCGACGTGCGGGTGGCGATCGAGATGCACCCGCACAACCTGGTCTTCTCCCCGGTCACGCTACGCAAGCTGGTCGACGTGACCGGCGCCACGAACATCGGCGCCGAGATGGACCCGTCACACCTGATGTGGCAGGGCATGGACGTCGTGGCGTGTATCCGGTGGCTGGGGCCGCTGGTGTTCCACGCTGCCGCGAAGGACGCAAGGATCGAGCCCGGCGTCGACATTCGCGGGGTGCTGGACACTTCATTTGAGCGGGTGCCGGCCGATGATCCCGGTAGGGTCCCCACGGGTTACGGATACTGGTGCAACGCCTGGCCGGCTAACCCGGCCTGGCGGTTTGTCGCGGTCGGCATCGGCCACGACGTCCCGTTCTGGACGGAGTTCCTCCGGGCCCTCGCCGGGGTTGACCCCGATATGGCGGTCAACATCGAGCACGAGGACGCCAGCTACTCCCGCATAGACGGCTTGGCCATTGCTGCCAAGACCCTCCATGCCGCCGCGGCGAAGACGTAGAGCGGCACGCGGTAACGGCCGCTGACACTGACATTGGCTACGTGATCGGTAGCGAGCGAAAGAAGGAAAGCCATGGTGAAGATCGCGCTGGATCCCGCGATGTACCACGCGACAATGTCGGTCCCGGACGAGTTGCGCAAGGCTGCCGACCTTGGTTATGAGTACCTCGAGCTGTCGCCGCGGGCGGACTGGTTCTTCTGGCACCGGTACCCCAAGGCTGACGACGCGATGGTCGCTGAGGCTAGCAAGGCCATGAAGGAGACCGGGGTCCGTATCTCCTCGCTGGTGCCGGTCTTTGGCTGGTCCGCTCCAGATGAGCAGGAACGCCAGGCTCAGGTCCGCAACTGGAAGCGGCTGCTGGAAATAGCCGACGGCCTGGAATGCCCGGTGATCATGACTGAGCTGTCCGGTGATCCGAACCAGCCGCTGGCCTCCGAGCACGCCTTCTACCACTCGATGGAGGAGCTGATCCCGGCCTTCGAGCGGTACCGCCTCCAGCTGAACATTGAGGCTCACCCGTACGACTTCGCCGAGCGGAACGATGACGCGGTGCAGATTGTCCGCGGGCTGAACCGGCCCTGGATCAACTACTGTTTCTGCATTCCGCACGCGTTTCACCTGTCCGATGGCGCCGGTGACATGCGCGCCATGATCTCCTACGCCGGCCCCAAGCTGGCCCACGTCCACGTGGCTGACTGCTACAACCACCGGGCAGGAGTGGGCAACCGGTATATCGTCAATCCGCCCGGCGCTGACGTCCGGATCCACCAGCACAACGAAATCGGCCACGGCGACATCGACTGGGACCAGACCTTCACCGCACTGCGCGACGTCAGCTTCGACGGCATCGCCGCGGTCTGTGTGTTCGGCTGGGAAGAAGACGCCGACGCCATCCACCGCCGGATGCTCGACAGGGTGACGGCCGAACTCACCGACCCAGACCGCACGGAGCGGTGATCTGGTGACTCACGGTGGCACGTTACCGGTCGTGCCCAGCCCTGCGGCCGTCGCCAGGCAGGCGTTCCCGAACCGGCCCCGACACTACAGCCGCTCCGCTTTCTTATGCCTTTCTCGGTGGCCGCGCGGACCCTCCCAGCGTCGGGGGACAGCAATGGCCAGACCCTGGCAGCAATCTTTGCAGTGATGATCAACAAGAGGTCGGCGTTCTTTATGACACGGGAGGTGGCAGTTGGTGCAGATGCAACCGCTGCGGATCGGCCTGGTCGGATACGGCAAGGGGGGCCAGTTCTTTCACGCACCGCTGATCGCCGCGGCGGCTGGCTGCGAGCTGGCCGGGGTGGTAACCCGTTCGGCCGAGCGGCGGGCCGATCTAGAGCGTGACCACCCCGGCACACCGGCGTATGACGACCTGGCGCAGCTTGCCT
Source organism: uncultured Actinomycetota bacterium (assembly GCA_963781225.1). Classification (GTDB taxonomy): domain Bacteria; phylum Actinomycetota; class Actinomycetes; order Streptosporangiales; family Streptosporangiaceae; genus Palsa-504. The sequence goes on from CAWAFD010000011.1 coordinate 131,741, forward strand.
CCGCAGGCGTGGACGCCGTCACGATATCGACTCCGGCAGATACACACGTGCCGCTTGTGCAGGAGGCGGTGTCGCTAGGGCTGCCGGTGGTGTGCGACAAGCCATTCGCCTTGCAGTCAGCAGCCGCCAGGCAGACGCTGGAGAATGCGGAGCGGGCCGGGGTGCCGCTGACGGTGTACCAGAACCGCCGCTTCGACGCCGATTTCCTCACCATCCGGGCCGTGCTCGGCTCTGGGGAGCTTGGCCAGGTCACGCGGTTCGAGTCGCGGATGGAGCAGTACACCCCCGTGGGCGGGATCCCGCAAACAGGCGGGGGAATCCTGCTCGACCTAGGCGCGCACGTCGTCGACCAGGCGCTGCTGCTGTTCGGCCCGGTGGTATCGGTCTACGCCGAACTGGACGATGCGGGCGGCCGCCCGGGCCGGTTCTTCATCGCTATGCGGCACGCCGATGGTGTGGTGTCGCACCTAGTAGGTGACGTGGTTTTGCATGGCGTGCCTGGGCCCCGGTTCCGGGTGTTCGGCACCATCGGCAGCTATGACGTTGACGCATTCGATGGCCAGGCCGACGAACTGATGGCTGGTGGTTCCCCAGCAGCCGCGGGCGGCGCATGGGGAGTGGTGCCGCGCGAGCATTGGGGTCGCCTCCACACCGGGCAGACGACCAGGCTCCGGCCGAGCGAACGGGGGGACTGGACGGAGTACTACGTGTCGTTTGCCCAGGCGATACGCGGACAGGGTGCCCTGCCGGTTGACCCCTGGGACGCCGTGGCTGGCCTCGAGGTGATCGAAGCCGCACAGCACAGCGCCGCCACAGGGCAGGTAGTGGCGCTCAATGCCGACGCCACAAAGCGGTAGTCAGGGCTCACCACCCGCGCTCGGAGCCAGACCGTTACGGCCGAGGAATCCCGCCCTTGGGGTTTCTCGCTGCCGCCACCGCTAGGCAGGGGTTCTTCCAGGGCCGCCCCCACCAACCGAATATCCGGCCCGCTGGCTGACGGCGTTGAGAGCGCATTGGCGGGCCTGAACTGCCGGTTTGCTTCGGCGCCGACGGCGTGTCAGTCGCCTAGCCATCTGCAGCACAGGCCAGAATTAATGCTGGCTGATGGCACGAGCACATCGTCCCGTCGCCCTAGGACCCTCGACTGCCGCAGTGCGTGTGATACCCGCGTCTATATGGCCGATTCGGGAACGTTACCGGCTGCAGGATTGCAGCCCACCGGAAGGCCCGGCGGGCAGGCATAGGAGGAACGATGACGACCGGTCAGGCCAACACGACGGTGAATGCGCAGGACGTGCGAGTTTCCTCGTTCGGACCGCATGCAGGCGAGGGCGGGGCACACGCCGCGGTGCCGGGGCTGGGAAACGTGACGGCTACCTCCGTTACTGTCCCGCCGAATGCAAGCCAGCAGATGCTGGTGGTCGTCAAGGGTCTGAACCTGACCACAGATACCCCGGCTGTGGTGCTGGTCCAACCGCGGCAGGCCGTGAACCAGAACAGGGGCTGGCCGGATGAGTATGCGGTCCAGGTCATCACGACGTCTAAGACCGAGATCCAGGTTCTTGTCCGGCGGTTGGACCTTAACTCCGGATGGGGGCAGAGTCTACGGCTGGACTTCTTCATCGTTGACTAGGTCGTGGCCAGGAAGTGAGGCCGGAGCCACTCTCCGATGGCAGCGACGTGGAGGATGGCCTCGTAGCGTCTGAGCCGGCTGAACCCGCACTCCACGCCGCGCCGCCACCTGTACCTCCCGTGTCGAAGGCGTCACACTGCGAACCCCTGCATCGGCCGCCCGGTCGTTGTCTCGCCTCCTTTCCGGGGGCCTGGTCAGATGAAGTAGTGACCCTGTTCGATGTCCTCGATGAGGCCGGGGTGGGTAGGCTTCCAGCCCAGGAGCTCCTGGGTGATGGTGCTGGACGCGGGCATGTCGGTGCTGAGCAGGTGCACGAGCATGCCCTCGTACTCCGCGGCGGGCAGTGACCTGGCCGGCAGGTTCAAGTGCCGGCCGATGGCCTCGGCGATCTCGCGGACGGGCACGCCTTCGTCGCCGACAGCGTTGAGCACCGCGCCGGCGGGCGCCTGCTCGGCAGCCAGCCGGTACAGGCTCGCGGCGTCCTTTACGTGGACGGCGGGCCACCGGCTGGTCCCATCGCCGATGTAGCCGGAGACGCCTTTGGCCCGGGCTATGGCGATGAGCTGGGGGACGAAGCCGTGACGTTCCCCCTCGCCATGCACCGAGCGGGGCAGCATGACCAGGCAGGAGCGGACGCCCCTGGCCGCGGCAGCCAGCGCGGCCTGCATGTTGGTGATGCGGGCCGCGATAGGCCCGGCGGCGATCAGCTCGTCGCGTTCGGTCACGGCCCGGCCGGGCCTGACGAGCGTTCCGCCAGAGATCACTAGCGGCTTGCCGGAGCTGGCGAGGCTGGTGGCAAACGTCTCGATGGCCCTGGCGTCGGTCCGCGTCGCAGCCTCGGTCACGCTGGGTACGACGAAGGCCAGGTGGATGACGCCGTCGCTGTCGAGGGCACCGGCACGCAGCACGCCGGTGTCGTTCAGGTCGCCGCGCAGCACCCCGGCGCCCATGTCGGCGACGGCTTTGGCGGAGGCATCCGAGCGGGCTAGCCCGAGGACCTGGTGGCCGGCCCTGATGAGTTCGGGGACGACGGCCGAGCCGATCCAGCCGGAAGCGCCAGTGACGAAGATACGCATGAAGGGTCTCCTTGGTCGTGCCTGCGCGATGGGGTGCGCGGCGCAGACGCCACGGCCGGAATGCTGATGCGATCCGGTCGCATTAAACCTACCGCGACTATGCGACTAAGTCGCATCACGTGGCCAGGTGATGCGATCCGGTCGCCTCACCTATGCTGTGATGGTGAGCAGATGGGCACCGGACGCGCGTGAGCGCCTGGAGACCGCCGCGCTGGACCTGTTCGTGGAGAACGGGTACGAGGAAACGACCGTCGCGCAGATCGCGGATCGCGCCGGTTTGAACCGCGCCACCTTCTTCCGGCACTTCGTCGACAAGCGAGAGGTCCTGTTCGGCGGCGAAGACGTGCTGGCCGGGCTGTTCGCCGACGCGATCCGGGCTGCCTCCCCAGATGCGACGGTCACCGAGTGCCTGCAGGCAGCGTTCGCGGCCGCCGAGGTCGCGATGACCCCGCAGCAGCGGGCCAAGGCCGCCCAGCGCGTGCTGGTGGTCGCGGCGAACACCGAAGTTCAGGAGCGGGGACTGCTCAAGCACGCCCGGATCGCCAGGTCGATCAGCGCAGCCCTGCGCGAACGGGGCGCAGACCAGCTGACCGCCCGGCTGGGGGCGGAAGTGGGGATGCTCGCCTTCACAATCGCCGTTGAGCGCTGGATGGAGGCGGACAATGACGCACCGTTCCCGCTCTATGCCGCAGTGGCCCTGAGCGACCTGCAGGTGCGCGCGGCCGAGCTTGACTCCCGGTCCCGACCAGGCGGGCGTGCTGCCCTGGGTTCAGCCTCCACTACGGCGAGCCGGTCGAGATCCGGTGGCGGCGGATGATCCCGGCCGCGAAGTTCAGGGTCGGACGCGACAACGGCGACGAAGCGGTACAAAAGCACGGAAACCCTGGCAATGGTTATGAAGCGAGTTTTGCCGGCTAGGTCACCTGCCGGGGCTTTCTCATTCCCGGTGGCGGCACGCCGCGACGTGGCCAGACGGTGACGAACCCGTCACGACCAGGATGAGAAAGGGCTCACTGGCACTGCCTGCGGCGGGGCCGGGGTCCTGGGTATGACGACGCGTCCTGACCGCCATCATGCGTCCCGGCGGTCCAGCAGCGTCCAGGCGATGGCGTACACGATGGCGACGAACAGGCACATCACAGCGAAGCCGGGCCAGGGCTGGAGGGTGTGGGCGGAGTGGTGGACGCTGGTGAGCTGGGCCCCGGCCTGGGTCGGCCAGAACTCGGTGACCGGGTTTCGCCACGAGTCCGGCAGCGCCTCGGCGATCAGGGGGAAGACGAGCACGACGGCCATCATGGCGGCAATGGCGGCGGCTGGGTGCCGGAGCAAGGCCCCCGCGGCGACGCTGAGCACCGCCAGGGCGGCCAGGTACAGCCCCCCTCCCGCCACCGCCCGGGCTACCCCGGGATCACCGAGCGCCGCGTGGGGGGCATGGCCGCTGATGAGGGCCTGGCCCACAAAGAACGCCACGAAGCAGGTGACCTCGCCCACGACGAAGGTCACCCCAGCGAAGACCAGCGACTTGGCTGCCAGTACCCGGCCTCGCTTCGGGACGGCGATGAGGCTGGTGCTGATCATCCCGGACGAGTACTCGGAGCTGATGCACAGCACCCCGAGCACGACGATGGCCGGCGAGGCGATGGCCACCCCCGCCTGGCTGTACCCGGTCGGGTCCCAGCTCAGCTTTTGGGAGACGCTGAACTTGGCGTAGCTATGGGCGGTGGCCGCGCTGATCACGGCTCCCAGGGCGATGCCGAGCACGACAGTCACGGTCAGCGCCCAGAAGGTCGATCGGACCGAACGGAGCTTGGTCCACTCCGAGCGCAGCACGTCGGCGAAGGTAGCTGCACGGTAGGCCGCCCGGTGGCCCGGGGCGGTGCGGGCGGTCGTGGCGCCGGTCATCGAGTCGCCCCGGCCGCCTGGTACTCCACGCTCTCCCGGGTCAGTTCCATGAACGCCTCCTCCAGCGAGGCCCGGACGGGGATGAGCTCGGACAGGGCGATGCCGTGGGCGGCGGCCAGCCTTCCCACCTCGGCGCTGTCCATCCCGGTGATCTCGATGACGTCAGGGCCGGTCCCGGCGTCCGGGCCGGCCACGGGTGCGGCCGCCACCCGGGAGGTGCTCCCGAGCCGGACGGTGGCGCCGGCCTCCCGGCGGCGCGCGGCCAGCTCGGCCGCCTGGGGGCTGCGGACGTGCACCGACTGCCGGGAACTGGACCGCACGAACTCGTCCACGCTGGTATCGGCGATCAGCCGGCCCTTGCCGATCACCAGCAGGTGGTCGGCGGTCAGGGCCATCTCGCTCATCAGGTGGCTGGAGACCAGCACGGTGCGGCCCTCGGCGGCGAGCGCCCGCATGAGGGTCCGGACCCAGTGGATGCCGTCGGGGTCCAGCCCGTTCACCGGTTCGTCGAAGATGAGCACGGCGGGTCTCCTAGGAGCGCCGAGGCGATGCCGAGCCGCTGACTTATGCCCAGCGAGAAGCCCTTCGCCCGGTGCCTGGCCACGCCCTCGAGACCGACGATGCGGAGCACCTCGTCCACCCGGCCGCGGGGGATGCCGTTACTGCGGGCCAGGCATAGCAGGTGGTCGCGGGCCCGGCGGCCGCCGTGCAGCGCCTTGGCGTCGAGGAGGGCGCCCACCTCGCGCGTGGGCGCCGGCAGGTCGCGGTAGCTGCGGCCGCCTACGGTGACCGAGCCCTGCGTCGGCGCGTCGAGGCCCAGGATCATCCGCATGGTGGTGGTTTTCCCCGCGCCGTTCGGGCCGAGGAAACCGGTGACCAGGCCAGGCCGGACGGAGAACGACAGGTGGCTGACGGCCACGGTGGAGCCGTAGCGCTTGACCAGGCCGTGGGCTTCGATCATCGCTCTACGGCGAACGGGATCGCGACGTCGCAGTCGGGGACCGGGTCGGTGACGGGTCCGGTCGCCAGATAGGTGATGCGCAGGCCGAGGTCCTCGGGCGTGAGGGCTAGACGGTCACCCACATGCTCCTGCTGCTGCTCCTGCACCCAGGCATCCAGTGACTCCATAGCGAGCTGCCACTGCACCACCCCGTACTTAGCTGGCAGCGCGACGAACGCCTCCTGGTGCGCCGGCTCGGTTCGCAACGTCAGCTCGGGATAATGCTCTGCGAGGGCACGTGCCTGCGCCTGCGGAACCGGCTTGCACCATTCGACCGGGCCATCGCTGTCAGCGCTCACCCAGCCCCACTGGATGCAGAAGGCCGCGCCTGCTCGTCCTTCGATCTTCGGCAGCGGGCGCTCGCGCATGATCGCCATGAACTCCTTGCCGAACTCCCATTGCCCCTGGTCATCAACGTTGCGCTTCAAGCAGAGTAGGCTCCGCTCGGGCATCTCACGCATGCCGACTTCGTACATGACGGACCTCTTTCCGCTCAATCGGCTGACGAGGTAGTCGGCTAGCTCGCGCCGCGCGTCGTGTGCCGCTTCAGCGTCGCGCCAATGCTCAGCTATGCGCGCCGCCGCATCGGCCGGATCGCACGCGAGCAGGTCCTTGACCGCCTTAAGCGGCAACTGCAACTGGCGCAGCATCACGACGAGCCGCGCCTCGTCGAGCTGGGCTGTGTCGTAGTACCGGTAACCGCTCGCATGGTCGACGCGTGCGGGCACCAGCACCCCGCACTCGTCGTAGAGGCGGAGTGCCTTCAGCGAAAGGCGGGACCGGCGGGCGAACTCCCCGATGCTGATTTCTTCCACGCTGGCTCCCTCGTTGCCGGGCCGATTCGGCCCGGCAACATGAGTGTGCGGGCTCCCCCAGGGTGAGAGTCAAAACTGCCGGCCGCCAGCCGTCTCCCGGTAGCCGACGGGGTTCTGCAACGGCGGGAACGCTGCGCGCCCAGCGACCTTCCGGGACGCCCAACTCACGCTCAGCGGTGGCGAGGTCGAGCTTCGGGTGGGCCGGGACCTTCCGCCGCGGGCGCGCCGCTCAGCTAGCCAAGACCATCTATGTACTGCAGCTACGCGAAGCACAACCAGGATGGAAAAGGCTCAGTGCGCCGCCGGGACGATGACCTTGGCTGGCGCGAAACCAGGAAAATCGTACTCGGCACCGTCGGTACCAGCAGTGTCGTTTCCTTTAGGGGCGTCGCGGGTAGTTCAAGTGTGCCGCCATCCTCAGCGGATCCGTTATGGCGCCGGGCCTGCTGTCCGCGCCTGCCGGTGCTGAATCTGCCCGGCCCATTGGCCAGAGTAAGGAGATGGATGACAGTGACCGCTGATCCAGCGCCTGGCGTCACCCCTCACGAATCGCGGCTGGTCACTATATCGGCTGCTTACGGCGCCGGCGGTAGTGTTATCGCGCCTGGCCTCGCGCAGCGGCTTGGCGTGCCTTTCTTGCAGCGGATGACGACCGCCGAAGGCAACGCGGCCGATTCCGATCCCTGTGCGGAACGGCTGACCCCCGATGAAGCCAGCAGCACCCCGGTGCACCGGCTGCTCGCGTCGCTGACCCAGGCGATGCCGGTCGGGCCCACCCAGTCGCCACCTCCGTCCCACTGGCAGGACGAAGATCTTCGCTGCAGCGCCGAGGCCGGGATCCGTCGCCTCGCCGCCGCCGGTGAGGGCGTGATTCTCGGCCGGGCGGCAGCGGTCGTGCTCGGCAAGGACCTCGGCCTCCACGTGCGGCTCGACGGCCCGCCGCACCGCCGGGTCGCCCAGGGCGCCGTGATCGAGGGCATCGGAGAACAGGAGGCCTTGGCGCGTATGAATACGGCCGACAAAGCCCGTACCGCCTATATCCGCCTGCTCTACCGCGCCAACCCGACCGACGTGTCCCTTTACCACCTGGTGATCGATTCCACTGCGATCCCGCTGGAAGCCGTCACGGAGATCATCCTGCAGGCGATGTCTGCCCGCTCCGTAGTGCATTCTTAGCGTGAGCGCCCTGATCGCCGTCGCGTCTGGCGGCGATGACCGGCAGCGAAAGTCAGCAGGGCGCTCGCCAATGGACCAGATGTAACGCAGGGGCCGGACGGAGCTCCGGCTTCAAGCCTGACTCAGCTGCCTGCCAGCTCGCCCACGAGATCGGCTACGTCCTGTGCACATCCCCAGCTGATGGTGATCCCGAAACCGCCGTGGCCGTAGTTGTGGATTACAGGTACCGGCAGTAGGTCGCGGTCCAGCGCCACCCGGATCTCCGGGCGTCCTGGCCGCAATCCCACGATGGCTTCGAATACGCTTGCGCCGACGAGCGCGGGGACGATGTCGGTGCACCGTTCGAGGCTCGCGGCAGTCTCGGCGGGGTCGGGCTCCGTGTTCCAGCTGCCGACCTCAAGCGTGCCGCCGAGGATGCAATCTGTCGAGCGCGGGTGAACGTACGCCCGGCCTCCCGGATGCATTTCGTCGCGGACCGACAGGTCGAGGCCGGGATTGCTACCCACACGATCTGGCCTCGGATCGAGAAAACGGTGGCATCCCCGACTAGTGCGCCGGCCGCCAGACCGGCCGCATTCACGATCACGTCCGGACTCAGGTCCAGAACGTCGTCAAGTCCGGTGATCCGGCGGTTGACGTGCGTGCCGGCAGCGCGGATCACCACGTCGTACAGGAAAGGCAGATACCTGGGCATCTCCACCAAAGGGACGGTGAACCGCAGGCCGCGCGGGAACCCCGGCGGCAACTCGTCGTGGCGAGCAGGCCGTACGTCGCCCACGGAATCCGCCCACTCAGGCAGCGGTGGCCGCGGTTGCGGATCGTCGCGATACAACACGAGCGACTCGCGCATGACGACGCCCGGTGTCCTAGTGCCGCGGCATCTTTCAGGATCCCGTAAGTGACCGCACCCCAGCGTGAGACGGCCTCCGGCGGTCCCGCGGCCGTAGGGAACCACACCGCTGCAGCTAGGCGCGCGGCTCCTTCTGGGTCCGGCTACCGTAAGCCAGGGAGGGGATAACCTCAGGATCTGGCGCGGTGACCGGTATTGCTCACGGGTTCCTCCCGAGCGATTGGCGCCGCGGAGTGCGGACATCGATGACGGCTGAGGGTCACTCCTGAATTGAGCGGGCGCCCCGGCCGGTGACGCCGTGGGACTCCTCCTGGCTAAAGGTGACCACGATGTCCCTGCCGTTGGCGTAGCTGACCACAGGCCGCCGGAGTATGTCGCTACCCTGCGGGCGACCTGCTGGAACAGCTCCACCATCTCCGGAGTATCGGTGACCCTGAAACGTCCTTTGGTGAGGAGTACCTCGGCGACATAGGGGGCGAAGTTCGTCTCGCCCTGGGCTTGCTCTTCCTCGCTGGTCGGGGTGCGCGAAGGCAGGGCCTGCATGTCAGACGGCGGGTTCATCGCTGCTCTCTCCTTGTGATCGCCGTCCCTGTAGGGAGTGCCATCCGTGCCGCTCCTGTGCGCCACCACTGAGTCGGCAAGGAAGGCGCCCGCACGACGCCGCCGATCCCAGACAGCAGCAGCAAACGCACCACCCGCGATTACCCGCGATCATTCGGCAGTCATCCTGTGACTCGTGCAAATGACCACGGCATCCCTCCTCGCCGCTAGTTCATGCCGAGGAGACCGCGAGTCGGCCATCTTGTCCTCAGGACTGCTCTGCGCGGAGGATGTCGAGGACCGCGTCGTTAACGACCTGGTCGGCTGCGGTTGCCTGGATCATGGCCCTGATTCCCCGGGCCAGACTCATCTTGCTGACCGGCTGATCGAGCTTCACGCTGGCCCCGGCTAGCCAGTTATTCAGTACCTCATAGTCGGCCGGGGTCAGGTCAACCGTAATCCGGACGGGTTTAGCGCGGGACTCCTTCGTGCGGGACTCTTTAGATGGGCGGGACCCCCGAGGGGTAGGGGGTGGACCATACGGCATGAGCCAAGCTTGCTGCATGTTGTGCACTTACTGCAATCAGACCGTGCCCACGGTCCGCTGCCGAGTCGGCGTTTACCCTGCCGGCATCGCTGCGCTGTTCGAGACGGCACCCGCAGGAGACCGGACCTGCGAGCAGGCTCATCTCCTTCAAGCCAGCTGACCTGCGGCGTGGCGGCCAGGCATCGGGTAGTCGCGGCGTTAATGTAGGTGAATGCCCTGGTTTGGCCGCGACGGTGAGCGTGCCACCGAGTGCAGGCCAGAACCTGAACCGGCCTTGGAACTGCCTGAGGCAATCGACCGGCTGACTGTTAGCTTCCGCGAGCTGAACGAGAAATGCGATCGCCTGGAAGCCGATGTCGACAAGTTCCGGCGCCGCGTCGCCGAAGCCGAGGATGAGCTGGAACAGCTTCATAACAATCGGCTCGAGCGCTCCTGGCGGCCGTCACAGGTTGAGAAGCAGCGGCTGGAGCATTACCGGGATAAAGTCCGCACTCATCTCGATGCGGTCAGCAGTGAGCTCGACGCAACCAAAGTCAGGGTCGGGGAGACCCGGGCCGTACTTCTCAGGCAGTACGCCGTTGCTCAGGGCTCCCGGCGTCACGTGGAAGCCCTGACCGTGCCATGCCCGGTCTGTGGCCAGCCGTCGGTTCCGCAAAGAGCGGGTGTGGGCGGCAGGGGCTGGCGTAAAGGCTGGTACGAATGTTCTGCCGATGATTGTGATGCCGCCTGGTCGGCCAGATGGTCACGGGGGATATATCCCGTCATCAAAATGGTGGGTTTGTAGTCCTCTGGCCGGCGGTCCCACTGGCGGGTGGGAGCCAGCGGAGCCGGTGTCCGGCTGGGCGGCGCGCCTGGGCGACGTGAGTCAGGTCTCACCAGTCGCGCCGGACCTAGGTGGCGTTCTTGTCACCGCGCAGCCCGCGCCAGCTCGGATGGCGCATCACCAGATCACTTGTCCAGTCACTGAAGGCGATCTCGCCCACGAGCCGCGGCTCGACCCATTGTGCCCCGCGGGCGTGCTGGGCAGGGACGGTAGCGTCGAAAGGGCTGGTGCCGCGGCGTAGCGGTAGCAGCCGCCGCATCAGATCGGCCAGCATCGCCTCGGTGAAGCCGGTCCCGACATGCCCGGCGTACCGCAGCCGGCGATTTTCGTACACCCCGACCAGCAGTGATCCGATGGTGTTGGCGCGCCGGCCCTCCCCGGGTCTCCAGCCGCCGACCACGACCTCCTGATGCCGGATATTCTTGATCTTGATCCAGTCCCTCCGCACACCCGGGTGATATCGCGAGGCCAGCGGCTTGCCCACCACACCCTCCAGCCCGTGTGCGACGCTGACGGCCAGGATGTCCTGGCCGTCACCGCGGTACCACGGCGGGGTCCGGACCGGTCCGGCATCAAGGCCCAGTGCCTCGAGTCGTTCGCGGCGATCGGCATAGGGTGCGCCGAGCAGCGATTCCCCGTCCTGGTACAGCAGGTCGAACACGTACAGCTGCACCGGGATATCGCCAACCAGACGCGACGGCGGGCGGCGGACGTGCATCCGGGACTGTAGCGCACCGAAGTCGGGGCGGCTGCCGCGGATGGCCACGAGCTCACCGTCCAGGATCACCGGCCCGGCGACCCGGTCACCCAGGACGGCCAGCTCCGGGTAGGTGGCGGCCATTTCCCGGTCGTTGCGCGAGACTAGGCGGACCGTCCCCCCGTTGACATAGGTGACCGCGCGCACGCCATCCTACTTGAACTCCCAGCCGTATTCGTCATCGTCTGATGGCAGTCCGTGACGTAGACTGGCCAGCATCGGCCTGATCAGCCGAGGCATTCCCCACATGCCTCATCGCCCCCGGCGAAACATGTACCCCATAGACTCCGGAGTAGACGTCTGGGCGGCATCAGTCACACTGGCCGACCCTCGATATCGGGGGAGGCGGCCGGGCGGGCCAGGGAGAGACCATCGACCATGCCCTCACCGCCGGAATACCCCGACGATGATGAGGCCGGTGGCTCCTATCTCGCGCTCGAGGCCATCGACCACGACCTCGGGCGGCTGGGCGAACTAACCGGGCTGTACGTCACCGACCCGAGCGATGACCTCGCGGTGGCCGCGGCCCGGATTCCCCATGCCGATTTGCGGCGCGAGGCAGAAGAACTTCTCGAGCGGCTTCGCCCTCTCGCCGACTCCCACCTGGCCGACAGCGTCATGCCGGACGGAGACGGCGGCCTGCAGCCGGCGTTACGACCGCCGTGCGCTGCGCCGCAGCACCGCCGGGCTTCGCGGCAGCCCATCCGGAGCCGTAGCGGGGCAGCGCCAGGCAATTCTTTCCCCGGCGTCTATGCCGGGTTCGTAGTACCGTGCTCCGTAACGACCCATAATGCGCCTTCTGATGTGGGAGTGCCTGGTCGTCGCGCGCTGCGTTCGGGGAGGACGTGAATGAGCCAGCAACCGCCGTGGAACTCCTCCGACTCAGATGAGCAGGATCCACGCCGGGACCAGGACCAGCAGTCCTTCGCTGGGTCGCAGTCACAGTGGCCGACCCAGGCGTCCCAGTGGCCCCAAGCCCAGAACCAAGGCGATCCGGCCAGCCAGCGCCAGGCGCAGGCCCAGGGCCACGCACTGAACCAGGGTCAGGCATCGGGGCAGGGGCAGGGACCCGCTCAGGGACAGCAGCCGTCTTGGCCTAGCCAGCCGTCGCCATGGCCAGCGGCCGGGCAGTCGCCGAACCAACCTCAGCCGCCGTACCAGGGCCAGCCGGCGAACCAGGGCCAGCCGTCATCGTGGCCCAGCCAGACGCCGTCATGGCCGTCGGCGAGCCAGCAGCCTGGCCAGGGACAGCCACCCTCTGCGGGGCAGCCGCCGTACCAGGGCCAGCAGCCCAACCCGGGGCAGCCGCCATATCCAGGCCAGCAGCCCTACCAGGGACAGATGCCCTACGGCGGCCAGCAGCCCTATCCGGGTCAGCAGCAGTGGCCAGGACAGCAGGGCTACCAGGGGCAGCATCCGTCGTGGCCGCAGGGCGGTGCGGGGCAACCGCCCTTCTCCGGAATCGGCGGTTACAACTACCACAACGCTGGCTCGCCGCGTTACTACGGGTCAGGTGCACCGCGGCGCCGTTTCAGGGTGCGGCGAGTTCGGGGAGCGATTTTCGGGATTATCGCCGTCATCATCGTCGGCTCTGGGCTCAAGGCCGTTCTCAGTAATGACAGCAGTTCCTCGGACGTCTCGTCCGGCAGCGTCGACGTCACCCCGACCTCGACGCAGGCGGTGAGCGCGCCAGGATCAACCGGAACATATTTCAAGGTCCAGGACGCTACCGGCGACAGCTACGAGGTAGCGCTGGTGAAGGTCATCGACCCAGCCCAGGGCGCCGACCAGTTCACCACGGCGGCCAGCGGTAAGCGATTCGTCGGGCTGGAGTTCACCATCAAGGGCCTGAGCGGAACCTTGCAAGGCGAGGACGCGAACAATGACGCCTTCGCCTTCAGTGCGGGTGGGCAGAAATACTCCGCCGATTTCGACTCGCTCGCCGGGTACACGAATTTCGACGAGGGCACGATTCACGTGTCCAAGGGCCAGACGGCCACCGGGACGGTGACCTTCCAGATCCCGGCCACGGTGAAGGTAACCAAGGCCGAATGGACTTCGGCCAGTGGCTTCGGCTCGACCGTGCAGTGGAACCTGTAGGGCTAGATTTTCATTCAGCTGTCATCTAAGGCGTACCCGGCCCCAGGCGGGAACTGGGGCCGGGCACACGCTTCCTGCCTGCCCACGCAGGCAGAAGGTAGCGGAAACCCAGGCGAAGATGCTGTGGCGCGCTGACGCTGGCTTCCCAGCACCGCCGTCCTAGCCAGCGCTGAAACGCGCCAGGCGTGCTCTCCGCCTGGAGCTCAGTGGGTGATGGTGCCGAACGTCACGTCGGATGAATAGATGGGCTCCGCCGTGATCCCTTCGCCGGGATCGGCGGCCGCGACGATCCTGTTGCCGCCCTCGTAGATAGCCACGTGGTAGACGTAGCTGTTGGGGTCCGAGGTCTCGTGGAAGAACACGAGGTCGCCGCCCCAGGCGGCGCCTTTGCTCTCGCGGCGGAAGTACTGGAACTGCTCGTCCGCGGTTCGCGGGATCGACTTGCCGAGGTGGCCGTACACGTACTCGGTGAGCCCACTGCAGTCGAAGCCCGTGCTCGGCGAGGTGCCGCCATAATCGTAGGGAACTGCTCCTATAAAGGTTTTCACGTAGGTGGCTGCCTTTTGGTTGAACGACAACGTCTGGGCGTTGGCCGCTCCTGAGAAAAACGCCAGAGTTACTGCCATCGTTCCGGCGATGGTGCCTACCTTATGTCGGGCTTTCAAGGTCCCTCTCCTCACGGGTGCCTAGCACTGACTGATCGCGCCGGGCGCCAGTGACCGGTGCGGCGGGCCTTTTCCCGGGGCCGCGACTAGGCGCGGCCGGCCCACGTTACGCATGGGAAGCGCTTCTTTACGCTGCGATTTGATTGGCCATGCGCTGGATCAGCATGCGGCATGTTGTGTGAAAAGTGTAGAAAATTGGCCACTTGTTCCAGCTTGTGGGACATTCTGGTAGGCACACGTAACTGCTTTAACAAGAGATAACGTCACTATCACGGAGAGGTATCGAAACCGTCAATGCAGTTGTCCAAGGTTGCTATAAGGCCCTTGGCTGGTTTGGTTTAACTCCGCCTGTCAAGCCCCTGAGCTGCGAATACTGTATTCAATGGGATAGTTCGGAGGCATTGCTGCGATTCGGGCGTGTGACCTGGCTCTCACATTTCACTTACCATGTGTGCCGGCGATACTACGAAATCTGCCACGAATGGTAGTTGCAGTGAGTGATGTTTAGATCACCATGCGCTCTTTTTGGTCGCACCGGTTGGCTCAGGCGGCCTGTCTGCGCTGTGCCCTTGTCGCGGCGCAGGCAGGCTTCTCGTGCAGTGCGGTCACTCCTGGTCCTGGTACCCAGTCACCCTGAAGGCGGCCACCGGATTGGATGTTCTGATTGGCAAAATGGCCAATTCTTGCCCGGTAGGCAGACAGTTACCAGATGAAGGGGATAATGCGTTTGCGTGGTTCGGCATAGACCTGGTATCCGCCCAAGGTGGCCGGCAGTGCTTTCTCCTCAATCCGTATCCGCCACATGATGAGCGCCAAAGGCGGGACGGTCATCACGGTCGCGCCGGCCCAGTTGGCCGAGCTGAGCCGAGCCCGGCGCAGATCAGCAGAACGGTGTAATTGGTGTGACGCAGCAGCCGGCCCGGGCCGGTGCTGGTTGTACTCCATCGCCAGCCAGGCCATGACGATGACCAGCAGCAGGAAACCGCTGATTCTGGGAGGTTGTCGAGGGCTCCCTTGAGGGTGATGGCCATGATCTGCGCCGAGAACGGCCGCAGGTAGCCGCGATCTTGCCCGAGCTTCAGCGTGGTCTGGGCTACGGCCAGCTCGCCCGCCACCGCCCAGTCGGCGACGAACGTGCCGGGGAGGGCGGGACCAGGCGCGCTTCCAGATGCTGTTTCACCGAGCCGAGGATGTGCGCGACGACCGTCAGGATGAGGTCATCGGTGGACCGGAAGGGACAAGTGACCATGCCCTTGCCTATCTCGGCCCGCCGGGCCACCTCCGCCACCGATGCGCGCTGGAAACCCAGGTCCACGATCGTGCCGACGGCGCAGCTGATGAGCTGCTCGCTCGGCTTAAGCCCATTAGACGTCGCCCCGGTCGCGCGTCCTTAGCTAGGGCTCGTGCTCCCGGCGGCACTGGCCAGTTCACCAGGCCGATCGTGGCGACGCGAAGGGGTATCCGGCCCGAACCTGGCGTCCAGCCATCGTGCCATCAGCCGGCCCTGGCGCTGCATCGGGGCCTCGATGAAGCGGTGGGCCAGGCCGCAGGAGACCAGCAGCACCAGTACGAACACCCCGGTCATCAGCAGCTCCATCGGCACGAAGTTCTCGTTCTGGGGTCCACGGCACGCTGTTGTAGATCTCGATCAGCACCGGATGCAGCAGGTAGAGCGAGTAGCTGACCAGCCCGAGCCAGGCCAGCGCGCGCGGGATCTTCTTGTGCCGCAGGCCCATGGCTGCCGCGAAGGTCAGCCCGGCACCTCCCAGCGCGGTGAGCCCTTGCCGGATGGCCACGAAGTTCCAGGTCTTCGGCGAGATGTGCCACAGGGCGGCCACGAGGACAAACCCGAATACGACCAGCATCGCGGTCAGCGCCCGGCGCCACGGGTACTCGCGTTTCTCGGCCCGGTACAGAACGGTGCCGCCGAACATCAGGGCAAAGATGGTGAAGGTTTCCCACGGGGCCGCGAAGCCGCTGTTGAACGTGATCACCAGCAGTCCGGTCGTCGCAGCCAGGGCCGCCCCGGCCAGCCGGACGCGGCCCCGGCCCGCCAGGCTCAGCACGAGACCGGCCAGGATGAGGCTGTCGGTGAAAGCGACCACGATCCCGGGTGTGAACAGGTCATAGGAGAGCGTGCCCGGACGCAGGACCCCGCCCAGCGCCACCGCGGCCGCGCCAGCCACCAGCGCATACCGGCTGCTACGCCGGTGCACCCCACCCAGGAACAACGCGGTGATCAGCAAGTAGAACACCATCTCGTAGGCCAGCGACCAGACCACGTTGGGCAGGGTGGGTGACCATAGCACGCTTTGCAGCATGAACACGTCGGCGAATGAGTCGGTGACCGTGTCAGAATTCATCCCGGCCAGCGTGCCGATCCCCGCCGCCCACAGCAGGATCATGGCGGCGACCGCGAACAGGTAAAGCGGATACAGCCGGAACAGGCGGCTGACCCAGAAGCTGCGGATGCTGCCCCTGCGCTCCAGCGAGGCGGGGATGATGTAGCCGCTGACCAGGAAGAAGACGAAGACGCCGTACTGGCCCGGATCGAACCACTCGTAGACGGCGGCCCGGACCGGCTGGAGAACCGAGTAGGTGAGGTGGTCAAACACCACGCACAACGCGGCGATCCCGCGCAGCGCATCCAGCCAGGCCAGCCGTGAGGCAGGCTTTACCGCAGGTGCGGAAGCCGCCACCGGCGTAGCGGAAGCTACCACGGGCCTGGCAGGAGCGACCACCGGCGCAGCGGAAGCCACCACGGGCCTGGCAGGAGCCACCACGGGCGCAGCCGCCATCTCGGTCACGCCAAGCAGACGAGGTCCATGTTGCGGCTGGGGGAGTCGTTGCGAGTGTGGCGCTTGAGTGGCAGCGTCAGACATGATGCCTCAAGGTACCGGGCAAGCCTGAACCAGGTGGGCTCCCTGCCTGTACGTCCGCTGAGAATACGGAAAGGGAACTAAGTCAGTCCGGGTGCGTGCCCCAGATCGACAGGTGCGCGTTACCGCCCGGGCGCGTTCGCGAGTTCAGGCCTGCGCGGGCGGAGGTGCGGCCAGCTGCCACCTCGCGCTCCGGGCGAGAGCGCCGGCCGATCAGGCGGCGCGGATCTGGGCCAGGTCGGTGCCCAGCCATTCCAGCAGCCCGGCCTCGCCGGCTGGAGTCACGGTGACGATGCGGCTGGCCTCGCGGCGGGTGATCCAGTGCCGTCCCACCAGCGCCGCGGTCAGCGCGGCGCCCAGGCTGCCGGCCAGGTGGTAGCGCTGCTCGGTCCAGTCCAGGCAAGGCCGCAGCAGCGGCCGGGTCCGGTGCTCCAGCCGGTCCACGTCGATCCCGAAGCCGCCGAACTCCACTGCGCCTCGCGACGCCAGCCGGTAGCCCCCGTCCTCCTCGTATACCAGCCCTCGCCCGATCAGCGCCTCGGTCACGACGACACCGACCGTGCCAGCTAGGTGGTCGTAACACATCCGGGCCCAGCGCAGGCTCCTGGCGCGAGTCGCCTCGGTCAGGGAGCGGACCTGGGCGGCCGGCGCGAGCAGGATCAAGATCTCCAGAGCGTCCGCCACCGGCTCCGAGGCGATCGAGTACAGCTGCTGCCTCCCGCTGGCCTGGGCCCGGAGCAGACCACCCGCGACCAGCTTCTTCAGGTGAGCGCTGGCCAGCGACCGCGAGATGCCGGCCGCCTCGGCCAGGGCCGAACCGGACTGGGGTATCCCGCCGAGCAGGGTCATCAGCATCTGCGCGCGGTTCCGGTCGGCCATCAGGCTGGCCACCGCGGCCAGGTCGGCGTCAGGGTCCATGACCCGATGCTAACTCGAAGATAGTCAAACCTGGATTTGACAATAGCCGCGTTAGGCTCAGTGGCATGCCTGCAGTTACCCCGCGCACCTGGATGCGGATCGCGTTCGCGATGTTCGCGGTCGGCTGGGGAGCCAACCAGTTCGCGACGATGCTCATCGTCTACCGGCACGAGCTGCGGCTTACGGCGGGCGCGGTGGCCGCGCTGTTCCTGGTCTACGCGCTGACCCTGATCCCTGGGCTGCTAGCCGGGGGACCCGCATCGGATCGCTTCGGGCGGCGTCCGGTGGTGCTGCCCTTCGTGGTGCTCTCGCCGCTGGCCACGCTGCTGTTCGTGCTCGGTCCGCACTCGCTGGCCATGATCAGCGCGGGCCGGGCGCTGAGCGGCCTGTGTTCCGGCGTGGTCTTCGGGTCGGCCACCGCATGGGTCCGGGAGGTCTCGCCCGGCGGCCTGAGCGCGCGCCGGTCGGCCCTGGCGCTGACCGCCGGGTTCGGGCTTGGCCCCATCGTGGCTGCCGTGCTCGCGCAGTGGGCCGGCGACCCGCTGGTCGTGCCGTACCTGCCGCATCTGGTCCTCGGCACCGCCGCGGCGTTGCTGCTGGCCGGCGTCCCGGACCCGCGGATCCCGGCCCGGGCGACGCTGCTGTCACGGGAGAAAGCCACCGCCCGGCGGCGCTGGCCCCCGGGCGCAGTGCGCACCGTGCGGTTCTGGCTGGCCGTCGCCCCGGCCAGCCCGGTGGTGTTCGCCTCGGTGTCGGTGGCCATCGTCGTGCTGCCGGAAGAGGTCACCAGCGCCCGTTCACTGTCGGCGGGCTACGCGGCCCTGATGACGGCGCTGACGTTCACGGCCGGGGTGCTCGTGCAGCCGCTGGCCCGGCGGTTGCCCGACCCGCTGACCGGGGCGGTGGCCGGGCTGGTCAGCGTGACCGCGGGCGCTGGGGTGGGCATCGCTGCGGTGGCTACCTCCGGCCGGGTTCTCGCCGGGGTGGCCGCCGTGCTTCTCGGCCTGGCCTACGGCCTGTGCCTGGTTTCCGGGCTGCGGCAGGCCGAGGGCCTGGCTCCTGAGGACCAGCGCGGCGCCGTGATCGCCTGCTATTACGCCGTGGCCTACCTGGGCTTCGCGGCACCGTATCTGGTGGACGGCCTGGGCGTGCTGGTGGGCAAGGTCGGCGGCTTCATCCTTCTGACCGCAATCTTTGCCCTGCTCACGCTGGTGACTCTGGGGTATGCGATCAGCCTCGGATGGCTTCGCACCGGCAGTCCCGGGTACCCGCCCGCGATAGGTGACAGCCAGCCCGTTCGGGATCGTTAAAAATCTTTTCCCTCTCGGGAACCGTTTCCTGTATTAAATTCCCATCCCGGCGCCTCATCCTGTTATCGGGCAGACATTGACGACCGCTGAGTTTGTCGGTAAATCTGATCAGGTATTGCGCATTCTCGGCGGGGGATGGCGCTTACGCCTGGTTGAGGGCCAGGCGCGCTGCTTGGGAGGGGAGTGGTCGATGGCTGGGCCACCTATGGTGGGGGACGAGTTCGCCGGATACCGGCTGCGCTCCGTGCTCGGCCGCGGCGGGATGAGTGTGGTATACCAGGCCGAGAACCCTCGCCTGGGCAGCGTGATCGCGCTGAAAGTGCTGGCTCCCGACCTGGCTAACGACGATGTCTTCCGGGCCCGGTTCCTGGAGGAGTCGCGGATCGCGGCCTCGCTGAATCACCCCAACGTGATCCCCATCTACGACATGGGGTCCAGCGAGGGGCTGCTGTACATCGCGATGCGCTACGTCTCCGGCACCGATATGCGGCAAATGATCAAGAAGCGCGGCCGGATCCTGCCCTCTACCGCCGTGTTCCTGATCGGCCAGGCCGCCCGGGCGCTCGACGCCGCGCACCGCAAGGGGCTGGTGCACCGGGACGTCAAGCCCGGCAACCTGCTCGTCGAGCGAGGCAGCGATGACGACGATCCGGACCACGTCTACCTGGCCGACTTCGGCATCACCAAGCACGCGATGTCCCGCAGCGGGCTCACCTCGACGGGCCAGTTCGTCGGCACCATCGACTACGTGGCGCCCGAGCAGATCCGCGGTACCTCCGTGCTCGGCCTGGCCGACCAGTACTCGCTGGGCTGCGTGCTCTATGAGTGCCTGACCGGCCGGGTGCCGTTCGAGAAGGACCTGGACGCCGCCATTATCTGGGCGCACGTCGAGGAGACACCCACCATGCCCACGGTGCTGCGGCCCGAGCTGCCACCCGAAGTAGACGAGGTCTTCGGCCGCGTCCTGGCCAAACGGCCCGGCGACCGCTACGCAAGCTGCCGCGAGTTCGTCGAGGCCGCCCGCGCCGCTCTCGGCTTCGGGCCGGGTTTCCTGACCGGCGTTCCAGCCGGGTACGCGCCCCCGTCGTCCTACGGCGCGGGACCCGCCTCCGAGTACGCTACCCGCCCAGCGGCCCCGGAGCACGTACCGCCGCTTGAGGGCGCCGGCGCACCGCCGCCGGGCGCGTTCTCCTGGGACCGCTTCGCCAGCCGGGTCCAGCAGGCCCCACCCGCCACGTCAGCAGCCGCCCCGTCCGGTCCGCCCGCCCGCGACGGCACCCTGGCCTCCCACCGGCGGCAGAGCCGGCCGAACCGCCCCATGGCCCTCCGCCTGGCTCACAGGCAGGCTCGCCGCCGCCTGCTGGCGGTCCGCCGGCCCCGCGTCCGCGGCGCAAGCTCGTCCCCTGGCTCGCGGCTCTTGCCGCCCTCGTCCTGATCGGCGCGGGTGTGGGCACCTGGGCCGCGCTGAACGCCAGCTCCAGGTCGCACGCGGCCGCCATGGCGTCGATGTCGGCCAAGGCAAAAGCCGCGGCCAAGCCGAAGACAAGCGCGCTGATGAACGCGCTCGTGACCACCAATAAGAGCGCGGACGCGACCGGCAAACTGCCGCCTTCCAGCTGCAAGCAGCAGGGGACGGCGATGGTCACCTGCGAAGCGCCGTTCACGGGCATCACCGAGGTCGTCTTCCAGACCTACCCGTCACCGACGGCGCTGTACAACGCCTATACGGCCAAGGTCAACGCCATCGCCGGCAGCTCGACGTTCAAGCAGAACTTCAACGACTGCCAGATCCAGCAGACCAATGGCGAGGTGAGCTGGAATCACAACTTCCAGCACCCGAAGACCTACACCGTGCAGGACATGGTCAAGGGCATGGTCAAGGATGAGCAGGCTGCGGGCCGGGTGTACTGCGACTTCAGCGGTGGCCAGCAGTACATGGTCTGGACCCAGAACGACGGGCATCTCATGGGTGTCGTCGTCGGGCCGGTGCATGAGGACGTGTGGAACTGGTGGGTTGCTGTCCACCACAACATCGGCATTGGTGGCTCGTCGATGCCGATGAATATGTAACTCTGGCGCGCCGGTCAGGGCACCGGCCCCGGCTGGCAGGACGGGCACCAGTACGTCACCCGGTCCTGCTGGCCATCGGTCAGACCGTCCGAACGGATGGGGGTGCCGCACCGGCGGCAAGGCCGGGCACGCCGTCCGTAAACATAGTGATCCTGGCCCGGCCGCGCGTTCCCGGTGGTGACGTGGCCCGGGCGTGCCTTGTTCACCTCGAGTAGCCGCTGGGCCAGGTCGGCCACCGCGCCCAGGTCGGCCACGTCGCCTACGGGCCGCCACGGGCTGATCCCGCGCAGGAACAAGACCTCGGCCTTGTAAACATTGCCGATTCCGGCCAGATTGCGCTGGTCGAGCAGCGCCTCCCCGATAGGGCGTTCCGGGTCGGCGCGCAGCGGCGCACCGCCTCGGCGCTGTCCCAGTCGGGACCGAGCAGGTCCGGGCCCAGGTGGCCGGTGACCTTGGGTTCGTCGCTGGTGCGAATGAGCTCGACCACGCCGAGCTGGTAACCGATCGCCTGCCAGTCGGCGTTCGCGAGGATGAGCCTGATCTTGTGGCTGCCCCGGATCGGCTCGGTCGCGGGCCGGACTCGCCAGTTTCCGTCCATGCGCAGGTGGGTGTGGACGGTCAAGCCGTCCTGTGTCCGGGTGAGCAGGTGCTTGCCGCGGGAAACCGTCTCGGTCACCACATCACCGGTCAGGTCGGCGGTAGCTAGCCGTGGCACGCGGAAATCGCTGCGCGTCAGCGGCCGTCCGGCGAGCGCCCGGTGCAGGCGCCGCGCGGTAGACCAGACGACATCTCCCTCGGGCATAACCCCAGTGTGCTCGACGGTACGGAATGCTAACGGCCGACGCCCGTTCCGCGCCATCCGCCCGGTCCGCAGGTGCCGCCTGTCCCGCGGCCGGAGGTAAGCGCAGGCGGGGCTAACCGCCGGTAGTCATCGCGCGGGTCGTACGGGTGACGGTGGCCGCCGCCGTGCCGCCCGGGCTCTGGGTACCCGCTGGCCTGGTACCCGCCGCTCTGGTGGCGGCCGACACCAGGCTGGCCAGGCTGCTGCTGCGGGGAGGGCGGGGCCGCCGGGCGGCCACGGTCATCCGGGCCGGCGTGCCGGGCACTCGGCCGGGAACCGCTTGGCGCCGCCCCGTTCGGACGCGCACCGTTCGGTCGCACACCGTTCGGCGGCGTGCCGTTCGGACGACGCGGCTCGTCCAGCGGTCCCGGGCTGCGGTAACCGTAAGCGTCAGCGTTCGGCGGTGTCCTGGCCGGACCGTCGTAGGGACCAGCGCCGTATTGAGCAGTGCCGTATTGAGCAGTGCCGTGCTGAGCAGTGCCGTACTGAGCGCTGTCGTAGGGACCAGCGCCATACGAAGCTGCGTCGTAGGCGGCCGGGCTGTAGGAGGAAGTCCCGTAGGGGGCAGCGTCGTTACCGGCGAGATACCCCGGTGCGGGCGGGCTCGGCAGGTAGCCGCCGCTGCCCATGTCGCCGGCGGCGGGTGGCTGTCCCTCCTCGGCCGTGCTCGCCTGGTAGTCCCTGCCCCGGGCCGGCCCGGTCGTGCGCAGGGAGTGCCCGTCAACCGGCCCGGCTTCCCGAAGCGAGAACGCCGAGCTGGTCAGCGGGTCGTCCTTCCCGCTGGAAAGGGTTGGCCGCCGTCCCTCGCCGGGCTGGTTCACTGTGCCCGGCTGGCGGGCGCTGGCAGGCAGCGGACCCGCCCCACCGACCGGCTTGAGCGTGGTTATCGCCGGCTGAGGGGCCGCGCTCCTCGCCGAGGCGGCGGGCTTAAGGGGGGTCACCGGCTGGGTTGCCCCATAGGCGGGCCGGATAAGGGGCTGGTCGGGGGATTCTGCCGGGCTGACGGCTCCCGCGACGGCTCCAGCCTCGGCACCGGCGTCGGCAGCGAGAGTGCCGCTGGCGCGGTTGCCGGCGGCTAGGCGGTCCGGGGCCGCCGGAAACCGGGGGGTCTGGTCGCGGCCCCGCGGCTCGGTGCGCTGGGCGGCGCGGCTGGTGCGGCGGGCGGAGTCCTGCTGAGCTGTCCGCGCGGTCGTGGTCAGCGGCTTGTCCGAGGCTAGGTCGTCCCAGAACTGCTCGTCACTCACGCCACCGAACGACTCGGTCGGCCAGAGTTCCTCGTCCACCTCGGCGCCCTTGCGGAAACCTACCCGGCGCCGTGTGCGGGTGCTCCTGCTGCCGTCGTCGCCGTCAGCCTCGAACGCCGCGGGTGCGGCGCCCGCGTCGTCGTCGGCCTCGTCGCCGGTCCGGCGGCTGCTCGCCGCGCGCCGTACGCCGGGCAAAGCGAGCTCACCGAAATCCATGGTCGAATTGAGGCCCGAATCGTCGGGGGAATTGCCAGCCGCCTGATTTGCGCGCCGCGCATTCGCGGCGCGGCCGCCATTTGCGGCGCGGGATCCAATGCCAGGCCGTTCTGGACCGGTATCCGCCGTGCTTCCGCCCGGCCGGAGCCGGCCAAGCCCGCGGGCAGCGCGTGCCCGTGAGTTGTGATTATCGCCGCGGCGGCCCGAACGGATGCTGAAATAGAACGCCGCCGCGATGCCGGCGAGGCCGGCCACAGCCAGTACGACGACCAGAATCATGGTCTCCATCCACAGTGCTAAGCCTGGTGGGGCGCTTGCCAGGCACACGCGGCCAACTGACGCGAGCCTTCCCTCGTTGCGGCGAGCACCGGGAACCTGATTATTGATTGTTGCTCACCACTGGCGAGCGTGTCACACGATTGAAAAAGTTCCGATTAGTCCTGATTACGGCAGGTATCGAAACGATCACGGATAAGCTGTGACGACTATTCGCCCGCGCCCGATTGTGGCCGCCGCGATCGCCATCAGGACTGTCTGAAGCGGTGCGCCGTTGGGC
This sequence comes from uncultured Actinomycetota bacterium, assembly GCA_963781225.1. Classification (GTDB taxonomy): domain Bacteria; phylum Actinomycetota; class Actinomycetes; order Streptosporangiales; family Streptosporangiaceae; genus Palsa-504. The sequence goes on from CAWAFD010000011.1 coordinate 155,659, forward strand.
AGGTTCAGGGTGGTTCGCAGCGCATAAATGGTAAAGCGGTACGAGTGGCTGTGCCCGCTCGGGCATGGCGGGTCGTAGGCCATGATGTTCGCGCTATTCAGCGCCTGGCGCGCGCCGGTAGGCCGCGATCCCTCCTGGATGTCGGTGGCGCCCGGGTTGATATCGAAGACGAGCCAGTAGATGAACGGGGTGATCGGCGCCGAGGAATCGTCCACGATCAGGGCCAGGCTCTTGGTCCCCGGTGGGGCCCCGGACCAGTTGACCGGCGGGCTGATCTTGTCGCTGCCGCAGGTGTAGCGGGCGGCCAGGGTTCCCCCCATGAAGGCCTCGCTGCTGATCGACATCGGGCTCGGCGCCACTGGCGCGCCTTCGCCTGCGGTCCCGCACCCGGCCAGCGTGAGGACAGCTAGCGCGGCGGCGCAGGTGGCGCGCCGCCAGCGGATCCGGTCTGCGGTCACTATCGCGTCTTTCTTTCGCCGACGGTTGATATTAGAGCCTGTCCCGCAGGAAGCGTAGGGTGAGGCGAGGGGTTGGATGCACCGGGAAGCTCGGGCAGGCACAGCGGGGACCGGAGAGGGCAGATGCCGAACGCGCTGCGTATCGGACTACTGGGTCCCCTTCAGCTGCGTGGCGAAACGGGGTCCGAGGTCCACCTCGGCGGCCGTCAGCTGCGCGTTCTGCTCACCTTGCTCGCCCTGAACGCCGGGCGTGTCGTCCCGGCCGCCACGATGACGGAGCAGCTCTGGCCCGGCGCGCCGCCGGCTAACCCCGGCAACGCGCTGCAGACGCTGGTGTCGCGGCTGCGGGCCGAACTGCGTCAGGCCGGGATCGGCGACGTGATCGAGTCACATCCCTCGGGCTACCGGCTCGCCGTGGCGCCGGGCGCGGTCGACGCCACGGCCTTCGAGGCGCTGGCCCAGCAGGGCCGGCGCGCCCTGGCCAGCGGCGACCCCGCGGAGGCCTCTCGCGTCCTGCGGGAGGCGCTGCTCGCCTGGCGCGGCCAGCCGCTCTCCGATGTGGCCGGCCACGACTTCGCGGCGGCGGCCGCGGCCCGGCTGACCGAGCTTCGCTCCAGCGTGCTGGCGGACCGGATCGAGGCCGACCTGCTCCTGGGCGAGGGGGCGAGCCTGACGGGCGAGCTCCGGGCGCTGCTGTCCGCCGATCCGCTCGCCGAGCGGGCGCGCGCCCTGCTCATGCGCGCGCTGTACGGGCCGGCCGTCAGGCCGAGGCCCTGGCCGTCTACCAGGAGGGCCGCGAGCTGCTGGCCGACCAGCTCGGCGTGGATCCGTCGGCTCAGCTCGAGCAGGTCTACCTGCGCATCTTGCGGGGAGAAAACCTTGATGCCGAACGGGCGCAGGTATCCGCTCCCGCACCGGCCTGCGCCCCGGCGGGCCGGGCGCGGACGCCGCTGACCAGCTTCGTCGGCCGGGACGACGACCTGACCCGGGTGCTGAAGAGCCTGCGCGCGGCCCGCCTGCTCACGCTGACCGGACCCGGGGGAGTGGGCAAGACGCGGCTGGCGGCCGAGGCGTCCGGGCAGTCCGGCGTGACGAGCTGGTTTATCCCGCTGGCGCCGGTGACCGACCCGGCCGAGGTGCCGACCGCGGTGCTCGACGCGCTTGGTGTCCGGGAGAGGGTCATCGCCCGCCGGGCCAGCGATCCCGGTGCGAGCCCGCTCGGCCGGCTGGCCGCTGCCCTGGGAGACCGGGAAGAGATCCTGGTCCTGGACAACTGCGAGCACCTCATCGAGGCGGTGGCCGCGCTGGCCGGCCAGGTCCTGGCCGACTGCCCCCAGATACGTATCCTGGCCACCAGCAGGCAGCCGCTCCGGATTGACGGTGAGACGCTGTACCCGGTGTCGCCGCTGCCGGTCCCGCCCGACCCGGACAACCCGGCTGTCGCGGTGGCGTCCTACGGTTCCGTGCGGCTGCTGTGCGACCGGGCCGCGGCGGTCCGCCCCGATTTCGAGCTGGACGACGCTAATGCGATGGCCGTGGCGCGCATCTGCCGGCGGCTGGACGGGATGCCGCTGGCGATCGAGCTGGCCGCGGTGTGGCTGCGCACGCTGACGCCCGCGCAGCTCGCCGAGCGGCTCGATGACCGGTTCGCGCTGCTCACCGGCGGCAGCCGGACAGCCCTGCTGCGGCAGCGGACACTCCGGGCGGTGGTCGACTGGAGCTGGGATCTGCTGTCCGGCGCCGAGCAGGTACTTGCGCGCAGGCTGGCCGTCTTTCCGGGCGGCGCCGCGCTGGCCGCGGCCGAGCAGGTCTGCGCCGATGCCCTGCTGCCGGCCGCCGCCGTCCTGCCGGCGCTGTCCGGCCTTGTCGACAAGTCGATCATCTCCGCCGTCCAGGAAAGCCCGGCCGCGGACGGGCCACGGTACCGGATGCTGGAGACGGTACGCGCCTACGGTCTGGAGCGGCTGGCCGAGGCCGGCGAGGCGGACCGGTTGCGTGACGCTTTCGCGGCCCATTACCTGAACCTGGCCGAGATCGCCGATCCGTTGCTGCGCGGCGCCAGCCAGGCCCGCTGGCTGCGCGAGCTCATGACCGAGCAGGACAACCTGCACGCCGCGCTGCGATGGACCATCGACCGCGGTGACGGGGACACCGCCCTGCGCTTCGTACTCGCCCTGTCCTGGTACTGGCAGATGCGCGGGCAGCCGGGCGAACCGGAGACACTGGCCCGCGGCGTGCTCGCGCTCACGCCCAGCGAGCAGTCCGCCCGCATTGTCGAAGCCCGGGTGGTGTGCGCGCTGATGGCGGCGGGCCCGCTGTGGGACATCGACGCGGTACGGCCCGAGCTGACCGCGGCGCTGGCCGACCTGGCCGGACCGGCCGGAGACGGGCTGGCGACCCATCCCCTCGCGGCCATGGGCGAGCCGATGCTCGCCTTGTATGACCGCGATCCGGACCGCACGCTGGCCGTCGTCGAGCGGTACATCATGTCGCCGGACCCGTGGATCCGCGCGGTGGCGGCCCTGCAGCGCGGTGGGTTCTACGCCATGCTGGGCCGCCACAAAGAGGCCGAGTCCGAGTGCGTGACCGCCCTGGGCGGCTTCCGCGAGCTCGGAGATCCGTGGGGTATCGCCGTCTCCCTGGTCCAGCTGGCCGACTTCGCCTTGCTCCGGGCGGACCATCCCGCCGCGCTCGGCTACCTGGAGGAGGCAGCGTCCCAGGGCGAGGGCGTGGCCGCCTGGGGCGACATGGTGTACATCGGCGGCAAGCTGGCCGGCATCCGGCTGCGTACCGGTGACTTCGCGGGGGCCCTCGCCGACCTGGAGCATGCCGAGATTGACGAGGCCCGGCGTTCCTTGCGGGAAAGCGACTCGGCGGTCTGGCTGGGCCTGGTCCGGGCCGAACTGTATGCGAGCCAGGGCGATACCGTCGCGGCGGCGCGGCAGTGCGAGAAGGTGCTGTGCTGGCTCGAGCCCAAGAGATCGGCCTGGTGGCAGGGCTTCCGTGCGCTCACCCATACCCGGCTGGGCCTGATCATGGCGGCGGACGGCGAGGAAGACCGCGGCCGTGCGTTGCTCGCGACGGCGCTGGCCGAAGCGTCGGACTGGATAGAGGTGCCCGTCCTGGCGGCCGTGATCGACGCCATCGCGGTGATCGCGAGCCGCGACGCCGAACACGACCAGCTGGCCGCCAGCCTGCTGGGCGCCGCCCATACCGTCCGGGGCTGCTTCGATGAGGGCAGCCTGGACGCGCCCGCAGTCCGGGACGCGCTGTGCGCCCGGCTCGGCCCCGATGGCTTCCGGGCCGACTACGATCGCGGCCGCGTCTTGCCCCGCGGGGAGATGCTCACCCTGGCCGCCGGCGTGGTCGCGGCTCGGGCGGGCTAGCTAGAGCGCCGGGAGCACCAGCGCGGACGTCCCGTCGTGACGGATTTCGATGTCGGTCGGCACCAGCCGTGCCGCCGTGGCCGCTGGCTCCGCCGTGCCGGTGTTCCGCGCGAAGCGGGGGAACGCGCCTCCGCTGACCTGCAGCCGGATCCGGTGACCGGTCGCGAACTGGTACGCGGTGGAGCTCATCAGCACGGTCACGGTGTCCTGGCCGGGGCCGAGCCTGATGATGCCATCGGTAACGTTCCGCGAGCGGCAGGCCGGGTCGACGTCGCACAACCGGGCGAAGACGTGCGCCCGGGCGGTGCTGGCCCGGACGCCGATCTCGGCGCGGACCGGCCCGAGCACATCGAGGGCAGCGGCCAGCGGCACCGAGGTGAAGATCAGGACGTCGGGTCGCGCCTCGATCGCGGTGTTGTCACGCGGCCCGGCGTCTGGTGACAACAGCTGGCCGCCAGCCGACGGGGTGGGGTCCGCCGGGTCGTACCGGAAGGACGCTGCCCCGCTTCCGCGCGCCTGACGTCCCAGCTCACCTCCCTCGATCAGGTACCACCTCTCGGTCGTGCCCGCCGGTGGCCAGGCATCCAGCTCTCGCCATTCATCTGCGCCGCCGACCCATACCCGCACCCCGGCCCGGCCGTTGTCGTCACCGGCCAGCCGTGCGGCCAGCCACGCCAGGGCGTCGTGCGAGGTCCGGACCAGGCCGTCCCGGGAAAACGCAGAGGAGTGGCTCCACGGGCCGATGAGCAGGCTGACGTCGCATCCGTTGGCCCGCAGCGCCTGGTACTGCGCCAGGGTCTGGTCAAGTGTGGCGTCGTACCAGCCACCCTGCAGCGCCGTCGGCACCTTCCAGTGGGCCAGGTCCAGCCGGAACTGCCGCCAGTAGGCGTCCGCGGGATCGTCATGGTCCAGCCATTCGCCGATGAAGGGCGCTCTCTTACCGAGTGCCTGCCGGCAGGCTTGCGGCAGCGGCAGGACGCGGAATGCCCGCCGGGCCCTCATGGCCAGCCGGGCCAGCCTCCGGGCCGCCTGCAGCAGGCCCTGGCCCGCGAAGCTGGCCGCGACCGCGGAGGCCACGTTGGCCAGCGCGAACACCCCGCCGGGAAACATGAACGCGGCCGGGTCGTGCAGCCCGACCTGGATCACCGACGCCGCCAGTTCGGGCGGCGGATCGCTGTCGCCGGACAGCGCCAGCTGGGTGTAGCCCAGGTAGCTGGCCCCGATCGTGCCGAGCCGGCCGGTGAACCAGTCCTGGCCGCGCAGCCAGGCCACGGCGGCCCGGCCGTCAGCCGCCTCGTGCCGGAACCACTCGAACCGGCCCCCCGACCCGCCAGTGCCCCGGCAGCTCTCCAGCAGCACGTGAAAGCCCTGCTCGGCGAAGGCCACCCCGTAGAGGTGAGCCCAGGGAAAGCCACGTCCGTACGGGGAGCGCACCAGGATCGTGCCCCGGGGTTCCTCGGTCACCGGGACGTAGTGGTCGGCGAGCAGGATGACGCCGTCCACGCCCGGCACCTCCAGATGCGGCACCCACGCCACGGCGTTCCGCGGTGGCGGCAGCTCCCGCCCCAGCCGCCGCATGAGCCGGGTCCGTCCGGGCAGCCCCCGCGTACCCGGTGGCAGGACCGAGCGCCGGCCGCTGGTAATCGTCATCGCGCCTCCCGCAGCATTACTACGTACAATGTACGTTACTTTGCTCAGCATACTACGTACGATGCACGCTGATAAGGTGGCGCCGGAGGTGACCGGGCTGACCACGCCGATATCGATCTGGGACATCCCTGAGCGGGGCGCCCGCGGCCCGAAGGGTAAGCATGACCGGGCCGCGATAGCGGCCGCCGCGGTCCGGATCGCCGACGCCGGGGGACTGGACGCCGTGACCATGCGTGCGGTGGCGGCGGAGCTTGGCATGGCCCCGATGTCCCTCTATAACTATGTGCCGACCAAGGATCACCTGATCCAGCTGATGACTGATCTGGCCGGCTCGGGCTACCGGTACCAGGATCTGCCGGCCGACTCGCGAGCAGCCATGGCCGCGCTGGCCCGGCAGGGACGGGACATCACCCGCCGGCACCCCTGGCTGCCAGACGCCGTGCGGCGACCTGCCGTGATCGGCCCCAATGGGATCAGGTACATCGACTGCTTTCTGGGCCTGCTGGCGCTGGCCCTGGACACGGCGGCCAAGATGGAGCTGATCGCCCTGGTCAACGGCTTTGCGATCATGTACGGCGGGACGGAGGCGACGCTGGCCAGCCAGCAGGCCAGCACGGGGGTCAGCCCCGACCAGCATGCCGCGGCACAGGTCGCGGCACTGGTCAGCGCCGCGGCCACCGGGAACTACCCGAATCTGGCCGCAGCGCTGACCGCGAACTCACCGTCCCGCCAGCGGGACGCGGATGAGGTCTTCGATTCCTGCATCTACCGGCTCATCGACGGCGCCCTGCTCGCCTAGGTCCGGCGCCGGTAGGCCCAGACGGCCAGCGGGGCGAAGACGACGAAGATTCCCAGGGCCCAGAGCATCGACCGGATCGCCGGGGTGGCCACCGGCCCCCCGACCAGCAGTCCGCGCGTGGCCTCGGTCAGGAAGGTCATCGGGTTGGCCTTGACGAACGCCTGCAGCCAGCCCGGCATCGTATCCGTGGGCACGAGCACATTGCTGCCGAAGGTCAGCGGGAAGTAGAGCAGCGAACCGAAGTACTGCACCCCCTGCGGGGTCTTCACCAGCAGGCCGATCAGGGCGGACACCCAGCACAGGGCCAGCGCGAAGGCCAGGACCAGGAGGCATCCCGCGGCGGCGGACAGCGGGCTAGTCGTGATACGGAAACCCAGCAGCATGCCGAACCCCAGGGTGATCGCGACCGAGATCATATAGCGGATGACGTCGCCGAGGACCGCGCCGGCCAGCGGGGCCCAGCGGGGTATCGGCAGGCTGCGGAACCGGTCGAAAACCCCGCCGGTGATGTCCTGATTGAGCATCAGGCCGGTGCCGAGCGTCGCGAACACCACGGACAGCACGAGGATTCCCGGTAGCTCGTACTGCAGATAGCTGTGTGTGTCACCGGAGATGGCGCCACCGAAGACGTAGGTGAACAGCAGCAGGAACATGATCGGGTTCAAGCTGAGCCCGAGCACGTCCTCCATGTTCGTCCTGATCTTCAGCACGCTGCGCCAGGTGAGCGTGAAGGTATTCGCCAGGCCGCTGGCCAGTCCGGGCCTGCGGGCCAGAGCCCCGATCGCGGTCATTTGCTGCTCTCTTCCAGTTCGTGGCGGCCGTTCTCCTCGGTGCCACCTTCGGGTTCGTCGTCGGCGCCGTGGCCGGTGAGCGCGAAGAACACCTCGTCCAGGCTGGGCTTGCGCAGGGTGAACTCCGCGAGCTCGATGCCCCTGTCGTCGAGCTCGCGGAAAACGTGCGGTAGCAGCGCGGCGCTGGGTACCGGCACGGTGGCCACGCCGGTCTCGGCACTGACCGTCACCTCGGCTCCGGCCGCCTGCTCCATCAGGGCGGCTACCTCGGCCATCCGGTCATGGTCGGCCGGTGAGACCTGGAGAACCTGCGCGCCCGCCGCAGCCTTCAGCTCGTCCGGGCTCCCGGTCGCGACCACCTGGCCGTGGTCGATGACCACGATGTCGTTCGCCAGCTGGTCGGCTTCCTCCAGGTACTGCGTGGTCAGCAGGACGGCGGCACCCTCGGCCGCAAGCCTGCGGATCATGTCCCAGACGTCACTGCGGCTGCGTGGGTCCAGCCCGGTCGTCGGCTCGTCGAGATACAGCACCCGGGGGTTCCCGACCAGGCTGGCCGCGAGGTCCAGCCGCCGCCGCATTCCGCCGGAGTAGGTCTTGGCTGGCCGGCCAGCCGCCTCGGAGAGTTCAAAGCGTCCCAGCAGCTCGTGGGCCCGGGCCCGGGCGTCTGCCCGCGAGATGCCGAGCAGCCGCCCGATCATGATGAGGTTGTTCAGGCCGGACAGGCCCTCGTCGACCGAGGCGTACTGCCCGGTCAGGCCGATGAGCTGGCGCACCCGGTGGGCGTCGCGGACCACGTCGTAGCCGCACACGGTGGCCTGGCCGCTATCCGGCCGGAGCAGCGTGGCGAGGATCCGGACGGCCGTGGTCTTGCCAGCTCCGTTCGGCCCGAGTACACCGAGCACCCGGCCCTGATGTGCCACCAGATCCACGCCGTTCAGCGCGGTGGTCTTGCCGAACCGCTTGACCAGACCGGTGGCCTCAATCGCATAACCAGCTGTCGCGTCATATCGCATACCTACAGCTTGCCGTGCGCCGCTGTCATAGCGCGCACAACTGCCTGTCAGCTCTGCTGATCTGCTGTCAGGCCGGAGCTCAGACTGGCGGCCCTGATCGGTAGCCCGGATGCACGCCCACGATGAGGCCCTGCTGGTTGGCTAGCCGACTCAGGCCCTGCGGGCGACCGGCACCCGCGACCGCTGAGGCGGCGCTAGCGTGAACCACCAGATCCCGGCGCCGTTCGGCACGGCGGTCCCGCTGTCCTGTGGCGACTCAGTCCCGCCGGTTGCCGAACATGATCTCGTCCCAGGACGGCACCGACGACCGCTTACCGCGCGCGACCTTACGGCCCGGGCGGCTGCTCTGCTCGGCGGCAGGTTCCGGCGCGGCCTCGGCCGGGGCCGGGGCGACAGGCTTGGCTGCAGCCTGAGGCGCCGGGACTGCGGCGGTGGGAGCCTGTGCCGACCGGCCCTGACCTGGCTGGGCCTGACCTGGCTGGGCCTGCCCTGGCTGGGCCTGCCCTGGCTGGGCCTGCCCTGGCTGGGCCTGCCCTGGCTGGGCCTGCCCTGGCTGGGCCTGCCCTGGCTGGGCCTGGGCCGTCCGGCCCGGTGCTGGCCGGGTCGGCTCCTCGCGACGCCCGGAGTCATCGCGACGGGCCGGATTCATCCGCTCGGTCCGCTCGGGCTGCGGGGCCCGGACTGGGCGCGGAGACTGCGGCGGCTCGGGCGTACTGGCCGGTTCTGATTCCCGGGGGCGGGTGGCCTGCGTGTCCCAGCCCGGCCGGGACGCCTGCGCCACCTGCGCGGCGACGCTGGCCGGCGTGACCGGGGGAGCAGCCGGTGACTCTGCGAGCTGCCCGGGGCCTGGACGGCCGGGCGTTCTGGTACCGCTGGGCGCTCCGTGGCCGCGGGACGCTCCGTGGCGGAATAGCCGTGCCGCCCGGTCCGCGATTCCGGAGCGGGCGAAGCCGGGCCAGAGGGAGCCGGGCTGGAAGTGGCTGGGCTGGAGGAGACCGGGTGTACGGGCTCGGGTGTGGCCGGACGTGCGACCGCGGGCCGCTCGTGTCGGGGACGGCCGCCGTTACCGTTCCCGCCAGAGCTGGGGTAACCGGGACCGGGGTAACCGGGGCCGGGATCTCCTGGGGCGGGATAGCCAGGGCTGGAGCCGGCATGGCCGGGTGCGTATCCAGGGCTGCCGTTGCCTACCGCCGAGCTAAGCCGCGGCGCCAGCTGGGTCACGGTCGCCTCGCCCGGGTTCGGCTCCACCGGCTGGGGCAGCTCGGCGCCCGGCAGCGACATGCGGGCGGCGTTGTCATCGGCAGGCAGCACGTGCCTGCGGCGCTGATCGTAAAGCCATTCGGCCGTGTGCACGCGTCCACCGGAGATGAAGGTCAGCTCGACCTGCCAGCTTCCGTCGCCGCGCTTCTTGGCGTCCCACTGTGCCTCTTCAAGGTCGGCGTGGAGCGCGTTGAGTCGCTCGGTGACGATCTCGCCGAGTCTGGGGCCAGGGGTGGCATCACCCTGGCGTCTGACCGATGCCGCCTGGGCCTGCTCGGCCACGTAGGCGCGCTCGGCCAGGACGGGACCCTCGAACCAGCGCACCCGCTCGATCGCGATGCCGGCCGCATCCGCGATTTCTTCTATCGTCTCCCCGGCCCGGATTCGTGCCTGGATCTCCTTGGGTCGCAACGGGCTCTCCACTTCGATCTCGTACTGCGCGAGCCGGGAGGTCTGGCCCTGAGCAACCGCCCGGAGCCGCTCGTCTATCGGCAGCGTGAAGCGTGCGCTACGCCCAGGAATGGCCAGAACGGCGTACCGGCCGTCCTCGCTCACCGCGACGAAGCGCAGTTCCTGCATCGTCGTCCCTTCCGCTCCGGCATGTCGCTGCCGGTCCTGCCGTCGCCGGGCGTCCTGAACTCCCGGCACTCCCGGCGTACTCTAGCCGAGCGGCTGGCCCCGAGGTCCCACGCCACTCGACCTCCTCCCTGAGTCTGTATGGTCCACAACGCCAAGGCCAGCACCACGCCCGGCATGTCCGGAGTTAATCCTGGTATCGCGCCGCAGATATTCGGTTACAGAACAATCTTTGCTAAGCTCGACACCAGATGTTCGCTTACAGAAGTATGTTGCGTGAGCCTGCCAGGCCCGCCTTCATCCGGGAAAGCCGCCGGGCGCCGTGGCTCGCGGTCGGCGTGGTCTGCTTCGGCGCGTTCATGGGCCAGCTCGACGCCAGCATCGTCACGATCACGTTCCCGGCCGTAGAGCACGAGTTCGCCGTGCCGGTGGCCGCCGTGCAGTGGGTGTCACTGGTTTACCTGCTCGGCCTGGTCGCCCTCCTGGCGCCGGTCGGCCGTCTGGGCGACGCGGCCGGCCGCAAGCTGGTCTACACCTACGGCTTCGCCATATTCACGGTGGCCTCCGCGGCGTGCGGGCTAGCGCCCTCCCTGGGGGTTCTGGTGGCTCTTCGGCTGGTGCAGGCGGCCGGCGCGGCCATGCTGCAGGCCAACAGCGTGGCGCTGGTCACGACCAGCGCGCCGAAGATCAGGATGCGCTTCGCCCTGGGGGTTCAGGCCGGAGCCCAGGCGGCCGGCCTGGCGCTCGGGCCCACGCTGGGCGGCCTGCTGACCGCTACGGTGGGCTGGCGCGCCGTGTACTGGGTCAACGTTCCCGTCGGCGTGGCGGCCATCGTGGCCGGCCCGCTACCTGCTCCCGCGTACCCGTCAGTTCAGCCGCCCGGAGCGTTTCGACTGGCCCGGCACCTTGCTGATGGTGACCTGGACCAGCGCGCTGCTCCTCGTCCTGTCAGCGGCCTCGGGCCTGAGCCTGCCCGGCTGGGCGATTGGGCTGCTCGTGGTTCTCGGCGTGGCAGGGGCGGTCGCGTTCGTCCGGCGGCAGATCCGTACCGCGCATCCGCTGATTCCGGTGTGGCTGCTGCGATCGCGGACGCTGGTGCTGGCCCTGACCGGAGCGGCATGCGGATACCTGGTCTTGTTCGGCCCGCTGGTGCTCATACCGCAGGTGCTCGGGCATGGCGCCGGCAGCGCAGCCCGGACCGGGCTGCTGCTGTCCGCCTTGCCGCTGGGTTTCGGCCTGGCCGCCCTGGCGGGCGGTGCGGTGCTGCCGAGGGCGTGGGACGATTACCGGCGCGGCTTCGCTGGCGCGCTGCTGACTAGCGCGGTCATGGTGGCGTCCGTCTTCGTCCCGCTGACCGAGGTGACCGTGGTCCCGCGGCTCTTCGTGGCCGGCCTCGGCCTTGGCATCTTCATCCCCGCCAACAACACAATCGTCATGCGGAGCGTCAGTGACTCCTCTGCGTCACTGGTCGGCGGCCTGGTCAGCATGGCCCGCGGGATCGGCACCACGCTGGGCATTTCGCTGATGGCCCTGGCCTTGCATCTGGGATCACCTAGTTATCTGGCCGGAAATAGCGGGTATGCTAGGGCGGAACAGGCGCGGCCCGCATTCATCATGCTCGCCGTTGTTGCGGCTCTAGCGGCCGCGATGGCGCTGGCCAGCCGCGTACCGGAACGCGGACGGGCCGGGCACGCCAGGGAGGCAGGCCCGTCAGGTGCTTTCGACTGACAAGAAGGAACCGCAAGAGCGTGTCGGCCCAGGCCAGATCGCCAGCGCTCAGCTCGGCCCCGATCAAATTGGCCCCGATCAAATTGGCGCGGATCAGATCGGCCCGGATCAGATCGGTAGGGACCAGATTGGCCCGGAGCTAGCAGACATTGTGTCCCGGCTGCGCCGCGCCATGCGGCGGGCCGCGCGCGCGACCGACCCCGCCCTCGGCCTGTCGGTTGCTCAGCTCGAGTTGCTGTCCTGCATTGCAGAACATCCCGGCGTCCGCCCCAGCGAACTGGCCCGGATGCTCCGGCTGGCTCCGAGTTCGGTCGCGACGCTGCTTGGCGGGCTCCAGACGGCGGATTACGTGACACGCACCCCGGGAGGCGACACCGCGGGCGACCGCCGTACCGTCAGCCTAGACCTGTCTGACCAGGGTGCGAGCGCGGTCCGGCGGTGGCACGGCGTCAACGAGGACATCATCCAGGCGGCGCTGGCCGCGCTGCCCGCCGCAGACCAGTCCGCCTTGCGTGATGCCGCTCCGGCGCTGCGCGACCTGACCGCCTCGATCGACGCCCAGGCTGACTAGCCGCCAAGCCAACCCCGTCAGCAGCCGGGTGGTCACACCTGTAACGGCCGGTCTGGCATCCCGCCCGGCATCCACCCCGCGGGCCAGCGGCTGCGCACCCTCAAGTCGTCGCCTCAACCCCTCCCACCCCACCTGAAACCCATACGAACAAGATCACGGAAACCCCTTACTATCGTGTGGAGTTACCCCCCACTTTGCGGGGGTAACTCCACACAATGGCGGCGCGCCGATCCCACCGGGCCGACCGCCACCAGGGTCGGGCGCCATTGTGCCGCTCCCATTGCAGAAACGGCCACCATTTGGTCAGAACTGGCCCCGACCGGTGAAACCGACCGCGGCGGGGCTGAGGGGCCGGACGGGGTTATGGAGCGGACGGGGCTGAGGGGCCGGACGGGGTTAGGGAGCGGACGGGTTAGCAGGCCCGTCGGAGCCGCCGGGGTCAGCCTGCCCGTCTGGCCCGCCGGGCCGTGATGACCCAGTCGCCCACGCCTCGCCACTCAGGCTCGCGCCCTCGTGGCTCGCGCCGTCGTGGCTCGCGCCGTCGTGGCTCGCGCCGTCGTGGCTCGCGCCGTCGAGCCTGTTGCCTCCACCCTGGCTCGCGCCGTCCAGGCTCGTGCCCTCGGGGTGCGCGCCATGCAGGCCGTTGCCATCCAGGCTCGCGCCATCCAGGCTCGCGCCCGAGCCGGGCTCGGCTGGTCCCCGCGCTGGCCCGGCTGCGTGCTTGGCTGCGTGCCTGGCGGACCCGGCGCCCCGCAGGGCGGGTTCGGTTTCCCGCTCGGCTACGGGCTCGGCGGGAGCGGTCCTGCTCAGCTTGGATGGCCACCAGTTCCACCGGCCGAGCAGCAGTACGGTGCATGGCACCAGGACGGTACGGACGATGAACGTGTCCATCAGCACACCGAGAGCCAGCCCCACGCCGACGTCGCGGATCTGGCTCCCCCCAGAACCGCTCCCGCCAACCAGCGCGAATACGGCGAACGTCCCGGCCAGCACCAGCCCGGCTGAGGTCACCGTGGTTCCGGTGGCTCCCAGTGCCCGGCTGACTGCTTCCCGTAGTGGGAGATGCTGAGCCTCCTCCCGGATCCGGCTCATCACCAAGATGTTGTAATCCTCGCCCAGCGCGAGCAGGAAGATAAACATCAGGAACGGCAAGATGAAGGTCAGGCCACTTTCCCCGCCGAGCTTGATGAACAAGATCACCGACAGGCCGAGCGCGGCGAAGAACGACAGCGCCACCGACGCGATCAGGTATAGCGGTGCGACCAGTGATCGCATGACCAGGCACAGCAGCAGTCCGATAATCACGATCGCGACCGGCACCACGTGTACCAGGTCGCTGTCCGAGATCGAGCTGATGTCGTAGAACGCCGGTGCCTCGCCGCCGACGCCGTATGCGGTCGCCCCCAGCGTCGTGGCCGCCTTGGCCGCCTCGGCGCGGATCGACGGCACGGCGTTGAGCGCGGCGGTGCTCGACGGGTCGCCGGCCTTCAGTCCGGTCTCGTACTGGATGGTCAGGCCGTCGGAGCTGACGTACTGAGCGGTGGCCCGGTAGATCTGGTATGCCTGCGCAGGGATCTTGGGATTGAGGCTGGCCGGGGGAATAGCCGGCAGCTTGGTCGCGTCCCCCAGCGCGGCATGCAGCTCCTGGTACTGCGCCCCGGTCAGCGTGACCCCGGCCGGATTGAGCGGGCCGGTGACCCCGGTGAACAGGCCGCTCGCTTGCAGCTGGCTGGTCGCGGCCGTGATGGGGGCCGGGTCGTCCCAGACCGGTTTGGTTATCTTGTAGACCAGGTTGGTCGGGTTGGCCGCGCTGACCGGGAAGTGCTTGTTGAGCAGGGCGGTCCCGGCCGCGGAGTCGGTTCCCGCCGGCGCGCTGATGGAGCCGCCGAACCCACCGGGCTGGTACGCCGTCACCGCGCTGGCCAAGGCGCCGAACACGATCACGCCGATGACCAGCGGGATGGCCGGCCGGTGCACGATCCGGGTGGCGACCCGGCCCCACAGGCCGACCTTGCCCGTGCCGGCCCGGGTCTTGCTCGGCCAGAACGCGGCCCGGCCGAACACCGCCAGCAGCGCTGGCAGCAGTGTCAGGCCAGCCAGCAGCATGGTGCCGATCCCGATGGCCAGCGGGATGCCCAGCTGGGAGTAGATCTGGAAGGTGGCCACGAGCAGCGACAGCAGCGCCGCGATCACGGTGAGGGCAGAGAAGGTGATCGTCTCGCCGACCCGGGTCACGGCGTCGCGCACCGCGTCCTTCGGATCCAGCCCCTCACGCAGGGTCTCACGCACCCGGAACACCAGGAACAGCCCGTAGTCGGTGCCAGCCCCGAGCACCAGCACGATCAGCATCAGCTGGGCCAGCTGGGAAACCTTCAGCCCGGCGTGCGCCGCCTCGCCGACCAGCGGCCCGGAGATGGCGACGGCCATGAACGCCGGGATCAGCGTGATGAGCGGCGCGAGCAGGGACCGGAAGATCAGCAGCAGCAGGATCAGGATGAAGATGACGGACAGGCCTTCGACCTGGTTGCCCGTTGTCCCCGATTTCTTCTGCTGATCCACGTTGATCGCGACATCACCAGCCAGGTGCGCCTGCAGCCCAGCGGGCGGCGCGGCCTTGGCGATCGCGGCCCGCAGGTTATCCACCAGCGTGGTCTGGCCGTTCGCGTCACCGCCGCCCACGCTGGACATCACCTGCAGCTGCTCGGCCTGCTGGTCCGAAGACCGGCCGACGTCCTTGACCGACACGACAGTCGGCACCGACCGCAGGTCCTGCGCCAGGCCGGCCAGCCAGGTCGTGTCCTGGGCGGTGAGCGTGCCCTGGCTGACGGCGGCGATCACCGGCACGGGGGTGTTGCTCGACGAGCCGAACGGCGATGCCAGCTGCGCAGCCTGCTCGCTCGGCGCGCTCGCGGGCAGGAACTGGCTGTTGTTACCTTGGGTAACGCTGCTGAGTGAGGGCAGGAAATGCGGAATCGCGCCCGCGGCCACCAGCCAGGCCACGATGACGACCCAGCGAAATTTGACGGCGAACGCGCCGATTCCCCCGAATATGGCGTGGATGCGCACGGGCCTAGCCTACAGAAAGCGGGCACCCGTCTGCCCACGCCAGATGCCTGGCCCCCGCATTCAGCTAGGCGCGGAACCATAACGGGTATCGTTCGGGACCATGCCGCTGATCAGCGTGGTCATCCCGGTACACGGGGTTGCGGATTACCTGGATCGATGCCTGGACTCCGTCCTCGGCGCAGACAACGCCAAGGATCCGGCCGGGACCCTCGAGGTGATCGCGGTCGACGATGCCTCGCCGGACCGGTCCGGCGAGATCCTGGCCGCCCGCCGCGACCCCCGGCTGCGGGTCATCACGACACCAGTGGCGGGCGGTCCCGGTCCAGCCCGTGACCTGGGCGCGAAGGAGGCCAGCGGGGAGTATGTGTGGTTCGTCGACGGCGACGACGAGGTCGCCCCGGGCGGGCTGGCCGCGGTGGCCGAGGCGCTGACCCGGCTGCGGCCCGACGTCCTGGTGGTCGACTTCGAGTACCTGTATCCGGACGGGGCAACCAGCCCGAGCGGCGGCGCGAGCTACCTCCGGGGTGCCCAGACCGGCACGCTGGCTGATCATCCCGCCCTGATCCACCTGACCATGACCGCATGGAGCAAGGTGTTCCGGCGGGACTTCCTGGCCGGGCTCGGCGTGGACTTCGGCCGCCCAGCGCCACACGAGGATGTGCCGGTGAGCACGATGGCCCTGCTGACAGCCGGGCGGATCGGCGTGCTCGATCGCGTGTGCTACCGCTACCGGCGCCAGCGCCTTGGCTCCTTCCTGGCCGCCCCGAGCGCCACGAACTTCAACATCTTCGGCGCTTATGACCACATATTCAGGACCATGGCCGAACGGGCGGGGTCATCCGCCCCGCTAACCCCGAATGTCCAAGCGGCGATATTCGAACGCGCCATCTGGCACTACACGACCCTGCTTCCGCTCGTACCGCGGCGCCGCCGCCGCGAGTTCTTCCGCCGGATGACGGCCGACTTCCGGCGCTGGTGCCCGGCCGGGTTCACGTTCCCCCCGGGGCCGCGCGGGATGAAGTTCCGGCTGGTGGCCCGCGGCGCCTATCCCGCTTACTGCCTGCTCGAGCCGGTGAACCGCTTGCGCGTGATGCTCCGGGCGAAAAAGTGACAGCCTGCGAAACAGTTGATGACGGCTGCAGCCTCCGCCGTAGGCTGCCCACAGGAGGATGTACGGGGCAAATGTAAGAGGTGAGAGGCATGCGCCACCTGATCGGTGTCATCCTGGCGATCGCCGCGGCCGCCGCGATCTTCTTCGCTGCCTCCTGGGCCTGGCTGAAGGTCCGGCCGCCGCTCGGCGTGACATCGTTCGTGCACGCCCACGGCGTCATCGAGGGATTCGCCGTGCTGGCGGGGGTTGGCCTGCTGGCTGGGCTGCTGATGGCGGTGCCATCGATCTCGCCGCTGGCTTGCGGGCTGCCCGGCCTGGCCCTGCTCGGCTGGACCGCCCTGTACCTGACCAACGTGCCGCGCGCGATGCGGTACATCCCGCTGCGCACCCATCCGTATGGAGCCGGTTTCGCCGCCCTGCTGGAGACGGGACTGCTGGCCCTGGCCGGCGCGGCTATGGTCGTCCCGCTCTTCGTGCCGTCCCGATGGCGGCGCAGGCGGGCGGTCGCCGTGGTGAGCCCCGGGATGAACCCCGAGGGCAATTTCCCCGGGCTGCAGGCCACGCAGACGATGACGGGTAATCACGGCCTCATGAGCGACTGGGTCCAGACCCGCCCGCAGCAGCGGATAGACCCTGATGGTCCGATGAGGTCCCAGCCGCCCTGGGGACCCGCCGAATACGGCTGATCCCCAGGGGCGGGGCGTTCAGGCGTGGAACTGCTCGGCTTCGGTGGAACCGCTCAGGGCCACAGTCTCGGCGTTGGGTGAAATCGCCGAGGTGACCAGGTCGAAGTAACCGGTGCCGACCTCACGCTGGTGCCGGGTGGCGGTGTAGCCCGCCTTCTCGGACGCGAACTCGGCCTGCTGGAGCCGGACATACGCGGGCATGCCCTCGTCGGCGAAGCCGCGGGCCAAGTCGAACATGGAGTGGTTGAGGGCGTGGAAGCCGGCCAGGGTGATGAACTGGAACCGGTAGCCCATGGCCGCGAGTTCCTTGCTGAACTTGGCGATGGTCTCATCGTCCAGGTGTGCGCGCCAGTTGAACGAGGGCGAGCAGTTGAACGCGAGCATCTGGTCCGGGTAGACGTTCCTGATCCCCTCGGCGAACTCGCGGGCCACGTCGAGGTCGGGCTTGGAGGTCTCCATCCACAGCAGGTCGGAGTACGGTGCGTAGGCCAGGCCGCGGGCGATGCACGGCTCGATACCGTTGCGCACCCGGTAGAACCCCTCTGCGGTCCGCTCGCCGGTGACGAACGGCTGATCCCGCTCGTCGACGTCGGAGGTGAGCAGCGTGGCCGCCTGCGCGTCCGTCCGGGCCACGACCAGGGATGGCACGCCACACACGTCGGCGGCCAGCCGGGCCGCGTTCAGCGTCTTGATGTGCTGGCCGGTCGGGATCAGGACCTTGCCGCCCAGGTGACCGCACTTCTTCTCGGAAGCGAGCTGGTCTTCCCAGTGTACCCCGGCCGCTCCTGCCGCGATCATCGACTTCATCAGCTCGAACGCGTTCAGCACCCCACCAAAACCGGCCTCGGCGTCGGCGACGATCGGGGCCAGCCATTCGGTATCCGACTCTCCGTCCTGCGACTCGGACCAGGCGATCTGGTCGGCCCGCTGCAGCGCGTTGTTGATCCGGCGGACCACCTGCGGCACCGAGTTGACCGGGTAGAGGCTCTGGTCCGGGTACGTCTGTCCCGCCAGGTTCGCGTCCGCCGCCACCTGCCAGCCAGAAAGGTAAATGGCCTTCAGGCCCGCCTTGACCTGCTGCACCGCCTGGTTGCCGGTCAGCGCGCCGAGCGCGGTGACAGCGTCTTCCTCGGCCAGCAGCTTGCGCAGGCGCTCGGCGCCGTGCCGGGCCAGCGTGTATTCCTCACTGATGCTGCCGCGGAGGCGCACCACGTCTTCGGCACTGTAGGACCGCGCGGTGTCCTTCCAGCGCGGGTCGGTCTGCCATTCACTGGTGAGCCTGGCCGCCTGCTGGCTGATTGTCTCCACGGTGGTGCCTTCCTGAGCTGCTTGATCTGCGGTATCGCGAGGTACCTGCGACGACAGGTCCCTCATCCCAGGTTCGGCGGGCCGCATGGAGAGCACCAGGCCCGAACACTGTAAAGATATTCACTTCTTTCCAAAACAGTAAGTTAGACTTAGGTTCATCGTGAAAGATCAGCAGAAATTTGTTCAAGCCGATGACATAGACCTTGTTACCTTCGGCCAGCAGCTCCGCCATCTGCGCCGCACGCGCGGCCTGACGCTGGCCGAACTAGGGGAGCGGGTCGGGCGTGCGCCCTCGGTCCTGTCGCTGATCGAGAACGGCCGCCGCGAGCCCAAGCTCTCGCTGATCGAGCAGCTCGCGGCGGCGCTGTCGGTGCCAGTCACCGACCTACTCAGCCGGCAGCCACCCAGCCGACGGGCCCAGCTGGAGATCGCCCTGGCTGACGCCCAGCACGACCCGTCCTACCGGCGGCTCGGCCTGCCGCCGCTGAAGATCGGCCCGCGCGTGCCGACTGACGTGCTCGAGCACCTGGTCGCCGTCGCGGTGGAGCTGCGCGCCCAGCAATCCAAGCCGGCCGCAACCCCAGAGGAGGCCCGGGCCGCCAACGCCGCCCTGCGCGACGCCATGCGCGAACGCGGCAACTACTTCGAGGTCGTCGAGCGGGAGGCCGCCCACGCCCTGGAGGCCGGCGGGTACTCTGGCGGCGCGCTGTCCCAGGGCATGCTCGTCTCGGTGGTCAGCCGGCACGGCTTCGCCGTGCGCTACGTCCAGGACCTGCCGCGGACGGTGCGGTCCCTGACCGACCTGCGGAACCGGCGCATCTACGTCAAGCAGGAGCCGGTGGGCGCGCACTCACCACGGGCCATCGTGCTCCAGGCGCTGGGGCACTTCCTGCTCGGTCATCAGGTACCGCGCGACTTCGCTGACTTTTTGCGGCAGCGGGTGGAGGCCAATTACTTCGCCGCGGCCGTGCTCATGCCCGCTCCCGCCACGGTTCCGGTGCTCACCGCGGCCAAGCAGAACCGGGATCTCGCCGTCGAGGACCTGGTGGACTTGTTCTCGGTCTCCTACGAGATGGCCGCGCACCGGTTCACCAACCTGGCGACCCATCACCTTGACCTGCCTTGTCACTTCGTGAAAAACGACGCCAGCGGCATCATCTACAAGGCCTATGAGAACGACGGCGTGCTGTTCCCGGCTGACCCGTCGGGAGCGATCGAGGGACAGCGGATGTGCCGGCAGTGGTCCGGACGGCAGGTGTTCACTGTCGCCGACCGGTTCTCCCCGTACTACCAGTACTCCGATACCCCGTCGGGGACGTTTTTCTGCGTGGCCCAGGTGGACCCGCGAGCCGAGCACGGTTTCGCCATCACCCTCGGCGTCCCCTTCGAGCATTCCCGCTGGTTCCGTGGGCGTGAGGCGACCACGCGCAAGCGATCGGGCTGCCCCGACGGTGAGTGCTGCAGCCGCCCGCCGGCGGCCCTGACCGGGCGCTGGGAGGGCCATGCCTGGCCGTCGGCCCGGGCTCACTCTCATATCTTGTCCGCGCTGCCGGCCGGGAGCTTCCCTGGCGTCGATGACGCCGATATCTACGAGTTCCTCGACCGGCACGCCCAGACCTAGCTGCCCAGCTACGCCCCGCCCTTGATGTCGCTGCGGACCTCGTCGGCGATCTGGTGGATCTTCTGCTCGGTAGCGACCAGCGAGGCCTCGGCCTTCGCCGTGCGCTCGGCCGCCTTGCGCTCGCGCCAGGTCTGCTTCCTGCTGGTCCGCGCGGTCTGCTTCGGTCTGCTGAACAAGCCCATGATCCCGTCCTGTCGGTCGTCGTCGCGACCACCGGGTGGCGGCCGACCGGGGAGCTACCCGGCTGGTGCGGTTGTATGTCTGCGAACCGGATTCCCGGCGGTCCCGGCCGAGCCATCCAGCAGGTAGTCGTGCAGGACGGTCCCGCCGGTAAGCCAGAAGTCGGTGCGCCAGTAAAAGCCCTCCAGAAAGGTGACGGCAGGCAGCCGGTACAGCGGGGCGGTGGCACTTGGCCGGATCTCCGCGGTGCAGGGCCCTTCATAACATTCGTGGACCGTCACCTCGGTCAGGTCGCGGCTTGTGAGCTGGCGGACCGCGGAGCGGCCATCGATGTGGTTGATCACCTTGAAGTTGATGTTGGTGACCGGGTCGACACGGCTCCGCAGCCGGCCGAGATCGCTCGGCGTGGCCTTGTATTGCATCGTCCCGGTGAAGATCTCGATGCCGTTGTGCCGCACCTGGCCCACGTGCAGATCGCCCACGGTCTGTACGGTAATCTCGGCGATCCGCTTGGGCTGACCGTGAAACTCGCGGCCACCTGCCATCGCGCGGTCGCTCTCCACCCAGAAATAGGGTGAGTACGAGCCCGTCACCAGCCCCTGCCGGCCGCGGTACCGGGCGGCGACCATCACGCTGCATTCGTGCACATCGCGGCCCATGCCCGGAACATCTCCCCAGCGGGACACCTGGACCTGCACGGTGTCGTTTACCGGCTCAAGCGGCTCGGGCAACAGAGCCCGGATGGCAGCCGGTTCGGTCGCGTACTGGAAGGTGAGGACCTCACCATCGACGAAGCGGGCCGGCGGCAGGCCGGCCAGCGGGCTGTCGATGGGCGTTCCGGCGGCGTCTTGCGGGCTGGGAACACGAAGCGAGCCAGGATGATGTCTGGTCATGTCCTACCTCACAGGGTCGCGTCTGGCCGCCGCCGCGGATAGCCCGGTCAGCCGGCGAACGGGCTGACCGGCAGGCCGGTCACGCCGACGTCGGCCCGGAACAGCGCGCCCGCGGCCGCGTCGGCATCTGGGCCAAGGTCCAGACGCGAGGTGGTGATGAACAGCTGATCCAGCCGCGGTCCGCCGAACGTGCACGCGGTCACCTGCAGCACCGGCAGTTCGACGACGGCGTCCAGGGCCCCGTCGGGCCGGTACCGGTTGACCGCGCCGCCGCCCATAAGGGCCACCCAGATACCGCCCTCGGCGTCGACCGCGAGGCCGTCGGGCTGAGCCTGGTCAATCAGCGCCAGCGTCCGGCGTCTGGACAGACCCCGATCCGGGTCGTGGTCGAAGGCGTCCAGGCGGTAGGTGGCGGTATCGATGTAATAGGCGGTGGCACCGTCCGGACTCCAGCCGATCCCGTTGGACACCGTCACCCCGCGCAGCACTACCGATACCGTGCCGTCCGGGTCCAGCCGGTACAGGCTGCCCGCTTCGGGCCGGCCGTCCCAGGCCATCGACCCGCAGTAGAACCGGCCCTGCGGATCACAGCCACCGTCGTTGAGCCTGATCACGGGATCGTCCCACATCTCCCCGAGCGGGCGCGGATCCTCCTCGCCGTCGGTCAGCGCGAACTGCCGGTCCAGGGCGCAGATCATGCCGCCGTCGGCCCGCGGCCGGATAGCGGACAGCGCCGACCCGAGGTGCCCCTTGGTCACGGTGCCGTCGTCGTGCAGCGCGAGCAGATCGCCCTGCAGCACGTCGACCCACCGCAGTCCGCCCCAGGAGGGTGACCAGACTGGGCCCTCACCGTGCTCGGCGTCGGCCGCGGTGATCTGCTCGGCCTTCATACCCGGCCCAGATCCAGCTGGGCGAGAACGTCGTGCAGGGCCGGCACCAGGGCGTCGGCGGAGGCGGCGGGCAGCGGCGCGCGCACGCCGCCGAGCCGGACACCGTGCCGCTCTGTGGCCAGCTGCTTCATCATGGCCACCCAGGCCAGCGGGCGGATTCCGGCCGCGATCAGTTTGTCGCGGAACACCAGCGCCGGGGCCAGTCCCTGGTGCGCGTCGTCCGCACGACCGGCCGAGGCGGCCGCGCGGGCCGCCAGCAGCGGCTCTGGCAGCACATTGGCCAGCCCGGCGATGGTCCCGCTGGCGCCGGCCGTGACCGCGTCCACGATCGTGGATTCGATCCCCACCATCACCTGCTTGCCCGTGGCCAGGATTGCCCGGGTGTAGCCCAGGTCACCGCCGGAGTCCTTAACCCCCCAGACCGGCAGCGCGGCCACCACCTCCGGCGGTACCGGTGGGGCGAACTCGGGAATGTGATAGAAGAGCACCGGATGGCGGCTGGCGGCCAGCACCGGCTCGGCGAAGGCGCACAGCCCGTCCCCACCCGCCTGCCGGTAATAGAACGGTGGCAGCAGCATGATCGCGGCCGCGCTGGTGTCGTTGATCATTTCGACGAACTGCAGCGCGGCGTCCAGGCTCGACTCGGTCACGGCAGGCACCACCGGTAGCCCGGGTACCGCGGCGGCCAGCGCGTCCAGCAGCACCCGCTTCTCCCGCAGGCTCAGCGATGGCCCTTCGCCCGTCGAGCCGAACGGGACCAGACCATCCGCGCCGCGGCTGGCCAGCCACTGTGCTTCCTGGCCGAAAGCTCCGGGATCCACCTGACCGTCCCGGCCGAAGGCGGTGAGCAGCGGCACATACACGCCTGAGATCACGGCAAAGAACCTCTCACTCGGGACCACGCTGACTCAACCATGGATAACTAATACTTGTCAACGAATATTAAATAACGGAATATGAGATATGAGGTCGCTGGCTGCGGCTGCGCGGAGCCCTCCGACCTGTTAGGGGGCGACCTGATGGCGGGAAGCCAGGCCCACGTGGTGGACCGCCAAGGGCGGTAAAAAAACCGGCTCGACCTCGCATCCTAGAAAACAGGGTCCACCAGTCCTCCCCCCGGGGGGGCCTCCCCAAACCACACGCTCTGGCACACCCCCACACGCTGAGGGTGCCCGAGCAGAAGGACACGGACCCGCCCCCCCCCCCCCCCCCCCCCTCCACTACCCTGCCCCGAGGCCCCGGGCCGACCACCTCCCCTGACCCCCCCTCCCCGCGTCCCGCCCCCCCCTACCCCAATAAACCCTCCACCGTTCCTAACCACCCCCCCCCCCGCGCCCCAGTCGACCAGGCCGCCCTGGCCGCGGCGTCCCCCCCAGGACCCCCCCCCAGCCCGCGAAAGTGCATGTCCGGCCAGCCGCCGCGGTCCCGGCCAACCAGCTCGTCACCGCGAAAGGATGAGGCCGGTGCGCATCACGCAGATCGAGACCATCCGCATGCACCAGCAGCCGAGCCTGCTGTTCGTCCAGGTTCACACCGACGCCGGGATCACCGGGCTCGGCGAGACCTGCGTCGGCGTGGCGGCGGTCGAGTCCTACCTGCACGAGACCGCGGCCCCGGACCTGATCGGCTCCGATCCGCGGGACATTACCCTGGCCTGGGCGGCCGCCCAGCGCCAGTTCATCGGCTTCAGCGGCTCCGCGGTAGCGGTCCGTGCTACCTCGGCGGTGGACATCGCGCTGTGGGACATTCTGGGCCAGGCCGCCGGCCTGCCTATCTACCGGCTGCTCGGCGGCCCGGCCCGGCACTGGGTCCGGGCGTACAACACCTGCGCTGGGCCCGGTTATGGCAGTTCCTCGAGCAACGTGAACCGGAAGCGGTGGGGCCTGGGCGACTCCGAGCCCGAGGGAGAGTACGAGGACCTGCTGGCCTCGGTAACCCGGCCCGAGGAACTGGTGGCGAGCCTGCGGGCCAGCGGCGTCACGGCCATGAAGATATGGCCGTTCGACGAGGCCGCTCTGCGGTCCGGCGGCCTCTGGATCGACCGGGCCGACCTACACGAGGGTGTCAAGATCATCGAGCGGACCCGTGCGGCGGCCGGGGACGACATGGACATCATGCTGGAGATGCACTCCCTATGGTCGCCACAGGCCGCGCTGACCATCGCGCAGGCCGTGAAGGAGTTCGGCTTGTTCTGGATCGAGGACCCATTCCGGATCGACAGCCCTGAGGCCCTGGCCAGGTTCGCCAGCCGGACATCCATTCCGCTCACCGTGGGTGAGACCGCCGGGACCCGCTTTGACTACCAGCGCCTGCTACGCACCGGAGCCGTGTCCTATCTCATGTTCGACGTCGGCTGGTGCGGCGGCATCTCCGAGGCAACCAAGATCGCCGCTCTGGCCGAGACCTATGGCGTGCCGGTGGCGCCACATGACTGTACCGGGCCGGTGGTGCTGACCGCTGGCACTCACCTGAGCACCCACCTGCCCAACGCGGTTCTGCAGGAGACGGTACGCGCGTTTTACCACGGCTGGTACCGCGACTTCGTGACCGAGCTGCCGAAGCTCGAGGGGGGCCGGATCAGCCCGCCGTCCGGCCCCGGGCTCGGCCTGGCGCTGCGGCCGGAGGTCCGGGAGCGCCCCGACCTGCGCGTCCGGACCACCGGGCCGGTCTGATGCTCAAGCGCGCGCCAGCAGGCTCCGGACCGCATTCTCGACCCGCCCGCTGTCTGGCAGCAGGGCCTCGAGCAGGACCCGGCTCTGCGGCACCGGCGAGTGCGGCGCGTGCACCCGGATGACCGGGCCATCCAGGTAGTCGAACGCCGCCTCTTGCAGGGACGCTGCGATCTCCGCGCCGACGCCGCCGTAGCCTGGGCTCTCGTCCACCATGACCGCACGGCCAGTCTTGCGCAGCGAGCGCGTGACCGTCTCCAGATCCAGTGGGTAGAGCGTGCGCAGGTCGATCACCTCGGCCGAGACGCCCTCGGCGGCCAGGGTCTCGGCGGCGCTCACACAGGTCCGCACGGTGGCGCCGTAGCCGATCAGGGTCGCGTGGCTGCCCTCGCGCACGATGCTGGCCAGCCCGAACGGGATGAACTCGTCCGGGCCGCCCACCTCGCCGCGGACGCCGGTAAGCGCCTTATGCATGAGGAACAGGACCGGGTCGTCCAGGTGCAGCGCGGTCTTGATCAGGCCCTTGGTGTCCGCGGGTGTGGATGGCATGGCCACGTTCAGGCCGGGCATCTCGGCGAACCAGGACTCGATGACGTTGTTGTGCTGCGCGCCGCCGAACGCGATTCCGTTCGTGGCCCGCACCACCATCGGCACCGGGATCCCGAACATGTAGTGGATCTTGGCCGCCTGATTGCACAGCTCGTCCATGCCGCCGAACGCGAAGTCCAGGAAGTTCAGGTCGATCACGGGACGCATGCCACCCAGGGCAGCGCCGACCCCCGCTGCCACCATGGCTGCCTCTGAGATGGGCACGTCCCGGATCCGTTCGGCTCCGAATTTCTCTCCCAGGCCCAGCACCTGCGCGAAGTGGCCGCCGCGCAGCAAGATGTCGGTGCCCAGCACGAAGATCCGGTCGTTTGCGGTCATCTCCTCGGCCAGCCCGGCCCGGTAAGCCTGGCTGTAGGTCAGGCGCTCGCTCACAGCCGGCCTGCCCTGCCTGCCGCGGCGGGCCAGGCCCGATCCACCGACGCCGGATCGGGCCAGGGTGAGGCCTCGGCGAAGGCGATGGCGTCGGCGACGGCCGATGCGGCGCGGGCCGTGGCGGCCTCGTACGCCGCGTCGTCGAGCTCTCCCGCCCCGGCCAGCCGCTGCCGTAGCCGGTCGATGGGGTCGCGGGAGGAGAACCAGTCCGCCACTTCGCTCTTCTCCCTGTAGTTCTGCACGTCGCCGACGTTATGGCCCTCGTACCGGTAGGTCAGCGCCTCGATGAAGGTCGGTCCCTGGCCGGCCAGCGCACGGTCCCTGGCCTGGCTGACCGTGTCGTACACCGCCAGCACGTCCTGGCCGTCGATGCTCTCGGCCGGCAGGCCGAACCCGCTGGCCCGGGCAGTCACCGACTCGGCGGCCATCGAATGCGAGATATGGGTCTCAACCGCGTACAGGTTGTTCTCGCATACCGCGATCAGCGGCAGCTTCCACAGCGCGGCCAGGTTGATGAACTCCCAGGTCCGCCCCGTATTGGCGCCGCCGTCGCCGAAGTAACCGACGGCGACAGACTCCTGGGCGCGCATCTTCATGGCCAGCGACGCGCCCATGGCCAGCCCGAGGCCCGCGCCCACGATGCCGTTGGAGCCGAGGAAGTGCCGGCCGAAGTCCACCAGGTGCATGCTCCCGCCGCGGCCGCCGGCGCAGCCGTCGGCCTTGCCGAACAGTTCGGCCATGACCTCACGCGGTGGCACTCCCTTGGCCAGCGCGTGGTGGTGGCTGCGGTGGGTGCCGGACACCACGTCGTCCGATCCCAGTGCCATGGCCGCGCCGACCGCCACGCCCTCCTGGCCGGCCGAGGAGTGGATGCCACCGGGAATCTGGCCGGACAGCGACAGCCGCACCGACTCCGCCTCGAACTGGCGGATGAGGAGCATCTGGTCCAGCCAGTCGCGCAGCGCCGCTGGCGACGGAGGCCCGGCCTCCCGCTCCTTCGTGGTGACGGGCGCGGCTGCTTCGTTCACTGGTCTCCTTCCCCGGCCCAGCTGCGCAAGGCGCGGAACTCGCGGTCGAACACGTCGAGGACATCGGCCGCCCGGTCGCCATCGAGGTAGCGATGGTCCACGTTGAGCGTTGCGATCAGGGTGGCCCGGACGCCTAGGCGCCCGTCCACTACGACCGGCCTGCCGGCGATCCGGCCGGTGGTCAGCAGCAGCCGGCGCCCGGTCGGGACGATGCCGGTGAACGAGTCCACGCCACGCGCGCCGAGGTTGGAGATGGCCGCTACCGCTGGCCCGGCCAGGTCACCGGCGGCCAGCCTGCCCTCGCGGCCCCGCTTGGTGGCGGCCTTCCTGGCCGCGACCAGCCCGGGCACATCCAGGTCCGGCACGCCGGAGATGATGGGCATCATCACGCCGTCCGGCGTGGCCACGGCCAGGCCCAGGTCGCTGCCACGCTGGCCGATGGAGTTCACGGCCAGGGCGAAGGCGCGCAACAGCAGGTCGGTGTAGGTGGCCTCGGGTGCCAGGGCTCGCATGGCGGCCAGGCACGCGTCGGCGTCGCTGGCGTCGATCTCCCGCTGCACCGAGAAGTGCGGGATGGTCCGCCAGGACTCCGCGACGGCCTGTGCCACCGCGGCCCGCCGGCTGGTTAGGCCGCCAGCCGCCGATGGCGCTGCCGCCGCCGGTGGTGGTGCGGTCAGCGGTGGTCCGGCGGCCGGTAGCGCGGCGGCCGGTAGTGCTGCGGGCGGCGCCGCTGGGGGGACGGACGCCGTCTGATCGGGCGCGGCGGGGGAGCCGTCGCCGGCGGCGACGGCCGCAGCCTCGGCGGCCAGCCGGGCCTGCATCCGCTTACGCGGCGACAGCTTGTGCGGGGCCCGGATGTACGGCCCCTTGGGCACGAACCCGTTCGCGTTCGGCGCGGGGCTGGTGTCGGCGCTGGCGCCGCCTGACGCTGGCGCGACGGCGGGTGCGTCCACCTGTGCGGCAGCCTCGGTCGCGGGACCGCCTGGCGCTGGTGCGGCAGGCGTCTGGGCCGGCGCGGCCTCGGAAGGCATCGGCGCTACTGCGGCCTCGTCTGGCGTCGCGTCGGGCTGGGCAGCAGTCGGCCTCGCCGGCGTGGCGTCGTCCAGGACCCGGGTCACCGGGGCGCCCACCGGAACCTCGGCGCCTTCGCCGACCAGGTGCGGCCCGAGGAAGCCATCAGCCGGGCTTTCCAGGTCAACCGCAGACTTGTCGGTCTCTATCTCGGCGATCGCCTCACCGGCCGCGACGGGCTCGCCAGGTTCCTTGTACCAGCGGGTGAGGACGGCTTCTGTCATCGCCATACCCAGAGCCGGGATGGTTACATCCTGCACAAGCCCTCGCCATCGTGAGTTGCCGAAAATAATGGTATAGCATATTCTAAATATGAAACTCGCGGCAACCACCTCCACCGAGGAATACGGGAAGGGTTCCGATAGGCTTTCGAGCCAGTCAAGAAGCGAGGATGTGCGCCAGCCCGCTAGCGGCCGCCACCTCGCGGCACCGGCAGCCCAGGGAACGGCGGCGATCGCATGACGGGCCAACCCGATGACCTCCCGGTCACTACCTACAAGCGTGCCGCTTACGAGGCCATCCGCGACATGATCGTGGAACTGGAGATCCCGCCGGGGGCACGGCTGGTCGAGAGTGACCTCGCCGCCCGTCTGCGAGTGTCCAAGACCCCCATCCGTGAGGCGATTGCGCTGCTCGAGACAGACTCCCTCGTCCACATCGCCCCCTACCGTGGTGCCACCGTGCGCTGGCTGTCCAGGCATGAGATGGAGGAGCAGCGGTTTCTTATCGACGCGGTGGAACTGCCCGCCTTCCCGCTCGTGGTGGAGCGGATCGGCAAGCAGACGCTGGCTGAGCTCGGCCGGATCATCCGCCAGATGAGGCGCGCCCGGGCCAAGGGTGACGGCCCGATCTTTCGCAGGCTGACCGCGCTGACCCACGAGGTCATGTTCCGGCCGGTCGGCTATCCGCGGCTGGAGCGGTTCGTGGAGGTCCTGCTCGGCCCGGCGGGCCTGCGCTATGACCGTGTGTTCGTCGACAACTTCCCCGACACCTGGGATCTCATGCTCGAACTGGCCGTGGGTCGTTACGAGCTGATCAAGGAAGGCGATCCCGTCGGAGCCGCGACTCTGGTCCGCCGCTATCGCGATCAGATCGGTGAGCTCAACAGATCGCGTTATGACCACGAGCTCGTGGCCCCGTACTTCGCCGACGACGAATAGGCCGCCTTCGGTTGCCTTGACATCCGAGCCGCCGCCCGACAAGGATCGTACATCATATTCCGCTTTCGGCGAGCGAGGGGTGGACGAGATGGCAGGGCTGCCAGCATTGTTCGATCTGACAGGGCGAGTCGCGGTGGTGACGGGCGGAGGTGGGGCGCTCGGCAGTGTGGTGGCCGGCGCGCTGGCCGCGGCGGGTGCCTCCCTAGCTGTGCTGGACCTCAACGCGGCGGCCGCCGCCGAGGTCGCGGGTGAGCTGGGTGGGCCGGACCGGGCCATCGGGATCGGCGTGGACCTGAGCGCCGAGGCCGAAGTGGAACGCGCCTTCGCGGAGATCGACCGCTCTTTTCCTGCCGTCGACATCCTGGTCAACGCGATATCGGCGCCGATCGACCGGTATTCGCCCGAGGACTTCCCGCTGCGTACCTGGGACGCGATGCTGGCGGCCAACCTCACCAGCTATTTCCTGTGCTCCCGGGCAGCCAGCCAGCGCATGATCGCGGCCGGGCACGGCGGCAGCATCGTCAACTTCGGCTCCATCTCGGGGGAGAACGCGATGGGCCGGGGCAGCCTGGCCTACAGCGTGGCCAAGGGTGGCGTGGCCCAGCTGACCCGGGAGACGGCCTACGCCTGGGCCCCGCACGGCATCCGGGTCAACGCCGTGCTCCCGTGCCAGTTTTTCAACGACTGGTGGCGCGGCAACCTGGCCGACCCAGAGCGCAGGCCGCTGGTCGACCGGGTCGTGTCCGGCATCCCGCTGGGCCGGATGGGCGAGCCGGAGGAGATTGCCGGGCCGGTGCTGTTCCTGGCCTCGCCGGCGGCCTCCATGGTCACCGGCGTCCTGCTGCCGGTTGACGGCGGGAACCTGGCCACGAACGCTGGCGCCAGCCTGGACTGGTAACCGCCCGGCTAGCCCTTGATCGCGCCGGCAGTCAGCCCACGCACCAGGTTGCGCTGCGCCAGCAGGGTGGCCACGAAGACCGGGAGGATCAGCGTGAGCGCTCCCGCGGCCATCGCGCCCCAGTTGATCGTGTCGACGCCGATCAGGTTCACGATGCCAACTGTGGCCGGCGAGGTCGAGGACGAGCCCAGGATCAGCGGGATGAAGTACTCACTCCAGGCGGCGATGGCTACCAGCAGCCCGACCGAGACCACGCCCGGGGCGGCCAGCGGCAAGGCGATCCGCCAGAAGGCCCAGGCCCGCGAGCAGCCGTCGACCCGGGCCGCCTCCTCCAGCTCGATCGGGACGTCCTGGAAGTAGGCCGCGGTCATCCAGACCGTGAACGGCAGCAGGCCGGTCATATAGGCCAGCGTCATGCCGGTGAAGCTGCCGACCAGGTGCAGGTGGTAGTAGTACAGGAATAGCGGGATGATGAAGATGACCGGCGGCACCATGCGGCTGAACAGCAGGAACGCTGCCAGGAAGCGGCGCCCGGCAAACCGCCCACGGGCGAACGCGTAACCAGCCGGCACGCCGAACACCAGCGTCGCGACCGTCGTGGACACCGTGATGATGGCCGAGTTGATCAGCGACTGGAAGAACCCATTGTTGTGCAGCGTGGTGAAGTTCATCATCGTCACCGGGCTGATGAACTTGGGCGGGATGGCGGCCGAGTCCACCGGCCGCTTGAACGCGGTCAAGATAATCCACAGGAATGGCACCGCCACCAGGACCAGCCCCACAGCGAGCAGGGCCAGCCGGATCCCCTCGAGAGTTTTGCTCTTCATGGTTCCCTCTTAGCTGCGGCGACCGAGGAGCAGGTAGACCAGGCCGACCGAGATGGCGATCATCAGGATGAGCACAACGCCCATCGCGGCGGCGTATCCGACCTGTTCGTATTGCAGCCCGGTGTTGTAGATCTGCAGGTTGAGCGGCGTGCTCGAGATCCCGGGTCCGCCGGTGGTCAGGATCTGGATGCCCTCGAACTTGCGGTAGCTCTCGATCAGCCGCAGGACCACGGCCACGAACAGGACCGGGCGCAGGGACGGCAGCGTGATGTGCCAGAACACCTGAAGCCGGTTGGCGCCGTCCGAGGAGGCCGCCTCCTTGAGTTCCTTCGGCACGTTGAGCAGGCCGACCAGCAGCAGCAGGGCCTGGAACGGGATGCCGGTCCACATGTCCGAGATGATGACGGCGGGCATCGCCAGTGAAGGGGTGCCCAGCCAGACTGGCTGCGGCAGGTGCGCCAGGGACAGGAAGTAGTCGATCCAGCCCGCCTGGTTGTTGAACATGGCCCGCCAGGTCAGCGCGACCACGATGGGCGCGGTCATGATCGGGAGCAGATACAGGCTGCGGATCAGCCCGATCCCGCGGATCTTCGCGTCCAGCAGCACGGCCAGGCCGAGCCCGAACACCGTGTCCAGCACCGTCGTCCCGACGACCAGGTAGACCGTGTTGAAGATGATGGTCGGGGTCTGCGGGTCGTGGAGCAGTCGGCTGAAGTTCTCGATCCCGGTGAACTTCCACGCCGTGGCGACCAGGTTGTAGTTGGTGAAGGCCAGCCCGATCGTGACCACGAACGGTACGGCCGTGACTGCCAGCATGATCAGCAGCGACGGCCACGACACCGCGGCCAGGAAGAACCGGTCGATGAACCTCCGAATGGACTTGCCCCCGCGGTCAGCGGGGGCAAGTCCATCACGAGAAGTGGGCAAGCCCATAGACGGAGCCTCTTAGCGCACTAGCTAGACGGGAAAGGCTTCGGGTATCCAGCCGCCTTCATGAGGGTATTTTCGCCGCTCGTCATGGTGGCCATGATCTGCGCGACGGGTGTGTTGGTGGTGATCAGGTCCGACAGCCCGTTGGAGATCGGCGGGATGAGCGACACTGCCTCCGGGATGAACGGGAGCAGCGTGACGTCCGGGTGGGCCAGAATGTACTTCAGCTGAGCCGCGAACGTCTTGGGCAGCGCCGCGATCGCGTTTGGATCGTTCAGGACCGACAGCCGGGATGGTGTCAGCAGGTCCTTTGCCTTGACCGCGGCTAGCTGGGTTTGCTGAGAGGTGACGTACTGCATGAGCTGCCAGGCTGCGCCCTTGTGCAGGGAAGCGTTGTTCATCCAGATGCCGAACGGCTGGACCAGCTCACAGTGGACGGGGTTGGCCGCCTGACAGGGCATCGCCCAGAACGCGGTGTCGTTCGCCACCGTGGACTGGTTCGGGTCGAGCACCGAGGGGATGGTGCCCGAGTCGTCCTGCCACATGGCCACCCGGCCCTGCTGGAAGTCCGACAGGCAGTTGGTGACCAGGTAGGTCGAGATGCCCTTGGGGGCGTAGTTCTTCAGCAGCGTCCGGTAGAACGTCGCGAACTGACTGGCCTGGGGCTGGCTCCCGATCAGGAACTTCCAGTTCTTGTCGAAGTAGGTACCGGTGACCGGGTTGTTCCACGGGATGAACCAGTTCCACAGCTGGAATGCGTCGTACAGAGTCTGGGACTTGTCGCCGCGGACGCAGAAGCCGGCGTGCTGGGAGGTGGTCAGCTTGGCCGCGTCACTGAGCAGCTGGGCCGGCGTCGTCGGCGGACTGGTGATCCCGGCCGCGGCGAACATCTTGGTGTTGTAATAGAGCAGGGCGCCGCCGGTGTGGGTGGCGATGCAGTAGGTCTTGCCGCCCTGCTGGCACGCCGACTCGATGTCCGGGGCGAAGTCCTTGAAGTTATAGGACGCCGGGGTGTCCTTGGTGTTGTTGATGTAGGAGTCCAGCGGCTGGACGCCGTTGCTGCCGATGTAGTCGGTGATGTTCTCCGAGCCGGTGGTGAACACGTCCAGGCCGGTGTCCTTGGCCTTGAGCTGCAGCGGGACCTTGGAGTCCATCGTGTCGACGGGCAGCTCCACCCAGTTCACCTTGATGCCCGTCTGGGCCTCGAACTTGGGCATCAGCGACTTGTAAAAGTCGAACTCGGGTACCGCGGTGTAGGTCTCTACCGTCAGGTTCTGCCCGGCATACGGCTGCGACGCCGACGCCTTGGTCGATCCCCCGGATGAGCAGCCGGCGAGCACAGCCGCCCCTGCCGCAATCACGGCGATGGCGGCTACCCGCCATCGCCCGATCGGATGGTCCATCCCTGACCTCCATGTCGAGAGCTGATGACCGGCCGGGACGCGGCAGCGCTAGGCACGTAACCGAGCTGTCCGGCACTCTGACAGGAGAAACGATCCGCTGACTCTAGAGGGCGCCCATAACAGCTGCAAGTTCAATCCGGCGCGGCTTCGGTCTCCTGTCGCTACCTGGGCATATGATGCATACCAGGAATTTCCGAAAGCTTCGCATACAGATGTTGAGATAGCAATACCTCAGATATCATATACCAAATCGTGACCCGTATCGGGGTCATGCGGCCTTGGCGGGAAGGTAATCCCCGAGGTCCAGCCCGGTGATTTCGGCCGACTCCCGCAGGCTCGCCAGGACGTCGCCGGGTAGCGCGATCCCGTTTTCCTGAGCCGCCGCAAACCGCCGCCATTCGAACTCGCCCGGCACGACCAGAACCTCGGTGCCGGGCGCCGTGGGCGTGGCGTGCACCTCGTCGATGAGCTCATCGACCCGGCCGGGCAGGTCGGGCCCGATCGCCGCGCAGTCCAGGGCGAGGAAGGCAGCGCCGTGCCCGGTCGGCTGGGTCAGGTCACCACCCATCCAGGCCTTGATCTGCCAGGTGATGGCCGCGCCGGTCAGGCACCCGGCGAGCGTCTCGACCAGCAAGGCCAGGCCGTATCCCTTGTGTGCCGCAGCCGGGGTCAGCACGCTGTGCTCCGGATAGGAGGCGGGATCATCGGTAGGCAAGCCGTCCTCGCCGATCAGCCAGGTAGCCGGTATTGGCTCCCCGCGCTCGCGCGCGGCGTAGACCTTGCCGCCCGCCACGGTCGCTATCGACATGTCCAGCATGAGCGGCTGGTGCCTGGCGGCCGGTACCGCGTAAGCGAACGGATTGCTGCCGGTAACAGCCGAACGCGACCCGGGCGCCGCTACCGAGGGGATGTCGTTCGCCATGGCCAGGCCGATCAGGCCCTGCCGGGCGGCCAGCCAGGCGTAGTAGCCGGCCGCGCCGAAGTGGCAGCTGTTCCGGACACCGGCGTAGCCGATCCCGGTCTGCCGGGCCTTGGCGATGGCCGTGTTCATGGCGAATACCGAGGTGACCATGCCGAGTGAGGAATCGCCGTCCACGATGGCCCAGGCCGGTCCCTGGTTGACGATGGCGGGCCGGCCTGCCGGGTCCAGGCCGCCGGCCTTCAGCCGCCGCAGATAGCCGCGCAGCACCTTGCTGCCGTGCGTGAACGTGCCCCATGCGTCGGTGGTGGTGAGCACCTCGGCACCGGTGCCGGCGTCGGCCGCGCTCAGGCCAGCCCACTCGAAGGCGTCGCGGCAGAAGGCTCTGAGCTGGGAGATCGAGATCGTGCCTGGAGTCGTCACCGGGAATCCTCGCTAGAACGGTAGGCCGACACGAGATATCATATTTCAGACATTATTGACGGCCGGCCGGGTGCGCGGCAAGGGTGCGGATGACACCACGGGGTGATCAGCGGCGTACCGCCGCGGCCGCCCAGTCGGTTTCCTCGCGCAGCTGCCGCTTGAGCAGCTTGCCTCCTGGATTGCGGGGCAGCGGTACCGCGCTGACCGCCACATACTGCGGCACCTTGAAATCGGCCAGCTGACCAGCCAGGAAGTCCAGTACGGCCGGGACATCAAGGGTGGTGCCGGGCATCGCGACGATCACGGTTCCCACCTTTTCCCCCATCACCTCGTCAGGTACCCCGAGCACCGCCGCCTCGTACACGCCCGGGGCGCCCGGCCAGCGCGTTCTCGACCTCGACGCAGTACACGTTCTCGCCACCGCGGTTGATCATGTCCTTGACCCGGTCGACCAGGTAGACCAGGCCCTCGTCGTCGATCCTGGCCACGTCGCCGGTGTGCAGCCAGCCATCGGTGAAGGCGGCGGCCGTGGCCTCCGGCTTGTTCCAGTAGCCGGGCACGACGTTCGGCCCTCGGACCATGAGCTCGCCGGTGCCGTCGGGGCGGACCGCGTCCAGCTGGACGTCGCATACCGGCGCCGGGAAGCCAACCGAGTCGGCGTGGTCGACGAACTCATGCGGCAGGAACGTGGACACACTCGCGGTCTCGGTCAGGCCGAACCCGTTGCCCAGCCGCGCCTGCGGAAACGCCTTAGCCAGCCGGGTCACCAGGTCCGGCGCGATCGGGGCGCCCCCGTAGGAGACCGAGCGCACCCGGGAGATATCGGTCTCGGCGAAGGCGGGCTGGCTAATGGCCAGCCAGTAGATGGCCGGCACCGTGACCATGACGTCGATACGCTCCTCGGCAATGGCGCGCAGGAATTCGCCGACCTCGAAGACCGGCATGATCACCGCGGTCCCGCCGACGTACGCGGCCACCAGGAGCTGGCTGTTGCAGCCGGTGACATGGAACAACGGGACCGAGATCAGGGTGCGCAGGCCCTCAGGTGCCACGTAGAGCGCGCGGCGGCAGGTCTCGGCGTTGGACAGGAAGTTCTCATGAGTGGTGACGGCGCCCTTGGGAAAGCCCGTGGTGCCGCTGGTATAGAAGATCGCCGCCGGATCCGCCGGACCTTGGTCGTCGATGACCAGCGGGTCGCCGTCTGGCAGCGCGTCTCCCGGCACGAAGACGTGCTTGGACCCGGAGTCGGTCACCACGTAGTCCGCTTCGGCGTCGGTGAAGCGGGTGTTGACCGGCACCACGATGGCGTCGGCCAGCACCGCGCCGAAGAAGGCCAGCACCCAGTCGGCGCCGTTTCCCAGCCGGATCGCCACCCGGTCACCGCGCTGGATGCCCTGGGCCCGCAGGCCGCCCGCTACCCGGGCCGCGCGCTCCCACAGTGCGGCGTAACTCAGCCGCGGGCCGCCGCCGGTCTCCACCACGGCCTCGGCGGTGCCGTGCCGCTCGGCCGACGCGCGCAGCATGTGCACCAGGTTCCGGGGCAAGCCGCCGTAACGCTTGATGCCGTCCGGGCCACGGGTGACCCCGGTCGTGTCGAAGATCCCGCCCAGGGCACTGTGGTCAGTCACGCGGCACCGCCCGGGGTGAAATAGCGGACTGGGTTCTGCGTCATCATGGTGTCGATCTGCTCCTGGGTGACGCCCGCCGCCAGCAGGGCCGGCAGCACGTCGTTGCTGATGTGCTCGTAGTGCCAGTTCGGCGCGGCGGCGGCGCGAGCCACGTCATGCGCGGCGCCGAAGTAGTCGATAAAGCAGTTCGCGTCGTGGGACAGGACCATGCTCGCGGCGTAGCCGCGCGCGGCCAGGGCGACGATCGTCTTGATCCGCTCCGCCGTGGGGTTGAACAGGTCCAGCCCGAACCGGTCCATGCCGAGCAGCACTCCCGCGTCGGCGAGCTCGGTGAGGTAGTCAAGGTCGTTGCTGTCGCCCGCGTGCCCGATCACGACCTTGCTCAGGTCCACCCCCTCCTCGGTGAAGATCCGCACCGCGATCCGCCCGGTCTGGTGCGGCCCGGAGGTATGCACGGTGATGGGCGCGCCCGTCTGGATGTGCGTGCGGGCGATGGCGCGGGCGATGCGCTCGATACCGGGGCTCGGTTCCGGCATCTCCAGGGCGAACTTGAGGAAGGCAGCCTTCACGCCGGTCCCGGCGATGCCCTCGGTGATGTCCCGGCTGAAGTCGGTGACCATCGGCTCGGGGATGTCGATGAGCAGGCCGGGCCCGCGGTAGGCGAACTGCTGCGGCAGTTCCTCGTACACATAAAGACCGGTGGCGACGATGATGTTGACCGGCGTCTGGGCGGCGATCCGCTGGATGCGCGGGATGTAGCGGCCCAGGCCCCACACGGTCGGGTCGACGATGGTGTGGATGCCCCGGGCATACAGCGAGTTCAGCTTGCCGACGGCGCCGGCGACCCGGGCTTCCTCGTCCCACCAGTCGCTGCCGTAGTTCTGCATGTGCTCGGTGGAGAGCACGAAGACGTGCTCGTGCATGAGGGTCGGGCCCAGCTGGGACAGTTCGACCGGACCGCGGACACTCTCGACGGTGGCCATGAATCCCCCTTTTTTGGCGACGCTGCCGCAACGGCGGGACGGGACATTCCCGGCAGCGTCTCAGGGGAGAAGGGGTATGTCAACGGCCAGGATGCCACCGATGAGATGCTCGAGATCCTCGCCGAACGGCCGGTCATCGCTGATCGGCGGGATGATCGACGCCAGCCGGGCCAGCAGGGACTGGCATCCCGGTGGCGGCGGCCGCCGCGATAGCGACACCGCCTGGAATCCGGCCAGCAGTTCGCAGGCGGTGACCGCGCGGGTGTGGCGCAGCGCGGCCCGCAGTTTCTCGGTCGCTTCCCAGGCGAACCCCTGCACGTCTTCCTGGCCGGCGGAGGTCTCGATCAGGCCGACGGGGGTCGCGGCCGCCAGCGGCCGCATGGCATGCACCTCCCCGGCGGCCCGCTTGTGCACCGGGGTCAGGCCGGCCTGCGGCCCGGGCTGACGGGCCAGCTGGGCGGGCAGCCCGGTCACCGCCGGGTCCAGCAGCCGGTGCACCCGCGCGGCCGACACCTCGGCCGCGTGGCACAGCGCCGCGGTGAGCAGGTCGCAGTGCGCCGACAGGTCGATCCCGTGAAATCCGGCCGTGCCGGTGAACTGCCCGTCCAGGAAGGCGGGGGAGTCGGTGACGCCGGCCATGGTGCGGCAGGTGGCCGCCTCCAGCGCGG
Organism: uncultured Actinomycetota bacterium; assembly: GCA_963781225.1. Lineage (GTDB taxonomy): Bacteria > Actinomycetota > Actinomycetes > Streptosporangiales > Streptosporangiaceae > Palsa-504. The sequence continues at coordinate 193,234 of CAWAFD010000011.1, forward strand.
CCGTGGCCCGGATGACCTGGGCCAGCACCGGTCCGGCGACCCGGAACGAGGTCGGTGCCTGCAGCGATCGCGGGGCCGGCTCGTCGCCAGCCGCGGCCCGGAGCCGGCCGAGCACGGCGGCCAGGATGTCGTCACCGCGGGCGCAGGCAGCCAGGTACGGGTCGCGAGCCGCTCCGGCCGCCGCGATGGACAGTGCGGCCGCCGACTCCATTCCCGCGGTGAGCGCGGCCGCCTCACCGAGCCGCAACGCGCTCAGGCCGGTGGCGCCGGGCACACCCTGGATCAGCGCGATGCCCTCTTTCGGGCCGAGGGTGAACTCCGCCAGCCCGACCCGGCCCAGCGCCGCACGGGCGGGCCGCAACGACCCGTCCGGCTCCAGCACCTGGCCGATCCCGGCCAGCGGCCCGGCCAGGTGCGCCAGTTGCATGATCTCACCGGCCGCGCCCGCACCACCCCGGGGCACGGCCGGAACCACGTGATGATTGAGCAGATCAGCGAGCCGCAGGCACAGCCCGGCCGACACGGCGGCGTCGCCGGACAGGAAGGTCAGCAGCCGGGCCGTGATGACCGCCCGCACCTCGGGCGCCGCCAGCCAGGGCGGCCCGCCCGCCGCCCGGGCCAGCAGCAGGTTGCGCTGGTGAGCCCGCTGCTGATCCTCGGTCAGCCGGACCGAGGACAGCTTGCCCATGCCGGTACTCACGCCGTACACCGGCTGCCCGTCGCGGAGCAGCCGCCGGGCCTGGGCGCACCGCTGCCCGGTGAGCTCCAGCAGGCCCGGGTCGATGCGAACCGGCTGGCCGCCGGCCACGGCCCGGATGAGCCCGGGGTCGGTAATCCCGGCCGCGGTGATCTCCAGGGCTGGCATCACTAGCGGTACCGCAGCATCGTTCCCGCGTCTTGCTCCTCGGCTCGCCGCAAGATGGCCAGGCCCACGGCGATGTCGAGGATGGCCAGGCCGCGGTGCCACAGCAGGATCCGCTCGTCGTCCCGTTCCCGGCCCGGCTTGTCCCCGGCGACGATCTGCCCCAGCTCGGCGTAGAGCGACTCCGCCGTGAGCCGCCCGCTGTCCACGTGACGGCGCAGCGCGCCGAACTGGCCTGACTGGGCCTCCCGCCAGTCGTCCACGACCACCTTGTCCATGACATCGAGCAGGTCGAGCTCGACCGCGCTGATCGTGCCGTAGGCGACGACGAAGGCGCCGGGTTTGACCGCGGCGGTCCGCAGCAGCGGCTCGGGCGTCTTCAGCCGTGAGGCTTCGATCAGGATGTCGGCGCCGTCGAAGGTCTCCTCGGCGGTCGTGGCGACCCGGACCGGGGTGGCGGTGACCGCCGCCAGCTCGGCCGCGAAGGCCTCACGGGACTCCGGCCGGCGGCTGGTGACGCGGATCTCCTCCAGGTCGAACAGGCCGTCCAGCAGGATCACGTTCCACCAAGCGGTCCCGCGCGCTCCGACGTGGCCCAGGACCCGGGCGTCGCGCCGAGCCAGATAGCGCGCGCCCACCGCGGTCATGGCCCCGGTCCGGCAGGCGGTGATCAGCGTGGCGTCCATGATCGACAGCGGGACGCCGGTGCGCGGGTCATACAGGGTCAGCAGCCCGAGCTCGCTGGGCAGCCCGGCGGTGTAGTTCGCCACGAAGTCGCCGACCACCTTGATCCCGCTCACCCCCGGCACCGACAGGTGCCCGCGGAGCACGTTGAAATGCCCGGCGCCGTCGTTGTCCGGGACCAGGTGGACCCTGGGTTCCACCACCGTGCGGCCCTGGCCGTGCGCGCGCACGGCGTCCTGGACCGCGGTGAGGATGTCCGCGTGGGTCAGGCCGAGGGAATCGATGTCCGGGCCGGACAAAAAGCGGAGCCACAGCCCGCCGGATGTGCCGCCCTCGGTCACGTCAGTTCCACCTCCTGGTACCTCCAGTAACTTAACGCCGCGGGTCGGTGCCGGCTAAGGCGGGTCTTAGCCGGGCCCGGGCCGTCGCCGACCCGGAAATAAGGCATCAGCACGACGCGGAACGCCACGTCTTAGCCGTAATTTCGGTTTCAGATCCGAAAACAAGCGTGGCGAACTGGGAGCGATCCATGGTGCCGTATCAGTCCTATCTGCTGCTCGACACCGAGCGGGTGAAGAGCACCGCCGAGATCCGGCGCGCGGACGAGGAGCTCGGGCGGCTCGCCGCCCGCGTGTCGTGCCTGTGGCGCCGGGTGGCCGGCTACCGGCCGGTCCACACCGGCCGGCGCTTATCGCGGAACGCGGCCGGGCCTTCCTGCGCGTCCGCGCTGTGGTAGACCGGGGCCCAGATCCGCTCGGCCTCGGTGAACAGGTCAGGCCGCGACAGGTACGCGGTGCGCTTGGCGGCCATTACGGACAGCGGTGCGTTGGCGGCGATCCGCTCGGCCAGCGCCTGCGTCCGTGCCCGCAGGTCCGCCAGGGGGACGACCTCGTTCACCAGCCCGATCTCGTGCGCCCGCTGGGCGCTGAGCGGGTCGCCGGTAAGCAGGATCTGCAGTGCGACCCGGGGCGGGATGAGCCAGGACAGCGGGGCGGCCCACGGGGCACCACGGCCCACCTTCACCTCGCTGATCGCGAACGTCGCGCCCTCGGCCGCGATGCACAGGTCGCAGCACTGCGCGAGCAGGAACCCGCCGGCGAAGGCGACTCCGTTCACCGCGGCGATGGTCGGCTTGGGCACGTCGATGTTGCGGCCGAACTGCGGCATGAAATCCAGTGGCGGCACGGTCAGCGCGGTATCGGCCATCTCCTTCAGGTCGCCGCCCGCGCAGAACGCCTTGTCCCCGGCGCCGGTGAGCACCAGCACCTTGGCCGTGCCGTCTTCATTGAATCGCCGGGCGCCGGCGAACAGGCCTTCCCGGACGGCCGTGTTGAGCGCGTTGCGGGCTTCGGGCCGCTCGATGGTGAGCCAGGCGACACCGTTATGCACCCGGTAGCTGACCGCATCCGGCATCGCACCACTCCATAGCTTCACAGCGGGGCACTGAACTCGTAGATTATGTCATTAGTGAACTGCGAATCACTAATGACGCTCCGGGAGGGCACTGTGGACCTCGATGCGACTGTGGATCTCGATGTAACCAGCCTGCATCACCGGCGTGCCGTGCACCGCTGGGACCGGATGAGCGTCGGTGACCTCATCGAGCGGGTGACCTGGAGCCGCCCGGACAAGCTGGCCCTGACCGGCCGTCCCGGCGCCTACGCTGACGAGCGGTTCGCCGCACTGACCTACCGGCAGGCCGAGCAGGCCGCGAACCAGATCGCGCATGCGCTGCTGGCCCGGGGTCTGCAGCACGGCGACGTCGTCCTGATGTTCTGCGAGAACTCGGTCGAGGCCTACCTGGCCAAGATCGGTATTGCCAAAGCCGGCCTGGTCGCCGCGCCGCTGAACCCGATGATGGCCCCGGACCTGGTAGCCGCCATGATCGACCTGGTTCAGCCCAAGCTCACCATCGTGGACGGCGAGCTGTGGCCCAAGGCCGAGGCGCCGTTCACGGCCAAGGGCCTGCGGCCCGGGATCACGATCCCCGTCGGCGGGCCGCCGGCCCCGGGCAGCGTGCCGTTCACCGAGTTCATCGCGGGCCAGCCCGAGACCGAGCCGGACGTCGAGATCCACGCCGACGACATCTGGGAGATCTTGTTCACCTCGGGGACCACGGCGCTGCCCAAGGGCGTGATGATCTCGCACGCGTGCAGTTACATGGCCGGATTCGGGTTCGCGCTGTCGCTGACCCGGGGGCTGCGCCTGGAGTCCGACCTCAAGGTCGGCACGTACCTGCCGATGATCTACCACGTTGGTGATCAGCCATTCACTTACTCTGTATTCCTGTCTGGTGGCACGCTGGTGCTGGGCCGGCGGCCCAACCCAGAGCACATTGCCGAGATGATCGCCGACGACGAGGTGACCGCGCTATGGGCCGGCTCGCCGGCCATGGTCCGGGCGGTGGACGCGGTGCTGACCGCGCGGCCCGAGCTCGACGCGTCCAGCCTGACCGTGGTCGTCTACGGCTGGGCCGCGCTGCCGCCGGCCACCCTGGCCTCGATGAAGCGGCACTGCGGCGCGGACCTGTGCGCGTTCGAGATCTTCGGCCAGACCGAGTCGATCTCCTGCCACCGGTTCTGGCCCGACGAGTGGCCCGAGCTCTACGCGGCCACCGCACCCCAGCACAACTACGTCGGGGTGCCGAGCCCGGTGCTGGCCTCCACGGTGCTCGACCCGGACGGCCAGGACCTGGCCAGCCAGCCCGGGGTGGCCGGGGAGGCGGTCTACCGGTCGCCGTCCATGATGGCGGGCTACTACCGGGACGAGGCCGCGACCCGGCACGCGTTCCGGTATGGCTGGTTCCACTCCGGGGACAGCTGCGCCTACGACGGGAACGGGCTGCGGATCATGCTCGACCGGTACAAGGACATCGTGAAGACCGGCGGGGAGAACGTGTCCAGCCTCCGGGTCGAGGCGGTCCTGGCCCAGCACCCGGCCGTGGCCAAGTCCGCCGTCATCGGCCTGCCCCATCCGCACTGGAGTGAAGCCGTGACCGCGGTGGTGGTGCTGCAAGACGGCGCCGCGGCGAGCGAGGACGAGCTGATCAAGTACTGCCGGGCCGCGCTGGGTGGCTACGAGACACCCAAGTCAGTCATCTTCGTGACCGACCTGCCCGAGACGGTCGGGGGCAAGGTGCTCAAGTACCGGCTGCGGACCGAGCACGCCGCTCACTACCGCGACGTGCCCGAGGAGTTCTGAGTGGGTACCCAACCGTAGCCGGGCCTTCGCGCGCCAGATATCCGGAATTCGGCCAGGCCTGGCATGCTGGTCGGGTGGAGGATCAGGTGACCGACGTCCCGCGTGATCAGTACCCGCCGGGTGACCGCCCGCCGGGGGAGATCCGGCCCAGCCAAATCCATCCGGCGGGCCGGATGGCCCGGCTGTGGCACGCGGCCGACGTCCGCCACATCCCGCTGCGGACGATCGTCGCCACGGTCGCGGTGGTCGTGGTCACCTATCTGGGTGGCAAGCTGATCTACCGGTTGCGCGACGTCCTGGTCCTGATTGTTGTGGCGGGATTCGTCGCGGTGCTGCTCAACCCGCTGGTGGTGCTGCTGGAGCGCCATCTGGTCCGGCGCCGCGGTGCGGCCGTGGCCATCGTCACGGTCCTGGCCGCGCTGGTCTTCATCGGCTTGGCCGTGGCCTTCGGCTATCCGCTGGTCAACGCGGTCACTAGCCTGGCCGACCGGCTGCCCACCTACGTGGCGAACGCCCAGCACGGCACGGGCTGGATCGGCCACCTGGTGCGCCGCTATCACGTGCAGAGCTGGGTGCAGCGCAACGCACCTAAGCTGGTGAATTTCGCCCAGGGCCTGAGCAAGCCCGCGCTGACCATCGGCGAGGGCGCCATCTCCTTGGTCTTCGAGCTGGCCACCATCTTCATCCTGGTCCTGCTGCTGCTGCTCGAGGCGCCCAAGATGCGGCGCGGGCTGCTCGGGTCGATGACGCAGGCCCGGGCCGCCACGGTCACGCGGATAGCCTCCGAGGTCAACGGGACCGTCACCGGGTACATGCTGGGCAACCTGCTGACCTCGCTGATCGCCGGGGTGGTGGTGTTCGTCACGCTGATGATCCTCGGCGTGCCGTTCCCGATCCTGTGGGGCCTGTGGGTGGCGCTGGTGGACTTCCTGCCCATGATCGGCGGGGCGCTGGCCGGCATCCCCACCGTGCTGTTCGCGTTCACACAGGGCGTGACCGCCGGCATCGCCACCGGCGTCGTGTTCCTGGTCTACACCCAGGTCGAGAACCACATCCTGAACCCGGTGGTCATGAGCAAGACGGTCCGGATCAGCCCGCTGCTGGTCCTGATCGCGGTCCTGGTCGGTGCGTCGCTGGGCAGCCTGGTCGACGGGCTGTTCGGCGGGTTTGTGGCCGCTCTGCTGGCGATTCCGGTGGCCGGGGCGCTGCAGGTGCTGGTCAGGGAGGCCTGGAAGCTCAGCGCCGCACCCCCGGCCGGGCCGGACGTTCCTGCTGAGCAAGGTGAGCTCTTCCCAGTTTCGCCCGATTCGCGGGAACATGATGCTTAGCCCCCGCATGCAAGTACCCACCGCATAATCCGCAGGAACCGTCTCAGGAGGACCCTAGTGACCAGCAAGTCAGTCCTGGGCATCGTGCTCGCCGGAGGTGCCGGGACCAGGCTCAGCCCGCTGACCGCGGACCGGGCCAAGCCGGCCGTCCCGTTCGGCGGGCTCTACCGGCTCATCGACTTCGCGCTGTCCAACCTGGCCAACGGCGGCATCCGCAAGATATGCGTGCTCACCCAGTACAAGAGCCATAGCCTGGACCGGCACATCTCCACGACCTGGCGGATGAGCTCCCTGCTCGGGAACTACGTGACACCGGTCCCGGCGCAGCAGCGGCTGGGGCCGCACTGGTACACCGGCTCGGCCGACGCGATCTTCCAGTCGATGAACCTGATCAACGATGAGAAGCCGGACATCGTGATCGTCTTCGGGGCCGACCACGTGTACCGGATGGACCCGACGCAGATGATCGACCACCACGTCAGCTACGGGGCCGGCGTGACCGTGGCCACGATCCCGGTGCCGCGTAGCGAGGCCTCGGCCTTCGGCATCGTTGCCGTCGGGGCCGATGGTCACACCATCGACGCCTTCCTGGAGAAGCCGGCCGACCCGCCGCCCATGCCAGGTAACCCCGACATGAGCTACTCCTCGATGGGCAACTACGTCTTCGACACGGACGTGCTGGTCGACGCGCTGCGCAAGGACGCCGACGACGAATCGAGCCGGCACGACATCGGCGGCAACATCATCCCGAATCTGGTCCGGAACGGGAGCGCGCAGGCGTACGACTTCTTCCTCAACGAGGTCCCCGGCGCGACCGCGCGGGACAAGGGCTACTGGCGTGACGTCGGATCGCTGGATGCTTACTTCGACGCCCAGATGGATCTGTGTGCGGTGGAGCCGATCTTCAACCTGTACAACGACCAGTGGCCCATCCTGACCAACGTGCCGTCGGTCCCGCCGGCCAAGTTCGTGCATGAGGCCGGGGACCGGATCGGGCGGGCCATCGACAGCCTGGTCAGCAACGGTGTGGTCGTCTCCGGTGGCCTGGTGCGCCAGTCGGTGCTCTCGCCTGGGGTCCGGGTGAACAGCTGGGCCACGGTCGAGCGGTCGGTGCTGCTGCACAACACCAAGATCGGGCGGCACGCGGTGGTCCGGGACGCGATCATCGACAAGAACGTCACGGTGCCCGAGTGGGCGCAGGTCGGGGTGGACAAGGAACGCGACAAGGCGCGCGGCTTCGCGGTCTCGGCCGGCGGGATCACCGTGGTGGGAAAGGGACAGGAGGTCCTGCCGTGACTGGCAAGCTCCGCGTCTCGCTGCTGACCCGCGAATACCCGCCCGAGGTGTACGGCGGGGCCGGCGTGCACGTCACCTACCTGGCCCGCGAGCTCGAGTCGCTAGTCGACCTGACCGTGCACTGCCAGGGGATCGACCGGCCGGACGCGGTGGCCCACCGGCCCTGGGATCTGCTGGCCGGCGCCAACCAGGCGCTGCAGGTGGTATCGACCGACCTGTCGATGACGGCGGCGGTATCGTCCGCGCAGCTGGTCCACTCGCACACCTGGTACGCGAACCTGGGCGGTCACCTGGCCGCCATGCTCTACGGGATCCCGCACGTGATGACCATGCATTCGCTCGAAGCGCTGCGGCCGTGGAAGGCCGAGCAGCTGGGCGGCGGTTACCAGCTGTCGTCCTGGTGCGAGCGGGTCTCGGCGGCCGCGGCCGCCGCGGTGGTGGCGGTCTCCGACGGCATGCGGGCCGACATCTTGTCCGCCTACCCCGAAATCCCGGCCGAACGGGTACGGGTTATCCGCAACGGCATCGACACCGAGGAGTACCAGCCGGATCCGCACACCGATGTGCTCGAGCGCTACGGAGTCGACCTCAGCCGTCCCTACGTCATCTTCGTCGGCCGTATCACCCGGCAAAAGGGTGTGCCGGTGCTGCTGCGGGCGGCGTCGGAGCTGGTTCAGCAGGCCCAGCTGGTGCTATGCGCGGGACAGCCCGATACACCGGAGCTGGCGGCCGAGGTCACCGAGCTGGTCGGCGGGCTGCGCACCTCGCGTTCCGGCGTGATCTGGATCCCGGAGATGCTGCCCAAACCCGCGGTCATCCAGCTGCTCAGCCACGCCGCGGTGTTCGCGTGCCCGTCGGTCTACGAGCCGCTCGGGATCGTGAACCTGGAGGCCATGGCGTGCGGGACGGCCGTGGTCGGCTCGCGCACCGGCGGGATTCCCGAGGTCGTGGCGGACGGCGAAACCGGCCTGCTAGTGCCGCCGGGGGAGCCGGGGCCGCTCGCGGTCGCGCTCAACGAGGTGCTGCGGGATCCCGGCCGCGCCACGGCCATGGGGCAGGCGGGCCGCAAGCGTGCGGTCGCGGAATTCGGCTGGGCCGCAATCGCGGCGCAAACGGCTGAGCTCTACGCGGAGCTGGCTGGATGAAGGTGCTGCGCACGCCGCAGGAGCGCTTCGATCACCTGCCCGGCTTCGGCTACACTCCGCGCTACGCCGACGTGGACGGCCTGCGCATGGCCTACGTGGAGGACGGGCCAGCCGACGGTGAGCCGGTGCTCCTGCTGCACGGGGAGCCGAGCTGGTCGTTCCTGTACCGCAAGGTGATGCCGGTGCTGGCCGAGGCGGCCTGCGCGCCATCGCCGTGGACCTGGTGGGGTTCGGCCGTTCGGACAAGCCCGCCGAGCCGGGCGATCACAGCTTCGCGCGGCACGTGGAGTGGGTGCGGGCGCTCGCGTTCGACCACCTCAACCTGGCCGGGGTGACACTGGTCGGGCAGGACTGGGGCGGCCTGATCGGATTGCGCCTGGTCGCCGAGCACCCCGGCCGGTTCGCCCGCGTGGTCGCGGCCAATACTGGGCTGCCCACCGGCGACGACCCAATGCCCGACGTGTGGCTGCGGTTCCGCGAGGTGGTCCGGACGACTCCGGCGCTGAGCGTGTCCCGGCTGGTGCAATCTGGCTGCCAGACCGTTCTGCCACCCGAGGCGCTGGCCGCCTACGAGGCGCCGTTCCCTGACCCGGCTTACGCCGCCGCGGTCAGGGCCATGCCGGAGCTGGTGCCCACCTCGCCGGACGATCCGGCCAGCGCGGCCAACCGGGCCGCCTGGAGAGAGCTCGCCACCTGGGACAAGCCGTTCCTGGTGGCGTTCAGCGACCGGGACCCGATCACCGGCTCGATGGCTCCCGTGCTCAGGAAAACCGTGCCAGGCGCGGCCGGCCTGGACCATCCCGTGCTCACCGGGGCCGGGCACTTCCTGCAGGAAGACGCCGGGGAGCGGCTCGGCGCCGTGATCGCCGCATTCGTCCGGGCCCACCCGGCGCAGGAGGAGAGCAAGGATGACACCGGCCAGTGAAGAGACCGGCGTGGTCACCAAGACCAGCCCGCACTCGGTGGCTAACACCGTCGCCAGGTTCACCGCCATCCTCGCCGCTAAGGGCCTGACGCTGTTCGCGGTGATCGACCAGAGCGCGGCGGCCGACGAGGCGGGGCTGTCGCTGCGGGAGACGACGCTGGTGATTTTCGGCAGCCCGGCAGCGGGCACGCCGGTGATGGCGGCCGCTCCGCTGGCCGCCCTGGACCTGCCGCTCAAGATCCTGGTCTGGGACGACAGCGGCCAGACCAGGATCTCCTACTATGACCCGGCCCCGCTCGCCGCCCGTCATCACGTCCCCGCGGGCTTGGCCGGAAACCTCGCCGGCATCAATGCGCTGACCGACGCACTGGTGTCCGGTTAGGCCTGGTGCCCGGTTAGACCTGGTGCCCGGTTAGACCTGGTGCCCGGTTAGACACTGGCCACGAGGCCGCCGGTAGCCGCGACCCAGGTCGCCGTGGCCGCGATGATCACCCCACTGCCGCCCTCACGTCACATCCGCCCCTTTGGCCCGATACGCTCCTAGCCAGTAGGGACGGCCGCCATCAGCCCATTGCCTGTTGTCACCCGTGCGAGCGGCGGCCATGATCAAAGCTGAAGACGATCCGAGACGCCACATTACGGGGAGAACACGATGAGCGTCAGTCCGCCCGCCGAGGGAAGATCCAGGAACCTGATCCTGGCCGCGATGATCTTCGCGGTCGCGATGACCTTCATCGACCAGACCATCGTCTCGATCGCGGCCCCGACGATCCAGCACGATCTGGGCCTGTCGAGCAGCGGCATGCAGTGGGCCATCAACGCCTATCTGCTGGCCCTGGCCGCCTTCTTCGCCTTCGGCGGCCGGCTGGCCGACACGGTGGGGCACCGCTCCATGTGCGTGCTCGGCGTGATCATCTTCGCGGGCGCCTCGGCCCTGTGCGGCCTGACACCCAAGGGCAGCTTCGCCGAGACGTGGATCGTAGCCTTCCGGGCAATACAGGGCCTGGGTGGGGCCATCATGTTCCCGGCCGCCCTGGCCATCGTGGTGCAGACCTTCGACCTGCGCTCCCGCGGCAAGGCGCTGGCCCTGTTCTTCGGTATCGCCGGCGGCCTGACCGCGGTCGGCCCGATCGCGGGCGGATATCTGATCCTGTGGACCTGGCGGTCGATCTTCTGGATCAACGTCCCCATCGCCCTGATCGCCCTGCTGCTCATCCGCATCTCCAGGCCGGTCACCGATCACCGGCCCGCGCCGATGGACTACCGGGGCCTGGTCCTCATCGTCGGTGGCGTCGGCCTGAGCGTGTTCGGCCTCCAGCAGTCCTCGCAGTGGGGCTGGGGCGACCCGGCCACCGAGATCTGCATCGCCGTGGGCGTGGTGCTGCTCGGCATCTTCTTCTCCGTCGAGCACCGCACCGAATCACCCTTGATCAACGTGCATATCTTCACCAACCAGGCGTTCGCCGTGGAGAACGTCATCTTGTTCATCGTCATGATGGTGTTCATCCCGGTGTTCTTCTTCGCCAGCGAGTACGGGCAGATCGCCCTCGGCGAGAAAGCCAGCAACGCCAGCCTGTCGATCCTGTACTTCTTCATCGGCTTCGTGATCTTCGCGCAGATCGGCGGCCGGATGCTGGACCGCATCGGGGCCAAGCGGCCGGTGGTGCTGGGCTGTGCGCTGTCCGCGGTGGGCTTCGCGCTGTGGGCCGGCAAGGTGACCGACCTGAAAATCAACGGCCAGGTCATCTACATCGTCATCGCCGGGGCCGGCATGGGCCTGATGCTGGGCCAGGCCAACACCGACGCGGTCAACCGGGCATCCCGGTACTCCTACGGGGAGGCCACCGGCATCACCCAGACCGTCCGCAACTACGGGGCCAGCGTCGGCTTCGCGGTGCTCGGCACCATTCTGCTCACCCAGTTCCGGAACCAGATCACGTCCACGCTGGAGGCCAAGGGCCTGCCCAGCGGGGCGGCCACGGCTGAGGCCGCTAAGATCGCCCAGTTGCAGGGCGGCAGCGGGAACGTCTCGGCCATCCCGCAGTTCATCCGGGCCGACTTCGCCAGCTCGGTCCAGGTCGTGCTCTACGTGATGTGCGCGATCATGGCGGCCGCAGGCCTGGTGGCGCTGGTGGGCCTCAAGGGCGGGGTGCAGGAGGACACCGGAGCCGCACCCGACCGGGCCGGTGAGGACCCGGACGCCGACCTGTACGCGGCGCCCCAGTAGGGGCTCAGCCCGCCGGCGCGTCCCCAGCTGGCGCCTCCTGCAGTGCCGGCTCCTCCAGCGCCGGCTCCTCCAGCGCCGGCTTCTCCAGCGCCGCCTCCTCCAGCGCCGCCTCCTCCAGTGGCATGGTGGGCTCGAGCAGCTCGCTGTCGCCCGGCGAGTCGTCGGACTCCAGCGGCTTGGGCGCCTCCGGCAGCACCTGCTCGATGTAGGCCCGGGCGGCCGCGGTGGTGCCGACGTCGCGGCCTGCCGCCTCCGACATGTACCACCGGTGCTCGAGTACCTCGTGGAAGATCTCGGCCGGCGGCAGGCGGCCGCGCAGGCTGTCCGGGATGGCGGCGATCACCGGGTCATAGACCTCTTCCAGCCAGCGGTTGGCCGCCACCACCTCGGAAACCGGGCGCTTCTGCTTCTGCTCGAGCCAGGCCCGGTAGCCGGCCATGTCGTTGAGCAGCCGGCGGGCCTGGTTCTCCCCGGCGGCGATACCGGTCCGCAGGAACAGCTTCCGGGCATCGTGCCCAGTTTCCGCTACCCGGGTCCGCAGCCGGAGCTTGTTGCCGTCGCCCGTGCTGATCAATTCGACCTCATTGGCGTCGAAGCCGAGCTCGTTGAGCCGGTGCAGCCGTTCGGCGATCTTGTAGCGCTGCTCCTCGGGCCGCAGGATCTCCTCGCGGGTCAGTTCCTGCCACAGCGAGTCATAGCGCCGCTGCAGTTCTTCGGCGGTCTCGATCGGGTCCACGTCGGGCGGCAGCAGCTCGCCGGCCTGCAGATCAAGCAGCTCGCCGCCGACCCGCTCCACGGCCAGATCCAGGTCGTACTGGCGCTGCCCGTCGGTCAGCGTGGGGTGCTGCTCACTAGTCTCGGCGTCGACCAGGTAGGCCTCCAGGGTGCCCGCGTCGTGCCGGAACAGCGTGTTGGACAGGGAGCAGTCACCCCAGAAGAACCCGGACAGGTGAAGCCGGACCAGCAGTTCCACCAGCGCGTCGAGCAGGCCGTCGGTGGCCTGCAGTCCCCGCGGGTTGGAGAACACGGCCCGGTAGGTGGTGGCGTAGCTGAGGAACCTGGTGACCAGAATGGCGTCCCCGTCTTCCTGCTGCTGGCCGGACTCGTCCAGGTCCACCGCGATCCCGATCACCTCCACGGCGGGGATGTTCAGCTCGGCCAGCGCCCGGAGCAGCCGGTACTCGCGCCGGGCCAGCCGCTCGCTCAGCTCCTTGAGCGCGTACAGGGTGCCGTCGTCGTAGACGAAGCGGACCACGTGCCGGGAGATGCCCCGCTGCCTGATCTCCACCAGGCGCTCGTCCTGCCATTCGGCGAGCGGCTTGGACCACGGCAGGGTAAGCAGGCCGGCCGCGTGGTCGGCGGGAGGGGTGAAGACAAACCGCATGGTGTCTCCTGTCACTCAGCCGAGCTGGGAAGGCGTCAGATTGGCTCCACTGATCACGACGGCCACCTGCTCACCGGGTGCCGGCTTGTACGCCCCGCTCAGCAGGGCCGCGACTCCGACCGACGCGGCGGGCTCGGCCGCGATCCTGGCTGCCTGCCACAGCGCCTGCTGGGCGGTCAGGATCGAGGCGTCGTCGACCAGCACGACGTCCTCGACGTAGGCCTGGGTGATGGGGAACATCAGCTCGCCCACGCGGCGCGGGGCCAGGGCATCGGCGGCCACGCTTCCGGCCGGGGCATCGGCCGGGCGGCCCTCGGCGCGGGCGCGGGTCAGGGTAGGGGCACCGTCCGGCTCCACCCCGATGACGCGGACCCGGCCGCCGAACCAGGCGGCGATCCCGCCGATCAGCCCGCCACCGCCCACCGGGACCAGCACGGTGTCCAGCTCGCCGGCCTGCCCGGCCAGCTCCAGTCCCACCGTGCCCTGGCCGAGCAGGGTCTCCCGCTGGTCGTAGGCGTGCACGCTCATCGCGCCGGAGCTGGCCATCCACTCCTGCGCCGCCGCCAGCGCGTCCGCGTAACGCTCGCCGGTGACCACCAGGTCCGCTCCCAGCTGGCGGATCCGCTCTACCTTCGCCGGGGCCGACACGGTCGGCACGAAGATCGTGGCGGGCACGCCGCGGCGGTGCGCTGCGTAGGCCACGGCAACGCCGTGGTTGCCGCCCGAGGCGGCCACTACGCCCACGGCCGGCACCTCCCGCAGCAACAGGTTCGCGAACGCGCCGCGGGCCTTGAACGAGCCGGCGCACTGCAGCTGCTCGAGCTTGAGCGTGACCGCGGGCAGGCCGGCGCGGGCCGGATCGAGGTCGCTGAGCTCGACCCGGAGCACCGGCGTGCGCCGGATCCAGGGGCGGATCGTATCGTAGGTGGCGCCGATGTCGTCACGGGAGATCACGTCTGCACCCTACCCAGGGGCGCAGGGCCAGGGGAGACTAGCAAGCATGAGCGAGCACGTACACACCCACGACGAGGATTCGGCCTGCGGAGTTGCTCACAGCCCGGTCGCGCAGGCCGCCAGCTCGGCTCCGGCCGAGCGCACGCTGGTCACGGTGTTCGCCTCGCCGGTGGCCGGCGTACCTGCTGCGCTACGCCGCGGACATGGGGTTCCGCGGGCTCTTGCTCGAGCCGGACGAGGTACGCGCTTCCGGGGCCGCTGCCCTCGGCTTTCCCCTGCTCAGCAGTGTTCCCGAGGACCTCGACGGTTCCGCCGACCTGGTCGTCACCGACCACCACCGGCCCGAGCTCGGCGTCATGCTCCGCGACGCGCTGAACACCAAGGCCCGCTGGATCGGCATCATGGGCAATCCGCACCACGTCGGGCCGCACGTGCAGATGCTCACCGACCTCGGCGTTCCGGCCGGCGAGATCGCCCGCGTGCACCGGCCGATCGGCCTCAACATCGGCTCGCGCACGCCGCCCGAGATCGCCGTCTCGACCCTGGCCGGGCTGCTGGCCGACCGCAACGGACGTCCCGGCGGCTTCGAGTTCTGAGCGGCCGGGACCTGAGCGGCCCGCATCTTGGCGGCCCGGACTTTCCCGGACTCCGGTGCTCCTGAGGGGCATACCGGAGCACTTGACCCGGTTACACCGGATAGCGGACCGCAGTCGCCGCCGCCGCCTGGGGCCCGCCGCCAGCCGCGCGCGGTGCTTTGGCGCGCGTTAGGCTGGAATCAGCCGAAGCGGGGGCGGAGGCTGTACGGGAGGCGGGGTTTGGCCGGGGCATTTTTCCGGCACCGGGGGCTGATCGCGTTCGGGGCTGGCGGCGCGATGGCTGAAGCGGCGGTGCTGTCTTTTCTCGCGCCCGCTGCGCGGCCGCTCGCCCCGCAGCTGACCGCCCTGCCGCCGCTCGCGGCCTACCACGACCTGCGCTGGCTGTTCGCCTTCAACCAGTCGTGGCTGGGTTTCACCGCCGTGCTAGTGCTGCTGGTGCTGGCGCGTTCAGGCGTCGACGCCGCCATGATCTTGCTGGCCTGGCCGCGCGGGCCAGACCTGGGCATCCCGCGCCCCACCTTTGCGGGTTCGGCGGTGTCCTGTGCCGTGCTCACGGTTCTGGCCGGCCTGGTGATGTCTCCCGTCCTCACGCTCATGTTCGGGGTGGCCGTGCTCCCGTTCTCCTGGCCCTATCTGGCCGCGGTCCCCATCCTGCTCGGTACCGCGGTGGCGCTGAGCCTGGGCGGGGTGGGCCAGAGCTGGTGGCGGCGGCTGCCTCCGGTCGGCACCGCGGCCTGGGTGGTGGCCAGCTTCGTCGTGCTGTCCGCTGCCGCGGCGCTGATGGGCCGCCTTAGCACGCCGAGCCATCGTGGCGGTCGCCGGGCTGGCCGGGGTGGTCGAGGCGCGAGCCTGGTACGGGCTCACCTCGGCGGCGGTCCGGCGCGCGGTGGAAAGGCCGCTGCACCCATGGCCCTGGCGGGCGGCGTTGCAGCGGATCCGCCGCGGCCTGCAGCACCGGACCAGCTGGGTCCCGGTCGCGCCGCTGGCGGCGATCATGGTGCTGGTCGTGGTGGTGGGAATGGCCCGGCTGGCCTTCACCGGGGTGGTGAACTTCGACCCCGATACCGGGGACGTCGCGGCCAGAGCGGCGACCGCGCCAGCCAGCCACGCGTCAGCCAGCCCCGCGGCAGCCCACGGCAAGACCGCCGGAACGCCCAGTACCGCGGGGCAGGCCCGGCCCAGCGCCGCGGTGCTGGTGGTGGCGGGCTTCGGGTCGACCTGCTGTCACGAAGCCAGCGCATTGCGGGCGGCGGAACCGCGAATTGTGGTACGCCAGTTCTCCTACCTGGGCCTGAACGCAGCCGGGCAGCCGCGTCCCTACGGGGTGGCCGCCGGGGACGTGTCCATCCAGATCCTTGGCGACCGGATGGCCACACAGGTGGAAAAGCTGTACCAGCAGACGCACACGACGGTGGACATCGTGGCGGAAAGCGAGGGCACGCTGGGCCTGTACGCGATGCTGGCCCGGCACCCGCACCTGCCGATCCGGTCCCTGGTGCTGCTCAGCCCGATCGTCGCCCCGGGGCAGGTTGGCCAGGCCGGCGGCACGGTGCCTGGCGCCGCGCTGACCACCCTTAATAGCCTGGTCGGCGGCATGTCGCCGTTCGGCAGTTCGGGGGCGCAGGAACTGATCGACTCGGTCGGCGAGTTCGGCGCCAGTTACTTCGCGACGGTCAGCCGGGATGCCGGGCTGCCCTGGCTGGCCGTGGTGCCGCTGGCCGACGCGGTCACGCTGCCGGCCTGCCCGCTGGCGCCGAATGTGATCTTCGTGGCCGCATTCCACGGCGGCCTGCTGGGTGATCCGGCCGTGCTGCGCATGGTCGAGACCTTCCTGACCAGCGATCGGTCCGGGGTAGCCGTGACCGGGCAGGCCGGTGGTCCCCAGCGTGACCTGCGTAACGCGGCCCAGCTCATCACGGCCGGGGCAGCCGCCTGGCGGATGCCCGAACTCCGGTCGGCGTGCCCGTCCTAGCGCCAGGGGAGCTGGTAAGAGAGCCCGGTGATCCGCTACGCTATGGCCCATGACGCGATCCGACGGCCTTCAGTGGTGGCGCCGCACTTAGGCGGCGTGGTCATTCGCGTTCAGGACACAAGCGACCGCCTCGGAACTGGCGGCCGCTTTTCTGTTTCCTGGCCGTCTCCGGGGCCCGACCCGAGAGGCCACCGTGGACTCCCAGCCTGCGGATCTACAGCGCATCCAGATGACGACCCGCGGCGGCGTGCGGGTAAGCCGAACCGCCACGCCGTTCAACCCGGCCGAGCTCGGCCGGATCGCGGCCGTCGCTGACCAGCGGCGCGGCGGCGTGATGAGCTCTGGCATGGAGTATCCGGGCCGGTACAGCCGCTGGCACATGGCCTACGCCGACCCGTGTGTGGAGATCATCGCCACCGGCCGGCGGGTGACCGCTCGGACCCTGAACGAACGCGGGCGGGTGCTGATGCCCGTCATTCAGGCGGCCCTGCTCCGGGCCGGTGACCCGGACGGACCCCCTCCCGCGGGCGGTGCGGCACCAGACGAGGTGTCGGTGTTGATACCGATGCCGGACCGGGAGTTCACCGAGGAAGAGCGCAGCCGCGTGCCGACCGTTTTTACCGCGCTTCGGGAGGTCACGGCCGCGTTCAGCTGCGAGGACCCACATCTCGGCCTGTACGGCGCGTTCGGCTACGACCTGGCCTTCCAGTTCGAGCCGATCCGGCAGCGCCTGGACCGGCCAGCCAGCCAGCGCGACCTGGTCCTGCACCTCCCGGACGAGATCTGGGTGCTGGACCGCAAGCGCGAGGAGGCGGTGCGGTACTCCTACGAATTCGAGGTGGGCGGTACGTCCACGACCGGGTTGGCCCGGGAGACACCGGCCACCGCAGCGGGACAGACCACCCCGCCCGTTCGGGATCTGGAACTGCCCCCGCCGCCGGTGGCCGGCAGCTTCGCGCGCGTGGTCGAGGAAGCCCGGGAGCGGTTCGCCTGCGGCGACCTGTTCGAGGTCACCCCCGGCCACGTGTTTCACGGCCGGTGCGGGTCGCCGGCCGCCTTCTACGAACTGCTCCGCCAGCGCAACCCGGCCCCGTATGAGTTCCTGTTCAACCTCGGTGAAGGAGAATACCTGGTCGGCGCGTCCCCCGAGATGTACGTGCGGGTCACCGGGGACCGGGTGGAGACCTGCCCGATCGCCGGGACGATCGCCCGCGGCGAGGACACCCTGGAAGACGCCGTGAACATCGCGACCCTGCTCGGATCGGCCAAGGAGGAGTCTGAGCTGACCATGTGCACCGACGTGGACCGCAACGACAAGTCACGGGTCTGCGTCCCGGGCTCGGTCCGGGTCATCGGCCGGCGCCAGATCGAGATGTACAGCCGCCTCATCCACACCGTGGATCACATCGAGGGCAGGCTGCGGCCCGGCATGGACGCGTTCGACGCGTTCCTGACCCACATGTGGGCGGTCACCGTGACCGGCGCGCCGAAGACCTGGGCGATGCAGTTCATCGAGGACCACGAGGCCACCCCGCGCCGCTGGTACGGCGGGGCCGTCGGCAAGTTCGGCTTCGACGGCTCGGTCAACTCCGGGCTTACTTTGCGCACCGCGCACATCACCGGCGGGATCGCGGCGGTACGGGCGGGCGCGACCCTGCTGTTTGACTCGGTTCCGGAGGCCGAGGAGAAGGAGACCCAGATCAAGGCGCGGGCCCTGCTGGAGACGCTGGCTGAAGCCGGGCGGATCGCGGCGGGTGCCCCGGCGCCACCGCCTGAGCCCGAGCCGTCCGCGGGGCACGGCCTGCGGGTGCTGCTGGTCGATCACCAGGACTCGTTCGTGCACACCCTGGGTGACTACTTCCGCCAGCAGGGTGCCGAGGTGACCACGCTGCGGTTCGGGTTCGCCCCGGAACTGCTCGACTCTTACGCGCCGGACCTGGTCGTCCTGTCACCCGGACCGGCGGCCTGGCCGACTTCGGCTGCGCCGCTCTGCTGGACGAGGTGTACGCGCGCGGCCTGCCGGCCTTTGGGGTCTGCCTGGGCCTGCAGGCCATGGTGGAGCACGCGGGCGGTGCCCTGTCCCTGCTGCCCGAACCCGCCCACGGCAAGCCAGGCGTGGTCAGGGTGGCTGGCGGAGAGCTGCTGGCCGGCTTGCCCGCCGAGTTCACCGCCGGGCGCTACCACAGCCTGTACGCGCCGGCTGGGGAGGTACGAGGCGGGTTCGGAGTGACCGCGACCACTCCCGATGGGGTGGTGATGGCCATCGAGGACGCCGCGGCCGGCCGGTGGGCGGTGCAGTTCCATCCCGAGTCGATCCTGACCGCGTCCGGCCGGGCCGGGCACCAGATCGTCGGCAACGTGCTGGACCTGTGCCGTGCTCGGCAGGCAGCGGGCACGCGTGTCGTATCGTGAGTGGCCGCGCGGGCCGGTGAGCTGTTGTTACTGTGCTGGCTATGAGGAGCGTTGAACCCGAGGTTTTCCTGGTCGCCCGGCCCCAGGTCGACTACGAGGCGATGGCCGCCTACCTGCGGGAGGTGGGCGGCGAGCGATGGCTCGAGCGGATAGACCGCGGGGAGCTCCAGGCCCAGGACCTCGCGGAGTTCGCGGGCAAGATGTGCTACCGCTCGTGGGAGCCTGGGCTTAACCCCAACGTCCGCAAGGTCCGCGACGACCAGGACGTCTACTTGCAGAACATCCTCAAGCAGCAGCACGGTTCGGTGCTCGAGCACGCGAGTTTCACGTTCGTGCTGCACAACGTGTCCCGGGTGTTCACGCACGAGCTGATCAGGCACCGGCCCGGGACCGCGGTATCGCAGGAGTCGCTGCGCTACGTGCGCCTGGACGAGCTGCCGTTCTGGTTCCCCGAGTGGGCGACCGAGGATCCGGAGCTGATGAAGCGGGCCACCGCGCTGCTGACCGAGCTCGAGCAGTTCCAGCAGTGGATGGGGAATCACTTCGGGCTGGACGACGACGAGACCAAGATGCACGAGAAGAAGGCCAAGACCTCGTTCATGCGCCGGTTCGCCCCCGAGGGCCTGGCCACCGGGCTGGTCTGGACGGCCAACATCCGCACCCTGCGGCACACCATCGAGGCGCGCACGGACCAGGGCGCCGAGGAGGAGATCCGCCTGGTGTTCGGCAAGATCGGCGACATCATGCGGGCCGAGGCGCCGGCGCTGTTCGGGGATTACACGATCACCGACGGCACCTGGATCCCTGACTGGCGCAAGGTCTGAGCGAGCCGGGCGGCGGGAGACACAGCATGCCTGACGTGACGGTGGGGTCAGCGAGCGCGTATCTGGCGGTCCCGTATGCCTGCGATGGTCCCTGGCCGGGGGTGGTGGTCATTCACGAGGCGTTCGGCCTGAACCCGGACACCCGGGCGCACGCGGACCGGCTGGCCGCGCTTGGCTACCTGGCGCTGGCTCCCGACCTGACGGCCGGGAAGTCCTGGCTGCGCTGCATCCGCGGCCTGTTCCGGCAGCTGCACGCCGGATCGGGACCGGCGTTTGAGATGCTCGATGCCTGCCGCGGCTGGCTGGCCAGCCGCCCCGACTGCACCGGCAGGACCGGGGTGATCGGGTTCTGCCTAGGTGGTGGCTTCGCGCTGATGTGCGCGCCGCGTGGCGGGTACTCCGCGGCGGCGGTCAACTATGGCGAGGTCCCGGCCGACGCCGAGGCGGTGCTCGCGGGCGCCTGCCCGATCGTGGCCAGCTACGGCGCGCGGGACCTCATGGGCACCGAGCCGCCGCGGCGCCTGGAGACCTCACTGACCGCACTGGGGGTGCCGCACGAAGTGAAGGTGTACCCCGGGGCCGGGCACAGCTTCATGAGCCCCAAGTCCGCCGCGGTCGCGCCGCTGGCCGTGCTGGCCAGGACGGCCTATGACAGATCTGCGGCCGAGGATTCCTGGCAGCGGATCTTCGCGTTCTTCGGCCAGCATCTGCGCGACTGACCAGGTATCCCGCCGCCCGGTTCCGGTCGTCTCGGTGCGGGTCCGCTCCGGTCGCCTCGGTTCCAGTCGCCTGGCAGATCGCCTCGGCGTGCCGGTCAGAGCGCCTCGAGTGCCAGGTCGTAGTGGATCAGCCGGTCCGGTGCCCCACGTTCGCGCAGTACCCGCGCGGTCTTGATGATCATGTGGTCGGGCCCGCTGATGTAGATGTCCCGGTCGGCCCACGTCGCCTTGGCGGCCAGTTCCGGGATCGTGCCGTACATGACATCGCGGCCGGGTTCGTCCGAGACCGCCGGGATCACCTGCAGCCACGGGTAAGCATGCTCCATCGCCCGCAGGTCGGGCAGGTCGTACAGATCCTGATGCCGGCGTGCACCGTAATAGAGCACGATTTCCTGGTGCTCGCGGCGCTCCGGTGCGCTGATGATGGCCTCGACGATCGCCTTGACCGGTGCCAGGCCGGTGCCGCCGGCCAGGCACAGCACATCCCGGGGTGAGGCGGTGTCCGCGGTCATCGTCCCGCCAGGCGCGCCCAGCACCAGGGGGTCCCCGGCCCGCACCTGGTGCACCAGGATGGGGCTGACCAGGCCACCGCTCACCGCCCGGATATGCAGCCGGAGCAGCCCGTCGGGGCGAGGGGCATTCGCGATCGAGTACGTGCGCCACAGCCGGGGCCAATGCGGCGTCTGCACGCTGACGTACTGGCCAGGCCGGTAACTGAGCGGCTGCTCGGGCTGCAATGTCAGCACGGCCACATCGGGTCCCCGCATTTCGATCCCAGCTACGGTGGCGATCCACCATGCCGGAGCCCTGGTCGCGTCGTCCTTGGCGGCGTCGGTCATGACGCCGACGGCGTGGTCGAAAGCGGTCTCCCAGGCTAGCTGGGCGTCCTCATCCCAGTGAGCAGCGGCGAACCGGTGAAGCGTGGCCAGCAGCGCGCGGCGGACCACCTCGTAATGCCGTTCGCGGACGCCGAACTTCCGGTGCGTCCTTCCCAGCTGCTGCAGAAACGGGATGAGGCGGCCCCTATCTTCCTGGCCAGCTACGATATGAGTCAGGGCCGAGAAGAAGCGCCGTCGCTGAAGGTCCATGGCCGCAGGAAACATAGCCCTGATTTCGGTATCCAGAGCAAAAAGCTGGGCGTAGAAGTATGTCATTGCCGCGTCGGCGGCGCTTTCGAGCGGCCAGAATGTTTCCTGTACAGGATTTCGGCCAGGACCAGCATGACTGCTCGGCGCCGGGAACCAGCCTGACGTACGAGCCGATTCGTCGCCTGCAGACATTGCCACACTCACAGTGTTGCACCCGCAGCGGAACGTTACACTTGATTTCCGGCAAGTCGGGATTAACCGGCGCCGAAATTTTGATGGTGGGCAGGCCAGGCGTGGGCGTGATGGGCCATTATGGGCACTTGGACTTGATGCGCAGGAGGGCAAATCTATGGGCCGGCCGATTATCGGCATTACCGGGGAGCTTGAGGCCGCCCGGTGGGGCAACTGGATTCGCGAGGCCGTGGTTTCCCCGGTGAGCTATACGCGAGCCGTGGAGCGCGCGGGCGGGACACCCGTCATATTGCCTCCCGTTCCCGCGAGTTCCGTCCCCGTGCTGATCGCTGGGCTCAACGGGCTGGTGCTGGCCGGCGGGCGTGATGTCGACCCTTCCCTGTATGACGAGGCGCCGCACGAGCAGACCGATGTGCCCGATCACCGCCGGGACCGGTTCGAGCTGATCCTGACCCGCGCTGCCATCGACGCTGACCTGCCCTTCCTCGCCATCGGCCGCGGCATGCATATCCTGAACCTGGCCCGCGGTGGCACCTTGACCCAGCATCTGCCCGACCGCATCGGCAACGAGAGCCACAAGCCGGATCCCGTCAAGCTGACCACCCACGACCTGCAGATCACTGCCAGCAGCAAGCTCGGCCGCATTCTCGGCGGGACCGCCCAGGTGCCGGCGGCGCATCACCAGGCCATCGATAGGATCGGCAGTGGGCTGCTGACCGTGGCCTGGACCCTGGATCAGGTGGTCGAGGCCATCGAACTGCAGGGTCACCGATGGGGCCTGGGCGTGCAATGGAACCCAGAGGACGGTGACGACCCGCGGCTTTTCGAGAACCTGGTGTCGGTGGCGAAGGCCGCGGTAGCGCAGAACAATGTGCAGCCCCAGGCCGAAGTGACCGCCCGGTCCAAGCGCTCGTCGAAACGGCACGCTGCACGCTCCTAGCGTCAGCGCGGTACCGCCGTGAGGTTTGATGTCGCGGTGGCGTTTGATGTCGCGATGGCGCTGACCACCGGACCCTGCTGCGTGGCCGTGCAGGCCGGGCCACAGCACTGGAGCGTCCCGGTCCAGCCGCGGCGGCGCAGGACTGCGGCTATCTCGGCCGCGGTCCGGCAGCGGTGCGCGGTGACATCGGGCCAGCCGTACCTGAGGGTCTGCGTGCCCTGCAGGAGGTTGGCGTTGTCCCGGTGGGTGTCCCGCCAGCGGCCTTCGGCCGGGTGGGCGGCCTGCCCGTCGAGCTCCACGCAGACCTGGTACTGCTCGTACAGGTTGTCCAGGTACCTATTGCCGCTGCCGTGCCTGCGTCTGGCCTGCCGGCAGGCCCGGGGCAGGCCGTGGGCCCGTTCGACGCCGTGGACATATCCGCGCTCCAGGGGCGAGTGAACCCCGTCGGCAGCGTCCTGGAGCGCCACGGTGACCCACGCTCGCCAGCGGCTTCTCGCCCGCCCCCGCAGCGCCTTGGCCAGCAGATCTGGTGTCGTCAAGCGCCGTCCCACGGCGGCGGAGATCCACCCGTAGGCATCGTCGAAATTGCGCGCCACGCTGATCAGGTCCAGCACCGTGTCCTCCACCGAGGTGCGCGGTAGTTGCCACGGCGGCTGCCACTCCGGCGCGAGCCCGCGGGACCTATGGATAACGACCCCGCGGATCCTTCCGGCCGGCGCTCGCTGAGCTGGGACGCTGATATGGATTCGCGTGCTCGGCTTGCTGGCAATGCCGTGGATCTCGGCGGCCGTTTCGTGGCTGAGAGCAGCGCCGGGTCCGACCCGCAGCACTGCTGCCCACAGCGTGGCATTCCGCGAGAGTTCGCCGGTAAAGGTCGCGTACACCCCTCGCTCGATACGCCGCCAGGCTCCCGAGCGCAGCCTTCTGTCGATGGTTTTCGCTGGCCAGCCCCAGGCCAACGCCTGTTGCCGGGAGATGACCCCCGATTGCGATTGCAGCAGGGTCCGCCAGCGTCGGCTACGTTCACTTTCCACTCTTGCAGCCTGAACCCGCCCACTGTCAGCCGCGAGGCCGCCCCAGATCCCTGTGGATAACTAAGGGAAAACGTCATTGTGTAGGTTTTTCCCCCACTTTCGGGAGGGTAACTCGACACAATCATCTGGTGACCAGCTGCGGCCTGAAGAGGTTGCCCTGGAGGCCGGACTGGGGGCGCCTGTGGGGTTTTTGAGGTCGATGATGCGCCGCCTAGCGGCCATGCCGGGCGAGAGCTCGGGTGGGGTCAGATGGGGGGCTGATAGCCGCTGACCCAGTGGGTCTGGAGCCAGGCCATGAAGGTGGACCAGGCGCCGGTGACCTCGAGCAGGCCCACGCAGACCAGCATGGCGCCGCCGATCCTGGTCACCAGCCGGGCGTGGCGCCGGGCGAAGGCGGAGGCGCGCATGGCGACCTGGAAACCGAGCGACACCAGCAGGAATGGCACGCCGAGGCCGAGCGCGTAGACAAAGGCCAGCAGGGCGCCCCGGGTAACGGTGCCGGTGGACGCGGACAGGGCCAGCACGGCGGTCAGTGTGGGGCCGATGCAGGGGGTCCAGCCGAGCCCGAACATCACGCCGAGCAGCGGAGCGCCCGCCAGGCCGGCTTTCGGCCGGGCCGACGGGCGGACGATCCGGCCAGCGAAAGAAAACCGGTCGAAGAGCCCGGCGAACAGCAGGCCGAGCAGGATGGTCAGCCCGCCCAGGATCTGCGTCAGCAGGCGGGCGTGGCCGGTCAGCAGATGGCCAAGCCCGCCGAGGGCGGCGCCATAGGCCACGAAGACGACAGAGAAGCCGAGCACGAACAAGGCCGTGCCAGCGACTACCCGGGCTCGGGGCGCGGCGGGCGCGGCCGGAGCCAGCGGTCGCGCGGCCACCGTCACCCCTGAACCACCCACACCGCTGGAACCGGCGCCGGCAACGGATCCAGCATCACCGGAACCGGCGCCAGCCGGCTCGGCGGAGGCGCCGGCGGAGCCGGTGGCATCGGCATCGGCAGCAGGCGGCGAACCCGCGCCGGCCATGCCGGTCACGAAGGACAGGTAACCGGGCACCAGCGGCAGGCAGCAGGGCGACAAGAACGTAACCGCGCCCGCGGCCGCGGCGACCGGCAGGGCCAGGATGAGCGGACCGGAGGTCACGAGCTGGGCGACTCCGCTCATGTCACCTCCGGCGGCCTCGGGAATTCCAACCATCACTATGCCATGCCCGCCCAAGCCGGCGGCGGTCGGCTACTACGTCACGTAGTCACCGACGGCGGCCCGGTGCCAGGAAACCACCAGCGTCACCTAGCAGGCGAGTGCCATATCCGGCCGTACTCGTGAGCCCCTTTGTAACCTCGGACATCTTGACCTCTGCGAACGGAATCCTAGCCAGAGCGGCTAGGGTTGGCCGGGTGAGATCGGTCCTCAGCCGCCCGCAGGCACCCGACGGGAAGAGCCCTGGCGGAAAGAACAACGCGCGCTCCGGGCTGTTCTGGGCTGGGCTGGGCGTGTTCGTGCTGGCCCTCGGCCTCTACGTGATCTACACGGTCATCCACCCCAAGAGCTTTACCATGAACCCGGTCGACCTGGCCGTTTACCGGTCCGGCGGGCTCATCGTGCGGCATATCCGGCCGTTGTACAACCCGCATCTGGCGGCCCCGCTCTACGACTGGGTGGGGTACGGCAACCTCCACCTGGCGTTCACCTACACCCCGTTCGCGGCCCTGGTGTTCGCGGTCATTTCGGTCGTGCCGTGGTGGCTGTCGCAGCAGCTGTCGGTGGCGGTCGACATCGTTGCCCTCCTGGCGGCGCTGTGGTTCACCCTCGGCGGCCTCGGCTACCGCCGGGACAAGGTCCGGCTGGGGGCCACGCTGCTCGGCGCGGGCGCCGTCTTGTGGACCGAACCGGTACTGCGCACCATGTACCTGGGCCAGGTCAACCTGGTCCTGATGGCGCTGATCATCTGGGATCTGTGCCAGCCGGACACGGACAAGAGCTGCTGGTGGAAGGGATTCGGTACCGGCGTCGCGGCCGGCATCAAGCTGGTCCCGCTCATCTTCATCCCCTACCTGCTGGTGGCCAGGAAGTTCCGGCAGGCCGCCATGGCGCTGGCTGGGTTCGCGTTCACCGTGCTGCTCGGCTTCGCCATTCTGCCTAGCGACTCGACCAAATGGTGGTTTGATGGCCTGTTCGTGCAGGGCGGCCGGACCGGGTTCGTCGGCTGGGCAGGCAATCAGTCGCTCGAGGGGCTCATCACGCGGCTGACCGGCAGCGTGCATGGGGCCAAGCCAGCCTGGGCGGCGGCGGCCGTGGTGGTCGGGATCGTCGGCGTGCTCGTCGCCGGCGGCTGGACCGCAAGGGTTATCTCATGCTGGCGATCCTCGCGGCCGCGCTGACCGGGCTGCTCGTCTCGCCGATCAGCTGGGATCATCACTGGGTCTGGATCGCGCCGGGCGCCATGGTGGCCGCGCACTACGCGGTGCAGGCCTGGCGCGCCGGAACCGCCGCCAGAGCCGCGGCAGCGGCGACGAAGACGCCGGCGAACGCGGCAGCAAAGGCCGCTCGGCGCCTCGCCGTCGGCTGTGGCCTGCTGGCGCTGGCCATCGTGGCCTGGTTCGGCGCCTGGCCAGCGCATCTGTTCACGAATAGGACCAACCTCGGCAACGACTCCCTCGGCTTGCTGTGGATCCCACGGAACGCCAACCCGGTCTACTACGTCAAGTACGGGGACCAGGCGTGGTATCCCGAGTACCACTGGCACGCTGTGGCGATCATCGTGGGCAACGCGTACATCCTGGCTGGCCTGGCGCTGTTCGGCCTGCTGGCGGCGATGTCGCTGCTGCTGCCGGGCGGGACGAAGGAGCGCGACGATGAGCCTGGGCGAACTGAAACCGGTCTGCGAGGACGTCTACGCCTACCTGCAGCCTGACGGCAGCTGGTGGCTGAACAACACCGGTTTCCTGGTCAGCGGCACCGGCGTGATCAGCGTCGACACCACCTCGACCGAAAGGCGGACCCGGGGCTATCTGGACGCCATCGGCACGGTTACCAGCCAGCCGGTGCGCACCCTGGTCAACACCCACCACCACGGCGACCACACGCACGGCAACTACCTGATGCGCGGGGCCACCATCGTCGGCCACGAACGCTGCCGCCAGGCCATCCTGGACAGCCCCATGCCACCCCCGCCCGGAATCTGGTCCGAGGTCGACTGGGGCCACCTGGAGCCGGCCCCGCCGTTCCTGACCTATACCGACGGCGTCACGCTGTGGTCCGGCGACCTGCGCTGCGAGGTCCGGTACGTCGGGACCCCGGCGCATACCACCAACGACTCGATCGTCTACCTCCAGGACCGTGGTGTGGTATTCACCGGCGACCTGCTGTTCAACGGCGGCACGCCGTTTGCGCTGATGGGATCGGTCAGCGGCTGGATTGAGGTGCTCCAGACCGTGCTGCGCCCGCTTGGCGCGGCCACCCTGGTCCCCGGCCACGGCCCGGTCTGCGGCCCCGAGGTCATCGAGGAAAACCTCGCCTACCTGCGCTTCGTGCAGGCAACGGCCCGGGAGGCCAGAAGTGCGGGGCTGTCGCCGCTGGAGGCGGCCCGGGCCGTCGACCTGGGCGAGTTCGCCGGCTTGCTCGACGCCGAGCGGATCGTCGGCAACCTGCACCGCGCCTACGCC
This sequence comes from uncultured Actinomycetota bacterium, assembly GCA_963781225.1. GTDB lineage: Bacteria > Actinomycetota > Actinomycetes > Streptosporangiales > Streptosporangiaceae > Palsa-504. The sequence goes on from CAWAFD010000011.1 coordinate 220,678, forward strand.
GAGCTCGACGGCGCAGAGCGAGGCGCCCCGGTGGACCTGGCCCGCGCCCTGGGCGAGATGGTCGCCTACAACGGCGGCCAGCCGCTTACCTGCCACGCCTGAGAGCACCTGAGAGCACCTGAGAGCACCGGATCGCAGATGGCCTGGGCAAACGAGGAGATCGCCGGCCTGCTGGGTGAGTACGCCGAGCTGATGCAGATCACCGGCGGGGACGTGTTCCGGATCAGGAACTACACCAAGGCGGCCCGTTCGGTCCGCGGCTGGCCCGACGACGTCGCCGCCCTGGACGTCAAGAGCCTGCGCGCCATCCCGGGGGTCGGGGCGTCCATCGCCGCCAAGATCGCCGAGTACCTCGACACCGGCCGCATCACCGCGCTCGAGGAGCTCCGCGGCCAGATTCCGCCCGGTGTCCTGGAGCTGACCCGGGTGCCGGGCCTGGGACCCAAGCGGGCCCTGCTGCTCAGCCAGGAGATCGGCGTCACCTCCGTGGACGACCTCGCGGCGGCGATCGACGCCGGGCGGCTGGACGGCCTGGCCGGGTTCGGGGCACGCAGCGCGGAGCGGATCACCGGCGGCATCGAGGTGTACCGGCAGGGCCGGGAGCGGGTCCTGCTCGACGTGGCTATGCACACGGCGACCGCCCTGGTCGCGGCCCTGTCCGAGGTCAAGGGCTGCCAGCGCTGCAGCTATGCGGGGTCGCTGCGCCGGATGCGGGAGACCATCGGCGACGTCGACATCCTGGCCGCTGCGCCGGACGCGGCGCCGCTGATGGCGGCGTTCACGGCCCGGCCCGAGGTCGCCTCGGTGATCGGCAGCGGTCCCACCAAGACATCGATCCGGACCGACCGCGGGCTCCAGGTCGACCTGCGGGTGGTGTCGCTGGACGCCTGGGGCGCCGCGCTGCAGTACTTCACCGGGTCCACCGCCCACAACGTCGCCATCCGCCAGATCGCGATCCGGCAGGGGCTCAAGCTGTCCGAGTACGGGCTGTTCGACTCCGCGACCGGCGAGCTCATCGTGTCCCGTAGCGAGGACGAGGTCTACGCGCGCCTGGGCCTGGCCTGGGTGCCGCCGCCCATGCGGGAGGACCACGGAGAGATCCAAGCCGCCTCACGCGCTGAGATACCCCGGCTCGTTCAGGAAAAAGACCTGGCCGGAGACCTGCACACGCACACCGACCTGACCGACGGGGTAGCCAGCCTGGAGACGATGGTGGCCGCGGCGCGCCGGCGCGGGTACGCGTACTACGCCGTTACCGATCACGCGCCCGACCTGGTGATGCAGCGGATGACCGCTGAGAAGATGCTGGCCCAGCGGGAGCAGGGGCGGCGCCTGGACACGGGCGCGATGGAGCTCCTGCATGGCACGGAGCTCAACATCGGCCCGGACGGCTCGGTCGACTGGCCCGTGGACTTCCTGGCCGGTTTCGACGTGTGCGTCGCCTCGGTACACTCCCATTTCGACCAGCCGCGGGCCGAGATGACCCGCCGGTTCGTCACCGCCTGCGAGAACCCGCGGGTCAACATCATCGGCCATCCCACCACCCGGCGGATCGGGCGGCGGCCGCCGGTCGACGTGGACTTCGCCGAGCTGTTCCGCGCCTGCGCCCGGACCGGCACCGCGCTGGAGATCAACGCCTCACCGCAGCGGCTCGACCTGCCCGCGGATCACGTCCGGGCGGCCCGCGACGCCGGGGTCAAGTTCGCCATCGACAGCGACGCGCACTCCGTCTCCGACCTGGGCAACATGCCGTACGGCGTCGGTACCGCCCAGCGCGGCTGGCTCACCGCCGGCGATGTCATCAACACCTGGCCGCTGGACCGGCTCCGCGCCTTCCTGCGCAAGAACCGGCCGGCCTGAGGAGCCGGTGACCGGTCCGGGAAGAAAAGAATCCCGGCACCGCTGAGAATTGGCGGCGGGCCCAGTCTGTATCACTATGAGGTCGGGCCCGTCGGGTGCCGTTGTGCTGCTGGCCGGTGCGGTCAGCTACGCCCTGCGCGCATGCGCGCCGGTCGTGCCGGGGGAACTGTCGCTGCCCACGCCGTGCGCCGGCTGGGACCTGGGCATCCTGCTCGGCCATCTGAGCGACGCCATGGCCGACCTGGAGACTGTCATCCGGATCGGGCACCTGGACCCGCTGCTTCCGCCACCCCCACCGCCGTCCGGCGATCCGGTCGAGGTGCTCCGCGATCGCGCCGCCGAACTCCTCTGCTCGGCCTACGGCTACGCCAGTCCCGAGCTCTTTGTGGCGATCGGCGACCTGCCCATGCCGGCCGGGCTGGTGGTCAGCACCGGTGCCGTGGAGATCGCCGTGCACGGCTGGGACGTGTCGCAGTCCCGCGGCGGCGGCCAGCCCATCCCGGCGCCGCTGGCCGCGCGGATGCTCGGCTTGTGCCCGCTGCTCATAGCGGGCCGCGAGGGACTGTTCGGCCCGCAGGTCCCGGTGCCCGCGCAGGCCAGCCCGGGGGACCGGCTGGTTGGCTACCTGGGCCGGTGTCCCGGAACAAGGCCGGGCCGCCCGAGCGTTGTTACCGGCGAGTAGCATTGGGCCATGGCCCTCGTCACGGGGGCTGATTTCTTCGCAAGGGAGCACCGTGCCACGCACCGCGCGCGACGTCGTCTTCGTGGATGGCGTCCGGACACCGTTCGGCAAGGCGGGCCCGAACGGCCTGTACGCCGAGACCAGAGCGGACGACATGATCGTCAGCGTGATCCGCGAGCTGGTGCGGCGCAATCCGTCGCTGCCACCCGAGCGGGTCGGCGAGGTCGCGATCGCGGCCACCACCCAGACCGGGGACCAGGGCCTGACCCTGGGGCGCAGCGCCGCGGTCCTGGCCGGGCTGCCGAAGTCCGTTCCCGGGTACGCCATCGACCGGATGTGCGCGGGCGCGATGACCGCGGTGACCACGGCGGCCGGGTCGATCGCGCTCGGCGCCACCGACACCGCCATCGCGGGCGGCGTGGAGCACATGGGCCACCACCCGATGGGTTCGGGTGTCGACCCGAACCCGCGGTTCGTCTCCGAGCACCTAGTCGACCCGTCCGCGCTGGTCATGGGCTCGACCGCGGAGAACCTGCACGACCGGTTCCCGGCCATCACCCGGGACCGGGCCGACGCGTACGCGCTGGCCAGCCAGCGCAAGGTGGCCGCGGCCTACGCGGCCGGGCAGATCCAGCCCGACCTGGTGCCGGTCGCAGTGCGCAGCGCCGAGCGAGGCTGGGGCCTGGGCACCGCCGACGAGCCGCCGCGCCCTGGCACCACGCTGGCGACGCTGGCCGGCCTGAAGACCCCGTTCCGGCCGCACGGCCGGGTCACCGCGGGCAACTCGGCCGGCCTTAACGACGGTGCCACCGGCTGCGTCATCGCGGCGCAGGATGTGGCCGCCGATCTGGGCCTGGACGCCCGGATGCGGCTGGTCGACTTCTCCTACGCCGGCGTGGACCCAGAGGTGATGGGGATCGGGCCGGTGCCGGCCACCGAGACCCTGCTCGCCCGTAACGACCTCACCATGGACGACATCGGCCTGATCGAGATCAACGAGGCGTTCGCGGTCCAGGTGCTGGCCTTCCTCGACCACTTCAAGATCGTCGACGACGACCCGCGGGTGAACCCCTGGGGCGGCGCCATCGCGCTCGGCCACCCGCTGGCCAGCTCGGGCGTGCGGCTGATGATCCAGCTGGCCCGCGAGTTCGCGGGCCGGCCCGACGTCCGCTACGGCCTGACCACGATGTGCGTCGGCATGGGCATGGGCGGCACGGTGCTGTGGGAGAACCTCAATGACCGGTGAAACATTTTCCCCGAACGGCCTGGGTGCCAGCGATCGCGGACTCACCCAGCTCTTCGCTGACGAAGTCGTCACCCAGGCTCTGGTCCGGGATGTGGAGCTGCCCTCCGGGGCGGGCACGATGGCCCTGATCACACTGGACAACGGGCACGACCACACGCGCCCGAACACGTTCGGCCCGGCTGGGCTGACCGCGCTGCGGGACGCGCTGGACGCGGTGGCCGGACGGCGGGATATCGCCGCCGTCGGTGTGACCGGCAAGCCGTTCATCTTCGCGGCCGGTGCCGACCTGACCGGGGCAGCGCTGATCCGCACCCGGGACGAGGCGCTGGCCGTCGCCCGGCTGGGGCACGAGGTGTTCCGCCGGTTCGGCGAGCTGAGCGTGCCGACGTTCGCCTTCGTCAACGGCGTCGCCCTGGGCGGCGGCCTGGAACTGGCGCTGCACTGCACCTACCGGACCATCTCCGCCGGCGTGCCCGCGGTCGCCTTCCCCGAGTGCTTCCTCGGCCTGGTACCCGGCTGGGGTGGCACCTACCTGCTGCCGCGGCTGATCGGCCCGGAGCAGGCCCTGGCGGTCATCATTGAGAACCCGCTCAGCCAGAACCGCATGCTAGACGGGCGCCAGGCGTTCTCGCTCGGTATCGCGGACGCGATGTTCGCCCCGGCGGACTTCCTGGCCGAGTCTTTGCGCTGGGCCGCCCGGATCCTGACCGGAGACGTTGAGGTCGCCCGGGAAGAACCGGCCGGGGACTGGGATGCCGCCGTCAATGCGGCGCGGTTCTTCGCCGATGGCAAGCTGCACGGCGCGGCGCCGGCGTCTTACCGAGCCATCGACCTGGTGGCCGCGGCTCGCGACCGTGGCCGCGACGAGGGATTCGCGGCCGAGGATGAGGCCCTGGCTGACCTGCTGATGAGCGATGAGCTGCAGGCCGGCCTGTACGCCTTCGACCTGACCCAGAAGCGGGCCCGGCACCCTGTGGGCGCCCCCGGGGGACGGCCCCCCGGTGACCCCCCGTCTGGGGGGACGTCGTCCCCCCAGACCGCCCTGAGCCGCCGGTGACCAAGGTCGGCGTGGTCGGCGCCGGGCTGATGGCCGCGCAGATCGCGCTGCTGTTCGCCCGGCGGCTGGGGGTGCCTGTGGTCCTGACCGACCTGGACCAGGCCCGGCTGGACGCCGGGCTCGGTCACGTCCGGGCCGAGGTATCCCGGCTCGCCGGGCGCGGCCGGATCAGCGCTGACACCGCCACCCGGCTGACCGGGCTGGTGACCGGTTCACTGACCAAGGACGCGTTCGCCGACGCGGACTTCGTCATCGAGGCCGTGTTCGAGGAGATCAGCGTCAAGCAGCAGGTGTTCGCCGAGGTGGAGGCGGTGGTCAAGCCGGAATGCGTGCTGGCCACCAACACCTCCTCGCTGCCGGTCACCGCTATGGCCGCTGGTCTCACCCATCCCGAGCGGGTCGTCGGGTTCCACTTCTTCAACCCGGTCGCGCAGCTGCCGCTGGTCGAGGTGGTCCGGGCCGCAGCCACCGATGACGCCAGCGTCGCCACGGCGCTGGCCGTCGGCAAGGGACTGAAAAAGAACTGCGTGCTGGTCAAGGACGCCCCGGCCTTCGTGGTCAACCGGCTGCTGACCAGGTTCCTGGGCGAGGTCATCGGCTCCGTGGACGAGGGCACGCCGTTCGAGGTGGCCGAGCACGCCGCCGACCCGCTCGGCCTGCCCATGCCGCCGTTCTTGCTGCTCCAGCTGGTCGGCCCGGCCGTCGCGCTGCACGTGGCCGAGACCCTGCACGCGGCCTACCCCGGCCGGTTTGCCGTCTCGCCCAAGCTCCGCGCCCTGGTCGAGGCGGGCAAGACCGCGGTCTACGGCCCCGACCAGGCGGTAGACCCGGACGTAGCGGCCATCCTGGCCGGCGGGACCGCCCCTCGACCGCCGAGCAGGTCCGGGAGCGTGCGCTGGAGGCGCTGGCCGACGAGATCGCTGTGATGCTGCACGAGGGCGTCGTGGCCGCACCCGAGGACATCGACCTGTGCATGATCCTCGGTGCCGGCTGGCCGTTCCACCTGGGCGGGATCACGCCGTACCTGGACCGGTCGGGGATCGCGGAGAAGGTGACCGGCGCCAGGTTCCGGCGCTGAGTCCCGTCCGTCACTTCCTGATGAGGGCCACGATGAAGACGGCGCTGCCGGCTATGGCGGCGAGCCCGCGCAGCGTGTTCCAGACCGTCCAGCGGGTGACAAAGCTGGCCCACTGGGCGGGTGCGCCGGCCGCGTGCGGATCGGCGATGGCCAAGGAGTTGTTGAGCGGGATGTTGCCCACGATCGTGATGACAATGGCGGCCAGGTAAGCCAGCCCGGCGGCCAGCAGCCACGGGGCCACCGGCTGGCTCCAGTGCCGCCACGCCCAGACGATCGTGACCACGCTCAGGATCGCGGTGCCGGACAGCACACCCATCAGCGGCGGGGTCACCGCCAGCTTGTTGATCGACTGCATAGCGCCGATGCCCTGAGCCGACGGCAGCTTCTTCAACGCCGGCATGACGAAGGCGGTGAAGGTGAAGAACACGCCGCCGATCACCCCGGCACCCATGGCGCCCGCCGCCGTCACCGTCTGCATCAGCCCGGTCAACCCGCTCACCTCACTCGCCTCGTTCATCGGCTTCCGCTCCCTGGTGTTCGTGTAAGTCGTCATGGCCTTATTCAAGCCGCCGCAGGTCAGACGGCCCATGGCTGCGAGCCGCAAGAACATACGCAGCCGTCTTACAATCGGCGCATGGACGCGATCGCCGGGCTGCTCGACGGCCCCAGGGCCCGCGACGCCTTCCTGCTCCGCTCGCGGATGTCGGCGCCGTGGTCGCTGCGGATCGAGGACGAGGCCCCCCTCACCGTGGTCGCCGTGGTCCGCGGCCACGCCTGGCTGCGGCCGGCCAGGCACACCGGCTCAGCCTCGGGGACGTCGCGGTCGTGCGCGGGCCCGGCCCCTACACGGTCGCCGACGAGCCGGACCGCCCACCGCAGGCCATCATCTTGCCCACTCAGGAGTGCGTGCCCGCGCCCGGCCTGGATAAGTCCCCGATGAGCATGCACGGCGTCCGGACCTGGGGCAACGACCCGGACGGGGACACCGAGATGCTGACCGGGACCTACCAGGTCAGCCGCGAGGTCAGCCAGCGGCTGCTGCGCGCGCTGCCGCCGCTGCTCCTGCTGCGCGAGCAGGAGTGGAACTGCCCGCTGATCCCGCTGCTGGCCGACGAGATCGTCAAGGACGAACCCGGCCAGGAAGCGGTCCTGGACCGGCTGCTTGACCTGCTCCTCATCGCGGGGCTGCGGGCCTGGTTCGCCCGCCCCGACGCCAAGGCGCCCGGCTGGTACCGCGGCTACGCCGACCCGGTTGTCGGGCGGCTTTGCGGCAGATCTACGCCGCGCCGCATCAGCCCTGGACGGTGCAGAGCCTGGCTCACGCGGCCGGTGCGTCCCGGGCCACGCTGGCCCGGCGCTTCACCGACCTAGTCGGTGAGACGCCCATGGCCTTCCTGGCCCGCTGGCGCATCGAGCTCGCCGCCGACCTGCTCCGCGAACCGCACGCCACCCTCGCCTCGGTGGCCCACCAGGTGGGCTACGCCACCCCGTACGCGCTGAGCATCGCGTTCAAGCGCGAGCGCGGCGTCAGTCCCCGGGATTATCTCGCGGCGGCCGCGGCCGGGTCGAGCTTCGCTAGGGTCGGCCTATGACGGCGATTTTCCGGCTTTGTGACGAGTACGTGATCCGGCAGGCGGGACTTGACCCGGTCGACGCCGGGACGCGCGGCCTGGCCACCGCGTTCGGGGCTGCCACCGACTACAGCCCGGACGGCGCCGCGGCAGCCGCCGGCCTGATCGCCGCGACGCTGGCCACCCTTGACGGCCTCGAGGCCACCTGCGACCGTGACCGGCTCGCCGCCGTTTACCTGCGGGAGCGGCTCGAGGCCCAGCTCGCCTGGCACGAGCTGGGCGAGCCCTTGCGGGCGCTGCGGACCCCGATCGGCCGGACCAGCTCGATCAGGGACAGCGTGGACCTGCTGCCGCGGGCCAGCGACGACGACTGGCGGAACATCGCGGCCCGGATGGCGGCCATCCCGGTCATGTTCGCCAGCTGGCGTCGCAGCCTGGACACCGGGATGGAGCGTGGCCTGGCTGCCGCGCGCCGGCAGGCGATCGCCGGCGCGGCCGAAGCCGAGCGCTACGTCGGGTCCCACGACCAGCTGGTCGCCTCCTACGGCGACGGGCCGCTGGCCGCCGAGCTCGGCCGCCGCCGCCGTCCGGCCTATGGCGGATACACCGAGCTGGCCCGCTACCTGCGCGAGGACTACGCGCCCCGGGGCACCGCGACCGACGCCGTGGGCGCGGAGCGTTATGCGGTGGCGGCCCGGCTCAGCCTGGGCGCCGACATCGACCTGGCCGAGGCCTACGAGTGGGGCTGGGCCGAGCTAGCCCGCATCGAAGCGGAGATGGCCATCGAGGCGGACAAGATCCGCTCCGGCGCGGACGTCGCCGAGGCGGCCGAGATCCTGGACTCCATGGTCTACGTGGACGGGCCGCAGGCGTATCAGGCCTGGCTGGCCGAACGGCACGACAGTGCCATCTCCGAGCTCGAAGGCGTGCACTTCGATATCCCGCCCGGGCTGCGCCGCATCGAGGTGGTGCTGGCGCGCGGCTCGTCTTCCGGTGCGGCCTACTACACCGAACCAAGCGAAGACCTGACCCGGCCCGGCCGGACCTGGTGGCCGCTCCGGGCCGGGACCGGTTCGCGGTCTGGTCCGAGCTGACCACCGTGTTCCACGAGGGCGTGCCCGGCCACCACCTGCAGGCCGGCGCGGCCGTCACGGCCGGGGACGCGCTGTCGCGGTTCGCCCGGACCTCCTTCGTCAGCGGTCACGGCGAAGGCTGGGCCCTGTACGCCGAGCGGCTGGCCGATGAGCTCGGCTGGTTCACCGAGCCGGGTACCCGCCTGGGCATGCTGCGCGCCTCGGCGCTGCGTGCCGCGCGGGTTGTCATCGACATCGGCGTTCACCTTGACCTGCCACGCCCGGACGGCTCGCCGTGGACCTTCGACGGTGCCTGCGACGTGCTGCGCAGCCAGGGCCGGGCCGAGGACCACCGGGTGCGGGCCGAGGTGCTGCGCTATTTCGGCTGGCCGGGACAGGCCATCTCCTACAAGCTGGGGGAGCGCGGCTGGCTGGCCGCCCGGGAGCAGGCCCGGCGCCGGCCCGGGTTCGACCTCAAGCGCTGGCACACGGCCGCGCTCGGCCTCGGCCCGATCGGGCTGGGCGACCTGGCCGCGGAACTGGGCCGCCTCGGCGGCTAACGCCACAGCGGAGACTACCGGCCTGCCGCCTGGGGGGTGGCCACGGAATAGGTGACCAGGTTCTGCTCCGGGTGGTCGGCGACCTGGAGGACCACATGGGAGTACTCGACCGGGCCGAGCCGGGGATGGCGGAGCTTCTTGGTGCCGCTCTCGATGGGGGCGACGTCGTGGCGCGGCCACCACTCCCGGATGTGCTCGCTGTCGCGCTGGAGCTCGGTGATCAGGGCGGAGATGTCGGGATCGTCCGGGTACCGGGCGGCGGACAGCCGGAAGCGGCCGAGCATGGCGCGGGCCTCCGGCTCCCACTCCAGGTAGACCTCCCGGGCCTGGTCGGTGGTGAACATCCAGCGCACCAGGTTGCGTTCGCCCGGGGGCCCTGCCGCCCAGCCGGCGAACAGCTCCTGCGCGGCCGGGTTGGCGGCCAGGACGTCCCAGCGGCGGCCCTTGACCAGGGTCGGGAACGGCTCGAGCCGCTGGACCAGGTCGGCCACGGCCGGATCGAGCTGCTCGGGCGGGGCCGACGCGGCCGGAGCCGGGCCGCCGGTGGCGCCGGGTCCGTAGGCCAGGACATGCAGATAGCGACGCTCGGCGGCGGACATCCTCAGCGCGGCGGCCAGCGCGTCCAGCACCTGCGGGGAGGGCCGTACCTGGCGGCCCTGTTCCAGGAACGTGTAGTAGGTGACCGACAGGTTGGCCAGCAGGGCGACCTCCTCGCGGCGCAGGCCGGCCGTACGCCGGCGGCTCCCCGCGGGCAAACCCACGTCGGCGGGCACGAGGCGCTCGCGCCGGGACCTGAGCAGCTGGCCCAGGGCGGCGGGATCTCCGTCGGCCGTCACGATTCCCAGCCTACTCATGCCAGTACCAGTAAAAGCCTGCTCTGGTTACCACTGTCGGCTCAGCCGACGATGGGGCTATGACAGCAATCAAGATTCCCGTCGAAGACGGTACTTCCTTGCCCGCGTACCTGGCCCACCCCACGGCAGAGGCGGCCCCGGCCGGGGTGATCGTGGTGCATGAGCTGTTCGGGGTGAACCCGGACATCCGCTGCGTAGCCGACGACCTGGCCCGGGCCGGGTTCCTGGTCATCGCGCCGGAGTTCTACCACCGGGACGCCGCGCCGGGCCGCTGGCTGGAGCGCGACGACGCCGGGCGGCAGGAGGGCTTCGGCTACCTGAACAAGCTAGGACGCGACCAGGCGCTGGCCGACGTCAGGGCCGCCATGCAATGGCTGCGGACGCAACCCGGGATCGAGCGGGTCGCGGTCGTCGGCTTCAGCGCCGGGGGTCACCTGAGCTACCTGGCGGCTTGCGAGCTGCCGGTGAGCCGGACCGCCGTGCTGTACGGCGGCTGGCTGCCCAGCACGGACATCCCGATGAGCGAGCCAACGCCGACGCTGGATCTGACGCCGGGCATCACCGGCCGGATCCTGTACCTGGTAGGCGAGGACGACGCGCTGATCGACGCCGGCCAGCGGGAGCAGATCCGCGCCGCGCTGAATGCCGCAGGCGTGGACTACGAGCTGGTCAGCTACCCCGGCGCCGGGCACGCGTTCTTCTGGCCTGATACGCCGTCGTTCAGCCGGGAGGCCCGGGATGGCGCGTGGCGCAAGATAGTGGAGCTGCTCGTGTCCTAGATCGCCGGGACAGGCTGTCTGGCGGCTAACGAGGCCGGTGGTCGACGATCCGGCGCATCTTGCCCACCGAGCGCTCGATGGTCTCCGGCGCCTGCACGCTGGTGACGGCGGTGACGCCGATCGTGTTCTTGATCAACGTTGACAGCTGGACGCTGGCCTGGGTGCCGTCCGGCTCGCTGGCGCCGGCCCGGCGCTCGACGTGCACGGTCATCTGATCCATCCGGCCTTCCCGGCTCAGGTGCAGCTGGAAATGCGGCGACAGGGCCGGGATGCCCATGATCAGTTCCTCGATCTGGGTCGGGAACAGGTTCACCCCGCGCAGGATAATCATGTCGTCGGTCCGGCCGGTGATTTTCTGCATGCGCCGCATGGTCCGCGCCGTGCCCGGCAGCAGCCGGGTCAGGTCTCGGGTCCGGTAGCGGATCACCGGCATAGCCTGCTTGGTCAGCGAGGTGAAGACCAGCTCGCCCTCCTCACCGTCGGGCAGCACCTGCCCAGTGAGCGGGTCGATGACCTCGGGATAGAAGTGGTCCTCCCAGATGTGCAGGCCGTCCTTGGTTTCCACGCACTCCTGGGCCACGCCCGGCCCGATCACCTCGGACAGGCCGTAGATGTCGGTAGCGTCGATGCCCAGCCGGGCCTCCATCTCGGTTCGCATCTCGTTCGTCCACGGCTCGGCGCCGAAGATGCCGAACCGCAGCGAGCACTGGGCCGGGTCCAGGCCCTGCCGCTCCATCTCATCGACGATGGCCAGCATGTACGAGGGGGTGACGGTGATGATGTCCGGCCGGAAGTCCTGGATCAGGGTGACCTGCCGTTCGGTCATCCCGCCAGAGACCGGCACCACGGTACAGCCGAGCTTCTCCCCGCCGTAGTGCACGCCCAGGCCTCCGGTGAACAGCCCGTACCCGTAGGCGTTGTGCAGGATGTGACCGGGCCGGCCACCCGCGGCCCGGATCGACCGGGCCATCACCGTGGCCCACACCCCGATATCGTCCCGGGTGTACCCGACCACGGTGGGCCGCCCGGTGGTGCCCGAGGAGGCGTGTACCCGGACGACCTGCTCGCGGGGCACCGCGAACATGCCGAACGGGTAGTTCTCCCGCAGGTCGGCCTTGCCGGTCAGCGGGAACCTGGCCAGGTCAGCCAGGTCCTTGCAGTCATCCGGGTGGACCCCGGCGGCGTCGAAGGACGCGCGGTAGTGCGGCACGTTGGCGTAGGCGTGCCCCAACGACCAGCGCAGCCGCTCCAGCTGCAGTGCGCGCAGCTCATCGGCCGACGCTCGCTCGATCGGCTCGAGCTCTCCCGACGGTGCGGCAAGGTCCGGCATGCGCGAGCTCCTCAGGCGTCGTAATCCACGGTGATCTTGTCGGCAGCGGGCAGCGACTGGCAGGTCAGCACGTAGCCAGCGTCGATCTCATCCTGCTCCAGGGCGTAGTTGCGGCGCATGGTGACCTCACCCTCGGTCAGCCGGGCCCGGCAGGTGCCGCAGACCCCGCCCTTGCAGGCGAACGGCAGGTCGGGGCGGACCCGCTGGGCGCCGTCCAGGATGGGGGTGCCCGGCTCGACGGTCACGGTGCTGCTCCGCCCGTCCAGCAGCACGGTCACTTCGGCGCCCGGCCCCGGCGGTGCCTCGGCGTGCTCCGCCACGGGCGGCGGTTCCTCCTCGACGTAGAACAGCTCCCGGTGGATCCGGCCGCGCTCCACTCCCAGCTCGGTGAGCAGCGCGATCGCGCCGGTGACCATGCCGAAGGGGCCGCACAGCCACCAGTGGTCCACGGCGGGGATGTCCACCGTAACCGGCAGCAGGGCCCGCAGCTTGGCCTCGTCCAGGCGGCCATTGAACAGCTCCACCTCCTGTGGCTCGCGGCTGAGCACGTGCACCAGGGCGATCCGGGCCGGGTAGGCGTCCTTGAGGTCGGCGATCTCGTCGGCGAACATCACCGAGTCGTTGCGGCGGTTGCCGTACAGCAGGGTGACGGTCGAGTCCTGGTCTGCGGCCAGCACCGAGCCGGCGATCGACAAGATGGGCGTGATCCCGCTGCCCGCTGCGATCAGGACATGGCGCCCGGGCGCGGCCAGGTCGGGGGTGAAGCTGCCCGACGGCGCCTGCACCTCGACCACGTCACCTGCCCGGACCTGGTGCACCAGCCAGCCGGAGACCGCGCCGCCGGCCACCTCACGCACGCCGATGCGCGGTGGCTGTCCCGCGGGCGCGCAGATGGAGTAGGAGCGGCGTTCGGGGCCGCGCCGGACGGTCAGCGACTGCCCGGGAGCGAACGTGAACCGGCCGGCCAGCGGCGGTGGCACCGTGAACGTCACCGCGGCCGAGTCGTCGGTGAGCGGCTCGACCCGCGCGACGGTCAGCGGGTGGAAGTCGGTCCGGGACGCGCTGGGCATCAGATGTCCTTGAAGTACTCGAAGGGCTCGCGGCAGGCCTCGCAGCGGTACAGGGCCTTGCAGGCGGTCGCGCTGAATGCGGCGGTCCGGGTGGTGTCGGCCGAGCCGCAGCGCGGGCAGGTGACCGCGGGACGGCTCAGCGTCAGGGTCAGCGGCACCGGGCCGGGCCGGGATGCGGGCACCGGGTGCGGCGGGGCGATGCCGGCCGTCCGGAGCTTGGCCGCGCCCGCCGGGCTGATCCAGTCGCTGGTCCAGGCGGGGGACAGGGCGGTGCGTACGGTGACGGGGCCGAATCCGGCCTCACTCAGCCGGTGGCGCAGGTCGTGCGCGATCTCGCGCAGCGCCGGGCAGCCCGAGTAGGTCGGCGTGATGGTGACCACGACCTGCCCGTCTTCCTCGCTGACGTCCCGCAGGATGCCCAGGTCGGCCAGCGTGACCATGGGCAGTTCCGGGTCGGGCACGGCCGCGGCCACCTCGCGCGCCGCGGCCAGGTCCGCTTCGGTCACCATGTCGCCTCCGGATGGGCGCGGGCCAGGCTCTGCATCTCGGCGAGCAGATAGCCGAACGTCTCGGTGTGCACGCCCTCGCGGCCGGTCTTGCCCGCGACCTGAGCCATCGGGACGCCCTGCGGCTGGTCCAGGGTGGCCTCGGCCAGCACGGCGTCCAGCACCTGGTCGAACTCGCCGCGCAGCGCGGCCGGGTCCACCGCGATTCCGGGCAGCGCCGACGTCACCGGATCGGGCCGGAACAGCTCACCGACGCCCGGCCACACGGCATCCAGGGCGGTTTGCATCTTGGCGTGCGACAGCGCGGTGCCATCGCCGAGCCGGATTACCCACTGGGCGGCGTAGTCGCGGTGGTAGGTGAGCTCCTTGACTCCCTTGGCGGCGATGGCGGCCAGCACCGGGTCCCCCGAGCCGGCCAGCTGGGCCAGCAGGGCCAGGCGCCAGGTGGAGAAGATCAGCAACCTGGCTACCAGTTCGGCGAAGTCACCGTCGGCCCGCTCGGCCAGCCGGACGTTGCGGAACTCGTGTTCGTCGCGGAAGAACGCCAGCCGGTCCTCGTCGCGGCCCGGTCCCGGCCCGGCCTCTGCCTCGGCACGGCCGGCCCGGGCGAGCAGCATCCGGGCCTGCCCCAGCAGGTCAAGCGCGATGTTGGCCAGGGCCGTCTCCTCCTCCAGTTCCGGCATGCGGGTCATCCACTGCTGCAGCCGGTGAGAGTAGATCAGCGCGTCATCGCCGAGCATCAGGCAGTAGGTGGCCAGTGCGGCCGGGTCGGTGCCGTCCGGCACGGAGGTGTCGATGCCCTCCAGCGGGTTGGTGAACCCGGTGCCGAAGGCCCAGCGGTGATCCTCGGTCTCCTCGGCCAGGCTCTGGTAGGCGGTGAACTCGTCTTCACTCATGGTGCTTGCCTCCTCCACCTCCTCGGGATGTCACATGTGAGGGACGTCGTCGGGGATGTCGTAGAAGGTCGGGTGCCGGTAGACCTTGTCGCCGGCCGGCGCGAAGAACGGGTCCTTCTCCTCCGGGCTGGACGCGGTGATGTCGGCGGCCGCGACCACCCAGATGCTCACCCCTTCGTTCCGCCGGGTGTACAGGTCGCGGGCGTGGTGCAGCGCCATCTGCGGGTCCGCGGCGTGCAGCGACCCGACGTGCACGTGGTTCAGGCCGCGCTTGCCGCGCAGGAACACCTCATACAGCGGCCAGCTGGACCGGACTTGCTGGGACCCGTCGCGGCGGGGACGTCGCTGACCGGCACCGCGCCGTGGCCGCCCTCGGCGGTGAACTCCTCCGCCATCAGATCGCCGTCTCGCTGGGCCGGGCGCTGTGCTTGGCCGCGTAGGCCACGGCGGCCTCGCGGACCCAGGCGCCGTCGTCGTGGGCGGTCTTGCGCCGGGCGATGCGCTCGGCGTTACACGGCCCGTTCCCCTTGACCACGGCCATGAACTCGTCCCAGTCCACCGCGCCGAAGTCGTAGTGGCCGCTGGCCTGGTTCCACGTCAGGTCCGGGTCGGGCAGGGTGACGCCGAGTTTGTCGGCCTGCGGGACCGTCATGTCCACGAACCGCTGCCGCAGTTCATCGTTGGTGTGCCGCTTGATACCCCAGGCCATCGAGCGCTCGGTGTTCGGTGACTGGTCATCGGGCGGGCCGAACATCATCAGCGAGGGCCACCAGAACCGGTCGGTGGCGTCCTGCACCATGGCCCGCTGAGCATCGGTGCCGCGCATCATCGTCATCAGCAGCTCATAGCCCTGCCGCTGGTGGAACGACTCTTCCTTGCAGATCCGCACCATGGCGCGGGCGTACGGGCCATAGGAGGAGCGGCACAGCGGCACCTGGTTGCAGATCGCCGCCCCGTCCACCAGCCAGCCGATCACGCCCACGTCCGCGTAGGTCAGCGTGGGGTAGTTGAAGATGGAGGAGTACTTCTGCCGACCGGTCACGAGCTTGTCGGTCATGTCGGCCCGGTCGGTGCCCAGCGTCTCGGCCGCTGAATACAGGTACATGCCGTGCCCGGCCTCGTCCTGCACCTTGGCGATCAGGATGGCCTTGCGGCGCAGCGACGGGGCCCGGGTGATCCAGTTTCCCTCCGGCTGCATGCCGATGATCTCCGAATGCGCGTGCTGGGCGATCTGGCGGATCATGGTCGCCCGGTAGGCGTCTGGCACCCAGTCACGCGGCTCGATCCGGCGCCCGCGTTCGATCGTCTCGTCGAAGTGGGCGTGCAGTACGCCCGTTCGGTCCTGGTCGGTCGTATCCAGCGCTGTCATCGCCACCATCCTCCGGCGGGCCTGCCTCTGGCACCATCGTAAGCACCACCGGCCCGCACGGCCCGGTTCGTAGCTGTATTATATACCGGACGTTCGGTCAGTAAAGAGGGGAATGCCGCATGACCCAGCTATCCAGCGCCGGCGCGATGATGGCCCGGGATGTGGCGTCCCAAGCCATGGGCATCGAGCTGATCGAGGTGGGCGACGGGCGGGCCGTGACCCGCATGGTGGTGCGCGATGACATGGTGAACGGGCACGCGCTGGCGCACGGCGGCCTGATCTTCGCCCTGGCCGACACCGCGTTCGGCTGTGCGTGCAACAGCTTCGGGCCGATGACGGTGGGCGCCTCGGCCGACATCGTCTTCGTCGCGCCGGCCGGAGCTGGCGACGTGCTGGAGGCCGAGGCGGTGCTGCGGACCAGATTCGGCCGGTCCGGGCTCTACGACGTGACCGTCCGCCGGGACGGCGAGGTGATCGCCGAGTTCCGGGGGCGCAGCCACC
This sequence comes from uncultured Actinomycetota bacterium, assembly GCA_963781225.1. GTDB lineage: Bacteria > Actinomycetota > Actinomycetes > Streptosporangiales > Streptosporangiaceae > Palsa-504. The sequence goes on from CAWAFD010000011.1 coordinate 237,110, forward strand.
AGCTGGGCCCGTCGTCGTGAGCACCCCGGCGCCGCGCCGCGGCCGGCCCGGCTATGACCAGGAATCGCTGCTGGCGGTGGCGGTCGAGCTGTTCAACGAGCGCGGCTATGACGGGACGAGCATGCGGGACCTGGCGGACCGCCTCGGCATCGCCAAGTCGGCCATCTACCATCACGTGACCGGCAAGGAGGAACTGCTCCGGCTGGCGCTGGACCGCGCGCTCGGTGGGCTGACCGCGGTCACGGGCCGGGCCCGCGCGCTGCCCGCGCCCGCCATCGAGCGGCTGGAATACCTGGTCCGTGGCAGTGTCGAGGTGCTCGAGGCCGAATCGCCTTACGTCACGTTGCTGCTGCGAGTGCGCGGCAACACCGAGGTGGAGCGGGCCGCGCTGGAGCAGCGGCGGGGGGTCGACCGGTTCGTGGCCGAGCTGGTGGCCGAGGCCGTCGCCGATGGGGACATCCGGCCAGATGCCGACGCCATGACCACCGCCAGGCTGATCTTCGGGCTGGTCAACTCCATCGTCGAGTGGTACCGGCCCGGCCGCCAGACGGGACCGGGAGGACTGGCGGACGCGGTGTGCGCGATGATCTTCGAGGGCCTGCGCACCCGGCGGCCCGGCCGCATCCGGTAGCCAGCATGGCACCTGGTAGCCAGCCTGCGCCCGGCAGCCAGCGCGGCACCCGGCAGCCAGCCTGCGCCCGGCAGCCAGCGCGGCACCCGGCAGCTAGTAGCGGATGGCGATCTCACGGCCGTGGGGGTCGCGCTGCGGGTGGTCCGGCAGGACGATGTCCCGCCCGGCCGCGATCCGCGCGGCGCTCCACGCCACCGCGGCGGCGTCCATCATGTCGGTAGCCGGTGCCGGCCCCGGCGGGCCGGGCAGCGTGATTCCCGGCAGCATGATCCCGGCCTGGGCGAGCAGCTCACGGCGCAGCTCGCGCCCCGCCGGAGTGTGCTTGCTATGCGCCAGCGGCTGGCCCGCGATGGCGCCGAAAGCCAGCTCGGGGTGCACTTCGTACAGCTGGTGCCCGCAGACCTCGCGGTAGGCGTTGGCCTCGAGCAGCTTGGCCCGCAGGCCCCAGGCCTGGATGCTGAAGCCCTGCCCGGTCAGCTCGCGGCAGCGGTGGTTCGCGGCCGGGTAGGCCGGCTCGGCCCATACCGCCCGCGGCGGGATGGCAAACACCGAGCTGCGCCGCGGGCCCAGGCGCCCGCGAGCCGCGCGGTCTGCCTCGCGCCAGCCAGCCTCCAGCAGGCCCAGCGGCATGTCGATCCCGACCACGGCGGCCTCGCCGTCGGCTAGCAGGGACGTCAGCAGCGCGGCGAGTGAGGCGCCGGCGCGTACCTGCGCCGGGCCGCCGGGCTGTCCCAGGGTGACCGCAACCCAGCCGGCCGGGCAGCCGTCAACCCCGGTCATCTGCATACCCGTACGGTCGCATACGGGGCACCTGCTCGCCGACTCAGCACCACCGATCACAGCCGGCACTTTTTTCGGGCTTGTCCGGCGAGGCGACTCCCGAGCCGGCCGCTGAAGCGCTAAAGTTTTGCCGTGCCCGAGCGCACTATCGGCGTCGCCCAGATCCGGACGGGACAAGACCAGGCCGGTCAGGTTTTCCTGCGCTACACCGCAGCCGATGCGCTCTCCAATCTCGTGGCTGTGCTCGAGCTGACCGCCGAGGGTCAGCTGCGCTGCCGGGTAGCCGGACGGCAGCCGTACGCCGCGACGGTCCGGCTGGTCGAGGACGTCCTAGTAGCCGGGGATTACTACGACGGCGGCGAGCCCATCGCCGCGTACGCCTGGCCCATCCTGCTGCTGACCGGGGGCCTGGCCCGGCTGGACGGCGGCCGCCTCGAACTCACCACCCGGGGCGAGGCCGTGCTGGCCGGTCCGGCCTATCCGGCGCTGGGCGCGCTGTGGGAGCGGTGGCTGCGCAGCGTGTCGCAAGACGAACTCGGCCGGGTCGAGGCCGTCAGGGGCCAGCGCCGCGGCACGCTGACCCCGGTCGCCGAGCGCCGCGGTGCGGTGGCCGATGGCCTGGCGGCGCTGGATCCCGGCGTGTGGACCGACATCGACGACGTGCTCGACATCTTGCGGGCGCCCGATCAGCCACCCCTGGTCGTGGCCAGGAGCCTGACGGCACTGTGGCGGCTGCACCTGGACGACCCGTACCACGGCTCGCTAGGCCGGGCGGGCGCCGCCGCCTGGGCCGTGCTCGAGGGCCGGTACGCGCTGTGCGTGCTGTTCGAGTACGCGGCCACCCTCGGCGTGATCGACGTGGCCTACACCGATCCGGCTGGCGCGCGGGACGATTACCGCAGCCTATGGGGCGGGGATCGCCGCTCCCGGCTGTCGCGCTACGACGGCCTGCTCGCCGTCCGGGTCAACGAGCTGGGCGCCGCCGTCCTGCACGATCCGGACCTTCTGGCCGCCCTCAGCCTGCCGATGCCCAGGCTCCGCGCCGTCTAGCCTCGGCCGTATAGGCTCCGCGGTCCAGGCTCTGCCGACCGGGCTCTGGCGCCGTAGGTGACCAGCCGCCCAGAGGGCCCCAGCGTCCCCCCGGCCCGCTGGCCGAAGGTCGTTTGCGCGGATCTCTTCGAAGCTAAAAGGGCAGGGACCCATCACCCCGGACCTTCATCGCGCTGTGCCAGAGGCGTGACCCCGCCGACTGGCATTCGCGCATTTGGCTGAATCATCGTGGTGGATCCGGGCCCCGTGGTGAATCTGGCGCACTATGGTGCGCCCAAATAACCACGATGACCGGAATCACCACAGAAATGGGACCTGTGTGGTTACTGGGTTTGTTTGGTCTGGCCCGGTGCGCTGAGCGTGCCATGGTGCCAGGCTCGGCGGTGCGCTGCGACGAGCTAGCCGGCGATCAGCTGCTCGAGCATGATGTCCGGGTTCTCGCGTTCGACCTGGCCCAGGCGCCACTTGTCGCTGAACAGCGCGAGCAGGGCGCCGTCGTGGCGGCGGGTCAGGACCTCGACCGCCCGCTGGCCCGCCAGCACCTTCGCGCCCTCGGCGTCGGTCCGCCGGGCCAGCGTGTAGTCCAGGTGATCCAGGTCCGCCCGGGCACCGAACTCGTGCTCCAGCCGGTCCAGTACTACGTCGAACTGCAGCGGGCCGACCGCGGCCAGCACCGGCGCCTGATCGCCGCGCAGGTCGGAGGACAGCACCTGGACCACGCCCTCGGTGTCGAGCTGGTCGATGCCGCGGCGGAACTGCTTGGCCTTGCCGGCATCCTTGCCGCGCACCACCGCGAAATGCTCGGGCGCGAAGCTCGGGATCGGCGGGAACTCCACCGGCGGCTCGCCCGCGTACAGCGTATCGCCGGGACGCAGCGCGGTGGCGTTGACCAGGCCGATCACATCGCCGGGGAAGGCTTCCTCGACCGTCTCGCGGTCCTGACCGAACATGGACTGGGCGTACTTGGTCGCGAACGGGCGCCCGGTGGCGGCGTGAGTGAGCACCATGCCCCGCTCGAACCGGCCCGAGCACACCCGCACGAACGCCATCCGGTCCCGGTGCGCCGGGTCCATGTTCGCCTGCACCTTGAACACCAGGCCGGAGAACGCCGCGTCCACCGGACGCGGCTCGCCCTTGATGTCCTCACGCGGCGCCGGCGCCGGGGCGAACGCGGTTACCGCCTCGAGCAGTCGGCGCACCCCGAAGTTGGGCAGCGCCGCGCCGAACAGCACCGGGCTGGTCACCCCGCCCAGGAACGACTCCATGTCAACGCCGGGGCCGTACACCTCGTCCAGCAGGGCCAGTTCCTCCTGGGCGGCCTCGAACGCGGCGCCGTCGCGGTCCAGCGCGGCCGCCTCGTCCAGCACCGTCTCGATGGCCCGGCCGGTACCGCCCGGGGTCCGCTCGAACGTCACGTACTCGCCGCTGGCCCGCTCGATCAGGCCGCGGAAGTTCCCGGCCACACCGACCGGCCAGTTCACTGGCGCCGGGCGCAGGCCAATCCGCTGCTCGATCTCGTCCAGCAGCTCCAGCGGCTCCCGGCCGGGGCGGTCCCACTTGTTCACGAACGTGATCACCGGCACTCCGCGGCTGCGGCACACGTCGAACAGCTTCAGCGTCTGCGGTTCCAGGCCCTTGGCCGAGTCCAGCAGCATGATCGCGCAGTCGACCGCGGACAGTACCCGGTAGGTGTCCTCGGAGAAGTCGGCGTGCCCGGGGGTGTCGAGCAGGTTCAGCACCGTGCCGGAGTAGTCGAAACGCAGCGCTGCCGAGGTGATCGAGATGCCCCGGGCGCGCTCCATCGCCATCCAGTCCGACGTCACACCACGCCGGCCGGCCTTGCCGTGTACCGCGCCTGCCTGCGTGATCGCCGACGCGTGCAGGGCCAGGGCCTCGGTGAGTGTGGACTTACCTGCGTCCGGGTGGCTGATGACCGCGAACGCCCGGCGCTTGGCCGCCTCGGCCAGCACCCGTGAGGAGAGCACCTTGGTGTCGGCAGCACGCGGAGGCGCCCCCGTATCTGCCATTGTCACTTACATGAGGATACTGGGTCCGTGGACCGCGTCCTGACCATCCCGAACGCCATCAGCGCCGCCCGGCTGGCCGGGGTGCCGGTCTTCCTGTGGCTGGTCCTGGGGCCGCGGACAGCGGCGGCCGACTACTGGGCGGTCGGCCTGCTCATCGCGGCCGGACTGTCGGACTGGCTGGACGGCAAGATCGCCCGGGCGCTGAACCAGACCAGCCGCCTCGGCCAGATACTGGACCCGGCCGCCGATCGCCTGTACATCGCGGCCACCATCATCGCACTGGGCGTGCGCTCGATCATCCCGTGGTGGCTGGTCGGCGTGCTGGCGCTGCGCGAGGTGACGGTGGGTGTGGCCCTGGCCGTGCTCCGGCGCCGGGCCGGATTCGGGACCCTGCAGGTCAGTTTCGTGGGCAAGGCGGCCACCCTTTGCCTGCTCTATGCGTTCCCGTTGCTATTCCTGGGGGATCACCCCGGCTGGGGCGGGACTTTGGCCCGGGTAATAGGCTGGGCTTTCGCGACCTGGGGAACAGTCTTGTACTGGTGGGCCGCGGCGCTGTACCTCGTCCAGGTGCGGAACCTGGTGGGGACGGCACGGGAAGGAGCCGCGTAGCTTGAAGGCCGTTGTCATGGCAGGAGGCGAGGGCACGCGTCTGCGGCCGATGACCGCGAACCAGCCCAAGCCGCTGCTTCCCGTAGCCAACCGGCCGATCATGGAGCACGTGCTCCGGTTGCTCAAGCGGCACGGGTTCGACGAGACCGTCGTGACCGTCCAGTTCCTGGCCGCGCTGGTCCGGAACTATTTCGGTGACGGTGAAGAGTTCGGCATGAGCCTGCAGTACGCCACCGAAGAGATGCCACTGGGCACCGCGGGCAGTGTGCGTAACGCCGAGGACGCGCTTCGCGACGAGCCGTTCCTGGTCATCTCCGGCGACGCGCTCACCGACATGGACCTGACCGGCCTGGTCCGGTACCACAAGGAAAAAGGCGCGCTGGTCACCGTGGCGCTGGCGAAGGTGCCGGACCCGCTCGAGTTCGGCATCGTGATCACCGAGGAAGACGGCCAGATCCAGCGCTTCCTGGAAAAGCCCACCTGGGGGCAGGTCTTCTCGGACACCGTGAACACCGGGCTGTACGTGATGGAGCCCGAGGTCCTCGCCGAGGTACCACTGGGCGAGGCGGTCGACTGGTCCGGCGATGTCTTCCCGGCGCTGCTCAAGCGGGGCGCGCCGCTGTACGGGTACGTCTCCGACAACTACTGGGAAGACGTCGGCACCCTCGAGAGCTACCTCAAGGCCCAGGCCGACGTGCTGGCCGGGCGGGTGCGGACCGACATCGCCGGGTTCGAGGTCTCACCCGGCGTCTGGGTCGCCGAAGGTGCCGAGGTGGACTCGGACGCGGTGCTCACCGGCCCGCTGTGCATCGGCGACTACGCCAAGATCGAGGCTGGGGCGGAGCTGCGCGAGTACACCGTGATCGGCAGCAACGTCGTGGTCAAGGAGGGCGCGTTCCTGCACCGCGCGGTGGTGCACAACAACGTCTACGTCGGCCAGGGCGTGAATTTGCGGGGCTGCGTGATCGGCAAGAACACCGACGTGATGCGGCTGGCCCGGATCGAGGAAGGCGCGGTCGTCGGGGACGAGTGCGTGATCGAGCCCGAGGCCTACCTGTCCGCCGGGGTCAAGGTCTACCCGTTCAAGACCATCGAGGCCGGCGCGGTGGTCAACACCAGCGTGATCTGGGAGTCCCGCGGGCAGCGCACCCTGTTTGGCCCGCGCGGTGTGTCCGGCCTGGTCAACGTGGAGGTCACCCCGGAACTCGCGGTCCGCCTGGCCAGCGCTTACGCGACCATGCTGCGCAAGGGCTCCACCGTCACCACCTCCCGTGACGTGTCCCGGGCCGCCCGCACGCTCAAGCGAGCCGTGCAGGGGGCGCTCAACGCCAGCGCTATCAACGTGGTGGACCTGGAAGCCCAGCCACTGCCGGTGGCCCGGTACGAGACCGCCCGCGACGCCTACAGCGGCGGCATCGCGCTGCGCACCACGCCCGGGGACCCGCAGTCGGTGGACATCATCTTCCTGGACGAGCGCGGCGCCGAGCTGTCCCAGGCCGACCAGCGCAAGCTGGAGCGGGTCTTCTCCCGGCAGGAGTTCCGCCGCGCGTTTCCCGGCGAGATCGCCGAGCTCAGCTACCCGCCCCGCGTGGTGGAGTCCTACACCCACGAGCTGCTGCGGTGCGTCGACATGAGCAGCGTGCGCGAGGCCGGGCTCAAGGTCGTGGCGGACTGCGCGGGCGGCACCGCGTCGCTGGTGCTGCCGAGCCTGCTCGGCACGATCGGGGTCGACGTCCTCACCCTGAACGGCCGGCTGGACGAGGTGTCGCCGACCGAGACCGTGGCCCAGCAGCGGGCCGGCCTGCAGCGCCTGGCCGACATGGTGTCCTCCTCCAAGGCCGCGTTCGGCGTACGGTTCGACCCGGTCGGGGAGCGGATCCAGCTGGTGGACGAGAAGGGCGAGCTGGTCAGCGAGGACCGGGCCCTGCTGGCCGTACTCGACCTGGTGGCCGCCGAGCGCAAGCGGGGCCGGGTGGCGCTGCCGGTGACCACGACCCGGGTCGCCGAGCAGGTATGCCGGTTCCACGGCGTTCAGGTGGAGTGGACGCCCACCTCCATGCACGCCCTCACCCTGGCCGCCACCCAAGACGACGTTATCTTCGCCGCGGACGGCCATGGCGGGTTCGTGGTGCCTGAGTGCGCCCGGACCATCGACGGCATCGCGGCGTTCGTCCGCCTGCTCGGCCTGGTCGCCCGGACGCGGCTGACGCTCAGTCAGATTGACGCGCGGATCCCGGTGGCGCATCTGCTCCGGCGCTCTATCCCGACGCCCTGGGCAGCCAAGGGCGGGGTCATGCGCACGGTGATGGAGGCGGCGGGGGACCACGAGATCGACACCACCGACGGCGTGCGCGTGGTCGAGCGGGACCGCGGCTGGGTGCTGGTTCTGCCCGACCCGGCCGACGCGATCACCCACCTGTGGGCCGAGGGCACCGACGCCGACACCGCCCAGGAGCTGCTGGATGACTGGGCCCTGGTGGTGGAGCAGGCAGGACGCTGAACGGCAGCCGAGCGAGAGCGCACAGTGTCCGGGATACACCTCATAGGTCCCCGGATAGTGCGGCCGCATCCAGGTAAGCTGTGTCCCTCACGCGATGATGCGAAAGACGCGAACCGCGCCGAGTTCGCTTATGTGAGAGAATCGCGCCCATTGCGATTCGCCCGGTGGTCATCGCCCGCTGCGGCGGGCCTGGCGTGGCAGGCGGGTGCATGGCGGAGGTGAGACGGCGGTGTGGCGGAAGCGTCGCGATCAAAATAATGGGCGTGCCAGGCGCCGGCTGTTCGCGTGGCGCATGGACCGTCAAGCCCCCGCACCGGTACCTTGGGCTGGGTCGGGCGAAGCCGAAGACCACAGCGAGGGGAGGCCGAGCGGAGCTATGGCACGCGTGTACTGCGCCCGGTGCGGTCGGCCGAATCCCGACGGGGCCCGGTTCTGCTCGCATTGCGGGGCCCAGCTGTCGGCGCCCGTACCGCCCGGATCAGGCATGCCGGCCGGCCCGGCTGCGCCCAGTGGCACCGGCGGATATCCGGCGGCGCCCGGCAGTCCGGTGCGCCCGGGTGAGACAACGTCGACCATCTCGCTGGGCCGCGCCGACGAGGCCGACCTTGCTGAGGACCTGTTCCCGGACTCCGCGTCCTTTGGTGCCCTGCCACCCGGCAGCGCCCTGCTTCTGGTCATGCGTGGCCCCAACGCGGGCAGCCGGTTCCGGCTGGACGGTGACCTGACCACCGCCGGCCGCCACCCCGACAGCGACATCTTCCTGGACGATGTGACGGTTTCCCGGCGGCACGCCGAGTTCTACCGGCACGGCAGCACGTTTACCGTGCGCGACGTGGGCAGCCTCAACGGCACCTATGTCAACCGCGAGCGCATCGAGGAGGCGGATCTCACCGGTGGGGACGAGGTTCAGATCGGGAAGTTCCGGCTGCTGTTCCTGACCGGCCAGGACCTCGGCCCGGCTCCCTCCGCTGACCGCCGTGGCAGGGGCGCCCAGGACTACGCATGAGCGAGCCGCAGCGGCGCGCTCGCGTAGGGGACACATCATGAGCGCGTCGGAGGGGGGCGCCCTATGAGCGCGCCGGAGCAGGCTGCGCGCGGCCAGTTCGGCATCGGCGAGGTGCTGGCACAGTTGCGGCCGGAATACCCGGACATCAGCCCGTCCAAGATCCGCTTCCTGGAAGCTGAAGGGCTGATCGAGCCGGCCCGATCCCGCTCGGGGTACCGGCGGTTCTCGGCCGCTGACATCGAGCGGCTGCGTCACATCTTGACCATGCAGCGGGACTCCTATCTCCCCTTGCGGGTGATCAGGGAACGGCTGGCCGATGGCGACGGCGCCGCGGACGGCCAGGAGGCGGACCGGGTGCCCGCCGACTTGAGCCGCCGCCAGCTCCTGGACGCGGCGGAGATCAGCGATGCCGAGCTGACCGAACTCGAGGACTATGGTCTGGTCCGCCGGGTCGGCCGGCAGTACGGCCCGGATGCGCTGGCCGTGGCCCGGGCCCTGGCCGCGCTGAGCCAGTACGGCGTGCAGGCCCGGCACCTGCGGGCAGTCAAGGCGGCCGCGGACCGGGAAGCCAGCCTGGTGGAGCAGGTGGTCGCGCCCCAGCTGCGCCAGCGCGGCGCGGGCGCGCGGGACGCGGCGGCCAGGACGGCCTGGCAGATCGCCGATCTCACCCTGCGGCTGCACGCCACGCTGCTCGAGTCGGCACTGGCCGAAGCCGGGCTGAAGTCGGCACCCCTGCGGACCGGCGAATACGACGTCGAGGCGCCTGGACCCGAGCATGAATCCGGGTCCGATTCCGCCGCCAGCGGACCTCCGGCTGGGGGGCTGCGGTCGGCCTCCGGCCGATTACGGGTGTACCTTGGCAAAAGGGAGTGGTGGCCACAGAGGTTCCCCCAGGCACGTGAGGACGGAGCTGTAGTGCGTCAGATGGAGGTCATCGGCGTCCGGGTCGAGATGCCATCGAACAGCCCCATCGTCTTGCTGAAAGAGGCGCAGGGGGATAGATACCTGCCTATCTGGATCGGGGCGGTCGAGGCCACGGCGATCGCCTTCGCCCAGCAGGGCATGGTTTCCCTGCGGCCACTCACGCACGATCTTTTCCGCGATGTCCTCGAGGTCCTGAACGTCCAGCTGCGCACGGTCAACATCACCGCGCTGCGGGACGGCATCTTCTACGCCGATCTGGTGTTCTCCAACGGCGCCGAGGTGAGCGCACGGCCGTCGGATTCGATCGCGCTGGCCCTGCGCACCGGCGCCCAGATCTTCGCCAGCGACGAGATCCTGGACGAGGCAGGCGTGGCCATCCCCGACGAGCAGGACAACGAAGATGAGGTCGAGAAGTTCCGTGAGTTCCTCGACACCATCTCGCCAGAGGACTTCGGCCGCGCGACCTGAGGCCACCGGGCCGCAGCGTCCCGGTATGGCCGGCAGCCACCGGATTGTGGCGACGCGCCGCCGCTGGTCGTTGACGGCGCCACCCGGCGCGGCTTACGGTGCGAAGACCGTGGGTAGTCAGCTCCCGTGGAGGTGGGCGTGGCGGTAACCAGGGGTGACGGCTCGCAAGGCACCCTGTTCGGCGAGGACGAGATTCCCGGCAGCCCGGGTCACGTTGGCTTGCCTGGAGATGCTCTGGCCGGGAGCGCTCTGCCCGAAGGCGCGGAAGAAGGCGGCTCCGGGGAAATCGGGTACCGTGGGCCGACCGCGTGTTCGGCGGCCGGGATCACTTACCGTCAGCTCGACTACTGGGCCCGTACCGGGCTGGTCGAGCCCAGTGTCCGGTCCGCTCATGGTTCCGGCTCCCAGCGGCTGTACAGCTTCCGCGACATCCTGGTGCTCAAGGTGGTCAAGCGGCTGCTCGACACGGGCATCTCGCTACAGCAGATCCGGGCCGCGGTCCAGCACCTGCGTGACCGCGGGACGGCCGACCTGGCCCAGGTCACGCTGATGAGCGACGGGGTCAGCGTCTATGAGTGCACCTCGGCCGACGAGGTGGTCGACCTGCTCGCGGGTGGCCAGGGCGTCTTCGGTATCGCGCTCGGCCGGGTCTGGCGCGAGGTCGAGGGAGATCTGGCGGTGCTGCCCGCCGTACGCGCCGAGGACGGCTTCGTCGCGGTCGCCTCGGGGCAGGATGACCTGGCCAAGCGCCGCCTGCGCAGGACAAGCTGACCCCTGCGGTCCCACGATCTGGTCTCGGTCGGGTAGGATCGGCCTTGCTGATGACACCGGCCGGGAGAGATCCCGCATGCAACACGCGGGCGCCGAAGGGGCAACATCCCCGGAACCTCTCAGGCACACGAACCGGACGGGATAGGCATCTCTGGAGCGGCGCCGCTAGCCAGCCGGGCTAGCTTGCCCATCGGCGGGCAAAGGCCGTGACAGACGGGGAGCCAGCGAGACAACGTCCGTCCCGGGGAGGCTCCTCATGTCCGACTTCGCATCCCGTCACATTGGGCCATCACAAGCCGACCAGCAGCACATGCTCGAGGCCCTTGGCTATAGCTCGCTCGATGAGCTGACCGAGGCCGCCCTGCCGGAGGGCACGCCCCCGGCGGACCTGCATCTGCCCGAGCCGCTGACCGAGACGCAGGCCCAGGAGCAGCTGCGCCGGATGGCCGGCCGCAACCAGGTGCTGACGTCCATGATCGGCCTGGGATATTACGACACCATCACCCCAGCCGTGATCCGCCGCAACGTGCTGGAAAGCCCGGCCTGGTACACCGCGTACACCCCGTACCAGCCGGAGATCTCCCAGGGCCGGCTCGAGGCGCTGCTGAACTTCCAGACCATGGTGGCCGACCTGACCGGGCTGCCCTGGGCGGGCGCGTCCCTGCTCGACGAGGCCACCGCGGCCGTCGAGGCGATGACGCTGGCCCGGCGGGCCGCCAAGACCGGACACGTGTTCCTGGCGGACGCCGACTGCCTGCCCCAGACCCTGGCGGTGCTGCGCACCCGGGCCGAACCGCTCGGCATCCACCTTGTCGTCGAGCCGGTGACAGCCGAGGCCATCGCCCGGCAGGACGGACTGTTCGGCGTGCTGCTGCAGTTCCCCGGGGCGTCCGGCGAGATCAGGGATCCGGCGCCGCTGATCGAGGCGGCCCACGCCCGCGGCGCGCTGGCGGCGGTGGCCGCCGACCTGCTCGCCCTGACCCTGCTCACGCCGCCCGGCGAGGCCGGAGCGGACATCGCGGTGGGCTCCACCCAGCGGTTCGGTGTCCCGCTGTGGTTCGGCGGCCCGCACGCCGGCTATATCGCGGTCAGCGATCCGCTCAAGCGCCAGCTACCCGGCCGCCTGGTCGGCGTGTCCGTGGACGCCGACGGCCGGCCCGCCTACCGCCTGGCGCTGCAGGCCCGCGAGCAGCACATCCGCCGGGAGAAGGCAACCAGCAACATCTGCACGGCCCAGGTCCTGCTGGCCGTCACGGCGGGCATGTACGCCGCCTACCACGGGCCTGACGGGCTGGCCACCATCGCCCGGGCCGCACACCGTAGTGCCGCGACCCTCGCGGCCACCTTGCGCGAATTCGGGCACCGAACGGGCGTAGGTGATTACTTCGATACCATCCGGATTCATTTCGATGGCGGGCGCGACGACGCCGTTCAAGCCCTGGGACGTGCGCATGACGCCGGATACAACCTCTACCTGGCCCATGACGGCGCGCTGCAGGTCAGCTGCGACGAGACCACCACCGACGAGCAGTTGCGCGCAGTGGTCGCGGCCATTTGCCACGTGGGGGACACGGCCGAGGTTGAGCTGACGCGACACGACGGTGAGCTGCCGGCTGGGCTGCGGCGCAGCTCGGAATTCCTCACCCACCCGGTGTTCCACGAGCACCACAGCGAGACCGCTATGCTCCGCTATCTGCGGCGGCTGTCGGACTTCGACATCGCGCTGGACCGGTCGATGATCCCGCTCGGCTCGTGCACGATGAAGCTGAACGCGGCGGCCGAGATGGAGCCGGTCAGCTGGCCGGAGTTCGCCGGGCTGCACCCGTTCGTGCCGGCCGCCCAGGCGGGCGGGTACCTGGAGCTGATCGAGTCCCTGGAAGTGCGGCTGGCCAAGATCACCGGCTACGACGCCGTTTCGGTGCAGCCGAACGCCGGGTCGCAGGGCGAGCTGGCCGGGCTGCTGGCCATCCGCGGTTACCACGCCTCCCAGGGCAATGCGGAGCGGGATGTGTGCCTGATCCCGGAGTCGGCGCACGGCACCAACGCAGCCAGCGCCGTGCTGGCCGGCCTGCGCGTGGCTGTGGTCAAGTGCGGTGCCGACGGCGCGGTCGACGTCGGTGACCTGCAGGCCAAGCTGGAGACGCACCAGGGCCGGGTGGCCGCGATCATGCTGACCTACCCATCCACCGCCGGGCTGTACGAGAGAGGCGTCCGCGCTATCTGCGCGGCCGTGCACGAGGCCGGCGGCCAGGTGTACATCGACGGCGCCAACCTCAACGCCCTGGTGGGGGTGGCCACGCTGCCCTCGTTCGGCGCGGACGTCTCGCACCTGAACCTGCACAAGACGTTCTGCATCCCGCACGGCGGCGGCGGTCCCGGCGTTGGCCCGGTCGCGGTCCGCGGGCATCTGGCCGAGTTCCTGCCCGGCCGCGGCGATGTCGGCCCGGTGGCGGCGGCGCCGTACGGGTCCGCGGGCATCCTGCCGATCTCCTGGGCCTACGTCGCGATGATGGGCGCCGCCGGGCTGCGCCAGGCCACCCAGGTCGCGGTGCTGTCGGCCAACTACCTGGCCAGCCGCCTGGCCTCGCACTACCCGGTGCTGTACAGCGGGCGGAACGGCCTGGTGGCGCACGAATGCGTGATCGACCTGCGCCCGCTGGCCCGGCAGACCGGCATCACCGTCGACGACGTCGCCAAGCGGCTGATCGACTACGGGTTCCATGCGCCCACCATGTCCTTCCCGGTCGCGGGGACGCTCATGATCGAGCCCACCGAGAGTGAGAGCGTGGCCGAGCTGGACCGGTTCTGTGACGCGATGATCGCGATCCGGGCAGAAATCGAGCAGGTCGCCACGGGCGAGTTCGACGCTCAGGACAATCCGCTGAAGAACGCGCCGCACACCGCGGAGATGCTCATCGCGGGGGAGTGGAAGCACCCGTACGCAGCCGAGGAGGCAGCGTTCCCGCCGGGTGGGGACCGGCGGGCCAAGTACTGGCCGCCGGTGCGCCGCATCGACCAGGCCTACGGCGACCGGAATCTGGTCTGCGCCTGCCCCCCGCCGGAGGCATTCGCGACCTGAGCCACAGGTCTGGCGGGCTAGCGCCCCGGGCAGGAACACGCCCGCCCCCGCGGCCGGCACCGCCCGCGCCCGGTCAGGGCGCTGGGGAGAGGGCAATGCCGGCCGCCGCGGGAGAGGGGCGGGCGCATTTTCCGGGAATGCCGGGGGTTACTGGCTGGCGACCGGGAAATCGCTGAGTTCGGCCAGGTGCGCCGGCAGCTGCATGGTGAGCACACTCTCCTGCTCCTGCGGATCGGTGCGGGCCACCACGGCCACCGTCGTCACGTCACTGCGGTTCACCGGCAGGTGCGGGGTCCCCGGCGGGACGTACATGAAGTCACCGGCGTGCACCACGGTGCGGTTCCGGAGGCCCTCGCCGTGCCAGACCTCGGTCTCGCCGCTGACGGTATAGATGGCGGACTCGTGGCCGTCGTGGCTGTGCGGCACGCCGCGCGTACCGGGCGGAATCTCGAGCACGTGAAGGCACAGGGCCTGTGCGCCTGCCGACCGGTAGCTTATGCCGGTAGCCAGATTCATACCCTGCTTGCCGTCATAGCTGCCGCCGGCGCGGACGACCACAACATCACCCGGCGTCGCGGCGGCCATGGCGGGTGCGTGGAGGGCTCGCTCCCACTCGTCGCTTACTCTGAGCATTTGACCGTATCCTATCCGTGATGTCCCCTCTGTCAGAGTATGGCTCTACGTGTTCGTATGGATACTCTCAGTGCAGTCAGTGTGCGCTTCCCAGGAGGTAAGCATCAGCTGTCCCTCAGGGAAGTAACGGCGGCAGTTCGCCGCGGTCCTTCGCTCGCTCGGCCGCCCCGGGGTTACGCGAGAGCCCGACGCAGTTCGTCCAGCACCTGCTGCCGGGCGCGGTCTGGATCGATGCCGAGCTCGCGCAGGGTAGCGGGGGTAAAGTCCCCGCGGGGGTTGAGCTTGGCCGCGTCGAGCAGGCCCAGCAGCAGGTGCTCGGTGCCGATGTAGTTGTGCCGCAGCGCCCGGGCCTCCTTGATCGCCAGGGCAAGCGACTGCTTGGATTCGCGCGTCAGCGACATCCGCCCGGGGCGGGCCGGCGGGCCTTTCGGGGCGGCCGGGACCCGCGCCACGGCGTCGGGGCCGAAGCTCTCCTCGACCCTGCGCCTGATCTCGTCCAGGTCGATGCCGATCGCGGCCAGTGCCTCGGCATCCTCGCTGGACGGACTCGCCGCGAGCGGCCCGGCCAGTGGCTCGATGCGGTCCAGGCTGCGCTCGACCGAGGCGCTGTCCACACCCAGCCCGGCCAGGGCCCGGGCGGCTATGCCGTCGGCGGCGGTCAGCGCGTGCAGCATGTAGACCGGGCGGACCTGTTCGCCGCGCTCGGTGGCCTTGGCCCCGGCCAGGACCACGACGCGCCGGGCCTTGTCCGTGAATCGTTCGAACATCGTCAGCTTCTCCTGTCCTCAGCGGTTGCCGCGCCGGCGGGGTGCGGGGCCGCCGGCGGGCCTGCCCGCATGCTTCTTGTGGGCGGCCTGCCGGGATACGCCGAGCATCTCCGCGATCTCCTGCCAGGACCAGCCGTTCATCCGTGCGTTGTCCACCTGCAGGACCTCGAGCTGTTCCAGCAGCCTGCGCAGGGCGGCGACGGCGCGCAGCCCGGTGCGCGGATCCGAACTGTCGGCCGCGGCGGCCAGGGCGGTTGCGTTTTCCATGCTGTCAATCTATGTTGACACGGACTAGATGTCAACTTGGGTTGACAGTGACGCCACCGCGGGCGCACCCCGGAGCGCTTACGAAGCGGTTACGGCCACCGGCTGAACCATGCGAGGTCGCGCTGCGTGGCCATTACTAGGGAGAGGATCGCGGACGGGACCTAGATGGCCTGGTGCGCATACGATCCAGCTAAGGCCTTTACCAGCGGAGGTGCGGTTGACCAGCGTTGCCAGGCGATCCGGCCCGGCCCGGGCTGGCGTGCCGGGGACCCGTCCCGGCTCCGGACCGGTCCCGGCGGCGCCGCGGCCTGCTTCGGAGCGCCGCCCGGGAGGTGCTGGTGGGCCCGTCCGGACGGCTCGCAGGCCCGGCCGGGCCGGACCCCGTATGGTCCTGGGGGTCATTGCCGCCGGGGCGCTGATCGTCATCGCCCTGTGGTGGCACAGCACCCCGGATGTCAGTGGCCTGGGTGGCTGGCTGACCGGCGCGGGTGAGGTGCTGGGCCTGCTGGCCGGATACGCCGTGGTGGTCCTGGTGGCACTGATGGCCCGGCTCCCGCCGCTGGAGCGCGGCGTGGGCGGAGACCAGCTGGCTCGCTGGCACGCGATGGGCGGCCGGTATGTGGTCAGCGTGGTCTGGGCTCACGCGCTGCTCATCTTGTGGGGTTACGCGGTCGAGGCGCACACCAGCGTGGTCAGCGAGACGGCCACCCTGCTCACGCAGTACCCGGACGTGCTGATGGCGACGGTGGCCGCCTTCCTGCTGCTCGGCATCGGCCTGGTCTCGATGCGCGCCGCCCGCCGCCGGGTCCGCTACGAGACCTGGTACTACCTGCACCTGTACACCTACCTGGCCATCGCGCTGGCCTTCAGCCACCAGTTCGCCAACGGCGTGGCCTTCACGGCCAGCCTGGCCGCGCGGTTCTGGTGGTCCGCGATGTACCTGGCTGTGCTGGCCCTGGTGCTGTGGTACCGGGTCGCGGTCCCGCTGCGTGGCTACACCCGGCAGCGGTTCTCGGTCGTGGGGACCAAGCCAGAGGGGCCCGGCGTCACCTCGATCTACATCAGCGGGAACCACCTGACCGAGCTCAGCGCCGAGCCGGGACAGTATTTCCGCTGGCGGTTCCTGACCAGGTCCCTGTGGTGGTCCTCGCACCCCTTCTCGCTGTCCGCCGCGCCCGGCCAGGACCTGCTGCGGATCACCGTGAAAGACCTCGGCGACCACAGCCAGGCGCTGAGCCGCCTGCGGCCGGGCACCCGGGTGTTCGCCGAAGGCCCCTACGGTGCGTTCACCCCGGCCGTGTCCGGTCGCGGTGTGCTGCTGCTGGCCGGCGGGCTCGGCATCACCCCGCTGCGGGCCATCTTCGCCACACTGCCCGGGCCCGTCACGCTGATCTACCGGGCCAGCCGCGGACAGGACGTGGTGTTCCGGGAGGAGCTGGACGCCATCGCGGCGGCGCGCGGCGCCACCGTGCACTACCTGATCGGATCCCGGGCCGAGATCGGGGGAGATCCCCTTTCGCCCCGGTCGCTGCGGTCACTGGTGCCCGGTCTGGATCAGCAGGACGCCTACGTGTGCGGGCAGGCCGGGATGACGGCTGCCGCGGTGCGGGCGCTGCGCGCCGCCGGGGTACCACGGTCGCGCATTCACTTCGAGTCTTTCGAGTTCTGAGAGAGGATCCGCGACATGCGCCGGGTAATCCTGGCTGTGACCGCCACCATCGCCGGGCTGGTGGCCCTGCTGTCATTCAAGTCGCACGTCCCCGCCGTCCCGGCCGCATCGGCAGCTGGGACAGGCGGCGGCCCGGCTCCTGCCTCGTCGGGTGCGGCCTCGCCATCGGCCGGTGCGTCCGCGGCCACGGTACCGGGTGAGTTCCCGCAGGGCAGCCTGGCCGGCAAGCTGTCCGCGGGGGAGACGGCGGTCAACGGGCACGTGACCGACACGGCGTACGGGCCGGTCCAGATCCAGCTGATCATGAAGGACCGCAAGATCGTCAAGGTCGCCGTGCTGCAGCAGCCGGCCAACACCATCCATGACATCCAGATCGGCGAGTTCGCCTTCCCCAAGCTGATCAGTGAGACGCTGACCACGCAGAACGGGAAGATCGACGCGGTCTCCGGCGCCACTTACACCAGCGCCGGCTACATCGGCTCGCTGCAGAACGCGCTCGACCACGGCGCCTGAGGCGCCGCATGACGGGGGAGGAACGGGCAGGCCGAGCCGGCACGCCGAGCAGGTGATGGGCACCGTCGTCTCCTTCGACGTCCCCGCCTGGACGGCTGCTCCCGGCGCCGCCGGCCCGCTGGGCCGGGCGGTGCGGTGGCTGCACTGGGTGGATGCCACCTTCTCGCCCTTCCGGGCGGACAGCGACGTCAGCCGGTACGGCCGCGGCGAGGTCCCGCTCGCCCAGTGCGCCCCCGAACTGGCCGAGGTGCTCAGCGCCTGCGCCGAGGTCAGCGCACGCAGCGGCGGGTACTTCACGGCCACGCCCGGCGGCCGGCTCGATCCCTCCGGCTACGTGAAGGGCTGGGCTATCGAACGAGCGGCTGCGCTGCTGAGCGAGGCCGGCTCAGCCGAGCACAGCGTCAACGGCGGCGGTGACGTGCAGTGCACGGGCGAGCGCCGGTGGCGGATCGGGATCGCCGACCCGTGGCGGCGCGGGTCGCTCGCGCTGGTCGTGGCCGGCCAGGATTTCGCCGTGGCCACCTCGGGGGTCACCGAGCGCGGCGCGCACATCATCGATCCGCACACCGGGCGCCCCGCCGCCGGGCTGGCCAGCATCACCGTGGTCGGCCCGGGGCTGACGCTGGCCGACGCCTACGCGACCGCGGCCTTTGCGATGGGCCCCGCGGCCCGGGACTGGATCGAGAGCCTGGACGGATACGAGGCGTTCGCCATCACCCCCGCGGGCGCAACCTGGCAAACCGGCGGCTTCGGCGCCTACCTGGACTGACCGGCCGGCCTGCCGCTGCCCGCTAGAGCAGCGGCGCCTGACCGCCGTCATAGACGAGCAGGCCGTCGTCGCGGAGCCGCAGCCCGGGGGACAGGCGGTGCTCCTCGAGCCGCCCGTCGTGCAGCAGGTGCCGCACCGGCACGTCCCGTGCCGCCGAGACGAAATCGCCGATCATCCGGCGATGGCAGCGCCACCACAGGCTCTCGGCGCACATCACGGCGGTCAGATCGGCCGCCGCCTCGGTCAGGACCTCGTCCACCGCGGTGATGAACTCCGCGGTCCGCATGTGCGCCGCGTAGCCGCGGAACATCTCTTCGCGCCAGGTCACGTCGGGTGAATCCGGGCCGGGCTGGCGGAAGCCGCCCAGCCGCTTGTCCCAGCGGTAGGAGATCCCGGCCTCCGGCAGCCAGCGTTCCAGCTCGGCCCGGGCCACGTGCGGATGACGCCGGCTGCCCGGCGCGATCCTGACATCGACCAGCACGGTCACGCCGGCGTCGCGGAGCAGCTCGGTCATCTGCCCGGCGGTGGCCGTCCCGTGCCCGAACGTCAGCAGCATCTCACCGGAAACCCTACGCTCGCTCCGGCGGTGCGCCCGGCACACCGGTCCCGGCCTGGCTGGCCGCGATGAGGTGGGCCGAAAGCCCGGCGGCGGCGTGCTCGTCCAGTGCCGCGTGCCCGACCAGCAGGCGGTACCACAGCACGCCGTAGCCCAAGTCGACCAGCATCTCGAGGTCTGCGGTGGCGGCGATGTCACCGCCGGCCTGGCCCCGCTCGAGCAACGCCCGCAGGGCGGCCCGCCGCTGGGTGGTGAAGTCGGCTAGCACGGCGGCCACGTGCTCGTCGGTCTGGGCGGCGGCCATCAGCTGGCGCAGCGCGCGGCGGGTCCCGGGATCGCGCAGCCCGGCGAAGCTGTCGGCGAAAAAGGCGGTCAGGTCACCGGCGAGCGATCCGGTATCACGGGCCGGGACCATCCCCCGCGCACCGCGGACCATCGCCTCGGCCACGACGGCGCCCTTGGCGGGCCACCACCGGTAGATGGTCTGCCGGCCCACGCCGGCCGCCTCCGCGATCGCGTCGATGGTGACGCCCGCTGCGCCCTGGGTCCGGAGCAGCTCGAGGGTCGCGTCGAGGATGGCGTCGCGAGCCGCGGCGTTGCGCCTGCGACCGGTATGCGGCCGGGGCGCACCAGGCGGCCGGCAGCAGGCGGTCTGCGGTCCGCTGGCCGCGGATCCGCTAGCCCCGGATCCGCTGCTGTGGCGATCCGTCATGGCCCCAGCCTAGCATTTGACGAGAATCAAAGTCTCGATAAGATTTACCGAGACGGCCATTACCGGCAAATGAGGAGTCGAGATGTCTTTTGACGGACAGCGGATCGTCATCATCGGCGGCAGCGCCGGCATCGGAGAGGCAACCGCGCGGGCGTTCGCCGCGGACGGTGCCGAGGTGACCATCACCGGGCGCTCCAAGGCGCGGCTGGATGCCGCCGCGCAACGGATCGACCTCCCGGTCCAGGTCAGTGGGGTGGATGCGACCGACCACGTAGCCGTCGCCAGCTTCTTCGCAGCCGCGGACCGCGTTGATCACCTGGTGCTCGCGGCCAGCCCCGGCGCGGTCGGCAGCGGGCCCTTCGCCGAGCTGGAAGACGATGCCCTGCGGCAGGCGTTCGACGGCAAGTTGTTCGCGTATATCACGGTGCTTCGGGCGGCCCGGTCAAGGCTGCGGGCGGATGGATCGGTCACCTTCGTCAGCGCAGTTTCGGCTCGTGCCGCCTATCCCGGTGCTGTCGGGCTGGCCGCGGTCAACGGCGCGCTGGAGGCCATGGTGCCCACGCTGGCGGTGGAACTCGCCCCGCTCCGGATCAACGCGGTCTCACCTGGTGTGGTCGACACGCACTGGTGGCACGGCCTGCCAGCGGACCAGCGGGCCGCCTTCTTCGCATCCGTCGCCGCGGTCAGCCCGGCCGGCCGGATCGGTACCCCGGACGATGTAGCCGCCGCCATCACCTACCTGGCCGGCGCGGGCTTCGTCACCGGGACCGTGCTGGAATGCGCCGGCGGTGCCAACCTGACGGTAGGCGCGGCTAGCGGCTGACGGGCCGCCCGGGCCCGGCACCGGGGCGGATTAACCGCTCGCGTAACCCGGCGGGACCGGGATAGCATCCCTGGCGTGCACCGGTGTTTTCCCATCACCCCGCCGCCCCGCTCCTAGCGGGGCGTTAGCCCGCGCGTGCCAGCCGTACGGAGCTGACACGCGCTTGTGGTGTCCGGTGCCCGTGCCGGCTGGTCAGCGCCATACGGTCCCATGGCCCGGCGCGTGCCTGCCGCGTGAGCCCAGCTGGCTCGCCCCGCTTCCGCGACCATTCCCTTCTCGTCGCAGGAGCGATTCCCGATGCGCGCACGCACGACGGCGATGGCGGCTCCGGCCACGCGCCGGCCAGGCCCCGGCCTGTTCTTCCTTATCTTGTCCGGCCTGCTGTGGGGGACTGGGGGGCTGACCGGCAGCCTGCTCAGCCGGGCCACCGGGCTGCCCGCGATCTCGGTCGCGGCGTACCGCCTGACCGTGGGCGGGCTGCTGATCGTCGGTTTTCTCACCCTGACCGGCCGCCGCTGGCCCGCGGGCCAGGCCGCCTGGACCCGGATCACCGTGATCGGCCTGCTGGCCGCGCAGTACCAAAGCTGCTACTTCAGCGCGGTGGCGCTGACCTCGGTGCCGCTGGCCACCCTGGTCACCATCGGCACCGCGCCGGTCATCGTGCTGGGCGCGGGGCGGCTCACCGGACGCCCGGCCGGCCGGTTCGCGGCCGCCACCACCGGCCTGGCCCTGACCGGGCTCGGCCTGCTGGTCGGGCTGCCGTCCGGGTTCAGCCGGACCGCGGTGCTGGCGAGCGCGGGCATGGCCGTGCTGGCCGCGGGCGGGTTCGCTGCGATCACACTGGCCGCCGCGGTGCCGGTGCCTGGCCTTGATGACCTGGCCATGACCGGGTTCGGCTTCACCATCGGCGGCCTGGCGCTGATGCCGCTGGCCCAGGCCGTCGGCGGCGTCGGCTTCACCCCAGGGCCGGCCGCCGTGAGCCTGCTGGCCGCGCTCGGCACCGGCCCGACCGCCGTGGCCTACACGCTGTACTTCCGCGGCCTGCGGACCGCCACCGCCAGCACCGGCGCGCTGCTGGCCCTGCTCGAGCCGCTGACCGGTGCTGTCCTGGCCGCGCTCATCCTGGGGGAGCGGCTCAGCCCGGCCGGGATTGCGGGTGCTGTGCTCATCGCCTCGGCGGTGGTCCTGACCGTGCGGGCGAACGCCGGCGGCAGGCGCGGCGGTCCTGAGCAGGGCGCTGGCCGCATTGGCGGCCACGATGGCCGCGATGGCCAGCCAGGCGGTCACCGGCAGCGACTGACCCAGCACCACCAAGCCGATGATCGCGGCCAGGACCGGGTTCACGCTCATGAAGATGCCGAAGTAATGCGTGGGAACCCGGCGCAGCGCGAACAGGTCGGCCAGGAACGGCCCGGCCGAGGACAGCACCCCGGCAGCGGCGGCGCACGCCCACGCGGCCGGTGTCGGCGGATGCCGGATCAGGTCGGCCACCCCGGCCGGCACGAAGACCAGGGCCGACAGGGCGGACGCCGCGGCCGGACCCTGCGCCCCGGAGAGCCGCTGGCCGATCAGGCGATTGGTCCAGATGTAACCGGCCCAGCAGGCGGCGGCTAGCAGTCCCAGGCCGATGCCGAGGTAGTCGGTCGGCCGGCCGCGGGCGGGCCAGCACGACCACACCCGCGCCGGCCACCAGCGCGCAAGCCAGGTCGGCCCGCCTGCGCGAGGTAGCCAGGGCCACGCTCAGCGGCCCGAGGAACTCCAGGGTCACCGCCAGGCCGAGGCCGAGCCGGTCGACGGCGGTGTACAGGGACAGGTTCATCGTGCCGAAGATGGCCGCCAGCGCCAGCACGGGCCGCCACTGCGGCCAGCCGAACGAGCGCCAGCGGGGACGCCCGGCGGCCAGGAGCGCGATCGCCGCGATCCACTGGCGCACGGCCACGACACCGAGCGGTCCGATGACCGGGAAGGCCAGCGCGCCGGTGGCCGCACCGAACTGGTTGGACAGCGCTCCGCCGAACATGGCCAGGGTGCCGGCCCGCTCCGGTGTGACGGTGATTTCCATACCGTCAGCGTGCGTCGCGTCTTCTTATACGCAAAATGCATGCGGCGGACCATTTATACACTTGAGTTATGAATGTCGAGCTGCGCCAGCTGCGCTGCCTGGTTGCCATCGCGGACGCGGGAACCTTCACCGACGCGGCGATCGACCTGGGCATCTCGCAGGCCGCCGCCTCGCGCTCCATTGCCTCACTGGAAACGGTGCTCGGGGTCAGGCTGCTGCGCCGCACCACCCGGGAGGTCAGCCTGACTGCGGCGGGCAGCCGCGTGCTCCCGCACGCCCGGCGGGCCCTGGCCGAGGCCGACGCGGTGGCGCGTGAGGCGGCGGCCGGCCACACCCGGCTGCGGATCGGTTACGCCTGGTCGGCCATGGGCCGTCACACCACGCCGTTCCAGCGCCGCTGGGCGGCCGAGCATCCCGAGACCGAGCTCCAGCTCATCAGGACCAACTCGGCCACGGCTGGGCTGGCCGAAGGCGCCTGCGATATCGCGGTCGTGCGCACCGAGCCGGACCAGCGCCGTTTCGCTGAGGCCGTGATCGGCCTGGAGCGGCGCTTTTGTGCCATGGCGGCCGATGACCCCTGGGCCGCGCGGCGCTCGCTGCGGCTGGCCGAGCTCAGTGGCCGCACCCTGGTCATCGACCGGCGGACGGGCACCACCGGGCCGGACCTGTGGCCCCCCGAGGCGCGCCCGCCGGTGGAGTACACCGCCGACATCGACGACTGGCTGACCGCCATCGCCACCGGCCGCTATGTCGGCGTGACGCCCGAATCGACGGTGACACAGTATCCGCGGCCTGGTGTCGTCTACCGGCCGCTGCGCGACGCCCCGCCGGTGGCGGTCCGCCTCTTGTGGTGGCGAGATGACCCGCATCCGGCCGCCCGGGCTGTGGCCGGCCTGCTGACGAGTCTGTACCGGGCAGGCTGAGCCTCAGCTGGCCTGCCGGTAACGGTCGAGGATCGCGGCCCGCAGCACCGGGGCGGACGTCCCGGCCGCAGACAGGATCGGTGTCACCAGACCGCGCTTGGCGGCGGTCAGGGCCAGCGCGATGTGCTCCACCCCGATGTGCTGGTCGTGCCGGGCAAGCGCCTCGCGCAGGCTCGATTCCAGGATCTTCTTGGCCATCGGCGTGAACGGGATATGCCCGCAGGGCGGAGGGCCGGGTGCCCGGTAGCGCCCGGTCGCCTCCGGCGGCGGGGGAACCGGCGGCAGCACTGCCGTGGGCCGCCGCATCCGCCGCCGGTGCCGCCAGGCCTGAATGAACCCAGGATGCCGTCGACGTACGCCTGGTGCTATCGAGCGAGCGGCCCGTTCCAGGGCCAGCGGGCCGAACGAGGCCTCAATCCTGGCCCGTACGGCGTCCAGGTCAATGCCGATGGTGGACAGTGCGTCCCGGTCCAGGCCGCCGAACAGGCCCGCCCCGGCGCCCAGCCCCATATGCCGGACGATCTCCTCCTCGACCAGGTCCGGCGTGACCCCGGCCTCGCGCATGACCGCGCTGGCCGGCGGGGCGGCGGAAACGGCGGCCAGCAGGAGATGCTCGGCGCCGATGTAGCGGTGCCCCAGCCTGCGGGCGTGCTGGCTGGCATGCCGGACGACCAGGCGGGCGTCATCGGTGAACCGCTCGAACATCAGCGGCCTCCGATCCGCCGGCCGTACTTGCGGTGCACGGTCTGCTTGGTGACGCCCAGGCGCTGGGCGATCTCCTGCCAGGACCAGCCCAGGTCGCGGGCGGCCTGCACCTGGAGCACCTCCAGTCGTTCGGTCAGGGTCCGCAATGCCGCCACCGCGCGGAGCCCGGCGTCGGGATCGTTGCTCGTGGCGCCCTCGGCGATCTCGAGAAGTGGTTCCATAGGCGTCAGCATAAGCTGACATGAGACACGCGTCAACATATGCTGACGCAATTTCCCAGCCGGCCGGACCAAAGAGTCAGGAAGGCTTCAGTGACCGCTCAGCGGCCTGCAGGGCGGTTTCTTAGGTTGTCCGATAGCTGCCGGACATGACACGACGGGGCGGGCGAAGCAGGACCACGAAAGGGCTGAGACCGTGTTTGACAAGGTGACGATCACATACCGGGGTACGAAATAC
Source organism: uncultured Actinomycetota bacterium (assembly GCA_963781225.1). Taxonomy (GTDB): domain Bacteria; phylum Actinomycetota; class Actinomycetes; order Streptosporangiales; family Streptosporangiaceae; genus Palsa-504. The sequence continues at coordinate 261,810 of CAWAFD010000011.1, forward strand.
GAGATCGGGCGAGGAAAAGACTTTTACGGGATCTGGCTCGCAGACGCGCCGCGCTCACAGCCGCTGGAGCGGTGGCCCGAGACGGCCGAGGGCTGGTCCGCCGCCTGGACCCGGTTCGCCGGCATCGAGGTACCGGGCACGATCGTGCCGGTTGGCCGCAGGACCCCGCCGGTCGCGCAGGCCGCGGCCCCGGCCGCCGAGACCATGGCGCCCGCCGGGCCCGCGACAGCCGCTGAAAGTACAATCCCGGCTGACCCCGCGGTAGCCGCCGAACCCCCGGTAGCCGCCGACCCCGCAGCAGCGGCCGGGCCCGCGGCAGCTGCCGGAACGGCCCAGCCAGCCGGAACGGCCCAGCCAGCCGGAACGGCCCAGCCAGCCGGTGCTTCCCAGCCCGCAGTGACCAGCTTGCCGGAAGAGGAGCCGACTGGCCCGCTGGGCGCCCCTGCCGGGGCGGCAGGTGGATATACCAGCCCGTTCGGCGATAACACCGCTTCGTACGGCCAGTACAGCGAGGGTGGCGGCCTGTACGGCCAGCCCACCGGCCCCCTCGGATCCGGCGCCGGCGATTACCGGCCTGGCGGCCGGCCTTCACCCGTCTCGCTCCGGCGCTCGCGGGGAGGGCAGGTTCGGCCGCGGCGGCCGGGCTGCTCGTCGCGGGCGTGATCCTGGGGATCGCCGGGCTGTTCCCCAGCTACCTCGGCACCAGCCTCACCTCGCAGGCCAGCCAGCTGATCCCGCACCTGATCTACCTGGCCGCCTGGACCCTGGGTGCCGCGCTGATCCTTCTCGGCGGCAGCCGGGCCCGGCCCGGCGCGCTGCTGGCCGTGGGGGTCAGTGCGGTCACGTTCGGCCTTTTCGTCTCCGATGCGGGCCTGGCCATCGACGGCGGATCGACCGCCGGTGCCGGCCTGATGCTGTCATTCGTGGGCTGGCTGGCCTGCGCGGCCGGATCTGCGCTGGCCATCATGCGCCGGACGGCGCCCGGTCTGGCCACTGGGACCGTGCGCCCGGTAACCCGGCCGCGCGGCGCCGCCCTGGGCCCAGCCGTGCTGGTAGCGCTGGCCGGGCTCGGCGTGGCCGCCGCGTTCGCACCCGCCTGGGACAGCTACACGCTGCGGGCGGCGTCCGGGCAGCAGGAGTCGCTGACGGCGGGCAACGCCTTCGCCAATCCGGGCTGGGTCATCGCCGGGAACGTCATCGTCATGGTGGCGGTGGCCGCGGTCGTTCTCGTGGCCGTGATGTGGCGCCCGGTCCGGCACGGCGCGGCCCTGCTCGCCGGGGCGGCGATCGTGATGGCTGCCCAGGCCATCTCGGCGCTGGTGCAGGCGGGCGCTCCCGCCTCGCCTGCCCAGTTCGGGATCAGCTCCGCCGAGGCCTCGCAGATCGGGCTCGCGATCACTTCCGGGGTCACCCCGGCATTCTGGATCTACTTCGGTTTCCTGGTCGCTCTGGTCGTCTCGTGCGCGTGGATGCTGCTCATGCCGCATGACGTGCCCGGCCGCCCGGTCGCCGCCGAGGGGTACGCCTGGCCTGGCGTCCCCGCGGGCGGCCCCGGCGGTGGTTACCGGGGCCGGGCCGAGGCCGGAAGCGTGAAGAAGGCCGATGACGAGCCGGAGTTCGTGACGGCCCGGTACCCGCTGCCCGCCGCGGGCCCCCGCACCGGCGGGGACCCCGCCTGACGTCTGGGCCTGACGTCCGGCCAGGCAGGCGGCGCAACCCCCGGTCCCGATGGTCCGGGGGGTTGCGTCCGTCCGGCTCCGCGGATTACAAAGGAGCCGGCCCCGGCCCGCGCCGTCGCGGAAGGAACCCCACATGAGCCTGGACTCCAGCCGTACGAGCGTCCGTTCCCGCCCGCTACATCCGGCTGCGGCCGCTTTGGGCCGGGTGCTGGCCCGGACCTGGTCACTGCCGCCGCGGCGCAACCGGGTCACGATGGAGCGGGACCTGCCGGTGCCGATGTCGGACGGCGTGACCCTGCTCGCCGACCACTACACCCCGGTCGCGGTCCAGCCCGCGGCCACGGTCCTGGTCCGGTGCCCGTACGGTCGCGGCGGGGCCCGTTCACCGTGCAGTACGCCCAGCTGCTGGCCGAACGCGGCTACCACGTGCTGCTGCAGAGCTGCCGGGGGACGTTCGGGTCCGGCGGGGAGTTCGAGCCCATGCGGCACGAGATCACCGACGGCCAGGACACCGTGGCCTGGCTGCGCCGGCAGGACTGGTTCGAAGGGCGGCTGGCCACCTTCGGCCCCAGCTACCTGGGCTTCGTGCAGTGGGCGCTGGCCCTGGACCCGCCGCCGGAACTGGTCGCGGCGGTCGTCCAGGTCGGCCCGCACGACTTCGCCCGGGCCGCGTACAGCCACGGGGTGTTCGGCCTGTGCAACTACGTCATCTGGACCGACCTGATCGCGCACCAGGAGAGCGCCGGCATGCTGCGGGGCCTGGTCCGCTCGGTCACCGCGGAGCGCCGGCTGCGCCCGGCGCTGGCCCGGATGCCGGTCAAGGCCGCGCCGTGACCTGCTGGGGATCGGGCGCCCTGGTTTGAGAGTGGTTCGAGCACCCGCGGCCGGCCGACGAGTTCTGGGCCCCGTTGCGGTGCGGGGCGGCGCTGGACCGGATCGCGGTGCCCACGCTGATCGTCGGCGGCTGGCAGGACCTGTTCCTGGAGCAGAGCCTGGAGCAGTACCAGGCCCTGGCCGCCCGGGGTGTCCCCACCCGGCTGGTCGTAGGGCCCTGGACGCACCTGGACGTCGCCTCCAGCGGCGAGGTGATGACCGAGAGCCTGGCCTGGCTGGACCGCTACGCCGCGCCCGGAGGCGCCGGCCGCCGGACGAGGGCCAGAAGCGGCGCCGGAGCACACGGTCTGGGAGGATTCGGTGCGCCTGGGGCGCCGGCCCGGGCTGGCGCGACCTCGGCCTGGCCGCCGCCCGGTTGCCGGCGAGCAGCGCTGGTACCCGGGGCCGGGGGCACGCTCAGCCGCGGGCCGCCGAGCCGGGCCGGCGGCCTGGAGGTCCGCCGTCGGCCACGTTCCGCTATGACCCGGCCGATCCCACGCCCTCGCCGGGCGGCGCGACCATGGTCATGCCGGCGGGTGCCCGAACAACCAGGAGGTCGAGCGGCGCCCGGACGTGCTGGTCTTCAGCAGCGAGCCGCTGGCCGCGCCGGCCGAGATCCTGGGCCCGGTCGCCGCCGAGCTGTCGGTGACCCGGGACAATCCCGACGCCGACCTGTTCGTCCGGCTGTGCGACGTGGATCCGCGCGGCCGGTCACGGAACGTGTGCGACGGAATCGTCCGGCTCACCGCCGCCGACCCGCTGGCGGGCACCTGCGGGTGACCCTGCTCGGTGCCGCGCACCGGTTCGGGCCCGGGCACCGGATCAGGCTCCAGGTCAGCGGGGGAGCCTTCCCCCGGTTCGCGCGCAACCCGGGCACCGGCCAGGTCGACGGCCCGGCCGCGGCCATGCGGCCGACCCGCTACCGGATCGGGCTGGGGACGGCCAGCGCGCTGCTGACTGCCCGCCTCACCTGGGCCGGCCGCTCGTCAGCGCCGGAAGAACGCGAGCCTGCTAGATACGACTGGGTCTCGTGTTGGTCAGCCCACGGCGGCCCGCGGGGTCAGCCGCGGGTCGGTGAACGGCTGCCCGCGTTCCAGCCGGTCCAGGTAGCGCGAGTCGGCTGCGAACCGCCGCCGAACTCGGCGGCGTCGCCGACGTGACCGTGGCCGGGACCACCCACCGCACACCGGGCACCGCGGCCAGCCGCTGCAGGCCAGCCCGGTAGTCGCCGAGCGGCTCGGCCAGGCAGCCAGGGTCCAGCAGCGGGATCTCCACGTCGGAGCACATGTCGCCGGCGACCAGCACACCGGTGTCCGGCAGGAACACCGCGCCGTGGCCGGGTGCGTGCCCGTCGTGCACGACCACCTGGGCCGCGGGCCCGTGCCACGGGATGGCGGCGGCGAACAGCGGCGTCACGATGCCGACCAGCGACAGGTCGTGGCCGGGCGCCGAGTCTTCGGCGGCCGACGATGTGCGTCGCGCCCGGGCCGGTGACGCGGCCGCGGCGCGGGGTGGCGTACCGGGGGGCGTCGCCGAATGCGGTGCACCACAGCACATGGTCCCAGTGCGGATGGGTCGACCAGGCCACCGCCGGGCGCAGCCCCCGGGCGGCGAGCGCGGCCGCCAGGCCGGCCAGGTCCGCCGGCGTCACCGCCGGGTCGATGAGCAGGCACTCGCCCGGCCCCGCCGAGCCGCCGTGCTGGCCACCACCGTGCTGGTGGTCACGTCGAACGTGCTGGTCGCGACCAGCACACCGGGCGCGACCTCGGTCAGGGTCCTCACCGATGGCGGTATATCAGCCCGGCCGGGGGACAACCGCACCGGCAGCGTCTCCAGGCCGCGGATCAGCGAGCTCGGCCGCCAGCGCAGCGACCCGGCCGGCACCGCCAGCCGCATCGAGCCGAACCGCTCCAGCAGGCCGGCGAACGCGATCTGCGCCTCCAGGCGGGCCAGCGGCGCGCCCACGCAGTAGTGGATGCCGTGCCCTAACGCCAGGTGGCCCGCGGGATCCCGGCCGAGGTCCAGCCGGCCAGGTCTGGCGAACCGGGCCGGGTCGCGGTTCGCGCCGCTCA
>CAWAFD010000012.1:0-68417 GCA_963781225.1 uncultured Actinomycetota bacterium
ACGCCTCTCGCGCCGGCGGCGGGGCCCTCTGGCTGCTTAGACCCTGGTCAGGAGGAGCACTGGCTACTCTTGCGCCTGCGCGCAAACGGGTAGGAGGGGCACATGGTGACCGTGGTGGTGCGGGGGGCCCGGCTGGCGTTCGCCGGGCTCGCCATCCCGGCTGTCGTGGCCGCGATCACCGCTCACACCGGCAGCCTGGGTAACTTCTTCAGCTACTTCACCATCGACAGCAACCTGCTGGCCATCGTGGTGCTGCTGGCCGGCGGTCTGGTTAACCCGCAGGGGCGTGGCTGGGTCTACCTGCGCGGCGCGGCCACACTGTTCATGGTGATCACCGGCATCGTCTGCGCGGTCAGCGTGTGGCATCGGGTGTCATCTGCGCGGTCAGCGTGTGGCATCGGGCGTCATCTGCGCGGTTAGCGTGTGGCATCTGCGCGGTCAGCGTGTGGCATCGGGTGTCATCGTCATGATCTTGTGCGATCGGACGTCATTGCTGACGCCTAAGTGCACGGATTGATGGAAACGGCGCTCTTCGGCACACGGAAGCGGCGCCCTCTGACACATGATCATCGCGGTAGCTAACGCCGGGTGCCAGCGGGCCGGGCAGCGGGCCAGGCAGCGGGCAGGCAGCTGGCCGGGCAGCTGGCCAGGACGAGGATCCGGAAGGACCAGCGATCCGGACCAGGCGCTCGAAGGGTGGGCCTACCTGCCGCCAAGGGACGATTCTATTAACTTAGAGTAGTCATACTTGTGTCTTCGGTAGCATGCGTCCCCGCGCCTCGGTCTGACGGCGCGCCCATCTCGGCACCGGCCTTGGGGGATCTGCGCAATGCCAAAGAAGTCAAGCACAGGCGCGCCCGGGGCCGGCTTCTGGACCGTGCCTGCAGTCACCCTCCTGGTGCGATCGGGCAACGCTGACATCAACGTCGGGTTCACCGATGCCCGCATCGGCCGCGCGGCGGAGCCGCCCGGCGACGCCTCGCTCCGCGCCCTAACGGCCGCAATGACCCGGGGCGTCCTGGCCGCCCTGTCCCGGCCCGTCTAGCGGCGCCTACGAGCGGCGCTTACCGGCCTGGCACCGCACGCGGCGGCCTCCCCCAGCAAACCCTGGCGGAAAACCGCAGTCATCCATGTGGGCAGCCTCGCTGCCTCTGGCGGCCGCGACACGCACGATCGGCTGATGAGCACAAATCCCGATCGTGGAAGCGGTGGTCCGCATGCGTGAACGGATGATGGGCGCGCTGTTCCTGGCGTCCGGGGTCATGTTTGTCCTCGGCGTTGTTAACCCGCCGGTGATTTCCACCTGGGGCGATTCGGATGCCGAAGCGCTGGCCGCTGCCCTAGGGCACAAACCAGCCTGGTTCGCCACCACCTGGCTGATCGCGATGTCGGTGGTGGCGGCCACCGCGGCGCTCACCGTGCTGACCCGGGCGCTGCGGACCGATGGTGCCCGCGTCGGGCTGGCCATTTACCTGATAGGCAGTGCGCTGGTCCTGGCATCGCTGACCTTCGAGCTGACCGTGACCAGCTCGCAGATTGGCGTGCCGGTGGCGCCGGACTGGTACTTCGGCATCGAGAGGTGGTCCGACGGACTCGCCACCGCGTTCTTCGCTCTGCTGGCGCCGACCGCCATGGTCTTCTTCGGGGTGGAGATCGTGCGGACGCACATCCTGCCCGCCTGGACCGGGATCGTGCTGCTGATCGCCGCGGCGATGCTGTTCGGTCAGTACGCGGCGTTCCGCGGCGCGCTGCCATTTCCGCAGTTCCTGGCGTTCGCGGCCCTTGGCGTGGGGGTCGTGGCCCGGCGACGGCCCCGGGTTCCGGGCACGCGGCCGGGCGTGCCGCTCACCGGGCCGTGATCACCTAGACCTCGATGCTCACGGTGATGCCGTCGACGCCACTGGGATGGCCCGCGGAACCAGGAACCACGGCGGCACCATCGCCCACGGCTTCGGTGCGCACCAGGGTGTCGGCGCGGGCCGCGACCCGCAGCGGTTCGGCGATCTGGTCCAGCAGGGTCTCGGCGGCCGGGGCGCTCGCCTGCAGGATCAGCGCGCGGAGCCGGGCCGAGTTGCCGAGCCGCGCCGCGCTGCGCAGGGCCCGGGTCGCGTCCAGGATGACGGCCAGCTGGTCGACGGCCGAACGGTCGGTCCGCCACCCCTCGCCGGGCACCGGCCAGCCGCTCACGTGCAGCGAGACCGGGGCTTCGCCACCCGCGCCGTCCCGGTAGAACTGCTGGTACATGTGCTCGGTGATGAACGGCGCAAAGGGCGCGAACAACCCGAGCAGAACCCGGAATGACTCCCACAGCGTCTGCCGGGCGCTGTCGGCATCGGCGGCCGGGGCTCCCGGCACCAGCCTGTCCTTGATCATCTCCAGGTAGCGGTCACAGTAGATCGACCAGAACATCCGCGAGACGGCCTGGTGTGCCTGCATGTAATCGTGGCCCTCAAACGCGGCGGTGGCCGCATCCACCGCGTCGGCCAGGTGTGAGAGCAGCCACCGGTCCACGATGTTCCGCTCTCCCGGCGGCACCGCTGCCTGGCCGCCGGTCCCGCCCGGGGTGAATCCGCCGGTGTTGAGGGCCAGGAACCGGCCGACGTTCCACAGCTTGACCGTGAACTTGCGCCCAGTCCTGATGTCCTTCTCGTTGTAGCGCAGGTCGGTGCCGATCCGGCCCTTGGTCGCCCACAGCCGCAGCGCGTCCGCCCCGTACTTGTCCATCACGTCGTCGGGCACGTAGCGGTTGAAGCCGTCCGTCACGGCCAGGTCGCGCTTGGACAGCTTGCGTCCTTGCTCGTTCAGCCCCCAGCCCGAGATCAGCGCGGTCCGCCACGGCACCCGGCCGAACAGCAGCTCGGACTGCACCACCGAATAGAACAACCAGGTCCGGATGATCTCGAACGCCTGCACCCGCAGGGACATCGGGGCCAGCGCCGGGTCGGTCCCGCCCACGGCCCAGCCGTCGTTGATCTGGGGAGTAAGCGACGACGTCATCCAGGTGTCCATGACGTCCGGGTCCCCGGCCAGATCCTCGGCGCCGCAGGCCGGGCAGGCGCTGACCGGCGGCTTGCCGGACAGGGGGTCCACCGGCAGGTCCTCGAGGCCGCCAGTACCGGCTGGTCGCAGGCGGTGCAGAACCACACCGGGAACGGGACCCCGTAACGCCGCTGCCGGGTGATGTTCCAATCCCACTTCAGCCCGTCGATCCAGTCCTCCAGCCGCCCGCGCATGAACCCCGGGATCCATTCCAGCTCCGCGGCGCGGGCCCGGAACGCCTCCGCGTGCTCGCGCACCGCGATGAACCACTGTGGCCGGATCTGGAACTCCACTGGGGTCTGGCACCGCTCGTGTACCCCGACCACCTGCCGCACCGGTTCGCTGCCGGCCAGCAGCCCGGCCTCGGTGAGCGCCCGGACCATGGCCGAACGCGCCTGGGTGACCTGCAGCCCGGCGAATTCCCCGGCCAGCGGGCCCAGCCGCCCGTCCGGCTCGATCACCAGCCGCAAGTCCAGCTGATCCCGTCGCCAGCGCAGCACGTCCTCGCTATCACCGAACGTGCAGACCATCATCAGCCCGGTGCCATAAGCCGGGTCCACGTCCTCGTCGGCCAGCACCGGCACCTCGTAGCCGAACAGCGGCACAACCGCCCGCTGCAGCCCGGCGTAGCGGTCGTCACCTGGATGGTGATACAGCGCGACACAGGCCGGCAGCAGTTCAGGCCGGGTGGTGGCGATGACCAGCTCACGGCCGCCAGGATCGGAGAACCTGATCGCAACCAGGCGGCTCGTCCGCTCCAGGTCCTCCACGTCTGCCTGGGCCAGCGAGGTCCGGTCCTCCGGGCACCACAGGATCGGGTCCTGTGCGCGCCGCAGGTGACCCGCCTGGTACAAGGTGATGAAGCTCGTCTGGGCGGTCCGCTGGCAGCGGGCATCGATGGTGGAGTAGCGCAGTGACCAGTCCAGGGACAGCCCGAGCCGCCGCCACAGGTCCTCATACCTGGCCGCGGTGCGCTGGGTCTCGGCCAGGCACAGCGCCACAAACTCCGGCCGCGGCATGTCAACGGCCCGGACCCCGTAGGCCTGCTCGACGTACCGCTCGGTCGGCAGCCCGTTGTCGTCGAACCCGATCGGGTAAAACACCCGCTCACCTTGCATCCGGCGGTAGCGGACGATGAAGTCGGGCTGGGAGTAACTCATGGCGTGGCCGACATGCAGGTGCGCTGCCGATACGTACGGCGGCGGCGTGTCCACGCTGAAGACCGGCCCGTGCCCGTCCCGGTCATAGGCGTAGATGTCGCTGGCTTCCCACAGCTCCCGGGCCGCGGCCTCGACCGCCCGGTGGTCGTACTCGCCCAGATTCGTTGGAAGGGGCTCCATGCAGGGAAGGTACTTCCCTTTGCCCCGCCGCTTAAATTTTTTTTCCCGAACGGGCGGCCCGCGTGCCCCCGCTCAGGCTCCGAACCGTCCGATGGCCGGACGCGTCTTACCTCATGGGCGCCGGTGAACAGTGCGTGCCGCCTGCTGCCAGACCGCTGGTTCCTGCGGCATCATGGCTAGGTGCAAGGCGGAGAACCGGGCAGCGACGTGCGGGAAGAAGGCGGTGCGCCTATGCCCTCGCCACGACCGGCGATCCCCGACCTGCTCGAGGTGGATATACCACCCGGCAGCAAGGTGATGACCATCAGTGACCTGCACCTGCCACCGGTGCGAACGGACGTGTCCGGGCGGTCCTGCCAGACGCTGGCCGGGCATCTGTCGGCTCAGACCGGCCCGCTCACCGTGGTGCTGGCCGGGGACGTGGTGGAGCTGCTCGGTTTCCCCAGCGCGACGGCCACCGACATCTTGCGGGCCCACGAGGACCTGTGCGCGGCCCTGATGGCGGTCACGGCGAGCGGCGGCCAGGTCATCTATGCCGTTGGCAATCACGACGGCGACCTGGCCTGGGACGTCAAGGCCGCGGACGCGGTCCGCGATATGACCGGGGCCCGGCTCTGCCTGGCCGCCGACCTGATCCTGGCCGGTGGCCGCAAGGTCCGGGTAGAGCACGGTCACCAGCTGGACCCGTACAACTGCTTCTGCGATCCGCGCAACGCCCTGGACACCCCGCTCGGGCACCACATCGTCCGCGAGGTCATCCCGCGCATCGAGTTCCTCGGCAAGGGCTGGATCGACGGCGCGCACGAGATGGCCGACCCGGCTGACTTCCCGTCCTTCATCGGATCCCGGCTGGTCTACCGCAAGTTCGGCCGCCGCCTGTGGTGGATCATCGCGATCCCGCTGGCCATCCTCGTGCTGGTCCGGATCCCGGAGTTCACCCAGCTGCGGTCCAAATTGCCCGACTCCGACGTGTGGGTGCACCGGGCCGCCATCTTGGGCTACGGGGCCATCGCCGACCTGATCGTGCTGACCGCCGTGGTCGGCCTCCTGGTCCGCCGGGCCTGGGTATCGATCAGCGCGCTGGCGTTCGAGAAGCGTGGCTATGAGCAGAACCACGCGGCCCGCCAGCGGGCCGCCGACCTGGTGGCCGACGGCTACCACGGCTTCATCTCCGGCCACACGCATCATCCGGAGCTGGCTGCCATGGCGTCCGGCTTCTACGCCAACTCGGGCTCGTGCACCTCGGTCGTCGAAGGTATTGGCGGGAAGTGGGGCCTGCCGCCCGCGTACGTGCGGAACCAGCAGATCTGCTGGGTGGAGATCGACGGGGACCAGACCGATCTGGTCTCGGCCCGGGTCGAGCTGCCCGGCGCGACGAAGATGGAGCGGGTTGCCGCCCGGGGCCGCAACCCGCACTCGGACACCCCGGCGCGGGTCGCCTTCTGGCCCAGCGGGACCGACTGGCCCCCGCCGGACAAGAAGGCCCCCCGGAAGAAGGGGGTCCAGCGGCCTCAGGTGCCCCCGGCCGCCTGACTCAGCGGCGCTCGGCGGCGCGGGCTTCCTCAATGGTGAGCTCAGCGGCCGGGTCGGCCTCGAGACGCTCGTCCGGGATGGGGTCGCCGCTTTGGACCGACTTGCCGTAGGTACCGTCGTCCAGCCGGTGCAGTGCGCGCTCGATGACCTCCAGGCGGCTCCGCAGGCTCTCGGCGATGGCGTCGCCGGTCCCCTCGGCGCTGAGCGGCTGGGCCGCGTCCTCGATGTCCCCAGCCTCGGAGTCCACCTCGGACTGCTGGTTGGCCTGGACCGACTGCTCAGTGTCCTTGATCAGGTCCTGAACCTCATCGCGTTCGGCGAGCAGCAGGCTGCGGGCACGGTCCTGGTCCATCCGGTAACTCCTAGGTCGTATGGGACGGGTGAGCGTCCATGTGATCGTGATCGTCGGGCGGGCCGCCCATCATGCGCAGCATAGCGACCCCGCCGGTGCGGACGAATCGCACGACCAGGGCCGCCGCCAGAATGCCGAACGCGATGTTCAGCCAGGTGGTGTAGTCCCAGGCCACGCCCTGATCCGGTATCCGGGCGTGAGCCGGGTCCGGGATCAGGCCGAGGCCGCCGAAGATCAGCTCGGCGGCGTAGCCGGCCAGGACCATGGTCAGGTAGAACGTGCCCAGCAGGAACAGCGCCATCCGGCCGCCGTAGTACTTGCGGTAGATGTTCAGTATCGGGGCGATGATCAGGTCGGCGAAGATGAAGGCGACCACGCCCCCGAAGCTGATCCCGCCCTTCCACAGCACCACCGCCAGCGGCACGTTACCGATCGAGCAGACGAACGAGACGATGGCCGCGACTGGGCCGATCAGCGGCCCCCATACCTTGGCGGCTAGCGGATGCCCGGTGAAAAAGAATGCCTGCCAGAACCGGTCCGGAACCCACGCTGCGATCGCCCCGGCCACGAACAGGCCGATCACCAGGTCCCTGATGATCGCGGCCCACTCCATCACGAAGACGTGCGCGACCGCGGTGTAGCCCTGCCCAGAGAACAGCCGGCGGGCGAACGAGCCGGGACCCGGCACGGACATGTCCATGGCCGCGTGCCCCTCCATCGAGCCCGCGATCCCCCGGTCGGCCTGCGCCCTGGCGTTGCTCAGCAGACGTTCGGTCAGGAACAGCCGGAACAGCACCGCCAGCAAAACGATCATCAGCGGCCCGCCGGTGAACTCGGCCAGCGTGAACTGCCAGCCCATGAGCAGGGCCAGGATCACACCGAGCTCGATGACCAGGTTGGTCGAGGCAATCTCAAAGGCCATGGCCGCGGTGAAACTGGCGCCCTTGCGGAACAGCGACCGGGCCAGTGCCACCGCGGCGTAGGAGCATGACGAGGAGGCGGCTCCCAGCCCGGCGGCTACTGCGAGCGTGCGCGGCCGGTCATTACCCAGCAGCCGCACGACGGCGGACTTGGAGACCACAGCCTGAATCACCGCGGACAGGACGAACCCCAGGATCAGCGCCCAGGTGATCTCCCATGTCATCGACCCGGTGACGGAAAGCGCATGCTCGACCGCGTGCACCCGATCACCTCCACCAGATCCTGCGCGCGCATGCTATCGCCCGCCGGTCCCGGCCAGGTAGGGGCGGACCAAATAAACAAGTAACTTGCACAAGTAACTTGGCTATCGGCTACGGTGGACGAGGTGAGCCCAGCCGACGTGAGCCCAGCCGACAGCGCACAGACGGCCGACGTGGCGGAGACGGCGCAGCGGCTGAGCCTGGCCATCACCAGGCTCCGGTCCCGGCTGCGCGAGGAAGCCGGGGTGCTGGGCACGGACTTGTCGGTGTCCCAGCTTGCAGTGCTGCACCAGGTGCTGACCGGCGGCCCGGTCACCGCGGCCGACCTGGCCGTGGCCCAGCACGTCACGCCGCAGGCGATCGCGCAGAACCTGGCCGCGCTCAAGGCGGCCGGGCTGGTGCTGGCCGAGCGCCACCCGGGCGACCGGCGCAAGACCCTGATCACGGCGACCGGCCCCGCCCGCCGGCTCTACACCTCGCTGCGCGCCTCCAAGCAGTCGTACCTGATCTGCGCGATCGAGACCTGCATCGCCCCGCATGAGCGGGCGGATCTCAACCGGGCGATCGAGCTGCTCGAGCGCCTGGCCGCCGCCCATCCGGGCAGCCAGTTACCGGAGAAGGAGAGCACATGAGCACCCCAGATTCCGCACTCGACCCGAAGCGGACCGCGCTGCTGGTCATGGATTTCCAGCGCGGAATCACCGGCCGGATGCCGGGTCTTGATCCCCTCATCGCGCGCGTGGCCGAGGCCATTGCCGACGTGCGTGCCCACGGCGGGACGATCGGCTACGTCCGGGTCGCGTTCACCGAGGAGGACTGGGCCGCGGTGCCCGCGGCCAACCAGATCTTCGCCCGGGCCGCCCAGAACCGGGCCATGCACCACGAGGATCCATCCACCGCGATCCACGACGACCTGGCACCCGAACCCGGTGACATCGTGGTGCGCAAGACCCGGGTGGGCGCCATGTCCACGACGGACCTGGACCGGCAGCTGCGGGACCGCGGCATCGACACCCTGGTACTGGCCGGCCTGTCCACCAGCGGCGTCGTCCTGTCCACAGTCATCGAGGCAGCGGACCGCGACTACCAGCTCTATGTACTGGCTGACGGCACCGACGACCCGGACACCGAAACCCGTGATGTGCTCCTGAGCCGGGTCTTCCCGCGCCGGGCCCAGGTCATCGGCACGGCAGACCTGAGGCTGCTGCTGGCGGGCACCTGAGCGCAGCCAAGAAGTGGCCCCGCCCCGGGAGCCTGGGGGCCCGCCGTAGACTCGCGTGCGTGAGCTCGGTGGCCCCCCCGGAGACCACGGCGTACCGGACGGTGCCCGCCGTGGAGATCAGCGGGCTGGTCAAGCGCTACGGCCGGTAACGGCCGTGGACGGTCTGACCCTGAACGCGGCGCGCGGGGCGGTGACCGGCATCCTCGGGCCGAACGGCGCGGGCAAGACCACCACGATCGAGATCTGCGAGGGCTACCGGCGGCCCGAGGCGGGCACGGTGCGCGTGCTCGGGCTGGACCCGGAGCGCGACGCCCGGGAACTGCGGCCCCGGGTCGGGGTGATGCTCCAGTCGGGCGGCATCCCGCCGTCGGTACCCGCAGCGGACTACCTGAGGCTGCTGACCGGTTCCACGCCCATCCTCTCGGGGCCGGCGACCTGCTGGGGCTGGTCGGCCTCACCGCGGCGGCCCGCACGCCCTACAGGCGGCTGTCCGGCGGGCAGCAGCAGCGGCTGTCGCTGGCCGCGGCCATGATCGGCCGGCCCGAGCTGGTCTTCCTCGACGAGCCCACGGCCGGCCTGGACCCGCAGGCCCGGCACGCCACCTGGGACCTGATCGCCCGGCTGCGGGCACGGCCGGGGTGAGCATCATCCTCACCACCCACTTCATGGAAGAAGCCGAACGGCTGTGCGACCACGTGGCCATCATCGACCACGGGCAGCTGGTGGCGGCGGGTACGCCCGGCGAGCTGACCGGGACCATCGGCCAGCTCAGGTTCCGGGCCGAACCGGGCCTGGACCTGGACAGCCTGCTCGCCGCGCTGCCGCCGGCCAGCGCCGCCAAGGAGTCCCCGGCCGGGCATTACGTGGTCGAGGTGACCGGCACCGTGGACCCGCTGCTGCTGGCCGCGGTCACCGCCTGGTGCGCGGAGCGCGGCGTGCTGGCCAGCAGCCTGCGGGTGGAGAGCCGCACGCTGGAGGACGTGTTCCTGGAGCTGACCGGCGAGGAGCTGCGGCCGTGACAGCGCCTGGCGCGCGGCGCCGGGCGCTGTCCCGCCGCCGCTGCGGCCGGATGGTGGCGGCCCAGGCCGGGCTGGAGACGAGCACCCTGCTGCGCAACGGCGAGCAGCTGCTGCTCACGCTGATCATCCCGCTGCTGCTGCTGGCCGCGTTCGGCCTCGAGCCGCTGGTGAACGTCGGCGGCGGGCCTGAGCCGGGTGGACTTCCTGACCCCGGGGATCATGGCGCTGGCCGTGATGTCCACCGCGTTCACCAGCCAGGCCATCGCGACCGGGTTCGAGCGCCGGTACGGGGTGCTCAAGCGGCTCGGGGCCACCCCGCTGTCCCGCGGCGGCCTGATCGCGGCCAAGACCGTGACCGTGATCGCGGTCGAGCTGCTGCAAGGGGTGCTGATCCTGCTCGTCGGCCTGGCGCTGGGCTGGCGGCCGGACGCCCGGCTGACCGCGATCGTGGTCGTGCCGCTGCTCGTACTGCTCGGCACGGCCGCGTTCAGCGGGCTCGCCCTGCTCATGGCGGGCACGCTGCGGGCCGAGGCCACGCTGGCCGCGGCCAACCTGGTCTACATCGTCCTGCTCGGCCTGGGCGGCGTGGTGTTCCCGCTGACCAAGTTCCCGGCCGGGGCCCGGCCGGTGCTGGAACTGCTGCCGACCGGGGCGCTGTCCACCGGCCTGCGTGACGTCCTGGCGCACGGCGCGGTCTTCCCGGCCGCCACGCGCTCACGCTGGCGGTATGGGCGGCCGCGGCCATCGCGATGGCCGCCCGGACGTTCCGGTGGGAGTAGAGGAACGAGCCGAACCCCGCCCGGGTAGTCATTCCGAGGTCTGGCCCCGGAGTATCCGCTCCTAATATCCACCCGGGCGCCGGACGGGCAGCTCGCCCTGCCCGCCGCCATGGTCATGGCCGGGATCATCTCGGTCCAGTTCGGGGCCGGCCTGGCCGACCGGCTGTTCACCCGGATTCCCCCGGCGGCCGTGACCGGGCTGCGGCTGTGGACCTCCGCGGTGGCCATGGTGGTGCTGTCCGGACCAGGCTTCGCCCGGTCGGTTCGGGACCTACAGGAGAGAAGGGCCTGCGGGACGCGGGGACCGCCGTCACGTTCGGCCTCGCTCTTGGGGTGATGAACTTCTCGATCTACCAGGCGTTCGCGCGCATCCCCCTGGGGGTGGCGGTCACCATCGAGTTCCTCGGGCCGCTGGCCGTCGCGGTGGCCGGTTCGCGGCACCTGCGCGACGTGGGCTGGGTGGTGCTGGCCGGGACCGGGGTGGTGCTGCTGACCCAGGGCGGCCCCGGGCACCTCAACCTGACCGGGGTGGTGTTCGCGTGCGTGGCCGCGGTGTCCTGGGCCGCCTACATCGTGCTCAGCGCGGCCACCGGGCGCCGGTTCCCCGGCTCGGCCGGGCTGGCCATCGCCATGGTGGTCTCCGCCGTCCTGGTCACGCCGCCCGCGGTGATCAGCGGCGGCGGCACCATGTTCCGCCCGGCCGTGCTGGTAACCGGGATCGCGATCGGGCTGCTGTCCTCGGTGGTGCCCTACCGGCTGGAGCTGGAGTCGCTGCGGCGGATGCCGATGCGCCTGTTCGGCGTGTGGATGAGCCTGGAGCCTGCGGTGGCCGCGCTGATCGGGCTGGGCCTGCTCGGCCAGCACCTGACCGTGCTGGAGTGGATCGCGGTCGGCTGCGTGATGGTCGCATGCGCGGGGGCGGCGGCCGGGGCGCCGCGGCGGGCGCGGCTGCGCTACCATGATGGGCGTGCCCGAGAAGTTCCGCCGCGTCGCCTCCTGGCCGCTGGCTCGCTCCGTGCTGACGCCGACCCCGCGGTCCATGCGCGGGCTGGCGCTGGCCGGGGTCGTCGCCGACACCGTGATCATGTCGACCGGCGCGGCGGTGCGGCTGAGCTCCTCGGGGCTGGGCTGCCCGGACTGGCCGCGGTGCAGCAGCGCGGACATCGTGGCCAGCAAGAACGCCGGGCAGACCCTGCTCAACACCTGGATCGAGTTCGGTAACCGGCTGCTCATCTTCCCGCTGGTGCTCATCGCCGGGCTGGTGTTCGTCGCGGCCTGGCGGTTCCGGCCCGGCGGGCAGCGGCGCACAGGCCTGGTCCGGCTGGCCGCAATCCAGCCGCTCGGCGTGGTGGCCCAGGCCGTGATCGGCGGCATCGTGGTGCTGACCAAGCTGGACCCGGCCATGGTGTCGGTCCACTTCCTGCTGTCCGCCTCGATCGTGGCCGCGGCCGTCGCGCTGCACATCCGGTGCGGCGAGGGCGACGGCCCGGCGACCCCGGTGGTGCGGCGGGAGCTGCGGCTGCTGGCGATGGCCCTGACCGCGGTCACCGGCCTGATGCTGGCGGCGGGCACGGTGGTCACGGGGACCGGCCCGCTGGCCGGCCACGCCGACGCGCCCCGGTACAAGCTGCCCGCTGGACGGGAGTCACCCAGCTGCACGCCGACATCGGCTGGCTGCTGACCGGGCTGACCCTCGCGCTGGTGCTCGGGCTGCGGATCTCCGGCGCGCCGCCGCGCGTCATGCGGGCCGGCTGGATCGTGATCGGGACGATCGCTCGCGCAGGGCGCGATCGGCTACGTCCAGTACTTCAACCACCTGCCGGCCGGGCTGGTCTGGGTGCACGTCACGAACTCGGTGGTGGTGTGGATCGCGGTCCTGCGGCTGCTGTTCGCCACCCGCGACCGGGGCCCCGTTGAGCCGCCGTTCACCGCCGCGTCATCGGCGCCCGCGACCGCCGCACCCCGTAGGCAGCCGGAGCCGCTGGACCGATAGGCTCGTAGCGTGAGTACTAAGCCCAAGCTCGAGTGGACCGACTACCGACGAGCGAGCCGTCGACCTCATCCGCGTCCTGGCCATGGACGCCGTCCAGAAGGTGGGCAACGGCCACCCGGGGACGGCGATGAGCCTGGCCCCCGCGGCCTACCTGCTCTTCCAGCGGGTGCTGCGGCACGACCCGGCCGATCCCAACTGGCCGGGCCGGGACCGCTTCGTGCTGTCCTGCGGCCACTCCAGCCTGACCTTGTACATCCAGCTCTACCTGTCCGGCTACGGCCTGACCATGGACGACCTCAAGTCGCTGCGGACCTGGGGCAGCATCACCCCCGGGCATCCGGAGCACCGGCTCACCCCGGGCGTGGAGGTCACCACCGGCCCGCTGGGCCAGGGCATCGGCAACGCGGTCGGCATGGCCATGGGCGCCCGCCGCGAGCGCGGCCTGTTCGACCCGGACGCCAAGGCCGGCGCCAGCCCGTTCGACCACTTCGTGTACTGCTTCATGTCCGACGGCGACATCGAGGAGGGCATCAGCCACGAGGTCTCCTCGCTGGCCGCCCACCAGGAGCTCGGCAACCTCATCGTCCTCTACGACAACAACCAGATCTCGATCGAGGACAACACCAACATCGCCAAGTCCGAGGACGTGGCCGCGCGGTACGAGGCCTACGGCTGGCACGTGCAGCAGGTGGACTGGCGCACCGCCGGCGGGTACCACGAGGACGTGCCCGCGCTGTACCAGGCGCTCCTGAACGCCAAGGAGCACACCGAGGCACCGTCCTTCATCGCGCTGAAGACGATCATCGGCTGGCCGGCCCCGAACAAGCAGGACACCGGCGCGGCGCACGGCTCCGCGCTCGGCGTGCCCGAGGTGCAGGCGACCAAGAAGATCCTGCACTTCGACCCCGAAGTGGACTTCCCGGTCGAGGAGGACGCGCTCAGCCACGCCCGCGAGGTCGCCGAGCGCGGCAAGCAGGCGCACGCGGAGTGGGAAGAGCAGTTCGCCGCCTGGGCCAAGGCCAACGCCGAGCGCCAAGGCCCTGTTCGACCGGATGGCGGAGCACCGGCTGCCGGAGGGCTGGACCGAGGCGCTGCCGGAGTTCCCGGCCGACGCCAAGGGCATGGCCACCCGCAAGGCCTCCGGCGCCATCTTGACCGCGCTGGCCCCCAAGCTGCCCGAGCTGTGGGGCGGCTCGGCCGACCTGGCCGAATCCAACCTGACCACGATGGAAGGCGAGCCGTCGTTCATCCCGGCCAACCACCAGACCCCGATGTGGCCGGGCAACCCGTACGGCCGGACCCTGCACTTCGGCATCCGCGAGCACGGCATGGGCGCCATCCTCAACGGGATCGCGCTGTCCGGCGGGACCCGGCCCTACGGCGGCACGTTCCTGCAGTTCAGTGACTACATGCGGCCATGCCGTGCGGCTGGCGTCGATGATGGAGCTGCCGGTCACCTACGTGTGGACGCACGACTCCATCGGGCTGGGCGAGGACGGCCCCACCCACCAGCCGATCGAGCACCTGTGGTCGCTGCGCAACATCCCGTACCTGGACGTGGTGCGGCCCGGCGACGCGAACGAGACCGTCGTGGCCTGGCGCGCCATCCTGGAGCGGGCCCGGCCCGCGGCGCTGTGCCTGACCCGGCAGAACCTGCCGGTGCTGGACCGGTCCGGGGACCTGGAGGGCGCCGCCAAGGCGGCCCAGGGCGGGTACGTGCTGGCCGCGGGCACCGACGTGGCGCTGATCGCCACCGGCAGCGAGGTCCCGATCGCGCTGGAGGCCCGCGAGCTGCTGGCCGCCGACGGTATCTCGGCCCGGGTCGTGTCCATGCCGTGCGTGGAATGGTTCAACGAGCAGGACGAGTCCTACCGGCGGGAGGTGCTGCCGCCGACGATCCGGGCCCGGGTCTCGGTGGAAGCTGGGATTACCGCGCCGTGGAAGTTGTTTGTCGGGAGATGCGGGCGCTTCAATCGGAGTAGACCACTACGGCGCCTCGGCCGATTACCAGAAGATCTACGAGGAATTCGGCATCACGGCGGAGCGGGTCGCCGAAGCCGCCCGCGACAGTCTGGCCCGGGTTAGGCACTAGCCCGGCCCTCGGCGAGCAGGGAAGGGAAAGTACCGTGTCAAACGACGTTCTCGAGCAGCTATCCGAGGCCGGGTGTATCGGTATGGCTGGACGACATCAGCCGCGAGCGGCTGCGCACCGGTAACCTGCAGTCGCTGATCGACGACTACCACGTCGTCGGCGTGACCTCGAACCCGACGATCTTCGCCAAGGCGCTGTCCCAGGGCGACGCCTACGACGAGCAGCTCAAGGACCTCAAGATCCGCGCCGTGAGCGTGGAAGAGGCCTCCCGGGCCATCACCACCTACGACATCCGGTGGGCCTGCGACGTACTGCGGCCGGTCTACGACGCCACCGACGGCCTGAACGGGCGGGTGTCGATCGAGGTCGACCCCCGGGTGGCCAAGGACACGGAAAAGACCATCGCCGAGGCACGGAACATGTGGTGGATGGTCGACCGGCCGAACCTGTTCATCAAGATCCCCGCGACCCCGAGGGCCTGCCCGCCATCACCCAGGCCATCTCCGAGGGCATCAGCGTCAACGTCACGCTGATCTTCTCCCTGGAGCGGCACGGCGAGGTCCTCGACGCCTACATGGAAGGCCTGGAGAAGGCCAAGGCGAACGGGCACGACCTGTCCAAGATCGCCTCGGTCGCGTCGTTCTTCGTCAGCCGGGTGGACACCGAGGTCGACGGCAGGCTGGACAAGCTGGGCACGCCGAGGCCAAGGCGCTGCGGGGCAAGGCGGCCATCGCCAACGCGCGGCTGGCCTACGAGCTGTTCGAGAAGAAGTGCGACACCGAGCGCTGGCAGGCCCTGGAGGCCGCCGGGGCGAACGTGCAGCGCCCGCTGTGGGCCTCCACCTCGACCAAGGACCCGTCCTTCCCCGACACCATGTACGTCGTCGACCTGGTGGTCTCGAACACGGTCAACACCATGCCCGAGGCCACCATCAAGGCCACCGCGGACCACGGCGAACTGCGCGGCGACACCGTGCACGGCACCTACGACGAGGCCCGGAAGCTGTTCGCCGACCTGGAGAAGCTCGGCATCAGCTACGACGACGTGGTGCAGGTGCTCGAGGACGAGGGCGTGGCGAAGTTCGAGGCCTCCTGGGACGAGCTGCTCGAGACGATCAAGAAGAACGTGGGGCATTGAATGACCGAGGAACCGGGTGACCCCCAGGGTCTTATCCCGGCCAATCCCAGCCACATCATCGGCGAGGCTGAAGCTGAGCGGCCGGTCAACCCGCTGCGCGACCAGAGGGACCGGCGTATCCCGCGGGTCGCCGGGCCGTGCGTGGTGGTCATGTTCGGTGTCACCGGCGACCTGGCCCGCAAGAAGCTCATGCCGGCCATCTACGACCTGGCCAACCGCGGCCTGCTGCCGCCCGGCTTCTCCTTCGTCGGGATTCGCCCGGCGGGACTGGCAGGACGAGGACTTCGCCCAGCTCACGTACCAGGCGGTGAAGCAGTACGCCCGCACCCCGTTCCGCGACTCGGTGTGGCAGCAGCTCAGCGAGGGCGTCAGGTTCGTGTCCGGCTCGTTCAGCGACGACGAGGCCTTCGACCAGCTGGCCACTGCGTGCGGGAACTCGACGTCGAGCGCGGAACCAGCGGGAACTACGCGTTCTACCTGTCCATCCCGCCCGGTCAGTTCCCGACCGTGGTTGCAGCAGCTCAAGCGCAGCGGGCTGTCCGACTCCGACGGGCAGGGCTGGCGGCGGGTGGTTATCGAGAAGCCATTCGGCCATGACCTGGCCAGCGCCCGGGAACTGAACGCCACCCTGGACGGGGTGTTCCCGCCGCATTCGGTGTTCCGCATCGACCACTATCTCGGCAAGGAGACGGTGCAGAACATCCTGGCGCTGCGCTTCGCCAACGAGATGTACGAGCCGATCTGGAACCGCAGCTACGTCGACCACGTGCAGATCACGATGGCCGAGGACATCGGCATCGGCGGCCGGGCCGGCTACTACGACGGCATCGGCGCCGCTCGCGACGTGATCCAGAATCATTTGCTGCAGCTGCTCGCGCTGACGGCGATGGAGGAGCCGGTCGCGTTCGACGCGGATTCGCTGCGGATGGAGAAGGAGAAGGTGCTGTCCGCCGTCCGGCTGCCCGCCGACCTGGCCGACCGGTACGGCCCGTGGGCAGTACGCGGCGGGCTGGCAAGGCGGCCGCCAGGTGCACGGCTTCCTGGAGGAAGAAGGCATCCCGGCAGACTCCCGGACCGAGACATACGCCGCGCTGCGGCTCGGCGTCGACACCAGGCGCTGGGCCGGGCGTGCCGTTCTACCTGCGGGCAGGCAAGCGGCTGCCGCGCCGGATGACCGAGATCGCGCTGATCTTCCATCGCGCACCGCACCTGCCGTTCTCCGCCACCGACACCGAGGAGCTCGGCCAGAACGCCCTGGTGATCAGGATCCAGCCGGACGAGGGCATCACGGTCAGGTTCGGTTCCAAGGTCCCGGGCTCGGCGATGGAGGTCCGGGACGTCAACATGGACTTCGCCTACGGCGAGTCGTTCACCGAGTCCAGTCCGGAGGCCTACGAGCGACTGCTGCTCGATGTCCTCATCGGCGACCCGCCGCTGTTCCCCCGCCAGGCCGAAGTCGAGCTCGGCTGGCGGATCCTGGATCCGGTCGAGGACTTCTGGGCTTCCTACACCAAGCCTGACCAGTACCCGGCCGGCACGGCGGGCCCGCCCTCAGCCGACGCGATGATGGCCCGGGACGGTCGCGCCTGGCGGCGGCTGTAAAGGAGGGCGACCGTGACCATTGACCTGACCGACACCACCACCGGGGCGATCCACGAGGCGCTGACCGACGCGCGGCGGCGGATGGGCGGACCCACCTCCGGCATGGTGCTGACGCTGATCATCGTCACCGACGAATCCGCGCAGTACGACGCCGTACGAGCCGCCAATCAGGCTGGCCGGGAGCACCCGAGCCGGGTGCTCGCGGTCATCACCCGCAAGCCGAAGAACGAGTCCCGGCTAGACGCCGAGATCCGGGTTGGCGAGAGCGGCCCCGGCGAGACGATCCTGCTGCGCATGTACGGGCCGCTCGGCCAGCACGCCGACTCGGTCGCGGCACCCCTGCTGGCGCCGGACGTGCCCGTGGTCACCTGGTGGCCCGACGAGAGCCCCCCCGACCCCGAGCTCGGATCCGCTTGGCGCGGTGGCCCAGCGCCGGGTGACGGATGCCGCATCGTCTGAGGCGCCCCGCGAGATGCTGCTGGCCCTGGCCAAGGCCTACCAGCCCGGCGACACCGATCTGAGCTGGACCAGGGCGACGCCCTGGCGTTCGCTGCTCGCCGCTACCCTGGACCAGCCCTATCCCGAGCTGCTCAGCGGGGAGGTGCTGGCCGAGCCGGACAACCCCAGCGCGGACCTCATCGCCGCCTGGCTCGCGCACCGGCTGGGCATCGAGGTGGTGCGGGGCGAGTCGGGCGGACCCGGGATCACCGAGGTCGGTTTCGACACGCCGGAGGGACGGGTATCGCTATCCAGGCCGGACGGGCGGAACGCCACCTTGTCCTGGCCCGGCCGACCGGAACGGCGTGTGGCGTTGCACCGGCGTGACACCACCGAGCTGATCGCCGAGGAGCTGCGGCGGCTCGAGCCGGACGAGGTGTACGCCGAGACGCTGCGGGCGCTGGCCTCGGGCGTCGTACGGGCGGGAGCCCCGGCATGAGCGTCCCCGAGGTGATCGTCCACCGGGACGCGTCACTGCTGGCCAAGGCGGTGGCCGCCCGGATCGTCACCCGGCTCGTCGATTCGGTCACCGCCCGTGGGACCGCCTCGGTGGTGCTGACCGGGGGCGGCATCGGCACCCAGGTGCTGACCGAGCTCGCGGTTGCACCCGCCAGGGACGCGGTTGACTGGGCGCGTGTGGACATCTGGTGGGGCGACGAGCGTTTCGTCCCGACCGGTGATCCGGACCGGAACGAGACCGGCGCCCGCACGGCCCTGCTCGACCACGTCGACGCTGATGCCAAGCGCGTGCACCCGATGCCGGGACCCGACGGGCCGGACGGGGACGACCCGGAGGCGGCGGCGGCGCGATACGCGAGCTGGCTGGCCGCCGCGACCACGCCCGAAGACCACGGCCCGGTCCCCCTGTTCGACATCCTGATGCTCGGCATCGGCCCGGAGGGGCATGTGGCCTCCCTGTTCCCTGGCATGCCCGCGCTCTACGACGAGCGGCCAGTGGTGGCGGTCCACGGCTCACCCAAGCCCCCGCCTACCCGGCTAACGCTGACGCTACCCTCGATCCAGGCCGCGCGGGAGGTCTGGATTCTTGCCTCCGGACACGAAAAGGCGGACGCCGTTGCGATGGCGCTGTCCGACGCCGGGCCGGTTCAGGTGCCGGCCGCCGGCGCGCATGGCCGGCAGCGGACGCTATTCCTGATCGACAGCGACGCGGCGGCCAAGGTGCCGCCGCAGATTGGCCGCCAGGGCGCCCACTGAGGCATCCCCGGGCCGGCGCGCAAAGGCGAGGCCGGCGGCCAGGCAGACGGCGGGCACAGCGGCCAGCACGTAACGGTAGCTGAACCCGGCCGTCATCGGCGGCAGGACGATCAGCAGCGCGCTGACCAGCCAGGGCAGCAGACCCACGCCACCCCAGCGCCGCCAGCGCCCGATCACCCCCGCCAGGCCGATGAGCACGATCACGGCCAGGAACGGGCCGCGCAGGTAGAAGATCCGCTGGTAGATCACGAGCAGGTGCGACCAGGGCCACACCGCCCTGGTGTTACCGAGCTCCGAGCCACCGAAGTCTTGCCTGGCTTGGTAGATCTGCTGCGCGACCGGGTCGCCATGAGTGTTATCCGCCCACCACGGAATGAGCCCGTTGAGCTGGCGGGGGTAAATGAAGTTGAAGACGGGACCATTGCCGATGTTGTCACCGGGGTCCGGCGTCCTGGACCAGGCGAAGGTGTGCAGGACATCGTCGGTGACCACGCGCAGGTAGTCCAGGGGCTGAGCCAGGATGGCGTCTTTAGCGAACTTGCCGGTCAGGCCATTGATCTGCGGTGTGAACCGCAGGGCCGTGTCGCTCGATTCGGTCAGCTTGTACAGCGGGGTGCTGACCCCCTGATCCGGCGCCATCTCGTTGTCCGCCCACACGTATTTGCCTGGTACGGGGCGCAGCGACGTCGGCGTCGAGTCGCAGAGGGGCTTCAGGCTGGCAGGTGGGTTGATCTTCTGGCAGTCAGCGAAGGAACTGACCCGGCTGTACAGGAACGAGCCTGACGACTCGGTGAGCGCATACTTCCCATACGTGCCGTGGAACCACAGCATGTACGCCCCGATCGGGACGATGCCCGCCACGAGCAGGGCGCCGAGCCGGATCCAGCCGACCCGCCGGATCGCCATGACGACCAGTATCACAATCAGCAGCGGATCGCCGACCGAGCGGACCGTGGTGGCACAGCCGATGAGCAGACCTGCCACGGCCATTACCCAGATGGAGGGGCGGTCGTTCCAGCAGAGCATGACCAGCGTGATTGTCACCAGGAAGATGAACAGCGGATCGGCCGTGACCATATGTTCCAGGTGCAGCTCATAAGAATCGAACAGCACCGGCAGCGTAGGCAGGATCGCCCCCCACCAGGGCAGGCCACGCCGACGCAGCACCGCGTAGATGGCCACACCCATCGCCACTCCCATGGCGGCTTGCACCACAGCGAGCGGGTTGAGGTTGTGAAACGGCAGGAACAGGTCCAGGAAGAACGCATAGCCGTCCGGCCTGATCTCGTCCGGGACATGGGTGATGGCGTCGTAGATGTAGTTATAAGAGTCGTTGAACCACAAGATCGGCGGGTAGCCGATCATCACGATGATCCGTATCACGGCGGCAGCCAGGATCACGATGCTGAACTGCCAGTGCGCAACCGCGGGGTGCGTGAGGCGCGCCACCCGGCCGCGCCGTTCCGCCGCAGGCGGCTGGCTGGCAGCGACCTGCTCGCTACCGGTGGCCGCGTTGGTCAACGACCGCCTCCCGATTCGTCAAGCCTCCGGAACCTTCTGATTCTTCGCTGCTCCCGCAGGCCCCGGGCAATGCAGCACGCCACCGCATGATCATCTGCAACGAGATTCATGGTAGCGGTCCACTGACGTGGCGACCGGTTACAAAAGTAACGACACGATGAACAAGGTCGCCACTCGTCTTTATCCGCGTCCTCCGTAGCCTACCCGGCATGCCAGCAGGCAGATGAACACCACCGAAAGCGCCGCTGCGGTATCGGGCGAGCCAGCCGCCGCAGAGATCATGATCCAGACGAAGACCACGGGAAGCAGCCGGCCCAGCGGCCGGTCCCGCCCCGAGGAACGGGCTTTGGCCGGCCCCTGCAGCACGTGCTGCGCCGGCACCTGCGCTCGCGGGCGGCGCTGCGGAAAATCAGCGCCGAGTTCCGGCTCCACTGGGAGGTCACCGGTCAGGCCACGGAGATCACCCCAGGTCTTGGAAGCGTACGCCTCCGTCGTGCGCTCCTCGAACTCCTCCAGGGTCAGCCGGCCCTCGGTGTACGCGTCCCGGAGGACGTCAACGACGCTCTCCCGCTCCCGGTCGGACGCGCGGATCGATCGGTCGGTCATCGTCGCGAACCCCTTCGCTTGTTCATCTGATCCTAACTCAGCCCGGGCCGGGATCCCCGGTTCCCGGCCCGGAAGAGGGTTCGCGGCCGGATCCGGGGCGCCGGAGCACCGCCCTCGGCAACGCCTGGGATGACCGCGCGGGCAGACGGGTCTCACCCGGGGCCGGCGAATTTCCGGCGCCCCAGGTCCCGATCTCGACTTGTTCCCGCCGCCCAACGATTTCACTCACACGGCTATTTACGGTGCGATCGGCTCTGGGTCGCCGGATTTGCGGGAGCACAGCGGTATTACCTTCCCGGCACGGCGGTTCTGCGATCCCACGGACCATCCGGAAGGACATCAGGCAGGTAATTAGCCAGGCTTCCGAAAGGTTATGAAAAGTAGGACCCGGGGGACTCCCCCCGTAACGCGCACGGCGTTACGCTGTTGACGGATCTTTCTTCTGGTCAATCTGTGCCAGATGTGACCAGAGGAGGGTTTAGGCACGTAAGGCCGGGCCTTTAGCGCCAGTTATGCAGTGAACGCCGGGCACCCCGCCCTCTCGACCGCCGCCATGGTCGCCGGGAGCCGGACGAGCCCTTCCGCTCTAGGAGGGATCGAATTGAGCGTCAGCGAAGACAGCACAGTCCAGCCCAGTCCCGCTTCTCCTGTTGCGAGTATCGGGCATTGCCGACCCGGCCCCACTCGGCCTGGCCGCCTTTGCCCTGACCACGTTTCTGCTTTCGGCCAAGAATGCCAACTGGATGACCCACGCCACCGGCAACGCATTCCTCGGCTACGCCTTCGCGTATGGCGGCCTATGTCAGTTGCTGGCCGGCATGTGGGAGTTCCGTAACCGGAACGTGTTCGGCGCGACCGCCTTTTCCACCTACGGCGGCTTCTGGATCGGCATCGGCCTGTGGTTTAACTGGGTGGCGGTGCCTGGCCCTCACGGCCGCAGCCAAGGCCCCCAGGACCCTCCCGGCCACGGCCGCCGCGTCAACCACGACCTCGGCTGGATCCTGCTCGCGTTCGCCATCTTCAACACGTACATGCTGATCATGTCCACCCAGGTGAACCTCGCCGTCTTCGGGGTCTTCCTGACCCTGGAGATCACCGAGATCATCCTGTTCATCGCCAACTTCTCCCTCGGTTCCGCCGCGACCTCGGGTCTGGTCCAGTTCGGCGGCTACGCCGGCCTGGTCACCGCGCTGGTCGCCTGGTACGCCTCGGCGGCAGGCGTGGCCAACGGGATAGGCGGCCGGCTCCTGCTGCCGGTGGGCAGGCCGCTGATCGCCTGAGTACAGCTCCTGGCTGACGCTGGGGACCGGGCCTTCCAGGTCCGGTCCCCAGCGTTTTCTGCGGCCGATAGCCTGTGGCCGGTGAGCTAGCCGCGGAGGGAGGACTCGCGAGTGCACGACGGAAAACAGGTCGACCTCTCAGCGGAGGTAGAGCTGGTCAAGCGCAAGACGCGCCCGTGGAAGTCAATGATCGCCCTGGTCCTCGCCATCGCCGCCGGGGTCATCTCCGACCTGGCCCGGCACGACGCCCGCCCGCTCTTCTCGGCCACGAACCACCTGACCAATCAGCTCATCGCCGTGGGCACGGCCGTGGCGTTCGGTGTCCTTGGCTCCGTGGCCACCTACAGCCTGGCCGGGAAGTCCCGGGAGCTGCTGGAGCCGAGGACGGGTACCGCGCACTCGGCCGTCGTCAGATACGCCATCTTGATCGTGGGCGCGTTCACCACACTCGTGATCACTCTCGAGCTGTTCACCGTGCCGGTCGGCCAGCTTGTCCTGGGAGGCGCGCTGACCAGCGTATTCGTCGGCATCGCGGCTCAGCAGGCACTCGGCAACGTGTTCGCCGGCCTGGTGCTGCTTATCGCCCGGCCGTTCCAGGTAGGCGACGCGATCCGGTTGCGGGCCGGCGCGCTGGGCGGCACCCTGGACGGCACCGTGACCGATATCGGGATCACCTACGTCCGGTTCGACACCGACGGCAGCGTGATGTCTATCCCGAACTCGCAGGTGCTCAACGCGGTCGTCGGTCCGGTCCCGCGTGAGCCGGTCCCGGCTGGCGCGGCGGCCGGGGCCGACAGCAGGTCAGGCTCCCCCGGCGGCCCGGAGCAGTCCGCGCCCAGGCCGGCAGGCCCAGCATGAAGCCCCCCGGCCCAGATGAAGCCCGGCCCAGATGAAGCCCGGCATGGACCAGGCGCAACGAAGGGCCGGCGTGCGATAGCACGCCGGCCCTTCGTCACGTACAACCGGTGCGGAGGTCGCCTCTCGGCGAAAGGCGCAACGCGGCTCCAGCCAGACGGTATTCCGCGAAGGCAATAGGTGCGGCCCGGGGGACACAGCCGCACCGGCCGATACCTAGTAACGCTCGCGAGGCCGGCGCGATTCCCGCCGCAGCGGATCCGTTTCGTACGGGAACGAGGAAACCGGCTGCTGGCTCGCCGTGGCCTCCTCGTCGGGATTGGCGTGCTGCCGCCCGTAAGCCGGATCCTGCGCACCGTAGCCGAACGTCCGGTAGCCCTGGTCCGGGTAGTCAGCGGCGGGGTAGGGCGGCTGGTCCTGGCCCTGACGGTCCTGCTGGTAACCCCGGTCCAGGTAGTCGTGGCCATACTCGCCCTGGGCCGGCCCGGAGTAAGAGCCGGCGTGATCGGTGTACCCCTGACTGGCGTACGTGAGGTCCTGCTGGCCCGGATCAGCGTGGCTACCGTCCCGGTAAGCCCGTAATGCTGCCCGGTGTGCTCCTCGTAGCCCTGATCGCCGTAACGCTGGTTTCCTTGGTCCTGGGCCCTGTACTCCTGGACGCTGTAATCCTGGCCCGCCTGATCCCGGCCCGAGTACCCATAGCTGTCGTATCCCGGCTCGGCCTGCCCGCCGGGCTCTGAGTAGCGCGGCTCAGCGTACGTGGGCTCGGAGTAGCGGGGCTCGGGGTCAGCGTGCTCGGCATAGGTGGGCTCGGTGTAGACGCGTTCGGTGTAGACGGGTTCCGCGTAGGCGCGCTGGGTGTAAGTGGGCTCGGGGTAGCGGGCCTCGGCGTGGGCGTGCTCGGCGTAGGCGGGCTCCGCGTAGGCTGGGCTCGGTGTAGGTGGGCTCGGGGTAGCGAGCCTCGGTGTAAGCGTTCTCGGAGTACGTAGGCTCGGAGTAGCGGGGCTCGGTGTAAGCGGTCTCGGTGTAGCGCGGGCTCGGTGTAGGCGCGGGCGTAGCGCGGCTCGAGTGTAGGCCGGCTCGGCGTATTCGCGCTCGGAGTAGCGGGGCTCGGCGTAGGCCGGCTCGGCGTAGGCCGGCTAGGGTGGGCGGGCTCGGAGTACCGCGGCTCCTGATGACCCACCCGCGCGTATCCGCCCTGGTCCTGCTCGCGATAGTCCTGCTGGTAAGCCCGGTCGGGGAAGGAGCTGCCATTGTGGCCCCGGTCGGGATAGCTGTCGTAGCCCTGGTTCTGATAACCGTCGTAGCCCGTTCCCGGGTAGGAGCCGCCACGATAGGAACTCCCCTCGTAGGAGCCCCGGTCGTAATATCCGCTGTCGTAGTGCTGTCCGGGCGGCGCAGGAGCGGCGGCCGGGCCGTAGCCCTGCTCGCTGTATTCCTGCTCGCTGTATCCCTGCTGGCCATATCCCTGTTGGCCGTATCCTTGCTCGGTGTACTGGCCGGCGTAGTTCCCACGATCGGCGTAGCCCGGGCCGCGGTCTGCGTAACCCTGATCTGGGTAACCCTGATCTGCGTAACCCCGGTCCGGGTAACCTGGTCCGCGTGCTCGCTGCTGGTCCGCGTGCTCCTGCTGGCCATACGGCTGGTCGCCGTACCCGGCGTAGTCCTGCTGGCCGCGGGACGGCTGCCCGCCATACCCCCGCTCGTTGTACCCGGATTCCGGCTGGGGCGTGTAGCCGCGATCCTGCTGGCCGTAGGCGCCGTAGGAGCGCTCCGGGGCCAGCTCGTCGTAATTGCCGGGCCGCCGGCGGCGGCCGGGACGGCGAGGCTCGGGATACTGCGATTCGGGATACTGCGACTGGGAGTACTGCGACTCCGGGTAATTCCTCGGGATACTGAGGCTCGGGATACTAGGCTCGGGATACTGGCTCGGGATACTGAGGCTCGGGATATTGCTGTTCGGGGTAGTACTGCTCGGCGTAATTCGCGGTGTAATCCTGGGCATCCGGTGGCGGGCTGGCCTGGGACGGTCCGGGGGCAGCGCGAGGGGCGCGGGCGGCAGGGCCCGGGGCTGAGCCGGGCTGAGCGCCAGCGCCCTGGAACCATCATCGGATGCCAGGGCACGGAAGTCGCCGGTTATCGGGCCGGTGAACTCCGGGTCACGGCTGCCGTAACCGCCGGGCAGGGCGGTGAGCCGGGGGTCCGTCGGCGCGCCGGGCAGCTGGCTGGCGAAACTTCCGCGTGGCTCAGGCGGCGGCTGGATACCGCGCTGCAAGGAGTCGATCAGGCGTGGCAGTTCCTCCACGGGCAGCCGGAAAGTCCCCGTGCAGGTTCCCCCCTGCCAGATGCTGAAGACCGAGACGCCGGTATTGGCATACCAGCTCAGGCGCATGCTGCGGGAGCTGCCACGGACGTCAAAAAAGACCTCGCCCAGCCGGGGCAGCGGTGCAGCGTCCGACGCTGACATGGTGCTCATCGTGGCTTGGCTCCCCTCCCTATGTCCTGTTCGTCACGACTGCCTGCAAGCAGGCTAGCTGCAGGCAGGAATTCAGGTAGGGAATTTCGCCACCCCGCGTGCAAGACGGCTACGGCGAGTGGCATCATTGTCGGCGGGCATGCAGCAGCCTGCGTAACGGGTTCAAGGACGGGTGAACCAAAACGCAGGCGGCAGCCGTTCGGTATAGTGACCGCTTGCTTACGCGATCGCGGTACCCGCGCATGTGGGAACATCACGTCACAAAGACGCGTTGTATCTTGCACCGGAGAATTCCGGGCTGGTTCGCGTGCTCACGAACCTGACGCTCCACTGTAACGCACCATTTGATGCATCTTGGTTGAGGTGATTGATCCATGTCTCAGGTACGTCGGCAGTCGGCCGTGCTTCCCCGCCCTAACTGGGGGTGGCAGGATGCTGCCGCGTGCAAGGGTGAAGACCTGCTGCTTTTCTTCGGTCCTGACGGTGAGCGTCAGCCGGAGCGGGAGATCAGGGAACGCAAGGCCAAGGGCATTTGCGCTTCCTGCCCAGTGCGGCTTGAGTGCCTGAACTACGCGGTCTCGCGACCGGAGAAGTACGGCACCTGGGGCGGGCTGAACGAGGACGAGCGCTCCGCTGAGCGTCGTCGCCGGATGCGCCGCGCCAACGCCGCTTAACCCCTGGCACCGCATCAGGTCAGCAGGCCCAGCACGTCGGCATCGGTCAGCTGGCCGAAAGACAGATACCACTCCCCCACGGATGAGAACCGGCGGGGAGACGCCAAGATGATCACCTGGTCAGCTTCGGCGCGCAGCTCGGCCACTGCCGTGCGCGACGCGACCGGTGCCGCCAGGACGAGGCAGCCCGCCCGGGCCGCGCGAAGCGATCGCAGCGCAGCCCGGGCGGTCACGCCTGTGGCGAGGCCATCGTCCACCACGATCACACAGCGTCCCGCCACCGCCGGCATCGGCCGACCGCCCCGGTAGAGGAGGACCCGCCGGGCCAGTTCGGCCCGCTCGGCGGCGATCACCGGCGCAAGGTCATCAGGCGACAGGCCCAGCCTGCCCAGCAGGCGGGCATCGAAAACCGCGGACTCAAGCCCCTCGGCTATCGCTCCCACCCCGAGCTCAGGCTGGCGCGGGTAGCCGATCTTGCGGGTGACGATGATGTCCAGCGGGGCACCCACGGCGACAGCGACCTGGTCCGCGACCGGGACGCCGCCACGGGGCAGGGCAAGCACCAGAACCCGTTCGGCCTTATCGGCACGCTCGATGGCGCGCCCGAGCCGTTCCCCGAGCAGGTGCCCGGCGGCGCGCCGGTCCCGGAACGGGAGCGGGTACTGCATCGCTGCCATGGCCGGGATATACCCGGCGCGGCCATGACCCGCACCACTGCCCGGCCTGACCGCAGATGGCGCAAGCACTCCGCGCCAAGCCGCACAATACAGACATGATCTGCATGTCCTGCCGCAAGCGGGAGCACGAGGAGTGCCCGGGCGGTACCTGGTGCGACTGCCAGCACCAGCCGTCCCCCCTGACTGGGCGCGCCGGGGCCGAGCCGACGCTCACCTGGATCAGGCAGGGCTGAGACGCAGCCGATCCGCGGGAATAGGGCCCACGCCGGGCATGTTGCCACGGCTATGCCGCCGGATACGACGCGTCGCCCGCGCCCGCATGCCGGGCACCGTCCATATGGCGGACACTGCCTGGACAGCCAGGCTCGTTACATGTGATGCTGTTGACATGACTGTTACGGACCCGCTCCTCGTGGCGCGTCGCCACGTGGACCTCTTGCGAGTCCGCAGCGCCATCTGTCGCGTCGCCCGATAATCGCCGGCCCGGATCTTCCCGGGCGCGCGCGCGATACCGGGCGCCATCCGCTAGAGCCCGCGGCCGGGTCATGTCGGCCGTCGCCGGGCTGATCAGCGGGGGCCAGGTTCTCGTGGTTTGCGCGTCCCCCGAACCTGAAGGAAACACTCGACATGCCAGTCGCAACGAAGCGCAAACGCGGCGAAGGCCAGTGGGCGCTCGGCTACCGCGAACCTCTCAACAAGAACGAGGAAAACAAGCGGAACGACGACGGGCTTAACGTCCGTCAGCGGATCATCGACGTCTACTCCAAGTACGGCTTCGACTCCATCGACCCAGCCGACCTGCGCGGCCGCTTCCGCTGGTACGGGCTGTACACCCAGCGGCGCCCGGGTATCGACGGCGGCAAGACCGCGGTGCTGGAACCCGAGGATCTCGACGATCGCTACTTCATGCTGCGGGTCCGCATCGACGGAGGCCAGCTGTCCAACGACCAGCTGCGGGCCATCGCCTACATCTCCAAGCGGTACGCCCGCGGCACCGCGGACGTCACCGACCGGCAGAACATCCAGCTGCACTGGATCGAGATCGAGAACGTCCCGGACATCTGGGAAATGCTCGAGTCGGTCGGCCTGTCCACGACCGAGGCCTGCGGTGACACGCCGCGGGTCATCCTCGGCTGCCCGCTGGCCGGAATCGACGCCGATGAGGTCATCGACGCCACGCCGCAGATCACCTCGATCACCGAGACCTATATCGGCGACAAGGCGTTCTCCAACCTGCCGCGCAAGTTCAAGTCCACGATCAGCGGCTGCGCGGCCCAGTGCGCCATCCACGAGATCAACGACATCGCCATGGTCGGCGTGGTCAACGCGGCCGGCGAGACCGGATACGACCTGTGGGTTGGCGGCGGCCTGTCCACCAACCCGATGATCGGCAAGCGGCTCGGCGCGTTCGTCCGGCCGGAGCAGGTAGCGGAGGTCTGGGCGGGTGTCGCCGGCCTGTTCCGCGACTACGGTTACCGGCGGCTGCGGCACCGGGCCCGGATCAAGTTTCTCGTGGCGGACTGGGGTCCGGAGCGGTTCCGCGAGGTGCTCGAGAAGGAGTACCTGGGCTTCGCCCTGCCCGACGGCCCGGCCCCGGAGGCGCCGCGCGGCGGCGTGCGGGACCACGTGGGCGTGCATCTGCAGCGGGACGGGAACTACTATGTCGGCTTCGCGACCACCGTGGGCCGCGTGTCCGGCGACAAGCTGGACGTCATCGCCGGCCTGGCCGCCAGGTACGGCAGCGGCCGGGTGCGCACCACCACCGAGCAGAAGATGGTCATCCTGGACGTGCCCGGCGAGCGGACCGGCGAACTCGTCGCCGAACTGGAGGCGGCTGGGTTGCCGGCCGAGCCGAGCATGTTCCGCCGGCACATGATGGCCTGCACCGGAATCGAGTTCTGCAAGCTGGCGATCGTCGAGACCAAGGCGCGCGCGGCCGAGCTGATCACCGAGCTGGAGCAGCGGCTGCCGGACTTCAGCGCCCCGGTCACGATCAACGTGAACGGCTGCCCGAACTCCTGCGCCCGGATCCAGACAGCCGACATCGGCCTGAAGGGCTCGCTGGTTACCGGGCCGGACGGCCAGCAGGTCGAGGGATTCCAGGTGCATCTGGGCGGCAGCCTGAACGGCGGTGACGGCGCCGGCTCGGGCTTCGGCCGCAAGGTCCGCGGGCTGAAGACCACGGCCGAGGAGCTGCCCGACTACGTGGAGCGGGTGCTGCGCCGGTTCGACGCGGCCCGCGAGCCCGGCGAGAGCTTTGCCGCCTGGACCACCCGGGCCAGCGACGAGGAGCTCTCGTGAACGCGCGGGCCGTGCCCTTCTACTGCCCCTACTGCGGCGAAGAGGATCTCGAACCCCAGGGAGCGGCCGACGGTGAGTGGCACTGCCGCAGCTGCACCCGGAGTTTCCAGCTACGCTTTGCCGGAATAGGAGTCACACTGTGAGCCCCGTCGTCACGCCCGGCCTGGCGCAGCAGATCAGCCTGGAGGACCCCGAACTCATGCGAACCCTCGCCGAACAGGCTGCGGAGGAACTCGCCGACGCACAGCCCGAAGAGGTAATTCGCTGGGCGGTAGACACCTTCGGAGAGCGGATCTGCATCACGTCGTCCATGACGGACGCGCTGATCATTCATCTCGCCTCAGCCGTCAAGCCCGGGATCGACGTCGTCTTCCTCGACACCGGCTACCACTTCCCGGAGACCACCGGGACGCGGGACGCGGTAGAAGTGGTGTACCCGATCAACCTGGTCAACGTGACCCCGTCGCGCACGGTGGCTGAGCAGGACGCTGAGCTCGGTCCGCGGCTGTATGGCCGCAACCCCGACCTGTGCTGCTACCTGCGCAAAGTCGAGCCGCTCGAGCGCGCCCTGACCAGCTATGACGCCTGGATCACCGGGGTACGCCGGGACGAGACCAGCAACCGCCGCCAGACCAAGGTGGTGGAGTGGGACGACCGCCGCGAGATGGTGAAGGTCAACCCGATCGTCGGCTGGACGCAGAAGCAGGTCGATGATTTCATCGCCGAGCAGGGCGTGCTGGTGAATCCGCTGGTCTACGACGGTTACCCGTCGATCGGCTGCGCCACCTGCACGATCCGCATCGAGGCGGGCGCCGACCCGCGCAGCGGCCGGTGGGCGGGCACGGGCAAGACAGAGTGCGGCATCCATGCCTGACTCTGCTCTCCCGGGGACACGGCGGCATCAGCCCCCATCGTCCACGACCGTCATGGTCGCCGTCGCGCATGGCAGCGAGGATCCGCGCGCCTCGGCGACCGTGGCCGAGCTGGCCGGGCTGGTCCGGCAGCGCCGGCCCGGGCTCGACCTGCGCACCGCATTCCTCGGGCACGCCCCGCCATCGCTGCCTCAGGTCCTGCGCACGATCGGGGCCGACCACGAGGTGCGGGTGATGCCGCTCCTGCTCACCGCGGCTTACCACAGCAAGGCTGACATTCCCCGTATGCTCGCCCGGGTGCCGCGCCCGCAGATCAGCTACGGCGCCACTCTCGGCCCGCATCCATGGCTGATAGCGGCGCTGGAACGCCGCCTGGCGGAGGCGGATCCGGCGGCTCTGGCCGACCCGGCCCGGACTGCGGTCGTGCTCGCGGCCGCCGGGTCAAGCGATCCCGAGGCGAACGCCACCATCGCAGCCATGGCCGAGCAGTGGCAGGCCCGGACCGGATGGCGGGCAGTCTGCCCGGCTTACGCGTCAGCGGCCGGGCCCACCCCGGCGCAGGCCGTGACCGCACTGCTGCAGACCGGGGCATCCCGGGTAGTGGTCGCGACCTATCTGCTCGCCCCCGGCTTGTTCGCCGACCGCATCCGGGCGGCCGCGCTAGCCGCGGGAGCGTCAGCGGTCTCTCCCGCCCTCGGGGCATGTGCCGAGGTAGCTGACGTCCTGCTCGATCGTTTCGAGGAGGCCGGATCGCGGCGGCGGTCGGCCGCCTGAGCCTATCGAGGTAACTCTGCGGCGCCGAGTAGTTCTGTCGCGTAAATCTGGGTAAAACCCCGGATAACCCCTCGGGAAAGCTGAGGAACCGCAAGACGCTGGTCACGTTCCGGTATCGTACGTCCCCTCCGGGCCCACGCGTACCCGGGAAATACTGGCCACTGGCCGAACGTGACCTGGACTGGCCGCCTAAAGGGGGCGATTGCGTATCTGGCCGGGAACGCCATATCCCCTCGGCGCTACCTGGGATGGGTGGGGCACCAATTTCGCCTTGTTCTCGGAAGTCGCCGAGCGGGTCGAGCTGTGCCTCTTCGACGCGGCCAACGACGACAGCCGCTTCGAGGAGACCAGGATCGAGCTCACCGAGGCCGACGCTTTCGTGTGGCACGGTTACCTTCCCGGCATCGCCCCCGGGCAGCGGTACGGCTACCGGGTGCACGGGCCCCACGATCCCCCGCGCGGGCTGCGCTGCGACGGCTCCAAGCTGCTGCTCGATCCCTACACCAAGGCGGTCGAGGGCGAGCTGCGCTGGAATGAAGCGTTGTTCGACTACCAGTTCACCAGCCCGAAGAAACGCAATACCTCCGACAGCGCGCGGTACATGCCGAAGAACGTGGTCATCAACCCGTTCTTCGACTGGGGCCACGACCGGGCGCCGCAGATCCCGTACCACGAGACCGTCATCTATGAGGCGCACGTTCGCGGGCTGACGCTGAGGCATCCTGAGGTCCCGGCGCGGCAGCGCGGCACTTACGCCGGGCTGGGGCACCCTGCGATCATCGCGCATCTCCAGCGCCTCGGCGTGACAGCGGTCGAGCTCATGCCGGTGCACCAGTTCGTGGCCGAGCAGTCCCTGGTCGAGCGCGGGCTGACCAATTACTGGGGCTACAACACCATCGGCTTCCTCGCCCCGCACAACCGGTATTCCTCGGCCGGGCAGCGCGGTGAGCAGGTCAGCGAGTTCAAGACGATGGTGAAGGCGCTGCACGAGGCGGGCATCGAGGTCATCCTGGACGTGGTCTACAACCACACCGCCGAGGGCGATCACATGGGCCCCACGCTCTCCCTGCGTGGCATCGACAACGCCGCCTATTACCGGCTGGACGATGCGCAGCCGTGGCGTTATCTGGATTACACCGGCTGCGGGAACAGCCTCAACGCCCGGCATCCGCACTCGCTGCAGCTGGTCATGGACTCGCTGCGTTACTGGATCCTGGAAATGCACGTCGACGGGTTCCGGTTCGACCTGGCCGCGGCGCTGGCCCGCGAACTGCACGACGTGGACCGGCTGTCCACCTTCTTCGACCTGGTCCATCAGGACCCGGTGGTCTCGCAGGTCAAGCTCATCGCCGAGCCGTGGGACATCGGCGAGGGCGGCTATCAGGTGGGGAACTTCCCGCCGCTGTGGACTGAGTGGAACGGCAAGTACCGGGACACCGTCCGGGACTTCTGGCGCGGCCGCCCGTCCACCACCCCTGATTTCGCGTCCCGGCTGACCGGCTCCAGCGATCTGTACGCGAACAGCGGGCGCCGTCCGGTGGCGTCCATTAACTTCGTCACCTGCCACGACGGGTTTCCTCTGGCCGATCTGGTCGCCTACAACCACAAGCACAACGACGCCAACGGCGAGGGCAACCGGGACGGCACTGACGACAACCGGTCGTGGAACTGCGGGACGGAGGGCCCGGCGCAAGACCCCGCGATCAACGAGCTGCGCGCCCGGCAGAAGCGGAACTTCCTGGTCACCCTGTTCCTTTCGCAGGGGGTACCGATGCTGCTGGCGGGCGACGAGATGGGCCGCAGCCAGCTGGGTAATAACAACGCCTACTGCCAGGACACCCCAGTGTCCTGGCTGGACTGGAGCCTGGCCGATACCGAGCAGGACATGCTGGCGTTCACCGAGACCCTGGCCGGCCTGCGCCGCGACCACCCCGTATTCCGGCGGCGGCGATTCTTCCGCGGCCGGCCGCAGCACCCGGGCCAGGAGATGGGCGACCTCGTCTGGCTCACGCCGACTGGGGAGGAGATGACAAGCGAGGACTGGCGGGCCGACTACGCCAAGTCGCTAGCGGTGTTCCTCAACGGCGACGCGATCAGCGAACCCGACCCGCGCGGCGGTAAGATCACCGACGCGAGGTTCCTGCTGCTGTTCAACGCGCACAGCAACCCGATCATGTTCACCTTGCCCGAGGCCAGCTTCGCTACCGGCTGGGAGGTCGTCATCGACACCGCGTCCGGCGTCACCGGCGCCGTCCATACGCCCCGCAAGGAGATCGAGGTCTGTGACCGCTCGGTCGTGGTCCTGCGGTCCGCGGAATGACCGTGCGCCAGCTGATACCTGCCGCGGGCGAACCGGACCTGCCCAGTCTGTACGCCTACCCAGATGGCCAGTGGCTACGGGCCAATATGGTCACCAGCGCGGACGGTGCGGCGTCCCTGAACGGCGTGACCAAGGGCATCTCCTCCGATGGTGACCGCCGGGTATTCGCGCTGCTGAGGACCCTGTGCGACGTGATCCTGGTCGGGTCCTCCACCGCGCGGGAGGAAAAATACAAGCCAGCCCGCCCGCAGGAGCTGTGGAGTCACCTGCGCGCCGGGCGGCCGGCCACGCCGCCGATCGCGGTGGTCACCGGCCGGCTCGACCTCGACCCGGACAGCCCGCTCATCACAGCGGCCCCAGCCGATGCCCGCACCATCGTCATCACGACAGCCAGCGCCCCGGCTGAGCGGCGCGGCCAGCTGGCCAGGAACGCGGACATCATCGTCGCGGGCGAGACGTCCGTGGACCTGAAGGCCGCGGTCAGCGCCCTGACCGAACGCGGCCACCGGCGGATGCTGGCCGAGGGCGGCCCGCACCTGCTGGCCCAGCTGGCCGGCGGCGGACTGCTGGACGAGCTGTGCCTGACCATCGGGCCGCTGATGGCCGGGCCGGGGCCGGGCCGCATCGTGGCCGGCGATAGCACCGATCCCCTGGCGCTGAGCCTGGCTCATGTGCTCGAGGATGACGGCTTCCTGCTCTGCCGCTATACCAAGGCAGACCACCAAGGCCGAACGGGCGGACCTTGAGCCTCCGCGAGGGCCGCCTTGATTACGGCCGGGGCAGCAGGCCCCGCTCGAACCCGGTCGCCACAGCGGCGGCACGGTCGTTCACGCCGAGCTTGGCGTAGATATGCAGCACGTGGGTCTTGACCGTGGCCTCGCTGATGAACAGGCGACCGGCCGCCTCCCGGTTGGAGCAGCCCCGGGCGATCAGGCCGAGGATATCGAGCTCACGCTGGCTGAGCGGATCCCGGGCGGGCTCGCGAACCTGGCCGAGCAGCCTGGTGGCGACCGACGGTGAGAGCACGGCCTCGCCCCGGGCCGCGGCCCGGACGCCCCGCAGCAGCTCGTCCGGGGGTGAGTCCTTCAGCAGGTAGCCGGTGGCGCCGGCCTCGATCGCCGGCATCACGTCGGTGTCGGTGTCGAAGGTGGTCAGTACCAGGACGCGGGCGCCGACGCCGCGTTCGGCCAGCATCTTTATCGCGCTGACCCCGTCGAGGACCGGCATGCGCAGGTCCATCAGCACCACATCGGGCTGAAGGGCCGCGGCCCGGTCGACGGCCTCCCGGCCATTGGCGGCTTCGCCCGCTACCTCGAAGTCGCTGCTGGATTCGAAGATTCCGCGCAGCCCATCACGGACCACGGGGTGATCGTCGGCGATGAGCAGGCGGATTATCCCGGTCATGCCCGTACCGCCGTGGCCTCCGCGCTGGCCTGCTGCCTCGTGGTTAGCTGATCAGGCGCAAGCTGAGCGGCGGCGAGCGGGATAGCGGGCACGCTGGCCGAGATGGCGGTGCCAGCGCCGGGCTCCGACTCGACCTCGAGCTGGCCCGCTAGCCGCTGCACACGCTGGCGCATCGCGATCAGCCCGAATCCGCCACCGCTCGCGCTGCCACCCGTAGCCCCAGGCGCGAACCCGGCGCCGTCGTCGCGCACATCCAAGGTGACCACGTCTCCCATGTAAGACAGCGTGACCCAGGCCCGCGCGGCCCGGGCGTGCTTGGCCACGTTGGCGAGAGCCTCCTGGGCTACCCGCAGCAGCGTCACCTCGACCTCCGGGTGCAGCAGGCGGACTTCGCCCGTGGTCTCCACCTCGGCGGCGACGCCGCTGGTGGCGGACCAGCGTGCTACCTCCCCGGCCAGCGCCTCGGGCAGTCTGCTGTCTTCCAGGGCCTGCGGCCGCAGCGCCTGCACCGACCGGCGGGCCTCGGCCAGGCTGTCCCGGGCCAGCCGCTTAGCGTCGGTGATGCGGCGCTCGCGCTCGGTGCCGCTGCGGCTCTGCTGAGCGGCTTCGAGCTGGGTGATGATCCCGGTGAGGCCCTGAGCCAGGGTGTCGTGGATCTCCCGGGCCAGCCGTTGCCGCTCGTCACCCGCGCCGGCCTCCCGGGCCTGCACGAGAAGCTGAGCGTGCAGGTGAGTGTTCTCCGCGATCATGTCTTCCAGGCGCTGGTTTGCCTCGGCCAGTTCGGCGATCATGCCCTTGCGGGCCCGGTTCTGGTCGTCGGTCTTCTGGCCGAGGGCCGTGAAGATCCCCACCATCACCACGTCGACGCAGGCCACCAGGACCCAGATGATCAGCCAGACCGCGGTGGGCCGGTGAAATCCGCCGGTCTGGGCCATCGCGAAGAACACGGCCACCAGCCCGCAGCCAATCCACCGCAAAACGCCTGGAAGGAACCGGAATACGTGCACGAAGCCGAGCCAGGCGAAAAAGGCAAACCACGGACTGCGCACGATCAGCACGCTGCTGAAGGCGATCAGGCCGAGACAGTAGATCCCCATCAGCACCCGGCGCCCGCCCCACTGCGGATGGAGCACGACCAGCCACGTCACCCAGACCGCGGCGGCCACGGCGACGCCTGCCGTGATGCCGAAGGCGCCCAGGGTCGGACGCTGGGACAGGGCGTACGGGATCAGCGGGAAAGCGAGCAGCAGGTAGGGCAGGAATCGCTCGAGCCTCAGGTACCGCTGTTCCAGGGACTCCAGGCCGCTGTCCGGCGTGCGTACCGTCACCGCGTCCCCTTCCTACGCCTGTTCCCAGCGGAAAAACCGCGCCGCCAGCAGCCCCGCGATTATCGCGTATGCTGCCATTATGCCCAGGTATTCCATTCTGGGCTCGATCCCCATCCAGCTGTCCCGCACCGCGTGCAGGGCCGCGCCGAGCGGCGTGAAGTTGCCGATCTGGCGCATCACCGGGGACATCTCCTCGGTCGGGAAGTACACCCCGGCGAAGAACATGTTCGGGAAGAACAGCAGCCAGCCCAGCCCGGTCGCGGTCCTGGCCGTCGGGGCCACGCCCGCGACCAGCATCCCCAGCGCGAACAGCGAGGCGATGCCGAGCAGCAGCGACAGCACGAACCAGCCGGGCCGCACCGGTGTCGGCACGTGGAAGACGACACGGGTCACCGCGACGAGCAGGGCCACCGACAAGATCGCCACGGCGGCGTACACCATCAGCTTGGCCACGAGCAGGGTCAGTGGCCGCACCGGTGTCACAGCCAGGCGGCGCAGGATGCCACGTTCCCGGTACTGGGCAATGACCATCGGCACGGCATTCAGGCCGAGCGTGGCCAGCACGATGGCGACACCCAGCCCGGCGATGAACTCGGTGCCGATCTGGTCGGACAGCCCCTTCTGCGGCTTGCCGAAGCCCGGGATCAGGCCGAACCCGATGACCAGCGACACCGGCAGCCCGAACAGCGCCAAGGCGGCGACCCGCTCGCGCAAGAACAGCCTGGTCTCAACGATGGTGAGCCTGCTGAAGCCGTTCATGAAACTCACTTCCTCACATGTCCATGGTCCGGCCGGTCAGCGCGACGTAAGCGCTGTCCAGGCTGCGTCCCTCGATGCGCAGGTCAGCCAGCACGACCCGCCTGCGGGCCAGCTCTGCGGTGACCGCGCTGGCGAAGTCTGCGGTGCCGGTGACCTCGACCGTTGCTCCGCGGCGGGCAGCGGCCACGACACCAGGCAGCGCCACGAGCGTCTGCTCGTCGAGCGCGGCCATCGGCCGGAACCGCATCCGGTACTCGCCCCCGGCGGAGTTCACCAGCCCCACCGGGGTGTCCAGCGCCGCGATCCGCCCCCGTTCGAGGATCGCGACGCGGTCGCACAGCTCCTCCACCTCGTCCATGAAGTGGCTGACCAGCACGACCGTGACCCCGCTGTCCCGGACCGCCCTGACCAGGTCCCAGGTGGCCCGCCGGGCGCCGGGGTCCAGCCCGGCCGTGAGCTCGTCAAGGAACACGACCTCGGGGTTCCCGACCAGGGCGAGCGCGATGAACAGCCGCTGCTTCTGGCCGCCCGACAGCCGGGCGAACGCGGTGCCCGCCTTGGTGTCCAGGCCCCAGCGGCGCAGAAGCTCCCGCCAGTCCGCCGGATGCGGGAAGAACGAGGCATACATCTCCAGGGCCTCGCTCACCTGCAGCTTGTCTGGCAGCTGGGTCTCCTGCAGCTGTACCCCGATCCGCTGGTGCAGCCGGTGACCGTCGGTCTTCGGGTCGAGCCCGAGCACACGCACCTGGCCGGCGTCCCGCCGCCGCAAGCCCTCCAGGCATTCCACGGCGGTGGTCTTGCCCGCTCCGTTCGGGCCAAGGATGCCGAAGATCTCGCCCGCCTCGACGTGGAACGAGATCCCGTCCACCACCGCTTGGCCCCCGTATCGCTTGGTGAGTCCCCTCACCTCCACGACTGCCGTCATCGCCCGCCTCCTTCATCTGACACCCCCGCGGTGTCATAGCAAGCTTCGCCTGGCGCCCCCCCGCAGCGGATCGCCCGCGCGGCCATGTCTGCCGCCCCGGCTGGCAGCGCGCCAATCGGCCGTCCGCGCGGCCCGCATCAACCGTTCGGCTGACCCCTGCGCACAGGGTCGCTGCGCCGTACCGGAGCCAGGCCC
Source organism: uncultured Actinomycetota bacterium (assembly GCA_963781225.1). Taxonomy (GTDB): domain Bacteria; phylum Actinomycetota; class Actinomycetes; order Streptosporangiales; family Streptosporangiaceae; genus Palsa-504. The sequence continues at coordinate 37,970 of CAWAFD010000012.1, forward strand.
AATCCCCGCCCACCCCTCACGGCGACCGCGATTTCATGATCGGGGCCAGTTCTGACCACATGGCGGCCGTTTCTGGCCCCGATCATGAACGCCTCCGCCGGGGCGAGCGCGCCGTCACGCCGCGCGAGGAGCCGCGCCACGCCTTTCAAGCCACCGGGGATAACTCGCCCGCCGGCATGTGCACCCGGCAGGCTAGCCTGGGCCCAGCCGTCTAGCCGCCACGATGAGCAGGGAGATGGGGCCATGCCGCTGCATAAAGAGGTCGACGACTCCGTTAAGGATGACGAACTCGAAATCAACCCCGTCTACGTCTCCGAGCTGAGTTCGGAGATCCCGCGGTACCGGCTGCCCGAGCACGGCATGCTGCCGCGCACGGCGCTGCAGGTGGTCCACGATGAGCTCATCCTGGACGGCAACGCCCGGCTCAACCTGGCCACGTTCGTGACCACGTGGATGGAACCGGAAGCCGAGCAGCTCATGGCCGAGTGTGCGGCCAAGAACATGATCGACAAGGACGAGTACCCGCAGACGGCCGAGCTCGAGCGGCGCTGCGTGAACATCTTGTCCAAGCTGTGGAACTCCCCGTCGGGCACCTCAGCGACCGGGTGCTCGACCACCGGATCCAGCGAGGCCTGCATGCTCGGCGGGATGGCGCTGCTGTGGCGCTGGCGGGCCCGCCAGCAGGCGGCTGGCCGCGACGCCAGCCGGCCAAACCTTGTCATGGGCACCAACGTCCAGGTGTGCTGGGAGAAGTTCTGCCGCTACTGGCAGGTCGAGCCGCACTATGTCCCGATGGAGAAGGGGCGGCTGCACCTGCGCGGTGCGCAGGCGGCGGCCCAGTGCGACGAGAACACCATCGGTGTGGTCGCGATCATGGGCTCCACCATGGACGGCAGCTACGAGCCGGTGCTGGAGATCAACCAGGCCCTGGACCAGGTGCAGGCCGAGCGCGGGCTGGACATCCCGATACACGTGGACGGCGCGTCGGGCGGGTTCGTGGCGCCGTTCCTGCAGCCAGAACTGGAGTGGGACTTCCGCGTGCCCCGGGTGGCCTCGATCAACGCCTCCGGGCACAAGTACGGCCTGGTGTACCCCGGCGTCGGCTGGGTGCTGTGGCGGACGCCCGACGCGCTGCCCGACGATCTCGTCTTCAAGGTCAACTACCTGGGCGGTGAGATGCCCACGTTCGCGCTCAATTTCTCCCGGCCGGGCGCCCAGGTCGCAGCCCAGTACTACAACTTCATCCGGCTCGGCTCCAAGGGCTACCGGCAGGTGCAGCAGACCTGCCAGGACGTCGTCCTGCACCTGTCCAGCGAAATCGCGAAGATGGGGCCGTTCGAGCTGCTCACCGAAGGCCGGGACCTGCCGGTCTTCGCGTTCAAGCTGCGCGACGACGTCACCACGTACTCCGTCTTCGATCTGTCGGAACGGCTGCGGATGCGCGGCTGGCAGGTGCCCGCGTACACCTTCCCCGCTGACCTTACCGACATGGCGGTCATCCGGATCGTGATCCGGAACGGCTTCAGCATGGACCTGGCCACCCTGCTGCTCGACGATTTCCGGAAGCAGCTCAATGCGCTGGAACACCACCCGCAGACCCAGCCGCCGCCGGAGATCCAGCACATGCGCGAGTCGTTCCGGCACTGAGGCTCGCTGGCCTGGTCAGGACGAGGTCAGCCAGCCCAGCGCCGCCCTGAGCCATCGGCTGCGATGGGTCGTCCACGGATGGTGCTCGTCGTTAGTCCAGGAGTAGGCCGGCAGCCCGTCCTGGACCAGGCCCAGGAGGCCAGGCTCGTCCAGGTCCGCAGCCGCGAAGTTGAACAGTGCCTGGACCCGGGGCAGCATAACGCCGTAGTCGATGAGGCGGCCGGCGTAGTTCTCCCGCGCCAGGATCTCGGCCAGCGTGACATCTTGCAGCGGGTAGCGGAGCGGCAAGATGTTGTGCAGCGACAGGAACAGGTTGGCGCCCCGCCAGCGCGGGTCGCCAAGCGGGCGGCTGATGACGCGAGCCCGGCCCAGCGCCAGCCGGGGATTGGCCACGAGCGCGTGGGCGAACAGGACCCGGCCGAGCGCCACATTCATGAAGAAACGCTCCACTGGCAGCTCGGCCGGGCACAAGTCCTGGTGCTCGAGATAGCCCGCCACGACACTGGCATTATGGGCGCGGTACCAGGTCACCGGACCGGGCTCGCGGAGGAACTCGCCCCAGCGCCGCACCGCCGGCCGGGTCGGCGTTCCGTCCCGGCCCGCCAGCAGCCGGTCTGCCTCGCAAGCGTCGCGCAGCAGGCCCTCGTTGACCGCGCGCCACCACGGGCTGCCGGGCCGTGCGGCGTCAGGGGATGCGAGCAGGCCCCGGTGAATCTGCCAGTGCATGAAGGCCACCTCGGCCCGCCGGTAGGCGTGGATCGAGGGCTGGCCGGGCCGCTCGTCATAGAAGCTGCTGGCCAGCCGCAGGCGCTGGGCCGGGTCGTCCCGGACCGCTGTCACCATGGCGAGCGCCTCCGCCGCTGCGTCACCGCACATGGGGATATAGCGTAACGAAGGGACTGGCAGGTGAGGAGCTGACAGATGACGGTGCTGCGCAGTTACGTGAGCGGGACCTGGACCAGCCCGGCCGACGATGGCCGGCCGGTGCTCGACGCGGTGACCGGCGAGGAGGTCGCCCGGGTATCCTCCGCCGGCCTGGACCTGGGCGCGGCGCTCGGGTACGGTCGCGCCGTGGGCGGCGCTGCCCTGCGCGAGCTGACCTTTCACCAGCGGGCTGGTCTGCTCAAGTCGCTCGGGACGAAGCTGCGCGAGCACCGCGAGGAGCTGTACGCCCTGTCCGCCCGCACCGGCGCGACCCTGGGCGATTCAAAGTTTGACGTCGACGGTGGCATCGGCGTGCTGCTCAGCTACGCCAGCCGGGCCAAGCGCGAGCTGCCTAACGGCACTGTCGTGGCCGAGGGCCCGGTCGAGCCGCTCGGCAAGGGCGGCCACTTCGCTGGGCAGCACATCCTCACCCCGCTGCATGGGGTAGCGGTGCAGATCAACGCGTTCAACTTCCCGGTCTGGGGACCGCTGGAGAAGTTCGCACCCGCGTTCATCGCCGGGGTGCCGACCCTGGTCAAGCCGGCGACCCAGACTGCCTACCTGACCGCCCGGCTGGTCGAGCTGATCGTAGACTCCGGGCTGCTGCCCGACGGCTCGCTCCAGCTGGTCTGTGGCAGTGCCGGGGACCTGTTCGACCACCTGACCGGACAGGATCTGGTGGCCTTTACCGGGTCGGCGGCGACCGCGCAGCGGCTGCGGGCACACCCTGTCATCACCGGGCGGTCGGTGCGGTTCAACGCCGAGGCGGACTCGCTGAATTGCTCGGTCCTAGGTCCGGACGCCGGCCCGGGCACGCCCGAGTTCGACCTGTACATCGGGCAGCTGGTCACCGAGATGACGGTCAAGGCCGGGCAGAAGTGCACCGCAATCCGGCGGGCCCTGGTCCCGGCCGAGCTGGCCGGCCAGGTGGCCGAGGCGGCGCGGGAACAGCTGGCCTCGGTGGTGGTGGGGAACCCCGCTGAGAAGAACGTCCAGATGGGAGCGCTGGCCGGCCTGGAACAGCGTGAGGAGGTGCGCCGGAACGTCAAGGCACTGCTGTCGGCTGGGCGGATCGTGTCCGGCGACCCGGACCACGTGGACGTGGTGGGGGCTAGTGCCGCACGGGGCGCGTTCATGGCCCCGCTGCTGCTCCAGGCCGACGACCCCGGCCGCGCCGAGCCGCACCAGGTGGAGGCCTTCGGCCCCGTCGCCACCATCATCGGCTACTCCGGTACAGCTGAGGTCATCGAGCTGGCGGCCCGAGGCCGGGGCAGCCTGGCCGGATCGGTCGTCACCGCCGACCCGGCCTTCGCCCGCGAGGTAGTCCTCGGCCTGGCCCCATGGCACGGCCGCTTGCTGGTCCTGGATCGCGAGGACGCGAGCGAGTCGACCGGGCACGGCTCGCCTCTGCCCCTGCTGGTGCACGGCGGCCCGGGCCGGGCTGGCGGCGGACAGGAACTAGGTGGCACGCGGGCCGTGCTGCACCACATGCAGCGCACCGCGGTGCAGGCCAGCCCGCGGGTACTGTCCGCCGTCACCGGCAACTGGGTGGCCGGGACCGAGCGGAACGCCGGCGGCGGGCACCCGTTCCGCAAGTCGCTCGCGGAGCTGCGGATCGGCGACACCGTGGTCGCGGGCCCGCGGCAGGTGACGCTGGCCGACATTGAGCATTTCGCCGAGTTCACCGGCGACACGTTCTACGCCCATATGGACGAGGAGGCGGCCCGCGCCAACCCGCTCTTCGGCGGCCGGGTGGCGCACGGCTATCTCGTCGTCTCATTCGCGGCAGGCCTGTTCGTGCAGCCGGATCCGGGCCCGGTGCTGGCCAACTACGGCCTGGAGAACCTGCGCTTCCTCACTCCCGTCTATCCGGGCGATGAGCTGACCGTGACCCTGACCTGCAAGCAGATCATCCCGCGTGAGGACGCCGCGCACGGCGAGGTCCGGTGGGACGCCACGGTGACCAATCAGAACGGCAAGCCGGTCGCCAGCTATGACGTGCTGACCCTGGTGGCCAAGCAGTGGCCCCCGGTCACACGGCCAGGCTGACCTCATTGAGCAGCAGCTTGGCGGCGACCGTCGCCCCGTCGGTACGGATCGTGCTGGCCACGGCCTTCGCTCGTGCATGGGTTTCGGCGGCCAGGGCCGTGCTGAGCGCGGTGGACAGGGAACCGAAGGTCGGCACCGGTCCGTCGTGGGCCGCGCCGATGGCCAGCTTGGCGACCTGGCCGGCCCAGTATGGCTGGTCTGCCATCTGGGGCACCACGACCTGAGGCACACCGGCCCGGGCGGCTGCCGTCGTGGTGCCCGCGCCGCCGTGGTGCATGACGGCCGCCACCCGGCGGAACAGTGCCTGCTGGTTGACCTCGCCGATGGTGAGGCAGTCGTCCCGGTCGTCGATCGGGACCAGGTCGGCCCAGCCGCGGGCGACCAGGACGCGGCGGCCTTGCGCACGGATCGCCTCGATGGCCACCCTGGCGGCGTCCTTCGGGGCCGGCATGCTGCCGAAGCCCACGTACACCGGCGGCGCCCCGGCGTCCAGGAACGCCTCCAGCTCGTCCGGAAGCGGGCGTTCGTCCGGCAGGATCCACGCACCGGTCTGTGTGACGTGGAGGTCGGGTGTCTGCCGCCACGGGCTCAAGATCGGGTCCGCCGCCAGCCACGGGTGACCGGTGAAGACGTGGTCGCGGACGTTGTCCACCGGCGGCAAGCCGATCGAGGCCCGGTGATTGTTGAGCGCCGCGCCGAACACCGCGTTGTAACCTCCGATGGCCAGGTCGTCCAGCTCCCGGTTGTCGGTCACGTCCGGCGGGAACGGCCGGCCGGGCGCCGGGTGCGGCGAGTAGTGCGGCGACGGCAGGAAGATCGGGCAGTAGGCCGCGTACACGTAGCGGATACCCAGCTTCTCGGCCACCGACTGCGCGCCCGCCGTGGCTGGGAACAAGCCGGTGGCTACCAGCGCATCGTATCCCTGCGCCGCCGGAGCGAGTTTGCCGAACTGCGCGGCGATCACCTGGGCCGCGACAGTAGGCACATCCGCCACCGACGCTGGCCTCGGCCCGTGCATCAGCTGGCGCACAGACTGGCCGACCGGGACATGCGGCACGCCGGCCTCGGCCAGCCGGTCCGCGCAGTCCGGTGGCGCGCACACCAGCGCCTCCGCACCGAGCGCCTGCAGCCCCACCGCCAGCCCGGCCAGTGGCTCGACGTCACCGCGTCCCCCGTACGTTGACAGCAGCACACGCATTTTCGACCCCGTTTCCCTAGATTGTGGGTTCGGCGTGCGATTCTGCCTCACGACCCGGGTCTTGCCGCAAGCCCCCATGTGCGCTATAGGTTGAAACTGAGGGCAGCGAGTGAGATCTGCCTGGCGTGCTCAAGCCTGGAAATCCGCGGTCCAGACCCGCATGCCGAAGATGACGTCCGCCCGGTCCTCTGGGCCGAAGAAACTGGACGTCTCGGTGAGGATCTGGTCGACCAGGCCGGCCTCGGTGACCTGCGCGGCTTCGATGGCCGCCCCCGCGTTGCTCTGGCTGAGCAGGTAGTCCGCCAGCCCGGCGCGAGTGCGCGGTACTGCGTATTCGTCCTCCCCGTACCTGACCTGCCCGAACCCAGCAACCATGGCCGCGTCCGCGGCGAACTGGGCGTGCCGGTTCGGTGCCGGGTAACGCGGCAGGTAAACCCTGGACAGCCAGGTCGCGAAGGCCGGCTGGCCGCCGAGACGGCCGTGGAGGAAGTCGCTGTAGACGACGAGGACCGCACCGGAGGGCAGAACCCGGGCCAAGGCCGGGCGCCGGCGTAGCGCCGGGCCGCCTGCTCGCTGTCGAACGGGTTCCGCACGTCGCCGGGTCAGCCGCGACCGGTCCACAGGGAGGAGTGCGTGGGCTCCAGCGCGCCGTTGACCACGTCGATCAGGTCGGCGCGGACCTGGCCCAGCTCGACGTGGTCCTGGAGCCGGGCCGCGAACGCGGCAACCGTCTGGTCTGCGTCGTACCGAGCCCGGTTGAACCGCCGGTCCACGACCTGCTGAACCCGGCGCCGGATCGGGCTGAACAGCACGGCCGCGGCCAGCGTGGCCACGGCGACCGCCACCGAGTCATGGATCTGCAATACCTCGGTGGCCAGCAGGACGAGCCCGGCGTACATACCGACCAGCAGCCCGGTAACGACGGCGTAGGCCAGCGTCCGGCTGATGATCCGGTCGATGTCGTACAGCCGGAACTTCAAGATCCCGAAGCCGATGCTGACCGGCAGGGCCAGCGTTCCGATCGCGGCCACGACGGTCACGACCTCGAGCCAGCCGGTCGTGTTGTTCAGCGTGACCAGGACGATCCCGGCCGCGATGAAGACCGATGCCCCGCTGAGCAGCCATTTCAGCTGCAGGCGCCGCTCGCCTGCCGAGTGCCGGTAGGTCACGACCTTGCCAGCCAGCCAGGTCAGCCAGCACACCGCGACCACGGGGAAGAACACATCCTGCACGGCCCCGAACCACGCCGTCGATCCGGTTGGGTCATCCAGGCTGGCGAGCCCGCCAGTGGCGTCGGTGACCACGTGGTGGCGCAGGACGGCACCGAGTGCGATGGCGAACGCGCTGCCCAGCCAGACCGCGCCGACGCCGAGGTAGGCCCAGAGCAGCGGCTTCCAGCGGCCTGCTGGGATCCGCCCGTCCGGGAAGAGCAGCAGGGACAGCCCGGCCAGCACGATCGCGGGCGCCCAGGACGCGGCGAACAGCACCGCCAGCCAGCCGAGCGGCAGCCGCCCACCATGCAGCCGGTAATCCAGGATGACGTATCCCGTCGACGACGCGTCGAGGCCGAAGAAGAAGGTGATACCGAGCAGGACCCAGCCCATGGGATTGCGCGGCTGGTGCCAGGCCACCACGACGCCCACCAGGCCGAAGGACAGCCAGAGCGCAGCCTGCCCGAGATCGGCCAGCCTGAGCTGGTGTGCGGCCGTATTCAGGACCGCCGAGCCGGTCATCAGAGCCACGATGAGGACTCCGACCGCGAGCGCGGCGCCGGGTCCGGCGATGCGCACGCGCCGTCCCGGCGCCGCCGCGCTCTTGGTCCCTCCCACGAAGATCACGCTACGCCCGGGGCGTTCCGGGAACGTTACGGCGCGGACGGCGCCGAGCGATCGGCCAGCCACACCAGGGATGCAGATCAGCATCAGCGTGCGGAGGTCAGAGCGTTACGGCAGGTCAGCCATTGTCAGGCCGAGCGCCACGGCGTAGCGGTGGCCCAGCGGCTCCCCGGCGGCGGTCCCGCCGCAGTCACCCCGGCCCACGGCCGCGCCTGGTGGCAGCGAACGGGTAATCACGCCGAGCAGTTCCTCGTCACCGGCCGGTCCGCCGACCAGCAGCACCTGGCTCAGGTCGCACCCGAGCGTGGCCACCGCGCGGCGGAAGTTCGCGGCCAGGACAGCCTCCTTCAGCCGCAGCCGGATGGCGCGCCATTCGCCAGGTCCGTGCCGGCGGTCGAACGGCAGCAGGCCGCCCGGACCATCCACCGCGAGCATGCCCGCCGCCGAGGCGGGCGCGGGCGCGGCCAGGAAGCCGTGCGTACCGTCCTCGGCCTCGAACCGCTGCCCGCCGTCCACCCGCAGGCAGGGACCGCGCTTGACCCAGTCCGCGGTGGCTCGCGGCATGCCGAGCGTTTCGGCGACGGCCGCGGTGAGCAGGTCGCCCGCTCCCGCCGCGACCACGGCCGTATGCGGACCGATCACGTCGATGGTTCCCGCCCCCAGGTCAGCCACGACAGCGCGCTCGTGGGCGCCGGGGGTGGTCAGCGCGCCCAGCCGGGCCGCGGCCGGCTCGGACACCGGGCTATGGACGGGCACATCCAGCAGGGCAGCCAGGGCTGGGGCCGCCTCCACCTCGTGCTCGCGGCTCAGCGCGGCGACCAGCACCGCTCGCCCGGTACTGCCCTGGCGGGCGGTGGCCGCCTCGGCCGCGGCGGCCAAGTCCACCGCGAACAGGTCGTCGACCTCATCCGTCCCGAACGCGCGCACCGCCCCGACCGGCCAGGCCGCCAGCTTCGCGCACGCGACCCGCAGGGGCAGGCGGCCGTCGGCCGTTGCCACCCAGGGCTCGGCCAGGCTGGCGGCAGGTGTCGCGGCCGCGGCCAGCCCGACGACGGCGTTGGCCTGGTCGGCCAGGGCCCGGCCCACCGTTGCCGCATCGGCCGATTCGTCCTCGCGCAGCCCCAGGCGGGCGCCCAATGCCACCGGGTCGGCCAGCAGCCGCAGCGTGTGCCCGGGGGAACGCACCTCGACCGCGAGCAGCGCACAGGCGGCGGCCAGGTCCGTGTCGACCTGGTCGACGACCGGCAGGCCGGCCGGGATCCGGTTGGCCACCAGCACACCCTCGTCCCCCGCTACCAGGACTGCACCGATGCGGGTCCCGGCGTCGAGCAGCGCCCGCAGCCGGGCTGCGGCCTCGTCGTAGCCAAGCCCGGGCGGCACCACGGCTACCACTGTGGCCTCAGGAACGGGCGCTGACGCTGCCGTCACGACCAGCGGCAGGCCGATGCAGGCGCCGGTGCCGCCTGGGGTGGGCACGCCCGCGGCCAGCACCCGCAGACGGCCACTCGGCGCGGCCGTGTCGGGCACGGTCACCACCGAGGTCGCGACCGGCCTCAGCGGCGCGACCCGGGCCTGGCCGACGGTCACGCCCAGCTGGCGTTCCAGCCGCCGGACCAGCGCGGCCGCGCCACGCAGTGAGCCCTCGGAGCCCTTGCGGCCACGGGTCGGCACCCGGCCCGCGCCCAGGATCTTGCCGTCCGAGGTCAGCACGACCTCGGTGGTGGCGTTACCGACGTCGACCCCGGCGAGGACCGTCATGCGCCCGGCGCGGCCAGGCCACGGCGGGCGTAGACCTCCGCCGCCTCGCTGACCAGGGCCGCACAGCGGGGCAGTCCCCGGCCGGCCAGCGAGCCGGCCAGCGCGGTCAGCTGGGCGGCCGAGGACCGGCCGGGTCGCAGCGCCTCGTACACCGCCAGTACCTCCTCATCCGGCAGCCGGGTCAGCTCAGCGGCCCGGCGCAGGTTGTCCGCGAGCTGCGGGTTACCGTGCTGCTCGGCCACCACCGCCTGGCGTTCGAGGGAGTCCGGGTGGATGCGCAGGTCGGCGGTCTGCACCTCACCGGCCCGTACCGCGTCGGTGGTCAGGCTGTCCACTGGCTTGCCCGACAGGGCCCGGATCGGGGTCATACCAGTCCCTTCAGCGAGAGCTCCTCCGGGGCGCCACCGGTCATGCACCGGCGTTCCAGCTCCATCAGGGCGATCACGGTGGTGTGGTACCGGGCCTCGATAGCCTCGTCGGAGTACGGGTTGCGGGCCGGGTCGGGCGTGCCCCCCTTGGCGTGCCGGGCCGCGTTGGCGCCGAGCAGCCGGTACAGCTCCGGGGTGACTGAGGGTGCCACCGAATACAGCTCCAGATTGGCCAGCGGAGCCAGGTCGCGGCGGTGGATGAGCGCGGTGCCCTTGCCTTGCAGGCCGATGCCGATCCCGGATCCGGCCAGCCGGGCCGCGGCCAGCCCGATCCGGCCCAGGTCGACCGAGTCGTTGAAGCGGACCACCCGGCCGGCACAGCCCTCCTCCTCCAGACCTGCCAGCATCTCGCGCAGCACGTCGGTCACGGCCTGACCGGACAGGCAGCGCCACACGTCCCGGCCCACGGCGGGCGAGACACCGATCACCACGTCCCGTGCTCCCTGCCCGGGACCCGCCGGGCCGGCCACGGCCAGCAGCGGCACCGCGAACCGGGCCTGGGACTCGCGCAGGTCCGACACGCCGCGGGCCTGGCGGATGGCGTCGATCTCGCGCTGCCGGGTCGGTGACGGCTCGTAGCCGGTGCCCGGGCCCGCGTAGTCGTTCGGGTCCGTGACCAGTGACAGGACCTGCAGCTGCTCGTCGAAGATGGCCGACGTCTGCAGGTAGTCACCGGACAGCCTGGCCCGGGCAAAGGCCAGCGCCCGTTCGGCCATATCGTCGTACCCGCATTCGTCCAGGGCGGCCACGATGTCCACCACCGTCAGCCCCCGCTGGCGGATGGCGTGGGCCGCGCCGAGCACGGCCAGGGTGTCGGTCTCCCCCAGGTCCTTGGACCCGGCCGCGTCGACGGCCCGCTCGACGTGCTCGTCGGTGAAGTCGGCCAGCCCGAGGTGGGCGTAGACCGCGCGGCACGCCTGCGCCGCCTCGCGGCGCAGCTCGCCGATCCGCTCCGGGGTGACCGTGCGCAGGCCGCCGTCGATGCCCCAGTCCCGCTGCATGGCCAGGAAGTCGTCGATGTCCTCGGCGTTGAAGTTGGACGGGCCGAACATGTTGTCGTAGCGCTGGATCGACCCGAACCCGCTGAACACGAAGTCCGATCCGGCCAGCGCGATGGGCAGCGTCCGGGAGGTGCGGCGCATGTCGGACTCGCTCATCAGCGCGTCGTTACCCGAGCACGACTCCAGGTTGCGCATCATCGCCATGACGTTCTCGCCCATCAGCTCGCGCAGCCCGCTGGGCACGGCGGCCGCCACGCTGGCGCCGTCGATACCGCCGTTCTGCACGCCCTGCGCGCCGATGGCCCGGGCCAGCGCCACGCAGCGCGCCTCCAGGTACAGCATCGACTTGCCCTGCGCGCCCGCCATCAGGACCTCGGCCCCGGCCCCGGATGACACCCGCATCTTCATGCCGCGCGATGCGTAGGCCGAGGTCAGGAAGGCCTTGGACCACGGGGTGTCGTCGCCGTCAGTGAACACCTGCTCGGTCCCGTACAGCGAGACGGTCTCGGCATAGGAGGTCAGGCCGCGCATGCCGAGCTCCAGCTCCAGCGCTTCCTCGACCGAGCACTGGATGAGCACCCCGTCGGCGCCGAACGCCGCCCCGATCAGGCAGGCCACCGCGTTGCTCGGCGCGTCGCCGAGCACCGGCACGGTGGTCTCGATCTCGCGGAAGCCGAACGCCGCGGCGGTGGCCGCGTCGGCTGCCAGCAGCAGCGGGTCATCCTGCCGGTTGGTCACGTGGGCCTGGTTGGATGGGGTGCGCCGGGCCCGCAGCTTGGTCATGGCCATGACCAGCTCCGGCGGCCGGAGCAGGGCCAGCACCCGCGTCAGCTTGGCCGGGGTAGCGCCACCGCTGAGCCGGATGATCTCGGCCCGCGGCACCGCCGGGTCGGCCAGCAGCCGGGCGAAGGCGACGTCGGACAGGGCCATCGCCTCGGCGGCCGCGCCGAGATCCAGGCCGTGCCGGGCGATGTAGGTGTCGATCGAGTCGAATTCGGCTTCTGGCACCCCATCCAGCTCGGTGACCCGGCCGTCAGCGATTTTCAAGCTGGGCTCGGGGTCGTGCGGGGAGCGCACCGCGGTCAGGCCGAGCTCGGCATTCTCGACCGCGAAGCCGTCCAGGTTGACCCGCTGAGCGTCCATGAACCTGATGCGCCCGACGGGCCTTCCCGCGGTCATCCGGCCGCCTTGGGGTGCAGCTCGACCACGCGGGCCCGGTCGGTGACGGCTTGTGCGGCCCCGCCTTCGGTGCGCACCACGATGCGGGTGCGGTCGGCGCGGAACAGGTCGCGGGAGAGTTCCATGGGCTCCCCGTCGGTGTCGGTGGTGGTGCGGGTAATGGCCAGCAGCGGCGCGCCGGGCTCGATGTCGAGGATGGCGGCCTCGTCCGCCGAGGCCAGGACAACCTCGATCCGTTCGGTCGCCGCGGCCGGCTTGACCCCGAAGTGCTCTTCGATCAGTTCGTAGACCGAACCGCCGAGCGGCAGCTCCAGCAGCCCGGGGAAACGCTGGGCCGGGAACTTGGCGTGCTCCAGGGAGAACGGGCTGCCGTCCGCCAGCCTGATCCTGACCAGCTCCACGATCAGCTCGCCGGGCCGGGCCCGCAGCGCCTGAGCGGTGGCGTCCTCGGCCTCGGCCAGCCGGGCGCTGACCACCCGGGTGCCGGCCAGCACGCCCTGGCTGCGCAGCAGCGCGGGTACCCCGACGATGCGGGACAGGTCGCGCTCGATCTTGGCTTTGGCCACGAACGTGCCGCCACCTCGGCCGGGAATCCGGCGGATCATACCGCCGTCCTCCAGCACGGCCAGGGCCTGCCGGAGCGTGGCCCGGCTGACGCCGAGCTCGGCCGCGAGGGCACGCTCGGCGCCGAGCCGCTGGCCGGGGCGCAGCTGCCCGCTGCTGATCTGGTCGGCCAGCACACGCCGCACCTCCTCGGGCGTCCGCCCGGCGGATTCGATGCTCATCATGCCCCCGGCTCGGCCACCGCCATGGCCTCGGGTGATTCCGGAAGCACCTGACCGCCGTCCACCACCATCGACTGCCCGGTGATGTAGGCCGCCTCGTCGGTGGCGAAGAACAGGGCGGCGTAGCCGATCTCGTCGACGGTGCCAAGCCGCCGCATCGGAATGGCCGCCGTCATCCCGGCCGCGTAGTCCTCGCCCATCGTGGCCAGGCCCTCGGTGGCCACGTTGCCCGGCAGCACTGCGTTGACGGTGATGCCTTTGGGCGCCAGCTCGATCGCGGCGGTGCGCATGAAGCCGAGCTGGCCGGCCTTGCTCGCGCCGTAGTGCGTCCAGCCGGGAAAGCCGGTGATCGGGCCGGTGATGGAGGAGGTGAGGATGACCCGGCCGTGGCCGGACCGTTCCAGCGCGGGCAGGCATGCCTGGACCGACAGCACCGTGCCCTTGAGGTTGATGCCAAACACCAGATCCAGGTCGTCCTCGGTCAGGTCCTCCAGCCGCCCGTCGGGGAAGATACCGGCGTTGGCGCACAGCACGTCGACGCCGCCAAGGCGCTCCTGCGCGATGGCCGCCATCCGGCGGCAGTCCTCGCGGCTGGATACGTCGGCCAGGACATAGCTGACCTCCCCGTCCGGGCCGGCCGCGGCGCCGAGTTCCTCGGCGGCGGACCGGGCGGCGTCAGCGTCCCGTCCGGTGATCAGCACCCGTGCTCCGTTGCGGGCGAAAACGCCGGCGATCCCCTTGCCGATCCCCCGGGTGCCACCGGTCACCACCACAGCGCGGCCAGCGATCGATGTGAACATGACAGCTCCTCTCGGTTAATCCGCTCAGATCCGCCGTCTGGACAGATACGTCTCAGCCAGGTCGCAGGTGCCCCGTGTGTACCCGGCGCCCAGTTCGGCGGCGATGTCCACGCCCTGATGCGAGCCGATCCAGGCCAGCAGGAGCAGCCGCCGGAACATGACGAACGTCCAGATTTCCGCCTGGTCTTCGGCGGGCAGTTCGGCGACGCGCCGGTAGCCCTCGAGCCAGCTGTCTACCAGGGCCGGCACCTCGGGTGAGTCCTCGAAGAAGCTCACCGTGGTGCCCAGGTCGTACAGGTACCAGCCAAAGCCGGAGTCGTCGAAGTCGATAACGCTGACCGAGCCCTCGTGGACGAGCAGGTTGGCCAGCCTGGTGTCGGCGTGTACCAGGCCGTAACGCCCCGGGCCGGCGCCGAAGGCGGTGAGCCGGGCGCGCAGCGCCTCGTCGAGCCGGGCCAGGATCTGGCGTTCGGCCGGGCCGACGCCGATGCCGTTCTGCCAGCGTCCCCAGCGCGCCTGGGCCCCGAAAGCGGCGGCATAATCCCAGTGGAACCGGGTGAACCAGGGCGGCCGGGGCCAGGCCCGGGCATGGGCGTGCATCCGCGCGGTGATCTCACCCAGCTCGGCGTAGTGCCCAGCGCCCAGGTCCGGGTCGGGCTCGGTGCCGGGGAGGTACTCGAAACGGACGCAGTGCCGCATCGCGCGACCGCCCGGTTCGGGCACGGTGACGACCCGGCGGCCGTCAGCGGCCGGCAGTACCCGCGGTGTGCGCACTCCGGCCTCGGCACGCAGCGCGTCCATCCAGGCCAGCTCGGAGGCGATCTCGGCCTCGGTGTGGTAGCCGAGCCGGTGCACGCGCAGTACGGAAGGGCCGGTACCGGGATCGTTCAGCAGGAAGGTGGCGTTCTCCGAGACGTTGAGCAGCTCGATGACCGTCCCCGGGTCGGCGCCGTAGGCCCGCAGCGCTGCCGCGGCGCAGTCCCGGACCCGGTCCATGACGTCGCCGCCCGCGGACAGGTCGTGCCCGCCGTGCTCGCTCACGGCATCTGCTCGTTCATGGTTCCTGCCCGTTCATGGTCCCCGCTCATTCATGGTTCCTGATCCCGGCCGGTGACGGCGGATAGCACCGCGGTGATCGCGGTCTGCGCACGCCGCACCTCGGCCGCGGGACCGCTCAGGTAGATCCGGCCGGCCGCGCCGATCATGGCCACGTCGACCAGGGTGACACCCGGTGCCGCCCGCTCGGCCTCGTTGGCCGCGACCGCGGCGAACAGAGCCGGTGTCATCTCAAAGACGCCCAGCGCGTCGCCGGGGATGATCATCGAGCCGGACCGGTTCCGGTTGATGATGACCGCATGGGCGTCGGTCACGTTCTCGATCACGTCGGAAAACAGTATCCGCGGCCGCAGCTGATCCTTTTCATCCGCCCCGAGCCCGTCCAGGATTGCCTGACCGGCCCGCTCGACGTCGGCCAGGTCTTTCCCGTGTACCTCGAGCACGCCGAACTGGCGCTCGACGAACAAGATGCCCGGCTCGACGGCCGGCACCGCACGAAGGGCCAGGTCGGTGACCCGCTCGATGGCCAGCGCGGGGGCCACCTCCACGATGAGCGCGTGCTGCCCAGCGAACGGCGGGTAGCCCCGGGCCCGGGTGGGGGTACCCAGGTACGCGGCGAACTGCGGCCGCAGGTCACGCACCAGCAGGTAGACCCGCAGGTCAGCCAGGCCTGCGCGGTCCGGGTTGCCTGGCCGGCCTGGGCTAGTCACCACTGATCTTGAAGTACCTGCCCAGGTCGGAGTGCGGGCGCGGGATCACGTGCACCGAGACGAGCTCCCCGACGTTCGAGGCCGTCTCGGCCCCGGCCTCCGTGGCCGCCTTGACCGCGCCGACGTCCCCCACGATGGTCACCGACACCAGTCCGTCGCCGACCTGCTCGCGGCCGACGATGGTCACGTTAGCCGCCTTGACCATGGCGTCGCCGGCCGCGATCGCGGCTACGTACCCCTTGGTCTCGATCAGTCCGATCGCGTTGTCCGCCATAACTGCCTCTCCGTTTCTGCGGGGGTTCTTGTGTCCGGGTCGATAGAGCCGATGATCAGCGCGTCCACCGGCGGTGGTTTGCCCGCGAACCAGGCCGCGGCGACCGAGCCCTGGCTGATGAGCACCCGCTCGCCCACGCCGCTGCCGAGCACGTCGAACGCGATGAGCCGCTGGCCGGTGCCCTCGACCTCCACTTCCAGGAACGCGCCGCTGGGCAGGTCCGACAGGCGGCGCGTGGCCCAGACATTCCCGATCACCGTGGCCGTCAGCATCAGCGCTCCTTCTCGATCTCGACTCCGCTGGACCGGGCCCGATCCCGGGCCAGTGGGGTCAGCACGGCACCGCGGCCGAGCACGAGCCGTTCCCCGGCCTGCGCCGCCTGGT
Organism: uncultured Actinomycetota bacterium; assembly: GCA_963781225.1. Lineage (GTDB taxonomy): Bacteria > Actinomycetota > Actinomycetes > Streptosporangiales > Streptosporangiaceae > Palsa-504. The sequence goes on from CAWAFD010000012.1 coordinate 53,998, forward strand.
CAACCAGCCGCTCGGTCACCGCGCCGCGCTCGACGCGGCGCACGGCCCCGGCCGGTGTGCCCAGCGCCGGCGGGGCTGGGGCACCAAGCGGCGGGTCAGTGGCGGCCAGCCGGAACCGTTTCTGTCCGGATCGCAGCTCGTCACGCTGGTCCGGATCAAGGTCGAGCAGCCGGCTGACGAACGCCGCCAGGTCCGCGTCGGTAGAAAGGTCAACCGTTTCGGTGACCGGCAGGCCATTGGGCAGCAGGTCCCGGATAACCTCGCGCACCAGCAAGCGCAGCTCGTCCAGCTCGCTCATCAGGCGCCCCCCGGGTCCCTCGCGACGCCCCTGGCCGGGCTCACACCAGGCTCCGCAGCGCCTGTTCGGCGGCTTCGGCGGCCTGCCGCACATCCGCCTCGGTACCGGACAGGTACAGCCGGCCGGTCGCGCCGATCATCCGGTAGTCCACGAGCTTGATCCGGGCGGCCTTCTCGGCCTCGTTGGCGGCCAGGATGGCGTAGGAGGCCGGCTGCATCTCCAGCACGAACAACGACTCGCCCGCCAGCGCCATCGAGCCGATCTTGTTGCGGTTGACCAGGAACGCCTGCTGCGGATCGAGCATGGTGATGATCTTCGAGGCGAGGATCTGCGGGCGCACGGCGTCGCGCGCGGTGGCGCCGAGGGCCTCCAGCACGGCCGACGCCGCGGCTTGCACCTCGTCGGTCCCGCCGTGGATCTCCAGGTAGCCAAACTGCCGCTCCACCACCAAGATCCCGGCCCGGACGTCGGCGTGCTTGACCGCCACGTCGGTCAGCGGCTCGATGTCCAGTCCCGGTGCCACCTCGATGACCTGGGCGGCGACGTGGCTGCGGGGCAGCGAGCCGCGGATCCAGGTACCCAGGTAGCACATCGTCTGCGGCTGCAGCCGGGACAGGAAGATGAACGAGCGCAGTTCGGCCATGGCTCAGCCCCTCGCCAGCTGGGAGAGCTCCTCGAGGATGAGCCGCCGGATTTCTGCCCGGAGGGCGGTGCTGTCCGGCGACGAATCATGATCAGCCGAACGGGCGGGCGTAACCGGCTCCCGTGCTGGTGCGAGGGCCGGCTGGTAGCCGTCCCGCTGGTTAGAGGCCACCGGATACGGGGGAACAGGCCCGGCTGGCGCTTGCCAGGGCACAAGCCCGGTGAAGTTGCCAAACCGTTCGGCCGGATCGCGGTTGTAGGCCAGCCGGGTCCATTGCACCAGATGGCTGGGTTGCAGGTTCTCCCCCACTGAGGACCGGCCGAAGAAGCCGGTGCCGATGGTCATGGCCGGGGCCAGATTGGTCTCCAGGCCCGCGCTGCCCAGGCTGTTGCCCGCGTTGACCGAGATGCGCAGCACCTCCACCGCGGCTGCGTACTCCATGATGAGCCCGGGGTCAGTGCTATGAATGGCGGCCGAGTGACCCCGGCCTGACAGCCGCAGCACGGCCCGCGCGGCGTCGATCCCGCGCCGGGCCGAGGGCACCCGGACCAGGCCCAGGACCGGGCAGAGCTTCTCGTGGGCCAGCGGCTCCTCGGGGACCACTAGGTCGAACGGCGCGAGCAGGATCCGGGTGGAATTCGGCACCCGCAGGCCTGCCTGGGCCGCGATCCAGCTGGCGTCTTTGCCAACGAAACGGATGTCGAACCGGCCGCCGGGGAACAGCAGCCCCGCGATCTTGTCCCGTTCGTCCGGCGCGAGCAGGTGGGCGCCGGCGTGCTTGAGCTGCCGTAGCAGCGTGGATGCGGCTCGCTCCTCCACGATCAGCACGGACTCGTTCGTGCACAAGATGGAGTTGTCGAAGCTCTTGCTGTCGACGATCCGTCGCGCCGCCTGGGCCAGGTCGGCGGTCGCGTCCACCAGCACCGGGACGTTGCCCGGACCGACCCCGATGGCCGGGGTACCCGAGCTGTAGGCGGCCCGGACGACGGGTACTCCCCCGGTCGCCACGATCACGGCTGTCCGCTCGTCGGTCATGAGCGCGTCGATGAGCGGCACCGACGGCTCGTCCACGACCTGGATGACGCCGTCCGGCGCACCCGCCCGCACGGCCGCCTCGGCCAGCGTCCGGGCCGCGTCCGCGCAGCACTCCTTGGCCAGTGGATGCGGGCTCAGCACGACCACGCTGCGGGTCATCAGCGCGAGCAGGCACTTGAAGAAGACCGTGGCCACCGGGTTGGTGGACGGGGTCAGGGCCAGCACTACGCCGGCTGGCCGCGGCACCTCGACGATCTTGGCCTGCTCATCGATCCGGGGCGTGACGTAATCGTGGCCCGAGTAGTGCTCGACGAGACCGGTGCTGCACGCCACGTTCTTGAGGACCTTGTGCTCGACCACACCGAAACCGGTCTCGCGGACCGCCCACTCGGCGTACTCGCGGGCCTTGGCCGCCCCGGCGGCCGCGGCCGCCCGCACGATCGCGTCCACCGAAGCCTTGTCGTAGCGGGCGAACGCGCGCGCGGCCCATTCGGCCCGCTGCAGCATGGCCCGGGCCCGCGGCACTCCCGCCGGGTCGACCAGCAGCTCCGACACGCTGATTTCGGTCACCGGCGCCTCCCGGCCAGGTCGTCGCGGGCCTTGCCGATAGCGACCTCGGTCCGCTCGAGGAGTTCCTCGCACAGTGACGGAGTGAGCAAGATGCCCGGCTTGTACTGCAGGACACGCGGGTCAAGGGTGGAGAAGATCGCCCATACCCCGTTCTCGTACAGCTGCTTCATGACGGACTTGGCGCCCTGCGGGTGGCCGAACTCCAGGCCCATGACCAGCCCGTCCTGGCGGATCCCGGTGAACCAGTCGGGGTACTGCGCCTGGATCCGGGCCAGCCCGGTGGTGAACACGTCCGCGATGTAATGCACCATCGACCGGACCTCGGGCCGGGTGGTGATCTCCAGGGTCTTGAGCGCGGCCACGCAGCCGAGCTCGGCACCGCCGAAGGTGGACATGTGGGCGAAGCCGTCCTCGGTCAGCCAGGCGGCCGCGGCCTCGGTGGCGAGCACCACGCTGACCGGGTACATGCCGCCGGAGATGCCCTTGCCCGAGACCAGGATGTCGGGTTTGACGCCGTGCTTGGTGATGGCCCACAGCTCGCCGGTACGCATCAGCCCGGTCTGCACCTCATCAGCGATGTACAGGGCGCCGTAGCGCTCGCACAGCCGTTTGACCTCGGCCAGGTAACCGGGCGCGGGCAGCGGGAAGCCATAGGTAGCCGGGATGGTCTCCATGATCACGGCGGCCACATCACGGCCACGCAGGGCCGCCTCCATCGCCGCGAGGTCGTTGAACGGCACGTGAGTGAATTCCTCGGGCCGGTCGGAGAGGAACAAGTTCGCGAAACGCTCGTCGCCGGTGGCCACGGCCAGCCCGGTGTGACCGTGATAGGCCTTGGCCACCGAGACGATGACACGTTTCTTCGTGGCGTGCCGGGCGCTCTTGAGCGCGATGTCGATGGCCTCCCCGCCACCGCTGCCATACATGACCTTGGTCAGGCCTTCCGGCGCTGAGCCAACCAGCGCTTCGGCCAGCGCGGTTCGCGCCAGCGAGGGAAAGTGGTGGTTGCCGATGTCGAAGCGCTGCATGGCCGCGGTCACAGCGGCGGCGACCTCGGGGTTGCGATGACCCAGGTTGTAGGTGCCGCCGTTGAGGTGGACGTCTATCAGGCGCTTGCCCTCGACGTCGTAGATGAAGTAGCCCTCCCGGCGGTCGATGACCAGGGGGACGCCCGAGTCGATCCAGAACTGAGTCTTATCCGGGTTCCAGAACTGCTTGGACTTGGCCAGCATGTCCTGCTTGGAGGCGAAGGAGATCAGTTCCTCGGTCACGGCTCACCTCCCGTCACCATGGGCCCCGATGCGGAACCCTTTCAGCCACGGCATTCCCGGGTCGGGAAACCATATTGGCGTGTTCGGCTAACCAAAGAGGTATCGAACCAACCGATTACTGTCAAGCGGTCTTATTTCGCCCAGATTAACTCAACCAGAACTCTTGATCATGGTTCACACGCACTGCTACGCTCCCCGCAAATGCGCCGGAGGTGTACCAATGGGTCATCCCTCAGTCCCTGAAGTCCCGAGCGTCGCAGACGCGGCGGCCGCCGAGGACTATGACGTATCGCAACGCAAGGACGTAGCCAAGCTCCGCAAGGGCGCGATCGGGCTCGGTGGCGTGCTGTTCCTGACCGTGACCGGGGCGGCCCCGATCTCGGCCATGCTTTTCAACGTCCCGATCCTGGTCGGCTACGGCCAGGGCAACGGGGCGCCGGCCGCCTTCATCTTCGCGGCCATCGTGCTGGTGGTGTTCTGCGTCGGATACGTGGCTATGGCCAGGAAGAAGACCACAGCGGGCGGCTTCTACTCCTACATCAGCCACGGGCTCGGCCGGGAACTTGGCATCGGTACCGGCTACGGCGCGGTGGTGGCCTACTCGGTGTTCGAGGCCTCGCTGGCTGGCGGCTTCGCCTACTTCCTGAGCCTGAAGCTGACCTCCTTCGGGGTGCACATCTCCTGGCCCTGGCTGGCACTGGGCATGGTGGTGCTGATCGGCATCCTCACCTACTTCGACGTCCGGCTCTCCACCGTGGTCCTCGCGGTCGGGCTGATCGGCGAAGTGCTGATCCTGATCATCTTCGACATCTACCTGTTCTCCAAGGGCCACTTCAGCGCCAGCTCGATCAACCCCGTCAACGCGTTCAAGGGCTTCCCGGCCGATGGCAAGCTGGGAGCGGGCGCGGTCGGCATCGGGCTGTTCTTCGCCTTCTGGTCCTGGGTCGGCTTCGAGACCGCGCCGAACTACGGAGAGGAATCCCGCGACCCCAAGCGGAACGTCCCCCGGGCGCTATACATCTCGGTCATCGGCCTCGGTATCTTCTACGCCGTCACGTCATGGGCCTCGCTGGGCGGCTACCCAAGCACGCACGCCGCCATCGCCCAGGCGCAGGGCAACGCGGCCAACTACTTCCTGACCCCAGCCACCCAGTACGCCGGGCACTGGGTCTCCTCGGTGATGAGCTACCTGATCATCACCGGCTCGTTCGCCTGCGGCATGGCCTTCCACAACACCACGGCACGGTACCTCTACTCGCTCGGCCGCGAGGGCCTGGCCCCGCGCGCGCTGGGCCGGACCCACCCGAGGTGGCAGAGCCCGCACATCGCCTCGATCGCGCAGTCCTTCATGGCCGCGATCATCATCGGCCTGTTTGCCATCTTCACCGGCAGCAACGACCCGAACTCCCAGGCATACCTCCAGCTCTACGGCCTGATGGCGGTCATGGGCGTGATCATCATCTTGTCCGTGCAGGCACTGGTCTCGCTTGCCATCCTGGTGTACTACGAGCGCTACCACCGTGACGAGGTGAACTGGTGGAAGACGAGGCTGGCCCCGCTGCTCTCGTTCATCTCCCAGGTCTACGTGGTGTACCTGCTGTTCAGCAACATCAGTTTCCTCGGCGCAGGTTACGGCTACGCGAAGTTGCTGGGACCGATCGACGCCGTGGTGGTGATCGCCGGTGTCGGCGCGGCGTTCTACTTCAAGCGCCGCCGCCCCGACAAGTTCGAGCAGGCAGGCCGCCTGATCAACGAGGGCCTCTAGCCACCCGAGCACAGCGGAACGCGCCCGGGACCCTCCGGTCCCGGGCGCGCGCTATCGGCAGCCCACCACCCAGACGACCTGCCCCGGCCGCTAGCGGGGTGGCTTGCTGAACCGGCCTCCCAGCCCCGGCCTCCCAGCCCCGGCCTCCCAGCCCAGACTCCCAGCCTCACCGGACGCCTCGGACGCCTCGGACGCCTCGCAATCAGTCGCGATGCTTTGCTGAACCGGACGCACCTGGCGCCTCCAATGTCACAGGCGTCCCCTTGTTCGCGTCGCGGGCGCGGTCGTGGCGGCACTCAACGTAGTGGATGCCGCGTTGATAGCGTTCCAACGTGCTGAATTAGGTGTTTGATAGCGTGCCCAGACTGCCGCAGCGGCGCACGCGCGAGCCCGATCGACGGCCTGAGCGGTCCGTGAGGAAGGTGCGACGCGGGTTATTGGATGGGTTGCTCCGACTACGCAGAATGTCGGTGCCGAGTGCCACGCTGCGGTCATGACTCGCTCTACTCGTCTCGATCAGCCGGCTCTGGCCGACCTGCTGGCGTACCAGCATCAGCTCATCATCCGGCGCCAGGCGCTGCAACGGGGTATGACGCCCAGCGCGCTGCGGCACCGGTTGCGGCCCGGCGGGCCCTGGCAACGGCTCCTTCCCGGCGTGTTCCTCGCTGTCACCGGGGCGCCCACCAGCGATCAGCAGGACGTCGCCGCCCTGCTGTACGCCGGCCCCGGCTCCCTGCTTACCGGCCCGGCCGCGCTGCGCCGGTGGGGCGTCCAGGCCCCGGCCGTTCGCCCCAGTCTTATCGACGTCCTGGTACCAGTGAAAAACAAGCGGCAGAGTGGTGGGTTTGTGCAGATCCACCGGACCGCACGACTGCCCGAGGCGGCGTACACGGCGGGACCGCTCCGGCTGGCACCGCTCGAACGTGCGGTGGCCGACACGGCCCGGGGGCCCATCCGCCTCGGCGATGTCCGGGCTCTCGTCGCCACCGTCATCCAGCACGATCGTTGCACGCCGACAGAGCTGGCGGCCGAACTCAGTGCCGGGCCGACCCAGGGCTCGGCGCTGCTCCGCACGGCCATCGGGGACGTCTGCGCCGGCACCCGGTCAAACCCGGAGGCCGATCTCAGGGACCTGCTCCGGCGCGCAAAGCTGCCGGAGCCGATGTTCAACCCGAAGCTGTACCTGAGTGCGGATTTCATCGCGAGCCCGGACGCCTGGTGGGAAGCCGCAGGCGTCGCGGTCGAGGTGGACAGCCGCGAATACCACCTGTCCCCGGCTGACCACGAGCGCACTCTGGCCCGTCACGCCCGGATGTCGGCCTGTGGCATCACGGTGCTGCACTTCACCCCACGCCAGCTCCGCACCGAGCCAGCCCGGGTGATCGCCACGATCAGGTCGGCGCTAGCCGCCAACTCCCGTCCCAAGCTCCCCATTCGTGCCATTCCTGCTGGGACATCGGGGTCCACCACACCGCCCCGGACGCCATGAAACTCCGGTCTCATAGCGTTCCAGCACGCTGAAACCGGGGTTCCATAACAAATGCGGGGCCGCCCGGCGGCGCCGGATCGGACGTCTGCGGGTCAGGCGCCGCGCAGGCGGGCTAGGGCCTCGGCCAGGATGGCTTCGCCGTCGGTGTCGCTGCGGCGCTCCTTCACGTAGGCCAGGTGGGTCTTGTACGGCTCAACCCTGGGTGGCGTGGGCGGCGCCTGCTCGTCCTGGCCCGCGGGGTTGCCGCATCGCGGGCACTCCCAGGTGTCCGGGATCGCGGCGTCGGTCGCAAAACTCGGTCGTGTCTCGTGCTTGTTTGCACACCAGAACGACACCCAGATGCGCGGCGCGGACTCGCCGCGCTCGGCCTCTCCCATCGGCCCCGCGCCTACCCTGCTGCCGCGGATGGCGTTGCCACTACTCACAGATCACCCCTTGAAGGCCATAGAGCTACTAAGCCCAGTACAACGGTGCGGGATTAAGACGGTGCGGGATTACTACAGGCTAGTGATTGGTGAGCCAGCCGAGGGCAATAATGCACACGAACCACAGGATTCCGAAGAAAATCGTGATCCTGTCCAGGTTCCGCTCGACGACGGAGGACGAGCCCAGGGTCGAGGACACGCCGCCGCCGAACAGGTCGGACAGTCCGCCGCCCTTGCCCTTATGCAGCAAGACGAGCAGGACCATCACGACCGACGTGATGATGAGGATAATGGAAAGCCCGATGATCATAGCTGTTGTCCATCTTCCGCTGTCGTCATCGGCGCGGCCGATACTGAACTGTAAGCTCGGGCGTCGATGGCACAAGCCTACGCTGCCAGCTCACGATACCTGCAGATCTGAGCGAACTGCCCGGCGTCGATGCTGGCTCCGCCAACGAGGGCACCGTCAACATCCCGCTGCGCCATGATCGGCGCGATGTTGCCGGGCTTGACGGACCCGCCATACAGGATACGCACAGTGCCGGCCGTTCCGGCGTCATGAAGCTCGGAGATTCGCGACCTGATGGCCGCGGTCGCCTCTTGCGCGTCACCCGGCGTGGCGACCTCTCCGGTGCCAATGGCCCAGACCGGCTCATAGGCGACAACCATCGAGGCCACCGCGGCCGCCGGGATGCCCTTCAGCGCCCCGTCGATCTGTCCGCACACGAAACTCACATGGTCACCGGCCTTGCGGCACTCCAGGGACTCCCCCACACACAAGATGGGTGTCAGCTCCGACCTCAGCGCAGCCTGGATCTTGGCGTTGACCAGTTCGTCGGTCTCCGCGTGGTACTGCCGCCGCTCGGAGTGCCCGGCCAGCACGTAGTCGCAGCCCAGCTTGGCCAGCATGGGCCCGGAGATGTCACCCGTGTAGGCACCCGAGTCGTACTGGGAGATGTCCTGCGCCCCGTAGGTGATGCGCAGCTTGTCGCCGTCAATGAGCGTCTGCACGCTGCGCAGGTCGGTGAACGGCGGCAGCACCGCCACCTCGACCGCGTCGAAGTCCTTCCCGGTCAGGGTGAAGGCGAGCTTCTGGACCAGCGCAATCGCCTCGAAGTGGTTCAGGTTCATCTTCCAGTTGCCGGCCATCAGCGGCAGCCGGACCCCGGTCGCGCGGGGCTTGGGCGTCACGAACCTGCCTCCAGTGCGGTCAGGCCGGGCAGCGTCTTGCCTTCGAGGTACTCCAGGCTGGCGCCGCCACCGGTCGAGATGTGCCCGTAGGACTTCTCGGGGATGCCGAGCGTACGGACGGCCGCGGCCGAATCGCCACCGCCGACCACGGTCAGCCCGTCCACCGCGGCCACGGCCTCGGCGACCGCGCGGGTACCGTCGGCGAAGGCGGGGAACTCGAACACGCCGACCGGCCCATTCCAGAACACGGTCTTCGCGTCGGCCAGCTTCGAGGCGAACAGCGCCCGGGTCTGCGGGCCTGCGTCCATGCCCTCGTGATCGGCCGGGATAGCGGTCACCGGCACCACCAGGTGCTCGGCGTCAGGCGCGAAGTGGGTCGCCGCGACCAGGTCGACCGGGAGCACGAGCTCGACCCCGCGCCGCTCGGCCTCGGCCATCACGTCCTTGACCGCGGGGATCTGGTCGGCCTCGAGAATCGAGTTGCCGACCTCGTACCCCTTGGCCGCCAGGAACGTATAGCCCATACCGCCACCGATCAGGATCCGGTCGGCCAGGTTCAGCAGGTTACCGATCACGGCCAGCTTGTCCGAGGGCTTCTTACCGCCCAGCACCACGACAAACGGCCGGGCCGGGTCGGTGGTCAGCTGCTGCAGTACCGCCACCTCGTCGCGCACCAGGTCGCCGGCGGCGTGCGGGAGCAGCTTGGGCAGGTCGTAGACAGAGGCATGCTTGCGGTGCACGGCGCCGAAGCCGTCGCCCACATACAGATCACCCAGCCGGGCCAGCCGCCGGGCGAACTCTTCCCGGACGGCGTCGTCCTTGGCTGTTTCGGCGGGCTCGAAGCGCACGTTCTCCAGCACCGCGACATCGGAGTCGCCGAGGCTGGCGACGGTCTGCTCCGCGGACGGGCCGGCTACGTCGGTCGCGAACGAAACCGGCCGGCCGAGCAGCTCGCCAAGCCGCGCGGCCACCGGCCGCAGCGACGGGCCGCCGGCGGCCGCCTCATCGAACGTGGCGCCCTTCGGCAGGCCGAGGTGGGCGAGAATGATCACCCGCGCCCCCCGGTCGGACAGCTTGCTGATCACCGGCAGGCTGGCCCGGATCCGGCCGTCGTCGGTGATTTCCCCGGTGCCGGTCAGGTCCAGCGGGACGTTCAGGTCAGACCGGAGCAGCACGCGCTGGCCCGCGACCTCCAGGTCGTCAACGGACCGCATTACCGCAGCCGCGAGGCGACGAGCACGGTCAGGTCGACGAGCCGGCTCGAATAGCCCCACTCGTTGTCGTACCAGCCGAAGACCTTGACCTGGTTCCCGTACGCCATCGTGATCGACGAGTCGAACGTGCAGGAGGCCGGGGAGCCGACGATGTCGGAGGAGACGATCGGGTCCTCGGTGTAGTACAGGATGCCCTTGAGGGACCCCTCAGCGGCACTCTTGAACGCGGCGTTGACCTCGTCCTTGGTGGCGTCGCGGCCCAGCTCGACGACGAGGTCCGTGATCGATCCGTCAGGCACGGGGACGCGCAGCGAGTAGCCGTCGAGCTTGCCCTTGAGTTCCGGGATCACCAGGCTCGTGGCCTTCGCGGCGCCGGTGGAGGTCGGCACGATGTTCAGCGCGGCGGCGCGGGCGCGGCGCAGGTCCTTGTGCGGGCCGTCCTGCAGGTTCTGGTCCTGGGTGTAGGCGTGCACGGTGGTCATCAGGCCCTTGACGATGCCGAAGCTGTCGAGCAGCACCTTGGCCATCGGCGCGACGCAGTTCGTGGTGCACGAGGCGTTGGAGATGATCGTGTGAGCGTCGGGATCGTACTTGTCGTCGTTGACCCCCATCACGATCGTGATGTCTTCTTCCTTGGCCGGGGCGGAGATGATGACCTTCTTCGCGCCTGCCTCGATGTGCGCGCGCGCCGCGGGGCCTGAGGTGAAAAGGCCGGTGGACTCGATCACCACGTCCACGCCGAGGTCGCCCCACGGGAGCTTGGCCGGGTCGCGCTCGGCCAGGATCTTGATCGACTTGGCGCCCACCTGGATAGCGTCGCCGGACACCGACACGTCATGCGGCAGCGTGCCGACCACGCTGTCGTACTTGAGCAGGTGCGCCATGGTGGCGACATCACCGAGGTCATTCGCGGCGACGATTTCAATTCCACGGTCGCCGTCGGCGGCGTTGGCCGCCCGCCAGAAGTTACGGCCGATACGGCCGAAACCATTGATACCCACGCGAATAGTCACAGTACTGAATCTCCTCGTCGATCCCCTGATCGCCAGCGTTCCGAGACTATCGGACGACGGCCTCGCGCAGGACCAGGAGGCGGCCACAGGCCCCATATGGTCTAGACCATACCGCATCGGCACCTTATGCGGGGAGGACGTGGCGGCGGGTCGGCAGACAAGGCAGGGGCAGAAAATTCAGCGGAGGGAGCCGGAGTACGCAGGGAGCCAGAGTACGGAGGGATCCGGAGTAACTGTCAGGCGCACACGTGTCGATCTGCGCCTATCCCGTTCGTGTAACTGGTGACAGGGGCCAGCACCGGCTGGCCAGCGTAGCGTCAGGAGGATGACCGGTATGAAGCAGTACATGCTCAGCATCTACCAGCCCGACGGACCCACGCCCGAACCAGAGGTCCTCGAGGGGATCATGCAGGACGTGACCGCGGTGGACAACGAGCTGCGGGCCGCGGGGGCGTGGGTGTTCACCGGCGGGCTGCTCTCCCCGGACAGTGCGACGGTGCTCCGCGACTCCGGCTCCGGCGTGGTCATCACCGACGGCCCGTTCGCCGAGGGCAAGGAGCATATCGGCGGTTTCTGGATCATCCGTGCCGCCGATCTGGACGCGGCCCTGGACTGGGGGCGCAAGGCGACGGTGGCATGCCGGCTGCCGATCGAGGTCCGGCCGTTGGTGGACGGGGTCTAGGGCGCGTGCCGGGCCGCGTCCCCGTCGTCGGTGACGTCGAGCGCACCTTCCGCGAACAGTACGGCCGTGCGGTGGCCATCTTGACCCGCGTCTTCGGTGACATCGACATCGCTGAGGACGCGGTCCAGGACGCGTTCACCGAGGCTGCGCGGCGCTGGCCGGTGGCAGGCCAGCCAGCGAGCCCGGCCGGATGGATCGTCACCACCGCCCGTAACCGGGCCATCGACAGGCTCCGGCGGGAGGCGTCCCGCGACGGCAAGCACGCGCAGGCGGCGCTGCTGCACGCCGCCGGGGAACCCGCGGAGGACGGAGGCGAGGGTCCGGTGCGAGATGACCGGCTTCGGCTTATGTTCACCTGCTGCCATCCGGCGCTGGGCCGTGCCGCCCAGGTGGCGCTGACGCTGCGGCTGCTCGGCGGGTTGACCACTGATGAGATCGCGCACGCGTTCCTGGTCCCGGAACCGACCATGGCCCAGCGGCTGGTCCGGGCCAAGGCCAAGATCCGGGACGCCGGGATCCCTTACCGGATCCCGGCCGAGGCCGAACTTCCCGCCCGGCTCACGGCGGTGCTGGCCGTCGTCTACCTGATCTTCAACGAGGGGTATACGGCTACCTCAGGTGGCCAGCTCGGGCGGGCGGACCTGTGCGCGGAGGCGATCCGGCTCGGCCGGGTGCTTGGTGGAGCTCATGCCGGACGAGCCGGAGGTGACCGGGCTGCTCGCGCTGATGCTCCTTACCGAGTCACGCCGGGCCGCGCGCACCGGCCCAGGCGGCGCGCTCGTGCCGCTGGCCAGCCAGGACCGCGGCCGGTGGGATCGCGGCCTGATCGCCGAGGGCCAGGGCATGGTCCGCCGGTGCCTACAGCGCAACCAGCCGGGGCCCTACCAGATTCAGGCCGCCATCGCCGCTGTGCACAGCGACACGACGACCGCGGCCGCGACCGATTGGCACCAGATCCTGCAGCTGTACGACCAGCTGCTCGCGGCCGCGCCCGGGCCAGTGGTCGCGCTCAACCGCGCGGTCGCGGTGGCCGAGGTGCACGGCCCGGCCGCGGCACTGGCCATCGTGGACAGCCTGGATCTGGACGGGTACTACCTGTTCCATGCCATTCGCGCCGACCTGCTCAGGCGGCTGGGACGGCCCGCCGAGGCGGCCGCCGCCTACGATCTGGCCATCGCGCGCACCGCCAACCAGACCGAGCGGGCCCACCTGGCAGCTGCCCGGGCCGGCCGCTTATACGCCGGTCACGGCGCTGGCGCCACGGAGCCGGGGTCACGGCTGCGCGCCCAGGGTCACTGTGGTCTTGGCCGATTGGCCGCCCTGAAGTACTCCAGGTGATCATGCCCACGGGCTTCTTGGCCAGGCTCAGCGCCTGCAACTGGTCGTTGCTGGTGGCTGGCTTACCGTCGATGCTGGTGATGATGCCCTCGGCCCGAAGGCCAGCGCTAGCGGCCGGGCCACCCTGCGCCACCGTCTTGACGAAGAGCCCTTCGGGCCATCCGGCCTGCTGGGCGGCCGAGGGCGGGATCGGCACCGTGTCCAGGCCGAGGTAGCCATGGACGACCCGGCCGGTGGCGATGATCTCCTCCGAGACCGTCTTGGCCACGTCGACCGGGATGGCGAAGCCGAGCCCGATGTTGCCGCCTCCGCCCGATTCGGCCGAGGAACTCGGTACCGAGGCTCCCGCCGAGGGCGCCCCCACGAGCTGGCCCGAGCAGTTGACCAGCGCACCGCCGCTGTTGCCCGGATTGATGGCCGCATCGGTCTGCACGGCCGAGACCAGCAGCGCTGACATGTCATTCTCGCCCCGGGACGGTTATCGTGCGGTTCAGGGCGCTGACGATTCCGGACGTCACCGTGCCGGACAGCCCGAGCGGTGCCCCGACGCCGTGATCGTCCCCACCGAGCGAATGACCTGGTTGGCTGGCGGCCTGACCGAGCAGGAACTGACCGCGGCGGACGAAGGCCCGGAAGATGACGATGAGGATGCGGCTGATGTCGAGCCCGAGCTCGACGATCCTGAGGCCTTGACGGTGACACCCCCGATCACCAGGGCGAAAACTCCAGGAGTGAGCCAGGCTCCGTGCTGCCGGGGAGGTGACAACGAGCGCGTCACCGTGCGCACCATGACCGCACAAAAGCCGCTGGCAATCGAAGGAGAAGACCAAGATCAACTGAAGAGGCTGACAGCCGGTCGTCGCCATATCCGCTGTGGGGGTGACGGCAACACCGGCGGCGCCGTTCGCCGTCCGGATGGCATGCCGACTGCCGGCCGATGGCCCAGGGTCTGGAGGCCGCGAGCGCCGGGGCGTACCATGATGTGGACGCAGGGCCTTGGGTGCTGGAGGCTGCGATGGGACTGCACCGCCGGAACATGGTGCTCTGGAGCCAGACGGCCTGGTCGATCGGGCGGCTCGACCGCCCGCGGCTGACCATGGCTGGCCGGATCCGGCGCCGGATCAGGCTTGGCTTCCTCCTGGCCGTCGTCGGGCTGATGCCGGCTGCGCGGGCGGTCCGGCCCCGCTGGCGCCCACTGCTAGCCGGGACGGTGCTCACGGTAGCCGGGTTTATCCTGCGGTCCGGCCCGGGCAGCATCGCCCTGCTCCCGGGGCTGATGCTGCTCATGTCCGCCCCGCTGCTGCCCGGCGTGTCGGCCGAGGACCGCATACAGCACGGGGAACTCAGGCGCGAGCTGGCCGCCTACTCGACCCCGGCCCAGCGGCGTGATCTGGAGGCGATGCTGGACCACTATCCGGACGGCATTACCCAGGAGCTCCGCAACATCTTGGCCGGGCAGGAGCCGCGTCGCTGGTAGGGCGCCGGG
>CAWAFD010000013.1:0-175912 GCA_963781225.1 uncultured Actinomycetota bacterium
TCGACACGTCGCTGATCACCGAGCGGACGAAGATCATCGCGGTGACAGGGCAGTCGAACGTCACCGGTGTGATCCCGCCGGTCGCGGAGATCACCAGGCTGGCCCGCGAGGCCGGCGTGCCGGTGCTCGCCGACGGCGCGCAGCTGGTGCCGCATCATCCGGTGGATGTCAGGGCGCTGGACGTTGATTTCCTGGCCTTCTCCGGTCACAAGATGCTCGGCCCACTCGGGCTCGGCGTGCTGTACGGCAAGCGGGACCGGCTCGAGGCGCTCCCGCCGTTCCTGGCCGGCGGCGACATGATCGAGGTCGTGCGGATGGAAGGTTCCACGTTCCAGCCGCCGCCGGCCGGTTCGAGCCGGGCGTGCCGCCCGCCCCGGAGGCGGCGGGACTAGCCGCCGCGATCGACTACCTGTCCGCGCTCGGCATGGACAACGTCGCCGCGCACGAGGAGTCGCTGACCGCCCACACGCTCGATGCGCTCCGCGAGATCGGCGGGGTGCGGATCCTGGGGCCCGACACCACTAAAGCCCGTGGTGGGGCCGTCGCGTTCGAGGTTGACGGGTTGCACCCGCACGACGTGGGCCAGATCCTGGACGAGCTCGGCATCGCGGTCCGGACCGGGCACCACTGCGCGGCGCCGCTGCACCGCGCGCTGGGAGTCCAGGCCAGCACCAGGGCCACCTTCTACGTGTACAACACCCACGACGAGGTCGACGCCCTGGCCGATGGCGTCCGCTATGCGCAGCGCTTCTTTGGCGTGAGCCGGTAGGGGAGTTATCGGGATGACCAGGCGGACATTCGGTGTTGGCAGGTGATGTGATGCAAGCTGAGTCGATGTACCAGGAGATCATCCTGGACCACTACCGCAATCCCCACCACAAGGGACTGCGGGATCCCTTCGATGCCGAAGTGCATCACGTCAACCCGGTGTGCGGGGATGAGGTCACGCTGCGGGTGAGCCTCAAGGACGTCAATGGCGAGCCGGTGGTCGAGGACGTCTCCTATGACACCCTCGGCTGCTCGATCAGCCAGGCGAGCGCGTCGGTCATGAGCGACCTGGTCATTGGCAGGCCGGTGGCCGAGGCGATGACCATCAATCAGGCATTCCTCGAGCTCATGCAGTCCAAGGGTGCGGGGGAGCCAGACGAGGACGTGCTCGAGGACGCGGTCGCGTTCGCGGGTGTGTCGAAATACCCGGCCAGAATCAAGTGCGCCCTGCTCGGCTGGATGGCATGGAAAGACGCCACCGCGCAGGCCATGGAGGAAGCGCAATGACAGAGAACATAACGACTGCGGACCAGCCCGTTCCGGCACCGGAGAGTACGGCACCGGAAGGCGCGGCACTGGAAGACGCGGGCGCCGAGGTCACCACGAAGCTGACCGCCGAGCAGGAGGACGTGCTCGAGGCGCTGCGCGACGTGGTGGACCCCGAGCTGGGGATTAACGTGGTAGACCTGGGCCTGGTCTACGGCGTCGATGTGGATGCCGACAAGGCCGCCACGATCGACATGACGCTGACCAGCGCGGCCTGCCCGCTCACGGACGTGATCGAGGATCAGGCCCGGGAGGCACTGGAGGGCCTGGTGACCGACTTCCGCATCAACTGGGTGTGGATGCCGCCGTGGGGCCCGGAGAGCATCACCGACGACGGGCGCGAGCAGCTTCGCGCCCTCGGCTTCAACATCTAAGACCCGCTGCGCCCATCCACAGGCGGGTGGCCAGGGATGGGCGGCGGCTCACCGCTAGGACCGGATGAAGAACGGCTCGGCGTGCGCCTCGATCCATCCCTCGACCTGGTCCGGCTCGTGCTCGCCCGGGAACGTGACGTCGATCGGGAAACCCTGCTCGGGAACGGCGTGCACGGCCCGCTCGATCGCGCCCAGCACGTCTTCGTGCGTAGCCTCGCGCCCCGGGTCGCCCAAGGTGACCGAGATGACCAGGCCCTCGCCTTCGCCAGCCACCGATAGCCAGGTCCGGGAAGCCTGGTGCACGTCGGGGATGGCGGTCAGGGCGGACCGGATCTCGCTCAGCAGCATGACTGGGTCGGCGGGCGGGCGGCCCACCCGGACCTGGGTGCCGTCGGCCACCACCAGCGTCGCAGCCAGGTAACCGACCCCTTCGGGGTAGATAGGCACGCTGGCCTCGGCGCCGGGGTTCAGCGCGATGCCGATGCCAGCTGGCATCTGCCGGGCCAGGTCGGCTGCGGGGACAACGATGTGCGGCATGGGCTCGCCGGCTGGCAGGTCCAGCCAGCTGGCCATCCGCTGGGCCGACGTGAACGCCGGGACGAACTCGGCGCTCAGGTAGGTGACGGTGGGCAGCATCACCGCCGACCCGTCGGTAACCGGCCGCTCATCGGGCAGCGGAAGCCAGAGCCGTCCCCGGCTAAGCTCATCGAGCAGATCGGTAACCCGGTCGGGATCCTTGGCGGCGGAGGTCAGGGCGTGCTCAATGACGGCCGATGTCGCCGGGATGACCGGACTGGACTGCTCCCGGGCTTCCCCAGGCCCCAGGCAATGGCCCCTGGCCGCATGAAGGTGCCGCCCTGGGACATGGCGGAGGTCGGAGTTTTCGGGTTCATAGGTGTGTTCCTGTCATTGACTGGCTAGGTCACCCCGCTGCGAGCCCGATAACAGCCGCCGGGGTCAGGCAACTCATAGTACGGATAGTAAACACGTTAGGACACTGCGTAGTGAAGAATCCTGCCGCAGGTGGCGGCCGATGGGTGGAAGTTCCACCAGAACGCCTGGTGTCCTGGATCGTCACATTCGCCGGGCGTCATGGCGGTGCCGGCCCCGTGACCCGCGACGAATCCGGTGCCATGGTCACGTTCGCGGCCGCGGACGGGGCGGTGGCCGAATGCCATCCACCGTTCCCGCCCCTGGCAGCGCTGCCACCCCTGCTACCTGACGGGCCGGATGCCGGGGCTGAGGCATCGGCGGCAGCCGGGGCCATCGCGGCGCACGCGGCCGCGGACCGCAAAATCGGTGTCCTCCTGGTCCGCCTCGGCGGGTATGCCGCCGGGGTGTTCGCCGGCGCACCGCCCGCGCTGGTCAGCTCGAAGGCGGGACGCCGGCCGGTGCACGGCCGCAGCGCGGCCGGAGGCTGGTCCCAGCAGCGCTTTGCCCGGCGCCGGGACAATCAGGCGGCGACGGCGTTGCGGGCCGCCGCCGACGCCGCGGCCGGGGTGTTCGGGCCGTACGGGCCCGGCGGGCTCGATGCCGTGGTGCTGGGCGGGGACAAGCGGTCGGCGGCCGGGCTGCGCGGCGATCCCCGCCTGGAGGACTACCTGGCCAAGGCCGCTCCCCGGTTCCTGACCGTGCCTGACCCTCGGTTGGCCGTGCTCCGCGACATCGCCCCGGCTTTCCTGGCCGTCCGTATCCGGCTGACCGAGCCGGAATCGGCTGGCCCGCCGGCAGGCTGACCAAGTACACTCGGTGGCATGCTGCTCACCTCGGACTAGGGACACACCAGGGGAGAGGTCTGTCCGTTTGTAAGTCCTAGGAGCATTCAGTCATGATCGTGGCAAGCGAAATCGAATTGCGGGCTGGCGCGCGCCTGCTGCTGGAGGGCGCGTCGTTTCAGGTGTCGAGCGGCGACCGCATCGGCCTGGTTGGCCGGAACGGCGCAGGCAAAACGACGCTGGCCAAGGTGCTGGCCGGTCAGGCCCAGCCGGCCGCGGGATCGGTCCGGCGCTCTGGCACCGTCGGGTACCTTCCGCAGGACCCCCGTACCGGAGACATGGACACGCTGGCGATCGACCGCGTGCTCTCCGCCCGCGGCCTGGACCAGATCCGTGCCGAGCTGCGCGCGGCCGAGCTGGCCATGGCCGACCCGGACTCCGGCGCGGCGGCGGCCGCTATCCGCAAGTACGGGCGGCTGGAGGAGCGACTGGCGGTGCTCGGCGGCTATGCCGCCGAGTCCCAGGCCGCCGCCATCACCTCCAGCCTGGGCCTGCCCGACCGGGTGCTGCACCAGCCGCTGGATACCTTGTCCGGCGGGCAGCGTCGCCGGGTCGAGCTGGCCCGGATTCTGTTCTCCGGCTCCGAGACCATGTTGCTCGACGAGCCCACCAACCACCTCGACGCCGACTCGGTGGTCTGGCTTCGCGACCACCTCAAGAGCTACCGCGGTGGCCTGGTGGTGATCAGCCACGACGTGGCCTTGCTGGGCGACGTGGTCAATAAGGTCTTCTACCTGGACGCACAGCGGTCCTGCCTGGACATCTACAACCTGGGCTGGAGCGCGTACCTGCAGCAGCGTGAGACCGACGAGCGGCGCCGCCGCCGGGAGCGGGCCAACGCGGGCCGGCAGGCCGGCGCCCTGATGGCCCAGGCGGACAAGATGCGGGCCAAGGCGACCAAGGCCAGGGCGGCGCACAACATGCAGCGCCGGGCCGAGCGGATGATGGCCGGCCTGGAAGCCGAGCGCTCTGCTGACCGGGTAGCCAAGATCCGCTTCCCGGTGCCCGCACCGTGCGGCCGCACCCCGCTGTCCGCGACGGGCCTGTCGAAGTCCTATGGGTCCACCGAGGTATTCGCCGGGGTGGACGTGGCCGTGGACCGGGGCAGCCGGGTAGTGGTCCTGGGGCTGAACGGCGCGGGGAAGACGACCCTGCTCCGCTTGCTGGCCGGGCTGGAAACTCCGGATACCGGAAAAGTCACGCCGGGCCACGGCCTTAGCCTCGGATATTACGCCCAGGAGCATGAAACCCTGGAAACCGAACGAACGGTCCTATCACACATGCGTTCCGCCGCACCTGAGCTGACCGAATCAGAGCAGCGCAAGGTTCTCGGGTCATTCCTGTTCTCCGGTGATGAGGTGGAAAAGCCCGCGGGCGTGCTTTCCGGCGGGGAAAAGACAAGGCTAGCCCTCGCTCTTCTTGTTGTATCAGGCGCTAACGTCTTGTTGCTCGACGAGCCAACCAACAACCTTGACCCGGCCAGCCGGGAAGAGATCCTGGCGGCACTGCGGACATTCCGCGGTGCCATCGTCCTTGTGACACATGATGAGGGTGCGGTGGAAGCGCTTTCCCCCGAGCGTGTAATCGTTCTCCCAGATGGGATCGAGGACGCGTGGAGTGAGGATTTCGCCGAACTTGTCGCACTTGCCTGAAACTAGCGCAAGTACCCATGCATGCGCGTTAGGGCGCAAGGCTACGATTGCGCCATAACCTTGTAAAAATATAGTGATCATTTGCTGCCATCTGGGTGGCCAATCTTGCGGCTATGCCTGATCATTGCCAAGGGGGACGTGTAACTCGCTGATGACCAAAACTAACAGGAGGTACATGTGGTGGCCGAGACCCTCAAGAAAGGCACGCGGGTGACCGGGGTGGATCGCAGCAAGCTGGCGACAAGCCTCAGTAAAAGATATGACTCGGGAGAGAGCATTCGTTCCCTCGCGGCCTCGACAGGAAGGTCCTACGGCTTCGTCCACCGGATCCTGACCGAGACCGGAGTGACGTTGCGCGGGCGCGGTGGCGCTACCCGCAATAGCAGGAGAAAGGTGAAGCACTAAGGCCGTATCCAGGGCACCGGCCCGGCGTCGCCGCCGCCGGGACGGCCGGATAGCCCTGGAGAGTTCGCTGCTAGCTGAGAGCATTCGCGCCTGCTTCGGGAACGAACCGCCGTCTTCGGAAGGTTTTCCTCTGCATGTACGGTCGGCCGCCCATCATGATGATTCGCGGGTTCCACATGGACCCGTCCATCACCAAGCAGAAGCTGAAGCCGGGGACGGTCCGCAGGATCGCCACCTACGCCCGGCCCTACCGGGTGATCCTGACGATATTTCTCCTCGCGACTTCGGTCGATGCGCTGATCACCGTGGTCAACCCGCTCCTGCTGCGCGAGATCATCGACCACGGGATCCTGGCCCGCAACGAAGGTGTAGTGATCGCCATCGCGGTCGCCGTCGCGGCGGTGGCGATCCTCGACGCCGGGCTCAGCTTCGCCATCCGCTGGTTTTCCGCCCGGATTGGCGAGGGGCTCATCTATGACCTGCGCACCCAGGTCTTCGACCACGTGCAGCGGCAGCCGATCGCGTTCTTCACCCGGGCGCAGACCGGGTCGCTGGTCAGCCGGCTGGACGGGGACGTGATGGGCGCCCAGCAGGCGATTACCTCCACCTTGTCCGGGGTCCTCTCCAACCTGCTGAGCCTGCTCGTGATCGTGGTGACCCTGTTTTACCTGTCCTGGCTGGTGAGCCTCATCGCCCTGGTCATGATCCCGCTGTTTATCCTGCCCGCCCGGCTGGTCGGTCGCCGGATGCAGCGGCTGACCCGGGAAAGCATGCAGCTCAACGCCGAAATGGGCTCGACCATGACCGAGCGGTTCAACGTGGCCGGGGCGATGCTGGTCAAGCTCTTCGGCCGCCCTGGCGAGGAATCCGGGGCGTTCGCCTCGCGGGCCGTCAAGGTCCGGGACATCGGCGTGGTCACGGCCATGTACGGCCAGGTCATGTTCGTCGCCCTGACGCTGCTGGCCTCGCTGGTGACCGCTGTGGTCTACGGCCTGGGCGGCACCCTGGTCATTCGCGGCACCTTCCAGATCGGCACCCTGGTCGCCCTGACGGCCCTGCTCGGCCGGGTCTACGGCCCGATCATGTCGCTGTCCAGCGTCCAGATCAACGTCATGACCGCCCTGGTCAGCTTCGACCGGGTCTTCGAGGTCCTGGATCTCAAGCCGCTGGTCGCCGACAAGCCGGACGCGGTGGTGCTGCCGTCCGGCGCACCGGCCGCGGGCAGCGGCGCCGGGCTGGCCCCAGAGATCGAGTTCCACGACGTGTCCTTCCGGTATCCGTCCGCCAGCGAGGTCTCGCTGGCCTCGCTGGAATCAATCGCGCTGCCGTCACCGGAACGGCGGGACGAGAGCACCGGCGTACTGCACGACGTGACCTTCCATGCGCCGGCCGCGGCTGACCGCGCTGGTCGGACCCTCCGGCGCGGGCAAGACGACGATCACGGCCCTGGCCGCCCGCCTGTACGACCCGAACGCCGGGACCGTCCGGATCGGCGGGTACGACGTCCGGGATGTCACGCTTGAGTCGCTGCACGACGTGGTGGGCGTGGTCACCCAGGACGCGCACCTCTTCCACGACACGATCCGGGCCAACCTGACCTACGCCCGCCCGGCCGCCACCGAGCTGGAACTCATCGAGGCATGCGAGGCGGCCCAGATCTGGGACCTGATCTCGGGCCTGCCTGATGGCCTGGACACCGTGGTGGGGGACCGGGGCTACCGGCTGTCCGGCGGGGAGAAACAGCGCGTGGCCGTGGCCCGTCTGCTGCTCAAGGCGCCGTCCGTGGTGGTGCTCGACGAGGCCACCGCGCACCTGGACTCGGAGTCGGAGGCGGCGGTGCAGCGCGCGCTGAAGACGGCGCTCACCGGCCGGACCTCGCTGGTCATCGCGCACCGCCTGTCCACCATCCGGGAAGCGGACCAGATCCTGGTCGTTGACGCGGGCCGGATCACCGAGCGCGGCACCCACGCCGAGCTGCTGGCAGCGGGCGGCCTGTACGCCGACCTGTACCGCACGCAGTTCGCGAGCCAGGCGGCCTGAGCCGCCAGCTTCCCCCGGCCGAGCCGTGGCGCTCAGGCCTCATACCCCGCGGCCTGCAGTGCGAACAGCTCCGCGTAGATGCCGCCGCGGGCCATCAGGGCCCGGTGGTCGCCGGCTTCGGCCACCCGGCCGCCGTCCATCACGATGATCTGGTCGGCCATGTGCACGGTGCCGAACCGGTGTGACACCAGTACGGTGATGGTCCCGCCGCTGGCCTGTGCCGCCGCCTGGTGGTAGCTGGCGAACAGTGCGGCCTCGCTCGGGGCGTCGAGGCTGGCTGTCGGCTCGTCCAGCACGATGAGCAGCGGGTGCTCGCGCATGAGGCCCCGGGCCAGGGCCAGCCGCTGCCACTGGCCTCCGGACAGCGCCCGGCCACCGACGTAGGCGCCCAGCAGCGTGTCCAGGCTCAGCGCCCCGGAGGCGCCGGAGGCCAGGTCGCCAGCGCCGGCCCGGTGAATGGCGTCGAGCACCGCCTCACGGTCGCCGATCCGCGGCAGGTCACCCGCGCCCACACCGTCACCGAGCGACATGGCGAACCGGACGTAGTCCTGGAACGCGCCCGTGGTGGCCTCGCGCCATCGCTCGGGGCTGATGGCGGCCAGGTCCCGGCCATCCACGGTAATCCGGCCCGAGGCCGGGCGGTACATGCCGGTCAGCAGCTTGATCAACGTGGATTTGCCGGCACCGTTCTCGCCCACCACGGCGACGGTGGTCCCGGCCCGCAACGTCAGGCTGATGTCGCTGAGCGCGGCGGTGTCCTGGCCCGGGTAGGTGAAGCTGACCTGGTCCAGGGCGATGCCCTCGGCCAGCGCGGCTGGCACGGGCTCGTCGGCGGCCGGCCGGACGCCAGCCACGTAGTCCTCCAGCCACAGCAGCCGGTCGGCGGTGGTGGCCGCGGTGGCGAACGAGCCCGCGCTGGTGGTGGCGCCGGTCACCTGCCGCTGGGCCCGGCGCAGCAGGCTGACGACCTCCACCACGGCGCCGGGGGACGCGGCTCCGTGCGCGGCCCGCAGGACCAGGGCCAAGATCGCGCCGGCGAAGCCCGCCGCGTACACCACCCACCCGGCCGCCTCCCACAGCGCGGCCACGTGCGCGGCGCGCAGCGCCTTGCGGTTGATCTGGTCGCCCAGCCGGGCGTGCCGGGCCAGCAGCCCGTCGGTCGCCCCGAACGTGCGAAGCTCGCGGGCGGGTGCGGCCGCGGAGGTCAGCGAGAACAGGTCACCAAGCAGGCGCCGTGAGTCGGCCAGGTCGTCATCAGAGCGCTTCTCCACCCGGGCCGCCTTCCGGTCGGCCAGGGCGGGCGCGGCAGCCAGCAGCGGGACCACGATGAGCGGCGGCCAGACCAGGGCGAGCAGGATGGCCGCGCCCACGAACTGGATCCCGGAGCGGAACATCCCCAGGGTCTGCGACGGTGCCGCTGCCAGGGTGCGGCGGCGCTCGCGCAGGGTATCGATCTCGGCCAGGTAGTCGGACCGCTCGAAGTGCTCGAGGTAGGGCGCATCGCAGGTCAAGGTGCCGATACGCAGGCCCAGGCCCAGGTTGGCGAGGTCGGTCAGCTTGGCGTTGAGCGCGCCGCCGGCCAGCTGCAGGGCCCAGCCACCGGGAAAGGCCACGGCGGTGATGAGCAGGCCGGTGACGACGCGGCCCGCCTGATGGTCCAGCGCGCCATCCACGATAGCGCGAAAGCCCAGCGGGTAGGCGAGCATGAGCACCGAGGAGGCGAGGGCGGTCAGAACACACTGGGTGGCCAGCAGCGGCGCCGCGCGCCAGGCTGTGCCGAACAGCACATCGAGCCGCCGTAGCTGCCCGGACGCCCGGCGTGCCAGGCGGTCAGCCATTGCTGCCTGCCTTCGGCGTAGCCTCGGCGAACCGGGCGGCCTGCAACGCGAACATCTCGGCGTAGCTGCCGCCGGCCGTGATCAGCTCGGCGTGGCTGCCGAGCTCGGTAATCCGCCCGGAGTCCAGGACGGCGATCCGCCGCGCCCGGCGCACGGTGGCGAACCGGTGTGAGATGACGATGGTGGTCAGGCCGGACGTCAGCTCGAGGAACCGGTTGTAGAAGGCCGCCTCGGCCCGGATGTCCAGATGGGCGGTCGGCTCGTCGAGCACGAGTATCCGGGCCCCTCGCCCGGCCGCGTAAAGCGCGCGGGCCAGGGCGATGCGCTGCCACTGGCCGCCGGACAGATCGGTGCCGCCCTGGTAGCCAGGCGCGCAGATGGTGTCCCAGCCGCGCGGCAGGGTCTGGACGAACTCCAGCGCCCCGGCCTGGGCCGCGGCTTGCTCCATGGCGGCCTCGTCGAAGCCGGCCGACAGCCCATCGGCGGTCAGGTCGCGGAAGGCCACGTTCTCCCGCGCGCTCAGCGGATACCGCCCGAAGTCCTGATTGACCACGGCCACCTGGCATTGCCAGGACCGGGCGTCGAGGTTCCGCAGGTCGGTGCCGTCCGCGGTGATCCGGCCTGCCGTGGGCTCGCGCAGCCGGGCCAGCAGGGTGACCAGCGTGGTCTTGCCCGCGCCGTTGGCTCCCACCAGGGCCAGCGACTCACCCGCCGGCAGCTCCAGGTCGAGGTCCTGGTACACCGGCTCGCTGCCTCCGGGGTAGCGGTAGCCGACGGACTCGAAGCGGATGAGCCGCGCGGGGCGTCCCGCGGCGCTCTGCCCGCCGGAATGCCCGGCGCTGACCCGCCCCGTGCTCACCTGTCCCGCGGTGGCCTGCCCCGGGCCGGCCTTCAGCCGGGTCACCAGTTCGTCGAGGTCGGGGACACCCGCGAGCATCTGCTCGAGCGTGACGTCGGCGATGGTCACCCCACCGACCTGCATGGTCGACGGGAGCATCGGCAGCATGATGGCCACCGTTCCCAGCCCGATGTCGTGGTGCCAGGCCGCCAGGGCGAGGGCCCCCGCCCCGGCCACGTACATGAGGGCGACCCCGGCGCCGTAGAGGAAGGCGCGGTTCCGGAAGTGGCGCATTTGCTGCCATGGAGGCTCCATGCCGGCCAGCCACTTGTCGCGGTGCCGGTCCATGATCCAGCGGCCGAGCCCGAAGACCCGCACCTCCTTGGCGAACGCGGGCCGGTAGGCACAGCCCAGGTAGTACCAGCTGTGCCGGAGCTCGGGGGTAGCCCGCCGCACGAGCAAGGCCCGTTTGGCCAGCAGCCTGCGCAGCGGCGGCCGCAGCAGCGACCATCCGACGAAGAACAGCAGGCCGATGTACCAGCGGAACGAGGCCAGCACGACGCAAGCGATGAATCCGCTCAGCCGGTCGCCGAACGCGCTGGCCAGGGCCATCGGGGCGTCAGCGGGCCGCGAGGTGGACAGCTCCCCGCTGGCCGACGCGAGCTGGTCCAGGACCGTGGAGTCCTCCAGGTGCTCGACCCCAGCCGGCGCGCAGACCGCCTCGGCCAGCCGCCGTTGCATCCCGGTGGCCATGACGGCCGAGCTGTGCGCCGACAGCAGGCTCTCGGCCGGGCTGCGCAGCAGTGACAGAGCGTAGGTCACGGTTCCCAGGACCAGCGCGATGAGCAGCGAGCGGCCGCTGGAAGACCCCAGGCCATCCTCGACCGCCGCCGGGATATACCCGACCGCGTGGCCCAGGGCGACCAGGGACAAGATCGGCAGGAAGCCGTCGGCCAGGACGAACAGCGCCATGGTCAAGCTCAGCGCCGGGCTGGTCTCCCCGAGCAGCCGCAGTACCCGCAGCCGTGACGAGCCCGCCAGACGCCCCGCGATCGCCGTCGGCGTCAGCATCTCCGCGTCCCGCCGCAGCACGGCCAGGCCGCGGCCCGTCGCCAGGACGAGGCCCCGCACCATGATCTGGCTCCTAAAACTGATTTGAATCAGTATTGGTACTAAGATCGTGCCATTGCAGCCTAACGAGCCAGGCGGCGGAGGTGAAATCATTTCCCCCACGGACCCGCGCGGCCCCCGGGCCGCGCCCCGCCAGCGGCGGGCGGTCGCCACCCGGCGGCGGCTCTACGAGGCCGCCATGGCCGAATATGGCAGCGCCGGGCTCGAGGCGGCCCGGGTGGAGGACATCGTGGCCGCAGCCGGGGTGAGCTGGGGGACGTTCTTCCATTATTTCCCGGCCAAGGAGGACGTCCTGCTGGACGCTGGGGCCGAGGTCTGCAAGGCCTACGGCGAGGCAACCCAGGCCGGCCTGGAGGCTGGCGACGACACCAGGACAATCCTGGCCGGGGCGTTCGCCGCGCTGGCTCGCGCGGCCGGGGCCGTAGCGACGACCAACGCCCTGCGTGGCAAGATGCTGCTCTATGTTCTCGGCCACCCGGGCCGGCTGACGGAGTTCCTCGGCGAGGAGATCCCGGCTCCGGTGCCCGCAACCACGGCGGTCATCACCGCGGGTCAGCGCCGCGGCGAGATCCGCACCGACGAGCCCGCAGAATCGCTCGCGGTCATCTTGCTGTACTCGGTCCTGTTCGCTGGCCGTCGCAGCCTGACCCTCGGCCGGCCGCCGGGTTCCACCCCGCTCAGCCACCTGGCTCTCGATATCGCCCTCCGCGGCATGCGCCCTCTGGACAGTGCGCTTTCCGCCGACGGCGACCCGGCATGATCGGCACTTGGACCCCGCGACCCGCGCGATCTAGCGGCAACGCGCGGCACCTCGACCGCGCCGCCTGCCGCAGGCTCAACCTGGAGCCAGCGAGCACCCGTCGCCACAGAAGTCGCCACGGTCCAGCCTTCACCTCAGCCCCAGCGGCATCCTGAAACTCGATTGCCCCGCCCGAGCATCGCCGGTGTCTCGCTCGGGTCGGCCCGAACGCTGTGAATGCCTCATACAGCAGGTCAGAGCGTGCTGAAAACCGGCAACCATAGCGTTCGCATGCCGCTAGAGCCGTGCAAGCCCCGCCGGGGGCAGCCTCTGCTGGTGCCAGAGCAACGCTGGTGGTACCGAGCAACGCTGGTGGTGCCAGAGCAACGCTGGTGGTACCGGAGCAATGCTCGCGGTGCCGGAGCAACGCTGGTGGTGTCGCGGCAAGCGTCCGGCGCCGGATGAGCTCAGCCGGATGAGCTCAGCCGGATGAGCTCGGCTGGGGTGAGCTCAGAGGAGGTAGCCGAGGCGGCGGAGTTCCTCGCCGGCGACCTTGTCGATCTCGGTGATGTCCTCGGCGGACAGTGACGTCTCCCAGGCGGGGGAGCGGCGCCCGCGGCTGCGATGCCGGGAAGCGCGGGCCTCGGCCCGGATCTCGGCCGCCTGCACCACGGTGCCCGCGAACCGGGACAGGTCGCCGAGGGCGTCTTCTGGCTTGCTCATCAGGTGCTCGTAGCGGATCGTCTTCAGCTGACCCGCCGGCAGGCTCTGGTGCAGCCGCGCCGCCAGCCGGACCGACCAGCGCCAGCGCAGCGCGCACCGCCCGGCCGGGGACAACCGGGGCCAGATCTCCCGGTCTTCCTCGGATTCGATGCCGAAGAACGGGTTGGGGAACTCCGTGTCGACGTTCACGAAGCTCGGCCGGAACCACGACATCACCACCGGGTCGGCCAGCATGGCGGCCACCACGTCCCGGCCGTCCCGGACCACCTGGACGATGCGCGCGTCGGGAAAGGCGTAGGTCAGGGCTTCAGCGCAGTAGATCAGGTCCGGGCTGGCGTCGCCGAACGTCTCCAGCCCCCGCAGTTCCACGCACGGCCCGACCGCGCCGTCCGGCAGGCCGGCCGCGGCCCGGCAATCACGGGTGCAGTCCAGGCAGCCGTGCGAGGTGACCCGCCAGCCCTGCGCGAAGGCATCTCTTATCACGGTGGCCGCCGCCTGGGCGCGTCCGGCGTGCATCGACGGCCGCCGGGCAAAGGCATACACGGTACGCAGGACGCTCGGCTGACCCAACGTGAGGTGGAAACCCGCGGACGCCTTCAGCGCGCGGCCGATCAGGTCCGCGCCCGAATGCGGCGCGCCGACCACGAAGACCGGCTGGTGCACGCTACGGGAGTTGACGATGAGGATGTGCCGAGCTGAGAGCATCATCGCCTGACGGTCGGGGGATTCATGTACCTTCCTACCCTGGCACGCTCCGGCGCTCATCCCAGGGACCACGCCGATGTTCGCTGGCGTGGCCGCTCAGGTTGAGCGCCGTCTGCACCAGCGGGACGTGGCTGAACGCCTGCGGCATGTTACCTACCAGCCTGCCATAACGGGGGTCGTACTCTTCACTGAGCAAGCCTACGTCGTTACGCAGGGCGAGCAGCCGTTCGAAGAGCTCAACCGCCTGATCGTGGCGGCCACTAAGTTCCAGCGCGTTCGCCAGCCAGAAGCTGCAGGCCAGGAAGGCTCCCTCCGAACCAGGCAGGCCGTCGACCTCGGACGTTCCGTCCGGTGGAAGCTCATAGCGGCGCAGGAAGCCGTCCGGCATCAGGTCGCGCTTCATCACCCTCATGGTCGAGACAAGCCGGGGATCATCCGGCTCGAGGAAACCCACGTCGGAAATAAGCAGTACGGCGGCGTCCAGCTCGCTGGAGCCGAAGTACTGGGTAAAGGCGCCGCGTTCGGAGTTGTAGCCCTTCTCGCACACCTCTTTCTTGATCGCGTCGCGCGTCTGGCGCCAGCGGTCCGCCAGTTCGGTCTCACCCTCCCGGGCGGCGTAGCTGGCCGCGCGATCGAAGGCGACCCAGGCCATGACCTTGGAGTGAACGAAATCGCGACGCGGGCCGCGTACCTCCCACAGCCCGTCGTCGGGCTCGGTCCAGTGTTCCTCGAGGAACTGCAGCAGCGAGCGCTGCAGCCGCCAGGTGTGCTCGTCGTCATGCAGCCCGGACTTGCAGCTGAGCATGAGCGCGTCGATGACCTCGCCGTACACGTCGAGCTGAAGCTGGCCCGCGGCGGCGTTGCCGATCCGCACCGGTGCCGATCCCTCGTAGCCCGGCAGCCAGTCCGCCTCCCACTCGGCCAGCCGCCGTTCGCCGGCCACGCCATACATGATCTGGATGTCGCGTGGGTCCCCGGCGATCGCCCGGCCCAGCCAGTGCCGCCAGGCCAGGGCCTCGTCGGTGTAGCCGGTCCGCAGCAGCGCCTCCAGTGTGATGGTGGCATCACGCAGCCAGCAGTACCGGTAATCCCAGTTCCGGACGCCGCCGATGTCCTCAGGCAGGGAGGTGGTGGCGGCGGCGACGATGCCCCCGGTGGGCTGGTAGGTCAGCGCCTTCAGGGTGATCAGCGAGCGGATCACGGCGTCCCGGTACTCACCGTCGTAGGTGCAGCGCGAGACCCACTCCCGCCAGAACCCGGCCGTCTTGTCCAAGGCGTGGCCGGGGTCGAGTGGCGGGGGCGCGCCCTTGTGCGAAGGCATATAGGTGAGCACGAAGGGGATGGCCTCGCCCGCGGCAACGGTGAACGTGGCCGAATGAGCCTTGCCCGTCCCGGTCAGCCCGACCGGATCGGTCAGCCAGTACGCGTCGGGTCCGGCCGCCGCCATTATCCCGCCCGGCGTCTTGCGCACCCATGGCACGATGGCCCCGTATCCGGGGCGTATGGTCAGCGAGACGCTCATGTCCACGGTCCCGCTGATACCGGTCACCAGCCGGATCAGAACCGGCGCGTCATCGTCGTCACGCGGCGGCATGAAATCGGTAACCCGCGCCGTCCCGGCCGGGGTCGTCCACTCCGTCTGCAGGATGAGGGTGTCACCGTCGTACCGGCGGGCCGCGGTGGCGGCGGGATCCGCCGGGGCGATCCTCCACTGGCCGTGATCGGCCGTGCCGAGCAGCGCGGCGAAGCACGCGTCGGAGTCGACCCGTGGCAGGCACAGCCAGTCCACCGAACCGTCTGTGCTGATCAGCGCGACCGACTGCATATCGCCGACGATGGCGTAGTCCTCGATTCGGCCGGCCATGCTTCCTCCATGTCGGACACGCGTGCCACGGGCGTCTTGGCCCTGCCGATACCGTACTAGGCGAAGCTGACCCGTAGGCTGGCACCATGCGGGTACTACCCGGCGTAGTGAATGCCGATCGGCCGCGTCTGCCGTGCTGGCTGGCTGGCGCCATCGCAGCGGTCATGGCTGTCCTCGCGCTGGCCGGCTGCGCGCGGTTCGATGCCGCGCTTGGCCAACGGCAAGCCATTGTCAGCTTTACCGACAGCGCCACTAAGGCCCAGCGGCTGGCCGTGCGCTCGGCCTGCGCAAAGGTGCCGAATGTGACGCCCCAGGCGCTGCCGTCCACCGGCAGCACCCCTTATGCGCTGCAACAACTGACGTTCCAGATCGACCATGCCTCCGACGCGAACGTGGCCCAGCTGGAAAAGTGCCTGGCCCAGTTCCCGGTGGTGGCCGGCGTAACGCTGCAGGATTCGAGCGACGACAGCTGACTGCCGCTCGCGGCCGCCCCGGTGCGGCAGTTGTGACCTGGCCTCGTTTACATCTGTTTCCCGCCTTTACCGGCTTCATGTATAGTCATCCAAGGCAGTTTCCTATTTAAACGATAGAAATTGGGTACTACATGCGACGTGTCATGACCGCCGCCCTGGTCGGCGCCGCCTTGCTGCTGGCGGGCTGCTCCTCTTCCTCCTCCTCGTCGTCGGGCGCGACCTCGAGCGCGACCGCGGACAGCGGGGGGAGCCCGGTCACAGTCCGGCTTGGTTTCCTCACCAACATCACGCACGCCTCCGCTCTGGTCGCCTTGAAGAACGGTTACTTCACCAAGGATCTGGGCTCGGCGGGCACCGTGAAGCCCACCGCGTTTGCCAGTGGCACTCAGGAGACCACGGCCCTGCTGGCTGGGCAGCTCGACGTGGCCTACGTCGGCCCGAACCCGGCGATCAACGCCTGGCAGAAGTCGAACGGCACCGCGATCAAGGTCATCTCCGGTGCGGCCGACGGCGGCGCCTCGGTGGTGGTCAAGAAGGGCGTCACCGCGGCCGGGCAGCTCAAGGGCAAGACCCTGGCCACCCCCTCACTGGGTAACACCCAGGACGTTGCCCTGCGCTACTACCTTAAGCAGAACGGCATCACGACCAACGCGACCGGCGGTGGCGACGCCTTCGTCAAGCCGACCACGCCCAACTCGGCCGCGGTGCTGGAGTTCAAGTCCGGCCAGATCGCCGGCGGATCCGAGCCCGCCCCCTACGACGTCGAGATGGTCCAAGAGGGCGGCACGGTGCTGCTCAACGAGACGGGCGTCACCACCATCATGGTCGTGACCCAGAGCTTCCTGGCGGCCCACCCCGCCGTGGTGGCGGACCTGCTCAAGGCCCAGATTCAGGCCAACGACTACATCAAGTCCAACCCCACGACCGCGCAGACCGACGCCAACGCCGAGCTCGGTTCATTCACCGGCAAGCCGCTCAAGGCCAGCGTGGTCGCGGCCGCCTGGAAGGAGATCACCTTCACCAACGACCCGGACGAATCCTCGCTGACGACCGACGCGTCGCAGGCCGTGTCGCTCGGCCTGCTCAAGCCAGTCAACCTGAAGGGGATCTTCGATCTGGACCCGCTCAATAAGGCGCTGGCCTCCGCCGGCGAATCGCAGGTCAGCTCCTAAGCATGGGGAGGCAGGTGAGTTCCGTGACGGTTACTGATCGCCGAGCGGCCACTTCGGTGGCCACGGCCGTCCGGCTGGCGGGCGTGTCCAAGGTTTTCGGGCGCGGCAGCGCGGCTGTCCGCGCCCTGGACCAGGTATCGCTCGACGTGCCGTCGGGGGAATTCACCTGCCTCATCGGGGCCTCCGGCTGCGGTAAGTCCACGCTGCTCTCTCTGGTGGCCGGCCTGGAAAAGCCCACGACCGGGGAGGTCTCGGCCGCCGGCCGGGTGGCGTTCATGTTCCAGGAGCCTGCGCTGTTCCCGTGGCTCACTGCCGCGGGCAACATCGAGCTGGCCCTGCGGGCGCGGGGCGCGGGCAAGGCCGAGCGGCAGCAGCGAGCGGCGGAGCTGCTCGAGACGGTGCACCTGGGCGGTTTCGGCGGCAAACGGCCGCACGAGCTGTCCGGTGGCATGCGGCAGCGGGTCGCGCTGGCCCGCTCGCTGGCCCAGGACGCCGACATCTTGCTGATGGACGAGCCGTTCGGCGCCCTGGACGCGATGACCAGGGATGTACTGCACGATGAGCTGGATCGCGTCTGCGCGGACCGCCAGCTCACCGTGCTGTTCGTCACCCACAATGTGCAGGAGGCGGTCCGCCTCGGCGATCGCGTGGTGCTTCTGAGCAGCCGCCCCGGCCGGGTCATCGCTGGGTTCGATGTCCCGATCGAGCGTCCGCGCCGGATCGACTCGGCGCCGGTCGCGGAGCTGGCCGCACAGGTGACCGACCGGCTGCGGGAGGAGATGAGCCGCGATGACCACTGACAACGAGATCCCCGCCAGCAACGTCCCCGAGCCGTCCTTCGGCGATCGCGACATGCCCGAATACCTCGAGCGGCTGACCTATCTGGAGTCTCTCGAGGTCTCCTCGCCGGAGGAACAGCGCGCCCGCTCGGCCGGGACCCGCGCGTGGAACCGGGCCTGGCCGGTGCTGCTGGCCATCGCCATCGTGCTGGTGATCTGGCAGCTGATCCACATCAGCGGCTGGAAGAAGGACATCTTCCCTGGCCCGGGCGCCACCCTGTCCAACCTGTGGGATCAGGCCAAGACCGGGCTGTTGTGGCACGCGATCCGCACCACGGCCTTGCGTGCCATCATCGGCTTCGGCCTGGCCGTGGTGGTCGGCTCGATCATCGGCGCGCTGGTGTCCCGGATCAGGCCACTGCGGGCCGCGGTCGGCTCGCTAATCACCGGGCTGCAGACCATGCCGTCCATCGCCTGGTTCCCGTTCGCCATCATCTTGTTCGGGATCAACACCAGCGCGATCTTGTTCGTCATCGTCCTTGGCGCGGCCCCGTCGATCGCCAACGGCCTGATCGCGGGCGTGGACTACACCCCGCCGCTGCTGCTCAAGGCGGGCACGATGATGGGACTCCGGCGGATCTCGCTGTACCGGTACCTGATCCTGCCGGCCTCCTTGCCCGCCTTCGTGGGCGGCCTGAAGCAGGGCTGGGCGTTCGCCTGGCGCAGCCTGATGGCCGGCGAACTGCTCGTCGTCATCGCGAACCAGCCGTCCCTGGGCGTGCTGCTGTCCACCGACCAGGACCAGACCGACATGCCGAGCACGGTCGCGATCATGATCGTGATCCTGCTCGTCGGCATCCTGGTGGACCAGCTGTTCAACCAGGCGAACGGGGCGATCCGCCGCCGGTGGGGCCTGACCGGCAACAGCTGACCCGGACGGGGCCCGCAGCGCGGTCAGGCCAGCAGGCGCCTGGCCGCCGCCGCGATGTGGGTGGCGTCGATGCCTGCCGCATCCAGGAGCTCGGTGGGTGTCCCCGAACCGGGCAGCTCGCGGACGGCCAGATGCTCGACAGACAGCTCGGCGCGGCGGCCCTCGGCGGTGAGTGCGTCCAGCACGGCCGCGCCCAGGCCGCCCTCGGGATGGTGGTCCTCGACCAGCACGAAGCGGCCGCCGGTGGCCTCGGCGGCGTCCGCGAGAGTGGCCGCGTCGACCGGCTTGACCGAGTACAGGTCGATGACCCGGGCACTGATGCCGTCCCCGGCGAGCTGATCGGCGGCGGCCAGGCACTCGTGCAGGGTCACGCCCGCGCCCACCAGCGTGACCTGGTCCGTATCCGATGAGCGCAGCACCTTGGACCCGCCGACACCGAACGGCTCACCCGCGTCGTACAGCACCGGGTAGGCACCCCGGGTGGTCCGCAGGTAGGAGATGCCGTCGAGTCCGGCCATGATCTGAACCAGGGCGGCTGCGCTGGTGGCGTCGCTCGGGTACAGCACGGTAGAGCCCTGCACGGCGCGCAGCATGGCCAGGTCTTCCAGTGCCATCTGCGATGGCCCGTCGGCACCGATCTCGACGCCCGCGTGCGAGCCGGACAGGCAGATGTTGGCCTGGGAGATGGCGGCCATCCGGACGAAGTCATAGGCCCGGGACAAGAAGGCGGCGAAGGTCGACGCGAACGGCCGGTAGCCGCGCACCCCGACCCCCACTGCCGCGGCGACCAGCTGCTGCTCGGCGATGTACATCTCGAAGTAACGCTCGGGATAGGCCTTGG
Source organism: uncultured Actinomycetota bacterium (assembly GCA_963781225.1). GTDB lineage: Bacteria > Actinomycetota > Actinomycetes > Streptosporangiales > Streptosporangiaceae > Palsa-504. The sequence continues at coordinate 19,595 of CAWAFD010000013.1, forward strand.
CGAACTCGTCCGCGTAGGTGGAGTTGCTGACCTCGCCGTCCATGGCCACGATGTCCTGGCGGGCGCCGATCGCGGCCAGCGCGTCGCCGTAGGCCCGGCGGGTGGCCACCTTCTGCCCGCGCTCGTAGGCCGGCAGCTTGATCTCGCCGTTCCCGCCGGCCAGGCGCCGCGGGGTACCGGTCTCCGCCGGCACCGGGCCCCGGACGAGCAGGTGGCGCTCGCCACCGAGCTCGATGACCGCCCGTTCGGCCATCTCGGCCGGAAGCGGCTTGCCGTGCCAGTCCTCACGGTCTTCCACCTCGGAGAAACCGCGGCCCTTGATCGTCCGGGCCAAGATGACGGCCGGCTGCTCCCCGGACAGGTCGCCTGCCTCGGCCAGGGCCTGGTCGATCGCGGCCGGGTCGTGCCCGTCGATGACGAAGGCGCGGGCGCCGAACGAGGTCACCCGGCGGCGGTAGGTCTCCAGATCCCAGGACAGCTCGGTGGGGCCGCGCTGGCCGAGCCGGTTCACGTCGACGATGGCGATGAGGTTGCTGAGCTTGTAGTGCGAAGCCCGGTCGAGCGCCTCCCAGATGGAGCCCTCGGCCATCTCGCTGTCGCCGCACAGCACCCACACCCGGTAGGGCAACTCGTCAAGGTACTTGGCCGCCAGCGCCACGCCCACGCCGTCCGGAAGGCCCTGGCCGAGAGAACCGGTGGCCACGTCGACCCAGGGCAGTACCGGGGTCGGATGACCCTCGAGCCGGGACCCGAAACGCCGGTAGCCGGTCATCAGCTCCTCATCCGACACGACCCCGACCGCCTTGTAGACCGAGTAGAGCAGCGGGGAGGCGTGCCCCTTGGAGAAGATGAGGTGGTCGTTGCCTGGGTTGTCCGGCTTATCCCAGTCATAACGCAGGTGCCGGCTGACCAGGACCGCCAGCAGGTCCGCGGCCGACATGCTCGACGTCGGGTGCCCGGACCCGGCGGACGTGCTGGAGCGGACGGAGTCCACCCGGAGTTGCTGGCCGAGCTCGGCAGCCAGGGCGAGGTCGGCGTCGGTAACGGGGGTCGGCATCGGGGCACCTCCTGAGGTTCGCGTACGAGTGGCCGAAGACGCGCTCCATACCCGCACGATGCCAGTCAAACACCGCACGGGCTCTTTTTCACCAGGGACAGCACCGGGTCTTCACCCTGGCCGGTACCACGCCACCCGGGACGGCACCGGGGCCAGCCGGGCACGCCAGGTTCAGCGGTAGGGGATAGCCAGCTCGTTCAGTAGGGATTTCAGTGCCCGTGCGGCGCGCGCGAAGGCTTCCGGGCCGCTGAACCCGCCGAACCGGCCCGCCTGCGCCAGGTGCGGTTCGAGTGACATGAAGCCGTCGAAGCCCGAGTCCCGCAACGCGGCGAGGGTTTCCCGCACCTCCCCGTCGCCTTCCCCGCGGGCACCACCCGGCCGTCGGCGGCCAGTGCGTCCTTAATCTGCAGGTAGACCAGGTGCGGCCGGAGCAGCTCGTAGCCTTCGGTGAACGGCCGGACGCCGCACTGGACGAAGTTGGCCGCGTCGAAGGTGGCCCGCAGGGCAGGGGAGCCGACCGAGGTAATCAGGTCGGCGCACCGCTCGGGGATGTCGCCGAAGATCTCCTTCTCGTTCTCGTGCGCCAGCACCAGACCGCGCTCGGCGGCGATCCCGGCCAGCGCGGCCATCCGGTCGATGACCTGCTGCCGGTAACGCTCCGGCGGGTCGCCCGGCGGGATGAAGAACGAGAACACGCGCACGATACGCACGCCGAGCCGGGCTGCGACGTCGCCGATCCGGCGCAGCCGGTCGAGCTCGGGACCAATCGGCGCCTGCACGCCGATCTTGCCGATGGGCGAGCCGATCGCGGAGACCCGCACCCGGCCCCGTCCAGCTCGGCCGAGAACGCGTCCAGCTGGGCGCCGGTGAAGTCGGCCACGCTGACCCGCCAGGCGCTGCGCAGCTCGAGGTGGCCGATGGACTCGGCAGCCAGGGTGGCGAGCTGCTCACGCGGGTCGGGGGAGATCTCGTCGGCGAACCCGCTCAGCGTGACGGTCATGGCAGCCGGACCGCCCGGCCGGTGCGGGCCGATTCGTACACGGCGCAGACGATCTCGAGTGCGTCGCGGCCGTCCTGGCCGCCGACGGCGGGATCGCGGTCCTCATCGATCGCGGCCAGCAGGTCGGCGAGCTGCGCGGCGTGCGCCGCAACCTCGATGGCGGCCGGGTCCGCGGCCGCTCCCGCGCCGGGTGGTTCGCCGGATGCCGCGGCCACCTCGCCGGCCAGCGCGCGGCGGACGATCTGCCCGTCGGCGACGATGACCGTCCCCTGCGTGCCGGTGACCTCCAGGCGCTGCGGGAACCCCGGGGCGGCGGCCGTGGTCGACATGATCGTGCCGACGGCACCGGAGGCGAACCTGACCAGGGCCAGCGCGGTGTCCTCAACCTCGATCTCGTGGCTCTGGGTGGCGCAGATCGCGGTGATTTCGGCCACCGGTCCCAGGCACCAGCGGAGCAGGTCGACGTAGTGGACGCCCTGGTTCATCAGCGACCCGCCGTCCATGGCCCAGGTCCCGCGCCAGGCGGCGCTGTCGTAGTACCCCTGCGCGCGGAACCACTTGGTGCTGGCCTCACCCAGGACGAGCCGGCCCAGGGCCCCGTCGCTGATCAGCTGCTTCAGCTCGGCCAGGCCGGGGTCGAAGCGGTGCTGGGAGATCACGGTCAGGGCCACGCCGGCCTGCCGGGCCGCCGCGATGAGCCGGTCGGCCGCTTCCAGCGTCACGTCGATCGGCTTTTCCACCACCAGGTGCTTGCCTGCCCGGGCCGCGCGCAGTCGCTGGCCAGCTCGAGAAACTGACGCAGCGCGGGACCGGGGTCATCATCGGTGAGCCGGATCGAGCTGTCCACCGCGACCACGGGCAGGCCATGCAGGTCCCGCTTGATCTGGGCGCGGGCGGCGGGCGGCTGGGCCTGGTCGATGAGCTCGCCATCGACCAGGCGCAGCTCGATCCCCGCATAACCCCAGCTTCGGCCCAGTGCGGCGGCGGTAGCCAGGGTGGCGCCGGGGAACGCCAGGGTGCTGAAGGCCAGGCGCGCAGACGTGCGCGCCGGCAGGTTTTCAGAGGGGCCCGCCCCGGTGGGGGGGTGGTGCCGGGGCGGGCCGCTCATGGCCGCGGCTAAGACCGCGGCGTCAGGTGCAGGATAACGACCTCGTCGGTGCCAGAGCCCGGGCCATTATTGGTCCCGGACGGCTGTCCCGATTCGTACGGGTTGTCCTGCGTAGGCCAGCCAGTGTAATTCTGCGAATTGTATTCGAACCACTGGGAGGCGGTGGTGGTCGGGATGATGGGCAGGTTGGCCGCGACGTACTTGGCGATCGGCGCGAGTGCGGCGGTCTGCGCCGCCGTCGTGTCGGAGCCGGCCAGCTTAGCCAGCATAGCCTCCACGGCCGGATCCTTCAGCCGCTCGAAGTCGCCGGTCGCGGCGTTACCGGTGGCCTGCGCGCTGTCCAGCCAGCCGTCGTACATCACATACGGGGTGATCCCAGCCCCGCCATTGGACCAGTGCGAGGTCAGCTGGAAGTTACCAGCGGCGACGTCGCTGTTCCACGCGTCCACGGACTGGCCCTGGAAGGTGGCGTCGATGCCGGCCGCGCGCAGTTCCTGCGCGGCGATCGAGTCGACTTCGGCGTAGTCGGTGTAGGCGGACGGGTTGGTGATGGTGAGCGCGACGGTCTTGCCGTCCTTGGCGAAGTAGCCGTTGCTGCCCTTGGTGTAGCCGGCCTTCTGCAGGATCTGCGCGGCGGCGGCCGCGCTGCCGGTGGCGGAGACGGTCATGTTGGCGACCGGCGCGGACCAGGCGCTGTACAGCGGCAGCGTCAGGCCGGTGGCGTTGAGGACCGGGTTCTCCAGGCCGGCCTCACCCTCGGAGGCGAGCACGTTCCTGTTGATCGCCGCGCTGATCGCCTGGCGGACGGCCAGCTGGTTAGTCGGCCACTTGTTCAGGTTCGGGACCAGGCTGTTCGTGCCGCCCGGGGCTTCCCAGTAGTGGTGGTCGGCCGGGTTCGGGCTGACGAAGCTCTTCTGCAGGCCCGGGATGAAGTTACCGGTCCAGTCGATCTGCCCGGCGAACAGCGCGCTGAGCGCACCGGTATTGGAGGTGTACACCGGGAAGTAGACCTTAGGCACCTTGACCTGCGATGCCTGCCAGTAACTGGTGTTCTTGACCAGGGTGAAGCCCTGCGGCGTGAAGCTGCCCAGCTTGAACGGCCCGGTGCCGACCGGGTTCGGGTCGGCGAAGGTCGCGGGGTTGCTGACCTTGCCCCAGATGTGCTGAGGCACGATCGCGGTGCCGGCAATGGACTGCAGGTTGGCGTACTGAGGCGTGGCGAAGTTGAGCACCGCGTTGTTGCCCGACGTGCTCGCGCTGGCAATCTTGATGCCGTTGATGTTGATCGCCGGGGTCTTGTTGACCATGTCGAAGGTGAACACCACGTCGGCCGGGGTGAGCGGCTGACCGTCATTCCACTTCACGCCCTGGCGGATCGCGAAGGTGAGCGTCTTGCCGCCGTTGGACCACGTGTAGGACGTGGCCAGCCACGGGTAATACTTGGGCGGCGAGACCAGGTTGAACTGGATGAGCGGCTCATAGATGAGCCCGGTCGCGCCCATCCCGTAGGCGGCCTGGGTCGGGGCGAACGGGTTGAACGCCTGGGTGATGGTGGACTCCGGTGAGCTCTCCATGACCAGGGTCTTGCCGGTCGCGCTGCTGCTGGCCGAACCGGCGGCAGAACTTGAGCTCGAGCCCGAGCTCGAGCAGGCGGCGAGCCCGGCTGCAAGCACCCCGGCGGCCGTTACGGCGAAGAGCCGTCTGTGGCTGTACAAACTCCTCATCACTCTCGTCTTTCTCTCGTTGATGGTGGTTACGGGGTTGATGTCGAGGTCGTGCGCCCACCTCCCGGTAGCCCCGAGACGAGCTCCGGGGCGGCTTGGTCCAGGTGCCAGCAGGCCGCGCCGCGGGTGGCAGAGATCCGCAGCAGGGCCGGGTCCTCGCGGCGGCAGCGGTCGTCGGCGAACGGGCACCTGGGACTGAACGGGCAGCCAGTGGCCGAGACTTTCTCCTGGCTCCGGGGGACAGCAGCCGCCGCGGCCGCGGCGCCGCCGGCCGCGCCGCCAGTGACGGCGCCGGTCCGGGCCGAGCTGCGGCGCAAGCTGCTGCCGAGGTTGTCGGGGTCGGGCGCGGACGCGACCAGCAGCTGGGTATAGGGGTGCGCCGGCTGCTGGGTGACCTCCTCGGCCGGCCCTCGCTCCACGATCTCCCCGGCGTACATGACCAGCACCTCGTCGGCGAAGTAGCGGGCGGAGGCGATGTCGTGGGTGATGTAGAGCATGGCCAGCTTGAGGCGCTTGCGCAGGTCGTTGAGCAGGGCGAGCATCTCCAGCCGGATGGAGACGTCGAGCATGGAGACCGGCTCGTCGGCCAGCAGCACGCTGGGCCTGGACGCGAGCGCCCGGGCGAACGAGACCCGCTGACGCTGCCCGCCGGATAGCTCGTGCGGGTACTTGACCAGGAATTGCCCGGCCGGGGTGAGCCGCACCTGCTCCATCAGCGCGGCGACTTCGGAGTCCACGTCGACGGCCTTGCCCTGGTGCAGCTTGACCGGCCGCTCAAGGTGGTAACGCACGGTGTGCACCGGGTTCAGCGACGCGAACGGGTCCTGGAAGACGTACTGGACCTCGCTCTTGTAGTGCCGGAAGTCGCTGCGGCTGGAGACCCGGATGTCCTTGCCGTCCAGCTGGATCTCGCCCGAGGTCAGGCGCTCCTGCCCGGCCAGCAGCCGGGCGGCCGTGGACTTGCCCGATCCGCTCTCGCCTACCAGGGCGACGACGGCGCCGCGGTACAGGCTGAACGAGACGTCCCGCACCGCGTGCAGCGTCTGGCCGCGGCCGATGTGGAAGTCCTTGCTGATCGACTTGGCCTGCATGGCCAGTGGCCCGCGCCCGGCCGCGGCCGAGGTGACCTCCTGCGTCTGCTGTTCGGTCATGATCCCAGCTCCCCGGCGGTCTCAGGCTGCGAGGTCTCCGCCCCGGCGCCGGCCGGCGCCCCCGCCTTGGCCCCGGGCCGTGGCGTGCCCGGCAGCACGAAGGGACAGGCCGTGACGTGCCCCAGATCGGCGGATGTGGCCACCGGCAGCAGTTGCATGTCCACGTCCTTGCAGGCGTCGGTGCCGTAGTCGCAGCGCGGCAGGAACGGGCAGCCGGGCGGCGGGTTCCGCAGGTCGGGCGGGGAACCCGGGATGCCGGCCAAATCGCGCAGCGGGCCCCGCAGCGAGGGAAACGAGTTGAGCAGCCCCTTGGTGTAGGGGTGGGCTGGCTCGCGCTGGATCTCGCTGGAGGTGGCGACCTCGAGCAGCTGCCCGGCGTACATGACCGCGATCCGGTCGGCCAGCTCAAGCAGCAGGGACAGGTCGTGGGTGATGAACAAGATGGAGAAGTTCAGCTGCTCCTTGAGCTCTACGATCTGGGCCAGGATGTCGCGCTGGACGACCACGTCGAGCGCCGTGGTGGGCTCGTCCATGATGACCACCTCGGGGTCGGTGGCCAGGGCCATGGCGATCATGACCCGCTGGCGCATGCCGCCGGACAGCTCGTGCGGGTAGCTGCGCAGCCGTGAGCGCGGGATCCCGACCAGGTCGAGCAGGTAGCCGGTACGCTCGTGGGCTTCGTCCCTGGGCATCCGCAGGTGCGCCCGGATGACGTCCAGTAGCTGGTCGCGGACGTTCAGGACCGGGTTGAGCGCGTTCATCGCGCTCTGGAAGACGATGGCGATCTCGCGCCAGCGCAACTTGCGCAGCCCGTCGGTTCCCAGCCGCAGCACGTCGACCGGCTCGGTAACCCGGCGGCCGGAGTAGCGCACGCTGCCGCTGGTGATCAGGGCGGGTGCCCGCAGCAGCGGCTGGCCCCGTAGACCAGCGTCGACTTGCCCGAGCCGCTCTCGCCCGCCAGGCCGACGACCTCGCCGGCCGCCAGGTCCAGATTCACCTGGTCAACGGCCCGGACGTCGCCACCCGAGGTGCGGTAGACAACGGACAGGTCGCGGATCTCCAGCACGGATCCGCCGGACGGGCCCACCGTCACCGGGGTCGCGGCTGAGGCGCGGTCGGGGCTGCCGCTCATCGGCTCCCCCTCCCTTCGGTCTCGTCAAGTAGCGAGCTGCGGGAGAAAGAGTGCAGGAACGAGGCCATCTTGCCGCGGTGCTGCGACACCTCGGCCAGCACCGGCGTCGGGTCGGCGGGCGGCCGCCAGTACCCGGCGATCCGGCTGGCGCTGGTGGCGTCGCGCAGCCGTGGATTGCCCAGCTCGTCGATCCCGGTGTTCACCAGCACCAGGGCAGTGCCGATGAGCGCCACCGCCAGGCCGGGCGGCACGAACCACCACCAGGCCCCGAGCTGCAGTGCCTGCTGGCTCTGGGCCCAGTACAAGATGGTGCCCAGGCTCCAGCTGTTGAGGTCGGCCACGCCGATGAAGGCCAGGGCGACCGAGGCGCCGATCGCGTACAGCGCGGTGTTCACGAAGCTCGCCGCGATCAGGCTCACCTCGTTGGGCACGATCTCGGAGACGATAATCCGCCACGTCGTCTCGCCGGTCTCCTGGGCCGCGGCGATGAAGTCGCGGTTGCGGATGGCCAGCGTCTGGGCCCGGACCACCCGGGCCCCCCACGGCCAGCCCAGCCCGCTGAGCACGATGATGGTCGGCCATTGCCCCTTGTCCTGGAGGTAACCCAGCAGCACGATGAGCAGCGGCAGCGCCGGGATGACCAGGAACACGTTGGTGATCAGCGACAGCAGCTCGTCCCACCACCCGCCGAGGAAAGCCGCGGTGACCCCGACGATGACGGCCAGCAAGGTGGCCACCACCCCGACGATGAACGCCAGCTCCAGCGTGAGCCTGATGCCCTCCAGCACCTGGGACAGGACGTCCTGCCCGCTCTGGGTGGTGCCGAGCAGGTGCGCCCCGTACGGTGCGTGCAGCGACAGGCCCGGGGCCGGGTTCTGGTAGCCGGGGTTGTACGGCGACACGAACGGCCCGATGATGCCGGCCAGGATGAACAAGCCGAGCAGGACGGCGCCCACCTTGGCCTTGGTGGGCATCCGGCGCCAGCGGCCGGGCCTGGCCTCTTCGGTCGGCAGCGCGGCGGACTGGGCGCTGATCGGCAGTACGGCGGTCATGCCGTCGCCCCCCTCGACCGGGCGCGGGGATCGGCGAACACGATGATCACGTCCACGATCAGGTTGGCCAGCAGCACGGCGAACGTGATCACCAGGAAGATGCCCTGCATCAGCGGGTAGTCGTTGGAGGTGACCGCGTTGACCAGCAGCAGGCCGATGCCGGGGTAGGAGAAGACGATCTCCATGACCACGGCCCCGGAGACCACGAAGCCCAGCGCCAGGCCGAACCCCTGCAGCTGGGGCAGCAGCGCGTTGCGGGCCGCGTAGGTGTAGATGACGCGGCGGCTGGGGAGCCCCTTGGCCTGTGCCGCGATGACGTAGTCCTCGCCGACCGTGGTGATCATGACGTTGCGCATCTGCAGCATCCAGCCCGCGATCGAGGTGAGCACGATGGTGAGCGCCGGGAGCAGCGAGTGGTAGACCGCGCTGCTGATGAAGTCCCAGTGCCAGCCCGGGATCAGGCCCTCGGCGTATCCCTGCCCGATCGGGAAGATGTGGGCCTTGCTGGCGAACAGCTCCAGCAGGATCAGGGCAAAGAAGAAGTACGGGATGGCCTGCAGGAACATCAGGCCCGGCAGCACCCGGTCCAGCTTCCCGCCGTACCGCCAGCCGGCCACGATGCCTAGCCCCGTGCCCACCAGGAAGGCGATGACGGTAGCCGTCCCGACCAGGGTGAGAGTCCACGGGATCGTCTGGCCGAGAATGGTCGAGACCTGGGCCGGGTACTGGGAGACGTCGGTGCCGAAGTTGAAGTGGGCGATGTCCACCAGGTAGACCCCGTACTGGTGCCAGATCGAGCCCGCATTGCCGACGCCGAGCAGCGCCTCCAGCGCCTTGTAGGCCGAGGGCTGCAGATTCGGGAACTTGGACATGACGCTCTGCACCGCGTTGCCGGGTATGGCCCGCGGGATGAAGAAGTTGATGGTCAGCGCCACCCAGGCCGTAACCGCGTAGAACACCAGGCGGCGGACGATGAAGGGCATGCCTGCTCCTAAGCCTTCGTTGCTTGCCGGGCTGGCCGGGGAATCTTGTGCGAGGCGGCCTGGCGTGCGCCGCGGTTACCCCGCTTGGCGGTCGTCGGCCCTGGACGGCCGGCGCTCAGGGTCTGAATCGGCACCCGCCGCTCCGTGCCAGGCGGGCAGCCGCAGCTGGTCCGCAGGATCAGCTCGGCCGGCAGCAGCTCGACCGTGGGGCTGAGCCCGGGGCTGGCGATGCGGTCGAGCACCCGGGCGCAGGCCCGCTCCCCGAGCATGCGCATCGGCTGGTGCACGGTGGTGATGGGAGGATCGAACAGGCTGCTGGGGTATATGTCATCGAACCCGACCACCGCCACGTCGGCGGGCACCCGCACCCCGGCCGCGGAGAAGGCCCGCAGCACGCCGATGGCCATCTGGTCGTTGGCGCAGACCACCGCGTCCGGCATCGCGTCCCGGTACCGCGCCAGCAGGTCCCGGCCGATCTGCTCGCCGCTGCGGACGCTGAAGATTCCCTGGACCGAGCCGGTCAGCTCGCAGTGCGGATGCTCACGCAGCACGTGCTCCAGGGCCAGCCGGCGCTCGATCGCGTCCGGCGAGTTCGGCGGGCCGTCCACGTGGAACAGCCAGCGCAGGCCGTGGTCAGTGATCAGGTGGCTGATGATGGCGGCCGAGGCGGAATAGTTGTCCGCCGCCACCACGTCGGCGGCCTGCTGGCCGGGGGTGCCGGCGATGACCACGACGGGCACCCGCGAGGCCAGCCGCTCGACGTACCGGGAGGCCACGAAACCCTCGCCGATCAAGATCCCGTCGACCTTGCCCGACATGGAGTCCAGCCGCCGGAGATCGGGCTCGCCCACGACGTCGGCCTGCATGAACGTGATGAGCAGCAGCAGGTTGTTGTCACGGATCCGGGCCTCTACGCCGCGCAGCACCTCGTCGTAGTAGAGCAGGCCCACGTTCTCGATGTCGTGCTGCTCGACTTCGCGTTCCATGCAGACCATGCCGATGACGTCCTTGCGGCGCCTGGACAGGCTCTGGGCGGCGCCGTCCGGCACGTATCCCAGTTCCTCGATGGCCTGCTGAACCCGGATCCTGGTGGCTTCGCGCACCCGGTCCTGGCCATGCACGACCCGGGAGACCGTTGCCGTGGAGACGCCCGCGAGGCGGGCAACGTCGTAGAGCGTTACCACGTCTTCCCGTTCAGCGGCATTGCTGTCTGTCCTTCACATAAAGGACTGTCCGTGATTTAGGTCACGGACCGTCTGTCCGACACATAACGGAAATGTAAACGTTTACACCGAAAATCTAAGCGCTTACACTAACCCTCAGCACAGGACCGGTCAAGGTCCGTGTTCGTGAGAAGGAGAGGCTGATGACAGACGCTGTGGGCACCGCGAGTTTCCCCGACGGGTTCGTCTGGGGAGCGTCGACGGCCGCCTACCAGATCGAGGGAGCGGTCAGCGCGGACGGCCGGAGTCCCTCGGTGTGGGATACCTTCAGCCACACGCCTGGCAAGGTGCGCGGCGGGGATACCGGCGACATCGCCTGCGACTCCTACCACCGGTATCGCGAGGACATCGCGCTGCTGGCGTCGCTCGGGCTGAGCTCCTACCGGTTCTCGCTGTCCTGGCCGCGGATCCAGCCGGGCGGCCGCGGTCCGGCTAACCAGCGCGGCCTGGACTACTACCGGGCCCTGCTGGACGAGCTCGGCGAGCGCGGCATCACGCCCACAGCCACCCTCTACCACTGGGACCTGCCACAGGAACTCCAGGACGAGGGCGGGTGGGCGGTGCGCGGCACCGCGGAGCGGTTCGCCGAGTACACCGCGATGGCAGCGGAAGCGCTCGGCGACCGGGTGGCTCGCTGGATCACGCTGAACGAACCGCAGGTGGTCGCCAACAACGGGTACCGCACCGGTGATCACGCGCCGGGCCTGCGCGATGACAAGGCCGCCTCCGCCGCGACCCATCACCTGCTGCTCGGTCACGGGCTGGCCACCCGCGCCCTGCGCGACCTCGGCGCGGCCCAGGTCGGCATCACGCTGGACGTGCATCCAGTCCGGGTGCTGGGTGAGCACACCGATGTCCTTGAGCAGGCGCGGCTGATCACCGACGCGGGCGCCACCGGCCTGTTCCTGGAGCCGGTGATCAGCGGCCGGTATCCGGTCAACGCCCTGGAGCGCCTGCTGCCCGCCCCCGCGCTGGTCGCCGACGGCGACCTGGAGATCATCAGCGCGCCGGTCGACTTCCTCGGGGTGAACTACTACTCGCCGATCTTCCTGCGTACCGGGGACCCATCTGACCTGCGGCGCAACGAGGACTACGCGCGCTGTCAGGTACCCGGTGTGGTCGAGTACGCGCCGCCGGAGCTGGAGCGGACGCCGATGGGCTGGCTCGTCGACGCCAGCGGCCTGCACCAGATCCTGACCGAGGTGTCCGAGCGCGCACCGGGCCTCCCGCTGTATGTGACCGAGAACGGCTGCGCGGCCGAGGACTACGTCAACCCCGACGGTGTGGTGGACGACGTCGAGCGGGTCAGGTACCTGCACTCCCACCTGGACGCGGCCGCACGCGCCATCAAGGACGGCGCCAACCTGGCCGGCTATTTCGTCTGGTCACTGCTGGACAACTTCGAGTGGGCCTGGGGCTATCAGAAGCGGTTCGGGATCGTGTTCGTCGACTTCGGCACCCAGCGCCGGATCCCGAAGGCGAGCGCCCGCTTCTACTCCGACGTGGTCCGCGCCAACGCGCTGCCGCTGCTGCCGGGTAGCTAAGCGGCGCGCCGGTGCGGGCCACCCGTGGTGAAAACCGGTGCCGCTCCGCGCCGGCCGGGCTATTTTCACGGCCGAACGGGCAGGCTGCGTGCGCCGGCACCTGCTCGTGCCGGCGCGGAGGGAGGACCGCCGATGCGACACGCCGAACCGGCTGACCAAGGGGGAAACCGGGTCGCCGCCATGGCGCGGTCACCGTTACCGTCGTGCACGGCCACCAGGTTGTCGTCTTCGCCACCTCGCTGGACGAGCCGCCAGGTAAATAATGGCTGTCATGCGCCAGCAGACAGCGATCGACGGATTCCGGCTCGACTACGACCGCAGCGGCGGCGGCCCCGCGGTCCTGCTGCTGCACGGCTGGCCCGGCGACCGGACCGACTACCGCGACGTTGCCCCGCTGGTCGCGGCCCAAGCCGATGTGGTCGTCCCGGACCTGCGCGGCTTCGGCGCCTCCGACAAGCACCCCGCCGACCCGGCCGCCCAGTACAGTGCGGCCGCCCAGGCCCGCAGCATCATCGGGCTGATCACCGAGCTCGGGCTGGAACGGCCCGTCGTCGCGGGGTACGACGTCGGCAGCCGGATCGCCCAGGCCATCGCCCGGGAACGGCCGGACCTGGTCCGGGCCCTGGTCATCGCGCCGCCGCTGCCGGGGATCGGGGACCGGATCCTGGTCCCGCAGGCGCAACGGGAGTTCTGGTACCAGTCCTTCCACCAGCTCGACCTGTGCACCGAGCTGGTCGATGGCCAGCCTGGGGCGGTCCGCGCCTACCTGCGGCACTTCTGGTCCCACTGGTCTGGGCCCGGCTATGAGCCCGCCGCCAAAGACCTGGACCATCTCGTCTCGGCGTACGGCCCGCCCGGCGCGTTCGCGGCCTCGATCGCCTGGTACCGGGCGGGCGCGGGATCGGTGGCGTCCTCGCTGGCCGAGAAGGTCCCGGCCCCGCAAGACCGGATCGCGGTCCCGGTCACCGTGCTGTGGCCGGAGTTCGACCCGCTGTTCCCGCGCGAATGGTCCGACCGGATCGATGATTTCTTCGCCGCCGCCCGGCTGGCCTGGCTGGACGGCGTGGGTCACTTCTCGCCCCGGGAGGCGCCGGCCGACTTCGCCGCCGCGATCATCGCGGCCGCCGCCGGTTAAATTTCCGCGGCCGCGGGTTCCCCGCCCTTCGCCTGTGACCAGTTGCGGACAATCATCGTGTCGGAGATGAAGCGCACGCCGCATCCCGGCGCCCAGCGGGCGGCCGCTTCGGCCAGGCAGTCGTCCACCAGCCGGGACACGGCCTCGGCGTGCTCACCCGGGCAGTGCACGAGCAGCTCGTCGTGCAGGCAGAGCACGATGCGCGCGTCCAGGGCCGAGCCGCGGGCGCGGACCGTAACCGCCCACATCTTGAACAGCTCAGCCGCTGCCCCCTGGATCATCGCGTTGCGGGCGTACCGGCCGTAGGCCGCGGCGCGGCTGCTGCTCCGGGGCTCGGTGGCGGCCAGCTTGATCAGGCGCCCGCCGTAGGTCCGCAGGTCGCGTCCGGCCTGCCCGGCCCGGTCGGCGGCCTCCAGATAGGCCATGGCCACCGGGTAGGCCGCGTTGAGGCGGCGCAGCGCCTGGGCACCGTGGCCGGTTGTCTGGCCGTACATGGCACCCAGCACCGCCACCTTGGCGGTCGGCCGGTCGACGCCGAGCTGCGCCGCCACCGGGGCGTACAGGTCATCGGCCCGGGTCGCGCTGGTCAGGGCCTGGTCGCGGGACACCGCGGCCAGTACCCGCGGCTCGATCTGGCCCAGGTCGGCCCGGACGAACACATGGCCCTGCTCGGCGACGACCGCGGGGCGCAGCGCGGACGGCATGTTGTGCAGGCCAGCCGACGCGGTCATCCGGCCCGCCGCGCCGTCCGAGCCGGTCCAGGCGCCGCGGAGCCGGCCGTCGGCGCCCAGGTGCTGATCGAGCCAGCTGTACCCGTACGTCGTGGCGATGCGCTCCGCCTTACGCCACTCGAGCAGCGCGCCGACCACCGGGTGGGCCTCGCGAACCTTCCGCAGCCGCCAGGCCCGGGTGTCAGGCACGTCGACCCCGGCCCGGGCCAGCAGCGTGCGCACTTGCGCGGGGCTGCGCAGGTCGGCGCTGGCACCTGCGGGTGCGTGCCGGAGCACCTCGGCGTCTCGCGCGGCCCGCAGCGCCGCCGCCTCGGCCCGGTCGCTCGGTCTCGGGCCGATGAAACTGGCCAGGATCTGCTCGGCGCTGGCCCGGTCCATCGGCAGCCCGCCCGCCGACAAGTCGGCGCACAGCAGTTCGGCCGCCGACTCGCAGTGCGCCGTGGCCATGGCCGCCGGGTGGCCGGGCAGGGCGGCCAGCGCCGCCTGCTGCTGGCCGGCCAGATCCAGGGCCAGCGCCGCCCACCGCGTCACCCGGCCGGGGCTGTCCGCCCAGCCGCCACCGGTCCATTCCGGCCGCAGGTACCCGTCCGCCGCCACCGGGTCGTCGGCGTCGCCCTCGCCCATGGCGAACAAGTCGAGCGGCCCGCCCGCTGGCACCGAGTCGGTGGCCAGCCCGCGCAGCGAGGCCCAGGCCCAGCCGGGATCGGCCCGCCAGCCGCCGAACAGCAGCCGGTGAGCCGCCGCGATATCCCAGCACGTCGCCAGCCGCACCCCGGCGGCGGCCAGGCGCCCCGCGCTCTGGACCGACCACAGCACCCACCGGGGCCGCAGCTCCGCATCGGCCTGGGCCAGGCCGGCCACCGCATCCCCGAGCGCCCACGAGCTGTCCCCGGCGGCCAGCCCGAACCCAGACGCGGGGGAGACGGCCAGCGCGACCAGATCGCCGCGGCTCACGCCCGCCCGGCGCAGCGACGTCACCAGGTCTGCTTCTGCCACGGACCTAACCTAGTAACGCATGCCCATGGCCGCCTGCACCTCGGCCAGCGTGGCCGCGGCGATCTCGCCCGCGCGCTGGTTGCCGGCCCGCAGTATCTGACGCACGTAGGCCAGGTCTCGCGCATATTCGGCCCGGCGCGCCCGGACGGGGGCCAGCGTCTCGTTGACCGCGCTGGTCACGAGGGCCTTCAGTGCGGCCGAGCCGCCACCGGCGTTCGTGTCGGCCTCGGCCGCCACCTCGTGCGGATCACGGCCCAGGCACAGCGCGGCCAGCAGCACCAGGTGCGACACCGCGGGACGGCGCACCGGGTCATAGGTGATGTGCCGGTCGGAGTCGGTCTGGGCGCCGCGGATGAGCCGGGCGGTCTGGTCCGCGCTGGCCGCGAGCGGGATGGTATTGCCGCGGCTCTTGCTCATCTTGGTGCCGTCGGTGCCGAGCAGCAGCGGCGCCGCCGACAGCAGGGCGTCCGGCACCGGGAACACCGGCAGACCGTACCGGTCGTTGAACCGGCGTGCGATGACCCGGGTGATTTCCAGGTGCGGCAGCTGGTCTTGCCCCACCGGCACCAGATTCGCCTTGCAGAACAAGATGTCCGCGGCCTGATGCACCGGGTAGGTCAGCATGAGCCCGCTGACCGCCGCCTGCCGCGAATGCGCGATCTCGTCCTTGACCGTGGGGTTGCGGTTCAGCTCCGGGACCGTGACCAGGGACAGGAACGGCAGCAGCAGCTGGTTCAAGGCGGGTACCGCGCTGTGCGCAAAGATCACCGTCCGGGCCGGGTCGAGCCCGATGGCCAGGTAGTCCAGCACCATGGCGGTCACGTAGTCGTCCAGGTGCTCGGCCGTGTCCCGGTCGGTCAGCACCTGGTAGTCCGCGATCAGCACGAAGACCTCGGCGCCGAGATCCTGCAGCCTGACCCGGTTCGCCAGGGTGCCGAAGTAGTGGCCCAGGTGCAGGGCGCCGGTCGGCCGGTCCCCGGTCAGGATCCGGAATGCCGCCGCGTCGTCATCGATCAGCCGTTCCAGCTCAGCCGAACGCTCCATCGCCATAGCTGTGCTCATTAGTCTCGTCCTCCCGTCGGGTCCGGATGGGAGCACGAAAAAGGGCCGTCCATCCGGACGGCCCCTCGCTCGCGCTTTGGGTGCAGATGCGGCCGCCCTAAGGGGCCACCCACCACTGCGCTGAACGTTGCATGCGGCTCATCATAACACCGCAGACGGCCCTTACCCCGAACGGGCGGGGCGATCAGCGGTCGCGCCCGCGGGTGCCGCCGCCAGGCCGTACGCGAGCAGGTAGGCCCCGGCGGCGCACACCTCGAAACCAGCCGCGACGAGCAGGCAGGTCACCACCGAGTGCCCGGCCAGCACGCCAGCCAGGGCTGCGCCGGCCGACATCCCGGCGATCTTCAGGCTCGCCGCGGTGGTGAAGATCTGCCCGCGCATGTGCCCAGGGGTCTCCCGGTGCCGCACCGCGAACAGCGCGGTCAGCTGCGGGCCTTCACCCGCCCCGCCCAGCGCGGCCGCCGCCAGCGTGAGCCAGCCCGGGGCGATCGCCGCCGCGGCCATGCTCGCGCCGATCACCAGCGTGCTGACGAGCACCACGGTGTCCGGCGGGCCGCGCCAGGGCCACCGGGCCAGCACGGCGTTGACGGCCAGCGCCGCCGCCGCGATCGCGCTGATCAGCAGTGCGCCGCGGGAGGCCCCGCCGAGCCGCTGCGCGCCGAGCACCGGGCAGCAGACCAGCAGCATGCCGATCCCGATGTAGGAGACCACCGAGGTAACGGTGGCCCGCAGCAGCGGGCGGCGCCGGATGATGGCGGCAAACCCCGCCGCGATCTGCCGGTGCCAGGCCAGCCGGTCCGCCGGCTCCCGGTCCGGCCCGGGCCCGGCGGGGTAGCGGGCCAGGGCCAGGGCTGCGGGAACGGCCAGGCCGGTCAGCCCGGCGGCGGTCAGGACCGCCGCCGCGGGGCTGACCCCCGCGGCGACCAGGGCGGCCAGGGCCGGGCCGGCCAGGCTGGCGGCGCTGTAGCTCATCGCGTCCAGCGCCGAGCTGCGGGCCAGAGCGGGCCCGGCCACCAGCCGGGGGAGCTGGGAGGTCCAGCCGCCCGCCACCGAGGGGCTGAACAGCCCGGCCGCCAGCGCGGTCAACAGGACGGCGGGCGTCGGCAGCCGCCCGAGGGCCACCTGCACCGCGGCGATGCCCAGTGCGTACGCGGCCAGCGTGCCAGCCAGGACCCGCTCGGGCGCGCGGCTGCGGTCCAGCAGCGCGCCGAACGCCGGGCCGCCGGCGGCCCCGGCGATCGTCACCCCGGCCAGCAACGCCGAGCCGGTGGCAGGCCGGCCGGTCACAGCGAAGCCGAGCAGCAGCAGAGCCGGCCCGGACATCTCATCGCCGGCCCGGGCCGCCGCCGCCCCGGCCAGGTAGCGCCAGACGCCTCGCGGCAGCGGCGGCCCGGCCATTCGGTAACGTATTTTCACATTTTTACGTTACACTGTGTTCTGTGCCCGGTCATCAGGCTCCGTTCAGCGGCAGCATCCATGACGCGGCCCAGCGGGCCGCGGACATCATCGACATCCTGGTGCCCCGTCCCGGCAGCCGGGACGAGGCGGCCCGCCAGGCCGACCCGGATCCGCCGGATGAGCGGGCGCGGCTGATCGCCGTGCTCCGGGACTACGGCGAGACCGGCCCGTTCGATCTCTCCGCGGCTGACCTGGAGGAGCTCCGGGTGGCGGCGCTCGAACTGCGTGAGGTGTTCGCGGCCCCGGGCATCGAGGCCGCCGCCGGGCGGATCAGCACCTTGCTGGCCGCCCGTGCCCGCCCGCCCCGGCTGACCACCCACGGCGGGGAGCACGGCTGGCACCTGCACGTCGACAGCGGCGACGACGCTCCCTGGGCCGAATGGTTCCTCACCTCCTCAGCCCTGGCCCTGGGGGTATTGCTGGCCGAGCGCCAGGAGCCGCCCGCCGGGCTGTGCCAGGCGCGGGCCTGCGGCAGGCCGTTCGTCAACACCGGCCGGGGCGCGCTGCGCCGGTACTGCTGCAGTGCCTGCGGGACCCGGGAGCGGGTGGCCACGCACCGGGGGAGACGCCAGCCCCCGGGCCGCCAGGCCACCGTGAAAAGCTAGGGATATGGATTACATACACCTAGGCCGTTCGGGCCTGAGCGTGAGCCGCCTTTGCCTCGGCACCATGAACTTCGGGCCGCTGACCCCGCCTGCCGAAGCGCACGCGATCATGGATCACGCGCACGAGCTCGGCATCAACTTCTTCGATACCGCCAACCGCTACGGCGGGCGCATGAGCCCGCCCGGGCAGCTCGCCGAGGGCGACGAGGCCCACGCGGGCTGGACCGAGGAGATCATCGGCGAGTGGTTCGCGGGCAGCGGCGACCGCCGCGAGCGCACCGTGCTCGCCACCAAGCTGTACGGCGCGATGGGTGACTGGCCCAACGAGGGCAAGCTGTCCGCGCTGAACATCCGGCGCGCCTGCGACGCGTCCCTGCGCCGGCTGGGCACCGACTACATCGACCTGTACCAGATGCATCACGTCGACCGGGATACCCCGTGGGACGAGATCTGGCAGGCGATGGAGGTGCTGGTCGCCCAGGGCAAGATCTTGTATGTCGGCTCGTCCAACTTCGCCGGCTGGCATATCGCCCAGGCCAACGACACCGCCGCCGCCCGGGGCTTCTTCGGCCTGGTCAGCGAGCAGTCGCTGTACAACCTGTTCAGCCGGACGGTCGAGCTGGAGGTGCTGCCGGCAGCCATCGAGTACGGCGTCGGGGTGATCCCGTGGTCCCCGCTCGAGGGCGGCCTGCTCGGCGGCGTGCTGAAGAAAGAGCGCGAGGGCCGCCGGCGCGTCGCTGGCCGGGCCAAGCAGGCCACCGAAGAGCACCACGACCAGATCGCGGCCTATGAGGACCTGTGCGACGAGCTCGGCGAGGAGCCCGCCAACGTAGCCCTGGCCTGGCTGCTCCACCAGGAAGGGGTCACCGGGCCTATCATCGGCCCGCGTACCCTGGCCCAGCTCGACGACGCCCAGCGCGCGGTGACGCTGCGGCTCGACGATGACGTCCTCAAGCGGCTCGACGACCTGTTCCCCGGCTACCAGCCCGCGCCCGAGCACTACGCCTGGTGACCTAGCAGTGAGCGACCTGGCCGAGGCCGATACCCCCGAAGCGAGCCAGCCGCGGGTTCCGCGGCTGCTGCGGGACAGGTCCGGTGGGCAGCGGGTCACGAACATCGAGTTGTTCTTCGACCTGGTGTACGTGTTCGCCGTCACTCAGCTGTCGCATTACCTGCTCCGGGACGCCAACCTGCGAGGCGTACTGCAAGCCGGGCTGCTGCTGGCCATGGTCTGGCTGGTCTGGGTCTACACCACCTGGGTGACCAACTGGCTGGACCCTGACCAGATGGCAGTCCGGCTGCTGCTGGTAACGCTGATGCTGATCAGCCTGGCCATGTCGGCCTCGCTGCCGCGCGCCTTCGAGGACCTGGGTCTGTGGGTGGGCGCCGCCTATGCGATCCAGCAGCTCGGCCGGACCGCGTTCATGGTGATCGCGCTGCGCGGCCACCGGCTGCAGCGGAACTTCCTGCGCATCGGTGTCTGGTGCGCCGCCAGCAGCGCATTCGCTGTGGCCGGTGGCCTGGCTCACGGCAACGCCCGGGACCTGCTCTGGCTGGGCTCGGTGTGCGTCGATCTGCTCGGGGGTTTCGCCGGTTTCGCCACCCCGGGGCTCGGCCGGTCCCGCACCGCGGACTGGAACATCGCGGGCGGTCATTTCGCCGAGCGCTGCCAGGCCTTCATCCTCATCGCCCTGGGCGAGTCGATCGTCATCATCGGCGCCACCGTGTCCGGGCAGAAGGTAACCGCCTCGGGCGTTACCGCCTTCGTCGTCGCCTTCGGCGGCTCGGTCGCCCTGTGGTGGCTGTATTTCGACCGCAGCGCCGAGGCTGGGGCGGAGCGGATCGCCCATTCGAAGGATCCGGGCCGGCTCGGCCGTTCGGCTTACCACATGATCCATCCGGTCATGGTGGCCGGCATCATCGTGACCGCGGCGGCCGACGACACGGTGCTGTCGGATCCGGGCTCGGCGGCCAGCCGCCCCGCCGTCTGGATGATCCTCGGCGGTCCCGCCCTGTTCCTGGCGGGTCACGCCGCATTCAAGCGGGTGGTGTGGGGCTCGGTGCCCTGGACACGGCTGGCCGGGGTCGCCGTGCTCGCGCTGCTCGCCCTGGCGTCCAGGTCCATGCCAGCGCTGGCCCTGAGCGCCTGCGCGGGCACGGTGGTCGCCGTGGTCGCCGCCGCCGACCGGTTGCCGTGGCTGTCCCGGGCAGCGGTCTCAGCCAGTTCCTGACGAGCCGCTTTCCGACGGAAGGGCGCTGTTGCCGCCCTGGACGACCAGAAGCTGGTCCGCTCCCATCAGCTCCAGGACCCGGGCCACCGCGGGCTGAGGGCGCACCAGGACCAGCTTGCCGCCGCGCTGCTTGAGCGTCCGGGCGGTCAGGGCCAGTACCCGGACCGAGGCCGAATCCGCGAAGCTCAGGCCGGACACGTCCACCCGCACCTGCCGGGCCCCACCGGACAGCTGGGCGTTCATCAGCTCGCTCAGCTGCTCGGCCGATGACCAGTCCGCCTCGCCCGACAACGTGATGACGGGCCCGGCTTCACCGGCGACCGCCGATGCCTTCAGCACGCCCATGAGCTCAGCATAACCAGCGCACGCCCGGAGGTAAGGCCGGTGGCGCGAACGTGTCCAGCGCGTCACGCGCCGCGTGGGCCATGGTGAACCGGCTCGCGAGCCCGGCGCCGCGCAGGCGCTCGGCCAGGTGCGCGGGAAGCCCGGCCAGGATCATGTCGGCCGCCGGATCGGCGTCGGTCCATCCTTGGGCGGTGAGCAGGGCGGCCAGCCCGGCGCTGTCCCACCCAGTGAGACCGGCCAGGTCGAGAACCAGGCGCAGCCCGCCACCCGTGGCTTCCGGCGCCATGGTCATCAGGTCCGCGATCATCGCGGTCAGCCGACCGGCCGAACCCAGATCGAGCTCCCCGGTCACGGTCACGATGGCGCAGCCGTCCTGCGTCCGCCGGCCCAAGCCGAACGGCACCAGCGGACCAGGCGGCCCCAACGTGAAGCTCACGGTCGCGACCGTGCCCAGCGGGCCGCAGTCCAGGCTGGCCTGGTCCGCGACCTGGCGGATGAGCCACAGGCCGTGGCCGTGCTCCACCGGCCATGCCGCCGGCGCGGCCGGCCCGGACTCCCCGCCGCGGGCACTGGCTCCGTCGCCGTCGGTCACCTCGCAGCGCAGGACATCGCTGGTTCTCCAGACCCGCAGCCGCCCGTGGCCGGCACCGTGCCGGACGGCGTTGGCGGCGAGTTCGTGCACCGCCAGCACGGCGTCGGTCACGCGGCCCTCCGGGAGCCCGGCCGCGGCGGCGTGCGCCGCCACGGCCTCGCGCAGCGCGTACAGCGCCCCGGTGTCGAAGGCCTGGTCAATGACCGGGGCCGGATCTGGCGCTGGGGCGCTCGCGGTAACAGGGCCGAGCGGGTCTGGCCCGGGTGTCGGTGAGTCTTTACTGGTCATGGACGCTCACCAGGCTCAGGCCGGGAATATCGACCGCGCCGAGCAGCACGAAGTGGGAGGCGATCTCGGGCCGGCAGCGCAGCGTCATGGACCTGGCGGCGGCCAGGCCACGGGCGGCGTCCAGGATCATGCGGGCGCAGGTAGCGTCGATGAAGGCCAGCGGGGCCATGTTGACCGTGATGTCGCCCTCGAGCCGGATAGCCTCGGCCAGCGCCATGGCCAGCGGCTCGGCCTTGGAGAAGTCGATCTGGCCGGCCAGCCGGATCCCCGGGGGCGCGTACTGGCGGCAGATCCGCAGCATCGCGTCGGCGTGATAGGTCGCCGCGGCCACCGAGCGCGTGTGGGACGCGGCCACTGATGCCAGGGTGACCGGATCGAACCGTTCCCGGTCGTACTGACACAGCACCGAGACGGTGCTGCCGGCCAGCGTCTTGGCCAGTCCCTCCTCGAACTCGGGCAGCTGCTCGACTCCGCTGACGGGGCGCAGTGCCCAGCTCATGTCCATCGCTACCCGCAGCCCGGGGAAGCCGCCCTCGCGGGAGTCCGCCATCTGCCCGGCCAGCCACGTCAGAGCGTGGCCCGAGCTGAACGCCTGGCCGGACAGCAGGCAGCCGTCGCAGTCGGCCGCTGTCATCTGGCCGGACGCCATGGCCGCCGCCACCCCGATCCCGCGCCGGCCTAGTTCGGCCGTTGCCTGCTGCGGTCCCGCGTCGCTGAGCCAGACCACCTTCAGGCCGCTGGCCAGGCCGTCGCGCACGAACGCCGCGGTGAGATCGAACAGCTCCTCGGGCTCGCCGAACGTCAGGCAGGCATGATCGTCCACTGTCAGATCGGTGATCTGCGTGTCGGCGCCTACTGCCACTGTCCACCTCCACCGCGCACCGCGACTACCGAGACGAACGTAGCGCGTCCCTGCTGGGTGCCGCACGGCAACAACCGGCGTCTACCCGCCTGGATCATACCGGCGCAGTATCGCCCGTGCGGTGCTGGTCAGCCGGGCCCGTAGCTCCGGCGGGTCGAGCACCTCGACCTGGTCGCCGAATCCGGCCAGCCGGTGCACCGCGGCCCGTTCGTGCTCGAACCATAGCCGTGCCACCTGCCAGCCGTCGATCCCGGGTGGCTGCGCCGCGGCCAGCACTGGCCGGACGGCTGGCCCGAAGACCTCGCCGAAGGCCGCCAGGGCGGTGGGCGAGGCCCGTACGGTCACGGCCAGCCGGGGCCGGGTGGCTTCGAACTCGGCCGACCACCGGGCCCAGAAGCCGGCCAGGTCGAAGCCGTCCGGCTGCGAGCACGGCTCGGGCCGAAGCCGTGCGCTCCGCACCCGCCCGGCCCGGAACACCCGCACCTCGCCGTTCGGTGACCGCGCCACCAGATACCAGACGCCGGCCTTGTTGACCAGGCCCAGCGGGCCGACGGCACGAGGCTGGCTGTCGTCGCGCTCACGGTAGGTGATAGCCAGGCAGCGGCCGAGTCGCAGCGCCCGGGCCAGGACGGCCAGGCACGGGACCTCCTCGGGGCCGCCGAACCAGCGTGGCATATCGAGGTGCACCAGGGCGCCGGAGGCCAGCCCCGCCGTCGTGCGGATCTGCTGGTGCGCGGCACTCAGCGCTTCGGCCAGGCCGAGTTCGCCCAGGACGGCCGGGACGCCCAGGATGAGCAGCGCTTCGGCTTCCTCCGAACGCAGCCCACGGAGCGGGAACCGGTAGCCCTCCAGCAGCCGGCATCCACCGCCCGGCCCCGGCTCGGACAGGACGGGGACGCCCGCGGCACTGAGCGCTTCCAGGTCCCGGTAGACCGTCCGGATGCTCACCCCGGTCTCGGCCGCCAGGGCCCGTGCCGTGACCCGGCCCCGGGCCTGGAGCAGCAGGACCAGGCTCAGCAGGCGGTCGGCGCGCACGCGGACAAGCCTAGAACGCATTGCTGACAGAAGGTGTCAGCAATGCGCGGGTAACGTCCCGCAGATGATCACCTGGACCGAGTTCGAGCGACAGCAGACCGCGCTAGCTGGTGCAGGACGCCGGCACCTCTACCAGGTCGGCATCGGCCTGGCTTTCCTGGCCACCATCCGGCCCGGCGGCGGCCCGCGCGTGCATCCGGTCTGCCCGGTCATCAGCACCGCGGGCCTGCATCTGCTGGTCACGGCCGGTCCTAAGCAGCAGGATCTGCGACGGGATGGGCGCTACGCCCTGCACAGCGAGACCTGCCCGCCGCCACGGCAGGATGACGGCTTCGCCCTGACTGGTCAGGCTTACCGGGTCACCGACGCCGCCGTGGACCGGGTGGTGCGGGAGCAGATCCTGGCCGAGCGAGATGGGATGGTATGGCCCGGATTCGATGCGGAGGTCGTCTTCGAGCTCCGCATCGAGCGCTGCCTGCTGATGCAGACCCAGGCGGATGACCCCTTCCCCGCCGGGCCTACGATCTGGAGAGCGGGAGGCTCGGTGCCCTCCGATATCGTTACTCAGCAGTAGCTCAGGGCGGTCCGGTCCCGGGGCCGGAGGGAAGGACCAGCGGCACGATGAGCCACACGGCGGAAGACCGGTATGCCTGGGCCCGTCCCGAGGTCGAGGACCTCGGCGGCGGCGTGCACCGGATCCCGTTGCCGCTGCCGATGGAGGGCCTGAAGGCGGTCAACGTCTACGCCATCACCGACCCCGGCGGAGTCGACCTGATCGACGCCGGGATCGCGCTGGTCCCGGCCCGGGAACAGCTGGCCGCGGGCCTGCGGGAAATCGGGTATGAGCTCGGCGACATCCGCAATTTCCTGGTCACTCACATCCATATCGACCACTACTCCCTGGCCATCGAGCTGCGGAAGACGTTCCACAGCGTGGTCTCGCTGGGCGAGGGCGAGCGGGCCAACCTGATCGCGACCAGGGAGATGGTCGGTGGCGCGGGGCACCGCTTCTTCGGCCTGGAGGAGCTGCACCGGCTGGGCGCGGCGGGCCTGGCCAGCGAACTGGTTGCGCAGGATACCCGGCCGCCCGCGCCGTTCACCGACTGGGAGGACCCCGACCGCTGGGTCAGTGACGGGGCCGACCTGAACCTGCGCACCCGGACGCTTCGGGCCGTGCACACGCCCGGTCACACCCGCGGCCACCTGGTGTTCCACGACGCCGCCGCGCAGATCATGTTCGCGGGCGATCACGTTCTGCCGCAGATCACCCCGTCGATCGGCTTCGAGGCCGCGGGCAACCGGATGGCCCTGCACGACTATCTCACGTCGCTGGCCCGGACGCTGGCCCTGCCGGACGCCCGGCTGCTGCCCGCCCACGGCCCGGTGGCCGGCAGCGTGCACGACCGGGTCAACGAGCTGCTGCGCCATCACGACACCCGGCTGGCCGAGACCCACGCGGCTGTGCAGGCCGGCAACGCCACACCGTTCGAGGTGGCCGAGGCGATCAAGTGGACCCGGCACCAGCGCCTGTTCCGCGACATGGACCTGTTCGCCCGGGTCCAGGCGGTCAACGAGACCGCCGCTCACCTGGAGGTGCTGGCCGTCCGCGGCCAGCTGACCAAGAACGTCTCACCCGACGGCATCGACCTGTACCAGGTCACCACGCCCGCCGCCAGTTAGCGCGGCGCGGCAGCGGGCTGGGCCGCGGCCTGCTCGACCCGGTGCGCCCCGGCGTAGACGTTCATGCTGGCGCCGCGCAGGAACCCGACCAGGGTCAGGTCGCCTTCGGTGGCCAGCTCTGCGGCTAGCGAGGACGGTGCGGACACCGCGGCGAGCACCGGCACCCCGATCATCAGGGCCTTCTGCACCAGCTCGAACGATGCCCGCCCGCTGACCAGCAGCACATGGCCGGTCAGCGGCACCAGCCCGCGCCGGAGCGCCCAGCCTGCCACCTTGTCGACCGCGTTGTGCCGGCCTACGTCCTCTCGCATGACCACCAGAGACCCGTCCGGGCCGAACAGCCCGGCCGCGTGCAGCCCGCCGGTCCGGCTGAACACGCGCTGCGCCTCGCGGAGCTGATCCGGCAAGCTGGCCAGCAGGGCCGGGGAGACCCGTGCTGGGTCGGCGGACACGTCGAAGGCGGACCGGACCCGGACCGAGGCGATGCTGTCCTTGCCGCATACCCCGCAGGCGCTGGTGGTGAGGAAGTTCCGGTTCGCGGCCACCCGGGCGGCCAGCGGCTCGGTGCCCGGCCGGACCGAGACCGCGGCCACGTTCTCATCGCACATCCGGATCTGGGCAACCTCGTCAAGATCGCGCAGCAGTCCCTCGGTAAACAGGAAGCCGGCGGCCAGGTCGATGTCGTCGCCTGGCGTGCGCATGGTCACGGTCAGCGGAGTGTCCTCGACCCGGATCTCCAGCGGTTCCTCGACCGCGAGCAGATCGGCCCGGTATTCGGGCTCGCCGTCCCGCGGCACCTTGAGGATCCGCCGCCGGGCTGTGCTGCCGCTCATACCTGCGAGGCTACGCCCGGCACAATGCATCCAGAAACTGGACACCCCACGAACCTGGACAGCAAAATCTGGGCACCAAAAAACCGGGCCCGGCGGGAGGTCGGGCCCGGTGTTCTGGTGCTAGCGGTATCTCAGCTCGCGAAGTCCAGCAGGGGCTGGGCACGGCTTGGGTGACGCAGCTTAGACAGCGACTGCTTCTCCAGCTGGCGGATCCGCTCGCGGGTGAGACCGAGCGCGCGGCCGATCTCGTCCAGCGTGTGCGGGTTGCCGTCGTACAGGCCGAACCGCATGGCCATGATCGTGGCCTCACGCGGCGTCAGCGCATCCAGCGCCGACCGCAGCTGCTCGGCCATGAGCTGGCGGTCCACCATCTCCGAGGCCTCGGGCGCGTCCACGTCCTCGATCAGGTCCCCGATCGAGGTCTCGCCGTCCTCGCCGATCGTGGAGTCCAGGCTGATCGGCTGACGGCTGGTACGCAGCAGCTCTTCGATCTGGTCCGGGGTCCGGTCCAGCTCCACGGCCAGCTCTTCCGGGGTGGGCTCGCGGCCCAGCTTCTGGTGCATGTCCCGCTCGACGCGACTCAGCTTGCTGAGCATCTCAAGCACGTGCACCGGCAGCCGGATGGTCCGGGCCGAATCGGCGAAGCCGCGCTGGATGGCCTGGCGGATCCACCACATGGCGTAGGTGGAGAACTTGTAACCCTTGGTGTAGTCGAACTTCTCGACCGCACGGATCAGGCCCAGGTTTCCTTCCTGCACCACGTCCAGCAGCGATAGGCCACGGTCGCTGTACTTCTTGGCCACCGATACGACCAGGCGCAGGTTCGCCTCGAGCATGTGCGCCTTGGCGCGCCGCCCGTCCTCGGCGACTGCTTCGAGGTCGCGCCGGAAGTTCTCATCCAGCCCGGTCGCGGTTTCAAGCTTGTGGTCGGCGAACAGGCCAGCCTCAATCCGCTTGGCCAGATCCACCTCCTGCTCCGCGGTGAGCAGGCTGGTGCGCCCAATGGACTTCAGGTAGGTGTGGACCGAGTCGCCCATGGCGGGCGTCTGGTCGTCCAGGTCCGCCTCGGCGAGCTTGTCGGGCTCAAGCGTGGCCGCCTCGGCCTCCAGCGTCACCACTTCAGCGTCGGCCAGGTCAACGTCGCCATCATCAGCGGCCGCAGGCGCGGTCTCGGCGCCACCGGCCTGCTTGGCAGCCCGCGCCGTGCCAGACTTGCCGGCCTTGGCCGTGTCGGCTCTGCTGGTCTCGGCGGGCGAACGCTTCGTACGGCTCTTTGTGCCCCCCTGGTCCAGCTCGTTAGCGAGCCGCACTCCGGCCTCGCTCAGCTCGCGCAGTATGGACCGTCCCTCAGCCGGCGTGAGGCCGGCCTGATCAAAGGCCGTCCTCAGCTCCGCAAGAGACAGGTGACCCTGGCTCCGCCCGCGCTGGATAAGGTCATCCACTCGGGTCGTGCTCGCCTCGTCATCGACCGTCGATGTGGCCATGGCGATCCGCGGCATGAGACACCTCCCTCCATCTCGTGACAACGCACGCATTACTTACGTCGTTCAATGGGCTTCCAACAAGTACCCATCGCCGCCCCGCGCAGTCCTCAGCAGGAGCCATTGTCCGGGCACTATTAAGTAACGCTCTCCGCCTCAGTTTGTTCCCGCCGCAGCAGCTCTTGCCTGAGCCGCACGATGTCGTGCTTCCCGCTCGGAAGCACCGGAACGGCATCGACCATTACGACCCTGCTTGGAAAAGCGTAACGCGGCAGCAGCCCGTGCACATGCATACGGAGCAAATCCAAGGTGGGCGGGTCGGAAGAATCTGCTGGTACCACCACTGCAACGACCCGTTCGCCCCATTGCGCGTCGGGTTGCCCCAATACCGCGACGTCCCGGATGCCAGGGCAGTCCTGCAGCGCCGCGGCGACCTCGCCGGGCACCACTTTGTGGCCGCCGGTATTGATCACGTCGTCGGCGCGGCCGCGCACGCTCAGCCGGCCCGCCGCATCGATGCGGCCCAGGTCACCGGTGCGGAACCAGCCATCGGCCGCAACCCTGTCGCCGCCGTAATAACCAGAGAACAGGACCGGGCCGCAGATCCAGATGCGGTCGTCCTCGCGGGTCTCGACCCGCACACCATCCAGGGGGAACCCGTCGTACACGCAGCCGCCGCAGGTCTCGGACATGCCGTAGGTCGTGACCACCGGGACGCCCGCATCCCGGGCGTCCCGGAGCAGTCTGGCGGGCGCGGCGGCCGCCCCCAGCAGCACCGAGGAGAACGCGGCCAGCGGCGTCGGCGCACCGCCCTCGGCCAGCAGCCGCTGCAACTGGGTGGGAACCAGGGAGACGTGCGCGCAGCCGGACTGGGCCACGGTCCGGGCGTCGGCCCGCTCGGCCAGCACCGGTTCGGTCCCGCTGGCCAGCGACCGGACCAGGACCTGGAGCCCAGCGACGTGCGTGACGGGCAGGCAGCACAGCCAGCGCTCCGCTGGCCGGGCGCCCACCCGCGCCAGCGAGGCCCGGGCCGAAGCCAGCAATGCGGCCGCGGTCAGCTCCACGCCCTTGGGTGTGCCGGTGGAACCGGAGGTGCCGATGATGACCGCTGTATCGTCGGCTCGGGCCCGGCGCGATGCCGAACGGGTGGTGATTACGCCCTCGCTGTCTTCGATTGCGTCCGGCTCGAAGGCGCTGATCAGCTCGGCCAGCCTGGCCAGAGGCAGTGCGGCGTCCAGCGGCAGCAGCGTGGGCCCGCTGCCATCGAGCGCCGCCGCCAGCTGTTGCGTGAATCGCGGGGTGGGGCGGGCGACCAGGACCGCATGCAAGGGGCGCATTGTCACGATCGTTAAGGTTAGAACCCGGACTGCGGGAGGTTACGCGTGATCGAACGGCAGCAGCGCGCTGTGATCATTCTCA
The DNA here is from genome assembly GCA_963781225.1 of uncultured Actinomycetota bacterium. GTDB lineage: Bacteria > Actinomycetota > Actinomycetes > Streptosporangiales > Streptosporangiaceae > Palsa-504. Next base: position 48,322 of record CAWAFD010000013.1, read on the forward strand.
CCGGCGCCGGCCGCCCATGACGGCACTGCCGATGACGGCGCTGGAGGAGATGATCGCCGGGCTGCGGGCGTTCGCCATCCCGATGCCGGTGAAGTTCCGCGGGATCACCGTCCGTGAGGGCGCGCTGATCCAGGGGCCGGCGGCTGGGGTGAATTCTCGCCGTTCGCCGAGTACGGGCCGAGGGAGTGCGCCCGCTGGCTGGCCAGCGCGGTCGAGTCGGCGACCAGCAGCTGGCCCGCGCCGGTCCGGGACCGGGTCCCGGTGAACGTGACCGTACCCGCGGTCGGGCCGGCGCTGGCGGCCGAGATCGTATCTGGCTCGGGGTGCCGCACGGCCAAGGTCAAGGTGGCCGAGCGCGGTCAGCGCGAGGCCGAGGACCTGGCCCGGGTCGAGGCGGTCCGGGCGGCGCTAGGCCCGGGCGGCAGGATCCGCGTCGACGCCAACGGTGGCTGGGACTCCAGCCAGGCCGCACGGATGCTCAGGCAACTCGCCCGGTTCGGCCTGGAGTACGCCGAGCAGCCCTGCGCCACCCTGGAGGAGATGGCCGAGCTTCGCCGGCATGTCGACATCCCGATCGCCGCGGACGAGTCCATCCGCCGGGCCGCCGATCCCTTGCGGGTCAAGGCCCTGGGCGCGGCCGACATCGTGATGCTGAAGGCGCAGCCGCTCGGCGGGGTCCGCGCCGCGCTGGAGGTGGCGCAGGCGTGCGGCCTGCCGGCGGTGGTGTCCAGCGCCGTCGATACCTCGGTCGGGCTGGCCGCCGGAGTGGCGCTGGCCGCCGCACTGCCCGACCTGCCGTACGCCTGCGGCCTGGGCACGATGTCGCTGCTGGACGGCGACGTCACCGCGGCCCCGCTGGTAGCCGAGGACGGGACGCTGCCGGTCCGCCGCCCGCCGGTGGACCCAGGCCAGCTGGCCCGCTGGGAAACGGACCCGGTCCCGTGGCGGGACCGGGCCACGGCGGCGGCTGCTTACCTGGATCAGGCCGATCCGGCGGGTCCCGATCTTGCGGGCGGAGCGTGAACCCGTCCACGGCTTTCGGCCTCACGTTCACCGACGAGCTGATCCGCTGCGGGCTGCAGGAGATGGTGCTCGCCCCCGGCTCACGCAGCACGCCGCTGGCCATGGCGTGGCATCAGGCCGCAGAGCAGGGCCGGACCCGCCTGCACGTCCGGATCGATGAGCGCTCGGCGGCGTTCACCGCCCTTGGCCTGGCCAAGGCCAGCCGCCGTCCGGTGGCGGTGCTGTGCACCTCGGGCACCGCCGCGGCCAACTTCCACCCGGCCGTGATCGAAGCCGACGAGTCCGGCGTCCCGCTGCTCGTGCTCACTACGGACCGGCCCCCCGAGCTGCGGGGGATCGGCGCCAACCAGGCCATCGACCAGATCAAGCTGTACGGGAGCGCGGTCCGCTGGTTCTGTGAGGCCGGGCTGCCCGAGGAGCGCCCCGGGGCCGCCGGATACTGGCGGTCGCTGGCCTGCCAGGCCTGGGCACGCGGGGCCGGCGCCGTGGGCGGGTTTCCCGGGCCGGTCCACCTCAACCTCCCATTGCGCGAGCCACTGGTCCCGGGCGGCGCAGGGGAGTGGCCCGAGCCGCTGGACGGCCGTCCCGGTGGCCAGCCCTGGACCCGCTTCGGGCCCGCAGGCACCCACGGCGCCGAGCTCGAGCTGCCGTGGACCGAACGCGGCGTGCTGGTCTGCGGCGACGGGGACTATGACGCGCGGCCGCTGGTCGAGCTGGCCGAGGCGGCGGGCTGGCCGGTGCTGGCCGAGCCGTCGTCCGGCGCCCGACACGGACCGAACGCCCTGGCGGCCTATCAGTATGTGCTCGCAACCCCAGAATTCGTCGCGAGCCATGAGCCCGACCTGCTGATTTCGGCCGGGCGGCCGGGGTTGTCCCGGCCACAGAGCGCCTTCATCGGCCCCGCGCCGGGGCGCCGGCACGTGGTCATCGCCCCGGGGCCGGGGCACTGGGCCGACCCGCAGCGCGCAGCCACCGACGTCGCGGCTGCGGTCCGGCTCACCGGGACACCAGCCGGGCCGTCCGGCTGGCTGGCGGACTGGCGCCGTGCGGATGAGGCCGCCCGTCGTGCGGTGGACGCCATCCTGGACTCCGGCGAGACCCTGACCGAGCCGCGCCTGGCCCGCGACCTCGCCGCTGCCGCGCCAGACGGCGCACTGCTGTGGACGAGCTCGAGCCTGCCCGTTCGGGATCTCGACCTTACTGGTGTTCCGCGAGCTGACCTCCGGGTCCTGGCCAGCCGGGGAGCCAGCGGGATCGACGGCACCACGTCTTCGGCTATCGGCGCCGCGCTGGCCCACGGCGGCCCGGCGTTCGCTCTCCTTGGCGACCTGGCGTTCCTGCATGACGCGGCCGGGCTGGCCCTGGGGCCAGCCGAACCCCGGCCCGACCTGTGCCTGATCGTGGTCAACAACGACGGCGGCGGGATCTTCTCCACGCTGGAACAGGCCGCGTTCCCCGGCGCGTTCGAGCGGATTTTCGGCACTCCGCATGGCGCGGGCCTGCGGCACCTGGCCGCCGCCTTCGGCCTGCCCTACCAGCGCCTGGAGTGGCCCGGCGACCTGGCCAAGGCACTCCCGGGTACCGGCCTGCGGATCCTGGAGGCCAGGACCGACCGCGCCGCCGGCGCGGCCCTGCGCACTCGCCTGCGGGCCGCCGCCACCGGCGCCATCCGCCAGGCCTGACTCACCACCGAACCTGACACACCGCCGAACCTGACACACCGCCGAACCTGATACACCGCCGAACCTGATACACCGCCGAACCTGATACACCGCCGAACCTGTCCCCACCGTGCCGAGCGACGCCCAAGCCTGATACGGCCGCCGCGACCGTCGCCGAACGACGTGGATGCCGTTCTCAGTGCGCTAGAACGTACTGAGAACGGGGTCTCATAGCGTGGCTGGGTGCTGCCGGGGACGCGATGTGGTGACGGGAGGTTCGGATGATGGTGCAGGGGACCAGGGCGCCGGTGCTGGTAGTCCTGGGCGGCCTGCCGGCTACCGGGAAGAGCACGGTGGCTACTGCCGTGGTCCGCCGGACCGGCTTCGCCTTCGTCCGGGTGGACCGGATCGAGCAGGCCATCATCGCGTCGACCGATCTGGAGCAGCCGCTGGGGCCGGTGGGGTACATAATCGCTTACGAGGTAGCGGGCGAGCAGCTCGCGCATGGCGTCAGCGTGGTCGCGGAGTCGGTGAACCCGCTCGCCATCACCAGGAACGCCTGGCGTGACGTCGCGACCAGCCGTGGCGCCGGCCTGGTCGAGGTCGAGCTCACCTGCTCCGACGCGGCCACGCATCGCCACCGGGCCCAGTCCCGGCAGGTCGACGTGCCCGGCCTGAAGCTGCCGGAGTGGGCGCAGATCACCGGACGCGAGTACGAGCCCTGGGATCGTGATCACCTGGTCATCGACACCGCGATCCAGACACCGGACGAGGCGGCGGCCGCCATCGCCGATGCCATCGGGCTGGCAGCGCGTCATGTTCCAGCTGACCGGGGCTGAGCCCCCCGCCGGCCTGGTCCGGCGGATGACGCTGGTGCCGTTCACCGATGATGGCCGGTGCGTCCTGCTCGAGACACCTGGCGGCCCGGCCCTGCCAGCGGGGAGGTACATGACGGCGAGGATTACCGCGACGCGGTCCTGCGCATCCCGATGCAGACGGCCGGGTTCCGTTATCAGCGCTTCGCGCCGTTCGCCGTGGACGCGAGCACCTGTACGCCTGGATTGAGGATGGTCCGTACACCGGCAGCCGGCCGCATCTGGACCGGCAACGGCATCGACTGGCAGCCGCCCGGCGGGCAGCGCTTTGACTACGTGCACATCCCGCTGGATGCCGTGCCCCTGGTGCGGCGCGCGGACCTGATTCGCCACCACCTGGACCGGACAGTGTGATCAGGCAGCGGCCGGCTGCTGGTCAGCGACTACGCCGCCAACCCCGCCGCCGGTCACCCGTTCGCCGCCGGCACGCTCGCCACCCTCGGTTTCCGCTGCGCCGGCCAGCGCAGTGGGGGTGACCGGCCCGGGCGCCTAGCCACCCCGACAGCCTGGGTAGACGCGCGCTGCCCGCGACGATCAGGACTACCTGCGGCGGCGGTCCGAGGCGCTGGCCACATTGGCGATGATCACCGCGAACGGCGGGATCACCAGCGCCACGATCGAGACGACCACGGCCGCGACGGTCGAGTAGCGGTCCAGCACGGCCCAGGACAGCACGAACAGCCCGATACACACGGCCATCAGCCCGAAGTAGAGCCGCCGGTCGCGGCGCGACGGCTGCGGCCCGGGGTCCTGCTCGCCGCTCACCTGCTGACATCCCCTTCACCGAGCGCTGTTCCTGCCCCCGAGGTTATGTCCTGGCGGCCGGGCCCGGGACGGTCAGCCCTCCAGGGCGCCACGCATCGGCTTGAGCTTCACCATGGTCTCGGCCAGCTCGGCGGCCGGGTCCGAGCCCGCCACGATGCCGCACCCGGCGAACAGCCGCGCGGTCCGCCCGGCCAGCTGCGCGCAACGCAGGGCGATACCCCATTCGCCGTTGCCCGCGGCGTCGATCCAGCCGACTGGGCCGGCGTACCGTTCCCGGTCCATGTGCTCGAGCTCGCGTATCAGCTCCAGGGCGCTTCCGGCTGGGGTGCCGCAGACGGCCGCCGGGGGGTGCACCGCCGCGGCCAGGGCCAGTGCCGATCTGGGTGCCTCGTCCGCGGTCAGCGTGCCGGCGATCCGGGTGCCGAGGTGCTGCAGGTTCGGGTACTTCAGCAGCGACGGCCTGGCCTCCACGCTGAGCTCCGCGCACAGTGGCCCCAGGCCGTCGCGGATGGAGGCCACCGCGTAGGCGTGTTCGGAGTTGTTCTTGGCCGAGGAGAGCAGTTCGGTACCCAGCGCGTCGTCTTCGGCCGGGGTGGCGCCGCGCGGGAGCGTGCCCCCGAGGACCAGCGCGCTGACGCGCCGGCCCTCGCGCCGGACGAGCAGCTCGGGGGTGGCGCCTACCATGCCGTCGCAGGCGAACGTGAAGCAGTCTGGATAGCGGGCGGCCAGCCGGCGCAGCAGCACCCGCGCGTCGATGCGCTCGGCGGCGGTGGCGAAGACGTCGCGGGCGAGCACCACTTTGCGCAGGCCGCCCGCATCGATGGCCGCGACCGCCTTGGCCACAGCCTGTTCCCAGCGGGGCCCGGGCAGGCTGCCCTCACGCCAGGTCAGGCCGTCCGGCGGCGCCGGGTCCGGACCGGTACCGGGCAGCTCCGCCAGTTCCGGCTGGCCGGCCTCGGTCACGGTAGTGAGCCAGGCGCGGCCATGGCCGTCGCGGCCGGTCACCAGCCGCGGGATGATCAGGACCGACCCGTCTGAGGACGCGTCGAAGGTGAAGCCGCCGAACGCTAGCGGCCCGGAGCCGCGCACGCGGACCTGGTCGTCGGTGTCGATGACATCGAACACCGACCGGAGCCATTTTTCCCCGGCCGTGAACCGGTCCTCCCCGGCGGGGAGCGTGACCCGGAACGCCTCGCCCCAGCCGGCCAGGCCCGCGCCGTGATGCACCCAGGCGACCACATCCGGGCGGGGGACTCCGGCCAGCAGATCTCCGGGATCGGGGATGGCGACGGTGCGGGCGGCGAACCGCCCGGTTGCCTGGCGGTTCAGCACCCGCACACGACCGCTCGCGTCACCTGGTCAACCGCCACGACCCCACATTCTAGGTCCCACCCGGCACTGCGACACTTTCCGGGCTGACCAGCGCGGCATCATCAGGCCGGTGTGCCAGCGCGCTCGGCCACCAGACATGCCGCCCGATATCCAGGGTCAGGGCGGTCACGAGCACCGACCTGACGATGATGGTGTCGAGCAGTACGCCCAGCGCGACCGCGAAGCCGATCTCGGTGAATTCCACCAGCGGCAGCGTGCCGAGCATGGCGAAGGTGCCCGCCAGCACCAGCCCGGCCGAGGTGATGACGCCGCCGGTTGCGGCCAGCCCGGTCAGCGCCCCGCGCCGGGTGCCGTGCCGGATGGACTCCTCGCGTACCCGGGTCATCAGGAAGATGTTGTAGTCGATGCCCAGTGCCACCAGGAACACGAAGACGAACAGCGGCAACGAGGTATCGGCGCCGGCGAACCCGAAGACGTGCTTGAAGAACAGCGCGGAGATGCCCAGCGCCGAGGCGAAGGACAGCACCACCGTGGCGATCAGCATCAGCGGAGCCACGATCGCGCGTAGCAACAGGCCCAAGATAACCAGCACCACGCCGAGGATCAGCGGGATGAGCAGGTCCCGGTCATGGGTCGCGGCGCTCTCCACGTCCTGGTTGATCGCGGTACCGCCGCCCACCTTCGCGCCGGCGCCGGGGATGGCGTGCACTTCGGTGCGTATCTTGTCCACCAGCGTGTAGGCGGCCGGGCTGTCCGGCGCCGGGATCATCGTCGCCTCGAGGAACGTCTTGCCGTCCTTGGTCACCGGTGGCGTCACGGACGCGATGCCGGACGTGCCGGCCAGCGCGCTGCGGACCTGGCCGGCGCTGGCTGCGCTGGATATCACGTCCACCGGCTCGCCGGAACCCGCCGGGAAGTACTTGGCGAGCACCTGCTGGGCGGTGACAGACGGCGGGCTGCCGCGGAAGCTCTGGGCGGTGGTCAGCGTGCCGATCTTGAAACCGGCCAGGCCGAACGCGCCCGCTCCGAGCAGGATCGCGGTGACCAGCCAGACCGTCCGCGGGCGGCGGCTGATGCCGCGGCCGACCCGCGACCACACGCCACGGCTGGTCGGCTCGGCCGAGCCGAACTGTGGCTTGGCCGGCCAGAAGAGCCAGCGGCCGAAGACGACCAGGAGCGCGGGCAGCAGCGTGATCATGGCGATCAGCCCCACGCCGATCCCGACGGCGGCGACGGGCCCCAGCCCGGAGATGTCGTTGGATTCGGCCGCGAGCAGGCAGAGCATGCCGGCCACCACGGTCAGGCCGCTGGCGATGATGGCCGGGCCGGCCCGGTGCAACGCCACCGCCATGGCCTCATGCCGGTCCTCATGCCGGCGCAGTTCCTCACGGTACCGGGCGATGAGCAGCAGCGCGTAGTCCGTGCTCGCCCCGATGACCAGCACGACGAGGATGCCCTCGCTCTGCCCGTTGACGGTCAGGTTCGCGTGCTGGGTGAGCAAGTAGATGACGGCCTCAGCCACGGTCAGGGCGACGCCGGCGGACATGATCGGGAGCAGCCACAAGACGGGGCTGCGGTAAGTAAGCAACAGCAGCACGATGACCACGGCCAAGGTGGCGTACAGCAGCGTCGAGTCAATGCCCTTGAAGATTTTGAGCTCATCGTTCGCGCTGGCCGCAGGGCCACCCACATAGACGTTTATCCCGCTGTCTCCGTTGACCGCGGTGGCCTTGACGCTGGAGACGAAGCCGCTGATGTCGCTGTTGTAGCCCAGGATCGCGCCGACGCTGGTCACGATGGCCTGGTGGTCACCAGACACCACCGGCTGGCTGACCCGCCCGTCCACGGCGGGCAGGGTGGCGAACTGGCGGGCGTCCGCGTCCGCCTTGCGGACGTCAGCAGCGGTCACCCCGCCAGGCCGCACGTAGACCACCAGCGCGGGATTGTAGTTTTTGTTCTGGAACAGGTTCTGGGCGTTCAGTTCCTGGGTGGACTCGGCCGATCCTGGCAGGTAGGCCGAGGCATCATTCTTTTCCGCTCCCTGGAGCTTGCCTGCCAGCGAACCGAGGGCCGCCACCACCAAGATCCAGAACACGACCACCACCCATTTGGAGCGGCGGCCGCAGACAAACGAGATCAGGCGGCTCCCGGCGCCTGATCTCGCCCGCACCAGGCCAGGCTCCGGCCCCCCGGAGCCTGCTGGTCGTGACGTGCTCGGTTCGGGTCCCGGCGCATTACGGGGCGCCCCCGTGGTCCCGCGTGCCACGTCGTCCTCCTCAGGATTGAGCCAACGTTGATAAAGTGTTCAGGCAATACGATGTATCGCATCGTGATGGGCTGTCAAGTTATATCTCGACTTGAGGAGCCGGAGATGCGCGCATCGAGCCCAGCCGGCGGTACGGCCAGCTGACTCCGGCCGGCAAGACCCGGGCACAAGAGCCGCAGGCCGCCGCCCCTCCGTGTCCACCATCTGGCTGGCCCGTGCGGAACACCTGGCGCCGCGCGCGCTGGTCAGCAGGTCAGTAGGTCAGAGCAAGGTGAGCTGTTCGTCCTGCATTGGGTACAGCCGCCCCGGCGCGGGCGGCAGGCTCGGGTCCGCCGCAGCGGGACGGGGAACAGCCGGCGGACCGCCCCTGGGCCGCAGGGTGCCGTGGCCGAAGCCGGCCAAGGGCTTGCCGATGCCGTGCTTAGCGGCCAGCTCCCGGACCTGGCCGGCGATCCGGTTCTGGTACGCCTTCGGGGCATAGGCACCCCGCCCGTACAGCTCCAGGTAACGGCCGACGAGCCCGGGGTGGGTGTCCTTCAGCCAGCTGAAGAACCATTCGCGCGTGCCGGGGCGCAGGTGCAGCACGATCGGCATGACATGGGTGGCGCCCGCCGCCGCGATCTGCCGCACGGCCTGGTCGAGCTGGGTGGGGGTATCGGACAGGAACGGGACCACTGGTCCCATCAGCACGCCGCAGCGCAAGCCCCGCTCGTTCAGCGTGGCGCAGGCTTCGAGCCTGCGGCTGGGGGCGGGCGTGCCTGGCTCGATTGATCGCCATAGGTCTTTATCGACAAAGCCGGCCGAGACATTGAGCCCCACCTCGGTGACCTCGGCCGCCTCCGCCAGCAGGTCAATGTCGCGCAGGATCAGTGTGCCCTTGGTCAAGATGGAGAACGGGTTGGCGGCATCCCGCAGGGCTCCGATGATGCCGGGCATCAGCTGGTAACGGCCCTCCGCGCGCTGGTAGCAGTCCACGTTGGTGCCCATGGCGATGTGCTCGCCCGACCAGGCTGGCGAGACCATCTTCTTACGGACCAGCTCGGGGGCGTTCACCTTGACCACCACCCGGCTGTTGAAGTCCGCGCCCGCGTCCAGGTCCAGGTAGGTGTGCGTGTTCCGGGCGAAGCAGTTGTGGCTCACCACGCCGTTGGCGATGAAGTCGCCGGTTCCGGTGGTGATGTCGTACATCGGCACGTCAAGACCGATCGGCTCCACTGCGGCCACCCGCAGGCCCGGCCCGCTGCCGATGATCGAGCCTTCGATCGAGCGACGTGCCGTGGTCGCCGGGTCGACCGCGTGCAGGAACCGCAGGGCCTGACCCAGGCCGCCCGGCAGCCAGATCCCGGCCCCGGCGCCGGGCCGGCCAGGCGGGTTCGCGATGAACTCAAAACCGAGCGACCGCAGCGAGCAGGTCAGCCAGGCAGTGACCTCCGGATCGGCGGGGCCGATGGTCAGGGCGCCGTGATGGCGGCCACAGGCGTCATACAGCCCGGCCAGGAATCCCTTGTGCCAGTCCGGCCCGGGTATCTCCGGCCAGCCCAGCAGCCAGTCCAGGGTGCGGACCTGGTCGCGATGGCCCGCCTGGACGCCAGTAACGCGGCGGCGTCCCGCAGGCCCGCCGCCGCTGTCCTCGGTGAAGCTGACGTCGGTGCAGCCGATCCCCGCGCGGCTCAGGTACTGCGTGGTCCGGGCCAGCACCTCTGGGTCGGCGGGGCCCAGCGGGACCAGGCAGGCGCGGCGGTCGGCCGCGTCCCGGGACAGCCAGGCGGGCGCGGTGCTGTGGTCACCTCGGATCACGCCGCACAGGTAACCGCGCCGGTACGCCGTCGTCGGCTTGGGTGGCTCGGCGAAACCCCCGGTGCCCATCAGGGCGCTGCCGGGCGGCCAGCCGCGGCCGCCACCGGGATCCGGCCACATAGCGCCATCCTCGGCGGGTCAGGAAGCGGTGGTCGGCACTGGACACCAGCCGGGTGCCGTCCTCCAGCACGACGCGGTAGGCCGGCTTGACTGTGCTCCAGTGCGCCAGCACGGTCGTGCGGACGTAGCTGCGGTCCGTGTCATGCTGGGCCGTCCCGTAGATCTGGTCCCCGGCCCTGATCTCTGCCAGCGGCCGGGTGCGGCCGTCCGCCAGCAGGATAGGCGTCTCGCCCTCCAGGCAGTACACGCAGGCATGCTGGCAGCCGCGGTAGGGGTTGATGGTCCACCGGAACGGCATCCGGGATGCCTCCGGTACACGGTTGACCACCGATTTGGCCTGGACCTCGAAAAAGGTCATGCCGCGGAATCCTGGGGTATCGAAGGTCCGGGCGACTGCGCCCCGTTCGATGAGGGGCAGCGCCCGGTTCCGCCCAGCCGGCTCGGGGCCGTCGGCCGCGTCCGTCGCCAGCTGTTCGTCAAGCCGCAGATTGTCCCACCGCATGCTGTTCACGGTAGAACGATTGTTCGATGAATGCAAGCTCTGAGTGTTGGTGCTCGCCACCAGTATGTAACGGCATCGCAGGTACGAGGTAGCGCCGGGAGGCGTAGCCTGCCTCTGCCGGGGGATGCTACGAGCAGGACCGGACGGCGGACGCTGCCCGGCGAAAAACAGGAGAAGTACAAAGCCAGAACAATTGGATAAAGACCGGTCCGTGAGAGATAGTGAGAGTGTAATCACCCGGTGCACCACACGGAGGTGGCTGTATGGCGCTGTCGCAGGACGAGCAGCGTGTGCTCGCCGAGATAGAGCGGCGGCTCGCGGTTGATGATCCTGGGCTTGCCACCTGCCTGACTGCGTTCCGGCGGCCTGGCCCGGCCACCGTCCTGCGTTCGCCCCGCGCGCGCATCATCGGCTCGCTGTTCACGGTCTTGCTGGTCGCGATGGTCTCGCTGATGGTCTATGCGATGATCCCGTTCCGGACGCACGGCGCGCGCACCACCAGCACGCCCAGCGCCACCACCACCGGGCTGGTCACGGGCGCCGGTGCCCAGGCCGGAGCCAACCCGCCGTCGGCCCGTGCGAGCGTCAAGCCATCCTCTGCCGAGGCGGCTACGCCTGCGGCGGGCGTCAGCGCCACCGGCGGAGCCGGTGAATCGGCAAGTCAGGCCACGTCGCCGACGGCCGGCCCATAATCCCGGCCGTAACCGGTGTCCCCTAAGGACTCTCGCCATAGCTGGATGAGGTAGCGCTCAAGGCCTTCGAGCGTCTTCTTCTCCTGCTGGAACTCGTCGCTCAGCGGATTGCGGTGACGATCGAAGAGCTGCGCGTAACGGCGTGTCACCTGGTCACGGTTGCTGGCGTATACGCGAACCGAGTAGTCGCCGACGCCGCCCCCGAGCCGCAGGCCGCGGACCGCAGTGCCGGCCAGGCCCATGCTGATGCTCAGCTGCCCGCGCAGGTAGACGGTGCCCTTGGCCTCTTCGTCCCAGACATCGCCGCACGGCGGCGGCGTCTCGTCCCATTCCTCGAGTACCAGCCGGACGTCGATGTCCTCCTGCAGGCTGCCGACCCACAGCTGCTCCCGGTTCGTGCTGATCAGCGCGCCGACCGGGGGCAGCGGACCACCAGGCGTATCCGGGTCGACAGACGGGTCATGGAGCCGGAACATCCTCCGTTCCGGAGTTACCGGTATGACCAGCTGTAGCAGTCTGCGGCTCATGGTCCCCCCCTCCGGCACGTAGCTACCTGGAATCTCAGCACGTTCCGCTAGCAAATCTAGACCGCAGACGACCGCCGTGCAGGGTGAAACGGCAGTAAGGTGCTAAACGTAACCACTTGACTACAAGTTGCATCCGTGTACCGTCATATGTGTTATGAACCTGGTGTCCGAACTTGACCTGCCGGTGTTCGACTACACAGCACCGGACTTCTCGGCCGATCGCTATCATCAGCAGCTCGCGGAGACCCGGCAGCGAGGATGGCTGGCCAAGTCGCCGCTGGCCTATCTGGTATTGGACCACGACTCCGGCGAATTCTTCCTGCGATCACGCCGGACCGCTTTCCCGGGCCGTCAGATCGCTGAGTTCTTCGGCGTGACCGCGGGCCCACTGGCCGCCCATATCGACGCCAACATCCTGAACCTGTCAGGGGAGCAGCACCGGCGCCTGCGGGCGCTGGTTGGGCCGTCATTCTCACCTCGTGCGGCGGACCGCTGGCGGCCGGTCATGCGGGATTTCCTGGAGCAATTGTGGAGCAGCGTGCTCACGGGCCACAGCTGCGACTTCGTCACCGCCGTAGCCCGCCCATATCCGGCACTGGTCATCGCGACCGTGCTCGGTGCTCCGCACGAGGACGCCGGGCGGCTGCATACGTGGTCGACCTGGGTCCAGCGGCAGTTCGACATCAGGGCCCTCAGCACGAGCCAGGCCGAGATCGAGCAGGCTGTCATCGAGGTTCAGGACTACGTGACCCAGCTGCTCGCGGCCAGGCGGGCCGCCCCTGCTGACGACCTGATCAGCGAGTTGCTGGCCGTCCGGGATCAGGCGGACCGGCTGTCCGGGCCCGAGTGCGTGCAGCTGGTCGCCAACCTGCTCGCTGGTGGCATCGACACCACCGCGAGCCAGCTCGCGCACGCGATGCGGCTCTTCGCCGAGCATCCCGATCAGTGGGAGCTGCTGGCCTGCGATCCCGGCCTGATCCCGCGCGCTGTTGACGAGGTACTTCGCTTCGAGCCCGTCACGCCGTTCACAGCCCGGATCTGCCTGGAGGAGGTCGAGCACCGGGACGTGATCTTCCCGGCAGGCACGATCGTGGCGGTATGTGCGGAACGCGCCAACCGGGAGGGCGAGGACGGTGAGCGCTTCGACATCACCGTGCCGCGCGAGACCAGGCGGCTGACCTTCGGTGCGGGCACGCACTATTGCCTGGGAGCCAACCTGGCCCGGGCCGAACTGGAAGAGACGCTGGCGTTCCTCGCGCCGCGCACGCGCGGCCTGGCCCTGGATGGGCCCGCGCAGCTGGGCGGCGTCGAGGGTATCTACGGGGTCGACAAGCTACCGCTGACGTGGTCGGGCTCGGCCAGGACGAGCCCGGATCACGTCGCGGTGCCGGACGTGTAGCGAGCAGACGGCACTCGTCCGCGGCGAGTACGAGCCGAGGGGTTTCGATGCAGGCACCACTACCGGACACCCAACGGACGTCACTCATTGTATCTAATCAACTACCAGTTCGGCTTCCCGTGCAGGAAGTCGTCCCCACCCCGCGGCCGGCCATCGCCGAACCGCTGGCCGGCACCCCCAGCCGCCGGGCCCTGATGCTCGCCATCTGCTGCATCAGCTTGTTCATGGTGGGACTGGACAACACGATCGTGAATGTGGGACTTCCGGCCATCGGTCATGACCTGCATGCCGGCGTGTCCGGCCTGCAGTGGACTGTCGCCTCCTACACGATCGTGCTGGCGGCCCTGCTGATGTTCTCCGGCGCACTGGCCGACCGGATCGGGCGCCGTACCGTCTTCCAGGTTGGGCTGTCACTGTTTACCCTGGGCTCCTGGCTGTGCAGCCTGGCGCCCAGCCTCGGCGCTCTGATCGGCTTCCGGATCTTGCAGGGCGTCGGCGGTTCGATGCTCAACCCGGCGGCGCTCGGCATCATCACCAATACGTTCACCGGCCGGGCCGAGCGCGCCCGGGCCATCGGCGTCTGGGACGGCGTCTTCGGCCTGTCCATGGCACTGGGACCGGTTATCGGCGGCGTTCTGGTCGGCACCGTCGGCTGGCAGGGCATCTTCTGGGCCAACATCCCCGTCGGCCTGGCCGCTATCTCGCTGACCGCGCTGTTCGTGCCCGACTCGCGGGTCCCGCGGGCGCGCCGGGCCGACCCGGTCGGCCAGGTCCTGGTCATCGTCATGCTCGGGGCGCTGGCCTACGCGATCATCGAGGGCCCGTCGCACGGCTGGCTCTCGCCGCAGATATGCGGTTTCTTCCTGCTCGCCGTGGCCGCGCTGGGGATTCTGCTCGCTTACGAACCACGTCACGCCGAGCCAATGATCGACCTGCGGTTCTTCCGCAGCGTGCCGTTCGCGGGAGCCAACCTCAGTGCGGTCTGTGCCATCGCCGCGATGGCCGGGTTCCTGTTTTTGTCCACCCTGTACCTGCAGGACGTGCGCGGTCTGTCCGCGCTGGCGGCCGGGCTGACCATCTTGCCCATGCCGGTGGTGATGGCGCTGTGCGCGCCGGTGGCCTGCCGCATGGTGGCCAGCCGGGGACCGCGGATCCCCTTGGTCATCGCGGGTGCGGCCCTCACGATCGCCAGCGCCGCGCTGTCCCGGCTGACCGGCAGCACCGACCACGCGTACCTGATCGCCGCCTACGGGCTGTTCGGCGTCGGGACCGGGATGGTCAGCTCGCCGATCACCAATGGGGTCATGTCCGGGGTGCCCAAGACGCAAGCGGGCATGGCCTCGGGGATGAACTCATCCAGCCGGCAGCTGGGGCAGTCCCTGGGGGTCGCCATCGTGGGCTCGGTCCTCGCCGCCAGCATGCGCGGGTCGATGCAGGCGGGTTTCGTCCAGGCGGCGCACGCTGGCTGGTGGATCCTGGCTGGCTGCGGGTACGCCGTACTGCTGCTCGGGCTGGTCTGCACGACGCGGTGGGCCCGCGCCACCGCGGCCCGGCTGGGCTGAGGCCCGGGTGCCCGGCGCCTGAGCTATTCCCGGTAGTCGGCGATCTGCCGCAGGCTGGCCAGGTCGGTGATGGTGACGTGTTTGGGGGCGGTCCGGACGATGCCGCGCTTGCGCCAGTTCCCGAATGCCCGCGTGACCGTGGCCCGGGAGGCTCCGGCCAGGCTGGCTAGCTCCTCCTGGGACAGCGGCATGATCACGTCGACGACGCCGTCTGCCTCCGTTCCGTGACGTTCAGCCAGTTCCAGCAGGTGCAGGGCAAGCCGCTGTGCGCCGCTGGTCACCGATTGCCTGCTGAGCTGGGCGACCGTGTCCCGCAGGCGCTGCGTGATCGCCCTGCGGTAGGCGCGGGCGGCGTGCGGATTGCCGTCCAGGAAGGTGTTGAAGCGGTCGTATCGCACGATCAGTGCGTGTACCGGGTCGACGGCCTGCAAGGTCGCGGTCCGGTGGCCGGCCATCTCCCCGGAAATCTCTCCAGCCATCTCGCCGACCACGTCCCCGTTGCCGCGCAGCGCATGCACCCGTTCCTGGCCTTCGGCGGTGACCGAAAGGATCTTGACCCAGCCGCTGACCAGGACATACAGATGGGTTGCTGGCTCACCTTCCTGGCACATGGTGGCACCGGGCCGGAAATCCCGGGCTGATCCGAGCCCGGCCAGGGTGCTTCGCTCCGTGTCAACCAGGAGATTCCAGAACCCTTTCGCCGCGCTGTCCCCCTGCATGCTCACGCCGCCGCCGTAATGCCTCACAGGTCGGCAAGCGGGATATAGCCGACATTGCCATCAACGATGGGCCATCTCGCGGGAATTGACAAACACCGAGGTGACACGCGTGCTCCCGGGCCCCTCAGGGGGTAAGGACAGGACGATCAGGACCGTCCACACGCCGAATGCGGCGGCGGTGACGAGCGTCCACACCTGGGCCAGATGGACCCGCTCGCAGCGGATGCGCACCGCGCCGAGCAGCAGGTCCACGCTCGTCCAGTCCCACGCCGCGGCGCCTGCCCCGGCCGGCGGCACCGTGAGCCAGCGCACCCGGGGATCGACCGGCGCCCCGGTCCGCCAGCGATGGGCGCTGAGCTGGCCGAGCACGGGACGGCCGGATAGCAGGAGCAGGGTGGCGGCGCGGAGCCAGCAGCCGATCATGACGGCGAGCACGGCCACGGCACCCAGGCCGGCCAGGCCCGGCCGGATGACGGCGGGGGAGAGGGCTGCCTCCACGCTGACGCCGATCGCGATTCCGCTCAGAACGCTGCCACCCAGGAGCATGCCTCCGCGCGCGTCGCGCAGCAGCCAGGCCATCTCGCCGATGACCTCCTGGGCGCGCCCGGGTGACTCACTGGTGGGTATGCGGCTGGGGCCGGCATCGCCGGAGCCGGATTGGTCCTTTGCCGCTTCTGCCGGTGCAGCCAGGGTGGCACCCATGACGCTCGCCTCCGTAATCCGCTGAGCGAACCTTGGGGCAAGCTAAACAGCCGGCCGGACGGCGGACTGGCGCAGGCGAAGCACCTTCGGTGCGCCATATGACGCACGTGCCGGACGGCGCGGTCTCAGCCGCAGCCGCAGGCCCCGCCGCAGCAGCCACCGCCGGAACCAGCCGAGCGGCTGCGGCTCGAGGCGATACCAGCGACCGCGACCGTCGACAGGAGCTTGACCGTGTCGTCGTGGCCCTGCGGGCAGGTGCACGGCGCCGACGACTCACTCATCGGGCGGTTCAGCTCGAACGTGTCACCGCAGGCGCGGCAGCGGTACTCATAACGGGGCACGCCCGATAGTCTACGCGCCGCCGCCCCGCCGCGCGTGGTCGCGCCGGGCCGGCACACCGTCCCGGCGTGAGGCATCATTGTCCGCGGCGCCCGCCGGAGGCGCCGGGTCGGCTGCGGGCGCCGGGCTTGCCACGGACCCCGGGCCGGACGGGGGTGCCGCGGCTGTCGCGGTGGACGGGACCGTGACGCCGGGGCCGCCGGGCGCCGTCGCGGGCTGCTCGTCGTTGTAGTAGAACTGCTTGCCGCGCAGCAGCGATACCAGCGCCCCGGCGATGGACATGATGGCGGCGGCGGAGAACACGATGACCAGGCCGTGATGGAAGGGCGCGGAGATCAGGTGCGGGAAGAACTGGTCACCGGTGAGGACCGCGACGTTGTGCGCGGGCAGCCGTGACAGCACCCCGGAGGGCGCCAGCAGGTTTTTCACCGGGTTGTAGCCGAGCAGCGCGGCGAACATGGTACTGACCGGCGGCAGGTGGCTGACCTGCACCGCTATCGAATGCGGCACGCCCTGGGCGGTAAGCCCGCTGGTCAGGGTGCGGGGGAGCGACGAGGCCAGCCCGGCGATCATCAGCGAGAAGAAAATACCGATGGACAGGGCCATGCCCGAGTTCTGGAAGGTCGATCGCATTCCCGACGCGGAACCGCGCTGGCTGGCCGGGACGGCGCTCATGATCGCCGAGGTGTTCGGGGAGGCGAACAGGCCAGAGCCGATCCCGTTACCGAAGATCAGCAGCGCGAACACCCAGTAGGGAAACACGACCGGCAGCAGCATCAGCCCGACGAAACAGCACGCGGCCAGCAGCAGCCCGGACGTGGCGAACAGCCGCGGCCCGTACCGGTCCGACAGGGTGCCGGAGATCGGCCCGGCGATCAGGAAGCCGGCCGTGAGCGGCAGCATGTAGATCCCGGCCCACAGCGGCGTCACCGTGAAGTCGTAGCCGTGCAGCGGCAGCCAGATGCCGGCCAGCCAGATGACCAGCATGAACTGCAGGCCGCCGCGCGCGATGGAGCCGAGCAAGCTGGCCGCGTTGCCCGCCGCGAACGCCCTGATCTTGAACAGGCTCATCTGGAACATCGGCTCGGCGATCTTGGTCTCGAAGATGCAGAACGCGATAAGGACGACGACGCCGCCGACGAGCCCGGCGATGATCATCGGGTTCGTCCACCCGGTCGAGTGGCCGCCGTAAGGCCGGATCCCGTTGGTGATGGCGATCAGCAGTGCGCCCAGGCCGACCGCGAACATGACGTTCCCGATCCAGTCGATCTTCGCGCGCTTGGTCGTCGCGACTTCACGCAGGCTCTTGTACGCCCAGATGGTGCCGAACAGCCCGATCGGCACGTTCACCCAGAACACCAGGCGCCAGTCAACCGCGGCCAGCAGGCCGCCGAGCAGCAGCCCGATGAACTGGCCGGAGATGCCAGCGATCTGATTGACGCCGAGCGCCATGCCGCGCTTGTTGGCGGGGAAGGCGTCGGTCAAGATGGCTGCCGAGTTCGCCATCAGCATGGCGCCGCCGAACGCCTGCACGAACCGCCAGCCGATCAGCCACAAGGCGCCGTGCGTGCCGGTCAGCGGGTCCAGTGACAGCGCGATCGAGGCCAGCGTGAAGACGACGAAGCCGAGGTTGTAGATCTTCACCCGGCCGAACATGTCACCCAGCCGGCCCAGCGTCACCACCAGCACCGACTGGACGAGCAGGTACCCCAGGATCATCCACAGCAGGTACGTCACGTTGCCGGCGGTCAGCGGGTTCAGGCCGATGCCCCGGAAGATGGCTGGCATCGCGACGATCACGATCGAGGCGTCGATCGTGGCCATCGTCATGCTCAGCGTCGTGTTGGACAGGGCGATCCAGCGGTACCGGTCCGGGTGCTGGTCGTCATCCGGGGAGCCGCCGGGCATTCCCGGTGTCCCGTTCACATGACTGGAGTCAACGCTTTGCCGCACGTTGAGCCAGTCTACAGCGAAACACTTGCTTAATGGCAACTAGTTATCTTGGCAGATCTGGGCCGGATTCCCGTGGGACGGATTCATCTGTGCCGGATTCATCTGGGCCGGATTCCCCTGGGCCGAGCGTCACCCTGGCCGGGGTGTTCTCCAGGATGTAGTAGATGGCGACCAGCACGACCAGCACGAACGAGGCCAGTGCGCTGAACCAGGCCAGCGCGATGGCCACCACGTAGACCAGGCCGCCGCTGGTGAACCGGGCACGCGCCCGCCAGCGTCGCTCGGGCGGCACCGGCTGGTCGACCCGCTGGCCATGCAGTGTCCACTCCAGGATGCCGGCGAAGCCGGCTGACATGCCCAGGAACGCCCCGGCATACAGGGCCATGGCCAGCCGCGCGTCGGTGGTGTTGTGCGGGAAGTAGTCTGCCTCGGTGGCGGTGGCGAACGGGATCAGCACCACGAACAGCAGCAGCACCAGGTTGAGGAACAGCAGCGCCCGGTCGACCTTGATGACGGACTTGATCAGCATGTGATGGTTGACCCACACGATGCCGATCATGAAGAAGCTGATCAGGTAGGCCAGGAAGGCGGGCCATTTCTGGTCGAGCTGGTCGATCAGGTGGCCATGTCCAGGCCCGGCCACGGTGAGATCGAGGGCGAGCAGTGTTATCGCGACGGCGAAGACCCCATCGCTGAAGGCCTCGAGCCTGGACCGGTCCATCAGCTCCCCGTGGGTTTGATGCTCAGTTTGGTGCGGATCTCGTCCACGCCGTCCTGGATATGGGTCACGCTGTCCTGGATGTGGGCCTGGACGCCGGGCATGTCCTTGCTGGCGAAGTTGTTCAGCATGCCCAGGATCCGCTGCTGGCCGTTGAGCAGGTCGAGCTGCTGTCTGCCCATCTCGTGCAGGGAGATCAGTGTCTCGTGGTCCGCGATGGCCCGCCGGTCGCTGGCGGCCTGGGCCCGGTTGGCGCTCACCTGCAGCGAGATCATGATGGACAGCTGCGGCAGGTTGAGGATGGTCAGCAGCAGCGGCCACGGCGTCTTGTCAAAGCCGACGACGTTGCCCAGGAACAGCCAGGCCACGATGCCGACCGTGATGCCGATGAACACGTACATGGAGCCGCAGAACACGTTCACCGCGTCGGCGATCCGGTCCAGGAGGCTGGTTCCGCGCACGTGCCTGGACAGCACGAGCTTGGGTAGGTGATCTCCCGGGTGCTCCCTGATCTCCTCGGCCCGCTGCTTGAGGTGGGAGGTGGCGTCGTCGATGGCGCGCAGCGCGTCACCATCGGTGTGCGGCCGCGGGATGTGCGGGGACGGGACCTGCGCCCCGTCGGGCAAGGTGATGGTCTCAGTCATGATTACCTCCGTGCAGGCCGGCACCGGGTGATGCCCACGAATCGTAGTGAGAGCTGGCCACAACCTAGCGCTCCCGGGCGACCATTTTTTGGCCGAACGGGCTCGGCTGATGCTCTCCTGCCACCCGGAGTTAACCGCCGGTTGGCCTGACGGGTGCATTCTTGCAGTCCTGAACCGCAGGCCTTGTGGCAGCACCGGCGCGGCCGCAGTTGAGGAGGCTGCGGCCATGCCGGCCGGACGTCAGCCTGTGACCAGACGCGCGTTCCTGGGGTTCGGTGCGGCGGCGGTGGCCGGAACGGGTGCGGCGGCCGCACTGGCTGGCTGTTCCCCACTGCCTGCAGCCGCTTCGCGGGCCGCCTCGGCCTCGGCCCGCGCGACTTCGCGACGGGCCCGCCCGGTGCCGGAGAACTCCCGGCTGGGGGACAGGGACTGGGATATCCGGCAGCTCGGCGCGCCGGACGCGATCATGGGATACGCGGGTGCCGTCAGCGTGACGCCCGGGCAGTCCTTCCCGTTGTTCGTCTCGTCCGCGTCGTCCGGGTTCCGGGTCAGCGCGTTCCGCCTCGGCTGGTACGGCGGCGACGGCGCCCGCCTGGTGTGGCGGTCCGGTCCGCTGCGCGGTCACCGGCAGCGGCCGGCCAGCGTCGCCGGGGTTACGAACACGGTGCAGGCCGACTGGGGGGGTGTGGCCGAGATCGCCACCGACGACTGGCCGCCCGGCTGCTACCTGCTGCGCCTGGACGCGGACTCAGGCGCGCAGCGGTACGTGCCCGTGACAATGCGCTCGCCGGCCACCGCGGGCGCGGTGGTGATCAAGAACGCGGTGGCGACCTGGCAGGCCTACAACACCTGGGGCGGCTACGACCTCTACCTGGGCCCGGGCCAGGCTTATGCCAGCCGCTCGCTGGCGGTCAGCCTGGATCGCCCCTACGACCTTAGCGGCGCGCCGATGTTCCTCACCTATGAGCGGAACGTCATCAAGCTGGCCGAACGCATGGGGCTGCCACTGGCCTACGTGACCGGCATGGATATCGCCGCTGACCCGCACCTGCTGGACGGGGCCAGCGCGGTGATCTCGCTGGGGCACGACGAGTACTGGACCCCCGCCGAGCGCGCCCACGTGACCGCGGCCCGGGACGCCGGGGTCAACCTGGCCTTCCTCGGCGCCAACGCGATGTTCCGGCGGACCCGGCTGGCCACGACCGGACTCGGTACGGGCCGCCTGGTCATCTGCTACAAGACCAGCTACCGGCAGGATCCGCTGTACGGCCGGGACAACACGCTGGTCACCAGTGACTGGCGCGATGCCCCCGATCCCGTGCCGGAGTCATCGCTGACCGGCACCTTCTACGAGGGGTACCCGGCGGTCGCCCCGTACGTGGTGACGTCCCCGGGCAGCTGGGTGTTCACCGGCACCGGCGTCCGGGCCGGGACCGCCTTCGCGAACCTGGTCGGCGTCGAGTATGACCGGGTCAACCCGGCCTACCCGGTGCAGCGGCCCATCCAGGTGCTGTCGCATTCCCCGCTGGTGTGCAACGGGGCACGCAGCTTCGGCGATTCGGCCTACTACACGCACACCGGCGGGGCCGGGGTGTTCAACGCTGGCACGATGCGCTGGGTCGAGGCGATCTTCGGCGATCAGCCGCACGGCATCTCGGCGGCAGCCACCGATTTCGTCCAGCAGGTGACGGCGAACGTGCTCCGGGCGTTCGCCGACGGCCCGGCCGCGGCGCGCTACCCCGCCCATGACAACCTCCAAGCCACCCACGAGTTCGCGGGCGATCCGGTCGGCGACCCGGCCAGCCTGCAGTAGCTGTCACGGCCCGGCGAGAACGCGGTCGACCGTCTCGTTCAGTCCGTGGATGAGGTGGCCGAGCAGGACCTCGCCCTCGGCCGCCGACGCCCCGGACGGGTCGCCCAGCACGCCGTTGCCGCTGACCGCGCGCACCCCCCGCTCCCGCAGCACCGGCATGATCTGGCTGACTGGCCGCCGCTCACCCGCCTGCGCCGCGTCCAGGCGCACCGCGGCCGGATCCAGCGCCAGCATGACCGAGGTCTCGAACCGCCCGGCGTGCGCGTCGCCGCCGGGCAGCCCGGCGTGCCAGGCGTGCGCGGTCTGTCCCTCGTAGCGGAGCCGGCCGATGGCCGCCCCGATGGCCGCCGCGTTCCCGCCGTGCCCATTGACCACCAGCAGGGCGGGCCAGTCCCGGCGGGCGTGCCGCCCCAGCTCAATCAGGCAGGCGGTCAGCGCCTCGGTGCCGATGGACAAGGTGCCCGGGAAGTCCGCGTGCTCACCGCTGGCCCCGATGCCGAATGCCGGCGCCAGCGCTACGCCGGGCCGGCCGCGCAGGCCCGCCGGGCCACCGCCACCGCGATCGTGGTGTCGGTGTCCAGCGGCAGGTGCGGGCCGTGCTGTTCCAGTGACCCAGTCGGCACCACCAGCAGCTGCCGCGGGCCGTCTTCCACCGCGGGCCAGTGGGCCCTGGCCAGCTCGAACACGGGCGGCGCGGACATGGCGCCATGGTAGATCCGGGCGCCGGCTGGTGGGCGCGCGGCACCTGGGCCAAGATGGCAGGCATGCGGGTTGCCGTCGTGGGAGCCGGGCTGGCAGGCCTGGCTGCGGCCGCGGCGCTGAGCCGGACGGGGCATGAGGTCACCGTCTGGGAACAGGCAGACAGGCTGCGTGCCAGCGGCCTGGCGCTGAACCTGTGGTCGAACGCGACATCGCTGCTCCCCGGCCTGGGTGTGCCGGCCGGCGACCTTCCCGGTGAGCCGTTTTCGCGGATGCTCCTGCGCGCATCGGGGCGCCAGGTCGCGGTGATGGACCTGACGGCCAGGGGGCTCCCGCATCTCACCGTCGAGCGTGCCGAGTTGCTCTCGGCCCTTGCTGCCGCGCTGCCCGATGGCGCCATCCACTTTGGCGTCCGGTGTACCACGACGGGGGCCCTGGCGGCCGAGCACGACCTGGTCGTCGTGGCCGATGGGGCTCACTCTGTCCTGCGGCCATCGGTGTGCGGCCCGCCGGGCCGCCGGCGGACATGGACCGTCTGGCAGGCCAGCGTCGCCGCCGATCTCCCAGAGGTACCGCCCGGAGCAGGCGCGGCCGTTGTCCGGCCGGGGTTTTTCGGCGGCATCTGGCGGCTGCCGGGCGGGCGCGTCACCTGGTTTGCTGAGCAGCCGGGCCGCAGGCCCGGCGAGGGCAAGCAGCTGCTCCACGAGCTGTTGGACGATGCCGACCCGGTGCTGCGCACGCTGGCCCGTGCCACGGCACCGCAGGACTGGATCGAGTGGCGCGCCACGGATCTGTGGCCTGGCCGGCTGTACCGCGGCAACATCGTCCTGGCCGGTGATGCCGCCCATGCCATGCTCCCCACGTTGGGCCAGGGCGCCTGCCAGGCCGTCGAGGACGCCGCGGCGCTGGCGACCGCGCTCGCGGTGGCCGGCCCGCTGGAGGTGGCCCTGAGGCGCTACCAGAAGGCACGCTTGTGGCGCGTACGCCGGATAACCGCGCTGGCCCGGACGGCCGCGGCCAGCAGGCGACCTGCTCCCGGCATCTCGAGCGCCCAGGCCGCACGCGTGATGGCCGTCCTGGGCGGCCTGACGCTCCGCCGCCTGACCCGTCCGGTGCCGGCCCGGCTCCGGGCAATAACCTGACCTGGTGCGGGACCGAAACAGCGCGCCATCGGGCCGCGATCGGCCGGCGCGCGACATGCCGGCTTTGGCCAGGGACAAAGCCGACCACGACCTCGTGCCGGCCGGGTTCCGGCTCTGCCCAGATCCCGGCTCGCGGATGCTGGCGGGCGGCAAGGTGCTGGCCGGCGGGTACCCGACGCGGGTGCTGCGGCTGACCCCGGCCGGGGCGCGCAGCCTCGAAGGCTGGTTTGCTGGCACGCCGGTGCCCGAGGGCCGCAAGGCGCGCGCGCTGGCCCGGCGGCTGCTCGATACCGGCATCGCCCATCCCGCGCTCGGCGACCCGCAGCCCGCGGCCACGCCCGGTCCGGAGCAGGTCACGGTGGTCATCCCCGTGCGGGACCGGCACGCCGAACTGGCCCAGTGCCTGACCGGGCTGGCCGGGACGTCCCGGGTGATCGTGGTGGACGACGGCTCCCGTGACCCGGTGCGGGTCCAGCGAGGTCGCGGAGGCGGCCGGGGCCTCGGTGGTGCGGCGGCCGGTGAACGGGGGACCGGCGGCGGCCAGGAACACCGGGCTGGCCGCGGCGGACACGCCGCTGGTGGCGTTCCTGGACTCGGACTGCGTGCCCCGCCCCGGCTGGCTCGACGCGCTGCTGCCGCACTTCGCCGATCCGGCGGTGGCGGCGGTCGCGCCCCGCATCGTGCCGCACGCAGCAGGGCTCCGGCTGGCTGGCCCGGTACGAGGGAGCCAGCTCCACCCTGGACATGGGCCAGCGTCCCAGCATCGTCCGGCCTGGGTCGCGTGTGCCCTATGTGCCCGGCGCGGCGCTGGTCGTCCGCGCGGCCGCGGCCGGAGCCGGTTTCGCCGAGGACATGCAGGTGGGGGAGGACGTCGACTTCGTCTGGCGGCTGGGCCGCGCGGGCTGGCGGGTCCGCTATGAGCCGGCCGCGACCATGGGGCATCAGCACCGGGTCCGGCTGCGCACCTGGCTAGCCCGGCGCAAGGACTACGGGACCTCCGCGGCCGGGCTCGAGCTGCGCCATCCCGGCACCGTCCGCCCGCTGTACTGCTCGCCGTGGACCGCGGTGGCCTGGCTGAGCGCGGCACTCGGCTACCCGGAGGCCGGTCTCCTGGTCACCGGGGCCGGCGCCGCGCTGCTGGCCCGGCGGCTAGCCCGGCTGACCGGCGAGGAGTGGCCACTGCCCGCTGGTTCGGCCGCGTGGCAGCTGGCGGCCCGGCTCGCCGGGGGCGGGACGCTAGGGGCGGTCTTGCCGCTGGGCAGCGCGATATCCCGGACCTGGTGGCCGCTGGCCCTGCCGGCCGCGGTGGCGGTCCGGCGGCTGCGGCTGCCGCTAGCCGCCGTTACGCTGGCGCCTGCGGTGCTCGACTGGCTGGACCGGCGCCCGCCGCTGGACCCGGCGCGGTACGTGACCGCCCGGCTGCTTGACGACGTTGGCTACAGCCTCGGGGTCTGGCAGGGATGCGCCCGGCGCCACACCATCCGCCCGCTGCTGCCGCTGCTCGGTAACCGCTCGCGATGGGCGGCCGCCCCTGAGCGCGTCTATTTGTGCAGGCCGCGGCTGAAGTCGGCCGGCACGATGATGTCGTCCGGGGTCAGGTCGTGGATCGAGGCGTGGCCCAGCGCCAGCAGCGTGGAGTCGATGCCGCCGCGGAGCACGTCGAACACGTTCCGCACCCCGGCCGGCCCGTTGGCCGCCAGGCCCCACAGGTAGGCACGGCCGATCATGACCGCCTTCGCGCCAAGCGCGAGTGCCTTGACCACGTCGCTGCCGCGCCGGACGCCGCCGTCCAGCAGCACCTCGATCTGGCCGCCGACCGCGTCGGCCACCGCGGGCAGCGCCCGGATGGAGGCCGGTGTACCGTCCAGGTTGTTGCCGCCGTGGTTAGACACCGAGATGGCGGTGGCGCCGATGTCGACCGCGCGGCGCGCCTCGTCGGGGCGCTCAATCCCCTTGACCATGAACGGCCCGTCCCACTGCTCGCGCAGCCAGGCGATGTCGTCCCAGGTCGGAGGCGGGGTCGACATCCACTCGCCGTAGACGCCGAAGAAGGTGGGAGCGGGCTCGCCCGGGGAGGCCATGTTGGGCACGGTGAGGTCGGGCAGACCGCCGTGACGGAGCCAGTCGAGGACCTAGGCGGGCCGCACAATGCCTTCGGGGGCGAACTGCAGGATCGCCTTCAGGTCCATCTTCTCGGGGATGGACGGGCTGCCCCAGTCCCGGCCGTTGGAGAACGACCAGTCCAGGGTGACGATCAGGCCCTTGGCCCCGGCCCGGCGGGCCCGCTCGGACCGCTCCAGGATCTTGTCGCGGCCGCCGGACCAGTAGGTCTGGAAGAACAGCTTCGGGTTGGCCTCCGCCACGGTCTCCACCGGCATGCTGGCGAAGGAACTGAGGCCGATGGCCGTACCTGCCTCGGCCGTGCCGCGTGCCACGCCGGCCTCGCCCTCGGGGTGCACGGCCTGCACACCGGTGGGCGATGCGATCACCGGCAACGAGATCTCCTGGCCGAGCACGGTAGTGGCCATGTCCCGGCTCGCCGGGAGGTCGGCGACGTGCGGCGGGGTGAAACGCAGCTCGCTGAAGGCGGCGACGTTGTCCCGCAGCGTGACGCCCTTCTCGGTCCCGGCCACCAGCGCCATGTACACCGACCGCGGCAGCCGCCGCCGGGCCCGCCTGCGCGCCTCTTCGACCGTCTCGAACCACTCACGTGTGCTTGCCATCGGTCTCCCTCGCGCGCTTGCCGTTCCCTTGCCTTATCTATTTTGACACCAAGTGTCGTAACTATCTAGTGAGGTTACCCTGGCCATCCGGTCAGTCTTTTAGCCTGGCCATCCGGTCAGTGCTATCTGGGTCAGTGCTCGTGCACGAGCAGTCCGCGCATGTTCCGGCCATCGAGCATGTCCTGGTAGCCCTGGCTGAGGTCTTCCAGCCGGTAGCGGGCCGTGATGAGCTCGTCCAGCTTCAGCCGGCCGGCCCGGTAGAGCTCGAGCATCCGCGGGATCTCCTCGAACGGGTTCCCGCTGCCGAACAGCGATCCCACGATCCGCTTCTCGAACAAGGTGAGCTCCGACCCGGGCAGCTGGATGGTCTTCTTGCCCGGGCCCGCGAGCGCGGTGACCACGACCGTGCCGCGCTTGCGCACCGCGGCGAACGCGGCCGCCACGATCTCGTCTGTCAGCAGGCCCACGGTGATCAGTGCCTGGTCCGCGCCCACGCCGCGGGTGAGCTCGCGGGCCAGTTCCCTGGCCGTCTCCGCGTCGGGCACGGTGTGCGTCGCGCCGAGCTTGCTCGCCATGGCCAGCTTGGCCGGCACCGGGTCCACGGCGATGACGTTGCGTGCCCCGGCGAACGCGGCGCCCTGCACCGCGTTGATGCCCACCCCGCCGACCCCGTAGATCACGGTGGTGTCGCCCGGGCGTACCTCGCCCGCGTGCACGGCCGTGCCCCAGCCGGTGGCCACGCCGCAGCCGACCAGCGCCACCGTCTCCAGCGGCAGGTCCTCCTCGACCTTGACACAGGAGGCCTCGGAGACCACTCCCCACTGGGAAAACGTGCCGAGCACGCACATCTGGCCGAAGTCCTCGCCGTCCGCGTGGAACCGGTACGTATGGTCCGGGAGGTAGTTCTTGACCAGCAGGGCGCCCAGGTCGCACAGGTTGCTCATGCCGCGGGCGCAGAACCGGCAGTGCCCGCAGACCGGCAGGAACGAGCAGACCACGTGGTCGCCGGGCCGGAACCGGCTGCCCTCCCCGCCGACCTCCTCGACCACCCCGGCGCCCTCGTGCCCGCCCACGATCGGGTAGCGCACCGGGATGTCGCCGGTGCGCAAGTGGTCATCGGAATGGCACAATCCCGCGGCGGTGAACCGGATCAGGACCTCGCCCGCCTTCGGCGGGTCAAGCTCAAGCTCGGTGATCTCCCAGTCGCTGCCGACGCCCCGGAGCACCGCGGCCTTCGTCCTCATGCGACCCTCCATGTACCTTTCCGTCACCAGCCGTTCCCGGGCCCTCACGGTCCCAGCGTCTGCGTCCAGACCGTAAGATCCACGTTCATGTCCCCGGACGGCGCAGGCGCTAACCCGGTACCGAGCGGCCATCCCGATCGGCTCCGCTGGAACGCACGGTACGCGGAGAAGACGGTGCCTTCCTTCACCGCCCACCCGCTGGCCGTGCGGGCGCTGTCGCTCGACCTGCCCGACGGGCCCATGGCCGACCTGGCCTGTGGCCCCTCCGGCAGTGCTCTGCTGGCCGCGGCCCAGGGGCGCCGGGTCACCGCGGTCGACATCTCCGAGGTCGCGCTGTGGCTGCTCGGCGACGAGGCACGGCACCGGGACCTGGGCGGCCTGATCACGCTGGTGCACGCCGACCTTTCGGCCTGGTCGCCGCGGCCCGCGTCGCACGCGCTGGTGCTGTGCACCGGTTTCTGGGCGGCCGAGGCGTTCGCGGCCGCCGCGGAAGCGGTCGTCCCGGACGGACGTGCTGGCCTGGCAGGCTTACACCGGGGACGCCCGGGAGAGGCATCCGAGCCTGCGCCCGGAGTGGTGCCTGGCTCCCGGCGAACCCGCGTCCCTCCTGCCAGCCGGTTTCAGCCTGCTGGACCAGAGCGAAGTCGTGCATTGCGGTCAGCTCGTCCGCCGCCAGATGCTGGCCCGCCGGATCCCAAGGATTGACGTGGCGGCGGGCCCACTCGGTGATGTCGCGGCGCTCAATTGCCGCGGCCATCAGGTCGGGAAACGAGTCCGGCGTGCAGGCGAACGCAGTCACGCCCAGGTCCGCCAGGGCCGCGGCGTTCTCCTTGTCGTAGCTGGGCGCGCCCTCGTCGGACAGCGCGAGCAGGACGATCACCTGGATGCCGGCCGCGGTCATGTCGGCGATCCGGCGCAGCATCTCATCCCGGTTACCGCCCTCGTACAGATCGCTGACCAAGATGAAGATGGTGCTGGCCGGGCGGGTGATGAGCTGCTGGCAGTAGGCCACCGCCCGGTTGATGTCGGTGCCGCCGCCGAGCTGGGTGCCGAACAGCAGGTCTACCGGATCGCTGACCAGATCGGTCAGGTCGGCCACGGCGGTGTCGAATGCGACCACCGACGTGCGCAGCGAGCGGATCGAGGCCAGCACCGCGCCGAGCACTCCGGCGTACACCACCGAGGAGGCCATCGACCCGCTCTGATCCAGGCACAAGATGACGTCCCGCGCCACCGCCTGCTGCTTGCGGGCGTAGCCGACCAGCCGCTCGGGCACGATGGTGTGCTTCTCGGGCAGGTAGTGGCGCAGGTTGGCGCGGATAGTCCGGTTCCAGTCGATGTCGGCCGGGCGGCGTGGCCGGCTGGAGCGGCCGGCCCGGTTGAGCGCCCCGGTCACCGCCGAGCGGGTCCGCTGGGTCAGCCGGCGTTCCAGGTCCGCGGTCACCGTGCGCACCACGGCGCGGGCCGATTCCCGCGCCTGCTCCGGGATCACCCGGCTCAGCGACAGCAGCGTGCCGACCAGGTGCACATCGGGCTCGACCGCGTCCAGCATCTCGGGCTCCAGCAGCAGCCTGGTCAGGCCCAGCCGCTCGATCGCGTCCTTCTGCATGACCTGGACCACGCCGACCGGGAAGAACGTGCGGATGTCGCCGAGCCAGCGGGCTACCCGCGGGGCCGACCCGCCCAGGCCGGCCTGCCGCTGCAGGGAGCCCTGGCGCCCCGGGTTCTCGTCGGAGTCATACAGCGCGCCCAGGGCCGCGTCGATCTTCGCGTCGTCCCCGTCCAGCGGCACCCCGGTGCCGTCGTCGGCGCCGCCCAGGACCAGCCGCCAGCGCCGCAGTCGCTCGTCGGAGCCGTCGGTCATGGCGCAGCCTCTCCCTGGGCGGCCGGCACGAGGCGGCCGGTACAGTGGCCGGCACGAGCAGGCACCGCAGCCGCCAGCACCGCGGCCACGGCGCGGACCGCGCCGGCGGCCCGGTCCTCGTCCAGGTGGTCGTCGGCCACGGTGACCACCGCCGGCCCGCGGCCGCTGCCATCGAGCCGGGCCGCCTTCTCCCCGATGGCGCGGCGCTCCGGCGGCCCGAACTCGCCGAATGTGCGGCGCAGCGCCGGCACGACGGCGGCGAACGCGTCCGCGTTCAGGCCCGCCAGCCAGGCGTCGGCCAGGGCCAGCAGCTTGTCGTCGTGCACCAGCAGCAGCCCGCTGCCGGCCAGGAAGCCCTCGGCCCAGCCCGCGGCGGCCGGCGGCGGGACGCCCGCGGACAGCTCGCGGGACATCCGCTCGCCGGCGTCGCCGGCGTTGATCCGGCCGGCGTCCAGCAGCAGCCGGGTCAGCCGCCCGGAGATCAGCGGCGGGCACCGGCCGCCTGCGGCGAGGCGCTCCAGTGTGTCCAGCCAGCGGTCCCGGCTCGCGCCGTCCGCCAGCAGCCCAGTGGCCGAATGCACGCCGTCGAGGCGTTCGCGCAGCTCCCGTTCGGCCGCCTCGTCCAGCGAGGCCATCGCGCCGGGCAGCCCGGCGCAGATCCTCGTAATCATCTCGATGGCGACCTCGCCGAGACGGGCCGGGTCGGTGCCGCGCACGTCGCCGTACCGGGCCGCGCGGACGAGGGCAGGCAGCGCGGCCATCAGGTGCGTCACGTCGGTATCCAGCGCGGCGCGGTCCCGCACGGCGGCGAGCACCGCGGGCAGCGCGTCGCCCAGGTCGGCCAGCAGGCACCGCTCGGTCAGCGCGGTCAGCTCCTCCAGCGCGAGCGTCCCGGCGGCGATGGACCGGGCCCGCTGCGCGGCGGCCGCCTCGACCGTGCTGCCCCACATGCTCGCCTCGATCAGGGCCAGATCCAGCTCGGGCCGCCAGGTCAGCTGCCAGCTCTCCCGGAACGTGCCGATGTTCCGGGTCCGGCCCTGCTGCGGCGCGCCCCACGGCACCTCGAGCAAGGTCAGGCGGTGCAGCAGGCGGCTGCGGCCCAAATCGGTGGGCTTGCGCAGGTCCAGGTCGACGTCGCGGGGCGCCGCCTCGGGCCGCAGCCGCAGGTGCCGCTGCTGGTCCTGCAGGTCACGCTGCAGCGGGACCATCGGCGTCTGGGGCGGAACGGCTCCGAGCCGCTCGCCCACCACCAGCCGGCGCTGGATCAGCTCGGTCAGCAGGTCACTGCCCTCGCACAGCACGGCGCGGGCGGCCTCGGTGACCTCCTCCAGGCCGGCCAGCGGGCGGCCGCGCAGGGCGGCCAGCGCATCGGCCAGCCGGACCGACTCGATGACGTGTGCCGAGGAGACCGGCACGCCCTCGTCGCGGAGCACCGCGGCCGCCCGGGCCAGCCACCGCTCGACGGGCTGCCCGGGGGAGGAGAACAGGTGGTCATACCAGCCGGGGGAGCGGATGCCCGCCCCGTAGCCCGAGTCGTAGGACAGCCGCCCGTAGGTCCACGGCACCCAGGTGATGGTGGCCTTGACCCTGGGCAGGCCGCGCAGCAGCCGGTCGTCGGCGGCCGCGGACGGCAGCCGGCGCAAGGCGGGCACGTGCCAGGCACCGCACACCACAGCGATCTGCGCGAAGCCGTCCTTGACCGCCTGCCGCAGGACCTTGCGCATGTGGGCCTCGCGGACCCGGTCGCGCTGGCCGTCGAAGTCCCCGGCCTCGCGCAGGATGTCCATGGCCTCGGCCATGGCGTCGAACACGGCGGGCCCGGGGACGTGTTCCACCGCGTCCTCCCACCAGCGTTCCGGGTCGTCGTACCCAGCCGCGGCCGCGAGCTCGGCTACCGGGTCGACGCGTACCCGCGGCCGGCGGCCTTCGGTCATGGCGAGCTGATGCGCGGCCGGCAGGTCACAGAACCGGACCGGTACCCCGGCCTCCAGCGCATACCTGATGGCCTGCCACTCCGGGGAAAACACCGCGAACGGCCAGAACGCGGCGGTCTTCGGCTCACCGGGCACGTACCCGAGCAGCGCCACCGGCGGCTGCATCTGCTCGTCGGCGGCCAGCCCGACCAGGCTGTCGGCCTCCGGTGGCCCTTCGATCAGCACCACGTCCGGGTGCTGGCGCTCCAGCGCGGCCCGTAGCGAGCGAGCCGAGCCGGGCCCGTGGTGGCGGACCCCGTAGACCCGGGTGTCACCGCTCACCCGGCGACCTCGCGGCAGGCCCGGTAAAAATCACCCCAGCTGTCCCGCTCGCGGACCACGGTCTCCAGGTACTCCTGCCACACAACCCGGTCCGAGCTCGGGTCCTGCACCACCGCGCCGGTGATGCCGCCGGCCACGTCGGCCGGGCGCAGCACGCCGTCGCCGAAGTGGGTGGCCAGGGCCAGCCCGCTGGTCACGACCGAAATGGCCTCGGCGGTGGATAGCGTCCCGCTCGGCGACTTGACCTTGGCGCGGCCGTCCTCGGTGACGCCCTGGCGCAGCTCGCGGAACACCGTGACCACCCGCCGGACTTCCTCGCCCGCCGGGCCGTCCGCCGCGGTGCCTGGCAACCCGATGGAGCGGCCCAGCTGCGCAACCCGCCGGGTGACGATGTCGATCTCCTGCTCGGCCGAGGCGGGCACCGGGAGCACTACGGTGTTGAACCGGCGGCGCAGCGCGCTGGACAGCTCGTTCACGCCGCGGTCCCGGTCGTTGGCGGTGGCGATGACGTTGAAACCGCTGACCGCCTGCAGCTCGGTGCCGAGCTCGGGGATCGGCAGGGTCTTCTCCGACAGCAGCGTGATCAGGGCGTCCTGCACCTCCGACGGCATCCGGGTCAGCTCCTCGACCCGGGCGATCTGGCCGCCGGCCATGGCGCGCATGACCGGGCCCGGCACCAGCGCGGCCCGCGACGGGCCCTCGGCTATCAGCCGGGCGTAGTTCCAGCCGTACCGGACCGCCTCCTCGGCGGTCCCGGCCGTGCCCTGCACCATCAGGGTGGAGTCGCCGGAGATGGCCGCGGCCAGGTGCTCGGACAGCCACGTCTTGGCGGTGCCGGGCACGCCGAGCAGCAGCAGCGCCCGGTCGGTAGCGAGGGTGGCCACGGCCACCTCGATGAGGCGGCGCGAGCCGACGTACTTCGGGGTGATCTCGGTGCCGTCGGCCGCGGTGCCGCCAAGGAGATAGGTGGTCACCGCCCAGGGCGACAGCCGCCAGCCCGGTGGCCGCGGCCGGTCGTCGCCGGCGGCCAGCGCAGCCAGCTCGGCCTGATGCTCCTGCTCCGCGTGCGGCCGCAGTACCGCGTCCAGCGCGGCTGCCCGTCGTCAGCCAGCATCGTCATCATTCCAGCTCCTTCAGCATCTGGTAGCGGAATCGCAGCACCCCGATCGCCCCGTACACGGCCGGAGGCGCGCCGGGCTCCGGGTCGGGCAGCTGGCCGGGTGCGCCGAGCTCTGGGTCGGCCCGGCGGGCCAGCTGGCGCAAGGCCGCCGTCTCCGCCGCCGTGCCCGGCGGGCGGTGGCCAGCTTGCGCCGTGGGTCTGAGTGCCGCGGTGATCAGGGCGGCCATCCAGGCCCGGGCCCGCGGGTCGTACCGGCCCTGGGCGCTGGCCGCGCGCGACCAGCCGGCGAACAGCACAGGCGCCCAGTCACCGGACGGCAGCGCCACGATCTGGCCGGCCGGCAGCGCGAACTCCCCGGTCCAGGTGTCCAGCGGCGTCCGGCTCACAACCTCGAGCATCACCCGGGTCCTGGTCGGCCAGCGGCGAGCCGCCCGCGGCAGGGGCCCCCGCGCCAGGGCCCACCGCGACAGGGCCCCCCGCCACCCGCGGTCCCGGCACGATGCCGTCGCGCCGCATGGCGGCGTCGGCGCCTGC
Source organism: uncultured Actinomycetota bacterium (assembly GCA_963781225.1). Lineage (GTDB taxonomy): Bacteria > Actinomycetota > Actinomycetes > Streptosporangiales > Streptosporangiaceae > Palsa-504. Next base: position 81,312 of record CAWAFD010000013.1, read on the forward strand.
AGGCGCGATGACCTGCAGGCGGGGGCCACGCTGACCGTGTTCCAGCCGCAGGCACCGCCGGGCCCGGTCGGCCATCCGCTGGCCGAGCGCGGAGGCGGGCAGGCTGGCCAGCAGGTACGCGGCCCAGCTGCGCACGTCCTCGGCGCGGTCATCCAGGGCCGCCTCCAGCAGCGGCTCGTCGGCCGCGCTCAGCCCGTCGGCCAGGACCGACACGAACATGACCCGCTCCGGCCCGGCCGCCGCCCAGGACGCGGCGATCAGGTCCCGGGCGGCACCGGGCTCGGCAGCGCGCAACGCGGCCAGGAAGCCGCGCCGCTGGCCGGGGTCACCAAGCCGCCATGCCTCTTCTGCGGTCTGGGCATGCGCGGTGACGAACCGCCAGTCCGGATTGAGCGCGGCCAGCCACCGGGCCCGGGCACCGCCCGCCTGAGCCGCCAGGCGGCGCAGGTCGGGATCGGCGGGCGAGCCCCGCCGTGCCCGGTCGAGCAGGGCCGGCAGCAGGTAGGCGGGCGCCCGGCAATCGCGGGCCACCACCGCGGTCAGCCATTCGGTCAGCAGGTCAGGGTGCTCGCCGCCGAGGATCCGCTGCAGGCGGTACCCGGCCGCCGGGCTGACCACGGGCGCCGGGTCAGGTCCGGCCACGGCCAGCGGCTCGGCCCGGTCCGGCACGGCGTCCCGCCCGCCGTGCCGCCGTCGCCAGCGCGGCCCGGTCCAGCAGTTCGGCCGCCGGGTCTGGCGGGAGATCCGCGCCGGCCTGGGGCGGCAGACCGGGAACGACGGGGGCGGGCACCGGCACCCGTTCGGTCCCGAGCAGGCTCGCGGTGACCAGGTCCTGCCAGCTACTCACAGCGGCACCGCCGTCCCGCCGTCGTCCCAGGCGGTCAGCGGCCACAGGCCGCGGGGCGTCCACTCGCCGGCCACCGTCAGCGGCCTCCCGCCGGACATGGCGAACAGCGGCCAGCAGTCGCCCGCGCCAGGGTGCAGCGGCAGTGCCCGGCCGGCCGCGTCGGCCAGGCACAGGACCGGAGAGAGGGCTGGGGTGGCCGACAGCACGGCGGGCCAGCTCTCCAGCCACGGGTCCTGGCCGAGCGCCGCGGCGTAGCCGTCCAGCAGGCCGGCCACGCTGCCGGCGTCGGGTGGTCCGCCACCGGCGGCGCCGTGGCTGGCCAGGACCATGGCGCGCAACGGGACGGCCGCCGGGTAGAACACCAGGTCGGCGTCGGCCTCGCTGCCGACCGGGAGCGACTCGTCCAGGGACATCCCGGCCGGGGCGAAGCTGAGGACCAGCGCGGGCTTCGCCGGTCTTGGCGCCCCGCAGCCAGCTGCGCCGGGTCCGGATCCGATCTCCCTCTACGTCGCGCCGGGCCAGCACCAGCCAGCGGTCCCGCACCGGCTCGCCACTGGCCTGCAGCTCGGCCTGGCGCACGGTGAACCCGATCCGGGACCGGACACTGTCCCGCAGCGGCGCCGCCAGCCGGGCCTGCCCGCGGTAGGCCAGGGTCAGCAGGCGAAGCAGGGCGTACTCCTCCAGCAGCCGGGCATCCCAGCCCGCGCCCGAATAGGGAACCGCGGCCAAGCGTGCGGAGCCGGTCAGCCAGGCCGGGAGCCTGCGCGTCGACCATGCGTGCGGCGATGTCGTCCCAGTGCCCGTAGCCGGACCTCTGGCTGGCGGCCAGGCCCTGCCGTACCTGGTCACATAGCCACCGTTCGAGTTCGGCCGCGCCGGTGGCGACCCGGGCCTCGCGCTGCTCGGCGCGGCGCAGGGCCGCCTTCGGGTCCTTGGGCCCGGCCGGCTCGCCTGGCTCCTGCTGGGCGGTGCGGGCCGCCCGGGCCGCCCGCGTGCTGAGCCAGCTCGCGGCCCACTCGGGCGGGCCGTCCGGGTCCCCGGCTACGGCACCATCCGCCCACAGCAGCATCAGCGCCAGCACGTGCTTGCACGGGAGCTTCCGGCTCGGGCACGAGCACCGGTACGCGGGCCCGGGCAAGCCAGCGCCAGGCAGTCCGGTGCCGGTCAGGTCCACGACCGTGCGGTAGGGCGTAGCTGCACTGCCGCGGCATTCGCCCCACAGGGTGCTGCCGCTCGCGGCCCCGGTCAGCGTCCAGGCCCGGCCCGAGGCGAGTGAAGACGCGGTCCGCTGCGCAGGCGCGTCGGGCGCCAGGGCGAGCACCCGCGTGCGATCCCAGCCTCTGGCCACGGTCGAAGGCTAACCGGTCCCGCCGACAATGCCGGCCGCCTGCGGGCATACCCGGCGGCCCAGCGGGGTTGAGGGCTGGTTGGAGAATGGAGGACGCAGATGAAGGCAGTACGGTTCGATGAGTACGGCACCGTGGACGTCCTGAAGGTCGCCGATGTGCCCGAGCCGGAACCAGGCCCGGGCCAGGTGCTGGTGCAGGTCAAGGCGGCTGGGATCAACCCGGGTGAGGCCAAGATCCGCGACGGCCAGCTGCATGAGCTGTGGCCGGCCACCTTCCCGTCCGGGCAGGGCAGTGACCTGGCCGGCGTGGTGGCCGAGACCGGTCCCGGCGTGACCGCGTTCGCGCTCGGCGACGAGGTGATCGGCTACACCGACAACCGCGCCAGCCAGGCCGAGTACGTGGTGGTCGAAGAGCAGCACCTGACGGCCAAGCCGGCCGGGGTGCCGTGGGAGGTAGCCGGGGCGCTGTTCGTGGCCGGGGCCACGGCATACGCCGCCGTCCGGGCCGTCGCGCTGACCGGGGCAGACACCGTGGTGGTCTCCGGGGCCGCCGGCGGGGTCGGCTCGATCGCGGTCCAGCTGGCCCGCCGGGCCGGCGCCACGGTCATCGGCCTGGCCAGCCCCGCCAACCACCAGTGGCTGCAAGGCCATGGCGTGATCCCCGTGGCCTACGGAGATGGAGTGGCGGATCGGATCCGCCAGGCGGCCGGCAAGGTCGATGCGTTCATCGACACGGTCGGCGGCGACTACGTCGAGATCGCCATCAACGACCTCGGGGTCGAGCCGTCCCGGATCGATACCGTCGCCAATTTCGAGGCGGTCGCCAAGTACGGCGTCAAGGCCGAGGGCAACGCGGCCGGAGCGAGCGCGGAAACGCTCGCCGGACTGGCCGGGCTCATCGCCGGCGGCCAGCTGGAAGTGCCGATCGCGGCGACGTTCCCGCTCAGCCAGGTCCAGGACGCCTACCGGCGCCTGGCCAGCGGCCACCTCCGCGGCAAGATCGTCCTTACCCTCTGAGGCGGCCGAACCCGCGAAGGACCCGGGCCCGCGCCGGCGCGGGCGGCGCGTAGTGTCGTGTTATGAGCGAAATGCTGCCGCTGTTCCCGCTCGGCGCGGTGCTCTACCCGGGCATGCTCTTGCCGCTGCACATCTTCGAGGACCGGTACCGTCAGCTCGTCCGGGACCTGCTGGATGGTCCCGAGCCGCGCCGGTTCGGCGTCATCGCCATCCGCACGGGCCGCGAGACCGGCATCGACGGCGTGCAGTCCCTGTATGAGGTGGGCTGTACCGCGGTCCTGCGGCGGGCCGAGCGCCAGGACGACGGCGGGTTCGACATCGTCACCGTCGGCACCCAGCGGTTCCGGCTGACCAGGCTCGAGGAGTCGCGGCCCTATCTGCAGGGCGAGGTCGAGATGCTGCCCGAGGAGGAGATCGACTCCCAGGCCGCCGGGCCGGCCGTGCGGGCGGTCCAGGCGGCATTCCGCACCTACCTGGACGCCCTGAGCGAATGGGGCGGCGCCACCGTCCAGGTGGAGGAACTGCCGGACGAGCCGGTACTGCTGTCCTTCGTCGTCGCCGCCGCGATGGTCATCGACCTGCCGGAGCGGCAGGCCATGCTGGCCGAGTCCGGCACCGTGCACCGTCTGGGCCTGCAGCGGGCCCTGCTGTCGCGGGAAACCGGCATGCTCCGCACCACCACATCCCGGCCGGCGCCGGATCTGCGGCACACGCCATACAGTCCCAACTGACCCGCCACCTCAGGTGGCTCCGCGGCGATCACGGGTAGGGGGCATCCCATGGCCGAACCGGAAACCGAACCAAGCGATATCTCGGCACGCGCCGCCGAGGTAGCAACCGACATCTCCGAGACGGACCAGCCGCAGGAACGGCGCACGCTGGTCAGCTCGTTTATCAATGCCACCACCGCCGGAGCGCGCGCAGCCGGCCGCGGTACCCGGGCCGCTCAGCGCGGCGCCACCCGCGGGACGCAGGTGGTCCGGCGCCAGGCCAGCTCCCGGACCCAGGCGGCCCGCCACCGGGCCAGCTCGGGGAACAACTGGCTGGCCGATCAGGTCATGGCGATGGCGCCCCGGCTGCGGGTGCGTAATCAGAGCGGCGCTGCGGGAGCAATTTCCTGGCCGTTCGGCCGATGAGATCGCTGACGCCCTCATCGAGGGCGCGTCCCGGGCTGCCGCGGCCACCGGCGGGGCGGCCGGGGTGGCCGCCGCGCTGCCGGTGCTGCCCGCCTTCCCGGTGGAGATCGCGGCCGAGACCCTGGTCCTGGTCGGCATCGAGCTCAAGCTCGTGGCCGAGCTGCACGAGGCCTACGGCACTCCGGCGCCGGGCCGCTTCCCGGAGCGGATGAGCGCCTACGTCGCGTCCTGGTCCCACCGCCGTGGCGTGTTCATGATCGAAGGCGGGCTGATCTTCGCGGCCGGGCTCGCCGCTGGCCCGGCTGCTGCGCCGGCGGCTGGCCGTGCGGGCCAGCCGGAGCGTGTTCTCGCTGGCCCCGATGCTCACCGGTGCGGCCGCGGGCGCGGTGTTCAACCGCAGGGAGACGCGCAAGCTCGGCCAGGACATCAAGCGGGACCTGCGCCACCGTGAGATCGGTGACCGCTAGCCCGTGCCGCTAACTGGTACCGCTGCTGGTCGCGGGCCGGAGCAAGGTCACGCAGGAACGCGCTCAGCGCACGGTAGTACGGCACCACGGTGGTGAGGTCGGCGTACTCCTCGGGGCCGTGCTGGCCGTCCCCGCCCACGCCGAACGCCACCGCCGGCATGCCCAGGCCGCCGTAGAACCGGCCGTCGCTGACGCCGTGCTTGCGCAGCAGCTCACCCGGGTAGCCCTGGCTCCGGGCCGCGGCTGCCAGGCGCTGGACCTCGGGCTGGTCCGGCCGGGCGTGGTGCGGCTGGTCCAGGGCGTCGATGACAGGCGTGACACCGGGCTCGCAGAAGCCTTCCAGGTACGCGGTGACCTCGGCGGCCGTCCGCCCGGCCAGGTCCGGGTCGCCGGGCGGGAACCGGATGTCCAGCAGCGCTTCCGCGTCGGCGGGCACCTGGTTGCGGGTCTGGTTCTGGGTCTGCACCCGGGCCAGGTTGACGGTGGTCCGCCACGCCTCCTGCGTCGCGATCGGGTATCTGTCCAGTAGGTTGCCCACGCTGCGCTGCAGCTTGACCAGGGCGTTGTCGCCAAGCCATTGGTAGGCGGCGTGCGCGTTGCGCCCGGTCGCCAGCAGGCGCACGACCAGCATGCCCTTGGACTCGTTGACGATACGCAGCCCGCTGGTCTCGCCGACGATGACGAACCGCCCCCGGACCCCGCGGTCGAGCTGGTATTTCGTGCCGTCTCGCCCGCCTACCTCCTCGTCGGTGACGAGCTGGAGCGCGAGCGGGTACGGCAGCCGGGCGGCCAGCTCGCGGAAGACCTGGGCGGCTAGCAGGGCGGACACCTTCATGTCCTGAGCGCCGCGGGCGATCAGGCGGTCCCCGTCGCGGCGCGGGCGGAACTGCCCGGGGGGCGCCGGTACGACGTCCAGGTGGGCATTGAGGATGATGCCGAACTCTGCTCGTTCGGTTCCTGGGTAGACCAGGGCGCTGGGCTTCCCACCCGAGGAGAACCGCTCTGCCGTGAACCCGGGCCCGACGAAATCGAGCACGAACTCCAGGGCGCGCCGTAGCTCGGCCGGCCGGTCGCTGGTCGACGGGATGGCCAGCAGCTCACAAGCCCGGGCCAGAAAGAGCTCCACATCCATGACCCTATGGTCACATTGGCCCGCGCAGCTCCGTCAGTGCTATGACGGAACGTGGCGAGGGGCTGATCAGATGACCGAACTTGACGCGCTGGCCGCCCGGTTTGAGGCCAGCAGGCCGCGACTGCGCGCGGTGGCCTACCGCATGCTGGGGTCGGCTGCTGAGGCGGATGATGCCGTGCAGGAGGCCTGGCTGCATGTCAGCCGGACCCAGGCCGACGGCGTGGAAAATCTGAGCGGGTGGCTGACGACCGTGGTCGCGCGAGTGTGCCTGGACATGCTGCGCTCACGCAAGTCCCGGCGGGAAGCGCCACTGGAGACGCGGCCCGGCCAGCTGGCCAGCGCCCCGGGTCCGGCGGGCACCGGGCTGGACGACTCTGGGCTGGACGGTGCCGGGCCGCCCAGCCCTGAGTCCGAGGCGATGCTGGCCGACTCGGTCGGGCTCGCCATGCTCGTCGTCCTGGACCGGCTGGCTCCGGCCGAGCGGGTCGCGTTCGTGCTGCACGACATGTTTGACCTGCCCTTTGACGAGATCGCCGGGATCACCGGCCGGTCCCCGGTGGCCGCCAGGCAGCTGGCCAGCCGGGCCCGGCGCCGGGTCCGGGGCACCCCGGCGCCGCCCCGAGGTGAACGGGCCCGGCAGCGGCAGCTGGTGACGGCTTTCCTGGCGGCCTCACGAGCTGGCGATTTCGAAGCGCTGCTGGCGGTGCTGGACCCCCAGGTCGAGCTGCGCGCCGATCCGGCAGCCGCGCCGCCGGGTTCCCCGCTGGTCGTCACCGGGGCCGCCGAGGTGGCCAGCCGGGCGCCAGACTTCCGCGGTCGCGCCCGGTTCGCCCGGCTCGCGCTGGTCGACGGCCAGGTCGCCATCGTGGTGGGACGCGGCAGCCGGCTGTGGACGGTGCTGCGCTTCGCGTTCGGCGACGGCAGGATCACCGGGATCGACGTGGTGGCCGATCCGGACCGGCTGGCCCGGCTCCGGCTGACGGTCATGGACGACTGACCTGCCTGGCGGCGCCCTGGCCGGGGGGCGCGGTCAGCTGCCTGCGATGTTCTGCAGCCGTACCTCGCCGTGGGCGATGAGCCGGCCGGACCCGTCGGTGATATCGACCTTCCACAGCTGCTGGGTACGGCCCTGGTTGAGGGCGGCCGCCACCACGCTGACCTGGCCCGTGGTCACCGAGCGCAGGAAATGCGTGGTGTTGGTGATGCCCACCGCGACCAGTCCCTGCTCGCGCACGGCGAACGCCGCCCCGATGGTCGCCGTGCTCTCGATGGCGGTGGCGTAGACGCCACCGTGCACGATGCCCCACGGGGTGTGATGCTCCGGGCCGAGGTCGATGTGACCGGTGACACTGGTCGCGGTGATCTCGTCCAGGGCGAGCCCGGCCGCGCGCAGGAAACCGCTAGCCGACTCCAGGGATCTGGCCTGCAGGTTCGGGGCGGCCGACGTCGCGCTGGCCGCCGCGGTCTCAGCGTCCATGGCCGTTCCCGCCGCTGGCGCCCGGTTCCTGCGGTGCGCGTGGCTCGAAGATCAGGCAGGTGGTGGTGGCGTGCGCGTACAGCGTGCCGTCCGGCCCGGTGATCTGGCCGGAGGCGGTGGCTACCCGGCGTCCGGCGCTCACCACCTGGCCGGTGGCCACCACGCTCGGCGTACGCACGGTCAGCGCCCTGACGAGGTTCACCTTCAGCTCCAGTGTGGTGTAGGCCTGGCCGCGGCCGAGCGAGGAGTGCACGGCGCAGCCCATGGCCGATTCCAGCAGAGTGCAGAAGATCCCGCCGTGCACCGAGCCGATGGGGTTGTACAGATGCTCGCCTACATCCAGGCCGAAGACCACCTGGCCCGGCTCGACGCTGACGATCTGCATCCCGAGCAGGCTGGCCACTGGCGGCGCGGGTGCGCGGCCGTCCGCGAGTGCCTGCAGGTACTCCAGCCCGCTCAGGTCGCGGGCGAGCGCGGCCCCGACGAGCGGGTCTTCCCAGGTCACCTCGCGCTGGCATACCGGCTTAAGCTCGGTCATCCGCATTCCTCCATGGCTCATCGGCCGGCCGCAAATCGTGGCTGAGTTCTCCTGTGGAACTCAGCGTACGAGGAGTCCGTTCTATAACGCAACCTAAGAGGTATGCTGGCCTGGTGCAGCGGACCAGCTTTGAGGACATGACCTGCTCGGTCGCTCAGTGCCTCGACGTCGTGGGCGAGTGGTGGAGCCTGCTCATCGTCAGGGACGCCTTCCTGGGCGTGACCCGGTTCGACGACTTCCAGGCCCGGCTGGGGATCTCCCGTAATGTCCTCAGCCAGCGCCTGGGCCACCTCGTCGACCGCGAGGTCCTCAAGCGGGTGGCGTACAGCGAGCACCCGCCCCGCTTCGAGTACCGGCTTACCCGTAAGGGCCGCGACCTGTGGCAGGTGATCACGGCCATGCGGCAGTGGGGCGACCAGTGGGAGGCCCCTGACGGCCCGCCGCTGCAGATAGAGCACAGCACCTGTGGCCACGTGGTCACCGCGGTACCGGTCTGCTCGCATTGCGGTGAGCCTCTTGACCCCGGCACGGTCCGGGCCGTGCCGGGCCCGGGCGCCACCGAGAGCACCTTCGAACGCAGCCGGCTGGCTGCGCTGCCATAACGCAGCCTGGGGGACTAGCGGGCGGCCTCGGCGAGACGATCAGGGACCGGGTTGGCCGCCGCGCCTTCGGTGCTCAGCAGCACGACCGTGGTCTTTGGCCCGGCGCCCAGCGCGGCCCGGCGACTGGCGCTCGCCGTACCGGTCAGGGCGGCCCTGGCTCCGGCCAGCGCGGCCCCGCCGCAGGGTCCGGCCGGAATCCCATAGCCGGCCAGGTCCTGGGCGGCGGCGATTCCGGCGCCGTCACCGACCGCGACCGCCGCGTCCAGGCCACCGGCTAGGTAGGGCCAGGCCAGCGCGGATGGCGTGCCGCAGTTGAGCCCGGCCATGGCCGTTACCGTGGTCGGCACGCTGACCGGCTCGCCGCGGACCAGGCTGGCCAGGATGCTAGCCGCGCTGGCTGGCTCGACCGTCAGCAGCGCCGCAGGGCCCATGAGCGGCCGGGACGCCAGGCCCCGGTAGTGGATGACCCCGGCCTGGGCCAGCGAGCCCACGCCTGCCGGGATCACGACGAGCCCGGCCCCAGGCGCGCCGGCCTGGTCCAGCTGGGTATCGATCTCCTCGAACAAGGTCGAGTAGCCCTCCACGATCCAGCCCGGAACCTGCTCATAACCGCCCCAGGCGGTGTCCTGGACCAGCACGGCGGCAGGCCCGCGCGCGGCCTTGGCTGCCTGCCGTACCGCCTCGTCATACGAGCCGGACACGTGCATGACCTGCGCGCCTTCGGCCACGATGGCAGCCACGGCGTCAGGGTGCACCCCACTGGGCACGAACACCCGGGCCCGCTGGCCGACGCCGGCGAGCCATCCAGGCCAGCGCCCGGCCGTGGTTACCGTCCGAAGCCGTGACCAAGAGCACCGGGTCTCCGGCTGGCCTGCGCGACATGATCTGGTGTACCGCCCAGGAGGCGCCGAGCACCTTGAATGCGGCCAGGCCCATGCGGGCGGACTCGTCCTTCACCCAGACCTGGCCGACACCCAGCTCGGACGCGAGCTCTGGCACCTCGGTAAGCGGGGTGGGGGCGTATCCGGGCAGCATCTGGTGAAAAGACCGGGCCATGCCGGGGCTGGGCGGGCAGGTCCAGGTCCGTGCGGCAGGGCGGGCGAACCAGGGCAGATCCGACGGGGAACAGATCACCCGACTACCATGCACCGGCCGGGTGACGCGGCGACGCTTATTCCTTCGTGATCTTCGTCGCAGCCGGCGGGGACAGCGGGTCAGCGCGCCCGGATCCGGGATTTATGGCATCCCGGCGCCCCGCGAGCCAGTTCACGGCACTTCGCCCGGTCCTGATCTGGCATTGCCGGGCCCCGAGCTGCGGCAAAACGAGACACGACCGGGCTGAGGCGTTCCCCTTGTGCTGCTCCGGCCGATTGTTGTCTCATTGTGACTACCACAGTCAAGAACAAGATGGGATACCTCATGACTGTCACCGTCGACAGGAGCGTCGAAGAATTCACCGCCGCCCCCCGGCAGCTTTTCATCAACGGGCAATGGGTCGATGCGGCCTCAGGCCAGACCTTCGAGACCCCGAACCCGGCCACCGGGGAGACTCTCGCCAACATCGCCGAGGGCGATGCCGAAGACATCAACCGGGCCGTACGCGCGGCACGCAACGCCTTCGACAGCGGCCCGTGGAGCCGCCTGACCCCTTCTGAGCGCGGCCGGATCCTCTGGCGTATCGGTGACCTCATTCTCGAGCACGCCGACGAGCTCGCCCAGCTGGAGTCCCTGGACAACGGCAAGCCGCGTGACGTGGCGCGCGCCGCCGACGTCCCGCTGGCCGCAGACATGTTCCACTACATGGCCGGCTGGGCCACCAAGATCGAGGGCAACACCATCAACATCTCGGTGCCCTACATGCCGGGCGCCAACTTCCACTCCTACACCCTGCGTGAGCCGGTCGGCGTGGTTGGCCAGATCATCCCGTGGAACTTCCCGCTGCTCATGGCGGCCTGGAAGCTCGCCCCGGCCCTGACCACCGGCAACACCGTCGTGCTCAAGCCGGCCGAGCAGACCCCGCTGACCGCGCTGCGGCTGGCCGGGCTGCTGGCCGAGGCGGGCGTGCCCGACGGCGTGGTCAACGTGGTCACCGGCTTCGGCGAGACCGCCGGCGCCGCCCTGGCCGCCCATGACGACGTGGACAAGGTCGCCTTCACCGGATCGACTGAGGTCGGCAAGCTGATCGTGCACGCCGCCGCGGGCAACCTGAAGAAGGTCAGCCTCGAGCTCGGCGGCAAGAGCCCGAACATCGTGTTCGACGACGCCGACCCCGGCGCGGTCGAGGGCGCGGCCAACGCCATCTTCTTCAACCACGGCCAGTGCTGCGTGGCGGGCTCACGCCTGTTCGTCCAGGAAGACCGCTTCGACGAGGTCGTCAACGGCGTCGCCGAGATCGCCAAGGGCATCAAGCTCGGCCCGGGCATGGAATCGGGCACGCAGATGGGCCCGCTGGTCTCCGACGAGCAGCTACGCCGGGTCACCGGGTACCTCGAGTCCGGTGTGAGCGAGGGCGCGACCACCGTCACCGGCGGCGACCGCCTCGGCGACACCGGCTACTTCGTCGAGCCGACCGTGATCACCAACACCCGCCCGGACATGAAGATTGTCCGCGAGGAGATCTTCGGCCCGGTCGTGGTGGCGGCGCCGTTCCGCAGCCTGGACGAGATCGCGACCGAGGCTAACAACTCCGACTACGGCCTGGGCGCCGGCATCTGGACCAAGGACATCTCCAAGGCCCACGCGCTGGCCAAGAAGCTCCGGGCTGGCACCGTCTGGATCAACTGCTACAACGTCTTCGACGCATCCCTGCCGTTCGGCGGGTACAAGCAGTCCGGCTGGGGCCGTGAGATGGGCCACGAGGTCCTCGAGGCCTACACCGAGGTCAAGGCGGTCACCACGCAGCTGTAAGCAATCGCACGCAAGCGGGGCCGGGCAGCTGCCCGGCCCCGCTTGCGTTGCCCGGCGCAAAAACCGATGGCCGAAGCCGGGAGGCGCCCGGATACTGGTCTGCGGGTAGGTACCGCGGCCGCAGTCCGCCGTGGCCGGGCGGAGGGAGCCGCGACGTGGGCATCGTCGGTCGCCGGCGGCGGCGGCGCCCGGAACAAGGGCAGACCGCGACAGCGGATGCGGGCGATGAGCTCAACGCCCAGCTGACCGCTTTCAGTACTGGGATGCTTACAGCCAGCGGCTGGCCCAGACCGGGTTCTGGGCCATCGCCCGGCAGCTGCCGGGCCTCGTCGGTCAGGCCGTCCGGCTCGCCTGGCAGGCCAGCCGGGCAGACACCGTCGCCACTATCGGGCTGAACATCGTCTCCGGCGTGCTCACCGGGTTCGCCTTGCTGGCTACCACCGGGGTACTGGAGGCCCTGTTCGCGGCCGGGCCGACGCCGCAGCGGGTCCGGGCCGCGCTGCCCTCGCTCATCGTGGTGGCCGTGGCGGTGGCTGCCCGGGCCGGGTTGCAGGCCGCGGCGGGCTGGGCCCAGTCCCGGCTCCGCCCGCAGGTCGACCGGGCGGTCGAAATCCGGCTGCTCGACCTGACCACCCAGGTGGAGCTGGCTGCCTTCGACGATGCCGAGTTCTACGACGCGATGCAGCGTGCCCGCGACCGCGGAACATTCGCGGCCGCGGCTGTCGTGTCCAATGTCCTGGACTGCGTGACCGGGGTGGCCGGGATCGTGTCCGCCGCCTCGGTGGTCGCGGTGCTGGCTGCCGATCCTGCTCGTGCTGCTGCTGGTGGCCGAGCTGCCCGGCGGCTGGGCCGCGGTCCGGGCGGCCCGGATCGCCTACATCACGAGCTTCGCGCTGGCCGACAGCCGCCGCCGCAAGTGGATGCTGGCCGACCTGATGGCCGACCGCCATACCGCCGCCGAGCTGCGCGCCTTCACGCTGCGGCATTTCCTGCTCGGGCGGGTCGCCCGTCTCGCCGGGTACGCGCGGGACGCCGAGATGACGGCGGCAGGCCGCAGGCCCTGGCCCGGCTGACCGGTTCGGCGGCGGGCGGCGTGGCCACGGCCGCGGTGTACGCCGTGCTCGGCATCCTGCTGGCCGTCGGGGCGCTGCCGCTGGCTGTCGCGGGCACGGCCGTACTGGCAATCCGGTCCGCGCAGGCGTCGCTGAGCCAGCTGCTCTACGCCGTCAACCAGTGCTACGAGGAAGGGCTGTATTTTTCGGACTACCTCAGCTTCTACGCCGACGCTGCCCGGCGGATACCGGGCACCGGGACCAGGCCGATCCCGGCCGACTTCGACCGGATCTTCGTGGACAACGTCACCTTTGCCTATCCCGGGGTCAGCGCCCCGGCGCTGCGCGAGGTCAGCATCGAGATCGGCCGTCACGAGGTCGTGGCGCTCGTGGGGGAGAACGGCTCGGGCAAGACGACCCTGGCCAAGGTGCTGGCGGGCCTGTACCGGCCTGACTGTGGCGCGGTCCGCTGGGACCAGACCCCGATCACGGAGGTCGATCCCGAGCCGTTGCGGGAACGGGTCGCGGTCATCGCCCAGGATCACGCCAACTGGCCGCTGACCGTCCGGCACAACATCGCCATGGGCCGCGACGCCGACCGCGCCGCACTGGTCACGGCGGCCGGGGCCTCCGGTGCGGACACCGTCATCGCCAAGCTGCCACACGGATACGACACTCTGCTCGACCGGCACTTCAAGGACGGGGCTGAGTTGTCCGGCGGCCAGTGGCAGCGGATCGCGGCCGCTCGCGGCTTCTACCGGACGGCGCCGTTGCTGATCATGGACGAGCCCACGGCCGCGCTTGACGCGCGCGCTGAGTACGCGCTGTTCAGCTCCATCCGCAGGCACGCCGAGAGCCGCAGCGTGCTCCTGATCACCCACCGGCTGGCCAGCGTCAGGCACGCGGACCGGATCTACGTGCTGCGCGACGGCCAGGTCATCGAGCAGGGGAGGCACGCCGACCTGCTGGCCCAGGGTGGCCAGTACGCCGAGCTCTACACTCTGCAGGCCTCCCAGTACGACCACCAGTAAGCGTTAGAGCTTCAGCCACCTGGCCTCGCACCAGGAAAACACACCGAACATGATCAGGCCGACCGCGACCAGCGCGAGCAGCCACGGCCCGGCCGGGGTTGAGGCCAGCGAGCGCAGCGCGGAGTCAACCCCCTTGGCCTGCTGCGGTCGTGCCTCGGCAGCCGCGACGACCACGAAAATACCGGCGGTCACGAACACCGCGCCGCGGGCGATCCCGCCGAACTCGCCCAGCCACTCCACGCCCCGGCGGAGATGGCCATGCAACTCACCGAGCCGCAGATCTCGGCGGAACTGCTTCTTCCACGCCTGGTAGGCCAGGTAGATACCGCCGCCGATCAGGGCCAGCCCGACGACGATCACCAGGATCCGGCCGCCCGGGTACCTCATCAAGGTGGCGGTCAGGTCCACGGACTGGGTGTCACCCGACTTCGGGCTGCCCGCGCCTGCCGCGTACTTCAGCACGCTGTAGGCGACCACGGCATAGACCACAGCCTTGCCGAGCGCTGCCACTCGCTGGCTGATTTTCCTGGTCGCGTTCCCGGGTGAGCCATAGGCGGCCTCACACAGCCGCCACAGGGCCATCCCGGTGAAGCCGATAACCAGCAGCCACAACAGCACGCCGCCGACCGGCGTCGCACCGATGGCGTGCAGGGCGCCAGTGCGGTCAGCCTGCTGGCCGGAATGATCGAATGCGATCTGCACCGCGATCCAGCCGATCACCACGTACATGACACCCCGCGCTACCAGGCCCGCCCGCGCGAGGAATCGCATGGCGGTGCTGTTGGCCGCCTTCCGGCCGCTGTTCACAGCGCGCCGGCCGCCGAATCGGGCGCCACGGGCGCCACGGCGCCTGGCTGTCCAGGTAGCCAATGCGGGCTCCTCTCCGGGACCTGTCGATCTGGAAACCCCTGCCCTGCGGGGAGGCTGATATGCGTGAGGAAAGCGTCTACCCGCGGGAGATCGATCGCCTGCCACCCTTACCCAGGGCCGATTATCGTGGCGTGGAACGGGAAGCAGCATGACATGCTTGCCATCATCGCTGCGATCATTTTCGGCATCGCGTGGATCCTCAACGCCACCGGCACGGCCACGAGTTCGTGGTTCTCCATCACGAGCTTGCTCTTCATCGGCCTTGTCTTCCTGGCCCTGCACCAGGCCGGCATCGGCAGTGCCTGGGTGAGGCGACGCTAACGCCGCAGCTGTGGCGTTAGCGTCGCCCTGTCCGCCCGTGCGGGCGGGTCCCGGCGCCAGGCCGGAACCCGCTCCCGCGCGGGTGATCACCAGTAGTGCCGCCGACCGCCGATTGCGTGACCGGCCATGCCGAGGAACAGGGCTATCAGGCCCAGCACCGCGACAATGATCCCGATCGTCCAGATGATCGCGATCTTGGTCAGGAATCCGATGATTAGCAGGACTATTCCGAGGATGATCATGAGTTCCCCTTGCCGCTCGATAGCGGAGCGCGGATTAGCGCCCAATGCCGTCAGGAGGGGTCAACCCGATTCCATATCGGGGACGCTGTGACAAGCACCGGCATTATCTACGGCCGCGAGTTTCTGGGCGGCTTACACATCTCCCCTTACCGCGACCCGCTGGGTTAAACGTGCCCGTCCTGATGGACTTGTCCGCGGTCCTCGCGTACAGCGTTGTCGACGACCTCAGCCGCGAGGGCGGCCAGCTTGCGCCGCTCCGCCCGGGCCTGCGCCCTGAGCTGCGTGTACGCCGTGCGGGCCGATAGTCCTTGCTGTCCGATGAGCACGCCCTTGGCCTGCTCGATGACGGCACGCGAATTCAGTGCCCCCTGCAGCTGAGCCGCCAGCGC
Organism: uncultured Actinomycetota bacterium; assembly: GCA_963781225.1. Taxonomy (GTDB): domain Bacteria; phylum Actinomycetota; class Actinomycetes; order Streptosporangiales; family Streptosporangiaceae; genus Palsa-504. Next base: position 96,688 of record CAWAFD010000013.1, read on the forward strand.
CGTCTGCTGCTCGCCCATCAGCATGGTCGCGATCAGCAGCGCAGCGAGATCGGTGAATGCGAGCAGGCCGAGCTCGGCCTCGGCTGACCATGGCCGGCTCTGCTCTGACAGCACTGCCACGACGCCTACCGCGTCCTGGTTGTAGGGGATGGGGCTGGCGAGAACGGCCCGTACGCCACGGGCGACCGCGTGCGGGCTGAAGTCCGGCCAGCGGTCGTCGTGGATCAGGTCTTCGGCCCGGATCAGGCCCTTTTCCTCGAAGGCCGAGATACACGGGCCCTGCTGGTGGCGTATCTGCAGCTCTTCCAGGTGCCGCATGCGCTCATCGGATACCGCGGCATTCAGCAGGTGGTGATCGACATCGGCGAGCATCAGCCCGGCCCCGTCCACCGAGAAGATCGCGTGTGTGGTCTGCACGATCTGGTGCATGGCGTCCTCGACCCGCATCTCACCAAAGCGCAGCTTGCCGAGCTCGTTCAGGGCGTGCCGCACATCATGAACTGAGACGCTCATCAGCCCGCTCCTTCCCTGGCCCGTGCGAGGCGCTGAGTCCCGGATACCTTACCCCGCAGTTATCCCTCTATCTCGCAATCCGCGTCCAGACCGGTCAGCTCGAGAATCCGGCGCACGCCAGGGCGCGGATGGCGGATTACCGGCCGCCGTCCCGCCGTCCCCAGCCCGCCCATGCGGACCAGCAGCCGGACCGAGCCGATGTCCGCGAATGCCGTTGTAGCCAGGTCGAACACGATCCGAGTGGGCTTGTCCCGCAGGATCAGCTCCAGCTGCCCGGCCAGCACCGGCGTGGTCACCAGGTCGAGCTCACCGTCGATGAACACCGTCACTACCCCGGCGGCCGCTTCCACCTTCACCGTAATGCCCTGATCGCGGCTGGACGGGCCGGGGGCCGGGTCAGGGGGACCTGGATCCGCGCCAGTCTGCGGACGGGACGATCCGCTCACCGCTGCCCTCCGGGGTCGAACGCGCGGTGGGGGAGGGAACAAATACCGGTCCAGAGCCATATCATCAGCGCTCCCGCTCAGCACAGTGCGCATCAGCCTGCTGCTGCCAGGGGGCCTGTTCCTCGCCTAGCCAGGAACTGCGGAGTCAGCATCGACCTTGCGACGGGCCGCTGGGGTCTGGGCGGCATCATGACCGTCTCCCAGTATGCCCCACATTACGGAGAGGGCAAGCCGCCCGGCCGCACGGTTCAGGAAGACCCGCTGCCCTCGTGTCACTGCAGGCTGGGCTGGGCTCTCGCCGGCCACAGCGTGATCGCGGCCCGTTCCATGCCGAGCCGGCAGCTGTCGCCGGTACGCAGGCCAGCGGCTCCGGTGGTGCGGATGCGGAGTTCGGGCCCGCCGTCGACCAAAACGGTGACCAGGGTGACAGTCCCGATATCGGCGATGTCGGTGACGACGGCCCGGTAACCATCGTGATCGTCGATGGTGATCCGGTCTGGGCGGATGCACCACAGCACATCCGTGCCGGCTGGCAGTTCACCGGTGCTGGCCGTGATCCGCGCCGATCCTGCGATGATCTCGCCGGGCGCCGCCACGATCCCGGGGCACAGGTTCTCGATGCCGAGCAGCCGGGCCACCTCAGGCGAGGCGGGCCGGTTGTAGACCTCGCTCCGCGGTCCGGCCTGCAGCAGCCGTCCCTCGGCGATGACGATGATCTCGTCGGCGAGCAAGGCGGCTTCCTCCGGATCGTGAGTGACCAGCACCGTCGACAGGCCAGTCTCGCGCTGCAGCCGCCGGAGCTCGCGCCGCAACTCCTCGCGGACGGGCGCGTCCAGCGCGGAGAACGGCTCGTCAAGCAGGACCAGGCGCGGGCTGTGGCTCAGCGCCCGGGCCAGGCTGACACGCTGCCGCTGCCCGCCGGAAAGCTGGCCGGGCAGCCGATCCTGCAGGCCGTCGAGGTGCAGAGTGCCGAGCCACCAGGCGGCTAGTTCGGGATCGGCATCGGTGGCGAAGAGCAGCTGCTGCCAGGCCGTCCGGGTGGGAAACAAGGAGCCCAGGCTCTGTGGTACGTAGCCGAGGTGCCGTGACTCGACCGGGACGGCCGAGACCGGCTGCCCGTTGTAGCTGACCTCACCGGCCTCGGGGCCCAGCAGCCCGGCCAGGCTGCGCAGCGCGATCGATTTCCGGCCCCAGACGGACCGAGGATCGCCAGCCGGTGGCTGGACGCATGGTGGGCCAGTTCCAGCCGGAACGAGCCGACCGTGACATCGAGGTCGAAGCTGACGACGGTCGGTGGCGCAGGCTCCGGAGGACGTGGCCGGGGCAGCGCGGCCGCGCCGCGGTGGCGGGCGGGGCGGCGCAGCTGGCTGGCGATCAGGACGGTGGCGGCCAGGCCCAGGGCGAGCGCGGTCGGTGCCTGGGTGGTCGGGATCCCGGTGGCGGAAAACTGGACGTAGGTGAAAACCGGCAGCGTGTAGGGATGATAGGCCAATAGCACCGTGGCGCCGTACTCGCCGATCGCGCGCAGCCAGGTCAGCAGCATGCCGGCCCGGATTCCGGGGGCGGCGATTTTGAGGCTTACCAGCCAGAACCGGGCCAGTGGACGGTGCCCGAGCGTAGCGGCGAGATCGTCCAGCGCCGGATCGATGGCGGCGAAGGCCGAGCGGGCCGCGATGATCAGAAACGGCGAGGCGACGAAGGTCTGAGCGATGACCACCCCCGTAATGGAGTCAGTGAGCGGGAGCAGCTGCCCGAGCGTTGTGTACGGGCCGACCAGATAGATCAGCACGATGCCGCTCATGACGGGGGGCATCGCCAGCGGCAGCTGCACCAGCACGCCTGTCACGGTGGCGACCGGCCCGCGCGCGTGCGCCAGCCAGTTGGCCAGCGGAATGCCGAAGAGCGCGACCAGGAAGGTAGAGATGGTCGCGCTCACGGCCGAGATCTCGAAGGCACTCCACAGACCGGGGGTACTGAACCCGCGATCGTTAGAGCCGGCCAGCCGGATCAGGAAGTAGACGATCGGAACCGTCAGATAAAGGGCCAGGAGCCCGCCCAGCCAGCTGAGCGGGCTGCGTGTGGCCCGGTACGCCACTCTTACGAGAACAGGGATTGCAAGCTCGAGGGCACCCCGCTCCCGGTGACCTTGGGCGGCGTGACCAGGGTGAACGCGTCCTGCTGGAGCATGGCCTGACCCTTAGGTCCTAGAAGGTAGGACACGAACGCCTCGGCCCCTGCCTGGTGCGGCGCCCTATTCAGCACCGTGATCGTGTAGGTGGCCTTGAGGTCCTCACCTGTCAGCGGAACGGTCGGGATGTTGGCCGCCTTGGCCTCGCTGGTGTAGAAGAAGGCAACGTCGAGCTGGCCGGCCTGCAGCCGCCCGACCAGTGTCTCCTCCGGGAAGACGTCCGACTTGTCGGAGACCAGCTTCTTCAGGGCAGGGTTCTTGCTGGCGGCGCTGTTCATCGCCTCAGCCGCCAGCTCGCCCTTCGGGTCCGTCGCCGGGTCCGTGAAGCCGACCTTGATGCCCGGCTCGGTCAGGACGTCGTACCAGGGCTTGCTCTTGATGTCGCTGGCGAACTTGCTGTTCGGGTTGTATCCGAGGACCAGCGCGGATGTCGCGAAGGTGGCGTACCACGAGACCCAGTTGCCGTTCGAAGGGCCCTCAAGCGTGGCGTTGACCTTGGGGCTGGCGCTGATAAACACATCCCCTTGGTGAACCTTGCCCTTGATCTCGGTGGCCAGATCCTTCGAGCCCGCCGAGAAGCCGTTGACGGTGTAACCGGTCGCCGACTGGAAAGCCGGGCCGACCTGCTTTTGAATCAGGTCAACTAGCGAGCCGGCGTACAGGACATTTACCGGTCCCGACCCCTTAGCCGACGCCGACGCCGACGCCGACGCAGAGGCGGAGGCCGAAGAACTGCTGCTCGCCGACGCAGACGAGCTGGAGGAGCTGGACGAGCTGCAACCAGCCGCGGCCAGCGCGGCGCATGCCAGCGCAATGGCCGCAGCCCTGCGCGGCACACGGCCGTAACGCCCGGGCCGACGGGGCGTTTGAAAGATCATCATTGGCCGACCGTATCAGCTGGTAGTCACACATAGACTACCTAGTTGCCGAATTGTAATTACCTGATGCGATAGTTGCCCGATCGGAAATAGCGGCTACGCATTCGCCTTTACCAAATAATGGCAAAGGCGAGGCTAATTCGGTGGCAAATCATCTGGCGCCTAATACTCCAGCGACACTTCGTGACCGGGCGGTGTGACGGCGGTGGACGTGGTGCGGCCACCGCCCGATGATCCGGAGTTGTGTGGACTACAGATAATGATGCGGTGGCCGCTGGCCTCAGCGTAAACCTGGATCGCTGGGGGCGGGAGTTCGATGATCTGATGCTGCGGGTGGGCGGCCGGTTCGCCCGGGTGGAGCCGCGGCGCCGGGCGGCGTCGTTCATCCGGGGCTTGCTGGCCGGGCTGCCGCGGGTGAACTGCTGGTCGATCGCCGAGCATGCCGGGGACGCCGGCCCGCGGGGGATGCAGCGGCTGCTGTCGGCCGCGGTCTGGGACGAGGCCGGGGTCCGCGATGACTTGCGTGATTACGTGCTGGAGCACTTCGCCGACCCGGGCGCGGTCCTGGTCGTCGATGAGACAGGCGACCTGAAGAAGGGCACCATGACGGTGGGGGTTCAAAGGCAGTACACCGGCACCGCGGGACGGACCGAGAACGCCCAGGTCGCGGTCTACCTGGCCTATGCCGCCCCGGCCGGGTCCGCGTTCATCGACCGGGCGCTCTACTTGCCCCGGTCCTGGACTTCCGACCCGGCCCGGTGCCGGGCCGCCGGAGTCCCCGGCGGCACGGTGTTCGCTACCAAGCCGGCGCTGGCCAGGGCGATGATCGGCCGGGCGCTGGAGGCCGGGACACCCGCCGCATGGGCGGCCGCCGACGAGGTCTACGGCCAGGACCCGCAGCTGCGCGCCGAGCTGGCCTGCCGCGGCCTGAGCTACGTCCTGGCCGTGGCCAAGAGCCACCCGGTCACCACCGGGATCGGCCCGCGCCCGGCGGCCGAGCTGGCAAAGCGGCTGCCCGCCCGCGCCTGGCAGCGCCTTTCGGCCGGGCCCGGCGCCAAGGGCCCGCGCTGGTATGACTGGGCCTTAATCGACACCGCTGACCCCGCCGTGCCGGAGGGCACGGGACCGCACTGGCTGCTGATCCGCCGCCGGATCAGCGACGGCGAGTACGCCTTCTACCGCGCCCACGCTCCCCATCCGGTGCCATTGGCGCAGCTCGTGCGGGTGGCAGGATCGCGGTGGAAGATCGAGGACGGGTTCGCTGCCGGCAAGGAACTCGCCGGCCTGGACGAGCACCAGGTCCGGAGCTGGACCTCCTGGCACCGGTGGACCATCCTGGCCCTGCTCGCCTGCGCCTTCCTGTCCGTCCTGGCCGCCGCCCAGCCAGACCATCACCATCCCGACAGCCAGCTGATCCCGCTGACCCGCCACGAGATCCGCCGGCTCTTCACCGGGCTGCACCAGCAACTGCCCCCACCCAGCCTGCAGCTGGACTGGTCACGATGGCTACGACGCCACCAGGCCACCGCCCGCGCCTGCCATTACCGCCGACGAACGCTCACACCAGCATGATCACGAAGTGTCGCTGGAGTACTAAGAGGCAGCGCTCGACCAGATGAGCGTGGCTGGCTGGAAAGTCGTATGGCCGGGCTGGACGCTCTTCTAGCTGCGGGGCTGGCTCAGGGTTCCGCTAATGAGCAGGGCGCAGGTCAGCATGTGCGCGAGCCATTGCTCGTACTGGCCTGGCGTCCACCGTCGTTCGCTGATCAGGGCGTAGTGGGTGTTAGGGTTTGCGATCGCCCACATGATGTCGGTGGCGGTCGCCTCGCGCAGGCCTTCTTTCAGCGCGCCTTTCCGGGCCAGGGATCTGGTGAGGCGCTGTTGGTCTTTGTACCGGGCTTGCTGTTGTTCCCGGTATAGCTCGGCTATTTCTGGGTCGGAGCCTGCGGCCCCGGCGAGGACTTGGTAGAGGCTCCCGATGCGGTTGCCGATCTGGGTTGCCAGGGCGGCTAGGAGGGCGAGTTGCCGGCGGGGGTCGGGCTCATGCTCGATGGCCTGCCAGTGCTCTCGGCTTTGCAGGGGGTTGGCGTGATCGTCGCCGGCGACGCGGATGGCGAGCAGCTCGCTGAGGATGGCGCGCTTGTTCCCGAAGACGGCGTAGACGGTCTGGACAGCCACGTCTGCTTTCTCGGCGATGGCGGCGATGGTGGTAGCGGCATAGCCGTCACGGACGAAGAGGGTTTCTGCGGCATCCAGCACGCGATGCCGGGTGGCAAGGGCCTTGCGGGCCCGGCGGCCAGGAGCGGGCTTGACAGACTCCTCCATGTCAGCGGAGTCTATCTCTAGATCCATACTCTATTAATAGAGTAGCAATCTATTAACTTGCCGGGGAGCCGGGATGAAGATCACCATCATCGGCGGGGGCGCGGGAGGCTTGTTCGCTGCGCTCTTGCTGGCTCGGGCCGGCCACGAGGTGGTGGTGCTGGAGCAGGATCGTGTGGAGCCGGGAGCCGACGTGGAATCGGCTGCGGGCTCGGCGTACCGGCCGGCCGCTCCGCAGATCGTCCAGGCGCACGCCGTGATGGCCCGGTGCCGGGAGCTTGTTCGCGACCGGCTGCCGGATGTCTATGAGAGTTTGCTGGCGGCGGGCGTGGTCGAGGTGCCGATATCGGACTGGATGCCCGGCACCCTGGTCGACCGGTCCGCATGGCCTGGCGATGAACGGCTGTCTCCGCTGATGACCCGGCGGTCGACCCTGGACTGGGTGCTGCAGCGGGCAGTGCTGGCTGAACCGGGCGTCATGGTCCGAGATGGGGTGCGGGTCATCGGTCTGCTTGGCCGGCCTGGCCGACCACCCCGCGTGATCGGGGTCCGGACCGGCCACGGAGAGCTTTCGTCGGATCTGGTGATCGATGCGGCCGGCGCGCACGCCGGCCGGCCGGTGGCTGCAGGACATCGGTGCCGCCCCGGCGGCGACCTGGTCGGCAGACTGCGGAGTGGCCTATTACAGCCGTCATTACCGGATACGCCCGGGCAGACAGCTGCCGGCCCTGCGACTACCCGGATCGTGGCCGGTCTGGAGGAGTTCACCTTTGCCGTCTTCGGCGCCGACAACGGCGCGGTGCAGCTGGCTATCGTCCCACTCGCCGCCGGCCGGCGCTTCCGGCAGGTCAAAGAGCCAGACGTCTTTACCACCGTGCTGCGGACCATCCCCGCCTGTGCAGCCTGGCTGGAGGCGCTAGAACCGATCAGCCCGGTGTTCCCGATGACCGGGCCGCGCAACACGTTGCGCCGCCTGGTAGCCGACGGCAGGCCTGTTGTCACCGGATTGCACGGCATCGGGGACTCGGTCTGCACCACCAATCCGACCTTCGGGCGCGGCCTGAGCCTGGCCATGTGGGGCGCGGCCGACCTTGTCGACGTGGTCGGTAAGCACGCCGACTGGGCCGAGCAGACAATCGCGATGGACGAGCGGACCGCCGGGCATGTCGCCCCGTACTACGAAGAACAGGCCGCGGTCGACTCCGCCCGCCTGGCGACCCTGCGCCATGCCATCCTGGGCGACTCCGCCCCGCTGCCCCCACCACCTGACCCGGACCGGCTCAGCTTCACGCAGCTGCGGGTCGCGGCCTCGTTCGACCCCGCCGCCTTCCGCGCTTTCTGGAAGCTGATGTTCATGCTCTACCAGCCCGACGACGTCTACCGCGACCCGCATATCGTCGCCCGCACCCAGGACGCCCTGAGGTCCAGGGGTATGGACGTTCTCCAACCTCGCGGGCATCTAGGTCCGGGGATTGCCCAGCCGGCCCGTCAGCAGGTACTCGCTGCACTCGCGGCACACCCGACTTCCATCTGAGCCGTTTCATGCGCGTTGGTCATGCCGGGCAAGCTGCCTGCGAGGCAGGACATCGCGAGCCGGGCGGTCCAGTGCCAGGGTTGGGGGATGCCCGGGCCAGGCGGCGGCTCATGGTGATGATCATGGCCCAGTAGATGTATGTCTCGTGGTGAGCGGGCAGCGGTAGTCGCGGACAGCGCGGGGTGCCGGCTGATCCAGGCCAGGGTGCGCTCGGCGGCCCAGCGGCAGGGCAGCACCTCAAAAGGTGTGCAAGTCATCGGGGCGGCGATCGCGGGCAGCCGCCCCCTCGATCCTGGCGCTCAGCCGCGTCTGTCATGGTGTTGTCATGCCGTGGCTCGAGCTCGATGGTGCCGTCAACGTCCGCGACCTGGGGGACCTGCCCACCGGCGATGGTCACAAGACGGCCAGAGACCAGCTGCTGCGCGCGGACAACCTCCAGGAACTTTCGGCTGCCGACGTGGACCGGCTGGTGACCGACATCGGTGTGACCACCGTGGTCGACCTGCGAAGCCGCCATGAGCTGGAAGCCGAAGGGCCGGCCCCGCTGGACGCCGTGGCCAGCGTGCGGCATGCGCACCACCCGGTGATGCCAGAGGTCGGCTCCACAACCGACGTGGCTGCCGACGCCCTGCTGGTCCGGCAGCGCGAGGACTTGTCCCGGTTTCCCGGTGATTCGGTTTGCGGCCACTACCTGGGTTATCTGGAGGACCGGCCGGACCAGGTGGCCGGGGCGCTACGGAGCATCGCCCGCTCCGAGGGTGCGGCGCTGGTGCACTGCGCCGCGGGCAAGGACCGGACCGGTGTGGTGGTGGCGCTCGCGCTCACCGTGGCGGGTGTCCTCCCGGACGCCATCGTGGCGGACTACGCCGCGTCCGGCGAGCGCACGGAGGCCATCATGGGGCGGCTGCGGCGGTCCCGAGTGTACTACCGGGACATCGACGGCAACCCCAGCGGGAAATTCCGGGTGCGGCCCGAGACTATGACCGCGTTCCTGGGCCAGATGGACGCGCGCTACGGCGGTGCCGCGCAGTGGCTGTCCGATCATGGCCTGTCCGCCGGCGATCTGGAGCTGCTTCGGGCTAAGCTCCGGGCAGGCGGCTGAGCGGGAACGGCGGCACGATCCGCAGGTCGGTGTTCCGGTCCGCCGCCTCCCCGGCCATGACCGGGGTTCCCCAGGGAATGTTGGCCGCGAGCTCGCGGTGCAGCGCGGCCAGGTCGCCCGCGGTCTGCAGGCGGCCTGGGCCCAGCGGGCTGTCGTGGTCGACCATGGTGGTGACGACGGACAGGTAGTCGCCGTGATCGACGAGCTCCACGATCCGGGTCTGGCAGGGCCAGTCCACCACTGCGCACGTGGTGACCTCCCAGAACCCGCGAGCCGGGTCGGCCGGGTCGCGGCGTGGCCGGATCGTGTTGGTGTGCGTGTGCCCGTTGAGCCACAGCACGACGTTTTTGAACCGGTGCAGCAGTCCCACCAGGCCGGCGCCGAGCAGCGGCTCGCCGTCCGGGCCCAGATGAGCCCCGCGGCCGTTGTCGAGGGTGTCCGTGCCGTGATGGGAGAACACCACGACGAGCCGGTCATCGTGGCCGGTCCGCACCTCGTCCCCGTCTGGGCCCCGGTAGGTGGAGTGGACCTCGGCGAGCTTGGCTTCCAGCCAGCGGGCCTGCTGACGGTCCACGCACCCGGAAGCCCCGCCGGCCAGGCAGTTGGTGTCCAGCGCGATAAAGCGCACAGCCGGGGTGTCGTAGGCGTAATAGGCGGTGCCGTCCAGCCGGTTGCGCTCGCCGAAACCGTTCCCGAACGGCCGTGACCCCGCCCGCAAGTGGGCGTCGACGAAGTCCCGCCTGCTGATGGGCAGGCGGAAGGCGTCCGGGGTGATCGCGTGAGACGGGCCGGCCATGAACGCCTCGGGCTGCTCGGTGAACAGCTGCAGCGCCTGGTCGTGGTCGAAGTCTTCGGGCAGGCTGATTGGCTTGCGATCGCCGGTGAGGGCGGCGGCCAGTCCCGGAGTCTGCCGCCCCACCCCCTGATTGAGCGCCTCGTGGTTGCCGAAGCAGGACAGCCAGGGCACGGGCAGGCCCGAGGCGGTGAACTCGCGCAGCGCCCGCTCCAGCAACCCTGGGTAGTGCGGGTAGCCGAACTCCCGGCGGAACATGTCCGGCCCGTCCGGACCTGCGCCGTCCGGCCGCCAGAAGACGTCACCGGGCCAGCCGGGCGCCTGCACGCCCTCGTAGCCGGGACCGCCCGAATCGGTGGTCACCACCCCGCCGTCGAACAGGGCCAGGAAGGCCTGAAGCTCGTTCCACTGCGCGTTGTCGATGGCGTCGCCGGTCGTCACGGCCAGCTGTGCCCGGCCGGTGGCCGGTCCGCGCACCTGCCCCATCGTGCGCAGGGTCGCGTCCACCGCGTGCGGCGTGAGCGCCTCCTGAGGCCGCTGAACCGGCACGATCTCGGCGTACCGGGGGTCGGCGAACCGGGCGTTGAGGAACTCGAAACGGCCGGCGACTGGACGTCAGCCAGCTGCAGGTCGGTGATGTGGACCAGGCAGAATAGCGGCTGGCCCGGCGCTGGCGGCCAGCGCCGCCCGCATCGGGAATGCTCCCACTCAGATCCGTGCGGACCAGATGGGACTCGCCTGGGCCGATCTCGACCGCCCGGTACGCAGCGGTCCGGCCAGACCGCAGGACCGCCCCGCGGGTGAGGCGCCGCGCGGTGGTCAGGGGTGGGTGGGGATGGCCCGGATGTGGTGCGTGACTCACTCGTCTTCCATGGCCGCGGCCGGTTCCGAGCTCGACGACACCAGCACCGGGTCGGGGCGGATGGTCAGCGCGACGCGGCTGCCCGCCGGGAGCTCGGTGGCGTCCGAGGTGGTCAGCTGGGCCAGGACGGTGGTGTCGCCCAGGTCGACCGTGACCCGGCTGGTGGCGCCCAGGAACGTGACGGCGATGACCGTCCCGGCCAGTGGGCCGGACTCCGCCGAGGTCTGCGAGGCCAAGGTCACGGCCTCGGGCCGGATCAGCGCCACCACCGGGCCATCGGGTACGTCGCGGTCCATCAGGGGCAGCGTGCGCCCGCGGACGGTCACCTCGCCGCCGCGGACCTCGCCGCCTAGCCGGTTGGACAGGCCCACAAACTCGGCCACGAACGAGGTCGCCGGGCGGGAGTACACCTCGGTGGGGGAGGCGAGCTGCTCCAGGCGGCCGTCCCGCATGACCCCGACCCGGTCCGCGATGGCCAGCGCCTCTTCCTGGTCGTGGGTGACGAACAGCGTGGTGATGCCGACCTCGAGCTGAATGCGGCGAATCTGGTCGCGGAGCTGGGCCCGGACCTTGGCGTCCAGCGCCGACAGTGGCTCGTCAAGCAGCAGGACCTGGGGCTCGATGGCCAGCGCGCGGGCCAGCGCGACGCGCTGCTGCTGCCCGCCGGAAAGCTGGTGCGGGTACCGGTCGGCTTGGGTGGACAGCCCGACCAGATCGAGCATCTCCAGCGCGTGCTTGTCCCGCTCGGCCGCGCCGACCCGGCGCAGGCGCAGCCCGAAGGCCACGTTCTGCCGCACGGTCATGTGCGGGAACAGCGAGTAGGCCTGGAACACCATGCCCATATCACGCTTGCTGGCCGGCAGCCGGGTGATGTCCCGGCCGGCCACGGTGATCCGGCCGGTGTCGGCGTCCTCCAGCCCAGCCAGCAGCCGGAGCGTGGTGGTCTTGCCGCAGCCCGACGGGCCGAGCAGGGCGATCAGCTCGCCAGGCTGCAAGCTGAGGTCGAGATGGTCCAGCGCGACCACCGGGCCGTAATGGCGGCTCAGGCCTTCCAGCCGCACCTCGACGGCGCTGCGATCCGCCGTACCCGGCGTCCTGGTCACTGGTGAAGAAGTCACGGGTGGTACCTCATCCCCGGCCACGGCGGCGGCGGCCAGCGTAGGACAGGATCAGCAGTAGCACGAATGCGAACAACAGGGCGGCGAATGAGGTGGAGAAGATCACGCCCGCGTTCGGCGTAGTACGGCTGATGGAGTACAGCTCCTCCTGCAAGTTGTTGTACAGCAGAAGGTAGGCGATGGTGAACTCGCCGAGGACCAAAGCCCAGGTCAGCAGCAGGGCGTTCAGGATGGCCTGCCGCATGTTCGGCACTATGACCCGGACGATAACGCTGAACCAGCTCGCACCGAGACTGCGCGCGGCCTCGGACAGGGTGGTCGCGTCAACCGCGCCGAGCCCGGCGGCGAGCGCCCGGTAGGCGTAGGGCAGCGCCAGGATGACGTAGACCCAGAACAGCATGAGCGAGGACACGCTGTAATGCTGAATCCTGTTGTAGATCGGGCCGAGGCCGACCACCAGCACGATGGCGGGGATCGTGAGCGGCAGCAGGCACAAGAGTTCCATGGTGCGCGCCAGCCACTGCACCCGCAGCCGGATCCAGATCATGGTCGGCATCAGCAGGGCGAGCATGATCACGCAGGTGATGACCGCCAGTTCCAGGGTGATCTCGATCGAGCTCACCAAGGGAGGGATCCCAGAGCTCTGGAAGGAGGTGATCTGCCGCCAGGCTGTCAGCGACCAGGTGCCGAGCTTGGCTCCCTCCAGGGAGAACCGCGCCATCGCCAGCAGAGGAACGGCGAAGAACAGCCCGAACACCGTGAAGACCACGTAACGGAATATGTTCAGCCGTCGGCGGCGGCGAACCTGCATGCCGCTCGGCGCCAGGCCGCCGCGGGGGTAGGTGTCTCGTTGAGTGCGGTTACCGCAGCCATCGTGCCGTCCTTCGCTGCAGCAACGCATACCCGGTCATGACAATGGCCACCATGACCACCATGCCCAAGGCGAGCAAGTCGGCCACGTTGACATTACTCAGCCCGACCTCGCTGGACAGGGCGGTGCTGATCTGCTGCGGCACGATGTAGGCGATCTGGTTCTCCCAGGCGATGATGGTCGCGAAGGACGACAGCGCGTTGGCGAACAGCAGGAGCAGGCCGCCGAGGAAGGCCGGCGTCAGCAGCGGGCCGCCGACGTAGCGCCAGTACTGCCATGCGGACGCACCCAAGTTCTCCGACGCCTCTCGCCACTGGACCTTTACCCCGTCGATCGCGGGCAGGAAGACCAGCACCATCAGCGGGATCTGGAAGTAGGTGTAGATCAGCCCGATACCCCACGGGAATTCGTAATACCAGCTGGCGTGGAACAGCAGCCCCACGGGCCCGAGGGTCACCAGGAACGCGAACGCCAGCGTGACTCCGCCGAACTGGGCCAGGACGCCCGAGACGGCCAGGTAAAGCCTGCGTACTGTGCCGTCCGGGTTACCCGACGCTATGGCATAGGCCAGAATCGCGCCCAGCACCGCCCCCGCCACCGCCGATAGCAGGCTCAGCTTGAACGAGCCGATGAAGTAACCACGCACCAGCGAGTTGCCGAGCTCAGTCACGTTGGAGAATGCCCAGGCGCCGGATGGGTTCTTCAGCGAATCGACCACCACGATCCCCGTCGGCCAGAGCAAGAAGACCGCGACGTAGGCGAGGAACGGGACGGTACCGACCCAGGCGGGGGCGGAAAGCCGGCGCCCGGCCCGCGAAGGCCGGGCGCCGGTCTGGTCAGCCGCAGCGACAGACACGTTTCCTCGCTAGCTCACGGCCTTCGCCCAGTTCGCCGCCAGGTAGTTAGCCGCGTCGGTGGACTGGGATGCGCTGAGGAAGGTCGGCGTTCCGCTGACAGGGGGGAGCTTCGCGGCCGCGGCCTTGTCGATGGTGCCGTTGGAGGTCATGGCCGCCTGCTCGACCGGCCGGGCGCCGCCCTGCAGCCACAGGTTCTGGCCGCCGGTGGCGGACTGGGAGTAAAGGTACTCCTCCCACAGCCGGGCCGCAGCCGGGTGCGGCGCGGTCTTGTTGATGGCCTGCGCGTAATAGCCGCCCAGGACGGCGTTTTGCGGGATGAACACCTTCCAGTTCGGCACGCCGACGTAGCTCGGCAGGTTCAGGTAGTCCCAGTTGAACACGACCTCGGTGGTCCCGGCCTTGATCGTGGCCCCGGTCGCCTGCACCGGAGAGAAGTTGCCGGCCTTCTTCAGCTTGGTGAAGAAGTTCACGCCGTCGGCGATGCTGCTCGCCGAGCCGCCTTCGGCCAGGCTGGCCATCATCACGCCGTTCAGGGCGGCGTTGGCCGAGGTCGGGTTGCCGTTCAGCGCGACCGCGCCCTTGAACTTGGGGCTGAGCAGGTCGTTGAGCGAGGTGATGGTGCCGAACTTGCTCGAGTACCCGACGGCCATGTAACCGCCGTAGTCCTGGACCCAGATGCCGTTCGATGCCTTCTGAGCCGTGGGGATGCTGCTCCAGGTGCTGACCTCGTACGGCGCGAACAGGCTCGTGTTGGCCAGCGCCACGGCCATGCCGACGTCCATCACGTCGGGCGCCTTGGCCGTGCCGTGCTCCGTCTTGACCGCGTCGACCTCTTGCTGGCTCGAGCCGTCGGGAAGCGTGGAGACGACCTTGATGCCGTATTTGCTCTGGAAGCCGGAGATGATGTTGCCGTAGTTCGCCCACGTCGGCGGGAGCGCGATGACGTTGAGGGTGCCCTCGGACTTGGCCGCCTTGATCAGGGCATTCATGCCGCCACCAGCCGCAGCGGTGGTCTCAGTGGACCAGTTAGCCCCGCCGCTGGAGCTGGACGAGGAACTCGACGAGCAGCCGGCCGCTAGCAACGCGGCCGCCGCGGCGCCCGCAAGCGCGAACCGATATGACGATCTCACCAATGCCTCCTGAAAAGGTTCTCCAGTCCCGGAGCGGGTCGTGACTATCGGAGGAACCCGCGGTCGGCATCGATGCCGCGGCGGTGCCGATAAGGGCTGCCGACCCACCTGTTCCCCCAGCTGAGAGCGCAGGATAAACGCATCTAAAACGTTTAGCGTTCGAATGCTCACACACCCCGGAAAGGGGTGTCAAGGACCGTTACCGAGTTGCCGCTGTGAGCCGTGTCAACGCCGGGGCGGCGAGGCGGCCGGGGGCCTGGAGCGAGGCGCGTTCGACTAGTTCGACCGGCGCCACGTAGTCCTCCGGCGCGCTCGCGCTGAGCAGCCGCGCCATCAGCGCGCGACCCATTTCCCTGCCGTCCAGGGCGATGGTGGCCAGCGGCGGGTCGAGCAGCTCGGAAGTGGGCAGGTCGTCATGCCCGATGACCGAGACATCAGGCCCGATCCGCCGGGCCAGGTCACGCGCGGTCTTGTAGATCCCCAGGGCCGTGTAGTCGGAGTTGGTGATGATGGCCGTCGGGGGGTTGCGGCGCGCCAGCAGGGCCCTGGCCGCTTCGCGCACGGCGGTAATGGTCAGCGGTGACCGCACGACCTCCGGGCGCATGCCCAGCTCGCGGGCGAGCCGCCGGAAATAACGCAGCCGGTCGGGGTCGGCGGCCAGGCCGCGCGGGGCGGACAGGAAGGCGGTGGAAGCATGGCCCAGCTCAGCCAGGCGGCGCATGGCCAGCTCGACCCCGGCCGCGTTGTCCGGGTACACGCGCGAGACGCCGGTGATGCCGTCCACCGACGCGTTCAGGGCCACCACCGGGGTACCGGGGCGCAGCTCCTGCCAGAGCCGCACCGATCCGCCTTTGCCGACCGGCGCGATGGCCAGCCCGGCCAGGCGCTGGGCGGCCATCTCCCGCACCTGTGTGCGCTCACGTTCCTCGGAGTAGTAGGAGTCCAGGAGCAGCAGGGTGGCCCCGGCGGCCCGGGCGGTCTGCTCGGCTCCGGTCAGCACCTCCAGGAAAAACGGATTGCTGAAGTTGCGGATGATCAGGCCATAGGTGGTCGTCCGGCCCCGGCGCAGCGCCTGAGCCTGCCGGTTGGCCTGATAGCCGAGCTCGGCGGCGGCGGCCAGGATCCGCTGCCGGGTTTCCTCCGCCACTCCCGGCTGGCCGTTCAGGGCGAAGCTCACCGAGGCGACCGAGACCCCGGCCCGCCGGGCTACGTCACGGATACCTGCCGGTTGCTGTGATCCGCCCTGCTGAGGAGTCATGGCCCACCCGCGGTACTGACGCTCTGCTGCCCCAGGTAGGAAGCGGAGGCACGTCGCTGAGAGCAGATCCTAACCACCTGCCAGGCCGCCGGCCAGGGCTGATCAGCGCCGTCACCAATACGACATTTCACAGTTGCCAACCTGACCGCCAACAGATGTCTGGCTGCCACGGGCCCGAAATCTCCCGTTCGACCGGACTAGTCATGATCTCGACTTGTCTAGCCAACATCTGGCGTCTTGAGTCCCCGCCCCCGGGGCTTGTGGTTTGGGAGGGAATTTTGCGCGCAAGGCACGCCATCGCAGCAGGCGCCGCGGTTGCCGGCAGCCTGCTGCTCACCGTGAGCTGCAGTTCGTCGGGCTCCAGCAGCAGCGCCAGCAGCAGCGGGACCAACTGGGCCACCGTCAGCTCCGTCTCGGCCGGGGGCGGCATGAACGCCCTGGTCGCGGCGGCCAAGAAGGAAGGCCAGCTGAACGTCATCACGCTGCCGTCCAACTGGGCCAACTACGGCACCATCATGAAGGACTTCACGGCCAAGTACGGGATCAAGATCAACGACGCGAACCCGGACGGCTCCAGCCAGGACGAGCTCAACGCGGTCAACCAGCTCAAGAGCCAGAGCCGTGCGCCCGACGTCCTGGACATGGGCACCGCGTTCGCGGTCAAGGGCGACCAGGAAGGCATCCTGGCCCCGTACAAGGTCGCGAGCTGGAGCAGCATCCCGGCTGACGCCAAGGCCTCGGATGGCACCTGGTTCGCCGACTATGGCGGCTACGTGGCCATTGGGTACAACTCGGCCAAGGTGAAGACCCCGCCGACCTCGTTCGCTGACCTGCTCAAGCCTGAGTACAAGAACCAGGTCGCCATCAACGGCAACCCGACCCAGGCCAGTGCGGCGTTCTCCGCGGTTTATGCCGCAGCGCTGGCCAATGGCGGCTCGCTGAACAACATCACGCCCGGCATCGACTACTTCAAGAAACTGCACTCGGTAGGCAACTTCGTGCCGGTTACGGCCAGCGCGGCGACCATGGAGAGCGGCCAGACGCCGATCGTGGTCTGGTGGGACTACCTGCTGGCCTCTGAGATCGGCCCGACCGTCAAGGGCCTGAAGATCGTGATCCCAAGCGACGCCTCCTATGCGGCCTACTACGACCAGGCCATCAGCAAGTACGCGCCGGACCCGGCCGCGGCCCGGCTGTGGGAGGAGTACCTGTACACCACCACCGGCCAGAACCTGTGGCTGCAGGGTGAGGCCCGGCCGATCGAGCTGCCTACCCTGGTCAAGGCCGGCACGGTGGACCAGACCGCCTACAAGGCGCTGCCGCCGGCCCCGGCCGGGGACGTCACCTTCCCCACCCAGTCGCAGCAGTCAGCGGCGGAGAACGTGGTGTCGCAGCAGTGGTCCAGTGTGATCGGCTAGCGGTGGGCCAGGCAGTAGCAGCCTCCGGGGCCCCGGAATCCCTCGTGGATCCCGGGGCCTCCGGGTCCGGTTCCGTCGCCGCGCCCGAGCCACCCGCGAAGCTGACCCCGGCGGCCGCCCTGCGCTGGCTGCGCCGGATTTCCGGGATCGTGCCGTTCGGCGTCTACATAGCCCTCTTCCTGCTGGCGCCGATGGTGGCGGTAGCGATCGGTGCCTTCCAGACCAACGGCGGCAGCTTTACCTTCGCCAACGTCCGCGCAGCCACCCACGGTGTCTACCTGCACGGCTTCTGGCAGAGCATCATCTTGTCGGTGCTCACCTCGGTGATACCGGGGATCTTGGGCCTGGTTATCGCGTATGCGATCTTCACGGCCAAGCGCGGGATGGTACTGCGGCAGGTGGCCATCACGGCGGCCGGTGTCTTCGCCAACTTCGGCGGCGTCCCGCTGGCGTTTTTGTTCATCGCGACCCTGGGCTCCAGCGGCCTGGCCACTCAGTGGCTGGCCAGCCTGGGGTTCAATCCGTATGAGCACGGCTTCACCCTGTACTCGCTCACGGGGGTGGTCGTGGTGTACATGTACTTCCAGATCCCGCTGATGGTGCTGGTCATCCTGCCCGCCCTGGAAGGCCTGCGGCCTGCCTGGCGGGAAGCGGCCGAGAACCTGGGCGCCCGCTCGTGGGCGTACTGGCGCTTTGTAGGCGGGCCGGTGCTGCTGCCCTCGTTCCTGGGCTGCGTGCTGCTGCTGTTCGGCAGCGCGCTGTCCGCCTACGCCACCACCGAGGCCCTGACCAACGGGACCATCCCGCTGACCGCCATCCAGATCGGGTCATTCCTGAACGGCAACGTCATCGCCGGCCAGGAGAACATCGGTAAGGCCCTCGGCCTCGGCATGGTCGTCATCATCGCGGTCGCGATGGGAATCTACGTCGTACTTCAGCGGAGGTCCGCCAGATGGCTGCGGTAGTCGCGCGGGAAGCCGCTGGCGGGATCGCGCCGCCCAAGCACCGGCGGGCAGGCACCCGGACCGGGATAACGTGGCGCTGGGTCGTGCTGCTTGTCACGGCGGCGTACTTCCTGATCCCGCTGTGGGCGGCGCTGCGGTTCGCTGGGATCACCGCGTTCGGCTCGGTGATCAGCGAGTCTGGGTTCACCTCGTCGCTGGCCCTGTCGGTCCGGCTGGCCGTCATCACCACGGTGATCACGCTCGTGCTCATGGTGCCCACGGCCGTCTACGTCCACCTGCGGCTGCCCCGGCTCCGGCGGCTGATGGAGGGGATCACGATCCTGCCGATCGTCATCCCGCCGGTGGTGCTCATCGTCGGCGTACTGGCCATCGCGCCGGGTTTCCTCAAGGGCACCTCGCTCTTGCTGTCGCTGATCTACGTCATCTTGGCCATGCCGTTCGCCTACCGCGCCATCGACGCTGGGCTGCGTGCGCTGGACCTGAAGACGATCGTCGAGGCGTCGAACTCGCTCGGCGCCGGCTGGGGCAGCACGCTGTGGCGGGTGCTCCTGCCCAACCTGCGCACCGCGCTGCTGTCGGCCACGGTGCTTACCGTGGCCATGGTGCTCGGCGAGTTCACCATAGCCAGCTTGGACCTGTACCAGACCTTCCCGGTCTGGATCTATGTCAACAGCCAGACCAGCGGCCAGGTCTCGGTGGCGGCCTCGCTGCTCGCCCTGTTCGTCACCTGGATCTTCCTGCTGGCCATCACCGTGCTCGGGACGCGGCAGTCGCGTAAGACCGGAGGTGGCACGGTCACGCTGTTCAGCGTCTCACGTCAAGAAACGCGGGGGGACTAATGACCGCCAACACCACCAATACCGCCGGCACCGCGACCGCGGATGGCCTGCCGAGCCCCGAGCGAGGCGGCACCAGCGTCGTGCTGGAAGACCTGACCCGTCACTTCGGCGCCACCCGGGCCCTGGACGGCCTGTCCATCGACATGGCCCCGGGCGAGCTGGTGGCGTTGCTCGGCCCGTCTGGCTGCGGCAAGACCACGGCGCTGCGCATCGTGGCGGGGTTCGAGACCGCCGACGCCGGGGCAGTCCTGATCGACGGCAAGGACATCTCCGCGGTGCCGGCCGCCCGGCGCGACATGGGCATGGTGTTCCAGAGCTACAGCCTGTTCCCGAACATGTCGGCACTGGACAACGTGGGCTTCGGCCTGCGGATGCGCAAGGTGGGCACCGGCAGCCGGCGCAAGAAGGCGGCCGAGCTGCTGGACATGGTCGGCCTGGCGCCGCAGTCCGGGCAGTATCCGCACCAGCTGTCCGGCGGTCAGCAGCAGCGGGTCGCCCTCGCCCGGGCGCTGGCCATCGAGCCGCGGGTCCTGCTGCTTGACGAGCCGCTGTCCGCGCTGGACGCCAAGGTCCGGCTGCAGCTACGCGAGCAGATCCGCACGCTGCAGCAGCGGCTCGGCACCACCACCTTGTTCGTCACCCACGACCAGGAGGAAGCGCTCTCCATGGCCGACCGGGTCGGTGTCATGAGCAAGGGCAGACTGGAGCAGATCGCTGCTCCGGACGAGCTCTACGCCAATCCGGCCACCGCGTTTGTGGCCGAGTTCGTCGGCGTGATGAACCGGATCCCCGCGGAGATGGAAGACGACGGCCGGGTGGCGGTGCTCGGCGGCACCGTGCCGGTCCGGGCGCCGGATCAGGCCGCGGAGCTGGCGGGCCAGCCCGTGGACGTGCTGGTGCGGCCGGAAGGGCTGCGCCTGGAAGTGGCCGAGAACGGCAACGGCATCGTGACGACCCGGACCTTTCTCGGTTCGGTTACCCGGGTTAGCGTGCTGCTGGACGGCGACATCTCGCTGCGGGTCGACAAGCCCAGCTCGGAGGCGGCTGCGCTGCCCCCGGGAGCCTCGGTGTCGGTCACGTTGCCGCCAGAACCGGTGCATGTGGCCGCGAGGAGCGCGTGAGCCGTTCCCGGCAGCCGGGCGCCGTCAGCCGGTGACGTAGGGAAGGATGCCCGCGACCGTGTCGAGGATGACCGGCGCGCCGGCCTGTTCCAGGTCGGCGCGGGTCCCGGCGCCGGTCAGCACGCCCGCCACGATCGCAGCTCCGGCCCGCCGTCCCGACTCGATATCGCTGGGCGTGTCGCCGGCCACGGCCAGCTCGGCGACCGCGCCGCCGCGCAGCTTCAGCAGCGCGGTGAGCGGCAGGTCGGGCCACGGGCGGCCGCGGCCGGCGTCGGCGGGAGACAGCGCCAGGTCGATGAGGCCGCCCCAGGCCAGCTCGTCGATGATGGCGTCCCGCGTGACGGGGGAGAAACCGGTGGCCAGGCAGAGGCGGACCCCGGCGTCACGCAGCCGCATGAAGGTGTCCTCGGCGCCAGGCATCGCCGAGACCTTGCCCGCGCGGACGGCGGCGCCGTAGTGATCCTCGAACGCCGCGTTGGCCTTCACGGCCGCTGCCTCGTCGCCCAGGATGCGCCGGAACACCTCGATCTTGGACTGGCCCATGCTGGTCCGTACGTCCTTCATGGCCTGGTTGAACAGCCTCACCGGGAGGTTCTGGTCGGCTATGGCCGCAGTGAAGGCTTCCATCACCGTGCCGTCGTCGGCCACCGTCGTGCCCGCCATGTCCAGGCAGGCCACTGTGATCCGGGTCATCGGAATGTCTCCTCTGCGATCGCCGGGGAACAGGTCATACCGCGCCCGCCTGGCCCGGTAACCAGGACGACGCCGGGCTCGGCCTCGGCTCGGTGGTACAGCGGATGACCGGGCGCCTGCGGGTCGACCTCGCTGTAGACCCCGGCCCAGCGCCGCTGGATCCGGGGGATGGGCGTGCCGAGCAGGATCTCGGCCCGGGTCCGCAGGTGGTCATAGGCGTCCTCGTCCACATCGAACGCGAACGGCTCGGTGTATTCATGCGTGTCGCCGATGGTGAGCCCGCCGTCGGCCCGCTGCACCAGCAGCAGCTGGGCCCGGGTCCGGGCGGCCGCGCCGTCCTGCGGCGCGAGCCGGTCCCGGCCCGGAAGGTCATAGGCGGGGTAGTAGCGCAGCGAGTCGCCGTCGGCCAGCGCCGTGGTGACCCGCCCGGCCAGCGGTGCCGTCTGCATCATCTGCAGCCGCACCCGCCGCACACCACCCTTGTGCAGGTAACGCCCGGCCAGCCCGGTGTGCGCGGCGCCCGTGCACAGCACGGCGAGGTCGCACTGGTGCCATGTCCCGGTGTGGTCGCGGACCGCGTTCGGCGCGATCTCGGTCACCTCACGGCCCGGCAGCCACTGGTATCCGTCGCCGGCCAGGTGGGCCCGGAGCGCGGGCAGGGCGTGCCGCGGCTCGACGATCGCGTCCTGGCGGCAGTACAGGGCGCCGGCGAACTCGCCCTGGAGCGCCGGGTTGACGGCCCGGGCGGCCGCCGGGTCGAGCAACTCGAAGCCGCGCTGGTCCGCGTCGGGGAGTGCCGCCGCTTCCTTCAGCAAGGCGAGCTCGGCGTCGCTGGCCATCGTGAGCGAGCCCGCGGCGCGAAAGCCGAGGCCGGGCACCCGGGCACCGAGCTCTCCCCACAGCGCACGGGCGCGCAGGGCCAGGCCGAGCTCAGAGCCGGCCCGCCGGCCGCTGACCCAGACCAAGCCGAAGTTCCGCACGCTCGCGCCCCTGGCCTCGGCTTCACGTTCCAGTTGCACGACCTCATAGCCGCGCCGCCGCGCCATGACCGCGTGCATAGTGCCGAGCACGCCGCCGCCGACAATGACCACCCGCTGCCTGGATGTCATGCCGACTAGTATAGTCACGATCAAACTTGTATAGCCAACTTGATTCCTGGAGACCAGTTTGACCAGCGCGGATCTGACGGTAACCGTCAATGGACGTCAGCTACGGTTCCCGGCGGCATGGCTGCGGGACAACTGCCCGTGCGCTGAGTGCGTCGCGCCGGGCACCGGCCAGAAGCTGACGGACATCACCGAGATACCGAACGGGCTGGGTATCACGCAGATCCAGCACACTCCAGATTCGGTGGCGGTAACGTTCGTCCCCGGCCAGCACCGCTCGGTATTCTCCCGGGACTGGCTGGCCAGGCACGCGCTGGATCATCACGGCGGCAGCGGCGGCCGGACCGAGGATGGCAAGCAGCTGTGGGTCGCGGCCACCTTGGATGCTCTGCCCGAGACCAGCTGGCCGAGTTACCTGGCCCGGGATGGGGCCACCGGCAAGGCCGCCGCACTGGAGGCGGTACTGCGGCTGGGATTCGTGCTGGTGCACGACGTGCCAACCGAGCCCGGCATGGTACTGAAAGTCGCTGCCAGCTTCGGGTTCGTGCGGGAGACCAACTATGGGCGCCTGTTCGACGTCCGGGTCGAACCCGCACCAGGCAACCTGGCCTTCACCAGCCGCGCCATCGCCCCGCACACCGATAACCCGTACCGGGATCCGGTGCCGACCCTCCAGTTGCTGCACTGCCTGCGCACCGCGGCCGACGGCGGAGACACGGGCCTGGTGGATGGCTTCGCCGCCGCGGCCGCGTTCCGCGCCGCCGATCCGGAAAGCTTCGCCGTGATAGCGGGAACACCGGTCCCGTTCGGTTATCTGGACAGCGGTGCCGAACTGCGGGCCTGCCTGCCGCTCATCCAGCTCAGCCCGCGCGGCCGGGTCGCCGGGATCCGGTTCAACAACCGCTCGGCGCAGGCCCTGCAGGCCCCCTACGCCGAGGTGAGCGCCTTCTATGACGCCTACCGGCGCTGGGCCGCCCTGCTGGCCAGTCCGGAGCGGCAGCTGACCCTGCGGCTGATCCAGGGGGACTGCCTGATCTTCGACAACACCCGGATCCTGCATGCCCGCACGGCGTTCAGTATGAGCGCGGACTCGCCAGGCAGGCACCTGCAGGGTTGTTACGCCGACCTGGACGGCCTGGCCAGCACGCTGGCCGTCCTGCGCAGAACCGAGGAACCATGACGGGAATCGAGGCCATCGCCGCGCTGTTCGCCGGGCCGGGGGCCCAGGACTACCTGGGGGAGGAGGTAACGATGGGTGTCCACATGCGCCAGGCCGGCGCGCTCGCCCAGGCGGCCGGGGCGGGCGATGCGCTGGTGGCCGCCGCCCTGCTGCACGACGTCGGGCACCTGCGCCAGGAGAGCGACAGCCGCCATGGCGTGGCAGGCGCGCTGTGGCTGAGCCAGTGGTTCGGCGCGGCGGTGACCGA
Source organism: uncultured Actinomycetota bacterium (assembly GCA_963781225.1). GTDB lineage: Bacteria > Actinomycetota > Actinomycetes > Streptosporangiales > Streptosporangiaceae > Palsa-504. The sequence goes on from CAWAFD010000013.1 coordinate 120,129, forward strand.
ACCGGTCCGGCTGCACGTGACAGCCAAGCGTTACCTGTGCGCCACCGAGCCCGGATACTTCGGGCGGCTGTCCGCCGAGTCGGTCCGCACGCTGTCCCTGCAGGGCGGCCCGATGGACGCCGCGGAGGTGGCCGGGTTCGAGGCCCAGCCCTACGCGCGGGACGCGGTGGCGGTGCGCCGCTGGGACGACCAGGCCAAGGATCCCGCGGTCACCCCGCCAGAGTTCACCCACTTCGAGCCGCTGCTGGCCAGCCTGATCCGGGGCTAACCCGACCTGGGACTAGCCAGCCTCAGTGGGCCGGGCGGAGGTGCGGGACAGGGCGTTGACCGCGACCGAGTTGTGCACGCTGAACGCCACCGCCCCGCCCAGATAGCGGTCCTCGGACCACTCCACCGGCACCCCAGCAAGGTCGGTGGTCAGGCGGCGCTCGCGGAGCATCGGCACCCGGGGGCTGACGTCCAGCAGCCGCGCGTCCTGCGCCGTGGCCGCCACAGCGTCGATGACATGCTCCGCGTCAGTGAACACCACGCCCAGTTCCTCCAGGCGCTCGGTGATCGACTCCTTCTCCAGGTCCATGCCGGCCACCAGGATCCCGACCTGGTCCGGGTAGGCGCCGCGCTCGATCATGACCGGCCGTCCGGACAGCGTCCGCACCCGCGTCAGGTGGTAGATCGGCGCGCCAGGCTCCAGGGCCAGCCACTCGGCTTCGGCCGGCTTGGCCGGGCGTCGCTGCAGGGATATCACCCTCCCGCCGGGCACCTCGCCCATGGCCCTGGCCCAGCGGGAGAAGGAGAGCAGTTCGCCGAAGCTCTGCACGCGCGGGCCGCCGATGACGACACGACGGGCCCCGCGCCGCGAGGCGATGATGCCGTCGGCCCGCAGGGCGGCGAACGCCTGCCGGATGGTGCCGCGCGATACCGAATACCGTTCGGCCAGCTCGCTCTCTGACGGCAGCCGGGTCCCGGCCGCGTAGCCGCCCGCCGCGATTGCCGTCTTGATGTCGTCGGCCACCTTGCGGTACAGCGAGACCGGGGGGCCCACCCGCCCGGGCGCGGCGCCCTGATCTGCTGCCATGACAGCTGAGCGTATCGGGATGGTCCCCATCGCGGCAGCTATGCCCCGCCGTGGCGTGTGCTGAGCTCCGTGGTGGGGTCGGCGGCGGGGCCGGCCGGAGGCACCGGCGTGCCGGCGGCCGGCCGGGACCTGGGCAGGAACGCCAGGACCAGCCCGATACACACGATCAGCACGATGGCGCTGATCACCGTGACCTGGACCATCCCGTCGCGGTAGGCGCGGCCAGCCGCCGTGATCAGGAAGGCGCCGGCCTGCAGGTGGGTGGCGACGGTGTGTGCGCCGGCCACGCTGGCCAGCGCAGCCCGCCGGGAAGCGCCGGGCAGGGCAGCGACGCTGGGGCCAAGGCTCCCGCGGTAGGCGCTGTTCAGGACGCTGCCGAGCACGGCCGGGGCCAGGCAGACCGCGATCCGCTGCAGCGCCCGGTTCAGTGCGTTGCCCGTGCCGGCCTGCGCGGCGGGCAAGGTGGCCAGCACCACGTCGGCGGACAGCGGCAGGCTGAGGCCCAGACCCGCGCCGAAGATGGCCAGGCCGAGCGCTGGTATCCCGTACCCGGGGCCGGCCGGGATCAGGCACAGCACGCCGAGCCCCGCGGCGGACAGGGCCAGTCCGGCCGCGATCACCGGACCCGGCCCGAGGCGGGCGGCGGTCTTCTCGATGACGGCCGCGCTGATCAGCATCGCGCCGATCATCGGCAGCAGCCTGATCCCGGTCTGCTGCGCGTCCGCGCCCTGCACGACCTGCAGGTAGGGCGTCAGGACGAACAAGATGCCGGTCATCGCGAAGCTGACCACGGCGAACGCCGCCGATCCCCAGGTGAACCCGCGGCTGGCGAACAACCGCAGATCGACCAGGGGGGACCGGGCCCGCAGTTGCCAGGCGGCGAACGCCCCCAGCAGGACCACCCCGGCGGCCAGGCTGGCCAGCACGGCGGTATCCCAGCCGTGGTCCGGCTCCTCGATGATGGCGTAGATGAGCGCGGTCAGCCCGGCCGCGGAGAGCAGCGCCCCGGCCCAGTCGACCCGAGAGCCGGCTAGATCGCGGCTCTCCGGCATGAGCAGGGCCACCCCAGCCAGGCTCAGCGCGGCGATCGGCCCGTTGATGCCGAACACCGAACCCCAGGCGAAGTGGGTCAGCATCCAGCCCGCCAGCAGCGGCCCAAGCGGCATGCCAGCCATGGTGCAGATCGCGGTGACCGCGACGGCGCGCCGCCGGTCGGCGTCGGCCGGGAACAATGTGGGCAGCGCCGAGATGGACAACGGCATGATCACCGCCGCGCCTGCTCCCATCACCGCCCGCATGCCGATCAGCTCGCCCACGGTGGTGACCTGGCTGGTGACCAGCGACGCCACGCCGAAGACGGCCAGCCCGGCCAGCAGCACCGCCCGCCGCCCGAAACGGTCGCCGAGCTTGCCCGCGGGCAGCAGCGCTCCCGCCATGGCCAGCGTGTAGGCGTCGGTGATCCACTGCAGCTGGCTGGTGGAGGCGCCGAGCTGTGCGGACAAGGTGGGCAAGGCAGTGCTGAGCACGTAGGTGTCCAGCCCCACCACCAGCAGGCTCAAGCTGATGGCGCCCAGCGCCCACCAACGGGCCCGGGCGGAATTGGCCCGTGCGGACCTGGCCCGCGCGGATCTAGACTTGCGCATGATCGGCTCCTTTCGCCGGTTGCATGGTCCCCGGGTCCGGGCCTGGTCTTGGCGGACTCCCGGCCCCGGGGTTCGGTGGGTTACCCGTAGGCGCGCTCCAGCTGACCGCGCTGAACGGTCACGATCGTGGTGAAGAGCCCCCGCACCCGGGCGGCGAGCGCGGCGACCTTCTCGGGCGCCGGCGGCTGGCCGGTCTCCAGGCTCTGCCGCAGCACGTCCGCGAGCAGGTCAGCCTGCTCGCCGAGGCGCAGGCCGCCGCCCGAGCCGGAGCTGTGCTGACCGGGCCGGCCTGCCCGGCGAAGAAACCCCGCATCACGCTGCCGAGCACGTAGCCGGCGCTGGCCGCGGTCAGCCCCGGCCGCAGCAGGCCCTGCTCACGCAGCATCTCCAGGTAGTCCTGGTTGCCCGCGAGCTCGGCCTGGGCGGCCGCCACGGCTTCATCACGGGCCAGCCCGCCGAGCACCTCGGGATCGGCGAGGAGCAGGGCACGGACCAGCGGCCGGCGGGCGGTCTGCAGGAAAATGGCCCGCATCAGCGCGCCGGGCATGGCCAGCCCGGGATCGTGCTCCAGGTCGGCCAGGATCTGCTCCAGCATGCGCACCGTCTCCCGCTGCAGCACCGCCCAGAACAGTGCCTCGCGTGTCTTCCAGTGCAGGTAGATGGTGCCCTTGCCGACGCCGGCCGCCACCGCCACGTCGTCGATGGTGACCCGCTTGTATCCGTGCCGGTGCAGCAGCCCGGCGGTGGCGTCCAGGATCCGCTCGGCCCGCTCCTGCCGTCCCGCGGATCGTGCCGCGGACCGCGAGCCTGGAGGCGTCCCGGGCCCGGTGCGTACCTCAGAGTCGCTCATTACAAAACTGATATGACCAGATTTGAAATCTGGTCAACAACAAACATCGATGGCTTGGCAGCGGTGCACCGGATGGGTTACGTTCCTGCTCAAATGGGTCCTGTCTTCCTGGGGGCACGGGTGACCGCCCTCGCTGCCGCGTGCGCTGGCCTGATGGGGGCCGGGCCGCTCACGCACGCGCCTGCGTTCAGGCAGGCGTTCGGCCAGGCGGCGCTGTCCGATCCGCGCGGGGTGGCCGTCGATCCGGACCGCAACATCTGGGTGGCCGACGCCGGCCATAGCCGGGTCGTGGAGTTCACCCCGTCCGGGCGCCAGGTGACCGCGTTCGGCGGCGGGCTGGACGCACCTGGGGGCATTGCGGTAGACGCAGCCGGCCACATATGGGTCGCTGACACTGGCCACGACCGGGTGGTGGAGTGCTCACCGGACGGCCGCCAGCTAGCCGTCTTCGGTAAGCCCGGCCGCGGCCGCGGCGAGCTGGAGGACCCCGCGGGGCTGGCGGTCACGCCGTTCGGGGATGTCTGGGTCGCCGATCAGGGCAACAGCCGGGTCGAGGAATTCTCTGCGGCCGGGCTGTACCGGCTGGCCTTCGGTGTGCCCGACGTGGCTGGCGTCGCGCTCAGCTCGCGCGGTGACGTCTGGGCGTCCAGTCCCGGCTACGCCGGGGGCAACACCGTGCAGGAGTTCTCCCCGGCCGGGGACCGGCTGCTGTCGTTCGGCACCACCCAGGCCGGATACGGCGACCTGAGCAATCCAGGCGGGATCGCGGCCGGCCCCGGTGGACGCGTCTACGTGAGCCAGCCAGACTTCGGCCTGGTGTCGGTGTTCACCTCGGCTGGCCGCTTCTTCTCCGAATTCGGGCTGACCGCGAACCCGTCCCGGGCCGGCCAGGACCTGCAGTTCCCCCAGGGCCTGGCGGTGACGCTGACCGGGCAGGCCTGGGTGGCCGACAGCGGCCACGATCGCATCGCCGAGTTCAGCCCGCCCGGCGCGAGCCCCGCGCCGGCCACGCCGCCCAGCGGGCCGTCGTGGCCACTGATCACCATCGAGTGCCTGCTGGCCCTGCTCCTGGCTGGCCTGGGCTGGTACCTGGCCCGCCGCGGCGCGCCATCGGCCCGCCGGGCACCCCCCTCCTCAGCCTCGGCCTCGGGCTCGTCCCCGGCCGCAGCGGAGGGTGGGCTTAGCCGGCGGCGGCTGCTGGCCAGCGCGGCCGCCTTGTCCGGGGTCGCGGCGGGGGTGACCGCGCTGCCGGTGAACCTGCGCCATGCCCTGGCCGCCACCCTGAACGACCCGCCGGGTGGCTCGCTGCGCGACATCGAGCACATCGTGATCCTGATGCAGGAGAACCGCAGCTTCGACCATTACTTCGGCACCATGCCGGGGGTACGGGGTTTCGCCGACCCGGCCGCGATCACACTTCCCGGCGGCGGCTCCGTCTTCCGCCAGCCTGATCCCGGCCACCCGCAGGGATACCGCACCCCGTTCCGGTACGACACCGCCACCACCAGCGCGCAGGCGACGCCGGGTACCGATCACTCCTGGCCGACCCAGCACCAGGCCTGGAACAACGGGAAGATGGATCAGTGGATCGCGGCTAAGGGCCCGTTCACCATGGGGTACTTCACGCAAGGCGACATCCCGTTTCAGTGGGCGCTGGCCCGGGCCTTCACCATCTGCGACAACTATCACTGCTCGGTACTCGGCCCGACCAATCCGAACCGGCTGTACATGTGGACCGGCATGATCGACCCCCGGGGAACCGGCGGTGGCCCGGTAATCGACAACACCCCCGCCTTCGACAACGTCACCTTGTCCTGGACCACCTACCCCGAGCGGTTGCAGCGGGCGGGCATCAGCTGGCAGGTCTACCAGGAAGAGGATAACTACGACGACAACGCCCTGGCCTGGTTCAGGCAGTTCGCCGCCGCGCCGGTGTCCTCGCCGCTGTGGCAGCGGGGCATGCGAAAGGGCGCGGCGGGATGGTTCGAGCAGGACGCCCGGGCGGGCCGCCTCCCGCAGGTCTCCTGGATCGTCGCGCCGACCGCGCAGAGCGAGCACCCCGCCTACTACCCGGCCGCCGGGGCCGAGTACGTGGCCAGCAAGCTCGATGCGATCGCCTCGAACGAGGAGTTGTGGCGCTCCACCCTGTTCATCCTCACCTACGACGAGAATGACGGGCTGTTCGATCATGTCCCGCCGCCCACCGCGCCGCCCGGGACACCGGGGGAGTCGGTCCGGGGCGAGCCGATCGGGTTGGGTTTCCGGGTCCCGGCCATCGTCGTGTCGCCGTGGTCCGCGGGCGGCCGGGTCTGCGCAGACGTGCTGGACCACACCTCGCTGATCCGCCTCATCGAGAAACGGTTCGGCGTCCCGGAGCCGAACATCTCCGCCTGGCGCCGCCACATCTGCGGGGACTTCACCTCGGCGCTGAACTTCGGTGGCCCGGCCGCTAGCTACCCCCGGTCCCCGGCCGCTCTCACGCTGGCCTCGGCGGCGGCCGGGCTGCTCACCGCCCAGCAGGAGGTGAGCAGCAAGCCCGCGCCGCAGGTGCCAGCGGCCAACCAGCCGGTCCCGCGCCAGTAGCGCGAGGCGGTCACCGCCTGGTGGTTACTGGCCAAGCCACACCGAGACATGTGCCGGCTCGAGGGCAGCAGCCTGCACCACCCCGGCCAGGTCGGCCCGGACCACGTCCGGGTCGACCGCGTCCTGCAGCCGGGCCGCGAACGCGCGCACCGTCCGCTCGGCGTCGTAGCGGGCCCGGTTGAACCGCCGGTCCACGGCGTGCTGCACCCGCCGCCGCACGGGCGCGAACAGCGCCGCCGCGGCCAGGGTCGACGCGGCCACCGCGACTGGCCCGTGTCACTTGAGCACGCTGGTGGCCAGCAGCACCAGCCCGGCGTACACCCCGACCAGCAGCCCGGTCACGATGGCGTAGGCCAGCGTGCGGGAGATGATCCGGTCGATCTCGTAGCGCCGGTACTTCAGGATCGCCACGCCCATCGACACCGGCAGCGCGGCTACACCGAGCCAGGCGACGCTGCCAATCACGCCCATAACCGACTTGGGCGCCCCGGTGGTGCTGTAGGTACTGCCGAGGACCAGGCACACGATGCTCACCGCGGCACCGCTGGCCAGCCACTTCAGCTGCTGGCGGCGATCGCCGCCCGAACGGCGCCAGCTCAGTGCCTGCCGTGCGACCACCGTGCTGACAGCCGCGCACGGCAAGCCGATCACTGCCGCGATTACGCCGTTGCCCAGCTCAGGGACAGCACGTCAACGGCATGAAGGCCGCGAACGTCAGGGCGGCCAGCATACCGAGCACCAGTGCGGTCCGCTGGCCCGGGCGCTTGGTGGTCATGGGCCGAACCTACGCTGCTACCGTTCCGGGAACGTTACCGCCTTAGGCTGGGCAGCGTCGCCAGGCGCGGCTCAGGCAAACCGGAACGGAGGCTGGTTTCATGCGTGCGGTGCTGATGACGGCGGCTGGCGGGCCAGAGGTCCTGCAGCTGACCGAGGTGCCCGATCCGGAACCTGCTGACGGCCACGACGTGCTGGTGCGGGTGCGGGCGGCAGGCATCAATCCGGTCGACTACAAGCTCCGCCAGCACGGCACGTTCGGGAATGTGCTGCCGGCCATCCTCGGCTGGGACGGCGCCGGGACCGTGGAGCGTACCGGGCCGGCGGTGACCCGGGTCCGCCCCGGCGACGAGGTGTACTTCTGTGACGGCGGCTTCGGCCCGGTCCCCGGAACTTATGCGGAGGCCAAGGTGGTGGACGAGCGGTACCTGGCGCGCAAGCCGGAACGCCTGTCGTTCGCCGAGGCCGCGGCGGCGCCCCTGGTCACCATCACCGCCTGGGAAGCGCTGCGGGAACGGGCCCGGGTCAGCGCCGGGCAGACGGTCCTGGTCCAGGCGGGCGCGGGCGGGGTCGGCCACATGTCGGTGCAGATCGCCCGGCTGGCCGGAGCCCGGGTGGCCACTACCGTCAGCCCCGGCGCCAAGGCCGACCTGGCGGCCTCGCTCGGCGCCGAGCTGTGCATCGACTACACCCGTGAGGACGTGGGGGACAAACTGCGGGCCTGGACCGGGATGGACGGCGCGGACGTGGTTCACGACACCGTCGGCGGCAAGACCTTCACCGCCTGCTTCTCGCTCACCCGCCCCTACGGGGACCTGGTCTCCAACGTGGAGAGCCCATGGGAGGACGAGGCGGTCCAGGCCACGCACAGCCGCAACTTGCGGGTCTCCTTCACCTGGATGCCGGCACCCTCGATATACGGCTGGAGCGGGGAGCGCGAGCGCCAGCGGGGAATCCTGGAGCAGGCGGCCGTGCATTTTGACGCCGGCGAGCTGCGCGTCCAGGTCGGTGCCACGTTCGGCCTGGAGCAGGCGGCCGACGCCCACCGGGCCCTGGAAGCCGGCCAGGTCACCGGGAAGGCCGTGCTCCTGATGGACTGACCCGGGCGGCCACGGGTGAACATCTGGCGCCAGGGTAGGCACGGCTGGCGGCGGGTATCGCGAAATTAGTACAATCCCAGCGTTTGATGGGTAGCTCCAGACCGCCGTAGCCCTGGGGCCTTCCGCAGACGGCCGCAGCACGACAGGGCGCAGGCAGGGAGAGTCATGACCCAGCTCATCGATCATCAAACTGACACGCATCAAAAGGCGCTGCAGATCAACCTTGACCCGCGCTGGTACGGGACGATCGCGGAAATCGGGGCCGGCCAGGAGGTCGTCCGCTGGTTCTTCCGGGTCGGCGGCGCGGCCGGCACGGTGGCCAAGTCGATGTCGGCCTACGACATGGCGGTCAGCGACGCCGTCTACGGCAAGGCGGACCGGTACGTCTCGGTCGGCCGGCTGCAGGGCATGCTGGACCACGAGTTCAAGCTCAACGTCGAGCGGCTGGACGACGAGCGCGGCGATTCCAACTGCTTCTTCGCCTTCGCCGACACCGTCGTGGCCCGCAGCTACCGGGGCGGCAACGAATGCCACGGCTGGATGGGCGTGAAGTTCCAGTCCCAGACCCACGACGAGCCGAGCCAGATCGTCATGCACGTGCGCATGCTCGACGACGAGGCCTACCTGCAGCAGGAGGCGCTCGGAATCGTCGGGGTGAACCTGCTCTACGGCGCGTTCTTCCACCATCACGAGCCCGAGCGGCTGATCGAGAGCCTGCTGGACCAGCTGACCACTGGTCGCGTCGAGATCGACATGATCCAGTTCCGCGGCATCGAGTTCCGTGGTGTGGACAACCGGCTGATGGCGCTCAAGCTGGTCCAGCTGGGCCTGAGCGGCGTGGCCATGTTCGGCCCGGACCGCGAGGTGCTTCAGCCGAGCGAGGTGCTGCGCAAGAAGGCCATCCTGGTCGAACGGGGCAGCTTCCGGCCGCCCACGCACGTGAACCTGGACATGCTGGCCACGGCCCGGTCCAAGTTCGAGCAGGATCCGGCCGTGGCCGGCAAGGAGATCTTGTGCCTGACCGAGATCACGATGCGCAACCTTTTGGCCGAGCGCACCGACGTGGACCGGCGTGACTTCCTGGCCCGGGCCGACCTGCTGGCCGCCTGCGGCGAGACGGTCCTGATAACCGACTACTTCCACTATTACCGGCTGGCCGCCTACATTGGGGAGCGGACCAAGGAGCGGATCGGCATCGTGATGGGCGTGCCGAGCCTGATCGACCTGTTCGACGAGAAGAACCACGTCCAGCTGCCCGGCGGCATCCTGGAGAGCTTCGGGCGGCTGTTCAAGAACGGCCTGAAGCTCTACGTCTACCCGTTGCGGCCCGCGCCGGACGAAGAGCTCAAGACGGTGGACGACATCAAGGTCCAGCCCGAGATCCAGCCGCTGTATGACTACCTGGCCGGACGGGGAAGCTTCGTCAACCTGGACAACTACAACCCGACCTACCTGCCGATCTTCAGCCGGGACGTGCTGCGAAGGATCGCCGCTGACGACCCCTCCTGGGAAACCATGGTGCCCGACGAAGTTGCCGACCTGATCAAAAAGCGTGCCTTCTTCGGGTACGTACGACCGGACCGCCACTACGGGGACGACTGACCCCGCGATCCGGCTACTGGGCCTGGCCGGCTGACCGGACCTGGCGGGCACGGCGCAGGTCGTCCAGCTGATCGGCCAGGAGCCGTCGCAGCGATCCGGCCAGGCCGCCCGTTTGCAGGCACTGCTCGCCCGCCTGCAATGTGCCGTCGTCGATAGCGAACCAGGGGAACCCGTGCTGGCATAGCACCCGCGCCAGGGCGGTGCCACGGCGGGCGGCGAGCTCGGCCAGGGCGGGAAAGTACCGCGGCAGGTAGTCCTCGAGCAGCGCAGCCTGGTCGGCGTGCCAGAAACCCTGGGCGGTGGCCGCCAGTTCGTATCCGGACGCCATCCCGCCCAGCATCGCCGTCCAGGCCGCCTGCTTCGCCGCCTCGTCGGGCAGCGCGGCCCGGCAGCGGGCCGCGCTCAGCTGGCCGTCGGCGGTGGCGTCCCGGCTGGCTTCCTCCTCGATCCAGGCCCGGCCCGCGGCGCCGAGCACCGACAGCCGCAGCAGGATCTGCCAGCGCAACCCCGCGTCCAGCGCCGGACCGCCGGGTACCTGACCAGCAGCCAGCCAGGACCACAGCACCGAGACGTCATCGGTGCTGAACGCGCTGTCGATCAGGCCACGCACGGCCACCAGCCGCAGCCCCTCGGCATCGGCGCCGCCCGCCTGGCTGAGCATGTCCCAGCACACGCCGGTGATGTCCGCGAGTGCTATATCCCGCAGCTCAGGCGGCAGGTAGCGGTCGGCCACCGTCCACCTGGCGTAGCTGATCACGTGCGCGGCGATGGATCCGTCGGTCTCGGCGGGCAGGTGGCGGACGGCCAGGTCGAGGTAGGCCTGAGCAGGCAGCTCCGCGTCGCGGACCACGTCCCGTACGGCGTTCCAGGCCACCGCGCGGCTCAGCGGGCCCGGGATGCTCCCGAGCGAGGACCGCAGGGCGCGCAGCGAGACCGGATCGAGCCGTACCTTGCCGTAGGTGTGGTCACCGTCGTTCGGCAGCAGCAGCGCTGGCTCGGGCTGGACGGCCACGGCGGGCAAGACGACCGCGCCGGCATCGGCCGGCACGACCACCGGGACCTGGGCCCGCAGCGCGAGCTGCCCGTGGTCCTCGTCGTACACCCCGAGCCATAGCCGGTGGGGGCGCTGGCCGGCGTGGGTGACGCAGCCGACCCGGCCGGGCGGGTCGGGCAGGCTGACGGTCAGGGTGTCCGCGCCGCTGGTGCCCAGCCAGGAGGCGGCCCACTCGCTCACGTCGGTGCCGGACGCCCGGCTCAGGCAGTCGATCAGGTCCGGCAGGGCGGCGCTGGCGAACCGGTAGCGGCCGATGTAGTCGTTGATGCCGGCCAGGAATGCGGGCCAGCCCAGCCACGCCACCAGCTGACGCAGCGCCGAGGCGCCCTTGGCGTAGGAGATGTCGTCGTAGGCTGACCGGGCCGCGTCGGTATCGGGCACGTCCTGCGGCCCGGGCGCGACCGGGTGGGCCGAGCCGCGCTGATCCGCGTCGTAGCCGCGGGTCTTGCGGACCAGGGCGAAGTCGGTCCAGGCGGCGGTGAACGCGGTGGCCTCACAGACCACCTGGAAGCCCATGAACTCGGCGAATGACTCGCTCAGCCACACGTCGTTCCACCAGCGCATGGTGACCAGATCGCCGAACCACATGTGCGCCATCTCGTGCGCGATCACCACGGCACGGATCTGCCGCTCGCTGTGAGTCGCCACGGACGGGAACAGGAACCCGTCCCGGAACGTCACGCAGCCGGGGTTTTCCTCCGCCCCGGACTCGAGCTCGGGGACGAAGACCTGATCGTAGGAGTCGTATGGATACGGCTCGGTGAAGATCTCCAGGTACCGGTCAAAGCAGGCCTGGGTGATAGCCATGATCTCGGCCGCCTCCCGGCGCAGCTGCACCGAAAGTGACCGCCGGCCGTGCAAGCCGAACGGGATGCCGCGGTGCTCGGCGCCGATGCTGACGTACGGACCCGCCGCCACCGCGAACAGGTAGGTGGACATCGGCGGAGTCGGGGCCAGTTCCCAGCGGCCACCGCCGGCCGCCCGCGCCCGGGCGTTCCCGATCACTGTCCAGGTGTCCGGCGCGGTCACCGTGGCGGCCATGACCGCCTTCAGATCCGGCTGGTCGAACGCGGCGAACACCCGCGGGGCGTTGCCGAGGCCGCCCTGCAGGGCCAGGTAGGTCTCACCGTCCGCGGTGTCGGTGCTGCGGTGCAGGCCCGGGCCGGCCTGAACGTACTCCATGTCCGCCTCGACCCGGAGCTCGTTGACAGCGAGCAGGCCAGTCAGCGGCAGCCTGCCATCCCTCAGCGAGCCCGGATCCAGCTCGCGCCCGTTCAGGACGGCATGCCGAAGTCCGGCCGGCGCGAGCTCGATGAAGCTGTCCGCTCCCTGCGCCCGGCAGCCGAACCGGACCACGGTCACAGAGCCGAAGGTGCCATCGGCACCAGTCAGGTCCAGCTGGACGTGGTACCGGAGCACATCGATGAGCTGCGAGCGCTGCTGGGCCTCGGCGTAGGTGAGCGCCATCACCGAGGGCGCTCCGGCAGCGCCAGGCCGGCTCATCGCACGGCGGCGGGCGGGAGTCCCGAGGAATCAGCGGGCAGCCAGTCCAGCGGCCGCGGCCCCAGTACGGCGAGCCCGGCAAGCTGCTGTTCACACCAGGGCGAGACCGGCTCGCGGCCGTCCCGCACCGCCGCCCCGAACTCGGCCCAGTCCACCCACCTGATCTCCCCGACCTCGTCCGGGTCGGGGTCGGGCGTGGCATCGGAGTACGCCGCGTACACCGGGCAGATCTCGTTCTCCACCACGCCGTTGCCCATCTGGGCCCGGTAACGGAACCCGGGCAGCGCCAGCGCGAGCTTGGCCGTGCCGATACCGAGCTCTTGCTGCAGCCGTCGGCGCACGCTGGTCGGCATCGGCTCGCCGGGCAGCGGGTGCCCGCAGCAGGTGTTGGTCCACACTCCCGGCCAGGTCCGCTTGGTCACGGCCCGCCTGGTCAGCAGAAACTTCCCGGCCGCGTTGAACAGGTAGCAGGAGAAGGCCAGGTGCAGCGGGGTACTGGCGTGATGGACAACGGTCTTGTCCGCGGTGCCGACGGCCCGGCCGGCCTCGTCCAGAAGTACGACGCTCTCCACGTTTTCCTGCCTGGGGGTGATGGGGAAAGGGCAGGTGAACATTACCTGCCCGGCCGGGCCTTAGGGGTCAGTGTGACTCGCGTGGCACCTCGTGACCGCTGGCCCCGACCAGGAAGTCCATGTCGGCGCCCTCGTCGGCCTGCAGCACGTGCTCGCTGTACAGCCGGGTCCAGCCCCGGCTGGCGTGCGGCGCGGGTGGCCGCCACTCCTCGCGGCGGACGGCCAGCTCCTCGTCGCTGACCTCCAGCATCAGCGTGCGGGACGGCACGTCGAGCGTGATCCAGTCGCCGGTCCGCACCAGGGCCAGCGGGCCGCCGGAGGCGGCCTCGGGGGAGACGTGCAGAATGACCGTGCCGTAGGCGGTGCCGGACATCCGGCCGTCACAGATCCGCACCATGTCGCGGATGCCGCGCACCAGCAGCTTCTTCGGCAGCGCGACGTTGGACACCTCAGGCATGCCGGGGTACCCGCGCGGGCCGCAGTAACGGACCACGAGCACGGTGTTCTCATCGACGTCCAGGTCGGGATCGTTGGACACCGCGTAGTAGGCCTCGGGGGAGTCGAAGACCAGCGCCTGGCCCCGGTGCTTGAGCAGGTGCGGTGAGGAAGCCGATTGCTTGACTACCGCACCGCCCGGCGCCAGGTTGCCGCGCAGCACGGCGGTGCCCGTGCCGGCCGGCTGGAACGGCTCGGCGATGGTCTTGATGACCTCGCGGTTCCAGCAGTCCGCGGCGGCCACGTTGGCGCCGGCGCCCGAACCGGTCACCGTGATCGCATCGGCGTGCAGCAGGCCAGCTTCGGCCAGTTCGCGCATCACCGCGGGCAGGCCGCCGGCGTAACAGAAGTCCTCCATCAGGTACTGCCCGCTCGGCTGCAGGTTGACCAGGGTCGGGACGTCCCGGGCCAGGACGTCGAAGTCGTCCAGCGACAGCGGCACGCCCAGCCGGCCAGCAATGGCCAGCAGGTGAATCACTGCGTTTGTCGACCCGCCGATGGCGGCGTTGACCCGGATCGCGTTCTCGAACGCGGCCCGGGTCATGATGGCCGAGGGCCGCAGATCCTGACGGACCAGGCCGACCGCGACCTGGCCTGCTCGCTGCGCCGTCTCATACCGGCGGGAGTCCACCGCGGGCCAGGTCGCTGAGTACGGCAGCTGCATGCCGAGAGCCTCGGCCATCGACGCCATGGTGGAGGCGGTGCCCATGGTCATGCAGTGCCCGTTAGACCGGGCCATGCATCCCTCGGCAAAGTAGCACTCCTCCTGCGTCATGCGCCCGGCCACCAGGTCTTCCTCGAACCGCCACACCGCCGTGCCCGAGCCCACGTCCGTGCCCTGGTACTTGCCGTTGAGCATGGGCCCGCCAGTCACCATGACGGCGGGCAGGTCCACGCTGGCCGCGGCCATCAGCAGCCCAGGAGTGGTCTTGTCACACCCGGACAGCAGCACCACCCCGTCCAGCGGGTTGGCGCGCATCAGTTCCTCGGCCTCCATGGCCAGCAGGTTCCGGTACAGCATGGCGGTCGGCCGCAGCAGCGTCTCGCCTAGTGCCATGGCCGGGAACTCCAGTGGGAAGCCGCCCTCCTGCCAGACCCCGCGCTTGACCGATTCGGCTACCCGGTGCAGGTGGACGTTGCAGGGCGCTAGTTCTGACCAGGTGGTGGCGATGCCGATCACCGGGCGCCCGTCGAAGACCTCGGGGGTAAAGCCCTGGCTGCGCATCCAGGACCGGTGGGCCATCCCGGACCGTCCCGTCGCGCCGAACCAGTGCGTGCTGCGCAGTGCGTCATTCGAAGTCATACAGCAATAACTAACATCCGGGCAGGCACCGGAAAAAATCGCCCCGCCCGACGGGCTGGCGCCGTGGCGGGGCGGCCAGCCAGCTCGTTCAGCCAAAATGGGTGGACGGCTGTTAGGGTCGCCACCGTGAGCCGTGTTCATGACATGGGTGGCCAGACCGGGTTCGGCCCGGTTCCGGTGGGCGAGGATGGCGAGCCACCGTTCGGAGCCGACTGGGAGGCCCGGGTGTACGCGCTGGCCACCGTGCTGCGGCGGCGTGGCCTGTTCAACAGCGACGAGCTCCGGGACGCGATCGAGCGGCTGCCGCCCGAGCAGTATCTGGAGGCGTCGTACTACGAGCGCTGGCTCGGCGCGATCGAGACGCTGGTCGCGGCAAAGGGTGTGCCGTGACCTACGAGGCGGGAGCCAGGGTCCGGGTCAAGACTGGGGACCCGGACCACCACACCCGGGTGCCGCGCTACGTGCGCGGGCACACCGGCGAGGTCGTCACGGCCCTGGGGGAATGGACGCTGCCCGACGACAGCGCCCGCGGGATCGAGCCGCCGCGGGTGGAGGCCTGCTACGCCGTCCGGTTCCGCGCCGCCGATCTGTGGGGACGCGGGGACCACACCGTGACCGTCGACCTGTGGGAGTCCTACCTTGACAGATCATGACGACCTGCCGGTCGCGGCCCGGGCCCGGCGGCTCGAGGAGCGGCTGATCGCGGCCGGGCTCACCACGGACGACGAGATCGACGCGTACCTGACCGGGCTGTACACCAATGCCACACCGGTGAACGGCGCCCGGATGGCCGCCCGGGCCTGGACCGACGAACACTACCGTGACCTGGTCCTGTCCGACGGCAATGCGGCCGCCGCCGAGCTCGGGTTCGACGGGCTGGGCTACCAGCTCCAGGTCGTCCCGAACACCGCGGACACGCACAACGTCATCGTCTGCACGCTATGTTCTTGCTATCCGGTGTCGCTGCTCGGCCCTTCGCCGGGCTGGTACAAGAGCTTTGCGTACCGCTCCCGGACGGTCCGCGAGCCGCGGGCGGTCCTGGCGGAGTTCGGCCTCACGCTGCCTGGCCACGTGGGCGTCTCGGTCTGGGACTCCACCTCCGAGGCCCGGTACATGGTGCTGCCCGAACGGCCGCCGGGGACTGCCGGGCTCGCCGTCGACCAACTCGCCACCCTGGTGACCAGGAACGGGCTCATCGGCACTGCCCTGGTGTAGCCGCAGCCCCGCCGACGTGGGTCAGCGCGGCCGCAGACCAGGCCAGGACGCTGGGCGGCTGGGTGAAGGCCAGCCGCAGGTACTCGCTGGCCTGGCCGGATGCGCTGAGCAGGTGCCCAGGCACCACGGCGACCCCATGCCTGAGCGCGGCCTGGGCGAATGCGCCGCCATCAGCCCGATCCGGGAGGCGTACCCACAGGCTCAGCCCGCCCTCCGGCTCGGGCCAGGTCCAGCCGGGCAGGTGCGTCCGCAGCGCCCCGGTCAGCGCGTCGTGCCGGACCCGCAGCCACTCGCCCCGCCACTTAACGATGTCGTCGTGCTGGTTTCCCAGCAGCGCGGCGGTGACCGCCTGGCCGAACGCTGGGCTGCCCAGATCGGCGGTGGCCTTGGCCGCGGCCACCCGGGCGATCAGCCCGGTACCGGCCTTGATCCAGCCGGTACGCAGGCCGCCCCAGTAGAGCTTGGACAGCGAGCCGATGCTGACGACGTTCGGCTGCCCGGGAGCCAGCGCGGTAAGGGGAGGCAAGGGTTGCGCGTCCCGGAGCGGCAGCTCGGCCAGGGTCACATCGTCCACGAACAAGGTGGCCGGATACTGCGCGGCGAGCCTGGCCACCCGGCGCCGCTCCGCGCCCGGCATGATCAGCCCGGTTGGGTTGTGGTGGGTCGGGATGAGGTACACCAGTGCCGGATTGTGCGTGCGGAGCACGTGCTCCAGCCGTTCAGGGTCCAATCCGGAGCCCGCTGGGATCCCGATCACCCGTCAGCCGGCCCGGTGCAGCGCGTCGAGTACGCCGGGGAAGGTCGGATCCTCGACCGCGACCGGCTGTCCGGGCAGCACCTCGCAACGGATGAGCAGGTCGATAGCCTGCTGGCCGCCGGTGGTAACGAGAATCTCCTCGGGCCGGGCGGGCAGGCCCAGGCGCCCGCTCAGATGGCGGGCGATCGCGGCGCGCAGCGCGGGCAGGCCCGCCGGGAAGTACCCATTGGTGGCAGTCACGGCCCGGCGCCCGGCCACGTCCAGAAGCGAGCCCGGGTCGGCTAGGGCCTCGGCCACCTGCGGCGCGCAGTCCACCGCGGCCAGCGTCAGGTCGGCCTCGACCACGGAGTCCTCGAGCATGCCCGCGAAGAAGCCATTGGCCCGGTGCACCGCGGCCGGGGTTGTGCGGTGCGGGACGATGCGGGTACCGGCGCCCTGGCGGCTTTCAGCCATGCCCTCGTCGCGGAGCAGCTGGTAGGCGGCGGCCACGGTATTCCGGCTCACGGACAGGGCAGCGGCCAGGTCGCGTTCGGCCGGGAGCCGCAGCCCCGCAGGGAGCTCGCCGGTATCGGCTAGCCTCGCGATCCGCGCCCCGAGCAGCCGGTACAGCGGGCCATCCGCAGCCGGCCAGCGTCCGAGCAGGTCGGCCAGGGCAACCGCGCCGATGGCCGAACCAGCCAGGGCAGACCGGATTGGCTCTTTCACGATGGTGCCAATCATGGCACCGTGAGGCTCTCCAGACAAGACGATTCACGGGGGAGGAAGAGGCCGGAGCCGAAGCTAACTTCGGCGTGCCGGTGCCGACCCGGGCCGGCCGCTATCGGCTGACGGCCGTCATCGGCCAGGCCAGCGGCCGGCTCCGGGTATTCCAGCTACCGGTCAGCCCCGGATCAGCCCCAGCTGGCCCGCCAGCGCGCGCAGCGCGGGCCGTGGATCGTCATTGAGAACCTGAACGGCTACGTGGTTTGCTCCCGCATCCAGGTGAGCAGTGACGCCACGGGCGATCACTCCCGCGTCGCCGTGCACCGCCAGGGCGTCGATCAGGGCATCGCTGCCGCCGTCCGCGAGGTCGTCCTCCGTCCAGCCCAGCCTGCGCAAATTGCTGACGTAGTTCTTCAGGCCGAGGTAGGGCTTCTGGACCCGCGGCCGGGCAATCGCGCGGGCCCGTTCGGGATCGGTCTCGAGCACCACCTTCTGCTCGGGCGCCAGCAGCGGCCCGGCGCCGAGGATCTCGCGGGCCCGGCGGGTGTGCTCCGGCGTCACCAGATAGGGGTGTGCGCCCCCGGCCCGCTCGGCGGACAGCCGCAGCACCTTCGGGCCCAGCGCGGCCAGCACCCGTCCCTCCACCGGGACCTTGAGCTCGTCCAGTTCGTCCAGGTAACTGATCAGCTTGGCGTAGGGCCGCTGGTACTCCTGGGTGGCCTCGGGATGCCCGATGCCCAGGCCGAGCAGGAAACGGTCCGGGTGCCGGGCCGTGATGCGGTGATATGACGCGCCGACTGTTGCAGCGTCGTCCTTCCATACATTGACGATCCCGGTCGCGATAGCGATGTGATCCGTGGCGTCCAGCAGGTCATCGACCACGCCGAGGTCGCCGGACGGGGAGCCGCCGAGCCAGATGGCCCCGTAGCCCAGGGCCTCGATCTCATTCACCAGATCCGGGGTGAGGCCGGAGGGGTGCCGCCAGATGCCAACCGTGCCAAGTTCGATGCTCATGACAGCGAACAGCCCGGCCGGAACGGATTTCATTCCGCGTGTCATTCCCTTCCTGGCCGCTGGGTGCGCGCCGGCGGTGGGTGCGGTAACTATGGGAAGGGGCCGGCACCCATGGGCAACCGAGGTGATGGCGTGAGCACGATGATGCCGCTGGTGATGGCTCTCGACGACACGGCGGCGACGCCCGCCGTGGCCGGCGGCAAGGGTGCCTCGCTCGCGCGCCTGGCCCGGGCCGGTTTCGCGGTCCCTCCCGGGTTCCACGTGACGACGCGCGCGTATCAGGATTTCGTCGTGCAGGCCGGGCTGACCAGGCCGTTGCGGACGGCCACGGCCCGCGTCAACCCGGCGGATCCGGCTAGCTCTGACGACGCTGCCCGTGAGATTGGTGAACTGTTCGGCGGGGCGCCGGTTCCTGAGGCGACCGTCACCGCAGTCGCCGGAGGCTACCGCGACCTGCGGTCCAGCGGGCCGGCTGTGGCCGTTCGGTCGTCAGCGACTGCGGAGGACCTAGCCGCTCTGTCCGCCGCCGGACAGCAGGACACCTACCTCAACATTCGCGGGGACGCCGAGCTGATCGATGCGGTGCGGCGGTGCTGGGCGTCCCTGTGGACCGCCCGGGCGATTGGCTATCGTGCCCGGGCCGGGATCACGGTGGAGCAGGTCAGCATGGCCGTGGTGGTGCAGCAATTCGTGCCGGCCGATGCCGCGGGCGTGCTGTTCACCGTGGACCCGGCTGGCGGAGATCCCGATCGGGTCGTGATCAACGCGGGCTGGGGCCTGGGTGAGACGGTCGTCGGCGGCCAGGTCACACCGGACATCGCCGTCCTCAGCCGGGTCGATGGCACAATCCGCCAGTACCGCGTCGGCGCCAAGCAGCTGATGACAGTGCCTGCAGACACGGGCGTCCGCGAGCAGGACACGGAGCCCGGCCTGCGGGATATGGCCGTGCTGAGTGACGCTCAGGCCAGTGAGCTGGCCCGCACCGGTCTGGCCATCGAGAAGCTGTACGGGCATCCGGTAGACGTCGAATGGGCCCGTGCCGGGAATCAGATGTTCGTGCTGCAAGCCCGGCCGGTGACCAGTCCCGTATCGCCCGGCGAGCGGTGGAACGACAGCCTGGCCGGTGACTACCTCTGGAGCGCCGGTAACCTCACCGAGGCCCTGCCGGACGTGATGACCCCGGCCACCTGGTCCCTTATCCAGCTGTTCATGACCAGGGCGATATCGCCGCCGTCCGTGCCGGGCTATTACGGCTACGGCCGGATCGGCGGCCGGTTCTACGTGAACATCAGCATGGCAGCCTCGCTCTCGGCCGCCGTGGGAGTGCCGGTCCGCCGGTATCTCACGCTGAACGAGCCAGTGTTTGGCAAGCTGCCACCGGCGGCCGATGTGCCGCGGGTGCGGCTGCCGCGCTGGAAGATCATCCGGCGGTCCGTGCCGGCGGCCGTGACGCTGCTGCGCCGGGCACGCCGGAACCTCCGGCGGCTGCCCGGCTTCATCACGGCCTTCCCAGGGCAATGCGACGCAGTGCGGGCAGAGGTTACGCGGATCGGCGATGCCGGCGCCCTTGTGGCGATCTGGGATAGCCAGGTCAAGCCACTCTTCCTGACGGCCTGCGACATGCTGTCGGCAACAGGTGCCGGTGGCGCCGCGCACCTGCTCGGGGTGCCGGCCCGGCTGGCCACCCGGGTTGGGAAGGCCGACGCGGCCCTGCTCCTATCTGGTCAGGTGCCCGGGCAGGACCCGCTGGCCAGCCTCGGCCCCGCTCTTGGTGCCGCGCAGCTGGCTCGCGGTGAGATCGACCGGGCCACGTTTGGCCGCCGGTACGGGCACCGCGGCGGGCACGAGGCCGAGGTGTCATGGCCACGGCCGGCCGAAGACCCGGCCTGGGCCGGACGGGAGCTGGCCAGCCTGGCGGCGGCCCACGACGCCGAGGAACTGCTGACAAGGCAGGAGGCGGCGCGCGCGGCCGCGTGGGACCGCATCAGCCGTGACTCGAAGAAGGCCGCCGCGGCCCGCGCACTGGTTGACCGCTGGGCCCGGGCTGTCCGGGCCCGCGAGGGTGCCAGGTCGGAGCTGGCCAGGTCGTTCTGGGTCCTCCGGGCGTGGATCCTGCGGGCAGGCGAGCTCACTGGCTGTGGCGACGACCTGTTCTTCCTGGGCTACCAGGAGATCCTGGACGTCCTGCGTGGTGATCAAGCGTCGCTCGGCGCAGTGCCCGGCCGCCGCGCGACCTATACGGCCTATCACGGGCTGCCCGCTTACCCAGCGCTGATCCGGGGCCGGTTCGACCCGGTGAGCTGGGCAGCGGACCCGCAGCGGCGCTCCGACTTCTACGACGAGCGTGCTGCCCCCGCCCCAGCTAATACGATCAGTGGTTTTCCCGGCGCGGCTGGCGTTGTCGAGGGCACGGCCAGGCTGATCAGTGACCCAGCCGACGCGGCCAGGCTCGAGCCGGGGGAGATCCTGGTGACCACCAGCACCAACATCGGCTGGACGCCGTTCTTCCCGCAGGCCACCGCCGTAGTCACCGACGTCGGCGCGCCGCTGTCGCATGCGACGATCGTGGCCCGCGAACTCGGCATCCCCGCCGTGGTCGGCTGCGGCAACGCCACCATGCGGCTGCACACCGGCGACCGGATCAGAGTCGACGGCGGTAAGGGCACGGTTGACGTGCTGCGACCGGGAAGCTGACCGCGATCGTGTCCCGTCGGCAATGCCCGGTTCCGGGCCGGCACGCGGGATCGATGCGCGACCCTGTGTTTCCGGTGATCGCTTCAGGTTGATGCCTGTGGTGGTGGCCCTCCGGCCGGGTTCCCGTGGCCCGGCCGGAGGGCTGGTGTGTCAGATCACCGGTTGTGCGGGTTAGATCCCGAGGTTGCCCAGGGTGCTGGTGGCCCCTGGGTCAGGCTGCCCCCAGTACTGGACTGGCCGCTGCCAGTGCCGCTGGTGGCGGGGGTGCTGGCCGCGGTGCCAGCCCTTCACACCCCGTCACGCTAAAACACGGATAGCGATCAATTCCATACTTAGCGTGCAATCAGTCCTGGTTATCTGCCCATTGACCTGCAGAAAGCAACCAAAGGCGGGTGAACCGGACGTGCCTATGGTGTCCCAGATGACGGCAGGTCCTGCGCGATCTCCCAGACATGCCCACCCGGATCAGCGAAACACGCCGTGCGGATACCCCACGGCCGGTTCACCGGGCCATTGAGCAGAGCCACACCATGCGCGGCGAGCTCCGCGCACACCTCATCCACATCATCCACCGTGATCGTGAACTGGAAGCGCGAGCCGGCTTCTCGGCAGGCCACCTTGGCCAGCTTGATGAGATCATGAGCTGCCGGCTCCCTCAGCAGATTGATCGCCATGTTCTCGAACCGGAACACCGCGGAGTTCTCATCCTCGTAGAGGACAGGCAGTTCGAAGACGTCCTGATAGAACACCTTCGATCGGTCCAGATCTTCGACAAACAAGGTGATGACGTCAACGCGCTTGGTCAGCCAGCTCACGTAACCATTCAATCGTGCCGGAGTCCGGGCCGCATCCAGAGCCCAAGGAGGAGCAGTAACGGTGTCATGCTGCAGGCCGGCCGCGGGTGAAGTCGGCAAGTCGACACCGCTCCAGCTCTCGCTCGAGGGCATGTGACATTTGTGAGCAGGTCATCGACCCGGCCCTGGCCGCCGCGGCGCTGGCCGCGGGGCCGAACCCGCTGACCGACCGCGAACGTGACGTCCTGAATGCGGCATCGGACGGCGCCACCGTCGTCGACATCGCGGGACACCTGGTCCTGTCCGAGAGCACCGTGCGCAACTACCTGTCCTCGGCCATTGGCAAAACTGGCTCGCGCAACCGCATCGAGGCCGTCCGGACGGCTCGGAGCAATGGCTGGCTCTAGCCGGAAATCGCGTTGTCCCGCTCCGGGCATGCTGGGTATGGTCCGTGGGTGGCTAGCTGGGGACACGTCGAGGTTGCGCACGTCAGCCATGTGCTGCCGGACGGGCGGACCCTGCTCGACGACGTCAGCTTCCGGGTGGGTGAGGGGAACACGGCCGCCCTCGTGGGGCCGAACGGAGCGGGCAAGACCACGCTGTTGCGTATGGTCGCCGGCGACCTGCAGCCTCAGTCGGGCACCGTGGCGGCCAGCGGCGGCCTTGGGGTCATGCGCCAGTTCATCGGGGCCAAGCCCGATCTGACACCCATGGTCCGTGACCTGCTGCTTTCCGTGTCCGCGCCACGGATCCAGGAGGCCGCGGCCCGGCTTGACACCGCCGAGCTGGCCATGATGGAGCGCGACGACGAGCGAGCCCAGCTGCGTTACGCGGCCGCACTGGCCGAATGGGGCGAGGCGGGCGGCTACGACGCCGAAGTGCACTGGGACGCGTGCACCGTGGCCGCGCTCAGCCTCCCGTTTGAGCACTGCCGCTGGCGTGACGTGAGCACGCTGTCCGGTGGTGAGCAGAAACGCCTGGTCCTGGAGTCACTGCTGCGTGGGACCGACGGCGTGCTGCTGCTCGACGAACCCGACAACTACCTGGACGTCCCGGGCAAACGCTGGCTCGAGCAGCAGCTGGCCGCGACGGCCAAGACCGTGCTCCTGGTCAGCCACGACCGGGAACTCCTGGCCGCCTGTGCGCAGCGCACCGTGACCGTCGAGGACCGGCACGTGTGGGTCCACGGCGGCGGGTTCGCGGGCTACGCGCAGGCCCGGCTGGACCGGATCAGCCGGCTGGAAGAGCGACGCCGCCGCTGGGATGAGGATCACGACAAGCTCAAGGAGCTGGTCCGCACCTACCGGCAGAAAGCCTCCTACAACTCCGACATGGCCTCCCGGCTGCAGGCGTCGGTGACCAGGCTGCGCCGGTTCGAGGCGGAGGGGCCACCCGAACTCGCCCCGAAGGAACAGAACGTCACGATGCGGCTGCGTGGCGGCCGGACCGGCAAGCGCGCCGTCATCTGCGACGAGCTGGTGCTGACCGGGAATACCACCGCGTTCGGCGCCGAGATCTGGTTCGGGGACCGGGTGGCTATCCTCGGCGGTAACGGCTCGGGCAAGTCGACGTTCCTGCGGCTGCTGGCGGGGGAGCCGGTACCGCACGAGGGGCAGGCCCGCCTCGGGGCCAGGGTCGTGCCCGGCCTGTTCGCGCAGACGCACGCCCGGCCCGACCTGGCTGGCCGGAGTGTGGCCGAGATCTTGATGACCGAGCACGCGCTGCTGATCAACGAGGCCATGGCGGCACTGGCCCGGTATGAGCTCCAGTCGTGCTCCCGCCAGCCGTTCGGCACCCTGTCCGGCGGGCAGCAGGCCCGGCTGCAGATCCTGCTGCTGGAACTGGCCGGCTCGACGCTGCTACTGCTCGACGAGCCCACCGATAACCTCGACCTGCCCAGCGCCGAGGCGTTGCAGCAGGGCCTGGAGTCCTATCAGGGCACCGTGCTGGCCGTGACGCACGACCGCTGGTTCGCGCGCTCCTTCGAGCGGTTCCTGATCTTCACGCCCGACGGCAACGTCCGCGAGTCCCCCGACCCCGTCTGGGACTAGCCCTTCTCACCGCTAAATCATGATCGGGGCCAGAAACGGCCATTATGCAGTAAGAACTGGCCCCGATCATGAACGCGTACCGCGTGGGGGCGATGGCGCTGGGGCGGTTGGCGCCGAGGTGTGACGTCTGGGTCAGCCGCCGATGCGGTGGCCGCAGCCGGAACAGAACTTGGCGCCGCCGGGCAGCTCGGTGCCGCACTCGGTGCAGTGCTGCACGGCGGGGGCGAGCTGCTGGCCGCAGCCCATGCAGAACTTCGCGCCGGGCGGGTTGGGCGCCTGGCAGGACGCGCACGCTACCGCGGCGGCCTGCGGCTGCGACGGTGGCGCCTGCTGCGGCTGCTGTTGCGACGGGGGCTGGCCGCCGCCGCCGGGCCCGCCCTGTCCACCCTGCCCGTAAGGCACGCCGTACTGCTGCGCCGCCTGCTGGGCGGCTTGCTGCTGGGCCTGCTGGTTCGCGGCCTGCTGGGCGCCGAACGCGCTGGCCAGGCCGAAGCCGGCGCCGAGGAACGCGCCGTCGGCGGCGCCCCCGCCCTTGGACATACCCTCGCCGGCGCCGAGCGCCATCTCACCCTGGGCGTAGTTCTGGAAGCCGCCGGCCAGCTGGGAATAGCTGGTGTCCTTGGCCAGCTGCTTGAGCTGCTTCTCGTCCTCGGGGGAGAGGTTGACGTCGAAGTTGCCCATCCGGGTCAGCATCACGCCGTAGGCGGCGAGCTGGCCGTTGGCCGCGTCGATGGTGGCCTGCTCGATCTCGGCTGAGTAGGCCATCAGGCCGAGGATGGGCCAGCCGTTGCGGATGATCTGCGTGGTGACATGGGTCCGCAGCACCTTGAGCAGCTGGTCGCTGACCCAGTCGGCGATCCGCTCGTTGTCGGTGACGTCCACGGTGGCGGTCAGGTTGGTCACCAGCCGCACCGGGTCGGCAACCCGCAGAGCGTAGTCGCCGAACACGCGCAGCGTCACAACCAGACCGGTCCGC
The DNA here is from genome assembly GCA_963781225.1 of uncultured Actinomycetota bacterium. Classification (GTDB taxonomy): domain Bacteria; phylum Actinomycetota; class Actinomycetes; order Streptosporangiales; family Streptosporangiaceae; genus Palsa-504. The sequence goes on from CAWAFD010000013.1 coordinate 144,886, forward strand.
GGGTCCTGGACATCGTCGACCCGGCCGCCGAACTTGAAGCCGGTGTACTCCCGGGTGCCCACGAAGTACAGCTCGGCGCGGTAAGCGTTCCCGCCCGTGACCGCGTCGATGACCGCACCGAGCCCGGGGAGCTCGTTGGCATCGATCTGGTGCCGGCCCGGGCCGAGGGTCTGCACGACCTGGCCGGTATTGACGAACATCGCCATCTCGTCCGCATTCACGATTGCACGCGTGAAACGACGGATAGTAATGTCCGGCCATTTGAAGACGATCTGACCCTTACGGTCGTCAGGTACGGCGATAAATTCACGCCCGAGCAGTGCCATGCAGGCAACCATACCGGTTCCGTCGATTACGGCATAAGCCGTTGTCACAGGTCCTTACCTGCTATCTTCCTCGCGTGGAAATGATCCAGTGCCAGTGGTGCCAGGCGCAGAACCAGCCGGGCACTACCAGTTGCCAGACGTGTGGTGCGCCGCTTGATGTACGGAACAAGGTCAGCGATTCCGGCTGGCGTGAGGCACCCAAACTGCGCGACATGACCGAGTTCCGCTTCTCCGGCAGCACCTGCCAGGTCGAGGGCGAGCTCGTCCCGGTGGCGGAGCTCGCGCTGCATCCACAGGACGGCGTTTACTTCGAACATCACGTGCTGTTGTGGAAGGACGAGTCGGTCCCGCTGTCCTCGCTGAACACCGGTGGCGGCCTTAAGCGCACCATCGGTGGCATGCCGCACATCGTGACCGTGGCCAACGGCCCGGGCCGCATCGCGTTCTCCCGGAACTCGCCCGGCGAGCTCGTGGTGCTGCCGCTGCACCCCGGTATGGAACTCGACGTCCGCGAGCACGCGTTCCTGGTCGCCTCGCACAGCATCCAGTACTCCTTTGTCCGCATCAAGGGACTGGTCAACCTGCTGCACGGCGGCAGCGGCATGTACATGGACCGGTTCGTCACGACCGGTTACCCGGGCGTGCTGATGCTGCACGGCAACGGGGACGTGCTCGAGCGGGTCCTGCGCCCTGGCGAGAAGATCCTGGTCGAGCCGGGCGGCTTCTTGTACAAGGACTCCACGGTGCAGATGCAGGCGGCCCAGCTGCCGCTGAAGACGGGGATGCTGCGGCACGGCATGTACCTCGCCGAGATGACCGGACCCGGCCGGGTCGGTATCCAGTCGAGCTACGTCCACCACCACGCGGACTGAAGGCATGAACACCTACATCTGCCGGTACTGCAGGCAGCCGAGCGATCCCGGCGCGCCGACCTGCCCGCTGTGCGGCGCTCCGGTCGACATCAGGACCGTGATCAGCGACTCCGGCTGGGTCCAGCAGCCGCCGATCAAGGACATGACCCGGCTGCAGTTCGGCCAGTCGCACCTCCAGATCGCGGGCAGCACCGTCCCGGTGGCTGAGTTCAGCCTGGCGCAAAACGACTGGATCTATTTCTCCCACCACGTGCTGCTGTGGACCGAGCCGCATACCCGGCTGTCCAACATGCCGATGCGCGGCGCGTGGAACCGCAAGATGGCCGGCATGCCACTGGTCATGGTGGAAGGTCGGGGTCCCGGGCATCTCGCGCTGTCAGACAATCACGCGGGCGAGCTCGTGGCGCTGCCCATGCAGCACGGCCAGCAGATCTGGGTCCGCGAGCACCGCTTCCTGACCGCGACCGGCAACATCTCCTACGACTGGTATCCCTCAGACGTCTGGTACGAGACCGGCCAGGACAGCGATGACCGGGAGATGCACTACCCGATGGGCCAGTACGGGGACGTGTTCGGTGCGAAAGACGCACCCGGCCTCCTGCTGCTGCACGCCCCAGGCAACGTCTTCGTCCGCGACCTGCAGCCTGGCCAGAGCCTGCTCATCCAGCCGAGCTCGCTGCTCTACCGGGACGTGTCGGTCCGGGTGGGACTGCATCTGGAGTACCCGCGAAGCATGGGCTTTGCCTTCTGGCGCAGCTCGTGGAGCTACCGCAGCATCTGGGTCCGGCTGTTCGGCCCGGGCCGGGTGGCGGTCCAGTCGGTCTATGAGGCGCCAGAGGACACCGAGGCCATCGTGCGGCACTCGTACGCGACCACACACCGCTGGTAGCCGCCTAGGCCGCTGGAATCCGCCTCTCCCCCGCAGGGCACTATCGGGGGGAGGGATCGGAGGGCCCGGCAATGCTCGCTCAGATCGGCTTCGTCCTGGCGATGGTCGCGGTCGTGGTGGCCGTCGGCAAGTTCAGCCACTGGTCCGGCCTGCCGGACGCGGTCGTGCTGACCATCGTGGGGCTCGTATACGCAGTACTGCCCGGCCCGAATCTGCGGCTGCGCCCGGACGTGGTACTGGACCTGGTGATACCGCCGCTGCTCTACCACGCGGCGCTCGGGTCGAGCCTCCTGGCGCTGCGCAGCAGGATGCGCACGGTGGTGAGCCTGTCGGTGGTGCTGGTCCTGCTCACCGCGATTGCGGTCGGCGGCCTGCTGGCCGTCCTGGTGCCGGCCTTGCCGCTGGCGGCAGGAGCCGCGCTCGGTGCCGCGGTGGCGCCGCCCGACCCGGTCGCGGCGCTGTCGGTGGGACGGACCGTGGGACTGCCAGCCCGGCTGTCGACGCTGATCGAGGGGGAGGGGCTGCTCAACGACGCCACCGCCCTGACCATCTATGCGGTGGCCATCGATGCCGCCGTAGGCGGTGACTTCTCCTTTGGCCACGCGGCGGGCCTGTTCGCGCTTGAGGTGGCGGGCGGCTTGGTCATCGGGGTCGTGGTCGCGTGGCTGGTCCGGCTCTCGCGGCGGGTGCTCTCGGACCCGCTGTGGGTCAACGCCGTTTCGCTCGCCACGCCGTTCGCGGCCTATACGGCGGGCCAGGCAGCCCATGTATCCGGCGTGCTGGCGGTGGTGATCGCGGGGCTGATCATCGGGCACGACAACCCGCGGCTGCAGACGGGGGCGAGCCGACTCCAGGCCAGCGCGGTCTGGCAGCTGGTGAACTTCCTGCTGGAAGGGTTCGTCTTCCTGCTGATAGGGGAACAGCTCCCGGTTGTGCTTCGGGGCCTGGATGCCTTTCCCACGAGCATCATCGCCGAAGCCGCCGCCATCACCGTTGGCGCCGTCCTGCTGGTGCGGCCGGCCTATCTGGTGCTCACCCAGCACGTGCCCCGCTGGTTGCACTCCCAGCTGGGCAGCGAGGATACCGAAGATGGCGATGAGGTAAAGGACGCCCGGCGGGCGCTGTCGGGCGCCGAGATCACCGCCTTGAGCTGGGCCGGCAGCCGCGGGGTGATCACGCTCGCGGCTGCGTTCGCGATCCCGGTCGCCACCCACTCCGGGAGCGGATTCCCCGACCGCGACCTGCTGCTGTTCCTGGCCTACCTGGTCGTGCTGGTGACGCTGGTGGGACAGGGGCTGACGCTGGGCCCCCTGCTGCGCCGGCTTGGGCTCGGCGCGAACCAGGTAGACCTGGCCCGGCTCCGCAACGAGGCCCGGACCGCCTCCGTCCAGGCCGCGCTGGGCCGCCTGGACCAGATCGCGGCAGGCCTGCCCGGCACCGCGGTGACCGAGATGCGCCGGGGCCTGTCCGCGCGGCTGGACAGGTACTCCAGGCGCCTGGAGTACCTCGAGGAGAACCCGGAAACGCCCCGGCAGGCCGCGTACGACGCGGTGACCCGCGCCCGTCGTGACCTGATCGGCGCGCAGCAAGAGGAGCTGCTGCGCTGGCGGGATGCGGGGCGCCTGCCGGACGAGAGCCTGCGCGTGCTGCAGCGCGAGCTCGACCACGAGGAACGGACCCTGCCCCCGGAGGGCTGACTTAGGGGAAACCCCACCCCTAAGACTGGTGCTTGCCACGTTCTGCCCGGCTGACCCGATCCGTAGCGTGAGCTGCAGATAAAGCTCGCACGGCAAGCACTATAGGAGGGTTACCCATGATCGAGGCACGTGGCCTGGTCAAGCGCTACGGCCCCACGACCGCCGTAGACAACCTCAGCTTTGACGTCCTCCCCGGCACGGTGACGGGATTCCTCGGCCCGAACGGCGCGGGCAAGTCCACCACCATGCGGATGATTATCGGCCTGGACCGGCCGGACGCGGGCCTGGTCAAGGTCGGCGGCAAGAGCTACCGCGACCTGCGCAGCCCACTGCGCGAGGTCGGCGCGCTGCTCGAGGCCAAGGCCTTTCACCCGGGCCGGACCGCCCGGGCTCACCTGACCGCGCTGGCGGCGAGCAACTCGATCCCTAAGCGGCGTGTTGATGACGTGCTGGGGATCACCGGGCTGGAGACGGTAGCCGGCCGGCGCGCCGGCAAGTTCTCGCTGGGGATGGCCCAGCGGCTGGGCATCGCCGCCGCGCTGCTGGGCGACCCGGCGGTGCTACTGCTCGACGAGCCGGTCAACGGGCTGGACCCGGAGGGCATCCGCTGGATCCGTAACCTGCTGAAGAACCTGGCCGCCGACGGCCGCACCGTGCTGGTCTCCAGCCACCTGATCAGCGAGGTGGCCCAGACCGCCGACCAGCTGATCGTGGTCGGCCGGGGCCGGCTGCTCGCGCAGACCACGGTGGCCGAGCTGTCCGCCCGCGGGAACTCCCTGGAAGAGGCCTTCTTCTCCCTGACCGAGGGCAGCACCGAATACTCCGCCAGCAACATGTCGTACCAGGGGAGCCTGTCATGACCACCGCCACCCAACTGCCCGCCCGGGCCCGCACCGGGACCCGCGCCGCCGCCCGGAAGAAATACGGCTTCCGCTCCACCGCGACGATGGAGTGGCTGAAGCTGCGCAGCCTCCGCTCCACCTCATGGATCATGCTGGTCTTCGCGGCCGGCCTGATCGGCTTGGCCGTCCTGGTGCTGAAGACCGAGCATTACGGCTCGATGTCAGCCGCGGACCGGGCCGCGTTTGACCCGACTAACGACGGCTTCACCGGGCTCATGCTCGGCCAGCTGGCCTTCGGCGTGCTCGGCGTCCTCGTCATCACCGGCGAGTTCGCCTCCGGAATGATCCGGTCCACGTTCGCCGCGGTGCCGAACCGCCCGCTGGTTCTTGCCGCCAAGGCGGCGGTCACCGGCGTGGTCATGCTAGTGGCCGGGGAGATCCTGGCCTTCGTCACCTTCGCCGTGGGCGAGGCGGTGCTCGGATCCCCGGCGCCGCACGCCACGCTCGGCCAGCCCGGCGTGCTGCGCGCCGTGCTGATGGCCGGCGCCTATCCGGCAATGATCGGGCTCATCGGCATGGGCCTGGGCGCCATCATCAGGAACACCGCCGCGGCCATCTCCGCCGTGGTCGGCCTGCTGTTCGTCCTCCCGCTCATCCTGGCACCGCTGGGCGAGCACCTACACCAGGAGATCGGCAGGTTCCTGCCCTTGCTGCTGGCCTCGCAGTCGATGGTCGCGGTTAAGCCGGCGGCCGGCTACCTGCCGGCGGGCATCGCGTTCGGGGTGCTGTGCCTGTACGTGGTGGCCGCGCTGGGGCCGGCGGCTGGCTGCTGTCCCGGCGGGACGCATAGGCACACGGCAGCGTCCGACGGCTAACGGCGGGACAATAAGCACTATGAGCGACAGTATCCGGCGGGTGGCGGGCATCATTCTTGGTGCGCCGTTCACCCGCCGGACCTGCCGTGAGCTGGCGTACTGCGCGGCAGGCGGCCTGGCCGGGGTGCTGGGCTTCTACGTCACGGTGATCCTGCTGGTCTCTGGCCTGGGCATCTCGGCAACGATCCTGGGCACCGTCGTCGGCCTGGTGATCGTCACCGTCGCGCTGCGGGTTTCCCGGCGGATCGGCTCGCTGCACCGCAGGCTCAGCAACCACATGCTGGGCCAGCAGGTCGAGGCCCCGCCAAAGTTCCAGCCCGGTACCAGCATCTTGAACCGGCTCGACCGGCGGCTGCGTGACCGGGTCGCCTGGCGGTGCGTCTGGTACAGCCTGATCAAGCTGCCGGTCGCCGCGGTGCAGGTCTGGGCGGTCTTTCTCAGCGTGTCCGGGCTGATCGACCTGTGCTATCCGCTGATCTGGGCGCTGTTCCGCAACCACCATGGCGGCAAGCTGTCACCTCTGGTGGCGCTGGAACCATTCCCGTTCGGTGATTTCAGGATCTACACCTGGCCGGGCACCTTCCTCGCCGCGTTGTCGGGCCTGGGCTGGCTGGTCATCGGCACCTGGCTGGCCCGCGGCATCAACGCGGGAGACCGGTCACTGGCCCGCGGCCTGCTCGGCCCCAGCACCATGGCCGAGCGGGTCAGCGAACTGGAGCGGACCCGTGCGCTTGCCGTGGACGACTCGGCCGCGGCGCTGCGCCGGGTCGAGCGCGACCTGCACGACGGGGCGCAGATGCGGCTGGCCGCGCTGGCCATGAACCTCGGCATGGCCAGGGAGAAACTGGACGAGACCGATGATGCCAGCGTGCGTGAGCTCATCGACGCCGCCCACCGCAACGCGATCGACGCCTTGGCTGACCTGCGCGACCTGGCCCGCGGCATCCACCCGCCGGTCCTGGACAACGGCCTGGCCAGCGCGCTGGAGTCATTGGCCGCGAGCAGCGCCATCCCGGCCACGGTCGCCGCCAGCATCGGGCCGCGGCCGGCGCCGGCCATCGAGACGATCGCGTACTTCTGCGCGGCCGAGCTGATCGCGAACGCGACCAAGCACAGTTACGCCAACCAGATCACGATCGCGATAGACACCGAACGGGCGGGGTTCTTGCGCCTGCAAGTCAGCGACGACGGTGTCGGCGGGGCCAACGATAACCAGGGCAGCGGCCTGGCCGGGCTGAAGCAGCGAGTATCCACCGTGGACGGGCGGATCGACGTGAACAGCCCCGGCGGCGGGCCCACCGTCGTCACCGTCGTCTTGCCACTGAAAGCGTGAAGGGAGACTGCCGTGCGTGTGGTGATCGCGGAGGACGCCGCGCTGCTCCGGGAGGGGCTGATCCGGCTGCTGGAGGACCGGGGGCATTCGGTCTGCGCGGCTGTGCCGGACGCAGACGCGCTGCTGGCCGCGGTGGCCGAGCACAAACCCGACGTGGCCGTGGTGGACATCCGGATGCCACCGACGCACACCGATGAAGGGCTGCGGGCCGCGCTGACGCTGCGCCAGGACTTCCCGGGTACCGGCGTGCTGATGTTCTCCCAGTACATCGAGACCTCTTACAGTGCCCAGCTGCTCGAAGGCGGGGCGGCCGGGGTCGGCTACCTGCTGAAGGACCGGGTGGCCAACGTGGCCGAGTTCACCGCGGCGCTCCAGCGGGTGGCCGACGGCGGCACCGCCCTGGACCCAGAGGTGGTCAGCCAGCTGTTCCGGGCCAGCCGCCAGCGCGGCGGCCTGACCACGCTGACCCCGCGCGAGCGTCAGGTCCTGGCGCTGATGGCCGAGGGCCGGTCCAACGCCGGCATCGCGGCCGAGCTGGTGGTCTCGGGCGGGGCGGTGGAGAAGCACGTGGCGTCCATCTTCAGCAAGCTCGGCCTGCCGCCAGGTGAGAGCGATAATCGCCGCGTCCTGGCCGTGCTCCGTTTCCTCGGGGGAAAACCGCAGGTTCAAGACGGGCGATAGCCGCGTTCCGCCGGAGCCGCCGGATTCCTAGCGTGGAAGGCATGGAAACCATCGACCTCGCACCGCAGACCTCCACCCGCCGCCGGCATCACCTCGTAGCTCGCGCGCTCGGTCTGGCGGCTGGCGGCCTGCTCGCGCTGTACCTGGTGGGCCGCGGCATCGCAGAGTTCTTCGTCGTTCACTACTCCGACCCGGCCAGCTACCGCCTGGACTGGGGCGGTCCCAGCCTGGCCGGGGTGTTCGCCGTGCACAGTGGCCCGGCCGTGGTCATCGGTGCCGGCGCGGGCGTCTACGTGTCCCGCGTGCTGCGCAGGCACCGGCAGATCAGCGGCAGGTCAGCCTGATCCCACGGCTGGCGGTCCAGGAAACCCTGGACCCGCCGGAGGAACTCGTCCCGCTGGGCCGGCTCCATCGTGATGATCCCGCTGTAGGTGCCGAGCATGCCGGCCAGCTCGTCCTTGGTCATCGGCACGGAGTATTCGAACAAGCGCTCCTGCACACCGGACAGCGGAGTTCCCGGCGGGAACTCGACCTGACGTCGCCGGGGCCGCTGGCCCGGCGGCCGGTCCGCCTCGCGGGCTTCGCGGGCGAAGGCGTGGAACTCGGCCACCCATGGCACCCGCTCGTCCCGCGAGGTCCACAGCACGCCGAGGCGGCCACCGGGACGCAGCACCCGGGTGATCTCCGGCACGGCCCGTTCCGGGTCGAGCCAGTGCCAGGCGGCCGAGATGGTGACCGCGTCCACTGACGCGTCCGGCAGCGGGATGTCCTCGCCGCGCCCGGCCAGCACCTCGGCCTCCGGGCTGCGGGCCGCGAGCACGGCCCGCATCCGCTCGTCCGGCTCTACCGCGTAGATCCGGGGCGCCCGGCAGGCCAGCTCCCGGGTCACCAGGCCGGTTCCGGCGGCCAGGTCGAGGATGGCCTGGGCGCCGGACGGGATGATCCAGTCCAGGGCCTGTGGTGGCGGGGCCGGCCGGTACCGGTCGTAGTCCTCTGCCACCGAGCCGAACGACAGCCTGCGTGTCTCGCGATCCGCCACGCCTGGCAGGCTATCCCGGCGTCAGCTGCGCGGAAGGACTGGGTGCGGCACGTATCCGCTGGCCCCCCGCTTGACATCCAAAGCTAAATACATTAGCTTTCTAGCTAACAATATTAGCCACGGAGGCGGAAATGACGGAGTTCCTTGAGACCGGCGGGGGCCGGATCGCCTACGACGTGACCGGCGAGGGACCACTGGTGGTGCTGGCGCATGGGATGGGCAACAACCGCGCCGCCTACCGGTTCCTGGCCCCGCTGCTGGTCGCAGCGGGCTACCGGGTGGCCAATTCCGACCTGCGGGGGCAGGGCGAGTCCAGCGTGGGCTGGCCCTCCTACACCCGGACCGACACGGCGCAGGACCTGCTCGCGCTGATCAGGGCCCTGGGCGGCCCCGCGGTCATCGTCGGGCACTCCTTCGCCGGCGGTTCGGCCACCATCGCGGCCACGCAGGCGCCGGACCTGGTCAGCGCCGTGGTCGAGATCGGCACGTTCACCCGGGTGCCGAAGACCAGCGTGGCCGCACTGATCACCAACCGGCCGTACCGCCGGGGCGGACTGCGGCTGATGGGAACGATGATGACCGGCAACCTGAAGATGTGGGCCAGCTATCTCGACCTCGCCTTCCCCGGCACCAAGCCGGCCGACTACCGTGCGGACCTGGACGCGCTGCTGGCCAACCTGCGCGAGCCCGGCCGGACCAAGGTGCTGCAGAAGATGAGCCAGTCCAAGCCGGCCGACGCCGAGGCCAAGCTGGCCAGCATCACCTGCCCGGCGCTGATCATCATGGGCGCACTGGACTCGGACTGGCCCGACCCGCAAGCCGAGGGCCAGGCCATCGTGGCCGCCATGCCGCCCGGCCTGGGCGGGCTGGTCATGATTGGCGGCGCCGGCCACTACCCGCACGCTCAGTACCCCGAGCAGGTCGCGGCGGCCATCGTGCCGTTCCTGAAGGAGCACGCGGGTGCCTAGAGCGGGCCTGAGTGGCGACGAGGTGGTCGCCGCGGCCGCCGACCTGGCCGATGACGCCGGGTTCGCGGGCCTGACCATGGGCCTGCTCGCCGAACGGCTCGGCGTCCGGACGCCGAGCCTGTACAAGCACGTCGAGAACCTCGCCGACCTGCGGCACCGGCTGGCCACCCGGGCGATGACCGAGTTCGGCGACGTGATCGGCGACGCCGTGCAGGGCCGGTCCGGCCTGGACGCGCTGACCGCGATGCTGACCGCGGGCAGGCGCTACGCGCTGGCCCACCCGGGCCGGTACGCGATCGCCGTGGACGAGGAGTACCAGGGGCCGCCCGACCCGATGCTGGCCGCGGGCAGCCGGGTGGTCGACACCATCGCCGCGGTGCTGAGCGGCTACGGCATCGGCGAGGAGGAGATGCACCACGCCGTCCGCACCATCCGCTCGGCCATGGACGGGTTCACCATGCTGGAGAGCGGCAAAGGTTTCCAGTGGGCCCCGCCGCCCCAGGAGAGCTTTGACTGGATGATCGGCTTCCTGGACCGGGGACTGCGCGCCACCTGAGAGCGGTTCAGCCGGCCAGGCCGGCGCTCACTTGGAGGCCGGTGACCGGATGCGGAATATAGGGCTCCTCGAGCCGTTGGGCTTCGCCGGTGGTCAGCCTCAGCCCGGTCGCGGCCAGCGCGTCGGTGATGTGCCGGAGTTTGGTCGCCCCGACCAGTGGCGCGGTCACGCCGGGACGGCCGAGCAGCCAGGCCAGGGCCAGCTGGGCCGGCGGCACCCCGCGCTCCTTCGCGACCTCGGCCAGCCGGTCGGTCACGTCAAAATCCGCAGAGCCACGGTACCGCTCGTCGGACAGCGGGTCGGCGCCGGACCGCGCGGTGCGCCGCTCACCATCGCGGCTCCGGTTGCCGGCCAGCACGCCACGGGCCAGCGGGCTGTAGGGCAGCACGGCCACGCCCTGGTCCTGGCAGAGCGGGATCATTTCCCGCTCCTCCTCGCGATACAGCAGGTTGTAGTGGTTCTGCATGCCGGAAAAACGGGTCCAGCCATGCCGTTCGGCCGTGTGCTGGGCCTTGGCAAACTGCCAGGCGAACATGCTGCTGGCGCCGAGGTAGCGGGCCTTGCCCGCCTGGACCACCTCGTGCAGGGCACCCATCGTCTCCTCGATGGGCGTCTGGCCGTCCCACCGGTGGATCAGGTACAGGTCCACGTAGTCCGTGCCGAGCCGGCGCAGCGAGGCGTCGATCGCGGACAGGATGTGCTTGCGGGACAGGCCCCGGTCGTTCGCGCCCCGGCCGTCTGCTTCGTCGCCGCCGACCGGGAAGTACACCTTGGTGGCCAGCACGTAGTCGTCCCGGCGGGGGAAGACCCGGCTGAGCAGGCGGCCGGTGAACTCCTCGCTGACCCCGCCGGAGTAGGTGTCGGCTGTGTCGAAGAACGTGACCCCGCCGTCGGCGGCCGCCCGGACGATCGGCTCGGCCGCCGCCTCGTCCAGGTGCCAGGATCGCTCGTCCTGGCTGCCGTAGCTCATCATGCCCAGGCAGATCCGGGAGACCTGCATCCCCGTTGATCCCAGCCGCAGGTAGTCCATGGTCAGTTCGCTCCGATTTCCTTCTCGTGGTGAAGCGCGACGCCGGCCGCCACCAGGGCGATGCCGAGCAGGTCGCGCCAGGTGGGCCGCTGGTGCAGCACGAGCGCGCCGATGATCACGGCAAATACCGGCAGCAGCGCGAGCATCAGCGAGAACGTGGCCCGTGGCAGCCGGGCCATGGCGAGCTGGTCGGTGACGTAGGGGATGACCGAGGAGCACACGCCGACCCCGGCTCCGGCCAGCAGCAGGAACGGCCGGGTGAAGGCGGGCAGGGCGCCAATCAGGCCCCATGGGGTGGCCACCACCGCGGCGACGCCCATGGCCACGCTCAGCCGGTCGATCCCGGACGGCGCACCGGCCCCGCCCCCGGCGCTGGCGATCCGGTGGCCGAGGATGATGTACAGCCCGAACAGCGCGCAATTGGCGAACGCGAAGACGAACCCGAGCGGCTGGCCGGCCAGCCGGATCGCGGTGATGGCCACCACCCCGCCCGTGGTCAGGACCAGGGCGGCGGTGTTACGCACGGTCCGGGCGCCGGCGGTGGCCAGGACGACGGTGCCACCAAACTCGATTGCCCCCACCGTCGACAGCGGCAGGCGGGCCACCGCGAGGTAGAACGCCGTGTTCATCAGGGCGAGCACCGCCCCGAAAACCAGCAGGGTCATCCGGCTCCGGGTGCTCAGCGAGCCGATGCGCCGCCACGGCCGCCGCCACACCCCGAAAACCAGGGCCGCGCTGGCCAGCCGCAACCAGGCCACGCCGAGCACGTCCAGCCGGGTGAACAGCAAGACGGCCAGCGACGGCCCCAGGTAGTGGAAGACCGCGCTGACGCTGAACAACGACACCGCCGGCAGGCGGCGACCCGGTTGCGGATGATTCGTCACTGGCGCAGCATATGAAGCTCAGGCCCCCATCGTGAATGGCCAACATGCGGGAGAAGTTGTGGCTACACCGTCAAAACAGAGGAATTTCATCCGCCAGGCCTTTGAAACGCCAAAGCCGGAGCTCGACGCCAGCGACCGGCGGATCGTGGCCGAGTTGCAGACTTCGCCGCGGCTGCGGGTGGCCGAGCTGGCCCGCAGGATCGGCCTGTCCGGCCCGGCGGTCGCCGACCGGCTGCGGCGCCTGGAGGAAACCGGCACGCTCACCTACCGGGCCGAGGTCGACCCCCGGGCGCTGGGCTACACGCTGTTGGCCATCGTCCGGATCAGCCCGGTCGGCGGGAGGACTGCGGCTGATCCCCGGCATCGCGAGCGAGGTGCCGAATGTGACCGAGTGCTACCGGATTACCGGTGAGGACTGCTATTTCATGAAGGTCTACCTGACGTCGATCGACGACCTGGAGCCCATCTTGGACCTGTTCACCCCGCACGGCCGCACCACGACGTCCATCGTGCATTCGGCCCCGGTGCCACCGCGGGCGCTGCCAGTGCCCTGACGGCGCGTCCTCACCCGGCCGGGCCAGCCAGGGCGGTGAGCGCCTGGGACAGGCCGTCGAGATGCTCGGCCCCGCTGTGACCAGCTGGCGGCCAGCCGGGCCGGCGGTGAACAGGCGGACGCCGTGGGGCGCCAGCGCCCGCAGCACGGCGGGATCTCCGGTGCCGGCGCGCTGGGCCCAGAGCACCAGCGCGGACGCGGCGGTGTCGCGGACGGTGCGGACCAGACTGGCCGTGGGGGTGGCGGCGCCCAGCATGCGGACCGGAACGCCGCGGCCGGTCAGGGCGGCCGCCAGGGCGGCCAGCGGGATGGTGTGCTGCTCGGCCTGGACGCAGGCGAGCACGACGAGCCCCGCGCCGGGGACCAGGGGCGGACGCGGGGCACGGTGCAAGGCGGCGAGCACGGCCCAGGACAGGGCATGCTCGATGTCGATGCAGTCCGGCTGGTCCCGCTGATCGGCGTCCACGATGACCAGCGCCGGGCGGCAGACCATCTCCCACGCTTCCACCACGCCGCGACGGGCCAGCACGTTATCCAGCACCACGCGGCACCGTTCGGGCTCTGCTGCCCGGGCCGCCGCGACCAGGTCGGCCACGTCCCGTTCGGCCGGAACGGTGGCGGATTCCGCGCCTTGCGCGATACGGGCCGCATCCGAAGCCAGCATGCCCAGCCTGATCAGGTCCGTCATGCGCTGCAGCCGGGCGACGTCGGCGTCCGAATAACGCCGGTACCGGCCGGGCTGGCTGCCGTGCGGTCCGATGCCGTAGCGGCGGTGCCAGGCCCGCAGCGTCGACTCGGCGACGCCCAGCTGCCGTGCCACCTGCCCCGCCGTCCACGCTGACCCCGGTGCCGGATTCACGCCGTGTCACCGGGATCTCAGCTGGTAACGGCGCTCGGCGTAGGCGAGGTCGTCGCGCCACAGCCGGGTGGCGGCCCGGCGCACGACCGGGCGCAGCGCGGGTGCGGCGGCGCGGGCCACCGCGAACCCGGGGCGCCCGGAACCGGCCACCACCGCCTCGATGACTGCGGTGCGCGAGCGGCCGTCCGGGCCCCGGCCGCGCGGGATGGCGTGCGTCTCCACGACGCTGCCTGCCCCCTCGCCGTCCACGATGCGCATGACCACGGTGCGCGGCTCCGGGCAGTGGAACTCCGCGGTGACCGGAACCCCGAGGCCGGGAGCGACCTTGAACGTCACCGCGACCAGGAACCGGTCGTCCGCCTCCGCGATGTCCTCCTCGCCCGGCGCGGACAGCACCGAGAGCCCGGCAAAGGAGTACGGGTGGAACCAGGCGCCGTGCCAGGGATCCAGGCGGTTGGCCACGATGTCCGCGGGCTCGCACACCCCCACCATGGTCGCGACCGAATCGACGCTGGCGTCATGGGGCGGCCGGACCGGGACCACCGGGGCCTCGAGCGGGTTCTCGCCGCCGGCGGCGTCGAGCCGCACCCAGGCCAGCACCCCGTCGTCGTGGGCCGGCAGCGGGCTCCATCCGGCCCCCGCGCGGGGGCCGATCCGCAGCCCGTGCCAGCGGCAGACCAGCGCGTCGCAGTCCACCGCGGCCTGCGACAGCGGCGCGCCCAGGTGCGGGCAGCCGCCGGGCCCGGCGATCAGCCGGCCCATGGTGTCCCGCCAGGCCACCACCTCGACGCCGGCCACGATCACGCCGAACGGCCTCCCGGCGCGGATCTGGCGGCTGGCCGCCAGCACGAACCAGTTACCGGATGGGCGTGCCTCGGCCCGCTTGACCGCCGCGTCGATAAGCGCGGGCCGGGCGCCGGCGTAGGTCGGCTGCTGGCGGGCCCACCGGTCACGAGTGACGGGCTGCAGCGGCCAGTGCCGCGGCCAGCGATGGGTGAGCGCGTTCATCGGCGGTTCCTTTCACGTTGCCGGCGGGGCTGGCGCGCGGAACGGGCGGCCAGCCAGCGCAGAGCGGTCAGGCGGCCGCGAGTAGGCACCGAGTACAGCTCGTGGCCGGCCAGGTCCCAGCGGGCCAGCAGGCAGTTGGCCGCGTGCCAGCCGGTGCTGGCGGCACGTTCCATCAGCGCGACCGGCAGGTCGATGCGGATCCCGTCCCCGGCCAGCACCAGCCCGGGGAACGGGGTGCGTACCCGCGGCCGGCGGGCGAAGTCACCGGGGCCGAACAGCGGGCAGTCGGCGCGCCACTGGACCGACTCGGCCGAGATCCGCGCGGCGGCGGTCTCCGGGTACAGCGCATGCAGGCGGTTCATCAGCTGGCTGAGCAGTTCCGGGCCGGGCGGGGCACCGGGGTCACCGGGGGCGGCATAGGCATGCAGTTCTATCACCGAGCCGCCATGGTCACGGCGCCAGTCCCGGGCCTGGCGGTCGAACCGGTCCAGGACGCTGATGTTGTCGAGCGGATCCAGGCCGCCGGTAGCCAGGAACCCCGGACGGGACGGATCGACGGGACGGTCCAGCCACAGCCGCCAGACCAGGAAAGGCGGGGCGCTGCGCAGCGCCTGAACGGCGGCCCGCCAGGCCGGGTCGGCCAGGCCGGGCGACCCCCCGACGATGTCGCGCAAACCGCGGACGTCGGTGGCCAGCACCACCGCGTCGGCGTCGAGCGGGCCGCCGCCGGTGTGCACCTGGAAGCGGCGCCGGCCGCCGGGTTCGACGGCGGCCACCTCAGTGCCGGTGCGGATCTCGGTGCCACGGCCGGCCAGGTAGGCGCCCAGCGGGTTCCACAGCGCGACGTCGAAGCCGGTGTCCGGGACGTCGAACACCAGGCCCTCGCTCGAGCCCAGGAAGTAGATGTGGAACATGGTGGCCAGCTCGGCGGCGGACATCTGGCCAGGTGCGGCGAAAAAGCTGCGGGAGAACACGTCGAAGGCCAGATGCCGGGCCGCGGCCGGGAAATTTATCTCGCGCAGGAAGGTCTCGGCGTCGGTGCCGTCCAGCTGCTGGTAGATACCGGGTACCGACACCGCGGCCAGCGGCGCGGCGGCAGCCGCGTTCAGGCTCGCCATGTCCCGCAGGCGGAACGTCGGGCTGCGCAGCGTGAAGGCCAGCGCGTTCCACGGCGGGGTGCGTGGCAGGCCACGGAAGCTGTCGCGGTGGCCCTGGGCGTCGATCAGCGGGTAGTCGGTGAGCGGGACAAGCCGGCTCAGGGCCGGGTCGGCACGGCGCAGCAGTGCGCGCAGGTTGTAGTACTGGCGGAAGAAGGCGTGAAAACCCCGGCTCATGGCCAGGCCCGAGTCTTCGGTCCAGCCGCCGGCCCGGCCGCCCAGGTAGGTCTCCCGCTCTACGACGGTGACCCGGACGCCGCGCTCGGCCAGCCCGGTCGCCGCAGCCAGGCCCGCGATGCCGCCCCCGACGACGACGACGCGAGGCCGTCCGGTCGCCGCGCTGGCGTCCAGTGCGCCTTCCGGGGCCAGGTGCCGGACCGCCCGCCGGTCCCGCCCGGCGGAACCGCTCACCGTGTTTCTCGCTCGCCTGTTCTGCGGAGGCGGCCGGGCGGGTGGCCAGGAAGGTGTGGACGATATCGCGCTGCCAGCCGGTCATGGTCTCGCTGTGCACACCAGTGAAGCCCACCTCCCGCAGGCGCCGCCGGAAGCGGCGAGCTCCGTCGAAACTGTCCACGCTGCGCCGCAGGTACCGGTACAGGGAAGCGTCGCCGGTGGCGGCCCGGCCGGCCGGGATGATCACACTCCAGCAGACCGCGTGCCACATGGCCCGGGCCCTGATCGAGTCACGAACCGAGTACTCGTGCACGGCCAGCGTGCCGTCCGGTCGCAGGAGATCGCGCAGGGCACGGAGCTGGCCGTCCGGATCGGGCAGATTCCTGATCAGGTAGGCCGCCAGGATGCCGTCGAACGGCCCGTTCACCCCGGCCCCGGCGAGGTCCTCGACCCGGGAGTGGACGAAGCGGACCGAGGACGGCCAGGCCTTGGCGCGGGCCCGGGCCAGCATCTGCGCCGAGGCATCGATACCGACGATCTCCGCGTGCGGGGCGGCCGCCAGCAGGGCGGCGGTGGACGCACCGGTACCGCAGCCGGCGTCGAGCAGGCGCAGGCCCCGCCCTCCGTCAGGCAGCCGCATCCGCCGGGCGGATAGCCGCAGGTGCGCGTGGTAGCCCGGATTGGCCCCGACCAGCCGGTCGTAGGCCCGCGCCCCGGCATCGAACGCCGACGGCACGGCCGCACGGCGCAGTCGGGTGTGGCTGGTGCTCACAGGAGGTCTCCTCCTGTCCGTCCCATCTGGCGGCCCTGGTATTCCCACAGCATCAGCGCCGCGGTGACCAGGGCGAAACCGTAGAAGAAGTCCTCGACCGGGATGTCCCAGGGGAACCGCAGACCGGTCATCGACGTGCGGCTGTACAGCACGACCGGCGCAGACAGCTTGGTCAGCCAGCCGTCGACCGGGATCTGGAAGGCCAGCACAATGACGATCGCCGCCCAGTAGGCGGGCCGCCGGAACAAGCCGGTGCGCAGCACGGTCAGCTCGGCCGCGCAGACCGCGGCGACCGACGCCACCGCCGGGAGCGTATAGCCCAGGCCCGTCATGAGCGCCTGCCCCGGACTGCTCTGCCGGCGGCTCGGTGCTGGCCCGTGGCTCGGTGCTGGCAGGCGATCAGGTACCGGCCTGCGGCTGAATGCTGGCCAGCGCCGGGCGACAGCCTGGACGCCGCCGTAGGTGAGGATGCCGCACACCGGGATGACCAGGAAGAACACCAGCTCCTCGACCGGAATACCGAACGGCAGCCGGATCCCGGTGATGTACCGGGGGTTGTAGGCCCACACGTGCCCGGCGATGGCCAGCGCGTCCCAGATAACGAAGACCAGGGCCACCGGCAGCACGGCGCGGGCCAGCCGGGCGCCCTGGCGGTACACCTGGGCGCCGAGCAGTTCGAGCGGTGCGGTGGCGGCCAGGCAGGCCGCCATCACGATCAGGTACTGGTAGTGATCCATGGTTCAGGCGGCTCCGCTGCGGGCCCACAGCGCCCGGGCCAGCGCGGGCGCCGCGACCTGAAGCCGCCGCGCCTTCCCGACCGTGGCCCGCTGCGCGAACACCGCGAAGTCGAGATCCTCGATACGGTCGAGGATCTCGGAGTACAGCGCCAGCGCGGTGGCCACGCAGGGCCGGGAAACCGGCTCCAGATGGGCGATCCCGGCGCTGGCGTAGCGGTAGATGGCCCGGGTGGTGGCGTGTTGGTCGGCCAGGGCGGCCCGCACCCGGGGATCGGTTTGCCGGTGGAGGCGGCACCAGCGGAGCATGTCGGGGCCGACCCCGAACGCGGCGAGTTCGTCCGCGGGCAGGTACACCCGGCCGCGGTCCAGGTCCTCGGCCACGTCGCGCAGGAAATTCGTGAGCTGGAATGCCTTGCCGAGCGCGGCGGCGTAGGGGGCGGCCTCGTGCTGCGGGCCCACCGTGCCCAGCACGGGCAGCACCTGCAGGCCGATGACCTCGGCGGATCCGCGCACGTAGCGATCCAGCGCGACGCGGTCCGGGTAGCTGGTCACTTCCAGGTCCATCCGCATCGAGTCCATGAAGTCGCCGAACAGGTCCGGGGCGAGCCGGTAACGCCGGGCGGTGTCGGACACCGCGGCCAGGACCGGGTCCTGGCTGTACCCGGTTCGCAGCCCGGCGAACAGGTCATCGCGGAGCTGGTCCAGGCGCGCGGCGACCTGCTCCGGGGTGGTCCCGGGCGGCACGTCGTCCACGATGTCGTCAGCCATCCGGGCGAAGCCGTACAGGGCGTGCACGGCTGGCCGCTGCGCCCGGGTCAGCATCCTGGTGGCCAGGTAATAGGTCCGGCCGTGCCGGGCGGCCAGTTCCCGGCAGCGCCGGTAGGCCGCGTGCAGCTGGGGATCGATGCCGTCTAGCTCGGCGGTCATGATGACCTCCTCGATCGGGGCCCAGCCGATGACGGCAGGGCCGATGACGGCAGGGCCGATGACGGCAGGGCCGATGCACGCCGGGCTGGCGTGCGGGCCGGCCCGGTGATCCGGTCGGCGGCCAGGCGGCCCGAGATCAGCGCGGTCGGCACGCCGACGCCGGGCACGGTGCCGCAGCCGGCCAGCACCACGTTGGGGGCGCCGCGCGGCAGGTTGCCCGGCCGGAATGGCCCGCTCTGGGCGAAGGAGTGCGCGAACGAGAACGGCGTCCCGGCCACCAGGCCCTGCCGGGCCCAGTCGGCCGGCGTCACCACATGCCGCACGCTGATCTGGTCCCGCAGCCCAGGCAGCAGCCGGCCCGCAACGGTGGCGGCCAGGGTGTCGGCATAGCCCTGGCCGGTCCGGTCCCAGTCGATCTGGCCCCGGGCCAGGTTCGGCGCGGGCGCCAGGATGTACAGCAGGTCGCTGCCGTCCGGCGCGAGCGCCGGGTCGGTGGCTGTGGGCCGGGTGACCAGTAGCGATGGGTCACTCATGATCTTCCCGTCGGTGATGATCTCCTGGAACGTCTGCTGCCAGGCCTGGCCGAACAAGATCGTGTGATGAGCTGTCTGTGGCCAGGTCCGCCGGGTTCCGGCGTGCAGCACCACGGCCGACGGCGCGGGCCGCAGTGGCAGCAGCCGCCGTGGCCGCCGGCCAGCAGCCGGTACGCGGTGGTCAGCTCGGTAGCCAGCACCACCGCGTCGCAGGTAACCCGCAGTCCGCTGCTGGTGTGCACCGCGGTCACCCGGTCCCCGGACCGTTCCAGCGCGGTAACTGCCGTGTCGTAGTGAAACTTCACGCCCGCGGACGCGGCGGCGCCGGCCAGCGCGTCCGGCAGGGCCCGCATGCCGCCGCGCGGGAAGTACACCCCGGCCACGGTGTCCATGTAGGCGATGACCGCGTAGATGGCCAGTGCGTGCTGGGGGGACTCCCCGGCATACAGGGACTGGAACGAGAACACCCGCCGCAACCGCTCGTCTTTGATGAACCGGCCGATGGCCGGGTCCAGGCGGCGGAACGCGCCGACGGCGGCCAGCCGGGCCAGGGCGGGTGTCACCAGGGACAGCGGCGAGTCAACGTTGGCCGCGATGAACTGGCTGAACTCGCGCTGGTAGAGCTCGGTCAGCCAGGCCCGCAGCCGCCGGTACCCGTCCGCCCCGGCCGGCCCGGCGAAGTCGGCCACGGCGGCGGTCATGGCGTCGGCGTCGGTGTGCACGTCGAGCGTGCTGCCGTCGGCGAACGCGGCCCGGTAGGCCGGGTCGAGCCGGACCAGGTCGAGCCGTCCGGTCAGCTCCTCACCCACCGCGGCCAGGGTCTCCGCCACCACCTCCGGCATGGTCAGCACGGTGGGACCGGTGTCCATCTGGTAGCCGCCGATGTCCAGGCGGCCGGCCCGCCCGCCCGGGGTCGGGTCCGGTTCGATGACCGTGACCTCACGGCCGCGGCCGGCCAGGTGCAGCGCGGCGGCCAGCCCGGCCAGCCCCGCGCCTGCCACCACGACGTGGCCGGTCCGGCCCGTGATTGTCCGCATCGTCACCGGGCCCGATCCGTGTACAGGACGGCCAGGTCGTCCAGCGCTCCCCGGACGAAGCCGGGCAGCTCGCTGCCGAGCAGCCGGCGGCGGGCCGCAATCACCCGCTCGGCGATCATCTGCTCGATCCGGACCATGGCGCCGGTGTCGGCGATGAGCCGGCGCCACCGGCGGATGTCGGTCTCGTCCAGCACCTCGCGCAGGGACAGCCGGGTCAGCTCGGCGCGCTGAGCGGGTGTGGCCAGCTCGGCGGCCAGCACCACCACGCTGGTAGCTTTGTGCTCGCGCAGGTCGCCGCCGCTGGGCTTGCCGGTGACGTCCGGCCGCCCGAACACGCCCAGGACGTCGTCACGCAGCTGGAATGCCTCCCCGACCAGCTCGCCGTAGTCGCCGAGCACGGCCAGGATGTGCTCGTCGCACCCGGCCAGAGCGGCGCCGAGTTCCAGCGGGCGGCGCACGGTGTAGTTGCCGGACTTGCGCCGGGTCACATCCAGCACCCTGTCCAGGGTGGGCTCGCTGCGCGCGTCGTTGACCAGATCGGCGAACTGCCCGACGGCCAGCTCGCCACGCAGTGTGTCATAGCGCGGCCAGGCCCGGGTCAGCGCCGCCGCCGGCAGCCCGCTGTCGCGCAGGAGCTGTCCGGCCCATACCAGGCACAGGTCCCCGAGCAAGATGGCGGCCGACTCGCCGAATCGCCGGGACGGGCCGTCCAGCCCTTGCGCCCGGTGCCACTCGGCCAGCCGCAGGTGCACGGCCGGACGGCCCCGGCGCGTCCCTGACTGATCCATCACGTCGTCCTGCAGCAGGGCGAAGGCGTGCAGGAGCTCGGCGCTGGCGGCGGCGCGGACGGCCGCACCATTTCCCGCGGCGCCGCTCAGCCAGCCCAGGTAGGTGAAGGTAGACCGGACATACTTGCCGCCCGGCACGAACTCGGCCAGCAGGTCGGTGACGAACCCGGCGCCGGGCACATCGCGTACGTATTCGGCGCAGCGGTCCTGGACATAGCCGGTGAGGACGGCGGCCACCTGCTGCCGCAGCTGATCCAGCCATGGGCTCAGCTCACCGGCCACATGCAGCGGCCCGGGCGGGGTGGGGCTGGCCGGGATTACCGGCTGGCCATCCAGAAGCTGACTGACCTGCATTCCTGCGGCCTCCGATCGGCTGGAAAGACCTGTGCGCGGGCGCCCCGCTACCCGTACTACGCGAAACGATGCACAAACGATGCAGCTAATTCTGAGATGGCGTGGTTACTGACGGGTGCCCCCTGTCCGGCCGCGGCGTTATCGGGTTGACTCTCCTGTAGGGGGAGGATCGACAATCACCGCGTGACGTGCCACGAAAAGAGGCAGTACATGAGCGTCCTGGTGCCGATCGGCGATTTCTCCCGGATGACGCACCTCAGCATCAAGGCCCTGCGCTTCTACCATGACCAGGGACTACTCGAGCCGGCCCGGATCGACCCGTCGTCCGGCTACCGGTTCTATAACCCAGCTCAGGTCCCGATAGCCCAGGTCATCCGCCGGTTCCGCGACCTGGGCATGCCGCTGGATCAGGTGCGGGCGGTGCTGCGCGCGCCCGACGTGGAGGCCAGGACCAAGGAGATCATCGCCCACCTGACCGCCATGGAAGCCAAGCTGGCCGAGATGCAGATGAGCGTGGCCAGCCTCCGCGCCCTGCTCGAGGGCCCGCCGGTGCGGCCGTCGGTTGAGTTCCGGTCGATCCCGCCCGCTCCGGCGCTGGCCGTCACCGCCACGGTGACCGCCGACGAGGCCCTGTCCTGGGGCGGC
This sequence comes from uncultured Actinomycetota bacterium, assembly GCA_963781225.1. Classification (GTDB taxonomy): domain Bacteria; phylum Actinomycetota; class Actinomycetes; order Streptosporangiales; family Streptosporangiaceae; genus Palsa-504. The sequence goes on from CAWAFD010000013.1 coordinate 166,641, forward strand.
GGCGCCTTCGAGGAGATCTACGGCCGCGTCGCCCAGGCAGGCCTGATCCCGGCGGGACCGGCCGGGGCGCTGTTCCCGGCGGGCTTCTTCGAGCTGGAGCAGGCCGAGCTGACCGCCTTCGTGCCGGTCGGCGGCGTGACCCAGGGGAGCGGGCGGGTCCGGTCGCTGACCATCCCGCCGGCGGAAGTGGCGGTGATGACGCATTCCGGGCCGTTCGCGGACAGCGACCAGACCTACGGCATGCTCGGGACCGTGGTCGCCGAGCGGGCCATCGGGGTGGAGGGGCCGATCCGCGAGTATTACGTGGTGCCGTTCACCGAGCCCGACCCGGCCACCCACCGTACCGAGATCTGCTGGCCGGTCTTCCAGACCGCTTGACTCTCCCGCAAGAGGAGACCGCAGGCTCGGGGCATGACCACAAGCACAGCTACTGATCTTCCCCGCTCCGTTCGGCCCCCTTCGGCCGCAAGCCGCTGGTGGGCCCTGGCCGTCCTGATGATCGGGACGTTCATGTTCGTGCTGGACTTCTTCATCGTCAACGTGGCCCTCCCGGTGATCCAGCAGGGCCTCGGCGCCGGGGAGAGTGCCATCGAATGGATCGTGGCCGGCTACGCGATCAGCACGGCCGTCCTGCTCGTCACCGGCGGCCGGCTCGGCGACCTGTTCGGCCGCCGCCGGGTGTTCGCGATCGGCCTGGCGGTCTTCGTGCTCACCTCCGCGGCGTGCGCGCTGGCGCCGGACCCGGCCGTGCTGGTCACGGCGCGGGTACTCCAGGGCGTCGGCGCGGCGCTGATGGCGCCGAACATCTTGTCCATCCTCGGGGTGCTCTACAGCGGGCCGGACCGGGTCCGGGCGATCAGCGTGTACGGCATGGTGATGGGCCTGGCCGCCACCTGCGGCCAGCTGGTCGGGGGCGTGCTGATCCGCACCGACGTAGCCGGGCTGGGCTGGCGCGCCATCTTCTGGATCAATGTGCCGCTGGGCGTGGCGGCGCTGCTGGCCAGTCCCCGGCTGATCCCCGAGTCCCGGGCGACGCGGGGATCCCGCCTCGACCTGGCCGGTGTCGTCCTGATCACCGCGACCCTGGTGGCGGTGGTGCTCCCGCTGGTCGATGGGCGGCAGGAAGGCTGGCCGGCCTGGTCGTGGCTGGCGCTCGCGGCCTCGGTCCCGCTCGCCGCCGTCTTCGTCCTGCACCAGCGGCGCCAGGCCGCCCGCGGCGGCATGCCGCTGCTCGACCCGCGGGTGTTCGCCGCCTGGCCGCTGCGGGCTGGCCTGATCACCCAGACGGCGTTCTGGTGCCAGCAGGCCGCCAGCTATCTCGTGCTCGGGCTGTTCCTGCAGCAGGGCCGGGGCCTGTCGCCGCTGGCCGCCGGGGGAGTGTTCACCTTCCTGGCAGCTGGCTACCTGATCACCTCGTTCCAGGCTCCGGCCCTGACCGTGCGATTCGGCCGGAATGTCATCGCGGCCGGCGCGGTGCTGGCGGCGATCGGGGACGCCGGCCTGTACCTGGCCACTGACCACGGGGGCTCAGTGGCCTGGATCTTCCCCGGGCTGCTCCTGCTCGGCGCGGGCCAGGGACTTTGCATCACCCCGCTGACGACCACGGTGCTCAGCCACGCCGAACCGGCCACGGCGGGCTCGGTCTCGGGAGCACTGTCCACGGCCCAGCAGGTCGGTAACTCCATCGGGGTTGCCGTGACCGGGCTGCTGTTCTTCGGCGCCCTCGGCCACGGCTACAGCCTGGCCTTCGAGCGCAGCGTGCTCCAGATGGCGGCCCTGCTCCTGGTGGTCGCGGCGCTGACCCGGCTGATGCCGGGCCGTCAGCGGGCCGCCTGACGGCGGCCTGTCCCGGCGGGGCCGGTCGAATCGCGGACCCGCAGGACGGCGGGGAGCACAACGCTCGGCGGCTGCTGGGCGTCGTGCTCCCTGTGGGGGGGCGTGCTCCCTGAGGAGCAGATCGACCAGCATGCGGCCTGCCTGCTCGAGCGGGGCCGTGACGGTGGTGAGCGGCGGCTGGCAGAAGTCCGAGCCGAAGATATCGTCGAAACCGACCACGCTCAGCCCCGCGGGGACGGCGGTGCCCAGGTGCTGCAGCCGCTGCAGCACGCCGATGGCGAGCAGGTCGTTGAACGCGACGAGCGCGGTCGACCCGCTCGCCATCCCGATGTCGGCCGCCGCCGAGCCGCCCGCCAGCGTCGGTGAGAACGGTCCCCGCCTCAGCACCTCGATGCCGGCGCGCCCGGCGCACTGCGACAGCGCACGCCAGCGCTCGCCGTCGGCCCAGGCCTTCGCCGGGCCCCCCAGGTAGGTCAGGCTCCGGTGGCCGAGGGCCGCGAGGTGCTCGATGATCTGCCGGCCCGCGTCGACGGAGTCGGTCACGACACTGGGCAGGCCTGCCACCTGCCGGTTCCACAGGACAACGGGCCGCCGGGCGGCCAGTTCCAGCAGGGTGCCATCGGGCAGCCGGCTGCCGGCCAGCACGAAGCCCTCGACCGCGGATTCAAGCCGCTCGGCATGGGCTCGTTCGAAATCAGGGTTCTCCTGCGTATCGCCGAGAACCAGGGTGTACCCGGCGGCCCGGGCCTCCGCCTCGGCTCCGCGGATGAGGCCGAAATTGCTCGGGTTGGTGATGTCGGCCACCATCAGGGCCAGCATCGGCGTATGGCCCGGCTCGGGACCGGTCATCCGGCTGTGCCGGTAACCCAGCCGCGTGGCCACGCTCTGCACGTGCTCGCGGGTCGCGGCACTGACCCGGTCGGGGTTGGACAGGGCACGCGAAGCCGTGGACACGGCGACGTCGGCGGCCCCGGCCACATCCTGCAAGGTGACCACTCGCCGCCTGGCCGTGACTGCCTGCGGCTCAGCTGGCGAGTTCACCCTGGTGCGCCTATCCCATGCACAGGCTGATGCTATCGGCACTGGCAAATGATGGCAATAGATTGCCATTTTTGCCGGTTTTTGCCATACTGGGTGGGTGACGGCGACGGGCGAGACGGCGGCGCCCGCGGTCCCGTACCGCGGGTGGATCGTGTGGGCGGCCGGTGTCCTGACGTACATCCTGACCGTCATGCAGCGGACCTCACTGGGAGACGCGGGGCTCGAGGCGGCCCGGCGCTTCGGCATCACGCCGGGGGTGCTGGCGGCGTTTGTGTTCATCCAGGTCGCTGTCTACGTCGCCGCCCAGACCCCGGCGGGCATGCTCGTCGACCGGTTCGGCCCGCGGCTCATGCTGGTGGTGAGCGGGGTGCTGCTGACGGCAGGCCAGCTCGTCCTGGCCATCGCCACCAGCCTGCCCGAGGCGGTGCTGGCCCGGATCCTGGTCGGGCTGGGTGACGCCATCGTGTTCGTCGCCGTTCTGGGGCTTGTGCCGCGCTGGTTCCCGGCCCGGCGCGTGCCCCTGATGACGCAGCTGACGACCATCTTGGGGCAGCTCGGGCAGATCCTGTCCGCCGTGCCTTTCCTGGTCCTGCTGCACGAGGCCGGCTGGTCCACGGCGTTCGGCCTGGCCGCCGCGGGCAGCGCCCTGGCGGCCCTGCTCGCCGTGGGGATAATCCGGAACGCGCCGGAGCCAGGCTGGTCGCGGGCGCCGTCCGCCGGGCGCCAGCTGCGGGCGGTCTGGGGCCGGCCCGGGACGCGGCTTGCGTTCTTCGGCCACATGGGCACCCAGTTCTCGATGATGGTGTTCGCGCTGCTGTGGGGCGTGCCCTACCTGGAATCGGCGCAGCACCTGTCGCAGCCGGCGACCGGGGCCCTGATGACGCTGTTCGTCGTGTGCACGATCGCCATCGGGCCGCTTATCGGCGTGTTCACTGCCCGGCACCCACGGCACCGGGCCGGGCTGGTGCTGGCGCTGATCGGCGTAGACGCGCTGACCTGGACCGCCGTCCTGATGTTTGCCGGGCCGGCCCCGCGCTGGCTGCTCGTCGTGCTCATCGTGGTGCTGTCCGCGGGCGGCCCGGGCTCGGTGATCGGGTTCGACATCGCCCGGACGTCAAACCCGCGCGCCAATCTCGGCGTGGCCCAGAGCATGGTCAACATGGGCGGGTTCTCGGCCACGCTGGTCGTGCTCGCGGTCATGGGCGGCGTGATGACGGCCATGGGCGGCTTCACGCCCGGCGCCTTTCGCGTGGCGTGGATGGTGCAGTACCCGGTATGGCTCGGGGCGGCAATCGCTGTGCTGGTGCTGCGGCGTCAGGCCCGGCTCGTCAGCCACCCGCTGCCTGATCAGCCCCCTGCGGTAGCGGTGGCGGCGGGTCCGCGAACCCGAACACGCGGTTCGGGGTGTGCCACAGCAGTTCCGACCGGTCCGCCGGATCCGGGACGAGGTGCTCGATCAGTTTGAGCAAGGGACCGTAATCGATCCGCTCCGGGGCCCGCAGGAACGGCCAGTCCGACCCCCACACGCAGTGGTCGGCACCGAATGACTGGAGCAGGCTCTGCACATAAGGCCACGCGTCACGGTACGGATATGACTGAGCCGAGAACTTGGCGTACCCCGATATCTTGACAAAGACCCGGCCGGTGGCGGCCAGCCGCAAGAGCGCCGCGAAGCCAGGCTGATCGAGTCCGGCTCCCGGCCGCGGACGCCCGCAGTGATCGACGACAACCCGCACATCGGTAGCCTCGAGAAGCGGGAGCATGTCCGCCAGCTGGTTGGCCTGGACCTGGAGATCGACGAACATGTCCAGGTCGGCCAGTTCCTTCAGCAGCCGGGCGGCGCTGGCGTAGTACTCGGTTCCCAGCAGGGCCGCGTTGAAGGTTACGCCGCCGATCCGCAGGGCGCGCAGCCGCTCGAGTTCGCGCCGGGACACGTCGTTGGCGACGATCGCCATGCCCTTGAACCGGCCCTCGCCCCTGGCCAGGACGTCGATGAGGCAGCGGTTATCGCCGGCATAACCGGAGTTCGGCTGGATGACCAGCGCCCGCTGCACACCGTAGGCATCGAAGAGCGCGGTCAGCTGGGACCGGGTGCCCAGCTCGGCGCCAACCGGGAAGTAGGCGGCCTTCGGCGAGAACTCGAACCGGGCCGGATCGAAGACATGGTTGTGACAGTCGATCTTTGGTTCGTCGAAGATGCTCACAGGCCGCTCCTTGTCATGGCCGGGGCGGCCTGGCGCGTGGCCATCGGTACCTCAGCCCTTTTCCGCATGCTTTTCCTCCTCGAGCAGCTGGTGGCTGTGGAGCGAGAACAGCAAGAGGAAGGACGGGATGACCAGGACGACGGCCGCGACGAAAATGACGACGAGGGTGACCAGGACGGAATGTGGTGCCGATGCGGTGGTGAGCGTCAGGCCGGTGCCGGGCAGCAGCACGGGATACTGGGCGACGCCCCAGCCGAACACGACGGCCGCCACTCCCAGGACCGACAGCACACGAAGGCCTTGTGAGCGCCCGGTGGCCAGGAGGACCACGACGGCGAGTCCGCAGCCGGCCGCGACGATGACGAGCGGCAGCGCCCGGTGCGTAAGCCCATGGAACAGGGCCGGGTTCGAGCTCTGGATCTCCAGCAGTGTCGCTAGCGAGAGCGCTCCTGAGATGGCGCCGGCGATGGCGGCGCGCCAGGCGAAGTACCGCCGCAGGCGGTCGTCCCCCCGGCGGCTGGCCTCCTGGGTGAGATATACGGCCGCGAGGTAGGCGCACACCGCGACGAACAGTGCTCCGATGAGCAGTGAGGTGGGTCCGGTCCACACCGCCAGGTCGGTGTGCGCGGGGTTGGCCGGTACCCGGCCTGAGGCGATCGCGCCGATCACGGTGCCCATGAAGAACGGGACGATGAGCGAGGAGAAGGCGAAGGTGGCGCCGAACAGGCGCTGCCAGCGCAGCGTTTCCACCTCCTTGCGGAAGGCGAAACCCGCACCGCGCAGCACGATCCCGAAGGCGGCCAGCCACAGCGGCAGGGCAGCCGCGGTCATGACGGCCGCGAAGGCCTGCGGGAAGGCGGTCCAGAAGATGACGAGGATGAAGATGAGCCAGACATGGTTGGCTTCCCAGACCGGCGTGATCGTGTCGTCGATCAGCTGGCGAGGGGCCCGGCCGCGCTGGTCTGTCCCGGCCAGCAGGTCCCACAGGCCGCCGCCGAAGTCGGCTCCCCCCAGGGCGGCGTACAGGGTCAGGCCGGCCAGCAAGATCCCGCCGACCACGTCGGCGATCATGGCTGCTCCCGGCCGGTGGGCTCACGCGGCTCCGCGGGCGGCCCGTACGGGACCCTCGTATCCTGCTCGGCCTGCGAGCCCTGCCGCCAGCGGCGGGCCAGCATCCGGATGATGACCACGGTGACGATTCCCAGCACGGCGTACAGCACGATCACCGCGGTCAGGGAGTCGATGACTCCGCCGTTGGTCGTGGCCGCCTGGTTGGTGGTCATGAGCTGGTAGACGACCCACGGCTGGCGCCCGACCTCGGTCACGATCCAGCCGCACTCCATCGCCACCAGCGCGGCGGGCCCGCAGAGTATCCCGAGCCACCAGAACCATGTCTGCCTGGGCAGGCCGTGGCGGCGCCGCCATATCCACAGGGCCCACAGTCCTGCCAGCAGCAGCAGGAAGGCCAGCCCGATCATGGCGTCGAAGGACAGGTGGATCAGCGTGATCGCGGGCGGGCGGTCGGCTGCGGCCACCGAGTTCAGCCCGGTGACCTTGGTGGACGGCTTGAAGCCGACCAGGAGCGAGTCGGCGTACGGGATGCGCAGGCCGAAGTAAACCTTCCCGTTCACGTAAAAGCCGCCGAGGTACTCCGGAACGTCGCGGCCGGTCCGGGTGACGTACTCGATCGCGGCGAACTTGACCGGCTGCTGGCCGGCGATGGCCCGGGCGGCCGTGTCGCCGACGAAGATCTGAATGGGCGTCAGGATGGCGCCGATCGTGAACGGGATCCCGAAACCGAGCCGGTGATAGCGATCCCGCCGGCCGCGCAGTATCCCGGCCGCGTACACCGACGCGACCATGAAGCCGACCACCATGTAGGACGCGAGGATCATGTGCGGGGTCTCGTACAGCGATGCCCGGTTGAAAAAGACCTGCCATGGATTGACCGCCACGATCCGCCCGTGACTCAGGGTGAAGCCGCCCGGTGAGTTCATCCAGGAGTTCGCCGCCATCACCGCGACGGCGCCGCCGAGGCCGGTGATGGCGATCGGGATACCCGTATAGAAATGCGCCCAGCCCGGCAGGCGCTGCCAGCCGTACAGGTAGATGCCGGTGAAGATCGCCTCGAGGAAGAAGAAGATCCCCTCGAAGCCGAACGGCACCCCGAGCACCCCGCCGTAGGTGCGCATGAGTCCTGGCCACAGCAGTCCCATCTCGAACGACAGGACGGTTCCGGTGACGGCCCCGACCGCGACCAGGACGCCCATGACCTGTGACCACCTGCGGGCGAGGAGCATGGCCACGTCATCGGAACGGCTGAGACCGCGGAACTCGGCCACCAGGACGACGGTCGGGAAGGCGATCCCGAAGCAGGCCAGGATGATGTGGAAACCTAGCGTGGTCGCCATCTGAGCACGCGCCGGGACGACCTGGGCCCCAGGGCCGCCAGCTGCCACAGCCAGCACCTGCATTGCGTGCATCGCGGTACCTCACTGTCTCAGGCGGTGCCTGGCGGGCGGTTGGCTGGCTCGCCGGGTGGCTTTCGCGTCCCCGAGATGCTGCCATCGCCAGGCGCTCGGGGGGTAACGGGATTCTGCTGAGTAGGCAAGGCCGTGACCTTGGCGGCGCCGCCCTGGATGCTGGTGCCGTCTGGCGGCTGCCGCCGGATCTGGTGGCCGGCGCGAAGGGAGTGCGGCGATGGCGGACGGAAAGCACAGGATCCTGGTGATCGGCGGCGGGTTCGGCGGGCTCGCGGCAACCCGGGCCCTGGCCGGTGCTGATGTGCAGATCACGCTGGTGGACCGGACGAATCATCATCTGTTCCAGCCGCTGCTGTATCAGGTCGCGGCGGGGATCTTGCCGCCCGGGCTGATCGCTCCCGCGCTGCGGCAGGTGGTCCGCGGTCAGCCGAACGTGCGGGTGCTGCTGGCCGACGTTCAGGACATTGACGTGGACCGGCGCGAAGTGCGCGTGCGGGAGCCGGACGGCCGGCTGGCCGACCTGCCGTATGACACGCTGGTGGTCGCGGCCGGGGCGACGCACTCATACTTCGGCAAAGACGAGTTCGCGCAGTTTGCGCCCGGGATGAAGACGATGGAAGACTCCCGGTACCTGCGTGACAAGATCCTGTCCAGCTTCGAGATGGCCGAGCTGGCCACCGACCCGGTGGAGCGGGCCGAATGGCTGACCTTCGTGGTGGTCGGCGCCGGGCCGACCGGGGTGGAGCTGATCGGCCAGATCGCCGAGCTGGCCCACAAGGTGCTGCCCCGCGAATTCCGCGACGTGGACACCTCCGAGGCCAAGATCATCCTGCTGGAGGGCGCCCCTTCCGTCCTGCCGCCCTTCAGCCCGAAGCTGCAGCGTTACACGTACCGGGAGCTGGAGAAGATGGGCGTGGACATCCGGCTGAACACCCTGGCCGTCGGCATGGACCACGACTCCATTACCGTTAAGGCCCCCGGTGGCCTGGAGACCATCCGGGCCAAGACCCGGATCTGGGCCGCTGGTGTACAGGCGTCCCCGCTGGCCGGGCTGCTCGCGGGCAAGACCGGGGCGAGCACGGACCGGGCCGGGCGGGTGCCGGTCGAGCCGGACTGCACCCTGCCCGGCCACCCGGAGATATTCGCGATCGGGGACATGGTGCTGCTGAACAAGCTGCCCGGGGTGGCCCAGCCCGCCATGCAGGAAGGCAAGTACGTCGGCAAGGTGATCAAGGCGCGGCTGGCCGGACATGAGCTCCCCGGCCCGTTCCAGTATTTCGACAAGGGGTCGATGGCCACCATCGGGCACCGGCGGGCCGTCGCCGAGTCGATGGGCCTGAAGTTCACCGGCGTGACCGCCTACCTGATGTGGGGATTCATCCACGTTCAGTACCTGGTCGGATGGGGCAACCGGCTCGGCACCATGTACACCTGGGCCCGCGCCCTGTACCTGTCCAAGAGCCGGGGCCACCGCATCATCAGCTTCCAGACCACCGGATACGAGGTCGGTGGCCAGCGCATCCTCGTCCGCTCGGTCCAGCCCCGGCCAGCCGACGCGCAAGAGATCCCGGCGACCACGACGGTGACCGAGGAGGGCAGCACAACGTCCGTTCGGGATAAATGAAATCTCCCTTCCGAACGAGCCGTGGTCCGTGCGGCAGCTAAAGGTTGTACCGTCAGCTCAGCCGGGCTCGCCTGCCCCGGACGC
>CAWAFD010000014.1:0-90031 GCA_963781225.1 uncultured Actinomycetota bacterium
TAGGTATCCGAACGATGCGACACGTCGAGCACAACAACCGTATGGTCTAGTTGCTCGATCCGGTACCGGATGCGCCACTCCTGCCCTCGGCGAGCAGAGTGCTGGCCAGCATATTCATCATGGAGGGGGCGGCCCACTCGGAACGGATTATCCAGAAGCGGGCCGACGATGAACTCGGCAACTGCAGTGGCGATCTTCTCGGGAAGGCGCGAAATCTGGCGCTGCGCACGCGGGCGCACATCGAGGTGCTAGCGTAGGCTACCAGCTCCTGTCACGCGGCCCCGGTGCCGCGGAACAGGTGAGCGAACCGACGACGGAACTCATCCTCGTTAATACCTGGCTCGTCCTCACCCTCTGCAATCTCTTCGCCCGTCGCGTCCCGTCGTACCGCATCCCGCCGCCACCATGCAGTCGACTCCTCGGACTGCAACTCGTCCAGCCGCTGCCACTCCTCGGCTGAGACCAGCACGACGGGATGGTGACCGGGACGGACAAGAGCTATCGGCCCGTGGCCAGCCTCAACCTCGTCGGCGATGACCTCCAGCGCCTCAGCGTCGCCGATCGGCTGCTCCTTCATACCTCAAGTATGCATAACGTAACTGGAGGTATGGTAGACGCGGCCGAGGGGAGAGGTACTTGGTTCAAGTCCACGTGGCCCCCAACGTCGGTTAGACAATCCGCAACGGCCAGCCCTAGACGATGTAGCGGTAGACGCGACGAACTAGTAGACGACACACAGCCCACGCGGGTTGATGTGTGTTTAGAGGAAGTATCCGCCGAGTTCCGTGCAGGGCACAAGGCGCAGGGCATGCAGGAGAAGGACCGTGAGCGGGTGTCTGCTGAATTAGTGGTTAAGTTCCAGGCAGCTACCGGCCAGTAGGCGGACTGCGTGCCCATCTCGCCCACCCAAAGGCACTTGCGCACATGCCGAATTGAGGTCGTCGGCCTCTCGCATACTTATGCGCCGGCCTGAATCTGACGGTTAGGTGTAGCGATCTCCTGCATGGCCTTCGCCGACCTTATATGCGCACCGAACGCCGATTTCGCGCGCACGGTGCCCGGAATGAGCGGCAGTACAGGCACGTGCAGATCGCCCGGTTCGGCATGACTGCCATCCGGTCGGCGCCTGTGGGGGGATTGCCTGCGCTGAGGAGCTGGCTGCGGTTAGGTGAGAGAACTGTCGGCGGCCGTGCTCCCGCTCTCGCGCTGCCCGCCGGCGTAGGCTGTCCGCAGCCCTGCGGACAGCCGGCCGCCCCTCCCTCTGGGTTGCCGGCTGGCAAGAGGCGGTATGAGAACCCAGGTGACCTTCGACGCGGCGGACCCGCACGCCCTGGCGGCATTCTGGGGGGTGCGAGGTCGAGGATCAATCCGGCCTCGTCGACCAGCTCGTCCCGACCGGGCGCATGTCGGCGCGGGACCGCATCGTCAGGGGCGGTCAGCCGACGTTCCGCGACGTCGCGCATGCCGCGACCCCAGCGGCACCGAGCCGTGGCTGTTCTTCCAGCGCGTGCCCGAAGGCAGATCGCCAAGAATCGCGTTCACCTCGACATCCACGTCGAGCCCGGCCGCAAGGCGCAGGAGGCCGTCCGGCTTACCCAGCTCGGCGCCGAGCTGATCGCGACCCGTGATGACCGCGGGCCGCTCACCTACGTCATGCGCGATTCCGAAGGCAACGGGCGGCGGATCCAGGCCGAGCAGGGCGTGGAACTGATCCGGCGCGCTGCCTGGCTGCTGGGTGCGGCCGCAGCGCGCAGGGCCTCGGCGGCCAGCGCCGTGGAATCTCACGGCAGCGGGCTCATGGCGATGCGCCCGGAAGTCAAGGCGAAGTCCCATCCGGAGACCAGCGCGTCCGCCGTCTCATCGAGAAGCCTTGCGATTGTTCGCTCACGCCATCATCTTGACCGCTATCTGCCAGGCGAGACAGCATCGGACAGTCACCTGTTGTGTGTTTTAGGAGCCGTCCCACGGCGCCTGGAAGCCCAGGCGGGCACCATCACTCGGCGGATTAACACCGTCTACACGTTCGGTAAGGTGCCTGAGGTCCTACCGCATCCTGTCGCAAGGCCATACGGGCAAGATCATCTTCACCCCTTCACGGTTAGCTGCGCCTGGTCCGCGCCTCGGCGGCTTGCCAGGTACCCGCAGTGTCGGTTTGGTCTCTGCCAGGGTTAGCGAGTTCCGACTCATCGGCTTGAATGGTCAACTGCACGGTGTACGGGTCAGAGCGGAATGGTCCCGCTGAGCACGGCATGTCCACGGCTTGCCAGTCGATGACACTGCCGGGTCCGGCGGTGATCCAGCTGTACGTGCCGTCCGCTTGCAGGACGATCCAGCAGTTCCGGCCGCCGTCCAGCGGTCCCGCGCCGTCTGCCCGCGGCACGACGAGGTAACCGACCAACGGGGAGCAGGGGCAGCCGTCGAGCGCATAGCTTCCGTCGGCGGGAATGGACGTGGATGCGTTGGGCTCGCTGGAGTCCAGGCTGTATCCCCGAGGTACCAGTACACCTGCGTGTTTGCGGCCGGGTGTCCGTCTTGCCAGAGAACGTGACCGGTGAGGGCATCCCCGCCCGCCTGCTGTCCCTGCTGTCCGGCGGATGCGGATGTTTCAGCGGGGAAGGTTTTGCGGTGGTTGTGACGAGTGGCAGGCGGCGAGCAGGAAGGTCATCGGCGCGGCTGCCACGCAGACGAGCGGTTACCGCAGTGGATCATCACGCTCCCGGCGGCGGAAGGATGCGGATGCCGTGCGTCGCCGCGAGCTGGGTCATCAGCACCGGGTCGGGCGGCACCGGGTCGGGCAGCCGCAGGTCGGTGGCCGGTGTTCCGGCGGCGGCCACGAACTGGTCAAAGCCGGGCTGGCGAGACCGCGATGATGAGCCGCCCGGGGCCGGACTGTGAGAACTGGAAGCCGTGCGGTATCCCGTTCGGCAGAAAGATCAGCGATCCGGGTTCGGCATGCCACGTTGTGTCGCCGCAGAACCCGTCGATTTCGCCGTCCATTACGAACAGCGCCTCGTCGCTGACCTCGTGCACGTGTGGCGGCGGCGCGAACCCGGGAGGAACCCGGTGGTCGACGACGCACAGGCGGCCCTGGGTGGCCGCGCTCTCCACCTTGTTGATCGTCAGCGTGTTCAGGAACCAGAACGCCGCGCCCTCATCGGCGCCGACGACGAACCCGCTGCGCATGGTCGTGCTGTCAGAACTCATCGCTTTCTCCTTCTCCACGAGATTGACCTGTAGTGCGAAAGAGTCCAGGCAGGACGTTGCAAGCTGGTTGTAGCCGTGTTGAACCGCAGGCGGGCAGGCTAGGCGTGCAGCCCAGCGAGGACCGAACGGAGCCGGGCAACCACGGCAGGTGCCCGGCGCTCCTCGTAGATCCGCAGCGCGGCCGCAAGGCATTCCTCGGCACGCCAAAGCTCGCCGACGAGCCGCTCTACCTCCGCTGTGGCTTCGAGCAGTTCAGCGCGGTTGAACGGTGGCGGTTCCGCCGACTGTACCGCGCTGATGCTGCGGAGCAGTTCGCGCGCCGCTCCCGGCTGGCCGCGCCGGGCGAGCAGCTTGGCCTCGACTAGGTGCAGGTCCGGCGACAACGGCGTGGGGTCCACTTGGTTCTCATCGACGTACCGCTGTGCCTCGTCGAACCGGCCCTGCGCGTACAGCGCAGCCGCGACATGACCGACCAGGTCGATGTACAGCAGGCCGTGATCACCCATCGCATCGAACGCCGCGGCTCCCTCCCGCGCGTACCGCTCCGCTGCCGCCGGATCGCCGAGGATGAACTCCGTGAGGCTGGCCGGGATGGCGCTCTCGGCCAGCGGCCGCTGCGCCCCGAAACCCCTGAAGACCTCCTGGGACCGGGCGATGGCCGCGCGCGCCTCCGCGTCACGGCCCGCGTAGGCGTACAGCACGCAGAGCGGCTTGAGCATGTCGGCTTCCGCCCATGGGTCGCCAGCGGCGTCCCGCAGCAGTTCCTCGGCGCGCGTGATGCCGTCGTCCACCGGGATCGGCAGCAGGTGGAAGGTCACTGCCAGCCAGTGCGCAGCTCGCATCCGCGCCCGGCGATGGCCGGCGCGGCGCGCGCAGTCGATGGCGCGGGTAAGCGCCGCATGGCTGCCGGTCATGTCACCGAGCCACATCCGCAGTTTTCCCGCGTCCGTCAGCGCCTCGGCGAGCCCGGACAAATCAGACGCAGCATCCAGAACGATTGCAGCTGACTCACATACCGCGAGCGCGTCGCTATCCGGGGCGCCCCGCTGCCGGGCGATCTCGGCCAACAAGATCTCGAACCGGGCCCTCGCGGTGGGGCCGGCCGCGGCGGAGGTCCGTACCCCTTCGGCGAGCACCGACTCGGCACGCGCAAGGTCCCCCGTCTCCAGGAGCAGCGTGCCCAGCGACCGGAGCAGGTCCGCCCGCAGTACCTCGCCGGCCGCATCGCGCGCACCCTGCCGGCTGCCCGGCTCGGTTGGCCGCCAGCGCGCGTTCCAGCCAGTTCCGTCCTTCCGCGAGCAGGCCGCGTCCGAGCCAGAACTCGCCGAGCGCTCCCGCGAGACGTGGTCCGGCCGGATCTCTGCATCCCAGCGACCACTCCAGCGCGGCACGGAAGTTGTCCAGGTCCCTCGTCAGCACCGACGGGTCCCGTTCCCGCTCGGCCATGCACACGAACGCGGCGGCGTGCCGCCGCCGGACCTCCTGCGCGGCACCGGTCTCGGCGAGCCGACCCGCCGCGTAGTGCCGGATCGTGTCAAGTAGCCGGTACCGGGTCCCGTCGTCGGTCGGCTCGGCCGAGACCAGCGACTTTCTCGTCAGGCTGTCCGCGAGGTCGAGCGCCGCAGCAGGATCGCCATCGCAGCACACCAGCGCGGTCTGCGCGAGGCCGAAGGTTCCGGCGAAAACCGACAGGTCAGCGAGAAAACGGCGTTCACTCGCCGATAGCAGGTCGTAACTCCAGTCAAGTGCTGTCCGCAGCGCCTGATGGCGCCGCTCGCCGGCTGGCCGGGGGTAGGCCAGGAACTCCAACCGGTCCACCAGGTGTGCCTCCACCTCCGCCGCCGACATCGTGGCCAGCCGCGCCGCGGCGAGCTCGATCGCCAGCGGCAGGCCGTCAAGCCGCCCGCAGATCCTCGCGGCCGCCTCGCTGGACGCGGCCGGCCGACCGCCTCGTGCCGCAGCCCCCCGGTCGAGGAACAACCGCACTGCGGGCCCGTGATCTGCCCCGTCACCAGCGAGCGCATCCACCGCCTTGGCCGACAGTGCCAGCGGCGGCACCAGGTAAATCATCTCACCGGGGCACCCGATCGGCTCACGGCTGGTCGCCAGCACCCGCAGACCGGGCGCGGCGCGCAACAGCGCGTAGGCCAGCTCCGACACGGCGTTAAGCAGATGCTCGCAGTTGTCGAGTATCAGCAGCAGGGACGCCGAACGCAGCCGGAAGACCAGGGCATCAAGAACCGGCACGTCGCGCTGCTGACGAACCCCGAGCGTCTCCATCACCTGTTCGGCGACGAGCTTTGGTTCTGCGAGCCCGGCCAGCTCGGTCAGCCACACGCCATCGACAAACCGGCCGGCCGCCCGTGTCCCGGCCTCGACGGCCAGCCGGGTCTTTCCGGTCCCGGCAGTACCAGTCAGTGTGATCAGCCGCGCCTCGTCGAGCAGGGCGTCCAGCTGTCCCAGGTCGTCCCCGCGTCCGACGAAGCTAGTCAACGGGGCTGGCAAGTTATGCCGTGCAGCCGCCGCGGGCCCGGGCACTTCCTGGCGCAGTACCGCCTGCTCCAGTCCGCTCAGCTCCGGGCACGGCTCGATCCCGAGCTCGCTAACCAGCATACGGCGGGCTCGACGGCAGGCCGCGAGCGCGTCGGCTTGGCGCTGCTGCCGGTACAGGGCAAGCACAAGCAGCACCCATAGCCGTTCGCGCAGCGGGTGCTCCCGGATGAGCGAATCGAGTTCTCCGGCGACCTCAGCATGCAGCCCGAGTTGGATGTCGGCCTCGATCCGGCCTTCCACCGCCACGAGCCGCAGTTCTTCCAGCCGCGCGGCCTCTCGCGCCAGCGGTTCTACCTCGTCCATGCCGGCTAGGGCAGGCCCCTGCCACAGGCTGAGCGCGGAGCGGAAACGGCGGCCGGCGCCCGCCGCTTCACCGGCAGACAGCGCCGCCTGCCCGGCGGCCACGAAACGCTCGAACCGGATCGCGTCCACTGCCTCCGGTGTGACCTCGAGCATATAGCCGCCGTCGCTGGCTGCCAGCACGGCTTCCGGTGCCAGCGCCGAACGCAGCCGGGACACGTAGGACCGCAGCGTTACGGCAGCGGTGGGCGGCGGTGCACCGTGCCACAGCTCCTCGGCCAGCTGACCGGCCGGCACGCTCCTGGACCGTGATGCAAGCAGCGCGAGGACGGCCCGCTGCCGGAGGCCGCCTAGCATTACCTCGCCGCCGGACCTGATCACCCGGACTGGTCCGAGCAGCCGAATCTCGAACGCTGAAGTGCCCTCGTCTGGGATCACACGTTAATCATCCGGCGCCAGCACGGCGCCCGCAATGATGCACACTAGTCCGGCCCGGGTGTTAAGCAACGCCAGGCGTAAAGCATCTTACGGCCTCTACCCCGAGCAGAATGGTTACCGTTTCTCCAGCTGGGCCGCGACGGGGCAGGTGTCGGGATGCGAGGCAGTCCCGACTCATCGCTAGCGGTAGTTTGTTGACCTCGGAGTGGGTTCGGGGTATGCCGGGAAGTAGTAGTGGCATGACCTGCTGTGGGGTGTGTGATGACACGGCGCCTGCCGTGTCCGGTTGCGGCGGGCCCGCTGGAGGGTTATGCGGCCCGGTTTGATGACCTGTTCGGCTCGTTAGCGCAGCGGCGGGGGTTCCGGGAGTACCTGGCCGGGCTGCTGGCGCCGCGGGACCGGAACAAGACGCTGACCGCGCTGGCCGGGGCCGAGCCGGTGGCCGGCGCGCAGCACCGGCCGGTGCAGCGGCTGCAGTTCTTCCTGTCCGAATCCCGCTGGGACCCGGGGCGGGTCAATGACCGCCGGCTGGAGCTGCTGCGGGCGGACCCGGCGACGGCGCCGCATGGCGGCGGTGTGCTGGTGATTGACGACAGCGGGGACCGCAAGGACGGGCGCAAGACCGCGCACGTGGGCCATCAGTGGCTGGGCCGGTACGGCAAGACCGATAACGGGGTGGTCACGGTGACCACGGTCTGGGCCGATGAGCGGCTGTATTACCCGGTGGACGCGGTGCCGTACACCCCGGCGAAGCACTTCGCGAAGGGGAAGAGCGACCCGGGGTTCCGGACCAAGCTGGCGATCGGCGCGGATCTCGCGATCCAGGCCCGGGACGCGGGGTTCACGTTCCGGGCGGTGGCCGCGGACAGCGCCTACGGCGATCAGGACGGGTTCCGCGGTGAGCTCGCTGAGGCCGGGCTGCCGTTCGTGATGGCGCTCAAGCCCCGGCACGGGACCTGGGCCTACGGCCCGGATGCGCATACCCCGGTGGACGCGGCCCGCGTCCTGGCCTGGGACGGCCCCGAAGATCCCGGGGACTGGACCCCGGTGGCCCGCACCTTCCGCGACGGGCACACCGGGACATGGTGGGCCGCTGACGCGAGTTTGGGCTGGTGGGGACCTGACGGAACCACCCGCCTGGTGGTTGCCACTGCCGACCCGGGCACCTTGCCGGATAAGGCCACCTGGTACCTGGCCACGAACTTGCCCCGCCCCGGTGGCCCGCGCGAGAGCGGCAGCCCGCACCCGGCCGCGGACCTGGCGGAGATCGCCCGGATTTACGGCATCCGGCACTGGACCGGGCAGAGCTGCAAGCAGGTCAAGGACGAGCTGGGCTGGGCTGACTTCCAGGTCCGCTCCGATCTGGCGATCCGCCGTCACCAGGCGCTGGTCAACTGCGCGTTCAGCTTCTGCTGGGACGCCTGGTTCGCTGATCACCCGCCGCACCACGACGTTGCGGCACCGCAGCCGGAACCCGGCGGCGGAGAGAGGGGGGTCCGCCGCGCCGGTCCCGCCGCCGTCCTGGCCCCGGGCGAACAGGGCCGTCCGCGCTTGGCTTTCCCCTGGATCGCATTGCAGCGCTGGTGGGCCGCCTGGTCCAAGGCGCCCCCGCCACCGCAGTTGCAAGCCCTGATCAGCTCGCTCAGCGCAGGCCGCGGCCTGCACCTCTACATCCCGAATTAACAAACTACCGCTAGCCGTCGCGCGACATGTCCAGGTCGCGCAGAACGGCCAGGTAAGAGGGGGCAATACGAGACCGGATCGAGCCGGGGTGCGTGCATATCGGCGGATCCCGCGCGCGGTGAGTGACCAGGGCCGATAGCGTAACGTGACTGACCCTGACCTGCACCCTGGTAAGAGATCGCCGGATCCGGCTGCTGTGAGGCTGGCCGGCCACATGGGCGGGCGCGGGCAGCGCCGGCAGGCGTTGCCGTCAATCGGCCTGATGGTGTCACACTGGAAGGGGCCGGCTCCTGCGATCGTCCCGGGTCGCGCCGCCTTATCGAGGGACAGGTGAACCGCGATGCACCGCCACATGCCGAGAGCGCCGGGGCTTCCCTTCGGCGGGGGCCTCAACTTGCTGCTCGTTGCCGGCGCGGCGTACTTCGTGTGGGAGCACGGGCAGGGCCTGGCACGGACGACCGCAGGTGCTGTGCCCGCTGTGCTGGCTGGACAAGATCGCCCCGGCCCCCGAGGCGTCCGGTGGCCCTAGTCCGGCCGCGCCGCCGGAACAGACCTGACCGGCATGCCAGCTGGGTGTCACCGCTAGCCTCACTCACCGCCTCCCGATGAGCTGCTCACTAGATCGCGGATCAGATCCTGACGGCGCTCATCCAGGCGATGCGCCCGGCTTCCTGGCCCAACAGCAGCGGTCCGGCAACGGTGCCGAACGACGGGAGTGTGCGTACTGGAGCAGACCAGTCGCGGTCGCTGAGCGTGATCGGAACGCTGGGTCGCTGAGTTCCTTATCGCCGACTCGGGGCGGCCCGCGGTCGCACCGGATTTACCATGTGCCGTGTGCAGATCGACCAGCTCTGCAGAGCGCATGGCCGGGCGGCCGCCGCGGCGTCGCGCTGGCGAAGGCGGCGAGGAGTAAGTTCAACCTATGGACTCCGGCGGATTGCCCGCCCTCGAGCTCGCCTTTCCGGGGCCAGAGCGAGACAGCGGGGTCGCGGCCATACTGGCCGGCAAAAAGACTGCACTGACTGCAATGCCAGTGAGTTAAGGCGTTTGCGCTGGTGAGGATGCTTTCCGGGTGACTCGGATCTTGTACGTGACCTGGCTGGGTGGCCTTTCGTGGCCTCGTTTCATTGGCGGGAAGTTGTTTTTCGGTTGTTTCCTGACGCGTTCGTATTGGCGGTTCCGCCTGCGGGGCAGGATGTCGCCGAGCAGATCGCCGATGGCCTGACGGCGTGCCAGTTCCAGGCTGCGCGCGGTGATGATGGCGTGGCTGGCGGCGTGGTCGCGGGCGACCCGGACAGTTACTGTGAAGGAGATCCGGTCAGGATCGATGCCGGCCTGCCGCGCGGCTTCGGCTCCCAGAGCGCATAGCGCCTGGTAGACGGTGAGGAACGCGAACAGTTCCTGGCAGGCCAGTTCGGGTGAGCGGGAGCGCAGGATGAACGCGGCGCCGCGGAGCCTGGTCTTCAGCTCGGCATAGCCGTTCTCGCTTTCCCACCGCTCGTGGTAGAGAGCGGCGAGCTTGGCGGCCGGCGCCCGCTGGTGATCTAGCAGGGTGGTGGCCAGGCGGAACAGCTCGATCCTGGTGGTGCCGTCAGCGGCGCGGACGGTGACCGTGTACTCGATGATCCGGACGACGTGGCCCTCGGGCAGCCCAGGTGGGGTCCGTCCGGCGGCGCGGGCCTGACCGAGACGAACGTTCTCCGCCGGTGTCGGCATGACCGACAGGAACGACCCGTCCGGCAGCACCGTCAACGGCGGGAACACCAGGTTCTTCTTGATCCGCCAGGCCAGGTCAGCACCAGTCCCGGCGGCCAGCCCCCACAGCTCCCAGCCGGCGAAGTTACGGTCGGCCAGCAGCAGCATCCCGGGACCGAGTGCATGCAGCAGGCGCCGGGCGAGTTTCTGCTCGCTCGCCCGGGCCACGCCGTCGAAGACGGCGCCGACCAGGGCATGGGTGCCGCACTCGATCAGGGCCAGGAGCCGCAGCTGCGGGCCGCCGCCCTGAACCCCGCCGAACGCCACGGCGTTAGCCGGGGTATCAGCTGCGTCTATCCCGGTCCCGTCCCAGGCCACCAGCCGCAGCCCGAACGCGAAGGCACCCGGCGTCCCCGCCGCGGCCAGCGGCCCGCAGCACAGGCCGAACAGCAGCTCAAGAGGCTTGGCCCCCAGCCGCTGCCTGGCTCTGGTCAGCGCCGAACTGGTCGGCAGGCCCGCGCCGTCCAGGTGCCGCAGCCCGTTCGTGAGCCAGCGCATTACCGACCGGTATCCCGGTGGCCCCATGCTGTCCGCGCCGCTGAACAGGCACAATCCGAGCACGAAATACACCACCGTCCGGGCTGGCAGCAGCCGGCGCCGCTTCTCACGGCACCCGGCCAGCTCAATGACTTTATCGACCATGCCCGGGCTGATCTCCCCGGTCAGCACCCCCAGGCCGACCGGACACGGCTCGTCAAGGGAACGGTCATGAACTGGCACCCTCCGGCTGCCGCCGGTGATAAACGGCAGCACGGGCATGACACACTGAACAGGCAACGGAGTTCCTCGGCAGGCGAAATGCGATCTTGGTCGAACGCAGTCCTATCGGGAACTTCGTTGCATAAACGCCACGCCGCACCGGCCGTCACCCAATCGCGATACCAGCCCGGGCGGACAGCCCCTGCGCCCGGCACGCCTCCCCTCACCAGCGCAAACGCCTTAACTCACTGGCATTGGCACTGACTGGGCTGCTTCAGATCCTTGAGCATGCCGCCGAGCCTGTCCCGGAGCCGGGCCAGCGTTTCTCGGTGCTCGATTCAGCGGGACATCCCGCGGCTGTGATCGAGCTCACCGAGGTACGCGTAGTCCCGATCAGCGCGGTGGACGATGAATACGCACGGGCCGAAGGCCGCGGCTACGCGGACGCCGCCGAATGGCGCAGGGCGCACGAGGACTTCTTCCGGAGCGAGGGCACAGCCGAGTTCCTCGGCGCCACCCCGGTGATCGACGATGCCACGCTCGTTGTCACTGAGCGGTTCCGTCTAGTCAAAGCCGACGACAGCGCCGATCACTGACTGAGGGCAGCGAGAGCGAACAGTCTCCAGCTTTCACTGGGCTTCCTCCGATTTGACGGACATTCACCATCAGGGGTTACACCCTGGGCGGAAGGATGTTCATCATGGAGACCATGGGGCGGAAGCAGCGCCGGCGGCGGTCGTTCACGCCGGAGTTCAAGGCGGAGATCGTGGAGAGGTGCCGGGCTGGTGACCGCACGATCGGGCAGGTCGCGAAGGATTTCGACCTGACTGAGACGGCGGTGCGGGCCTGGGTGAACCAGGCGGAGACTGATGCGGGTGAGCGGCCGGGGCTGACCAGTGATGAGCGGGCTGAGCTGGCGAGGCTGCGGCGGGAGAACCGGTCGCTGCGCGAGGATGTCGAGGTCCTGAAGCGGGCGACGGATTTTTTTGCGAAGGAGACCCGGTGAAGGCTCAGTCCTTCGTCGGAGCGGAAAAAGCCGCAGGCCACGGTGTTACCCGTGCGTGCCGCCTGCTGAAGGTCTCCCGTGCCGCCTCCTGCCAGCGCCGCGCTGGCGTGCCCTCTGCCCGGCAGGGCGCCGACGTCATTTTGTCCGCGAGGATCACCAGCATTCATAAGGAGTCCAAGGGCACCTACGGGTCGCCGCGGGTCCACCAGGCCCTGCGCCGCGGGGACGGCAGCTGCGGGAAGCGGCGGGTCGCCCGGCTGATGCGCGCGGCCGGGCTGGAAGGGCGCCGCAAGAAGCGGTGGCGGACCACGACCATCGCGGACCCGGCCGCGGAGCGGGCCCGGGACCTGATCCAGCGTGACTTCGCGCCGCGGCCGGGCACGGACCAGCGCTACGCCGGGGACATCACCTACATCATGACCTGGGACGGCTGGGCCTACCTGGCCACCGTCATCGACCTGTCCAGCCGCCGGGTCGTCGGCTGGGCCCTGGCCGATCACATGCGCACCAGTCTCGTCGAGGACGCCCTGGCGATGGCCTTCGCCCAGCGGCGCCCAGCCGCGGGCGTGATCTTCCACTCCGACCGCGGCTGCCAGTACACCAGTAAGGACTACGCGGTCCTGGCCAGGGCCAACGGCGTGATCCTGTCCGTCTCCAGGAAGGGCGAATGCTGGGATAACGCCGTCGCGGAGAGCTTCTTCGCCACCATCAAGCGGGAGCTCATCAACGACCGGGCCTGGCCCACCCGGGCCGGGCTGCACCGGGCCGTCTTCGACTACATCGAGGGCTGGTACAACACCCGGCGGCTCCATTCCGCCCTCGGCTACCTCAGCCCGGCCGAATACGAGTCAGCCCACCACAACGCCGGCCGCCAGGCGGCATGATCAACTCAAGAAACCTGTCTGCCAAAGGGATCAAGCCCAATGACAATGGGACGGTAGTGCGATGACGGCGACGGATGACCTAACCCGAGCATGGCGCAGCGCGCGGCGTGACGGTCTACGACGTTCCTCATGGCCCTGATCCTGAGCGTTTAGATGAGCTCGGGCCCGAGGCGCGGTTTAGCTCCGAGCTTGATCGGGTGTTGCGACAGCACTGCGCCCCTCGCGGCAGAAGCGGACGACCGCCCTCATGACGGCGATGCATAAACCAGGCTGTCGCACAAAGCCCTCGTGGAGGGCCAGATCGAGGATCCTGGAATGCGACACGGGTGCGAGGTCGATCTATAGGGTCCTGGCGACCGGGAACCGGCCCTTTGGCCGTCATCGCTGGACGCGGTGCCGGTGCAGTTTCCGTAGATTGTGGGCGGTGCAGGCGAGCAGCCATTCGCTTTCGCACGCGGCCAGGCTGCGGCGGGACATTACGGTCAGTTTCTGGCAGGTCTTGAGTTGCCCGAACACAGGTTCCACGGTGCGGGCTCGCAGCTTGTAGTCCTCCGGTCCGCGGGGATGCCGCATGCGGCGGATGGCCCGGGCGGTGGCCGGATACTGGTCCAGGTGCCTGGCCCTCTTGGCAGGGCGTCCGCCCGGCCGGCCGGGGTCTTTGGCCAGCGGCGCGAGCAGCCGCAGCTTGTCCTGGTCGGCGCGGGCGAAGTTCTCCTCGCTGACATAGCCGGAGTCCGCGAGCACGGTGCGCAGCTTCGGGCGGATCCCGGCCTGGGTCAGCTGGTCCCGGCAGGTGTCCAGCAAGGGGTGCAGCAGGGTGCGGTCGACGGGGTGCTGGGACAGCATCGCGCCCACGATGACCTGGTCTGCGGTGACCACGGCCTGGCCGTTGTACCCGGCCATGTAGCCTTTCTGGTTCCGCATCACCCGTACGTCCGGGTCGGTAATGTTCGCCCGCGGTTCGGTGCCGGCCCGGTTGGCGCGCGGCTCATCGCCCGGGCGGTGGCCGCGGCGCTTCCCGGCCGCCGCCGCCGCGTCCCACTCCTCCTGCTTAGCCCGCTGCGCCTCCCGGCGCGCCTTGTCCTCGGCCGCCAGCCGGTCCCGGGCCCGGGCCAGCCGCTCCCGCCGCTCAGCCCGCCGGGCCAGCGCCCGCGGCGTCGCCGGCTGCGGACTACCGGATTCCGCAGCGTCTTCGGCAGCGTCGGCCCCAGCCGCCTCGGCCAGGATCTTCTCGATCTGCGGCAACGTCCGGTTCGCCTTCTGCGCCGCGTTGCCCGCTAGCTTCGTCCCGTCCAGGCTGAGCAGCCCGAGCGACACCATGCCCTCGGCGGCCAGCAGCCGCAGCACCTGGCTGAACAGGCCGCCCAGCGCCTTCTCATGCCGGGCCCGGAACCGGGCGATGGTGGCATGATCCGGGTACAGGCCGCCGGCGATCACCCGGTAGGCCACATCCCGCACGCACCGCTTCTCGATCACCCGGCTGGACCGCTCACCCTGGCAGTACCCGTACAGCAGCAGCGCGACCATCATCTCTGGGTCAAATGCCGCCCGCCCGTGCCCGTCAGCCCGGTACTGGCGGCGGAACTCGCCCAGTTCCAAGGTGGCCACCGCATCCAGCACGACGAACGCCAGATCGTCTTCGGGTAGCCACTCGCGCATGTCCACCGGCATCAGCATGGGCTGATCACGCTGCGGAAACAGGAAATTCTGCGGCATAAACCATGATCTCAAGCGCCAAGCCCGCGCCTACGGAGGCGCGCCGTTTGTGCGACAGGCTGAAACATACAGTCTGGGCGATTGCCCGTCGGGCCATGGCCGCGACCGCTCTGTGGCCGACGACGCGAGGAGCCCTAGTGTGGTGCGCCGGACACTAGAGGCTATTACGTCTGACCACTGCGCTCGCACTCCAATTACAAGGCCGTGCTGGCACCCATCTGTCGTTTACGAGATCTGTCGTTTACGAGGTGCGAGGGGGTGATCGGGCTGCGCTGCCCTGTTTCCGCTGTTACGCCGTTACCCGCCAATGATCTCTTCTGCGGCGTGGAAGGCCTCGAGCGCCTCGCCGGGGGTGTCGTAGCAGGCGCCGGGGCCGAGGGCGGCGCTGATGCCGTAGCGGTCAAGCTGCTCGTGCACCGGCCCGAGGACGCTGCTGACGGCGAAGCGGATATGTCGTTTGCGGAGGTGTTCGGTGACGCGGGTGAGGACCGCCGCAGCGGTGTAGTCGACGTCGCCGATGGCCACACAGTCGAGAACCATCCACCGCAGCGGGCTGCCCTGCGCGGCCAGGGCCATGACGTCGTCGATGAGGCGGGAGGCGTTGGCGTAGTACAGGCTGGTCCCGAACCGGTAGACCACCAGTCCTTGCTCGGTCCGCGCGCCAGGCAGGACCGGGGCAGGCTGCCAGTGCCCGGCCGGTGACTTCACCAGCACGCTGTTGAACGGGCGGTAGGTGTGGCGCATGTGGTCGATGACCGAGGCGACGACGGCAAGCACGATGCCTTCCTCGACCCCCAGGACCACCACCGCTGCGGCCGTGAGCAGGGCAATGGCGAACTCTAGGTGCCGGCAGGCCAGGATACGCCGCATCCCGGCGACGTCGATGAGCTCGGCGGCGATGAGGAAGACCATCGCCGCCAGGGCGGCGATGGGCAGGCTGGCCAGCGGTCCGGTGAGCAACAGCAGGACGAGGAGCATCGCCGCGCTGGTGGTGAGCTGGGTCAGCTGACTGCGCCCGCCCGCGCTGTCGGCCACCTGGGTCTGGGTCGGGCTGCCGTTGACGACGAAGGTGCCAGACAACGCGGCGGCCACGTTGGCAGCGCCCAGGCCGACCAGGTCGGTGTCCTGGCTGAATGCCTCCTCGTACTTCCCGGCGTACGCGCGTGAGGTCGCCGCGCTCTGGGCCAGGATGACGACGAATATCGATGCCGCGGTGCCGATGAGCGCGGCGGCGTCATGCCAGCCGAGCGCAGGCAGCCCCAGGTGCGGCAGCCCGCGCGGGACGGGTCCTAGCACCGCCACGCCGTGCCCGGCCAGGCGGCTGCCCGGCTGACGATGATCGCGGCGATCACTGCGATAAGCAGGCCCGGGATCCTGCGGTCGACCCAGCGGGCAGTCAGCACGATCACGATGACCCCGGCCGACACCGCCACGTCTGCCGCGTGCACCTGCGGCAGTGCGCGCACGATTTCCAGGAGCCTCGCAGGCGTGCTCTTGCCCGTGGCTGTGACCCCGAGCATGTCGGGGAGCTGCCCGGCGGCCACCTGGATACCGACGCCGGTGAGGAACCCGATCAGGACGGTGCGGGACAGGAAATTCGCCAGGAACCCGAGCCGGGCCAGCCGGGCTAGCAGCAGCAGCCCGCCAGCGAGCAGGGCCACGAGTCCGGCCAGCCGGATGTATTGCTGCGAGCCAGCGACCGCGAGCCCGGCGAGGGCCGCGCCCAATATGGCCGCAGTGGCGGAGTCCGCGCCGACAACGAGATGGCGCGATGAACCGAAGATGGCGAAGGCGGCCATCGGGAGCAGCAGCGTGTAAAGGCCGGTTACCACCGGCATCCCGGCGATCTTCGCGTACCCGAGAGACACCGGGATGCTCACCGCCGCCAGGGTGAAACCGGCAACTACGTCTGCCGTGATCTTAGACCGCTGCACGGGCAACAGCCCGCCCATCACCGGCAGCGCCCGCAGCCGTACGCGCAGGGAATCCCTGCCCGAATCCGGCACCGTCACCTCCGCTGCTTGCCGTGGCCATGCCAGCCCCGGGCAGTGTGTCATGCTGCCGCCACGGCGCTCGGAGGCACGCTTGACGGCCGCCGCCCTAGCCAGCTTTGGCCGCGCTGTCTTACCTGTTGGCTAGGGCCGCCGATGGATAGTTCGCCTGCCGACCATCATGCGTTTACCTGACGTTCATTTCTAGGTCGGCAGCGCGTTACTTCAGCCTGAGTAATTTCCGCAGCGCAGAGGTAACACGGTCGGCCGCGGGGCATGCGGCACAAGCGAGCCGGGATGCGGTGAGGGAGATCGGTCCAAGGACTTGCTCGCAGCGCTGGATGAGGCGTCGCCGAGCAGGTTCCATCTGCGGGCGGTGCTGGTGTCCGGCATGGGTTCTTCACCGACGCCTACGACCTGTTCGTCATCGGGATGGCCTCCACCCTCATGACGAAGGATTGGAACCTGAGTTCGTGCAGGCTTGCCCTGCTCAACTCCACGATGCTGTTCGCCGCCTTCCTCGGTGTCTGGCTGGTCCGCATAGCCCGGACGACCCGCTGTGGCCCCTAGACAATCTGCTCGGTGCCCGCGACAAACGCCGTGGAGATCGGACATGAGGCCGTGCGGGGCGTGGCCGCGACCCGCTGCCGCCGCACCGTCGATCTGGCGTGGGCTGACCCGGCACTGCAGGCACGGCGTGAGCGCGCCCGCCGCACCGTATCGCGCGCTAGGCCGGATGCCCGCCGAGCCGGTGACCGCCGCCCGACACCTCTGGGCGATCGTCGAATTGTAGGACTTCCGGTCCGAACGACAATGCTGAATTCAGGATCGCTGCGAGCGTTATTCACATACAGTCCGATGCATAAGTATACGAACTCGCAACGCCCGCTATTCGGCATGCATGAGCGGACGTTCATGGCCGATGACATGTCCAGATTGGCTAGCTCGGTAGGGACTACAGGCCCATACACAGCCGCCGCGCATAGACCGACTACGTGGTGCTGTACCCGATGTCCAGCGGGATGCTCGGCCCGCCGAGCCACCGCCCGGCCATGCCCCGGCGGACATGGACACCAGCCCACCCGGCCCGGACAGCAACGCCACGGCCTGAGCGATGATGGCCTGCTCCAGGGCCTCCCACCGGCGCAGCACCTCCGGCCCCGGCACGCCGGGAGCGGGCATGGCCGGAGCCCCGGCACCCGGCTCGGCGTCAGCCGGGGCACCGTCCGGGGAGGTGCCCCCGGCGAAGTGGCCGTCGTGAGGGCCGCCGCTGGCAGGCTGGCTGCTACCGCCGGCACGGCGGTTGCCCGCGGGCTGGCCGGGCGTGGCCCGGTGGGGCAGGTATCCCAGGTCCGCGAGCTCGGCCGCCAGCGTGACCAGATGGCAGAACGCGCCCGGGTTCACCGCCCCCGACACCACCGGCGCCACCGACCCGTCACACACCGCCCCGGCCGCCGCCTCACCGGTCAGCCACACCCCGCCGTCCCCACCCCCCACCGAACCAGCCGCACGGTGCGCGGCCCAGGCCGCCCGGCATCGGTCACCCACCGGCGCGCCAGCGCCGAGGCGCCGGCCAGGTCCATCAGGTCGACCAGGCAGATGTGCGCCCAGACCTTCACCGGGACCCCGGCCCGCTCCGGCAGCAGCCCGGAGGCAACCAGGCGTTCCATCGCATCCTGCAGCCCATCGTGATACCGCTGCGCCCGGGACCGGGTATCCTCCGGATCGGCGGGGGGCGACAGCGCATCCAGCACCGTGGTGACCACGGACGCGCACTGCGGGGTCAGATCCCCCGGATCACCCCCGCACCATCCAGCGTCGTATCGACCCGGACGGCCCGGTCCCCGAAATGATCCGGGTCCTGGTCCTCGGGCATCGACCGGGCGTGGATCTCGGCGGCCAGCTCGGCCAGGTCCTTCAGGTCCATCCCCGACCGCGCCGCCCCCAGCAAGATCGCATCCGCCGCCAGCCGGCAATCCTCCGGCAGCCTGTCCGACCAGCCCGCGATCGTCCGGCCGCAGGACTCCGAGATCCCCCCCGCCGCCAGCACCTTACCCAGCTCCGGGTGCGCCGCGACCCGGCGGGCCCAGCCCACATGCCCGGCCGCGGCACCCCGGGTGATCCCCGTCTTATGCACCAGCCACGTCCGCGGACTGTAATCCGCATCACTGACATGACCCTGACCCGCGGTGAAAGCACTCAGATACGAAGCCCGCGTCACCGTCTGGATCGCGTGGACCTGTTCCAAGCCTTTCAGCACATACGCCTGCGTGTCCGCTGGCACCTGCGCCGCGTTGGCCGCATACAGATAACTCATCGCAGACTTGATAATCGCCAGCGCCTCCGTCTCGCTCGAGAAGGCTAGGGCAACATCACTCATCGCCTGTTGTCACCTCCTCCCTGATGCTCGCGGTCCGGCGAATGGACTCTCTTTCCCTTCGGCGCTAGCAGCGACTGAATCAGCTTTAATCTTCTAGTTCGACACTAACAGGACTCTCTGACATTTTAGGGAACTCAGAATCGGAAAACTCTAACAATGGTCACATTCATTTCTAGAGGCAGATCGAGCCAAGGCATGGCAGCCTCGGATGCATGCAGGATGTGAAGATCCAAGCGTGCCGAACGGAAGACCTGGACCTGCTGGAAGCAGGGATACCGTCCGGCCCCTCGCGATTCCACCACCGCCGCCTGGCTCGGCAGGAGCAGGGGGTGAGCACTTACCTGATCGCCTGGATAGACGGCGGGCCGCACGGCCACGCCGAGTCCAGTGGGACGGCGGGAACTCTACCTGAGATCACCAGCCGCTTCCCCGGTTGTGTGATGATCAGCGCGCTCGACGTGTGGCCCGCGTCGATGCGCTCACGCGGCATCGGCACCGCGCTGATCCGCGCGGCCGAGCGGCAGGCCGAGATTCGCGGGTTCGGCCGGATCGGACTCGGGGTGGCCGAGGACAATCCGCGGGCGGCCGCCCTTTACCTGCGGCTCGGCTACCAGGAAAGCGGCCGCTACCAGGACTGGTACGAAGTCGTCGACGGTGTGGGCGCGCGGCGGGTTATCACTGAATCGTGCCGGTTCCTCGTCAAGGAGTTCCGCCACAGCCAGGCGGGGCAGGGCTAGCCAGAGGTCAGACAGGTTCGGCCAGGTTGACCGTGTTTCCGTCCGGGTCGAGGATGTGAGCGACACGCTGACCCCAGGGCATGTCGTTCGGCGGGCCGAGGACACGGCCACCGAGTGCCTCGACGTGTTCGAGCAGGCCCTCCACGGTCCCCACCTTGAGGTCGGCGACATTAATGTTGAGCAGGATCCGCTGTGGGGCCACGATGTCGGCGTCCCCGTCGGCCACTACGCCGAGCTCAGCGTTGCCTATCTGCAGGCCGACGTAGAACGCGGGGCCATCCTCGGGCACGCGCGATATCTCGACGGCCCCAAACAGCGCCTTGTAGAAGGCCAGCAGCAGGGGCAGGCTCGGGGTGACGATAACCGGCTGAAGGGTGCTTGGCACGCCAACGGCCTACCCGCGTTTCGCCCTGGCATGTCCGCGACCCTGAAAAGGCGGCGATGAGGTGAACCCACTGGCCGCAGCACAGGACCTGGCGCCGCAGGGCCAGGCGGCTCGGGGCAAGTCGGCACGGGCCAACCAGCACCGCCCCTGACCGCAAGTCAGGAGGGCTGGCCAGGGCCGGAGCTAGGCCGCGC
The DNA here is from genome assembly GCA_963781225.1 of uncultured Actinomycetota bacterium. Lineage (GTDB taxonomy): Bacteria > Actinomycetota > Actinomycetes > Streptosporangiales > Streptosporangiaceae > Palsa-504. Next base: position 19,926 of record CAWAFD010000014.1, read on the forward strand.
CTTGGGCACTGGCAGCGGCTCACCGGCCAGGGTGGAGGCGTACCGGCGCCCCGAAGGGAAGGTCCAGACCAGGACGCCCGGGCTTGACCGGTCCAGCTTCCAGCCGGGCCACAGCTCGGCTCGTCCGGCCTCGACATCCACCGCGAGCCGGGCCAGCTCCTCCAGCACCGATTCGCCATCATCCTCCTCCTCCTCGTCGTCGAGATAGCTGTCGAAGTAGTGATCGCGCCCGGCGGGATCGAGCCAGTCGTCCTCATCGTCGAGGTCGTCGCCGAATGCCACCTCGACACCGCGGCGAGATGCGGGCCACGTCCCGCCGGGCGAGACCGGCAGCTTTGGCAGGGTGGCTACGTAGCGCTCCCCCGACGGGGCGATCCAGATCACGGCGCCCGCCCTTTCCCGGCTTAGCCTCCAGCCGGGCGGCAGCTGGGCGCGGCCGGCCTCGATGTCGGCTACCCAGCGAGCCAGCGCTCTGGGGCCCGCATTCTCGCCGTCTTCCGCCAAGGCGAGACCGAGGAAGTGGTCGTCCAGCAGCAGGCGCTCGAGGTCATTAGGTTCGAACATGACGCAACTCCGTTCTGAACAGTCGAATTCCTGTTCAATCGGAGAATAACAACGACCACTGACATTCCGGCCGGCCGACGCGGTCAGGTGCCGGCCGGATGCCAGACGGTCTTGGTTTCCAGATACGCGTGCATGCGCTCCAGACGTGGGGTGTGCACCCAGTCCTCGTCGCCGGTCCGGACGACCCGCTTGAGGTTGTCCGCCGCGGCCACGGCCAGCTCGTCGGCGAGGCTGCCGGAGGCGCCGGTCAGGTCGATGGCATTGACGTCCATGTGGGAGGCGAGCCAGGGGGCGATCTCGGCCGTCCGACCGGTCAGCACGTTGATCACGCCGCCAGGCACGTCCGAGGTGGCAAGCACCTCCGACAGTGACACCGCGGGCAGCGGGAAACGCTCGCCGGCCAGCACGACCACGGTGTTGCCGCTGACCACCGCGGGAGCGACCACCGATACGAAGCCGAGCAGGCTCGAATCTTGCGGGGCGAGCACCGCCACCACACCCGCGGGCTCGGGCAGGGAGAAGTTGAAGTAGGGCCCAGCCACTGGGTTGGCGCTGCCGCGGACCTGGGTGATCTTGTCGGACCAGCCGGCGTACCAGACCCAGCGGTCGATGGCGGCGTCGACCGCGGCCGTCTGCCTGCCGGTTCGCCAGGCCTTCGGCGGCGCGGACCTCGGCCACGAACTGCTCCCGGCGGCCCTCGATCAGCTCGGCCACGCGGTAGAGCACCTGGCCGCGGTTGTAAGCGGTGGCACCGGACCAGCCGGCGAATGCCTTGCGCGCCGCCGACGACCGCGTCCCGCGCGTCCTTGCGCGAGGCCAGCGCGGCGTTGGCCAGGAACCTGCCCTTGTGGTCGGTCACCGGGTAGGACCTGCCGCACTCGCTGCGCGGGAAGGCGCCGCCGATGTACAGCTTGTAGGTCTTGCGTACAGCCAGGCGGGTCAGCGGCGTCGAGACATCCAGATACGCCTCCAGGCCGTGCCGGCCGCCTTCGCGGCCGTAGCCGGACTCCTTGTAACCGCCGAACGGCGAGGCCGGGTCGAACTTGTTGAAGGTGTTGGCCCAGACCACGCCGGCCCGCAGCCGGTCGGCCATCCACAGGATCAGCGAACCCTTGTCGGTCCAGACCCCGGCCGACAGGCCGTACGGGGTGTTGTTGGCCTTCTCGATCGCCTCGGCCGGCGTGCGGAAGGTCAGCACCGACAGCACCGGCCCGAAGATCTCCTCCCGCGCGATGCGATGGGCCTGGGACGACCCCGGTGAAGACCGTGGGCGGGAACCAGAAGCCCCTGTCCGGGAGCTCGCACGGCGGCGACCAGCGCTCGGCGCCCTCGGCCTCGCCGACCTCGGACAGCTCGCGGATCTTGGCGAGCTGGGCGGCGGAGTTGATCGCGCCGACGTCGGTGTTCTTGTCCAGCGGATCGCCCACCCGCAGGGTGGCCAGCCGCCGCCGCAGCGGGGCCAGCACCTCGTCTTGCACCGACTCCTGCACCAGCAGCCGCGAGCCGGCGCAGCAGACGTGCCCCTGGTTGAAGAAGATGCCGTTGACGATGCCCTCGACGGCCTGGTCGACCGGCGCGTCCTCGAACACGATGTTGGCGGCCTTGCCGCCCAACTCCAGGGTCAGCTTCTTGCGCGGCCGCGTGCCGGCGCAGGCGCGGCCCGGGCGATCTCCTTGCCGACCTCGGTCGAGCCGGTGAAGGCGACCTTGTTGATGCCGGGATGGCTGACCAGCGCCCGGCCGGTCTCGCCCGCCCCGGTGACGATGTTGACCACACCCGGCGGCAGGTCGGCCTGCTGGCAGATCTCCGCGAAGAGCCAGGGCAGTCAGCGGGGTGGTCTCGGCGGGCTTAAGCACCACCGTGTTGCCGCAGGCCAGCGCCGGGGCGATCTTCCAGGCCAGCATCAGCAGCGGGAAGTTCCACGGGATGACCTGGCCCGCCACGCCGAGCGGGCGCGGCGCCGGGCCGAAGCCCGCGTACTCCAGCTTGTCGGCCCAGCCCGCGTGATAGAAGAAGTGCGCCGCGACCAGCGGGATGTCCACGTCGCGCGATTCGCGGATCGGCTTGCCATTGTCCAGCGACTCGAGCACGGCGAGCTCGCGGGCTCGCTCGGCGATAATCCGGGCGATGCGGAACAGGTACTTGGCCCGTTCGGTCCCCGGCATCACCGACCAGGTCTGCTCGTAGGCTTGCCGGGCTGCGGCGACCGCACGGTCCACGTCGGCCGGGCCGGCCTCGGCGACCTCAGCCAGCACCTCCTCGGTGGCCGGGGAGATCGTCTTGAACACCCCGCCGTCTGCCCCCGCGACGAACTCGCCGCCGATGAACAGCCCGTAGGACTCGCGCAGGGAGACGACGGACCGCGACTCGGGGGCCGGCGCGTACTCGAACTTTGCCATGTCAGTCCAGCGTGGAATAAGGCAGGGCAGCCTCTGCCCTGCGACAGGTCTTCGGCAATGCTTCTGACCTGCGCTTTCTCATCTCAACACTTCTCATCGTATCTGGCATCTTCCCGGCGACGTGCCCACATTGTGCCCTCGCTGCCGTCATCCCTCCACCGCTCGTTCTGGCACGGAGGTGGCACGCCTCCTGGAGGCAAACTACTGGCACGGGTGCGGGCACCCGCACGGATACCGCTCGTGGCTCCGGAAGTCGTCAGCGGTCTCTGTGCCGGGACTGGTCGAATTCACCCCCAGAGGGTGAGAAAATCGGGCCCGTTGTCGGCTTGGCTGGGACTCTGACCGGCCCGCAGGTGCCGGTGTCCTGGACGAAGGGCGGCCAGATGGCGCTGAACGAATACGAGCCGGGGACGGCGTTTCCTGGTGTGATCGGCCGGACGACGGATGAGTCGAGTCCGGCGTGGCCCCGGCCGCTGCGGGCAGCTGCCGGGGCGCCGAACGTGCTGTTCGTCGTGCTGGATGATGTTGGGTTCGGGCAGCTTGGCTGTTACGGCAGCCCCATCGCGACGCCGAATTTTGACAGTCTCGCCGCCGATGGCCTGCTCTACACCAACATGCATACGACGGCGCTGTGCTCGCCGTCGCGTTCGTGCATCGTGACCGGGCGTAATCATCATGCGAATGCGATGGCGTCGATTAACGAGGCGGCGACCGGCTATCCCGGTTACAACGGCAGCATGCCGTTTGAGAACGGCTTCTTGTCCGAGATGCTGCAGCAGCGGGGCTACAGCACCTACCTGGTCGGCAAGTACCACCTGCTTCCGTCGGAGTTCGAGTCCCCGGCGGGGCCGTTCGACCGCTGGCCGCTGGGCCGCGGTTTCGAGCGGTTCTACGGGTTCCTGGGCGGTGACACCAGCCAGTGGTACCCGGACCTGATCTATGACAACCACCAGGTCGAGCCGCCACGCACCCCCGAGCAGGGCTATCACCTGACCGAGGACCTGGCGGATAAGGCCATCCAGTTCATCGCCGACACCAAACAAGTCGCACCGAACAAGCCGTTCTACCTGCATTTCTGCCCCGGCGCCGCGCACGCGCCGCACCACGTGGCCAAGGAGTGGGCCGACCGGTACTCCGGCCAGTTCGATGACGGCTGGGACGCTTACCGGGAGCGGGTGTTCGCCCGCCAGAAGGAACTCGGTGTCATGCCGGCCGATGCCGAGCTATCCCGCCACGATCCGGATGTGCCGGACTGGGAGTCCCTGTCACCGGATGCCCGCCGCCTGGCTGTGCGGCTGATGGAGGTGTTCGCCGGCTTCCTGTCGCACACCGACCAGCAGCTGGGCCGGATCCTTGACTTCCTGAAGGAAACCGGCCAGTACGACAACACGCTGATCATGGTGGTGTCCGACAACGGGGCCAGCGCCGAAGGCGGCCCCACCGGGACGACCAACGAACTGCAGTTCTTCAACAATGCCCCTGAGCCGCTGGAAGACAGTCTCCGGGCCATCGACGAGCTTGGCGGCCCGACCACCTTCAACCACTACCCGTGGGGCTGGACCTGGGCCGGGAACACGCCGTTCCGGCGGTGGAAGCGGGAGACCTACCGCGGCGGCTCCAGCGACCCGTTCCTGGTGCACTGGCCACAGGGCATCCAGGCACGCGGTGAGATCCGCGACCAGTACGCGCACATCATCGACATGGTCCCAACCGTCCTGGACGCACTCGGTGCGGAGCCACCCGCGACGATCAGGGGGGTGACCCAGGCGCCGATCCACGGGGTCAGCTTCGCCCACACCTTCGATGATGCGGCCGCCCCGACCCGGCATCGCACCCAGTACTTCGAGATGTTCGGCCACCGCTCGATCGACCACGACGGATGGCGGGCCGTCTGCCCGTGGCCGGGTCCATCGTTCGCCGAGGCGGGCATGCCGTTCGGCGCGCCGATCTCGCCCGAGACGCTGACCGACCTGGACGCCCACCACTGGGAGCTGTACCACGTCGCCGAGGACCCGGCTGAGAACCACAACCTCGCCGACGAGCACCGGGACAAGCTGATTGAGATGATCGCGCAATGGTATGTCGAGGCAGGTAAGTACAACGTGCTGCCCATCGACGGCAGCGCGCTGGAGCGGTTTATGGCTGAGCGGCCGCAGATCGCGGAAGGACGAGACCAGTACGTCTACCGGCCCGGGACCCAGACCGTGCCGTTCTTCGCCGGGCCACGGATGCTGAACCGGCCGCACTCCATCACCGCCGACGCGGAAATCCCGACGGGCGGTGCGGAAGGCGTCTTGCTTTGCCAGGGCTCCGGCGTCGGCGGCTGGTCCTTCTTCCTCAAGGACGGCAAGCTGAACTACGTCCACAACTACGTCCGCCGTGCCGTTTACCGCGTGTCATCACCCGATCCGGTGCCCCCGGGACGCCATCAGCTGCGGTTCGAGTTCGAGCCCACCGGCAAACCGGACATCCCCCAGGGCAAGGGCACACCCGGCCGGGCCCAGCTCTACATCGACGGCCAGCTGGTCGCCCAGGAAGAGTTCCCGGTCACCACCCCCATCGCCTATAACCCAGGCGCCCTGAGCTGCGGCGCGAACCCCGGATCACCCATCACCCCGGACTACCAGGCCCCGTTCCGCTTCACCGGCACCTTGTACACCGCCACCATCGACCTATCCGGCGACCTCATCACCGACACCGAAAGCGAAATGCGGGTGGCCATGGCCCGCCAGTAGCTAACACGCCGTACCTCTGACGAGATTGCCCAGGCTCTGGAAGCAGCAACTTCGCCACGAACGCGAGGCCTCACTTCCGCCCGTCCTTCCGCGGTAAGAGCCCTGGGGGCGGTGGGCCAGCTGGCCCACCGCCCCCGCCCTTGATCCTGTCCGTGGTACCCGTCTCGTTTACGCATCCACGCACGCTGGCTTCGCGCCCACTGCTTGCGACCAGGCCACCGGCCCGGCGCTGGCGTGCCGGAGGCGCGCGCTTGAAGCTTTTAGAAAATGGACAGCCGCCGATATTGAGGCAGTCGCTGACCTAGCCGAGCATGTGCGCCAGTACCCGCCGGTCAAGGTCGCGCTGCCGTGGGGTGCACCGGACGGCAAGCCGGTTACTCGCGAGCTGATGTTCACAACCCCGGATGGCCGGGCGCTTAACCGCAACGCTTTGAACCGCGTATGGCAGATCGCATGGCGGGCTGCTGGCGTGATCCCAAACGGGCACCGCAGAACGGCTGTCACGTGCTCGGGCATACCGCCGCCTCCGCCTGGCTGTCAGGCGGGCTCAGCCTCGCCAAGGTCGCCGCCTACCTTGGCGACACGAAGAAAATCGTCCTGCCACCTATGGGCACTTCATGCCCGACGACGACCGTGCCCGCGAGATCATGAGTGCGTTCTTCGCGCCAGTTAGGCGAGGCGCCGGCCAGAACCCGTGTGCCCTCATTGTGCCCGCAGACCGTCATGAGTAGGCAACTTGACTGGTCAGGCTGCTGTCCGCTCAGTCCAGCGTGAAGTAGTCGGGACCGGAGTAGCGGCCAGTCATCATCTTGGTCCGCTGCATGAGCAGGTCGTTGAGAAGGCTGGAGGCACCGAGCCGGAACAGCCCGGGATCCAGCCAGTCCTCCCCCGCCGTCTCGTTGACCAGGACTAGGTAGCGGATGGCGTCCTTGGCCGTGCGGATGCCGCCGGCCGCCTTGACCCCGATCTGGCGGCCGTGGCTATCGGCGAAGTCACGGACAGCCTCGAGCATGACCAGCGTCACCGGCAGCGTCGCGGCCGGGCTGACCTTGCCCGTCGAAGTCTTGATGAAGTCAGCGCCGGCCAGCATGGCCAGCCAGGACGCGCGCCGCACGTTGTCCAGGGTGACCAGCTCGCCGGTCTCCAGGATCACCTTCAGATGCGCCGCGTCGCCGCAGACCTCACGCACGGCCGCGATCTCGTCGAAGACCACCTGATAGTCCCCCGCCAGGAAGGCGCCGCGGTCGATCACCATGTCGACCTCGTCCGCGCCCGCCGCGATCGCGGACTTCACGTCGGCCAGCTTGACCTCCAGGCTGGCCCGTCCGCTGGGAAACGCGGTCGCCACGCTGGCCACATGCACGCCGCTGCCCTTCAGTTCGGCCGCGGCTACCTGAGCCAGGTCCGGGTAGACACACACCGCGGCGACCATGGGCACGGTCGGGTCGGCCGGGTCTGGCCGCTGGGCCTTGGCGCACAAGGCGCGGACCTTGCCCGGTGTATCCTGCCCCTCCAGCGTGGTCAGGTCGATCATCGAGATCGCGGTGTCAAGCGCCCACTGCTTGGCTGAGGCCTTGATTGACCGGCTGGCCAGCATGGCGGCGCGCGCTTCCGCCCCCACCCGGTCCACACCGGGCAGGCCGTGCAGGAACCCGCGGAGCTCTCCGGCGGCCTGCGTCGGTGCGCTCATCGGCAACTCCCTTCCTGTAGGCCATTCTTACCCCAGCGCCGGACCGGCTGGTCCGGCGGCCGGGTCGTCAGCCCTGGGCTGCGTAGCGCAGCGCCGCCTCGATGATGCCGCCGAGGGCGAGGAGGCGTTCCTCGCTCCCGGCCGGGCCGATGATCTGCAGGGAGGCGGGCAACCCGGCGGGCCAGTCGGCACCGTCCGCGATCGCTTCCTCCGGCACCGGCACGGGCAGCGCCAAGGCGGGCAGGCCGGTCAGGTTGGCCGGGGCGGTGAGCCGGGTCAGGGACCGGGAGCGCTGGCCGACGATCGCCGGCGGCCCGATCAGCGTCGGCATAACCAGGAACGGGTGGCGTTCCAGCTGGGCGCTGAACCAATCCCGCACCTGCTGCCGGACCTCGTTCGCCGCTGCGGCCTCGTCCGGCGTGATCTCGGCGGCCTCGGTCATGTTGACCCGGATCTGCGAGCTGAGCTCGTCGATGAACGGGAGCAGGTGCTTGTTGGCCTGGTACCCCTCAACGTCGATGAGCACGTTGGCGGCGTGGTTCGCGGCCCGCAGGTCAAACGGCTCCACCTCGGTGACCTGTAGGCCAGCCGCGGCCAGGGCGGCGTCGACGGCCGCGTCCACGGCCGGGTCAGCCTCGGCCCGGATCCGCCCGGCCTGCCGTGGCGGCTCGCCCGCGTTGGGCCTGAACCCGGGGTCGATCAAGCACAGGCCCAGCTCCACCGCGGCTACGTCCGCGCCGAGCGGGCCCACGGTGTCCAGCGACGGCCCCAGCGGGTACACGCCGTCGAGCGGGATCCGGCCCCAGGTCGTCTTCAGGCCGGTCACTCCGCAGCAGGCAGCGGGAATCCGGACCGACCCACCGGTGTCGGTGCCCAGCGCCGTATCGGCTTCCCCACCGGCCACGGCCACGGCCGAACCGCTCGAGGACCCACCGGGCAGCCGGTCCGGGGCGAGCGGGTTCACCGGCGTGCCCGACCACGGGTTCGTCCCGCCTGCGGACCAGCACAGCTCGGTCAGGTTGGTCTTGCCCACGATCCTGGCCCCGGCCCGGCGGGCCGCCGCCACCACGGGGGCGTCCCGCTCTGCGGGGCGGGCTCGCTCGGCGATGGCCTGGCAGCCCACCGTGGTCGGCAGGCCGACCATGTCGATGCAGTCCTTCACGGCCAGCCGCGGCCCGTCACCGGGGGCGTCGAGCCGCACTATCCAGGTGGAATCCATGCCGTAATTCTCTCAGCTGCGGGCCGGAGCCAAGAAGTCACGGAACCTTCGCCTGGAAGTCACGGCGACTGCGCGGTCACGATCGGTTGATATCGCACCTTGTGCTCATGAGGGTCGCGATCATCACCGAATCCTTCCCGCCCGATGTCAACGGCGTCGCCCACACCGTCTTGCGCGTCGCCGAACTCCTGGCCCGCTACGGCCACCACCCACTGGTCATAGCGCCCCAGCCGCCGCGCCGCAGTCCAGCGCCGGCCTCGTCCGATTTCCCTGTCGTCCGCGTCCCGGCCATGCCGCTGCCGGGCTACCCGAGCTTCCGGCTGGGCCTGCCCACCGGTCACATCCGGGCCGCGCTGGTCCGGCACCAGGCCGAGGTCGTTCACCTGGCCAGCCCGGCCGTACTGGGAGCCCACGGCGCCGCCGTCGCCCGGCGGCTCGGCCTGCCTGCCGTCGCGGTCTACCAGACCGATCTGCCCGCCTACGCCCGGGCTTACCGCCTCACCGGGCCGGCGAGGCGTTCGCCTGGCGCTGGCTGCGCACCATCCACAACAGCGCCGCGCGCACGCTGGCGCCGTCCACCGTCACCGCGACCGGTCTGCTCGGCCGGGGCATCAGCAACGTCTGGCTGTGGGGCCGCGGGGTCGACACTGAGCGGTTCGACCCGGCGCGCCGCCGTCCCGGCCTGCGGGCCGAACTCGCGCCCGGCGGCGAGCTGCTGGTGGGTTACGTCGGCCGGCTGGCCGCCGAGAAGCGGGTCGACCTGCTGGCCGGTATCACCCGGCTGGCTGGGGTCCGGCTGGTCATCGTGGGCGGCGGCCCGGCCGCGGCGGCGCTGCGCCAGCAGATGCCGCGGGCCCTGTTCCTGGGCGAGCGATGCGGGGACGAGCTGGCGGACATCTACGCCAGCCTGGACGTCTTCGTGCACAGCGGGCCGTATGAGACGTTTGGCCAGACGTTGCAGGAGGCCGCGGCGAGTGGGCTGCCGGTGATCGCACCGGCCGCCGGCGGCCCACTGGACCTGGTAGAAGACGGCACGACCGGATTCCTGGTCCCGCCGTCAGACGCAGACGCGCTCACCGCCGCGGTGAAGCGGCTGGCGGCCGACCCGGACCGCCGGGCCGCGTTCGGCCAGGCCGGGCGGCGCAAGGTCCTGGGCCGCAGCTGGCCCGCCCTGACCGAGGAGCTGATCGGGCACTACGCCGCCGTGCTAGGTGCCGCGGCCCGTCCGGCCAGGGTCCGGACATGAGGATCGTCCGGCTGGCCAACTATGTGGCCCCGCACTCCGGCGGCCTGCGCACCTCGCTGGCCGAACTCGGCGCCGGCTACCTGGCCGCGGGACACGAGCCAGTGCTGATCGTCCCGGGCGACCAGGACGGCGACGAGCAGACCGCGCAGGGCCGGGTCATCACGCTGAGGGCGCCGCGGCTGCCATTCACCGGCGGTTACCGCGCGCTATGCTGCCGCCGCCGGGTCGAGCGCCTGCTCTGCGAACTGCACCCGGACACGATCGAGGTGTCGGACCGGACCACGCTGCGCTGGACCGGACGCTGGGCCCGCAAGCACGGGGTGCCCGCGGTCATGGTCTCGCACGAGAGCGTCACCGCGCTGTTCCGGCTGGCTCCGCCGCTGAGCCGGTCCGGGCTGGCCCGGACCGCGGCCGACTGGCTCAACCGGCGCACGGCGCGGTCCTATGCGCAGGTGATCTGCACCACTGCCTGGGCTGCGGCGGAGTTCGAGCGGATCGGTGTGATCAACCTGGTACGGGTACCACTCGGCGTGGACCTGGCCACGTTCACTCCCGGGGTGCCGCACCCGCAGGACGGCCAGATCATGCTGGCGCACTGCGGCCGGCTGTCCCCGGAGAAGAAGCCCGAGCGTTCCCTGGTCACACTGGCCAGCCTGCGCAGGTCTGGGCTGCCCGCCCGGCTGATAGTGGCAGGCGACGGCCCGCTGCGGGCGCGGCTGGAGCGCCGCGCCGCCCGGGACCGGCTGCCGGTGACCTTCGCCGGCTTCCTGCCCGGCCGGCCGAGCTGGCCGCGCTGCTGGCCAGCGCGGACGTGGCGCTGGCGCCTGGGCCGGCGGAGACCTTTGGGCTGGCCGCCCTGGAGGCGCTGGCCTGCGCCACTCCGGTGGTGGTGAGCGCCGAGTCGGCCCTGCCCGAGGTCATCGGCGACGCCGGGGCGTCGGTGGCCGGCGAGGACCTGGCCGCGGGCGTGCGGGAGATCCTGGCCCGGCCGGAGCCGGCCCGGCGGGCCGCGGCCCGCGCCCAGGCCGAGCGCTTCGACTGGGACACCTCGGCCCGCGGCTTCCTGGCCGTGCACGCCGCGGCCGTGCACCCCAGGGCCACGCCCCAGGCAGGCGAGGTCCAGATCACGGCTGGGGGGAGGATGTCATGACCACGTTCGTGGCGCTCGGGGACTCGATCACCGTCGGCATGGGCGACCCGGCACCCGCGGGTGGCTGGCGCGGCTGGGCCACGCTGCTGGCCGACACCTTCCACCATCCGGACGTGCACAACCTGGCCACCCTGGGGGCGCTGGCCGACGATGTCGAGCGCTTCCAGCTGCCGGCGGCCATCGGGCTGAGGCCCGATCTGGCCAGCGTGGTGGTGGGAATCAACGACACGTTGCGGGGCAATTTTGATGCCGAACGGACCGGTGCGTGTGTCGGCCGGACCGTCGCCGCGCTCCGCCAGGCCGGCGCCGAGGTGCTGACCATGCGGCTGCCCGATCCGGGCCAGATGTTCGGCCTGCCGGGATCGCTGGCCAGGCCGCTGGCCCGCCGGATGCAGGCGGTGAACGCTGCCGTGGACGAGGTGGCGCGTCGGTACGGCACGCTGCATCTGGACGTGGCCCGCGACCCGGCGACTTACCAGCGCTGCTACTGGAGCGCGGACCGGCTGCACCCGAACGAGCGCGGGCACCGGCTGATCGCGTGCCGGTTCCACGCGGTGCTGGCCGCGTCCGGGTTCGGTGTCGGTCCCGCGCCCGATCCCGAGCCGTCCGGCCCGCCGCCGACCCGCCGGGCGGAGTTCGCCTGGATGGCTACCAAAGGCACCAAGTGGCTGCTCCATCGTTCCCGCGACTTGGTCCCGGCGCTACTGGGGCTGGCGATACGGGAGTGGCTGGAGGGTGAGCCGGAGATCATGCAGCCTGATCTGGTAGCCGGCGAGGACCGTGATGTGGTCCCAACCTTAGGGTCTTGAGAAAACCTTCAGGAAACTTACGGCTTCACGGGTGCTTCCCCTTGGCTCGCCTCAAGGTCCGCAGCCGAATATCAAAACGTAACGAAAGAACCAAGCCGCTGGGCGGCTGTTGATTTAGGGGCGAGACCCATGAGCCAGAGTTATGACCCGAACGAGTCCGGGCCAGGCGGCTACGCGAACGGACCTGTCCACGGTAGCGGGCCAGGGTACCCGGGCGGAGCCGGTTACGGCGCCGGGACCGGCTATCCGGGCGGACCGGGCTATGGCGCTGGATACAACTTTGCCAGCGCGCCGCCACCGCTACCGCGGCGGAACCACAAGCGCGGGCTGGCCATCACCGGCGTGGTCGCGCTTGCGGCCGGCGCCGCCGTGGGCGGCCTGATCGGCAGCACGAACACGACCACGACGAGCACGGCCACCGCCACGTCCAAGACCGTGCTGTCCACCAGCCAGGTCGCGAGCCGGGTGGACCCCAGCCTGGTCGACGTGGTGTCCCAGGACGGGGACGAGCAGGCCACCTCGGCTGGTACCGGCATCGTGCTGACGTCCACCGGCGAGGTGCTGACGAACAACCACGTGATCGACGGCGCCACCTCGATCAAGGTGACCGACATCGGCAACAAGAAGACCTACACGGCGAAGGTGGTCGGCTATGACGCCACCCACGACATCGCCGTGCTGCAGCTTCAGGGTGCCTCCGGCCTGACCACGGCGAACCTGGGTGACTCCTCCACGGTGCGGACCGGGGACAGCGTGGTGGCCCTGGGCAACGCCGAAGGCAAGGGCGGTACGCCAGCGGTCGCGCCCGGCACGGTGACTGACCTGAACCAGTCGATCACCGCCTCCGACGAGGGATCCGGCACGAGCGAGCAGCTCACTGGGCTGATCCAGACCAACGCGGGAATCCAACCGGGTGACTCCGGCGGATCGCTGGTTAACTCCTACGGCCAGATCGTCGGCATCGACACCGCGGCCTCCTCCGGAACCCAGTTCCAGGACAGCTCAGGCAACACGGCCACCCAGGCCTACGCGATCCCGATCAACGAGGCGCTCTCCGTCGCCAAGCAGATCGAAGCGGGCACCACCACCTCCGACGTGCACATCGGCCAGACCGGCTTCCTCGGCGTGGCGATCGCCCCGGCCAGCCAGGGTTCCTCGGGTAGTGGTTCCAGCGGCCAGGGCGGGTTCGGCAGTCAGGGCGGCTTCGGCGGCTTCGGCAGTCAGGGCGGCTCCGGCAGCCAGAGCGGCGATGGAAGCACCGGCACCAGCGGCGCGACCATCGAGGGCACCGTGTCCGGGTCGCCTGCGGCCAGCACCGGCCTGGCCCAGGGTGACGTGATCACCTCGGTTGCCGGCCAGCCGGTCACCAGCTCCGAGGACATTGCGAAGATCCTGGTCAAGTACCACCCCGGCGACAAGGTCTCGATCGCCTGGACCGACGAGTCCGGCCAGTCGCAGACCGCGACGGTGACCCTGGCCAACGGTCCCGCCGCCTGACCAAACCCGGGCGTCCCTGCCGCCCGACGGAAAAACCAGTGATCCCCGGCCGCCCCCGGGGATCACTGGTTTCCGCGTCTGATAGGAAGAACCAGTGCGCGCAGCCAGACTCCACGCGGTCGGCGACCTGCGGGTGGCCGATGAGCCGGAACCACGGGCCGAGCCCGGGATGAGCCTGGTGCGGGTCACCGCAGTCGGCATCTGCGGCTCGGATCTGCACTGGTGGGACGAGGGCGCGATCGGTGACGCCAAGCTCACCCATCCGCTGGTGCTCGGCCACGAGGGTGCGGGGGTGATCGCGGACGGGCCACGCGCCGGCCAGCGGGTCGCCATCGACCCGGCGATCCCGGACGAGACCTGCCGCGCCTGCCGGGACGGCTACCGCAACCTGTGCTACCACATGAAATTCTCCGGCCACGGTGACACCGACGGGATGATGCGGGAGGTCATGGCGTGGCCGACGAGGCTGCTGCACCGGTTGCCGGATGGCGTGACCGACGCGGACGGCGCCTTGCTCGAACCGCTCGGCGTGGCCGTGCACTCGGTGGACCTCGGCCACCTCCCCCTCGCCGGCACGGCGTCCGTGATTGGCTGCGGGCCGATCGGGCTGCTGCTCATCGCCCTGCTCAAGGCGGCGGGCGCGAGCTCGGTGCTGGCGGTCGAGCCGCTGGCCCACCGGCGGCAAGCCGCCGAGCGGATTGGCGCGGACCAGATCTGCAACACGGCCGCCGACCTGGGCGACGCCGGGGTGGACGTGGCCTTCGAGGCGGCCGGCCACGATGAGGCGGTTCAGCTGGCCATGCAGTCGGTCCGGCCCGGCGGCCGGGTCGTACTGGCCGGAATACCCGGCGACGACACGATCAGGTTCGAGGCCGCGGCGGCGCGGCGCAAGGGCCTGACCATCGCCATGGTCCGCCGGATGAACGAGGTGTACCCGCGGGCCATCGGCCTGGCCGAACGCGACGTGGTCGACCTCGGCTCGCTGGTGACCAGCCGGCGCGGGCTGGGTGACATCGCCGAAGCCTTCACGGACGGGGCACGGCGCACCGGCCTGAAGGTGGTCGTTGAGCCCCAGCGGTGATGTTCAGGACACAGAAAACGGCCTGGCTGGCGGCGGCATTGGACGCCGTCTGCGTGCTGCTGTTCGTGGTCATCGGGCGGGCCAGCCATGCCAGGGGCGAGAGCATGGCCGGCATCGCCTCGACGGCGTGGCCCTTCCTGGCGGGCCTCGCGCTCGGCTGGCTGGCGGCGCGGGCATGGCGGCGGCCGCTCGGCCTGGCGCCGGCCGGGGTAAGCGCGTGGCTGGGCACGGTCACGGTGGGCATGGTGCTGCGCGTCGTGTCGGGGCAGGGAACCGCGTTCGCCTTCGTGCTGGTGGCGCTGGCCTTCCTGGGTCTGTTCCTGCTCGGGTGGCGAGCGGCGGCTAAGGCGGTGAGCGGCACCCGGGCTGCGATGCGGGCCAGACCCAGGTCGTAGCCCGCACTGACCCGGGCGATCTCGGCCAGCTCGTAGCTGGTCAGCACCTCCAGGGAAAGCTCGTGCAGGCGGCGGGTCTTGGCCGCGCAGCAGTCCTCGAGCAGGGTCACCGGGAAATCGCGCATGAACGCGGACCGGATCGTGGTCTCCACGCACAAGTTCGTGACCACGCCGCAGACGACAAGCTCGCCGACGCCCAGGCCGCGCAGGAGCGGCTCCAGCGAGGTCCACTGGAACGCGTCGAACCGGACCTTGTCCACCACCAGGTCCTCGGGGCCGCAGCCGAGCTCGTCCACCACCTCGGCGTCCCAGTAACCGTCGGCCAGGCCGTTGACCCCGGCCAGCGCCGGGCTATTGGCCGTCAGCGACGGCCCCTCGTCGGGGCGGCCGGGCCGGTACACATGCCGGGTGAAGATCACCGGGATCGCGGCCCGGCGGGCCTGGGTGACGGCGGCGGCGGCATTGCGCACGGCCGCCTCGGCGCCGTCGAGGCCCATGCCGATCCGGGGGAACGAGCCTTCTGGGTGGCAAAAGCCGTTCTGCATGTCCACCACGAGCAGCGCCCGGTTCGTCATATGCGTACCTCCATCGCAGGTCAGTCGCTATTTACGGTAACTGGGTGAGACCAGCGCTGGCCAGCAAACGGCGCCAACCGAAAATCGTGGCGGCCTGCTCATGGGCACCCTGCTCGGCCTGTTCACCACCGGGCACTCCTGGCTGGGCGTGGTCGCGGCCGGGTTCGGCGCGCTGTGGGGCGCCGCATTCGGGTACGCCGCGCGCCGGGGCCAGGCCATGCTGGACGAGGCCGGCTGCTGCCAGCTCAGGCCTGAGAACGCCGTCATCGCCGGCCCGGGACCGGCCCGGCCAGCTCGCCCGCGGCGGCGGCCAGGACGATCTCGGTGACGCCGTCGAGCAGCGCCGAGTGCAGGTTCCAGCGTTGCCAGTGCAGGTGCACCTTGGCGGCGGAGCCGGGGGCCAATTCGACCAGCGCGCCCCGGCGGAGCGCGGCCGAGCACTGCGCGTCGGGCAGCATGCCCCAGCCGATCCCGGCGGTGACCGCCCGGGCGAAATCCGACGATGTGGGAATGAGATGCCGCGGGCCCTGGTGGTCGCGGCCGGCCAGCTCGCGCACGAAGTCCTGCTGCAGGTGATCCTTGCGATCGAAGTCCACGGCCGGGGCCCGGTCCAATGCGTCCAGCCGACCCGCGGGAAACCACTGGCTGGCAAACCTGGGCGTGGCTACGGCGCGATAGCGCATGAAACCGAGCGGTGTCGAGACACAGCCCTGCACGGGCCGCTCGGTCGCGGTCACCGCGGCCATCACAGTGCCACTGCGCAACGCGGCCGCCGTGTGCTCCTGGTCGTCACGGTGGATGTCGAAGATGAGCCCGAACCGTTCGAAGGCCTGGGCCAGGGCGTGCATGAACCAGGTCGCGAGCGAGTCGGCGTTCACCGCGACGGCGAACGGGGCGGCCGGCTGCTCGGTCCCGGCCGAGAACTCGTGGGCCAGGTCGCGCGCCAGGAGGTCGACCTGGCGGGCGTACCGCGCGACGCTCTCGCCGGTCTCGGTCGCGACGACCGGGCTCGTGCGCTGCACGAGCACGCGGCCCGCCGCCTGCTCCATCGTCTTGATCCGCTGAGACACCGCGGATGGGGTGATGTGGAGCGCGTCCGCCGCCTTCTCGAACGTGCCCTCGGTGAGCACGGCGATCAGAGTCGCCAGCTGATCGGTCGTGAAGTTGACCATAAGGCATGCTAATGCATCATTAGATTCTTTAGCTGTACTTCATCAGTGCTAGCGCCTAGCGTCGGTGACATGCAGACGTTCGTCTCCCCCTGGGCCATGGGGCTGGGTACTGGCCTCGGGCTCATCGTCGCAATCGGCGCCCAGAACGCCTTCCTGCTCCGGCTGGGCATCACCGGGCCGCGGCGGGCGACGCTTGCCTGCATCGCGGTCTGCGCCCTGTCTGACATCGTTCTCATCGCCGCGGGAGTGGCCGGGATGGGCGTGGCCATTCAGCGGATGCCCACGTTGCTGATCGTGTTCCGCATCGCGGGCTGCCTGTTCCTGGCCGGGTACGGGCTGCTCGCGGCGCGGCGCGCGCTGCGCCCGTCCGCGCTGCGGATCGAGGACGAGGGCAGCATGGACGTGGCACCGGAGCGGGAGCCTGTCGCGGTAGGCGCGGGGGCAGTGGGCGGGCGAGCGGTGCCGCGGGCCACGGGAGGGCGCTCACCCGCTCGCCTCGCCGGACCTAAATCCGTCCGGGCGGCCCTGCTGGCCTGCCTCGCGTTTACCTGGCTCAACCCGCACGTCTACATCGACACGGTCATCTTCGTCGGCTCCCTGGCCAACCAGCAGGGCCCGCATCTGCGCTGGTGGTGGGCCGCGGGCGCCATGTCGGCCAGCGCGGCGTGGTTCACCAGCCTCGGCCTCGGCGCGCGCTTTCTGCGGCCGGTCTTCGCCCGGCCCGGTGCGTGGCGCGTTCTGGATGGGGCGATTGCCGTCCTCATGACCGGGTTCGCGGTCCGGCTCGCGCTCGGCCCATAGCGGGGCCGTTTAAGGGGCACGGGAGGGCGGGACGGAGCGCGTTCGGCATCGTGAGATTGGTGGCGGCCGCCAGGTACTGATGGCCGCCACTTATGCCGGGTATTTCCTACCTAGGTTAATTCCGTTACATTGCGTGTTGAACCGGATCGCAGGCTGCCGCGTGCCTAGTAGGGGCGGGACGCGACAGAAAGCGTGCGAGCAAGGGTGAGGGGACCGGGGAGCGCGATCATGCAAGAGCTACAGCCGCAAGATCCTCGTCAGATCGGGCCGTACCGGCTTCGGGCCCGGCTGGGCGCCGGCGGCATGGGGCGTGTCTATCTAGGTCTTTCCGCTGGTGGGCGTGCGGTCGCGGTGAAGGTGGTCCGGCCCGAGCTGGGTAGCGACCCGGAGTTCCGGGCCCGGTTCCGGCAGGAGGTCGCAGTCGCGCAGCGGGTCAGTGGCCTATTCACGGCGCCGGTCATCGACGCCGACCTGGACGGCCAGGAGCCGTGGCTGGCCACAGCGTTTGTCCGCGGGCCTTCGCTGGCCGAGGCGGTGGCCGAGCACGGTCCGTTGCCTGCCGAGTCGGTGGTGGGCCTGGCGGCCGGGCTAGCCGAGGGTCTGAGCGCCATCCATGCCGCCGGCGTGGTGCACCGCGACCTGAAGCCGGCCAACGTGCTACTGGCCGAGGATGGCCCCCGGGTGATCGACTTTGGCATTTCCCGCGCGGTGGAGGCGGCCGCCGGGCTGACGCGAACCGGCCTGGTTGTCGGCTCGCCCGGGTTCATGTCGCCGGAGCAGGCCGAGGGCGCAGAGGTCGGGCCACCGAGTGACATCTTCAGCCTGGGCGCCGTGCTCGCGTTCGCGGCCACCGGCCAGGGACCGTTCGGCGTCGGGTCGACCCCGGCGCTGGTCTATCGCGTCGTGCATGGCCAGGCCAACCTGGAGGCCCTGCCGCCCACGGTGCGTGCGCTGGCCGGGCGCTGCCTGGTCAAGGATCCGTCCCTGCGGCCCAGCGCGGCCGAGCTGCTGGCCGAGGCCGAGGCGGGATTCCCGGCCACGGGCTGGCTGCCAGAACAGCTCACCCGCACGATCGCGCAGATCCCGACACCCACGCCATGGGCCGCCTACAGCCACCCGGCGGCTAGCCCGTGGTCATCGCCCAGTGCATCAGCGCCCAGTGCATCAGCGGCCAGTGCACCAGCGGCCAGTGCACCAGCGGCCAGTGCTCCGGCGGCCAGTGCTCCGGCCGCCGGGACGCGGTCCTCGGCCGCTATCGCGGCAGGCGGCCTGGTGGGCGCGGCGGGCGGCGCGGCGAGTGCGGCCGCCAGTATGGCCGGGGCCGCTAATACCACGGGGCCTGGCGCGGGGGCGGATCCGGCGTCGGTGCCAACCCGCGCGGCCAGCCGGCCGGGTTCGGAGTCCCTGCTGCTGGCGCCGCCCGCTGGTTCCGGCTCGCAGCCGCCGTACCAGGGACCGCCATCACAGCCGTCACGGCCCGGCCGTCGCCGTCCCCGGCGCGGGCTGGCGCTCGCCGTGAGCACGATCGCCGCCGCCTTGGTCGGCGGAGGAGCCGCGGCCGCACTCGTGCTGGGTGGGTCGGGCAACCATCCGCAGGTCACCCAGACCGAGCAGCCAGCCGCGGTGGTGCAGACCACCACTGTGCCCTCTTCGGGCCCGGCGGCATCCTCATCCCGCCCGGTCTCGACGCCATCGGGCAGCAGTCCGTCGGCCCAGTCCCACTCGGCCAAGCCGGCGCAGGTGGCTCCGTACTCGGCGCCCGCCTCGAGCTCGTATGCGACCTGGAGCAGTTCCCCGGCCGCCCATTCCACGCCGACCACACGCAAGTCCCCGACCGCGCCACCCACCAGCAAGTCACCGACGGCGCCACCCACCAGCAAGTCACCGACGGCGCCGCCTACCAGCAAGTCCCCGACGGCACCACCCACCACGAGCTCGCCCACCACGAGCTCGCCCACCTGGAGCTCGTCCGCCCCAAGCACGCCGACGACTTCGAGCTCGTCATCGACCTCGAATAGCACCTCAACGCCGACCACGAGCGCATCGTCTTAGCGGGTCGGGAGCGGCTCGTCGTGGGTGGCGGCGAGCTCCTGCCCGGTGGGGCTCAGGGGTAGCGCTTTGGGCGGCCCGTGCTGGGATGACCTCCCGACAGGCCGACCGCGGCGATCATGATCGTGGTCCCGCGGCGCCAAAACCATGATCCTGTGCCGAAATGCGCCAAAAATGACACCCAGATGCACAAGATCATGGAAATGGCACACGATGCCCCGCCGGGGGCGAGGGGCGAGGGGCGAGGGGGCAGGGCGCATACGGGTTAGGCGTCGCGCTCGATGGGGCAGCTCATGCAGCGCGGGCCACCACGGCCGCGGCCGAGTTCGCCACCGGGGACCGCGATCACCTCGATGCCGCTGTCCTGGAGGTAGGCATTACTGGTGACGTTCCTCTCGTAGGCCACGACCACGCCGGGCTCGACCGCCAGCACGTTGCAGCCGTCGTCCCACTGCTCTCGCTGCGCCGAATGGACGTCCTGCACGGCCGTCAGCACCGTGATCTCGGGTAGGCCGAGCGCGGCGGCGATGGCCCGGTGCATGTCCTGCGGCGGGTGGTCGGTGAGCTTGAGCTCGGCGGTCGTGGCCCCGGGCTCGATCGTGTAGGACGGCAGCATGCCCATCCCGGCGTACTTGGTGAAGACGCCGTGGTCGGCCATGGTCAGCATGGTGTCCAGGTGCATGAACGCCCGCTCCTTCGGCATATCGATGGCCACCAGGCAGCGGGCCGCCCCGGCGGCGAACAGCCGGCTGGCGAGCACCTCCACCGCCTGCGGGGTGGTTCGCTCGCTCATCCCGACCAGCACCGCCTCGTTGCCGATGACCAGGATGTCGCCGCCCTCGATGGAGGCCGGCGCCGCGGCCGAGCCGTCGTACCAGATCTTGAAATCTGCCTCGGCGAACATCGGGTGCCAGCGGTAGACGGCCTCGTCGGTGATGGTTTCCCGCATCCGGGCCGGACGGCGCATGGCGTTGACGGACACCCCACCGTAGATCCAGCAGGACGTGTCGCGCTGGTAGAGCAGGTTCGGCAGCGGGGCGAGCACGAAGTCATCAGGGTCCAGCGACCGGAACGCGATGCTCTTGGGGTCGGGGCCGAATTCGGCCATCTCGCGCTTGGTGATCCCGCCGCCGAGGAACTCGGCCAGCTGACTCGCGGGCAGCCCGTCCATCGCCGAGCGCAGAGCCGGGACGGCCAGCGGTCCGTAAAGGCGGGGATCGAAGACGCGGTCCAGGATGTAAGCACGCGCCTCGGGGACCTCCAGCGTCTGGGTGAGCAGGTCGCCGTAGTAGTGGACCACCACGCCCCGGGACCGCAGCGCGTCGGCGAAGGTGTCGTGCTCCTCCTGGGCCCGGCTCACCCAGAGCACGTCGTCGAAGAGCAGGTCCGCCGCGTTAGCCGGAGTCAGGCGCTTGAGTTCCAGGTCCGGGCGATGCAGGATTACCTGTCGCAGGCGGCCGACCTCTGAATCGACGTGGAACATGGCCCTCCCAGTTCGGTGTCCTTCTTCACGCCTTTATCTCATGCCGGGGCGGCGCCGGGCTGCCCTGGCGGCTGCAGCACGCAGAACTCGTTGCCGTCCGGGTCGGCCAGCACGTGCCAGGACCAGCCGTCTTCGGTGACGGGCGCGCCGGTGAGCTGGACCGCGCCGAGGCTGACGACCCGGCCGACCTCGGCGTCCAGGTCGGCCGTGCGCAGGTCCAGGTGCAGCCGGTTCTTCGTCCCCGATTTGGCCTCGGGCACGCGCTGCAGCAGGATCTCGATGCCCGCCTGCGTTGGCTGCGGCCGCAGCGTCCGGTACTGGCTGGGGCTGGCCTGGCCGGGCTGGTAGCCGAGCGCTTCGGACCAGAAACGGGCCGAACGATCCAGGTCTGAGCAGTCGATGACGATGACGAGCTCGCCGCTGCGGTAGGACTGGGCCACGCCGGATCACTCCTCAGACGCGAAGGGACAGGACGGTCTTGGCCGCCGCCTGGCGGTCGGCGATGGCCTGATGCACGTCGGCGGCGGCAACGCGCATCGTGGCTGCGTCCATGCGTGCACCTTACTCAGTCCCGTCCGGGATCCCCGCGTGGCCGACGAGTCTCGCTCAGGCCGCTGAGCTGAGCCGATCCCGCTAAAATCCGAACGGACGCGCGCGGATGCGAACGGGACCTAAAGTTATCTATTATTCCGATGTGAATAAAGGAGATCTACCTATGCTGCTGCCCCGGCCCGACCACGGCGTGGTTGCCGCCGAAGCGCCCGGCTCCGGGCCTGGTTACTGGTCGGGGGCGCCCTGTGCCGTCGCGGGCGACAACGAGATCTTCCTTGCCTACCGGCTCCGGCGGCCCATCGGCCAGGGCCGCGGGTACGCGATCGCGATAGCGCGTTCGGTCGACGGCGAGCGGTTCGACACCCTCCTGACCATCGGCAAGGAGGAGATGGCGACCGAGTCGCTCGAGCGGCCCGCGCTGGTCCGCACCCCGGAGGGACGCTGGCGGCTCTACCTGAGCTGCGCGACCACGGGCACCAAGCACTGGCGGGTGGAGATGACCGAGGCAGCCCACCCCGCCGAGTTCAACTCGCGTGACCGCCAGACCGTGCTCCCAGGCGACGCCAAGACCGGCGTCAAGGACCCGGTGATCGTCCACCATCGCGGGCAGTGGCACCTGTGGGCATCGTGCCACCCGCTCGACGACCCGCTGCAGACGGATCAGATGACGACCGAGTACGCGACCAGCGACGACGGGCTGTCCTGGGTCTGGCACGGCACCGCGCTCGCAGGCACACCCGGCCAGTGGGACTCCCGCGGCACCCGGGTGTCCGCGGTGCACTTCGACGGCAACACCATCACGGCCTACTACGACGGGCGGTCCAGCGCCGCGGAAAACTACGAGGAGCGGACCGGGGTGGCCACCGGCACCGACGCGGTGGACCTCACGCCAGTCAGCCGCGAGCCGCTGGCCTCCTCGCCGTATCACGGCGGCGGCCTGCGTTACCTGGACGTGGTGCCGCTGGCCGACGACCGGACCCGGCTGTACTACGAGATGACCCGGCCGGACGGATCGCACGCCCTGCTGACCGAACTGCGCTAGCTGGGCTGGCTGCGCTGCCGGGATAACTGCGCTGGCCCTGCCAGCTGGCGGACTGATTAACCCCCGGGGGACCCGACCCGGCGGCCATTCCTGGCCTGGCCCTGCCCGGCGGGCCGCCGCCGACCATGCCGCCAGATCGCTCCCGCGGCTTGATCCAGTCCCGGAAATTCTCGCCCAGTACCTGTTCGAGCAGGCTGATGTCGGCCTCGAACCGCGGGATGAGCTCCTGGCGCTGCTCCCAGCTCAGCGGCTGGCGCTCGCGGCTGTGCCGCTGCAGATAACGCTCGAGCGGGCCGGTCAGCGTGGCCGCAGTCAGGCCGGGGATGAGGGTGCCGATCGCGCTGCCCGCCCGCTGCGCCAGTCCGACCGCCCGGTGACCGAGGGTCGGCTCAGGGTGCGAGGTGACGTTGTGCCGCGGTATCTCGGTCAGCACGCCCTGCTGCACGCCGAGGAAGGCGCAGATCTCGTCCAGCGTCTGCGCGGGCTCGTCGACCATCCGCCGGTAACGCAAGACCAGGACCTGCTCGCGCGGGAACAGCGTGAACAGGTACTCGAGCTGCTCGCCATAGCGGCCCAGCCCGATGTAGTGCCAGAAGCTGGCCCAGCCGACCACGATCCGGCGTTCCTCCTCGGCGCAGGCCCGGACGAAATCACCGATGGGCTCCAGCCCGGCCGACCAGAGGTGGGTCCAGTTGGAATGGGCGCGCTCGACCGGGTCCCGCACGATCACGATCAGCTTGGCGCCAGGGATTATGTCCCGGATCCGGCGCAACGCGGCCCGGTCGTACAGGTACAGCGGGGTGGACTCACCCGTCAGCGTCCCGGCCGGGGCCGGGTCGAACAGCGCCTCGTAGTCTTCCCGGCGCCAGACGTGCTCCCGGTAGGTCAGCGCGTCTCCCGGGCCGCCCTTGGCCGGGGGCGGGCCGTCGGAGAGGAAGAATTTGGGCTCCTTGATGGCCGACATGTATAGGCCGGGGTGACCAGCCAGCGCCGCATGCAGCGCCGTGGTGCCCGCCTTCGGGGCACCGATCACCAGGAAGTCGGGCATCGGCACGGGGCCTCCAGGGTCTGGGGAAGACTCCATCAGACTATTTTGACTAGAGAAGAAGGAATACGTCACTAGCACTGTTTCTACCCTGCGACCGGGATCCAACCATGTTTCGCATGCCGCGACAGGCTGGGCCGTCCGGCTTGCTTACCGCGTGAGGCTGGTGGTGTACATGAGGGCGGGTGTTTATCAGGCCGAGTCGCGGTTCGCTGACATCAGCAGGGGCAGCGCGGCCAGCAGCGACAGGCCGCACAGCACGCCGGCGACGATGTAGGGGGCACGCAGCCCGGCCGCGTGCGCGACGAAGCCGCCGGCCAGTGCCCCGGCTGGCATCAGGCCCCAGCCGAGCATGCGGTACACGCTGTTGACCCGTCCGAGCAGCGCGGTGGGCACGACCTGCTGACGCAGGCTGACCGTCACGACGTTCCACATGGTGACGGCGAAACCCTGGCCGGCCAGCATCGCCGCGGCCACGATCGCATCCGGGGCCAGCCCCACTCCGACGAAGACGGCGGCGTCGATGGCGCCACCGATGACCAGTGTGGGCAGCATGCCTAGCCTGCGGGTCAGCGCCGGGCTGAGCAGGCCGCCGGCCACACTGCCCACGGCCGAGGCGGCCAGCAGGAAGCCGTAGCCGCGGGCGCCCACGTGCAGCGTCACCGTGGCGAGCAAGACCAAGATGGCCTGGCCCATCTGGTTGGCGAAGTTGTACACGCCGAGCAGGACCGCGACCACCCGGAGCAGGCGGTGCCGGGCCAGCCAGCGCAGCCCCTCGGCGATCTGGGCGCGGATGGGCGGGTGCTTCTGGTGGCCCCGGGGTGAGCGGGGCAGGGTGGCCACCAGGGCCGCCGAGCCCGCGAACGAGGCGGCGTCGAGCCCGAACGGCAGCGCGGCGGCCGCGGCGAACAGCAAGCTGCCGACCGGCGGGCCGAGGAACGATTCCCCGATGGTCAGGCTGACCTGCTGGCTGCCGTTGGCCTTAGGCAGCAGCTCGGGGGGCACCAGAGCGGGCAACACCGCCTGGGCGGCGTTGCTGAAGATGACCTCGGCGCAGCCCAGCAGCAAGCCCGCCACGCCGAGGATTACGATGCTGTCCTGCCCGAACACGATCAGGGCGGCCACCGCCGCGACCACCGCCGCCTGCACGGCCTGGGACCGCCACATGAGCGTGGCCCGGTCGTAGCGGTCGACGATAGCGCCAGCCGGGAGCGAGAGCACCATCCAGGGCAGGAAGGTTGCAGCAGTCACCACCGAGACAAGCCGGGGGTCCCGGGTGATAGTCACCGCCAGCAGCGGCAGCGCCGCGGTAAAGGCACCGTCGCCGGTGCTGCTGATGGCGTTGCCCCACCACATTCGCCAGTAGGGACGACCCAGTTTCGTCATGGTGGCCAGGGTGCGCCAGGCCACGGGAGCAGGCTATTTTTAAGTCATGGGCTAAATCCTGGTCCTGATCAGCGGAGCCGGGCAGGGTGAGCGTGTGCAGCTGGTACTCGAGCTGAGCGTGGCTGACCTGGCCGCGACCAGGTTCGCGATCTCGCCGCTGGCCGAGACGCTCCGCGCCGTCCGACTGCTGGGCCGTCCGGATCCGCCGGCCGTGAACCGGCCGTGGCTGGGGTGGGCGCGGGCGGAGCTCGCGTCGCGGCCGTTGCGGCTGCCGCGGCTGTGGCCGCTGATCGTGCCGGGCCGGCCGTACATGCCCGAGTTCCTGTTTCCGGCGCCGCCGTCCAGGTTGCCCGCCATCGGCGAGGAACTGGCGCGGGCCCGCGCGACGCCCGACGAGGTGGTGCGGGCCAGCCTGGGCCGGGTGTTCGGCGACAGCCCGTGGCCGGACAGCGCGCGCGAGCTGCAGCGGCGCCCGCAGGAATCACTGGCGCAGATCGCGGCCGAGATCGCCGAAGCCCACGACCGGCTTATCGCCCCGCACTGGGAGCGCCTGCGATCCGTACTCGAAGCGGATATCGCCTACCACGCCGGGCTGCTGGCCGGCGGCGGGGCCCGATCGCTGTTCCGTGACCTGCATCCCGACTTGCGCTGGGCTGATGACCGGCTCTGGCTCCTGGATGGCGAGGGCCCGGACGACGGGCAGGTCACGCTGGGACCGGACGGGCTGGTGCTGACGCCGGGTGTGTTCAACTGGCCGGACTGGTCGGTGAAGCGCTCGACCAGCACACAGACCGACCTGTGGTACCCGGCCCGGGGGGTCGCGACCGTCTGGGAAGACGGCGTGCCGCGGTCCACGGCACCGGGGACCGCGGACCTGGAGCCGGTCGAGGCACTGCTCGGGGCGCCGCGGGTCCGGTTGCTGGTCACCCTGCGCTCCCCCGCCACCACGACCGCGCTGGCCCACCGCCTCGGCGTCACGCCGAGCGCGGTCTCTCAGCACCTGGCCGTGCTGCACCGGGGCGGCCTGGCCGACCGGCAGCGCAGCGGGCGCACGGTGCTGTACCAGACATCCGCGCTTGGCCTGGCCCTGCTGGGCCAGGGTCAGGGCGGCGTGACCCGGACGGCCGCCTCGTGAGGGCGGTGGTCTACGACGGCTTCGGTCGCATGCCGGAGCTGGCCGAGGTGGCCGACCCGGGATGCCCGGACGATGGCGTGGTCATCGCGGTGGGGGCGACCGGCGTGTGCCGGTCGGACTGGCACGCGTGGCAGGGGCACGATCCGGTGACCCTGCCACACATCGGAGGCCATGAGTTCGCCGGGGTCATCGTGGCGACCGGGCCCGACGTGCTGCGCTGGCATACCGGGGACCGGGTGACCGCGCCGTTCGTGAACGGCTGCGGCGAGTGCGAGTACTGCCGGGCTGGCGAGGCGCAGGTGTGCCCGCAGCAGACCCAGCCCGGGTTCACCGGGCCCGGGTCGTTCGCCGAACTCGTAGCCGTCCACGCAGCCGACGTGAACCTGGTAGCGCTTCCGCCCGCGGTGGACTTCGTGACCGCGGCCTGCCTGGGCTGCCGGTTCGCCACCGCGTTCCGGGCGCTGACCGCACACGGCCGGATCCAGCCCGGCGACTGGCTGGCCGTGCACGGCTGCGGCGGGGTCGGCCTGTCGGCCGTTTTGATCGGGGTGGCACTCGGGGCCCGGGTGGTGGCGGTCGACGTGGCGGAGGCGGCGCTGGAGCGGGCCCGCGAGCTGGGCGCGGAAGCGATCGTGCCCGCCCGTTCGGCAGATCCGGTGGTCGCGGTGACCGAGATCACCGGAGGCGGAGCGAATGTGTCGCTCGACGCCCTTGGGTCACCGCTCACCGCGGCGAACTCGGTCCGGTGCCTGCGGCGGCGCGGGCGGCACGTCCAGGTCGGGCTGCTGCTGGGCGAGCCGACGCCGCTCCCGATGGACGTGGTCGTCGCGCGGGAGCTCGAGATCTACGGCTCGCACGGCATGGCCGCCAGCGACTACCCGGCCATGATGGCGATGGTCACCGATGGCACGCTGCGGCCCGGCCTGCTGACCGGGCAGACCATGAGGCTCGAGGAGATCGGCCGGGCACTTGCGGCCATGAGCGACCCGGCCGGGCCGGTCGCCGGGATCACGGTGGTCAGGCTGTTACCCGTAGAGCTCGGGACGCCGGTCGCCGAGCAGGTCGTTGTCACCGGCCAGGCGTTTGTCCCGGGCGCGGGGCAGGTCGGCCTGAGCGGTGAGCAGCGCGGCCCGGTCCTCCAGGACGGGGCCTGCCAGCGGGTAGCCGTCCGGGCCGACGATGACCGAACCGCTGATCCAGGACACGCCGCGCTCAACCCGGCACCGGTCCGCCACGGCCACGAAGACGCCGTTGGTGGCCGCCGCGGCCTGCGCCTTGATCACCTCGGTGGGTCGCTCCCCCGGTGGCGCGGTGACGGCCGGCCAGTTGACCGGGGCGGCGATAAGGTCGGCGCCGTCCAGCGCGGCCCGGCGCACCCACTCGGGGAACTCCAGGTCGTAGCAGACCATCACGCCGACCCGGCCCAGCCCGGTCTCGACCACCGGCGGCGGTGCGTCCCCCGGGACGAAGACCCGCTTCTCGGTGTCCCACAGGTGCGCCTTGCGGTAGACCGCCCGCACACCCGAGGCGTCGACCAGGGCCGCGCTGTTGTAGAGGTTGCCGTCGGCGCCCAGCTCGCAGAACCCGCCCACGATGACCAGGTGGTGCTCACTGGCCAGCGCCGCCCACTGGCGCAGGGTGTCGCTGTCATCGGCGGATGAGGCCAGGCCGCGTGCTTCGGCGGCGCTGGCGAAGACGTAGCCGGAGTCGGATAGTTCGGGCAGGACCACCAGGTGGGCACCCACGGCCGCGGCCTCGGTCACCGCTTCGGCGGCCGCCTTGCGGTTGGCATCCGGCTCGCCTACGGCCGGCCCGAGCTGGGCCACGGCGATCAGGGTGGGTTCCACGATGCGGGCTCCGTTCGTCCGGGATGGGACTTTCGGGATAGGACTATTACAGACAGCATCCTCCACTGGCAGCCGAGGGAGAAGAGGCACGAGGTGACGGCAAAGGCAGACGTCGTGGTGGTCGGCGGCGGGCACAACGGGCTGGTCGCGGCGGCTTACCTGGCCCGGGCCGGGCTGAGCACGGTGGTGTGCGAGCGGCGCGGGGTAACCGGGGGCGCGGCGGTCAGCGAGCACCCGTTCGGGCCGGACTTCACGGTGACGTCGCTGTCCTACGTGGTTTCGTTGCTGCCGCCGGACCTGGTTCGTGACCTGCGTCTGGAGCGGCACGGATACCACGTGTACCCCCAGGGGCCCTATTTCGCGCCGCGCACCGACGGCCGGTACCTGCGGCTGCCCGACGACCCGGCGCAACGGCACGCCGAGATCGCCAAGTTCTCCGCGGCTGACGCCGACGCCTATCCCCGCTACGAGCGGCACCTGGGCGCCATCGGGAAGGTGCTCGGGCCACTGCTGCACCAGATACCGCCGCGGCTCGGGTCGCGGCGGCCGCAGGACCTGCTGCGCCAGGCCCGGCTGCTGACCCAGCTGCGCGGGCTGGACGAGCGCGGCGCGGTCGACGTGACGCGGCTGCTGACCGGGAGCATCGCCGACCTGCTCGACGACTACTTCACCAGCGACGCCATGCGTGGGCTGCTGTCCGTGTCCGGGGTGATCGGCACGTGGGCCGGGCCCCGTTCGGCTGGGACCGCCTACGTCATGCTGCACCATCACATCGGCGAGACCGACGGGTCGGCGGGCGCGTGGGGCTTCCCGCGCGGCGGTATGGGCGGGGTCGTCGGCCGCGCTCGCCGCCGCGGCCCGGTCGTTCGGGGCGCAGATCAGAGACCGACGCCGAGGTGGCGCAGATCCGTACCCGCGACGGTCAGGTCAGCGGCGTTGAGCTGGCCAGTGGCGAAACGATCGACGCCCCGCTGGTGGTGACCACCGCCCATCCGCAGATCTCGTTCCTGCGGCTGCTCGACCCGGCGGACCTGCCGGCGGAGTTCGTGGCCGACATCCGCGGCTGGCGCAGCCGCAGCGGCACGGTCAAGATCAACCTGGCGCTGGACCGGCTGCCGGTGTTCGCCAGCCACCCCGAGCCCGATCCGCAGGTCTACGGGGGCACGATCGTGCTGGCCGAATCGCTGGACGACATCGAAAACGCCTTCCAGCAGGCCGTCGCGGGCGAGCCGGCCAGCCTTCCGTTCGCTGACATCTGCATCCCGAGCGTGTTCGACGACTCGCTGGCCCCGGCGGGCAAGCACGTGATGTCGATGTTCACCCAGTGGGTGCCGTGCGATTACGCGGACGAGCCGCACGAGGCCGAACTTGAGGCCTATGCCGACCGGGTGCTGGCCCGGATGGAAAAGGTGGCGCCCGGCTTCGCCGACCTGGTCCTGCACCGGCAGGTGATCGGGCCGCACACGATGCAGGAGGAGTACGGCCTGGTCGGCGGGAACATCTTCCACGGCGAGCTGTCCCTCGGGCAGATGTTCCACGCCCGGCCCGCGGCCGGCTACGCCGACCTGCGGACACCAGTGCGCGGCTTGTACCAGGCGGGTTCGGCGACCCACGGGGGCGGCGGGGTGACCGGCATCCCGGGCCGCAACGTGGTCCGGCAGATCCTGGCCGACCGGCGGGCCGAGCGCTGGCGCCGCCGGGTCAGCCCCGAGCGGGTCCAGAAGGCCATTACCCGGCGCTAGCCTCGCTCGTAGAAGCCACGCACGGCGCCGACTTTCGGCTGCGGCCGGCCGTCGGCGCCGACCGTGACGATCCAGATCACCTCGTCGGTCTGCAGTCGCGTGGGTACCCGCTGTCCGAAGGGGTTGCCGCGTCGGGGAGAACATCCGCGGTCATAGCGGGGCGGCGGCGGGTGAGCCCTGGGAGGCGTGGGCCAGATCGGCGACGAGGTTGAAGGAGGTCAGCCGGTCGGCCGGGTCGAAGACCATGGTGGTGATCATGAGCTCGTCGGCCTTGGTCGCGTCGAGCAGGTCGGTGAGGCCACGGTTGACCGTCTCGGGTGAGCCGAGGATCTGGGTCTGCAGCCGGTCCTCGACGAAGGCCCGCTCCAGGTCGTTGTACGGGTGGGCGGCGGCTTCCTCCGGCGAGGGCATCGGTCCGGGGTTGCCCGAGCGCAGGCGCAGGAAGGACAGCGCCGCGGCCGGCCGAGGAACCGGGCCCGCTCGTCGGTGCCGGCGGCGATCACGGCGGCGGCGACCATGGCATACGGCTGGTCCAGGAACTCACCTGGGCGGAAGTGCTGGCGGTAGCAGCGCCAGCGCGGGCAGCGTGTTGGCCGCGCTGAAGTGGTGCGCAAACGCGAACGGCAGCCCGAGCAGGCCAGCTACCTGGGCGCTGTAGCCGCTGGAGCCGAGCAGCCACATGGCGGGCTGGTTGCCCCGGCCGGGCGTGGCCGTGATCCGCGCGAACGGGTGGTTCTCCGGCCACCGGCCGGTGAAGAAGCCCAGCAGGTCCATCAGCTGGTCGGGGAAGTCGTCGGCGGACAGTCCCTCGGGCGAGCGGCGCAGCGCCGCCGCCGTGGCCTGATCGCGTGCCGGGCGCGCGGCCGATGCCGAGGTCGATCCGGCCGGGGTGCAGGGCCTCCAGCATGCCGAATTGCTCGGCCACCACCAGCGACACGTGATTGGGCAGCATCACGCCGCCCGAACCCACCCGGATGGAGGAGGTCGCGTCGGCGATGTGCCCGATCAGCACGGAGGGCGCCGAGCTGGCGATGCCGGGCATGTTGTGGTGCTCGGCCACCCAGAACCGCCGGAACCCCAGCTCGTCGGCCCGGCGGGCCAGGTCGATGGTGGACCGCAGGGCATCACCCGCGCTGCCGCCCTCTGGCACCGGGGCCAGGTCGAGTACTGACAGGGGCACGGCCCGCGGGCCGAACGTAAGCGCCTTTTCGTCCACGACTGTGCGAACAGCACCGGGCCCCGCGTTCTTCCGCCGCGCCGGCTCGAAGCATGGGCGGTGGCTCGAAGCAAGCCCGTTCGGTATGACGGGTTCCAGTCAGCTCGCGCGGTGCACGGTCCGGCGCGGACCGGACTGGACCGCCTCGTCGCTCATCGGGCGGCCTTGCAGATTCCAGCTCCAGGAGATCTCCGGCGTGATCCGCATGTAGGGCCCCGAACCAAACTGCCCGGGCCGCTCGATCAGCTCAGCCGTCCCGTAGACGCGCAGGAAACGTGGGCTCCACGGATTCGTGGACACCAGGTCGTCGATGACCAGCGCGACCTTGGCGTTGCCCGCCTGAACGTTGAGGAACTTCCTGGTCCGCGCGGGATCCCGGCCGCCGACGTAGAAGTGGCTGCCGTCGAACTCGAAGCCAACCGGCGCGACATCGGGCTGCTCGTCCGCGCCGACGGTGGCGATCCTGGCTAGCGGTTGCGACTTGAGGTAGGCCACCTCGTCCTCGGTGAACGCCATCGGGCTGTCTCCCGTCGATTGTTCGTATCGTTTACTATCAACATAACAAACATTTAGGCCGAACGGGCGGGGTGCGAGTTGACCGCAGGACCGGATAACCCAGCGGCGGATGAGCTGATCCGGCTGACCGCGCTCACGCGGTCCGTATTCACCCGGGTCGCCGAGGAGCACGGACTGCCCACCGCGCAGGCCCGGATGCTGTGCGTGCTGGCCGCCGGACCGCGTGGGATGTCGGAACTAGCCGCGCTGCTCGACATCGAAAAGGCGGCCCTGACCGGCCTGGCCGACCGGGCCGAGCGGCGCGGCCTGATCGCGCGCACGGCGGTGCCCGGGGACCGCCGGGCACTGTCAGTGGCGCTCACCCCGCCCGGGCGCACCGCCGCGACCGCGTTTCACCGTGACGTCTCGGCCGAGCTGGCTCGGCTCACCGCGGTTCTGCCGCCCGGTGAGCGCGCGCGGTTCAGCCGGAGCCTGGCCCAGATCACCGCGGCCGCGGCTAGCCGGGGGGCAGCGGTCTAACCGGCCAGGGCCAGGCGAAGCCAGCGCAGGAGCTCGGCGAAGTCGGCGTCGATGACGGCCTGGTCGTGGCAGCGGAACCGGCCGGAGGCCTCACTGGCCGCGAATCCCAGGACGGCGGTGCTGATCAGGCGCTCAGCCCGGGCCACCTCGGATTCCGGCAAGCCAGCCTCGCGCAGGCCAGCGTGCACCGCGTCACGGACCACGCGAGCTGCCGGGGTGACCGCCGGGCGGGTCAGCAGCAGCGGGAAGACGGCCGGATGGCGGCGGGCGGTGTCCCTGATCCCGGTGGCGAGGGTCAACAGGCGCTGCTCCCAGGACTGACCGTCAAGAGGCACCGGATACTCGGTCAGCAGGCGCTCGACCAGCCCGTCGAGTAGCGCGTTCTTGTCGTCGACGTGCCGGTACAGGGCCATCGGCGTGACCTGGAGGCGCCGGGCGACGGCGTGCATGGTGACCGCTTCCAGGCCTTCGGTGTCGGCTAGGGCCAGCGCGGCGGACAGCACTGCCTCGCGGCTGATCTGTGCGGCACGACCCACGGCTGCCTCCCCATGTCTGGCCCTTGCCAACAAAAGTGTATGACGTATGCTTACATCATATACATAAGGTGGGGCGCCTGCCCGCGCCACGCCAGAACGGGATCGGAGGGATGCGCAGTGCTCGTACTGCTCAGCGACGGGGCCGGGCTGACGTCCCGGCAGTGCGCGACCATACTTTCGCGGGCCGGTCACCGGGTCGAGGCGCTTTGTCCCGCTGGCCTGTGCCTGGGGCGGATGACCAGGCACGTGCGGCGGGTACACGACGTCCCGGCGGTGGGCCGGGACCCGCTTGGGTGGCTGGACGCCGCCCTGGACGTCGCCGCCCGGCGGGGAGCGGGCGTGCTGCTGCCGGTGCAGGAACAGGCCGCGGTCATGGCCCTGGGCCTGGGCCGGATCCAGGCAGCCGGGCTGGCCACGGCGGTGCCCAGCTTCGCCGCGCTAGCCCAGGTGCAGGACAAGGTGTCGGCTTACCGCACGCTGGCCCGGATCGGGCTGCCGCAGCCCTCCTCGGTTATAGCGGCGAGCGCGGCCGAGCTGGTGGCGGCCGGGGAGGCTGGCCTGCCGGCGTTCGTGAAGATGCCGATCGGCACCGCCTCGGCCGGCGTCCAGCGGGTCGGCACGTGCGAGGAACTCCGGGCGCTGGCGACAGGCTATGAGCAGCGCGGAGCCTTCGCCGGCGGGGGCGTGCTGATGCAGCGGCCGGTGACGGGGCGGCTGGTAATGGTGCAGGCCGTGTTTGCCCAGGGCGAGCTGGTGGCGTTTCACGCCTGCCAGCGGGTACGCGAGGGCACGCTGGGCGGGGCCAGCCACAAGCTTGGTCTGGACCTGCCCGGGGCGCGTGAACACATGGCCACGCTTGGAGCGGCGCTGGACTGGCACGGAGCCCTGTCCGCGGATGTGATCACCGGACCGGACGGCCTGTGGTTCATCGACATCAACCCGCGACTGGTGGAGCCGGTTAACGCGCTGGCCTCAGGCGTGGACCTGGCCGGGGCGCTGCTCGAGGTGGCCACGTCCGGCACGTCCCGGCCGCAGCCCGCGGGCCGCCCCGGGACGCGGACCCACCAGCTGCTGCTCGCCGTTCTGGGGGCAGCCCAGCGTGGTAAGCGGCTCGGTGTGGCTCGCGAGCTAGCCAGCGCCGCGGCGGGCCTGGGACCGTACCGGGGCAGCCGCGAAGAGCTGACTCCGGCCGGGGGCGACTGGCTGGCGCCGCTCCCCGTCACGGCCGCGGCCCTGGTCACGCTGATCAGGCCGGACTGGTGGCGGCGGCTGGCAGGCGGAAGCGTGGGGGCCTACAGCCTGACCCCGGCGGCGTGGGCCCAGATCGGTGCTTACTCGTCGAGCGCGCCCAGGTCGGCCGGGACGTCGACGGAGTATGGCCGGAGGATCTCGAGCGGGACAATCTCCAGCGCGCGCTGATGAGTGCAGGCGAGGACCACGGGGGCGGCCGCGCCGTCCCGGTGAGCCTGCAGCCAGTTGGCCGCGGTCACGCACCACCGGTCACCCGGCTGCAGCCCGGGGAACCGGAACTGCGGCATTGGCGTCGACAGGTCGTTGCCGAGGTTGCGCTGGTGCTCGAGGAACTCCGAGGTCACGACCGCGCAGATGGTGTGGCTGCCCAGGTCTTCAGGTCCGGTCGTGCAGCATCCGTCCCGGTAAAACCCGGTGAGCGGATCGGTTCCACACGGCTCGAGCTCGCCGCCCAGCACATTACGGTCAACCATGCTGCAAGTATCCGCAGCGCGGGCGCGGGTCCGCAAGGCCGGGCGCGGCGGTGCCTGGACAGCGAGCACACTGCCACCTACGCTTGACTGTATGGTCAGTCAAGATCGTGAGTTCCCGACGCTGTCAGCAGCGACACTGCCTGCCGCCCCGCTGGACCGCGAGGAGCTGGCGGCGGCGCTGCGGCCGTTCGGTGAGAGCCGGATGCTGCCGCGGGCGGCCTACGTGGACCCGGCGGTATTCGCCTGGGAGCAGCGGCATTTCTTCGACGGCGGCTGGATGTGCCTGGGACGCAGCGAGCAGCTACCCGAACCGGGTCACCAGCGTGCCGAGGCGACCGGGATCGGCGGCGTGCTGCTGGTCCGCGGTGAGGACGGCGAGCTGCGGGCGTTCGCGAACACCTGCCGGCACCGTGGCCACGAACTGCTCCCGTGCGGTGGGACGGCGAAGGAAAGGGTCATCGTCTGCCCGTACCACGCCTGGACTTACACGCTGTCCGGCGAGCTGGCCGCGGCCGCGGGGTTCCGGAAGGTCCGCGGGTTCGAGTTCGGCCAGTGGGGCCTGACCCCGTTGCCGGTGGCCGAGTGGCACGGGCTGATCTTCGTGGATGGTTCGGGCGGGGCGGCGGGGTCGCTGACCGAGGCGCTGGCGAAGCTGGACGAGTTGATCGCGCCGTACGAGCCGGAGCGACTGGTCACCGCGGGCACCCACCGTTACGACGCCGCGGCCAACTGGAAGACGCTCACCGAGAATTACCACGAGTGCTACCACTGCCCGTCCATCCACCCCGAGCTGTGCCGGGTCAGCCCGCCCAAGAGCGGCGAGAACTACGCGGCCGACGGCGCCTGGATCGGCGGCTGGATGGACCTGCGCGAGGGCATGGCCACCATGTCCCTGGACGGCGACAGCCACGGCGTGCCACTGCGCGGGCTGGACGCACACGGCCTGCGCACGGTCATCTACGTCAACATCTTCCCGAACGTGCTGCTGAGCCTGCACCCGGATTATGTGATGACGCACCGGCTCATCCCGGTGGCCGCCGACCGGACCACCATCGAGTGCACCTGGGCCTTCGCCCCCGAGGCAGTGGCCCAGCCGGACTTCGACCCGGCCTACGCGGTGGAATTCTGGGACATCACCAACAAGCAGGACTGGTCGGCCTGCGAATCGGTGCAGCGCGGCCTGGCCTCGTCTCGCGCCACCCCCGGGCCGCTATCACCGGACGAGGACGCCGTGTACTCCTACGTGACCACGCTCGCCCGGGGATACCTGGGCCAGTCGGTGTGGCGTCCAGTCGGCTAGCGTGGTGGCGTGACGATACGCGAGATTCCCGTCAAGACCCTGTCCGGCCAGGACTCCTCGCTCGGTTCCGCCGAGCTGGACGGCAGGACGCTGCTGGTGGTCAACGTAGCCTCCAAGTGCGGGCTCACGCCCCAGTACTCGGCGCTGGAGAAGCTGCACGAGCAGTTCGCGGATCGCGGCTTCGCCGTGGTCGGCTTCCCGTGCAACCAGTTCGGCGGCCAGGAGCCCGGCTCGGCCGAGGAGATCGCCGAGTTCTGTTCGGCCACGTACGGCGTGAGCTTCCCGATGTTCGAGAAGATCGAGGTCAACGGGACCGGACGGCACGCGATTTACGACGAGCTCACCGCCGTGGCGGACGCGAACGGCGAGGCCGGCGATATCCAGTGGAACTTCGAGAAGTTCCTGGTGCGCCCGGACGGCACGGTGGCGGCGCGGTTCCGCCCCCGGACCGCTCCCGACGACCCCGAGGTGCTGGCCGCCATCGAGTCCACCCTCCCCTCGGATTACTATCTCGGCTGAGCCCGAGGGGCGGTAGCGGCTGAACGACGCGGATGTGGTGCCTGAGGCGATGCTTGAGCGCCTGGATGGCGTCGCGGTGGCCGGGCGCGATGCCGTGGAACGCTGTGAGATACCGCTTCCAGTACGTTGCGGCGCCATGAAAACCCGGTTTCATAGCGTTGCGCCCGGGCGATGGGGGCGGGAAAGCGGGGGCGGGCTGGCTGCGGGCGGTGGGCGCGGGACAGCTGAGGCGCGAGGCGCGGGCGGTGGCTTGGGCGGCGGAAAGCGCTAGGCGAGGGCGGCGGGGATGCGCTTGGCCATCTGGCGGGCGATGATCATGCGCTGGATCTCGCTGGTGCCTTCCCAGATGCGCTCGACGCGCAGTTCGCGGAAGAAGCGCTCGGCCACGTTCTCGCGCATGTAACCGCGGCCGCCGAAGACCTGGACGGCCCGGTCGGCGACCCGGCAGGCCATCTCCGAGGCGTAGAGCTTGGCCATCGAGCACTGCGCGTGCGAGATCTTGACGTCGGCGCCCTCGTCGATGCCGCGAGCGGTCTCATACGTCATCGAGCGGGCCGCGAACAGCTCGGTGAGGCTGTCCGCGAGCATGCCGGCCACCAGGCCGTACTCGCTGATAGGCTGACCGCCCACCACGCGGGTGGTGGCGAACGCGGTCATCTCGCCGGTAAGCCGCTCAGCCGCGCCCAGGCAGCGGGCCGCCACCATCAGCCGCTCGTAGCGGAACCACTCATAGGCGAAGGACATCCCGTCCCCCTCGGCGCCGACCAGGTTGGCCGCTGGCACGCGCACGTCGGTGAACGCCACGATCGGATGGTGGTGGCTGATGGTGTGCGAGTAGGCGGGTGTACGGACCACGCTCACACCCGGGCTGGGCAGGTCGACCAGGAACATGGCGTGCTCGCCGTCGTGCGGCCCACCCTGCAGCCGGGCCTGGAAGAATGCATAGTCAGCTGAGTTGTACGAGGTCACGTGCCACTTGACCCCGTTGAGCAGGTAATCGTCGCCGTCCCGGCGGGCAGTGGCCGTGATGGCGTCGACGTCGGAGCCTGCGCCCTCCTCGGTGATGGCGTAGCACTCCTCCCGCTCCCCCGCGATCGCCGGCCGGACGTAGCGCTCGATCTGGTCCGGCGTGGCCACCGCGGGCAGCCAGGACGGCGGCGTGGCCGCAACCCAGCCGAGCGCGTTCGTTACCCGGCCCATCTGCTCCTGCACTAGGACCTGCTGCAGGTAGGTACACCCGGGCCCGCCCAGGTCGGCGGGCATGTTCGTCGCGTACAGGCCCAGCTCGCGGGCGCGCTTGGCCTGAGCCGCGGTGACATCACGCGGCAGCTCGCCGCCAGCCCGTTCGGCTTCATCTTCGAATCCCATGAGTTCGCCGGCGAATTCCCGGGCCCGCGCCTGGATCTTGCGGTCTGTGTCCGACAACCCGTACATCCAAGGAACCTCCGAGCGCCCCGGGCATGGCATTGACTGAATGTTCAGTCTATGTCAGCATCGATTCTGTGCCAATGAGTGATTCCGCGGACGCGGTGGTAGTAGGCGGCGGGACGGTCGGCGCCTGGTGTGCGTATTTCCTGCGCCGCGCCGGGCTCGGCCGGGTCGCGCTGATCGAGAAGGACCAGCTGGGCCAAGGGGCCAGCAGCCGGGCGGCCGGCGTGGTCCGGATGCAGGGCGGGACGCCGGAGGCCGTCCGGCTCGGGGTCTGGTCCCGGCAGTTCTACCTGAGCCAGCTGGCCGAGATCGGCACCGACTCCGGGTTCACCGAGCAGGGGTACCTGATCCCCTGCTTCACCGAGGCGGACATCGCGGCGGCGCGTGAGCGGATGGCCATTCAGAACGCGCTGGGCGTGCCGGTGCGCTGGCTGGAGCCGGGCGAAGTGGACGCGGTCAATCCGACCCTGGCCCCCGGGCAGACGCTGGGCGGGACCTTCTGTGACCAGGACGGGTTCATCCGGCCGCCGCGCAACGTGGCCGCCTACACCGTGGCGCTCCTCGGTTCCGGTGTGGAGATCCGAGAGCATGTGACGTTCCGCGGCCTGGGCGCCGGCGGGGTGGTCGAGACCAGCGACGGCCCGATCAGCGCCGGCCTGGTCGTGCTGACCGGCGGTCCGAAGCTGGCCGCGGTCGGCGAACTGGCTGGCGTCCGGATCCCGGCCGGCGGTGCCCGGCACCAGGTCGCGGTGACCGAACAGCACCCGGACCTGGATCCGGCCCGGGTCCCGATGGTGTTCGATCTGGCCGCCGGTCTTTACTGGCGCCCCGAGGAGGGCGGCCTGCTGTTCGGCATGAGCAACCCGGACGAGCCGCCGGGCGAGAACCGCGATGTCGACGAGGGCTACCTGGCCAAGATGCGGGCCCGGCTGGCTGAGCTGGTGCCGGTCACCGCCCAGCTCGGGCTGCGCCGGATCTGGGCCGCCACCATCGACTTCACCCCCGATCACCTGCCCATCATCGGCCGGGCGCCCGGCCGCGACGACGTCACCGTGGCCAGCGCCGGCGGGGCCGGCATGATGCTGGGGTCCCGCCGTGGCCCGGGCGGCCGCCGACGTCGCGCTGACTGGGTCTTCGGAGGTCCTCGACGTGTCGCCGCTCGGCCTTGACCGCTTCGACGAATCCGGCCACAGCCGGCTGGCCACCGACCCCATTGCCCTGCCCTTCCCGGAGAGGATCACCTCGTCATGATCACCGC
The DNA here is from genome assembly GCA_963781225.1 of uncultured Actinomycetota bacterium. Lineage (GTDB taxonomy): Bacteria > Actinomycetota > Actinomycetes > Streptosporangiales > Streptosporangiaceae > Palsa-504. The sequence continues at coordinate 58,559 of CAWAFD010000014.1, forward strand.
CACCCCGTTCCTGGCCGCCGCGGCCGACGCCAAGCTCGAGGACTGGGGGCCGCTGGACGAGGCCACTGGGGAGGCCATGCACACCTCCGGCACCACGCTGTGGACCGGCGAGGGCGCCCAGGAAGCCGGGGTATGGGAGTGCACGCCGGGCCCGTCCCGGTGGAAGCTGGAGGACAACGAGTTCGTGCACATCCTGGCCGGCCGGATGACGGTGACCCCGGACGGTGGTGAGCCGTCCGACATCGGCCCGGGCGACATCGCGGTCTTCCCCCGTGGCTGGTCCGGCACCTGGCAGCTGCACGAGACCATCCGCAAGCTGTACGTCCTGTTCTGACCTCCCCGGGGGATAGGCCCACCCGGGGTCGGTTTGCCCCGGTCCCTGCTCGGTAGCCTGGCGGCATGGACTATCGAACGCTAGGAAACAGCGGCTGCGCCGTGTCGAGCCTGTGCCTGGGCACGATGACGTTCGGCACCGAGACCGACGAGGACGGCAGCCACCAGCAGCTGGACCGCTTCGTCGAGGCGGGCGGCACCTTCGTGGACACGGCGGACGTGTACAGCCACGGCGTTTCCGAGGAGATCATCGGCCGCTGGTTCGCCAGCCGGCCCGCCGACGTCACCGAGCCGGTGGTGCTGGCGACCAAGGGGCGGTTCGCGCTCGGCGACGACCCCAACAGCGCCGGGCTGTCCGCGCGGCACCTGACCCGAGCGCTGGACGCCTCGCTGCGCCGGCTCGGCCTGGACTCGGTCGATCTGTACCAGGTGCACGCCTACGACGCGCTGACGCCGCTGGAGGAGACGCTGCGCACGCTGGACGGGTTTATCCGGGCCGGCAAGATCCGTTACTACGGGCTGTCCAACTTCACCGGCTGGCAGCTGACCAAGACCGCCTACCTGGCCCGGCTGCTGAACGTGGCCGCGCCGGTGACCCTCCAGCCGCAGTACAGCCTGCTGGCCCGCGAGATCGAGTGGGAGATCGTGCCCGCGGTGCAGGACGCCGGCCTGGGCATGCTGCCGTGGAGCCCGCTCGGCGGCGGCTGGCTGTCCGGCAAGTACAAGCGGGACGAGCGGCCGACCGGCGACACCCGCCTGGGCGATGATCCCAACCGCGGCATGGAGGCCTACGACCGGCGCGGGACCGAGCGGACCTGGAACGTCATCGACGCGGTGCAGAAGGTGGCCGAAGACCGCGGGATCTCCATGGCCCAGGTCGCGCTGGCCTGGGTCACCGACCGGCCCGCGGTCACCTCGACCATCCTGGGCGCCCGCACGATGAGCCAGCTCGAGGCCAACCTGCGCTCGGCCGGGCTGCACCTGACCGCCGCGGAGATGGCCGCGCTGGACGCCGCCAGTGACCCGCACCCGGTCGACTACCCCTACGGCGAGCTCGGCGTGGACCAGCGGGCCCGCGTGCTGCCTGGCGGTAACTAAAGGCACAGCAACCGACCGCACCAGGAGGCCCTGATGGCGCTGAGCGATTTCCCGCGGTACCCGCTGCTGTTCGGCCCGAGCCCGGTCCATCCGCTAGAGCGGCTGTCCGCGCACCTGGGCGGCGCGGCCATCTGGGCCAAGCGGGAGGACTGCAACTCCGGGCTGGCTTACGGCGGGAACAAGACCCGCAAGCTGGAATACCTGGTGCCGGACGCGCTGGCCCAGGGGGCGGACACCCTGGTCTCGATCGGCGGTGTGCAGTCCAATCACACCCGGCAGGTCGCGGCGGTCGCGGCCCGTCTTGGCCTGAAGGCCGTGCTGGTCCAGGAGAGCTGGGTCGACTGGCCGGACGCGGTCAACGACCGGGTCGGCAACATCATGCTGTCCCGGATCATGGGCGCGGAGGTCCGGCTGGTGGATGAGGGTTTCGGCATCGGCATCAAGTCCAGCTGGGAGCAGGCGCTGGAGGACGTCCGCGCTTCCGGTGGCCGGCCGTACGCCATCCCGGCCGGCGCCTCGGACCACCGGCTGGGCGGCCTGGGCTTCGCCGCCTGGGCGCAGGAGGTCCAGCAGCAGGAGGCCGAGCTGGGAGTCTTCTTCGACACCATCGTGGTGTGCAGCGTCACCGGCTCGACCCATGCCGGGATGATCGCGGGCTTCGCCGGGCAGGACCGGCCGCGCCGGGTCATCGGCATCGACGCCTCGGCCAAGCTGGCGGAGACCCAGGCCCAGGTGGAGAAGATCGCGCGTCAGACGGCTGAGCTGATCGGCCTAAACCGCGCGCTGCGCGACGACGAGATCACCGTGCTGCCCGGCTGGGCCGGGGACTACTACGGCATACCGGTGCAGTCCACGCTGGACGCGATCCGGCTGAGTGGACGGCTGGAGGGCATGATCGTGGACCCGGTCTATGAGGGCAAGTCCATGGCCGCGCTCATCGACCTGGTCCGCGACGGCCGGATCGGCCCAGACTCCACCGTCCTGTACGCGCATCTGGGTGGGCAGCCCGCCCTCAACGCCTACAGCGCGCTGTTCCGGTCGTAAACGGGAATTCGGCAGCGCGGGCCGCTCACTGACGCAGCGGCCCGCGTTCAGCATCAGGGCACGCTCGGACGACAGGGCGCATCCTTCTCCCTGTGGTGGAGCCAGACCGGGGCCGGAACTACAGCCGACGGTCTCCGGGCTGCGCCGTGTCCGCGGCAGCGGGACCACCACCGCGATTGGGCGAATCGAACTCGCCGGTGCCGTCCACCGCACCCTCGCCTGCGTGCTCAGGGTAGGCGTGGCTTCCCTCGGCCGGCACGTCCTGCGGGTGGCCATCGCCACCGCCCGATGACATCTGCCGGATCTTGAGGTAGCGTCCGATCTCCTTGTACTGGCTGGCAACCACTGCGCCGATCGCCACCGGCACCAGCAGGCCAAGTGCCTTGCGGACCATAGAGCGCCTCCTCTTGGGGCACGCTAGCCCCTGCAGACGCCTTTCCCTCGTTACACGCAGCCAAACTGCGTGGTTCCCGCTGTTGACTCGTTATCAGAGCCGGCCTGACGCTGGCAACATGGTCTGGCGGATCCATTTCACCGAAGACGACCTGAGCCGCGTCCAGGTCAGCCCGACCCTGGGGCCGCTGGCCGAGACGGTGATGGCGGTGTCGCTGCTACGGTGCCCGCAGCCGCCGCGCAAAGCGTTCCGGGAGTGGCATGACCAGGTCCGCGGCAAGGTCACGCCGCGGATGCGGCCGCTGACAGCACTGATACCGCCCGGCTGTCACGGCGTGGACCTGTACACGCTCACCGGCGAGACGACCACGATCGAGGCGGGCGTGCAAGCTCTGCTCGAGGTACCACGCGAGCAGCTGCTGGTCGAGATGGAGTACGTCGACCGGCTCAACCGGCTGCCCGCGTCATCCTGGACGATGGCCGAGACCGGCGAGCTGGAGGAGCTGGCCGAGGCGGTCGAGGTCGCCTACCGGGAACTGGTCCAGCCGTACTGGCCGCGGATCAGCACCCGGCTGCACGCGGCGCAGGCCGCACGCCACCGGACGCTGGCCCGCGAGGGCGCCGCCCGGCTGCTGGCCTCGCTGCAAGGCCAGCAGATCCGCTGGCGGCCACCGGTCCTGGAGGTGCTGATTCCCGGCCAGGGGGACATGTACCTGGAAGGCAAGGGCCTCATGCTGGTCCCCTCGGTGTTCGTGGGTGCCGGGCCGACCTTGCACGAAAACCCGAACAAGCCGATGGAGCCACCGCGGCTGATCGTGCCCGCGGGTGACAGCGGGATCGGCCATCCCCCGTTGTGGGACGGCCCGCGGCGGCGGGGGGCGGCGCTGGCGGCGCTGGTCGGGCGGAACCGGGCCGCGGTGCTTGGCTGCGTCGCGGACGGCTGCACGACCAGCGAGCTGGCCGAACGTGTCGGCATCTCGATCGCGGCAGCCAGCCAGCACGCAGCCGTGCTCCGCGGCGCCGGTCTCGTCATCAGCCACCGCCAGGGCAGCGCCGTCCTGCACATGCTGACACCGCTGGGCGCCGAGCTCCTGCAGGCCGGCTGAGGCCGGGCGGGCCCCGGTAAGGCTGAGCCCGGTAACGAGCCGACCCGCACTGACAGCGGTGGGCCGGCCATGACTCGCAGTACCATGCCCAGCCCACCGCCCGGTTGGACCACCGGCATGTGGTTACCGCTACCAGGATCACCAGCGGCTGGCGAGGCGGCAAACCCTTTCGGCTGTGCCTTAAACAGGCAGGCAGCGAAGCCAGGACCTGGGCATTGACATCCGGGCTAAGAATCAGTCAAGATCAGCCAACAACGGTCACCGGCAACGATCAACAGGGCAACGATCAACAGGAGCCGTATGCTGCCGACTCAGCGCCGACAGGCGATCCTGGCCGAGGTTCGCCAGACCCGGGCGGTCTCCGCGGACGTGCTGGCGCGCCAGTTCAGCGTCTCGGTGGAGACCATCCGCCGCGACCTGCGCGGGCTGCGGGATCAAGGGCTGCTGGAACGGGTGTACGGCGGCGCGCTGTCGGTTCGCTCCACCGAGGGTGACTTCGCGACCAGGAGCGCCCTGCGCCCCGAACGCAAGCTGGCCATCGCCCAGCTGGCCGCGACACTGGTGGACCCCGAGGACACCATCGTCATCGACATCGGCACCACCGCCTTGGAGGTGGCGCGGGCCCTGCCGGCCTCGTTCCGCGGCCGGGTACTGACCAACTCGGTGCCGGCCGCGATGACACTGGCCGGGCGACCCGAGATCGAGCTCCAGCTGTCCGGCGGGCAGGTCCGGGCGGGCGACGCGGCCTGCTACGGGGCCCATGCGGAGAGCTTCTTCGCCGAGTTCTACGCGGACAAGGCCTTTCTCGGTTCGGGCGGCGTGCACCCCCGGGCCGGGCTGACCGATTACCACCCGCACGAGGTGATCACGCGGCGCACCATCATCACGCACGCGGCCGCCTCCTACATCCTGGCCGACTCGAGCAAGCTGGGCGCGATCGCCGTGCACCGGGTCTGCCCGCTCGACCGCTTCACCGCGGTCCTCACCGATCACCAAGCCGCCCCGGAGGTCATCGAGGCTCTCGAAGACGCCGGCTGCACTGTGCGGCCCGCCCCCAGGCCAAGACAGGAGTGAAGCACGTGGATCAGGTCACCACGGGAACCGGTTCGGTCTCCGAGGACTCCGAACTGGAACAGTTCGGCTACCGCCAGCAGTTCGTCCGCTCACTACGCCACTTCGAGTCCTTCGCGGTGGCCTTCTCGTTCATCTCCATCACCACCGGAATCTTCACCACCTATGCGTTCGCCCTGGCCACGGGCGGAACACGGTCCATCTGGACGTGGCTCATCGTGGTGGCCGGACAGGCGCTGGTGGCGCTGGTCTATGGTGCGCTCTCGGCCCGCGTGCCGCTCTCCGGCTACTCCTACCAGTGGGCGTCGAGACTGGCCAGCCCGCACGTGGGCTGGTGGTTCGGCTGGATGTCGTTCGCCTTCCTGACCATCGTCACCGTCTCGGTCGACTACGGCCTGATCCAGGTGGCATTCCAGCCGCTGATCGGGGAAAGCTACACGCCGACCAGCGCGGCCCTGGAGACGCTGGTCGTGCTGGCCCTGCAGGCCGCCCTGATCATCACCTCGACCAAGATGACCACCCGGGTCAACAACACCGCGGTGGCCACCGAGATCATCGGGATCGTCGGCCTGACCGTGCTGCTGCTGATCGTGGCCGCGGTCCGGACCCTGGGGCACTGGTCCAACCTGGGCGCCACCGGGCCGGTGCCGCACGTAGGCTACTACGCCTGGCTCGGCCCGTTCATGCTGGCCACGCTGCTTGGCGCCTACACCATCGTCGGTTTTGAGTCGGCCAGCAATCTGGCCGAGGAGACCCACGAGCCGCACAAGGTCATCCCCCGGGCCATGCTGCGGGCCGTGCTGCTGTCCGGCGTGGTCGGGTTCGCATTCCTGATCGCGTTGGCGTACGCCACCAACAAGGCGGCCTATGCCAGCGCGGCGCCGGTGGCCTCCATCGTGCACGACGTGCTCGGCGGCGTGGTGCAGAAGATCTTCCTGGTGTTCGTGTGCGTGTCCATCTTCGCCTGCGGCCTGGTCATCATGGTCACCAACGGGCGGCTGATCTTCTCCATGTCGCGGGACCGGCGGCTGCCCGGCCACCAGTTCCTGTCCCGGGTGCCGCGGCCGGCCGGCGGGCCGTCCTGGGCCACCGTGCTGGCCGCGGTGCTCAGCGGCGCCATCGTGCTGGTGCTGCGCTCCAGCACCGGGGCGCTGGCCACCTTGTTCACCGCGTCGACGATCATGCCGGCCGTGCTGTACGCGGGCACGGTGCTGCTGTACGTGTTCTCGCGTCGCCGGGGCACGCGGGGCACGGCGAGTGCTTACCGTAGCCCGTTCGGCAAGATGGAGATCCCGGTGGTGGCCGGTGCCCTCATCTGGCTGACCTACGAGCTGATCGTCCTGATCGGGCCGAGCGCCTTCCGGGACGCGCAGTACTACGTGCTCGGCGCGCTCGGCCTGGGGCTGGTGTTCTATGTGGTGCAGCTGGTGACCGAACCGCGGGCCATGCGGCAGGAGCCGGGCCAGGAGTGAACGTACTGGCGATCGACCAGGGCACCTCGGCCACCAAGGCGCTCCTGGTCGGGCCGGACGGCGACGTGCTCGGGCGCGGCGAGGTACCGGTGCATACCCGCAGTGTGGGCGGGGACGGCGTGGAGGCCGACCCGGCGGAGCTGCTCGGCTCGGTGCTGGCGGCGGGCAGCCAGGCGCTGGCCACGGCCGGTGCGCCTGCCCATGCCGTCGCGCTGGCCAACCAGGGCGAGACCGTGCTGGCCTGGGACCGGGCCAGCGGGACGCCGCTGTCCCCGGCGATCGTCTGGCAGGATCGCCGGTCCGCCGCCATCTGCCGGCGGCTCGTGGACCGGGCTGGCGAGCTGGCCGCGCTGACCGGCCTGCCGCTGGATCCGTACTTCGCCGCGCCCAAGATGACCTGGCTGCGGGAGAACCTGACCGGTGAGGGAACGGTCACGACCACCGACACCTGGTTGCTGCACCAGCTGGGCGCGGGGTACGTGACCGACGCCGCGACCGCGTCCCGCACCATGCTGCTCGACTTGGACGCGGCCGCTTGGTCCGGGCCGGCCTGCGCGGCGTTCGGCCTGGACCCGGCGGCGCTGCCCGCGGTGGTGGACTGCGCCGGGGTGGTGGGCGAGACCGCGGCGTTCGGCCGGCCGCTGCCGGTGGCCGGCATCGCCGTGGACCAGCAGGCGGCGTTGCTGGCCGAGGGCTGCCTGGCCGCGGGCGACGCCAAGTGCACCTACGGGACCGGCGCGTTCTTTCTGGTCACGACCGGTTCGTCGGCGGCCCGGTCGGCGGCGGGCCTGTCCGCCTCGGTAGCCTGGCGGCTGGGCGGAGCGGTGACCTACTGCCTGGACGGCCAGGTCTACACGGCCGGGTCGGCGCTGCGCTGGCTGGCCAGCACCGGGGTGATCAGCGCGCCGCAGGAACTGGATGCGATGGGGGCAACGGTGCCGGACGCCGGCGGGGTGACGTTCGTGCCCGCGCTGGCCGGGCTGGGCGCGCCGCACTGGGACCCGGCCGCGCGCGGGGCCCTGACCGGCCTGCACCTGGGGACCGAACGCGGCCACCTTGCCCGCGCCGTGGCCGAGGGCATCGCCGCTTCGGTGGCACTGCTGGCCGAGGCGGCGTCGGCCGACCTGGGTGGCCCGCTGACCGGGCTGCGGGTGGACGGTGGCCTGACCAGATCCCGCCTGCTCATGCAGGCTCAGGCCGACCTGCTGCAGGTGCCGGTGCTGATCTGCCGTTCGGCCGACGCGACCGCGCTCGGCGTTGCCGCGCTGGCCCGGATCGGGACCGGCGACGCCGCCTCGGCCACGGAGGCGCTGGGCCCGGCCGGCGTGGAAGAGGTGGTGGAGCCGGCCATCACCGCTGATCAGGCCGCGGTGAGGATGGGTGTGTTCCGGTCTGCTCTTGAACTCACCCTGGTCCGGCGATGACGCACCACCTGGCCGAGCCCGGGAGTGAACTGGGCGCCGACGTGCTGGTCATCGGGGCAGGCGTGGTGGGGACCGCGATCGCCCGCACGCTGGCTCCGTACCGGCTGGACGTGGTGCTGGCCGAGGCCGCGACGGACGTCGGCACGGGCACGTCCAAGGCCAACACCGCCATCTTGCACACCGGGTTCGACGCCAAGCCGGGCACGCTGGAGAGCCGCCTGCTGGCCCGGGGCTCCACGCTGCTCCGCTCGTACGCCGCGGCGGCCGGCATTCCGGTGGAGCGGACCGGGGCCCTGCTGGTGGCCTGGACCGGTGAGCAGGAGACGGCGCTGCCCGGCATCGCGGACAATGCCCGGCGCAACGGTTATCAGGCCGTACGGGCGGTGCGGGTAAGCGAGTTGTACGGCCGCGAGCCGCAGCTGGGACCCGGAGCGCGAGGGGCCCTGGAGATCCCGGACGAGAGCATCATCTGCCCATGGACCACGCCGCTGGCCTTTGCCACCGAGGCGGTGCGGGACGGGGTTCGGCTGCTGCTGGCGACCCGGGTGACGGGCGTGACCGCGACCGATAGCGGGCACCGGGTGATCACCACCCGGGGACCGGTGCGGGCCCGGTGGGTGGTGAACGCGGCCGGGCTGGGCAGTGACGTGATCGACGGCATGTTCGGCGGGAACGGGTTCACTATCCGGCCGCGGCGCGGCCAGCTCATCGTGTACGACAAGCTGGCCCGGCCGCTGCTGAACTCGATCGTGCTGCCGGTGCCGACGGCGCGGACCAAGGGCGTGCTGGTCGCGCCGACGGTCTACGGCAACCTGCTGCTCGGCCCGACCGCCGAGGACATCGCGTCGCGCGAGGACACCGCCACCACCGCGGACGGGCTCGGCGCCCTGCTGGCGGCCGGGCGGCGGATTCTGCCCGGGCTCGCCGGGGAGGAGATCACCTCGACCTATGCCGGGCTGCGGGCCGCGACCCAGCACGCCGACTACCAGGTCTACGTCGACGCCGGGCAGCGGTATGCCTGCGCGGGCGGCATCCGGTCCACGGGGCTGTCTGCCTCCCTGGGCATCGCCGAGTACCTGGTCGCGGAGATGGAACAGGCCGGGCTGACCCTGCGCCCCCGGGCCGGAGCCGCGCGTGGGGACGGGGCTACGCCCCCGGTCATGCCGTACATCGGGGAGGCCGGCCTGCGCCCCTACCAGGACGCGGACCGGATCGCGGCCGACCCCGCCTACGGCGAGATCGTGTGCCACTGTGAGCGGGTGACCCGCGGCGAGATCAGGGACGCCTTGGTCAGCCCGGTGCCAGCCGCCGATTTGGGCGGTCTGCGGCGCCGGACCCGGGCGACCAATGGGCGCTGTCAGGGCTTCTACTGCGGGGCGCGGATAGCAGCACTACTCGCGGCCGGTCCAGATCCGGCCAGCGCAGACCTGGCCAGTGCAGATCCGGCCAGTGCAGATCCGGCCAGTGCGGACCCGGCCGGCGAGATCCGGCCGGCCGAAGTGACGGCGGCCTGGCGGAGACGGCGCAGCAGTGGTGAGCCCAGCAGTGGTGAGCCCAGCAGTGGTGAGCGAAGCTGAGGTAAGCGAAGCCATGGTGAGCGTGGCCGTGCTGATCGTGGGAGCCGGCGCCGGCCTGTCGGCGGCCCGCGAACTGCGCCGCCTGGGGGCCGGGACGATCGTGGTGGCCGACCGGGAAACCGCGGCCGGCGGTGTGCCCCGGCACAGCTGGCACACCGGCTACGGACTGCGTGACCTGCACCGGCTCATGACCGGCCCGGCTTACGCCCGGGCTCTGGCCGACGCTGCGGTGACGGCCGGGGCCGAGCTCCGCCTGGGCACCACCGTGACCGGCTTGGGCCTCGCGCCGGACGGGGTACAGGTGGCCACGCTGACCAGCCCGGCCGGGATCCAGACGGTCCGGGCGGCGGCGGTCCTGCTGGCCACCGGGTGCCGGGAACGGCCGCGGGCGGCCCGGCTCGTCCCCGGTGACCGGCCAGCCGGCGTGATGACCACCGGCGAACTGCAGCAGCGGGTGTACCTGGACGGTGAGCGCCTGCCCGGACGCGCGCTGATCGTAGGGGCCGAGCACGTGTCGTTCTCGGCCGCGGTGACCCTGGCGCACGCCGGCGCCGACGTGGTCGCGCTGGTCACCGAGTACGAGCGGCAGCAGAGCTACGCCGCCTTCCGCCTCGGCACGGCCGTGCGCTGGCAGATCCCGGTCTGGACGACGGCCCGGATCGCCCGGGTGACCGGCCGCCGCCAGCTAGACGGGGTCGAGGTGGCGGACGTCCGCACCGGCGCGATCCGCTTCGTGCCGTGCGACACCGTGATCTTCACCGGGGACTGGATTCCCGACCACGAACTGGCCCGCCGGGCCGGGCTGGTGACCGATGCCGGTACCTTGGGCCCGGCCGTCGACACCACGCTGGCCACCTCGGTGCCGGGCGTCTTCGCCGCCGGGAACTTGATCCACGCGGCCGAGACGGCGGATATCGCGGCGCTGTCCGGCCGTCATGCGGCCCGTGGCATCACGGCGGCGCTCGCGAGCGGGCCCACCGGAGCGGGGAGGTCGGCGGGAGCGGGGCCGACGGGAGCGGGGCCGGCGGGCGACCTTAGCGGGGTGCCGGTGCTGGTGGCTCCGCCGCTGCGCTGGATCTCACCGAACATCATCGCCTCGGCCGCCGCTCCCCCGTTGGACCGGTTCGTGCTGCGCAGCCATGTGTTCCGCCGGGTAACCCGGCTGGAGGCCCGGCAGGATGGCCCGCTGCTGGCCCGGTCCCGGCCGGTCCGGCTGGTACCCGGACGGCCGGCGCACCTGGACGCCGGCTGGCTGGACCGGGTCAGGCCGGACGGCGGCCCGGTCCGCGTCGTCACCGCCGGCTGAGAGCTGGCAGCAGGGAGCCCACGTCAGGGTGGCAAAGGTCATCGACGCGAACACCTCCAGCGCAGGTCGGCGGCACGGTCAAGCCCCGTGGGTACTTGACATGCGTCCTCCATCTGAGGTTAGGTAAGGCTTGCCTAAACAAGGTGCGGCCTGGCACCGGTAACCCATTGAACCCGGAATGAAGGAGAGGTCGGCTGGTGCTGCCCACGTTCGTCATTGGGCTGCGGGAGGGTCTCGAGGCAGCCCTGATCGTCGGGATCATCGCCGCCTTCCTGGGTCAACAGGGCCGCAAGGACGCGCTGCGCCAGGTCTGGATCGGTACCGCCGCGGCCGTCGCGATCTGCATTGCCATCGCCATCGCCCTGCAGGTGATCTCGTCGGATCTGCCCCAGCGGCAGCAGGAAGGTCTCGAGACTGTCGTTGGCGCACTGGCGGTCGGCATGGTCACGTACATGATCTTGTTCATGCGCAAGCATGCCCGGGGTCTCAAGCACGATCTGGAAGGCGCAACGGCCTCGGCCCTGGCATCCGGATCGAGCCGGGCCCTGGTGCTGATGGCGTTCCTGGCCGTGCTGCGCGAGGGCTTCGAGACAGCTGTGTTCCTGCTGGCCACGTTCCACGCCTCGGGGGACGCCACCACCTCCTGGCTTGGCGCGGTGCTCGGAATCTTGCTGGCGGCGGCGGCAGGCTACGCCGTCTTCAAGGGCGGTGTGCGGCTGAACCTGGCGCGGTTCTTCCGGATCACCGGCCTGGTCCTGGTGGTAGTGGCCGCGGGCCTGGTCATGACGGCCTTCCACACCGCCAACGAGGCGGGCTGGCTCACCATCGGGCAGACCCAGGCGTTCGACCTGTCCTGGCTGGTCCGGCCGGGCACACCGCTGTCCTCACTGCTGACCGGCGTGCTCGGCATCCAGCCGTACCCAGTCTGGATCGAGGTCATCGCCTGGCTGGTCTACCTGGTTCCGATGGTGGTGATCGTGGCCTGGCCTGCCGGAAAGCCCGCCAGACGCCCGGTGGCCGCCGAAGCGCCTGCCGCTCCGGCCGCCCGCCCGGTCATCGGCACGCCGCAGCAGCAGGTGCCGCAGCAGTAGGCACCACAGCAGCAGACACGGCAGCAGCAGACACGGCAGAACAAACAGAACGCACTAACAAGACTGTCCGTCCGGGCCACAGCCGGGCGGCGTGGGTCAGCATGTGCCCAGCGAGTACAAGGAGTTAGCGGGTCGTGTGCAGTATCGGCAGGCGGAGGGGGCGCCGCGGCGTGATGGTGGCGGCAGTAACCGCCATCCTCGCGCTCGTGGCGACGGGATGTTCGAGCTCAAGCACCAGCTCCAAGGGATCGGCTGGCACCGCCGCCGATATGGCCAAGAACAGGGCCGTCACGATCGACCTGACGCCCCGAGGCTGCCAGCCCAAGCCGGCCACGATCACGGCCGGCGCGGTCGACTTCACCGTGACCAACAGGGATGCGGGCTCGGTATCTGAAGCCGAACTGCGTACCTCCGACCTGGCCAAGATCCTGGGTGAGCAGGAGAACCTGACGCCCGGCCTGTCCGGTGGCTTCTCGCTGAACATTCAGCCTGGTTCTTACAAGATCAACTGCCCGGGTGCATCCCAGCCGCACTGGACCTTGACCGTGACCGGCAAGGCCACCGGCTCGTCGTGGCAAGCCAACCCGCAGCTGGCCACCGCGGTGAAGAGCTACTCCAGTTACGTCGTGCAGAACACCTCGGACCTGGTCAGCCACACCCAGACGTTCTGCAAAGCGATCGACGTGGGCAACATGACCCAGGCCAAGCTGCTCTATCCGCAGGCGCGGGCGTACTACGAGCGGATCGAGCCGGTGGCCGAGATCTGGGGCAGCCTGGACACCCAGATCGACGGCCGGTGGGAGAACCCGGTCACCGTGGCCTCGCAGTTCGTCGGCTTCCACAAGATCGAGCAGCTGCTCTGGCAGGACAACACACTGACCGGGACGCCGAAGCTGTGCAGCGGTCTGGTCAAGAACGAGCAGCAGCTGCTGACCCTGGTCCGCAGCGCGCAGTACAACCCGCTGGAGATGGCCAGCGGGGCCACTGACCTGATCAACGAGGCGGCGACGTCCAAGATCAGCGGTGAGGAAGAGCGGTACTCCCAGACCGACCTTCCCGTGTTCGTGGCGAACGTCGACGCGGCCCTGGAGGTCGTCAGCCTGCTCCAGCCCTACGTGCAGGGCAAGGACGCGAGCCTGCTGACCCAGATCCAGCAGCGGAACACCGCGATCACCAACCTGATGACCCGCTACAAGGCCAGCCCGGGCTACGACGAGACGGGCTACGTGGAGTACACCCAGGTGACCAGCGCCGAGCGGCGCCAGCTGTCGGCCGCGGTGAACGCCCTGGCCGAATCCCTGTCGAAGCTGTCGCCAGTCGTGAGCTGACACCCCGTGGTGAGGCGAGGAACGGCGGGCCCGAGCAAAGTGGCCCTGAAGAAAGTGGCATGGAGAAGCAGATGAAGTCCCGGGACGGCGGCCCGGCCATCGAGCCCCAGATGGCAACCGGCGACGGCCCCGTACGGTCCGGGCCGTCCCGGCGGCGGTTGCTGACCGGAGCGGGCATGTTCGGGGCGGGAGCGGTCGCGGGCGGCCTGACCGGCTACTTCACCGGGACGGCGAACGCGCCGCCGGGGACAGCGAGCACGTCCACCGGTCAGGAGACGGTGCCCTTCTACGGCACCCACCAGGCCGGGATCACCACCCCCGCCCAGGACCGCCTGGCCTTCGGCTCGCTGAACGTGGTGCCTGGCACGTCCGTCTCAGACCTGCGGGACATGCTGCAGGAATGGACCACCTCGGCGGCACGGATGACAGCCGGCCAGCTGGTCGGCGAGGACTCGCAGGCCTACGCGCCGCCGGTGGACACGGGCGAGGCGGTCGGCTCACCCGTGTCCAGGCTGACCGTCACGGTCGGCTACGGGCCCTCGCTGTTCGACAGCCGTTTCGGCCTGGCCGCGCGCAAGCCAGCCGCGCTGGCCGGCCTGCCGCCGCTGCCGAACGAGAACCTCGACCCCAACTACACCGGCGGCGACCTGTGTATCCAGGCCTGTTCGGATGACCCACTGGTCGCGTTCCACGCCGTACGGAACCTGGCCCGGATCGGCATGGGTGTGGTGGCACACAACTGGATGGAGCTGGGCTTCGGCCGGACCTCCACCACATCCACGGGCCAGGCCACCCCGCGCAACCTGCTCGGGTTCAAGGACGGCACCCGCAACATCAAGGCTGAGCAGACCGACCTGCTGAACAAGTACGTGTGGGCCGGCGCGGAGACCGACCAGCCCTGGATGCGCGGCGGCAGCTACCTGGTAGCCCGCAAGATCCGCATCTTCGTGGAGAACTGGGACCGCGACTACCTGCAGGACCAGGAGAATGTCATCGGCCGGTCCAAGGTGTCCGGCGCCCCGCTGACCGGCGGGACCGAGTTCAGCACCCCCAACTTCACCGTCGCCGGCGCCGATGGCCTGCCGGCCATCGGCGCCCATGCGCACATCCGGCTGGCCAGTTTCGAGCACAACAACGGCATCCGGATCCTGCGCCGCGGTTACTCCTTCACCGACGGCATCGACCCGCAGGCCGGCACGCTGCTCGGCGGCCTGTTCTTCATCGCGTTCATGAAGAACCCGTCGCAGTTCATCCAGCTGCAGAACTCGCTGTCCTTCGACGCGCTCAACGAGTACATCCAGCACACCGGCAGCGCCGTATTCGCCTGCCCGCCCGGGCTGCGCCAGGGCCAGCACTGGGGCGACACGCTCTTCGCGTGATGGTCCTCGCGCTACGGGCGTGGTGACCGGGCGGCACGGAATACCGTGCCGGTGTGCGCTGCTGTTAGGAGTGCCGTTCTCATCACCGCGGAAATCTTCCCGCACCGGCCCGACGCGCCTGTTAAGTCGTTGGCCGGCTCCCCTGGGCACGGCACCATGGAAACGTTATGACGCTTACTGACCTGCTGCCCGCGACCCCCGACCCAGACGCCGTCTTCGACGCCTTCGCCGGGTGGTCCAAGCAGCGTGGGCTAGCGCTGTACCCGCACCAGGAAGAAGCGCTCATCGAGGTCGTGTCGGGCGCCAACGTCATCTTGTCGACCCCGACGGGATCCGGGAAGAGCCTGGTCGCGGCGGGAGCCCACTTCACCGCGCTGGCGGACGGGCGGCGGAGCTTTTACTCCGCGCCGATCAAGGCCCTGGTGTCGGAGAAGTTCTTCGACCTGTGCAGCGCGTTCGGCCCGGCTCAGGTCGGCATGATGACCGGCGACGCCAGCGTCAACCCGCAGGCGCCGATCATCTGCTGCACGGCCGAGGTGCTGGCCGCCATCGCGCTGCGAGACGGCGCCGAGGCAGACGTGGGCCAGGTGGTGATGGACGAGTTCCATTTCTACGCCGACCCGGACCGTGGCTGGGCCTGGCAGGTCCCGCTGCTGGAGCTGCCCAAAGCCCAGTTCGTGCTGATGTCCGCGACCCTCGGCGACGTGAGCCGGTTTGAAGAGGACCTGATCCGGCGCACCGGCCGGCCGACGGCCGTGGTCAGCTCGGCCGAGCGCCCGGTGCCGCTGATCTTCTCCTTCGTCACCGACCCGCTGCACGAGACCCTGACCGAGCTGCTCACCACGAACCAGGCCCCGGTCTACGTGGTCCACTTCACCCAGGCGGCGGCGCTGGAGCAGGCCCAGGCCCTGATGAGCATCAACGTGTGCAGCCGGGCCGAGAAGGACGCCATCGCCGACCTGATCGGCAACTTCCGGTTCGCGGCGGGGTTTGGCAAGACCTTGTCCCGGCTGGTGCGGCACGGCATCGGCGTGCACCACGCCGGCATGCTGCCCCGTTACCGCCGGCTGGTGGAGATGCTGGCCCAGGCCGGGCTGCTCAAGGTCATCTGCGGCACCGACACGCTCGGGGTGGGCATCAATGTGCCGATCCGCACCGTGGTGTTCACCGCGCTGTCCAAGTACGACGGGAACAAGACCCGGCTGCTGCAGGCGCGTGAGTTCCACCAGATCGCCGGGCGGGCGGGCCGGGCCGGCTACGACACGGCCGGGCGGGTGGTGGTCCAGGCCCCTGAGCACGTCGTGGAGAACGAGAAGGCCCTGGCCAAGGCGGGCGACGACCCGAAGGCGCGGCGCAAGGTGGTGCGCAAGAAGCCGCCGGAGGGTTTCGTGTCCTGGGGCAAGCCCACCTTCGAGCGGCTGGTCGCCGCGGACCCCGAGCCGCTCACCTCGAGCTTCAAGGTCACCCACGCCATGGTGCTGAACGTCATCGCCCGGCCGGGCGACCCGTTCGAGGCCATGCGTCACCTGCTGACCGACAACCACGAGGACCAGGCGGCCCGGCGCAAGCACATCCACCAGGCCATCGCGATCTACCGGGCCCTGCTGGCCGGCGGGGTGGTGGAACGGCTGGACGACGCCGATCCGGAAGGGCGGATGGTCCGCCTGACCGTGGACCTGCAGTTCGACTTCGCGCTCAACCAGCCGCTGTCCCCGTTCGCCCTGGCCGCCATCGAGCTGCTGGACCGGGAGTCGCCGGATTACCCGCTGGATGTGCTCTCGGTCATCGAGTCGACCCTGGATAACCCGCGGCAGGTGCTGTCCGCGCAGCAGTTCCGCGCCCGCGGCGAGGCGGTGGCGCAGATGAAGGCGGACGGCGTCGACTATGAGACGCGGCTGGATCTGCTGGACTCGGTCACCTACCCCAAGCCGCTGGATGACTTGCTCGCGGGTGCATACGAGATCTACCGCCGCGGTCATCCCTGGGTGGCCGACTATGAGCTGGCGCCGAAGTCGGTGGTCCGCGACATGTACGAGCGAGCGCTGACCTTCACCGAGTTCGTGGCCTTCTACGGCCTGTCCCGCTCCGAGGGCCTGGTGCTGCGCTACCTGGCTGACGCCTACAAGGCGCTGCGCCAGACCGTGCCGGACGACGCCAAGACCGAAGACCTGACCGACCTGATCGAGTGGCTGGGCGAGATCGTGCGCCAGGTCGACTCCAGCCTGATCGACGAGTGGGAACGGCTGCGCAACCCGCTCGACGACGCGGAGGGCGAGCGCGACACCCGGCCGGCCACGGTCACCTCCAACGTCCGGGCGTTCCGGGTGCTGGTGCGCAACGCACTGTTCCACCGGGTCCGGCTGGCCGCACTTGGCCACTACGCCGAGCTGGGTGAGCTGGATGCCGGCTGCGGCTGGGACGAGGACGCCTGGGCCGACGCGCTGGAGGCCTACTACGAGGTGCACGACGAGATCGGCACCGGCCCGGACGCGCGCGGTCCCGCGATGCTGATCATCGACCAGCAGCCAGCCCGCTGGGTTGTCCGGCAGATCTTCGACGACCCCGCGGGCGACCACGACTGGGGTATCAACGCGGTCATCGACCTGGCTGCCTCGGACGAGGCCGGCAGCGCGGTCCTGCAGATCAGCGACGTCGGCCAGTTGTAGCGGCCTGGTGCTAGGATGCGCCGAAGTCAGGCAGGACGAGTGAGCCGTCGGCTTCCAGGGTGAAGCCCGGATTCCCGGCGATCTCCCACAGGTGGCCATCCGGGTCGCGGAAGTACCCGGCGTAGCCGCCGTAGAACGTCTCCTGGGCGGGCTTGGTGATCTCGGCGCCAGCGTCGGCCGCGGCAGATAGCACGGCATCGACCTCGGCCCGGGACCGGACGTTGTGCGCCAGCGCCGCGCCGCCGGAGCCGCTGGGGCCACCATCGGGCAGGCCTGCGTCGGCGGCCAGCTTGTCGCGGCCCCACAAGGTCACGGCCAGGCCTCCGGCCTGGAAAAAGACCGTTTCCTCGATCTCCTGCCCCCGCCAGCCGAGCCGCTCGTAGAACGTCTTGGCCTGGGCCAGATCGGTCACCCCGAGGGTGATCAGGCTGATGCGCTGTTCCATCCGGGCAAATCTAGCGCTGCGCCTCGCCGGCCGTTCGTGCCGGGGCGGCGACGCGGTAAATCGGTGTACACCAGCCGCGCGCCGGGGCAGGATCGGCGCGTGGACGGCTCAGACCAGGTAAGGGAGCCGGTAGCAAGGCTGCTGGCCCGCTGGGGAATCCCGGCCAGCGCGGCCCTGGCGCGCACCGAGCGCGGGACGAACAATCGCACCCTCCAGGTGACCGCCGGAGACCGCCACTGGTCCCTGCGGATCAGCCAGAACCTGACCACGGCACAGGTTCAGGCTGAGCACCGGCTGCTGGCCCGGATGGCCCGGGCTGGCCTGCCCTTCGCGGTGCCCACGCCCGTCCCGCTGGCGGACGGCAGCACCGTCGCCGGCACTCCCGACGGCCCGGCCACCCTCTGTGAGTGGATTCCGGGTGTCCGGCCCGACCTCAGCCAGGAGGCGGCGCTGGAGAGATTCGGCCGGGCCGCGGCGGAACTGAGCGACGCGCTGGCCGCTGTTCCGCCGCAGGACACCCCGTACGGCTGGCAGGGCGGTCCACTGCACGCGCCCCCCGACGTAGCCGCACTGGCCCGGGACCTGACGGCGGCCGGGCTGGACGCCGCGCGGGCCGGTGTCCTGCGGGACGGCGTGGAGCGGGCGGTGGCGGCCTGGGAACCGATGGCCGGGCGGCTTCCGGCTCAGGTCGTGCATGCCGACCTGGCCGCGTCCAACGTGCTGGTCAGCCCAGACACCGGAGCGGTAACCGGGGTGCTGGACTTTGAAATGACCGGCTACTGGATCCGGGCCATCGAGCTGACCGTGGCCCTGGCCCTGTCCGGAGCGGCGCACGGGGCGGGCTGGCCCCGCCGGGCGGCGGCTGTGGCCCGGGGTGGCGCCTGGGGCCAGCGGCTGACCGCCGCCGAGCTGGCCGCCCTGCCCGACCTGATCCTGGTCCGGGCCATGGGCTCGGCGCTGTGGCGCACGGGCCGGTGGCAGCGCGGCCAGTCCAGCCTGGCCGAGGTCGCTGGCCGGCTCGACGTCCTGGCCGAGACCCTGCGCTGGCGGACGGGCGAGGGTGGCGAACTGGGACACATAGTGGCAGCCGCCGGGCGGTGACTACCGCGCGGCCAAGACGCCTACCTCAAGGTCCTGGGGGCCACTGTGGTGAGGCAGAACGGGTGGCCGGCCGGGTCGAGCAGGACCCGCCAGCGTGGATCGGGCTGGAAACCGGCGACGACTCCCCCGGCCCGGGCGGCACTGGCGACGGCGTCGTCCAGGTCCGTTTCCGGGGCCAGGTTCACCGACGAGGCCAAGGTGCCGGAACGATTTCGAACCGTAACGGTCACCCTCCCGCTAGAAGTGTATGAGGCTCTGAGCATGATTTACGAGGACACGACCCCGGTTGTGGCAGCGCGGTTGCCGGTGGGTCGCGTCGGCGTTAACTGTGAACTTGTCAGGGAAGCGCTGGAAGCCGGGGAGAGCGTGCCGGGCGCCGACCTCATACTCGATCGGAAAGCGTTGGTGGTGAAGTAATGGCCCAGCAAACGACGTATACCTGCGACGCGTGCGGGGCTCAAAAACACAACGCGAATCATTGGTTCCGTATGTGGATAAACGGCACGTGCTTGACTATTACGGCTTGGGACGACGGAGAGGACGATGGGGCTCCGCATTTACATTTGTGCGGCGCTGCGTGCGTGATCAAGAAGGTCAGCGAGTTTGTGGGCGCGAGCACTGAGGGCACGCCCCCCTTCGTGCCGATTGCCGATTCAAAGTTCCAGCGGGTCGGCACGAAATGACACACCACGAGATTCCGCTTAGCTCCAATATCCGCAGCATTGGCTACGACCTCGAAACGCGCAAAATGCAGGTGCGCTTCGCCAGCGGCTCGACCTATGAGTACGACCAAGTCTCGCCCCAAGTCCACGCGAAATTCCTGAACGCCGAGTCGGTCGGCGGGCACTTCGCGCGCCATATCCGGCCATTTTTCGAAGGTAAAAAGCTATGAACACAGAGATTGTCTTTGAGCGCGCGCGCATTGCCGCGGTCGAGCACAGAATCTCGGCTGCCGGCGTGAGCAGTCGCATCAAAGTCGTGGCGATCGCGACGTCCAAAATCGCCAAGGCAATCGGGGCGCGCTGGCTGCTCGATCGAGACCAGCTCGTCAAGCAGGGCTTTACTTCGGTAGAGCTCGACTACGCCATGAAAAACGTGCGCGCCAAGCACTCGATCGACAAGGTCGCGACCTTGGAAGTGATCTCGGATCTGGTGACGAAGTTTAAGGTTTTCCGGAAGGGTGACGACAACAAGAAGTCCAAACGCCTGATGGCTTCGTTTCAGGTGCATCACAGTGGTTCGCCGTTTGAACTCCTCGAACACCTGATGAAGGTAGGCGAGGGCGAGGGCACATTCACGCTCGAACCCCTCCAATCTGAATTATTCCCCGCCGGCAACGGCAAGCCCGAGGCGAAAGCCGCAAAGAAGAACGGGCACGGCGCCCAGCAAATGCTCCCGAAACCGATGAGCAAAAAGGCCGCGCGCGACGCGGCCCGAACGGATGAAGCGCTCCAACAGCGCAGCGGTAAGGAGGCAGCGTATAAGGACTGATGGACCCGGTCGAAACAGCGAAGCGAATTGTATTTACGCACCTGCCCGACGCCCCGGAAAGGAAACGGCAGTCCCTGGTGGAGGAGATCCGCTGGGCCATCGTGCAGGGCCAGATTGAAGCGCGGCAGCCGCTCGAATTGCCACCGGCGGCGGCGGCGAGCATTGTGTACGAGATTCTGTTTTTCATCGACGAATACATGGATCGGTTACAGGGCGCTTGCTACACTGTGCAGCTCCGCCAGCTCCAAGTGGCACGGCGAAAGATTCTGAAGCTGCACAAGATCGCGGAATCACAACAGCCGCGATTACCAGGCCGTTATCCGCCAAAGAAGTCGGTGGCCAAGGCGGGAGATTGACGATGCGGGCTGCCTTGCCACCAAGCCATATTGCTAGCATGTCCTCACCGGAGGAACAGGGTATGGCACGTCGTCGCGGACAAAAGAAAGGCTACCTGCGCGCTGAGCACGGCAGTTGGCTGCTCACCTATCGGATCTACGAGTGGAATTCGGAGAAAAAGAAAAGCATTCCACGCAGGCGCGTGGTGAAGATCGGCCCCGCGGAAGGGCTCGGAAAACTCACCGAGAAACAGGCCCAGCGTTTTGCGTATGACCACTTCCTGCAGCCGTTGGATGATACGGTGCTGAAGCCGCTTTCGACGCTCACGTTCGAACAGTTCTGGGTGAAGAGCTACGAGCCGCACAAAATTATCCGGAAGAGCTTGAAGCTCGCGGCCCGTATGCAGTACGTGAGTCTTTGGAAATGCTGGATCCAGCCGATCGTGGGAGCGGTGAAGTTGTGCGAATTACAGCCCGACCACGCGCAGATGCTGGTGGATCGAATCCTTGCGGCCGGCAGAAGCACGAAAACGGCGAACAGCGCAAGGATCGTGGCGTCGTCGGTCTATAGCTACGCGAAGAAGCTGCGCGCGGCCGCGGGCGACAATCCCTTCGGCCTGGTCGAGATGCCGGAGCAGCAGTCTGTGCGCCCGGCGCGGGCGCTGACCTGGGAGCAGTGCCGCGCGTTGCTCGGGCTGTTGCCGCCCCTGGTGCGGGAGATGGTGCTGTGTGCGATCAATCTGTCGATGAACGTGTCGGAGCTGCGCGGGCTCAAGTGGAAGCACGTCAATCTGTCGACCGACTGGGCGCCGCTCGAGGGAGACGACGTCGCGCCGCCGTTGATGATCGCGGTTCGGGAGCACTACTACTACCGCGAGCGGGGAACGCTGAAGACGAAGAACCGCAAGCGAAACCTGCCTGTGCCCGTGGCGCTCGCAGCCGCACTCGCGCAGCTCAGGGCGCGATCGCGCTTTAATTCTCCGGATGACCCGGTGTTTGCAAATCAGGCGGGAAAGCCGATCAGCGATAACAACGTCGTGAAGCGCGTATTCGCGAAGCTGCCGCGCGAGCTTAACTGGGTGACCTGGCACGTATTCCGGCACACGCACGCGACGCTGACGAAGATGCTGGGCGCGAGTGGGCAGGACCGGAAAGGCCTGATGGGGCAGGGGTCGTTCGAGATGCTGGACCACTACACACATGAGGATTACGCGCGGATGCGAGAGATTGTCGAGCACCTGGCGGTGCGGCTAGTTGGGGAGCAGGCAAGCAAAGCAAAGGAGCGAGTGAATTGAAACTCATCATCGAGAACACTACCAAAATCGTTGAAGTGAACGGCGTTCCGGCGCGCGTCTGGGAAGGCAAAACCGAGAGCGGCATTGAGGTGCATTGCCTCATCACGCGCGTCGCGGTCGCAGAGGGCCTGGAGAACCACCTCTATAAGCAGTTCGAGACCGAGCTGTCCGAGCAAAGAAAACCGTCTTTTGTAATCAACGAGACATATCCTATCGACGCGAGGATGATCCTGTGATTTCCAATTTGACCAGCAGTTGACCAGCCGGAAGGGGAAAGGTGTTGATTATACAGGGTCTGTTCAGTAGTAGCGATTGGCTTCGAACCAATAGGCCGGGGGTTCGAGTCCCTCCGGGCGCGCCAGATTTCCAAAGAAAACAAGCTAGTTGCTGGCGCTCGCCTTTTGCGGCGAGCGATTGGTTTTGGCTCGTTTTCGCTCCTTTTTGACCAGCAGTTGACCAGCAGCAACCAAGCGCTCGGAGCGCAGCATGGCTAAGGCTTTAGCGCCGCAGGCCAAGGCCGCCCGGTTAGGGCTCACTGAAGCGCACGTGCAGCAGACCTGCACGGAATTCCTGATCTCTGACGAGTGGCGGGCGTTTCGCACCGAGCTCACTGTGCAGCGCGAGCGCGGGCGCGTGGTGGGCGAGCCAAGCATGCCGGATTACCTGTACATCCGGTATAACAACGGATTTCCATCATCAATGGATGACTCATGGAAAGCCGATGCCGAGGTGCTGTGGATCGAGTACAAGAAGCCTGGCCAGCATCCGACCAAACAACAGCTTGCCTGGCACGAAGCGGAGCGCAAACGCGGCGCGCTGGTTATGGTGTGGGGCGAATTTGAAGATTGGTGGCCCCAGTTCAAGGCTTGGTACAAATCCAGCGGTTTGGCAAGGCGCGTATGAAACCGTTGTGTATTGACCTGTTCTGCGGTCTTGGCGGTTGGGCTGAGGGTTTTCTGGCAGAAGGCTACGAAGTAGTCGGGTTTGACATCGAGCGCCACGATTACGGCAAGGGCGGCTATCCTGGCCAGCTTGTCTTGCAGGACATTCTTACGCTGCACGGCTCGCAGTTCCGCAACGCAGCAGTGATTGTGGCTTCGCCGCCGTGCCAAGCCTACAGCTACCGCGCGATGCCATGGAAGCGGGCTAAGGCCTTGCCGCCGCCCGACAACTCGCTATTCGAGGCGTGCTTTAGGATTCAGAAGGAGGCGAACGACTGCTCTATTGCGACGGGACCGGGAACTTCTACAGGCACGATGAGGACGGAGACTTCTTGCCGTGCGACACCTGCAACGGAACTGGGTATCCGGGAGGGAAGGAACGGACCTATATTCCGCTGGTGGTCGAGAACGTGCGCGGCGCCCAGAAGTGGGTCGGGCGGGCGAAGTGGCATTACGGGAGCTTCTACCTCTGGGGCGACGTACCGGCGTTGATGCCGGAAGCAAAGGCGCTGAAGGTTCCCGGCTTTAGATTCGACGGGCAGCGGCAAGAGCTTTCAAAGCGCGAGCGTGGAGCATGGGCGAAGGGAAACACGCATCCTGTTGCTGGAACCAAAAATGATGGGGGATCATGGTTCGCTGTTGCTCACAACACAACCAGTGGGCACGGTCAAAACCCAGACGGGCGCAAGGTTCCCGGCATCAAGCTATCCGAGGTGGGCTTCAACGTAGCCGCTGCGCAGCGCTATCGGGAAGACAATTTCGGATGGGACAAATCAAGCGCGTTGCGGAACAATAATTCGCGTTCCGATTCCCGCAAAGCCGCTTCTGCTGAGATAGCCAAAAAATCCCGTTCCCGCTGGCCCAGCACATCGCAAGGTGCTACAAGCCTTATCCGTTGGTTGCAGTTTCACGCATGAGCAAGGAGGCGGCGCAACGCGCCCGGTAGACTGATTTGGCCCGAAAATTACCTTACTTCAATTGGTACCCCGGCGATGCCGAGACCGACGAAAATATCCGCGCGATGAATGATACAGAGTTGGGATTCTACATTCGTTGCCTGAATCATAGCTGGATCAACAAAGGTCTGCCGGGCTGACCCAGGAGAGCGGGCTCGGGCCCTGCGTAGTCCGCAAAAGTACTGTGACCGCCTCTGGGAGCGGGTCGGCCAATGCTCCCATCCGGATCCTTTGTTCCCAAGTCGCCTCGTAAATCCACGGCAGGAGATTGAGCGTTCAGACGCGATGAAGAGATCGGAGCAGGCGTCGTTTGCCGTAAGTCGGAGGCGAGATCGCTCTACTGACGTAGGTACGGACGTACAACGTCCGTATGAGTTTCGTAGAGGAGGAGTAGATCTACGCGCGTCTGGTTCTGGTTCTTCCCCTCCGGGTTTTAGTAAAAAAAACGGAAAGGAGGTGCAGGAGGAAAACCAGCGTGAGGTGGAGTTTGAAAACCCTTACTCGGGCTTTCAGATTTTCTGCGAGGAGTGGCCCGAGCACAATCGCGTGGGCGAGGACGAAGCCGCCCGCATGTGGATGATTCTGGTAGATTCGGGAGCAATTTCAGGCGCGGCCACGGAGGTATTTGAGGGCCTAAGTCGTTGGAAACATAGCGAGCGATGGCTCGATGAAGACGGAAAATATATCCCCAGCATGGCCAAGTGGCTGAGGGAAAAGCTGTGGAAAGATCACCCCAAACAGGCGCAGGCGAAGGAGAACTGGTGATGACTGAACGCGATTTGCAGGCACAGGTGGCGAGGCTGAAGACGCTGCCGCGAGGCGAAGATCAGCCCTGGGGAAAGGCCGGCGAGCCAGGGTTGCGCGAAGAACTTTTGCGCAAATTATGGACGCAAGCGGAGTCGGCCGAGCACGCGAAGGCAATTATCGATCGGGTGTTAGATAGCGTTACTTTCTGCCCGACGCCCCTGGAGTTGTCCGACATTGCCGAGCAGGTTCCGAGGCCGGGACAGCGCAAACCGAAGCCGCGTTGCGGGAGTTGTCATGGGACGGGATTCCGGATTGTGCAGCGCGGCCGGCTGTCGGGAGCGGAGCCCTGCCAGTGCATGACCCAGGCGGTTAAGGGCGCGTGAGAGATGCCGCGGCGGAGGGTGGTGCAAGGCATTGAGCATGGCACGCTCAGGAGCTACAGGAAGCGCGGCTGCCGTTGCGCGGCATGTCGTGCGGCGAACGCCGAAGCCAGTCGAAAGCGGGCAGGCAAGGGCCCGGCGCAGACAGAGAGGTTCGGGTATTTGGGGCTGAATGCGAAGTGAGCGAAATGGGAACAAACGGGTACGGGAAAAATAGGCCGCTGAGACAGCCGCTGAACACCTGAGCGGCGGTTACGGAGAAAAGCTCAGCGCGTAGCCGCAATGGCGGTGAAACGTTCGTGGGCGAACGAGGATGCTAGTGCCTACGGAAGGACGCAGAATTGCTCTAATCTGCATTCGCTAGCAGGGCATATTGCGATTAACTTCCATGGCGGATCGCACGTTACGGGAAGCCAGACGGCAGAAGAGCGGAAGCATGCGGTTTTGAGGGCGAGTCCGAACGACTGCGGCGGGTGCGTCATACGCACAACAAGTGCATGTGATTTGGAGCCGGAAGCCGTGCCAGCCAAGGGTAAGACGCGGGTTACCGATGCGCAGCGCCGCAAAATCGCGCAAGGCAAACTCGCCGGCAAGCGGCGCTCCGTGATCGCAGCCGAAGTGGGACTCGCCGAGAGCACGGTCTCGAATCAACTCGCCGACCCGCGGACAGTGACGCTCATCCTGCGTTTCAAAGATCAGCATGCGCCGGAGCTAGAGAGCATGTTCGCGCATTCGCTGAAGACACTGAATAGCGATTTGCACAGCAGAAACAAGGCGGTGGTGGCGACGGCGCGCGGGCAGCTGTACCGGCTGATCCCCTTGGGTGATCCGCCATTGCTGCGGATCGCGCCAAACGACAACAGCGAGGGAGATTTTACGCTCGAAGATCTTCTCATTACGATGACAGCGAGCTATCGTAATAAAACAACAACTGGCGAATGATTTGTTTGAGAGCAATCGGCTCTGGGCGGAGGGCATCGCACGAAGCGTAAAGAGGCGGCTACCACCATCTTTCGAACTGGCGGACTTGCAGCAGGCGGCGCTGATGGAGCACTGGAAGCGCTGCGGATTGTACGACGCCTCGAAGGGCGTTCCGTACCGGGCTTATGCGTATCTCGCGATCCAGGGCGCGGTCTTGATGAGTTGCAGGCGCAAAGAGTATAGGGAATCGACGCATGAGGAGCTGGGCTCGCAGCACACCGAGACGCGCGAGGGCGCCGAGGCAGCCCTGCTCAAAAAAGAAGAGCGTCGCAATGTCTCGGGACCGAAGCGCTACCGGCAACTCGCGAGGGTGCGGGAAGCGATCCAGCATCTGTCGAATGCGGATGCGTACTTGATACGGCGGGTACTGATTGACGGGTGTGATTCAGAGGAGTTATGCGAGGTATGGAAGGGCGACCGAAAGGCATGGGCGAGGCGGCTACAGAAGGCGCTGGCAAAGGTGAAGCGGGGGGTGGGCTAAAGTGTTTGTGTGCACAACCCATTCCAAGTGATGGGGCGGCTCGTTGCTAGTTTGAGCGGCCCTTATGCTAGGTAGAGAAATCATGCAGAAGGAAAACCTGAACAGGTATCGGCGCTGTCGTTGTCCCTTCGACATATACATGTCCCAGTGCTGGAAGGGGAGGAGTGGCCGAAGCTCCTTCAGGAAATTGTGAAATCGTTCGGTTTCCAAGAAGACACCAGCGCGAATGGCCGATGATCAAGAACGCAGGGGTCGCACCGGCCAGATGAAGTGGCTGAACGTGGTTTCCCCACGATCAGACCTGGGGCTTGACGCGCATTTTCTTAGTGCGATTTTAGCTTGCTCCCGCCGAATTAACTCCGCCCCAGCAAGCTGACCTCCTACACTCCTTCGCCGATCATCCGCGCTTCTGCCGCGAATCGCTGCGATCCGCGACCTCGGGGGCTCGCGCGGGCCGATGCTGCTCTCACCAGGCCAAATCAAACTGCATGAGTCCATCGAGAAGGAGCGGCGCCAAAACAAGCCGATTCGCCTGGTCATGCTCAAAACACGGCGCTCTTGGTTCACTGCCGGGACCTGCGCAGAGATGTTCCACCAAATCCCTTGTTTCCCGGCCGCAAAGGGCAGTCATTGCCGACAAGTTCGATCCCGCAGCGCTCGAAGCGTTCGATTATCTTCTCCAGTTCCAGCAGGGGCTATAAGCCGTTCGCAGCGGCATGGCGCTACAGTCAGGCTCCCAAAGCTGGTGAAGGACACCGAACAGCAGCTGCGATGGGATAACGAGAGCAGCATCGATGTGCTGTCGGCCGAGGGTGGCGACGTCGGGCGCGGCGGCGGCCGTCACTTCCTGCTGGGCGACGAGATAGGGTTCTGGCGCGAAGCTGAGGTCACCCTGACCGGTGTGCTTGAACATGGTCCCCAAACTCGCCGGGACGATGGTCTTGTCCCCTCGACCGCTAACGGTGTGGGCGGGGAGTTCTACGAGTTGTGCCAGAAGGCGATGGATCCGGCTAATGATTCCGGCTGGGCGTTCCTGTTCTTCGGGTGGCTTGAGCATCCGCCCTATCGTTGCCGGTGGACTCGCGCGACGCATTCTCTTTCCAGCGCTCGCTCGATCGCGAAGAGCGCGACTTGATGGAGATGCAGGGCGCGACATCGAGCAACTCAACTGGCGGCGGCAAACGATCGCGACCGAATGCCGCGGGAAGCTCGATGTCTTTTCACCAGGAGTATCCCTCGACGCCGCTGGAGGCGTTTCTCAGCTCGGGCAGAGCAGGCGCTGACCTGTTCGACGCTGGTGCGTATGCCGGTGTAAAAGTCCGCTGGTGGGCGAGCTGCAGGAGGTCGAAGAGTTCCAGAAAGTACGGATACGCTTTATGCCGTCTGAGCATGGGTCGCTCGTAATCGGCAAGCGACCAGAACCCGGCAAGAGCTATGCAATAGGGGCAGACCCTTCGAAGGGGATCGACGTGTCGGATTCAGGGCGCGGGACCGATCCGGACTGGTCGGTCGCGCCGGTCGGCAATGTTGATACGGGCGAGCAGGTCGCGATGTTCCGCGCGCGAGAGCGGCCGGTGGCGTTTGCTCAATCGCTCGCGCGGGTGGGTGTGCTGTATAACTATGCGTTCCTGGTTCCCGAGTCCAACGACCCGGGGTTCATTGATGCGCTGTTGCGGACTGGCTACCCCATTGACCGGATTTATACCAAGCGGCGCGACCCCACTGATCGTCGATCGATTCAGCCGCAGGAGATCGGCTTTGAGACCAATACCACCACGCGCCCGTGGCTGATTTCGGCGCTCGATGATGCGCTGCGCGAGCTGGCAATTATTATTCGAAGTCCGATTGCGCAGCAGGAATGCCGAACGTTTGTCATCAAACCCAATGGGAAGGCCGAGCATCAGAACGGCTGTCACGACGACTGCGTGATTGCACTGGCGCTGATGGTGATGGGCATTGGGTTTGCTCCGCGGAAACTGCACAAGGTTTCTACCGACATGGCGCGGCGGGTGGGGACGGCATACGGCCAGAAACGCAAGGACGACGACGACGATCACGATTGGCGGTGACCTGGTGAAGACGGAAACTGAAATACGCGAGAAGCTGGCGTTCCCTGGACGCCGCAGATCGAGATCGGGAACGATCCAAATGCCACGCGCGAGATCAACCGCCTCAAATGGATTCTCGGGGAGGGCACGGATTGCATCCACGTTCCTGCGCCACGCGGGAGGGGGCTGGATGCTGGCCACTGAAATACCTCAGCGGCGCAAACAAAGAACACACCTTCTGGCGACATCGTTCGGGACAAGTTCGAGCGCGAGAAACAGCAGGAACTTCTGCTCAAGGAACGGGAGGAGGCGAAGCTAAGGCGCGAGCAGAACCAGGCGGAAAAACGCTGGCTTCAGGATAAACGTCAGTGGATTGGATCAAGAGTCGCCGTTACTCCGGAGGACGCAAAGCGAGAGCATTATGCAGGAGAAAAGGGGATACCGTTCGGGCGCAACTGGCTTGCAATGCCGAGGCCTTCCGTGCCGCAAGACGTGAGGCGACCGCGCGATCCCGCCGACGAAAGGCAGAAAGGGAACGGCGGTGGG
The DNA here is from genome assembly GCA_963781225.1 of uncultured Actinomycetota bacterium. Taxonomy (GTDB): domain Bacteria; phylum Actinomycetota; class Actinomycetes; order Streptosporangiales; family Streptosporangiaceae; genus Palsa-504. The sequence goes on from CAWAFD010000014.1 coordinate 87,594, forward strand.
AGCGCTACAACCTGATTCGCGAAGTGTACGAGTACGAAATCCGGACGCCGTGGATTCCCATGTCGCGGCTGTTGGCGTGAGGCGATGCTGACGCCCGGTAAAATACAGCCGCGCAGGCGTGGCAAGTACAAAAGACGCCCGGAGGTCGTCCGGAGCATCTCGAGCGTGAGAAGCAAAAAGCACGCCTTCGAAGGCAACGCATCGCGGCCCGGCAGCTCCGCCAAGAGCGATGAGGAAGAGAAGCGCTGGCTTCGCGCGAAAGGCCAGTGGGTCGGATCGAGGCCCGTTCTTACGCCCGAGGACGAGCAGAAGGCGCACCACGCGGGCCGATCAGCGCACCAGGCTCCAGGCTCTGCAGGGAGCGGAACTGGCGGCCTTCCACGCTCTGCATCGTGACGCCACGGCGCGCTGGCGTCGCAACAAGGTGGAAAGAGAGCGGCACTACCTGATCGAGGAAGTCTATGAGCATGGAGATACGCGAAGCCCTGGATCCCCATGTGGCCGATGCTGCCGGCGGTAAGCGGCAATCTCTCGTTTAGTGGACCAAGTCCAGCTCATCATTCTCCGACGTCGAGCGTAATCGCCTCAAAGGCCACATCTGGCGCGATTACACCGGCACACACTCCAATCACGACCGGCGCATTGAGAAGTTTCGCAGGCTTTATCGCATGTGGCGCGGCTTGGGCCAAGGCGGCACGCGTGAGGATGGCGCCGACTTCGAACTCCCCATGCTCAAGTGGTTTACCTTTGGGCACTGGGCGCGGTGCATGCAGGCGCTGCTCGGCGACGATGCCGAAATTGTACCGATCCCGACCGGACCGACCAACGAGAAGGATGCGAAGATGGCCGGCCATTACATGACCTGGCGTTTCTTCGAGTACATGCAGGCGGTCAACCCACTCACGGTGTTTATCTTCCGCTCGATCCTGTTCGGCGTGGGGCATGCGGAGCTGATCTACGAGCAGGATTACTACTGGGAACGGCCGGTGAACAAACGCGGGCAGGCCACCGGCGCGGCTGATCGGGAGAAGCTGTGTTACGACGCGCCCAGGATGCGCCCGCTGTGGCCATCGCAGATCGTGCTGCCGGCGCAAGACGATGTACAGTGTGTCGACGATTTCGACTGGGTGATCCACAGGCGGCGCGTGACGCCTCAGCAATTGCTGGATGGGGAGCGCCGCGGGCAGTACCAGCACATGAAGGATCACTGGGACCAGATCATCGCGTTCTCGCAGACGCGCCAGGAGCGGGACTACTACCGCGACGATGAGCGCATCGATTCCGACTGGGCGGAGGGAATCGACCACGGAACCGTGATGGGCAATCGCGATAGCTTGGACCTGTGGGAGTGGTACGGCAAGCGGCGCTTGCTGAAAGGGAAACAAGATGGACGAGACGATAATCTCGACCGGCGTGCAAATAGCGAGTCAGATATTGCTCGTTAAGTACCTTCCTGACGTTGAGCATATTGTGGGGGTGCAGGATCTTCGCGACCTATATCCGCGCATGCAAAAGCGTCGACCGTTTGTGGACTGCCACCTCGTCCGAGACGGTTCTTACTGGGGTCCAGGTCTCGGTGAGCTTCTCGAGGAAATCCAGCGCGAAGGAACCATCAACTACAAGCTCTTCCGCCGGGCCGGAACCTTCTCCGTCGGCCCGGTAATCTTCTATCGGCCGGGCTCGGGCTTCGATCCCGACACCTTCGAATATTCGCCCAACAGGGCGATTGAGTCGGAAGACCCGCAGGGCGTGAATGTGGTCCGGATGCAGGCCGATTTACAGTACCCGCTGGAAATGGGCCAGAATCTGAAAAGTATTGGCGAACTGGTCTCCGGGGTCAGCGACACCACCAACGGGCAAAGTATAGATCGTCCGAACGCGCCACGCACGGCCAGTGGGCAGGCCATGCTGATCCAGGAGGGCAATGTTCGCGCCTCGCTCGACATGACCATGCTGCGCGAGGATATGTCGCGCATGATCGGCTACATCTGGTCGCTCGACCGGGAGCTTGCAGACGAGGAAGTCTGGTTTCGCGTCAACGAGGATGATGCAGGCGGCCTGTTTGACGTTGACGAAAGGCTTCGGGCTGATGACCGAGGAACAGCGCAGCCATGATTTCGGCTTCGAGCTTCAAGTTCGCAACTTCCATCTGGTCCCGCGAGGCGAAGAAGCAAGGAATTATGGCCCTCTACCAGCTCTCGGTCATGAACCCCATTGTAGGCGCGGGATCCTCGACGGCGCTGTGGGGTTTATTGAGCAAGGTTTGGGAAGCGTTCGGGGAGAACGATTTCAAAACCGTCTGCGGCCGGCCGCCGCAGCAGGACCGCGCAGATGCCTAAGGAAGAATGGCCGCTGATCCTGAAGGGCGATCCCGATCTGCATGTGAATCCGCTGGACAACGATCAGCAGCATATCCAGGATCATCAGAAGCGGCTGGC
>CAWAFD010000015.1:0-373584 GCA_963781225.1 uncultured Actinomycetota bacterium
CCAGCTGGCCTTCATCTCCGGCGAGGCGTGGGCGGCCAGGATCGATCCGCAGATGGCCGGCGAGATGACCGCGATCAGCAGCGGCAGGCCGTGCGCCGCGAGTTCCTCGGTCACCACGACCAGCTCGGTCAGCCCAGCCCCGCCGCCCCCGTACTCCTCGGGCAAGTGCACTCCGAGCAGGCCGGCCTGGCCCAGATCGGCCCATAGCTCGGCGATGTGGCCCCCGCTGCGCGCCCGGTCCGCGTAGTACGCGTGCCCGTACCGAGCCGCGATGGCCGCCGTGCTCTGCCTGATCAGGCCGAGGTCGCCGCCGTCGGCAATGAGGCCGCTCATGGTCACCATCCCTGAAATTCGGTCCGGGACTTAGCCAGGAAACCGGCGATGGCGCATCCCGCATCCCGGGTCCCGGCGGTCCGGCATATCGCGGCCGTCTCGGCCAGCATCTGCTCACCGAGCCGGGCTCCCGGCGAGGCCCGGAGCAAGGTCTTGAGCTCGGCGAAGGCCCGCGTCGGGCCGGCCGCGAGCTGACGGCCGACCGTCTCGGCTTCGGCCTGGAGATCTTCGGGCCGAACGAGCTGGGTGACCAGCCCCCACTCAAGCGCTTCACCCGCCTCCAGGACGCGCTGTCCGAAGTACAGTTCCGCGGCCCGGCGAGCACCTACCAGACGTGGCAAGAACCAGGTGCCACCGCCGTCACCGGACAGACCGAGCCCGGCGAACCCGGTGGCGAACCGGGTTCCCTCGGCCGCCAGCACCATGTCGGCCACGTTCATCAGCCCGAGGCCACCTCCGGCCACGGCCCCGTGCACGGCCGCCACCACCGGTACCGGCAGCCGGTCCAGGATCTGGAGCGACGCGTGGTAGCTGGTGGTCGTGCAGCGCAGGAGCCCGGCCAGGCCGGCAGGTCCGGGCTGGGCCAGCATGGCCGCGTCGCCGCCGATGGTGAAGGACGGCCCCATCGCGCGGATCAGCAATGCTCGCTGGGACTCATCCGCCGCGCACCGCTGCACCGCCTCGTACAGGTCATCGACGAAACGCTGGTCGATGGCGTTGCGGGCGCCAGGCCGGTTCAGCAGCAGGATCCCCAGGCCGCCGGTATTGGAGTAGCTGACGACGGGCTCGTCCCGGGCCGGCGCTGGCCCCGCCGTCGGTCCCATCGCCGCCGGTCTCGCCGCTGGCCCTTCCTCTGCTGACGCTGGCCCTTCCTTTACTGGCGTCTGCTCTGCCGGCCTCTCCTCCGGCAGGCGGCCGGCTAGCGCACTGGCCCAGCGCGCGCTGTCGGTGAGCTGGACCAAGCCGATGACCTGGTCTCCCGAGAAGGTCAGGAAGTGGACGAACTCCGCATCCAGCGCCCCGCCCCCACGCGCTGCGCCGGTGTAACGACCGGTCACCATCAGGCGGCCGTCGGGCAGCGGGCAGTAGCTGGCAGGCTCGGCCCTGGCGTCGAAACTGCGGGCGATCTGGCCCCAGAATTCATGGCGCATGGCTTCTGGGCCGTGGTAGCTCCCACCGAGACCCAGCGGGAGCCCTTCGGTCACCTGTCCCTCGAAGCCAGGGTGCAGCAGGGCGGCCAGCCGGGCGCCATCCCCGTCGGCGAGCACCTGGTACAGCTCGGCGGCGATCCGCTCCGGCGACCGCGCGGCCGGCGACCCGGCGGCTGGTGGCGCTGTACTCGATGTCACGTCATCCGTCCGCTTGTTAATCCAGATTAAATAAACACTAGCCGCCAGGGTGACGAGCGGCAACCGCGTCTCAAGCGGGCTCACCGCATGCCCGGCTCCGGCGGCGCGTTGCGGCGATGGCAGCTGTAGTCGCCAGGATCATGTGCCGGAGGGCGTCACGAGCGTGATCCTGTGCCGGTAGGCGTCAAAAATGACGCCTAGGTACACGCGATCATGGAAATGACGCGGAAATGACGCCCAACGGCACATGGTGGCGCCGCCTGACGGCACACGGTAGCCACCGCCCTGACACCTCACCGCACACGATGGGCGCTGCCTGTGCACGAGGCGGTTGCCCGGCCGTTCTACTGCCGGCCGCGGCGATGCGAGGTCTATCCAGCGGGGCATTACCCCGTCTATTCCGCCGGCGGTGCTGCGTCGTTTCCTTTGCTCGTGGCGGTATAGGCGGGCGTCTCGCCCTGGGTGCCGGAGACCAGGCCGCGGCGTACGAGCTCGTGCACGTGGGCGGCGGTCTCGGTGACCGCGAAGATCTGCATCCTGCCGTTGTACTGATCCCACGGGCGGGACCAGGTCAGCTCGCCGGCCAGCTCCCATGGCGTGGCGCCGGGATGGCGCCGCACGGCGTCGAGCAGTTCAGCCAGCCGCCGCTCATGGTGGGCGGCGATGGCGTCGACGCGATCGGCCAGGCCCTTGAACCGCCACTCGTGCGCGGGCATGACCTCGTCCACGTCGAGGTCGCGCACCTTGGCCAGCGACCTCAGGTAGTCGTGCAGCGGGGAGACCGGTTCGGCCAGCGTCACCGAGATGTTGGGCGTGATCCGGGGCAGGATGTGATCGCCGGAGTACAGCCAGCGAGAGCGGTCGTCGACGAAGCACAAATGACCGGGCGTGTGCCCGGGGGTGTGCAGGGCCCGCAGGTCCCAGCCGGGGACATCGGCCCGGTCCCCGTCGTCCAGCGTGCGGTCGGGCAGCGCCATCGTGATGAACTGCTCGTAATCTTCCGGCGCGCCTACCGCGGCCGCGGCCGCGGCCTGCGAGGCGCCCAGGTGGCGCAGGAACTCCGCCTCACCGGAGATGGCACTCACCGCTGTCCGGGCGTTAGCCTGCGCCACTATGTCCCGGTCAGCCGGGTGCAGCGCAACCCAGGCGCCGGATGCCTCGCGGACCCGGCCGGCCAGGCCGATGTGGTCGTAGTGCATGTGTGTGACCAGCACTCCCCGGACGTCGGCCAGCCCGGCGCCGATCGACTCCAGCCCGGCCTGAAGGGCCTGCCAGGCACCGTCGTCGCCCCAGCCGGTGTCGATCAGCACGACACCACCGCCGGCGCCGAACACGTACACCGACACGTAGCGCAGCGGGTTGTTCGGGATGGGCACTGGCACTGACCACAAGTCGCCGGCGAGCTGCTCGACCGGGGGCATGTCGCGCCGCAGCCACGCCTCGCGCTGGAGCGTCCCGGTAATCGTCACCGCGCCCGGCGGGTCCTGCATAAGTAGTTCCTCCTGTTGTCCTGGGCCCGCGTCGTTCCGGGCCTGCTCCGTCGGAGCCTGCGGGGGCGTGCGCCGGCCTCACATGGCAGACTCCAGCGCCACGCGGAGCTTGGGCGGCAGCGTACGCTTGCCCGTGCCGTCGGTGGCCACGACCACGTAGACCGTGCGGCCGGTGGCCCGGGTCTGCGCGCCGACCCGCACGGTGAACGACAGCGTGAAGCTGGTCGACCCGATGCGCTCGGTGGCGACGTCCACGATGACGGTGTCCCCGTAGCGTACGGCGTCCTGCCAGTCCGCCTCGGTGTGGACAAGCTGGACGTCCAGGCCGTCGGCGGTCATCGCCAGGTAGGGGTAGCCGACCTCGCCCAGGAACTCGGTCATGGCGTCGTCGAACCAGGCGAAATACCACATGTTGAACACGACGCCCTGCTGGTCGAACTGGAAGAACGAGGTGTGCACGTCGAGGGAAACGGCGGCCATCAGGTGTCGCGCCAGCGGTCGGCGGACGGGTCGAGCAGCTGGTCAGGTGGCCGTCCGGGAGCCAGATGATGGTCTCCAGCTCGAGTGCGTCCAGAAACCTGACACGACCAGTCCGCAGGTCCTCCAGGCGCAGTCGGGGCGAATTGCGTTGGTCATCAGCTGCGGAGACTTCGGCGAATTCGCTTCCGACGACGCCCGCCGATGACGTTGACCGGGGCCGTCGTCCGCGGCTCTGAACACGTTGCCCATCAGATAAGGAAGCCGAGCGTGGGAGGGGCTTGCTCCCGGTCGACCAGCAGGACCTTCTTGGCGGCCAGCCGCAGCTGCCGTCCACCCGGCGTAGGCGGTAGTCATCCGGCCGCCCCAGGTCACCACCCGCGCTCGCGTGACTCGGCAGCAACGAAGTTGGCGCCCACCACGGTCGGGATCGCCACCCGCGGCGGTGGGTCGACGACCCAGCAATTCGACGTTAGAGATCAGCCGACGCAGACTTGACTGCGGCGTTTGGGCGTAGCGCCGGCCAGTGCGTAGCTGGTTGAGCCGGGTGGAGATGCGATTGCGGTTGTCGTAGATCACCGACATCTGGTCCACGGGGTCAGCGGTCATCGCCGCGGGTACCCAGTAGAGCGCGTCGTCGGTCCACAACTCCTCCCAGGCGTCGTAGTCGCTGTTCGTCGGCGTAACGCGCTTCGCGGTACAGGAAATGCTCGACCTCGCGGACGTCGAGCGTCGAGTTCCGCGGTCAGTCGCGTCGGTGGTATCGACCGTGATGGTCATGCTGCCTCCATCAGGGACAGGTAGTGCGACCAGAAGCCGCGCATGCGCGGTCTCGTCGGTCGCGCCCGCCGACGTTGAGGCCGCGTCGTCGGTGCGCTCCCGCTGCAGACCCCGACGAAGGTCCAGCCACTCCGGCCGGAGCTGGCCACCCGCGCTGGTTGCGCTCGTACATCTCGGTGTCGTCGGCGAGCAGCATGCCCGGCGGGGCCGACCGAGCCGACGCGACTGGGAGATCATCCGCTTGTTCAGCTCTGGCGCTCCCGCCAGCTGCACGGCGGTGGAGTATTGAACGCACTGGTTGCCGACACCGGCTGGATGACGAACACCTGGATCTCGGCGATGAACAGGTTCGGGAAGATCATGACATGCGGCGCGCCCTCGATCAGGATCTGCTCGGCCTCGCTCCGTGCGGCCTCGCGCATGGCGCGCACGTAACCGGGCACCCGGTCCTGTGTGGTGCCGAACCAGCGCATCGGCTCGGCGAACCTGCGGAACTCCGGCCGCAGGTCGTTCTCGCTGTGCCCGTTGCCCAGGTTCCGGGTGACGGCGATCGACTTGTCGCTATAGAGCGCGCCGATCGTGCTGCCGGTGACGCTGAAGATGGACCCGTGCACGAACTGGGGGTGGTAGCCATCGGTCTCGTTCTCGGCCAGCAGCTTCCAGTTCGCCCTGGTCTCGGTGCTTGAAGCCAGCCTGCCGTGAGCTCGACCTTACCTTCCGGCGACAGCCGGGCCAGCCGGTCGATCTCGCCCGCCGCGTCGCCCAGGTGCTCCGCCAAGCGAGGGCCCATCCGCGGCGATGCTGCCGAAGACGAACCCACGGTGCGACTCGACGCGTGGTACCGTGCCAGCGAGAGCCGCCTCGATCTGGCCCTTGCCGCCGTAGCCCTGGTTGAACGGGAAGCCGATCAGCTCGCCGGTGTTGCGGTAGGTCCAGCCGTGGTAGGGGCAGCGGAAGGATTTGGAGTTGCCGCGCTCGGCCTCGCAGACCAGGTTGGCCCGATGCGCGCAACGGTTGAGCAGCAGCCGGACCCGGCCATCGGCGCCCCTGGTCATGATGACGTCCTGCAGGCCGAGGGTCTTGCGGACATAGTCGCCCGGCTGGGCGACCTCGCTCTCGTGGCCGATGTAGACCCAGGTCCGGTACCAGATCCGGGCCAGCTCGTCGGCGAAGATCCGCGGGTCGGTGTACAGCGAGCCGTGCACGCGGTCCGGCTCGATCAGCCGGCTGTAGTCCGGCCCGGCCTGCGTCGCGTCCCGCACGGGGTTCGTCATGCGCATCCCTTCCCGCGCCGGGCCGATTTCTTAACTGCTGTTAGAATAACGCACCGTCGGTCGGCTCACCGGCCGCGGAAGACGGGCTGGCGCTTCTCGCGGAACGCGGCGATTCCCTCGGCGAAGTCATCGGTATCCATCAGCTGGGCCTGCAGGTCGACCTCCCGCTCAAGGATCCCGCGCGGGTCCGCGGGCCACCGGCCCAGCATGGCCTTGATACCGGCCAGGGCAAGCGGCGGCCCGGCCGCGATCACCTCGGCGTCGGCCAGCGCGCTGGCCAGGGCGTCCCCCGGCTTGGACACGGCGTCGGCCAGCCCGAGCGCCATGGCCTCGGACGCGGTCAGCCGCCTGGGCATCAGCAGGAGCTGGCGCGCCACGTTCACCCCGGCGCGGGCCGGGAGCGAGGCGAAGATACCGGTGTCGCCCGCGATACCGACCCCGGTGAACGACATCCCGAAGGTTGAGTCGGCCGCCGCGACCACCCGGTCGCAGGCCAGCGCCAGGGCGGCCCCGGCGCCGATGGCATAGCCCTCGACCGCGGCCAGGACTGGTCTGGGGCCGTTCCAGATGGCCCGGACTACCCGCTGGACCGCCTGGGTGCGGGTCCGGACCGGCACCGGCCCCTGCCGCCGCATGGTGGTGATGTCTCCCCCGGAGCAGAATGTCCCGCCCGCGCCGGTCAAGATGATGACCCGGACGGTCTCGTCGGCCATCGCATCCTCGATGGCCTCCGCCAGCACGACCCGGAGCTCCAGGTCGATGGCGTTCCGCCGGGCAGGCCGGTTCAGGGTCAGCACGCGCACCGGGCCGTGATCGGCCGCCAGGACACTGGGTTGGTCATCACGGGCCTGGCCATCACGGGCCTGGTCATCACGGGCCTGGTCATCACGGGGCTCGCCTTCACCGGGCTCGCCTTCACGGGACCCGGCCGCGGGCTCGCTCGTGCCGGCCGCGGTGACCTGGGCTTCGTCCATGGTGGCGCCTCCTTGCCGTCCGTTTCATCATTCCCGCCGGGCACGCAGTCTGCCCGTTCGGCCCGTATGCCCTTGTGAGCAGGCGTTTTTTAACCTAAATTATCCCACGCGACATTGCCGTCACGGGAGGACAGGCACCATGCCAGCCAGCGAGCTCAGTTACAAGTCAGCCGATGGCACCAAGATCGTCGCGTATAAGTGGGAGCCGGAGGACGAGCCACTCGCCGCGGTGCAGATCACGCACGGCATGGGCGAGCACGCCCGGCGCTACGGGTACGTCGCCGAGGCATTCAACGACGCCGACCTGGTGGTCTACGCCCAGGATCATCGCGGGCACGGCGCCAGCGGTGATGCCGCCGCGTACGGAGACCTGGGCGACGGCGGCTGGACCGCCCTGGTCGACGACATCGGGCTGCTGTCGGAGAAAATCCGTGCCGATCATCCCGGCCTACCGGTGATCTTGCTGGGGCACAGCATGGGGTCTTTCGCGGTCCAGCAGTATCTGCTCGACCACAGCGCGGACGTCGACGGCGTGGTGCTGACGGGGACCGCCGCCATCGACCTGCTCGAACCCGCGCTGGACCTGGATGTCCCGCTGGACCTGAGCGGCTTCAACGCGCCGTTCCAGCCCGCTCGCACCGACTACGACTGGCTGTCCAGGGACGAGGCCATCGTCGACGCCTATATCGCGGACCCGGCCTGCGGTTTCGGCATCGACGCCGATTCGGCCAAGGTGATGTTCGCCGGCGCCCGGCGGCTGGCCGATCCGGCCCAGGTCGCAGCGATCCGGGACACCCTGCCGGTGTACATCGCGGTCGGCGAGGCCGACCCGGTCAACGGCGGGCTGGCCCTGCTGACGCCGCTGACCGAGCGGCTGGAGGTGGCGGGCCTGACCGACGTGACTGTCCGGATCTACCCCGGGGCCCGGCACGAGATCCTGAACGAGACCAACCGGGACGACGTCATCGCCGAGCTGACCGGCTGGCTCGGCCGGGTGACCCCGGCGGGCTGACCGCCTCAGCCCTTGCCGGGGTTGAAGATCTCCAGCGGGTCGAGGGCCTGGCGTATCGCGACCTGCATGGCCAGCGAGCCTGGGTCGAGCTCGCGGCGCATGCCGTCCCGCTTGAGGATGCCGACGCCGTGCTCACCGGTCACCGTGCCACCGAGCGCGATGGCCGCGTCCAGGAACTGCTCGAACGCGCTCTGCGCCGCGATCCGGGCCGCGGCGTCACCCGGTGGGGTGATGATCAGCGGGTGCAGGTTCCCGTCGCCGGCGTGGGCGATGGTCGCGATCCGGACGCCATTGCGGGCCGCGATGTCGTTGATCTGCGCCAGCATGGCCGGTACCGCCGAACGCGGCACGCAGACGTCCTCGGTGAGGACCGGGCCGAGCCGTTCCAGGGCCGGGTAGGCCAGCCGCCGGGCGTCGAACAGGGCCTCGGATTCGGCGTCGTCGGTGGACAGCTCGGTCCACATGGCCCCGGCGGCGGTCATGGCGGCGGCGATCGCGCCCGCCTCGGCCGCACCGGAGTCGCCGGGCGTGTCCACCCGGGCCAGCAGCAGGGCGCTGGCCTCCGCGTCGATGCCCAGGTGCTTCCACTCCTCGACCGCCTCCAGGCAGGCGCGGTCGAGCAGCTCCAGTACGGCCGGAGTCAGGCCGCGCCGGGTGATCTGGGCCACGGCCTGCCCGGATGAGACCAGGTCGGCGAAGGCACCGACAATGGTCCGCGGCGCGGCCGCCAGCGCGGGCCGCAGCCGCAGCGTCACCTCGGTCACCACGCCGAGAGTTCCCTCGGAGCCGACGAACAGCCCGACCATGTCCAGGCCGGCCACGCCTTTGGTAGTACGCCGTCCGAGCCGGACGACCTCGCCGTATCCGGCCGGGCCGCCCGGCCACCGCGCGCAGGCCGAGCACGTAGTCGCGGGTGACACCGTATTTCAGGCAGCACAGCCCGCCCGCGTTGGTCGCCACGTTGCCGCCGATGGTGGACCACGGGGCACTGGCGGGGTCCGGCGGGTACCACAGGCCGTGCTGTGGCCACGGCCGCCTTAAGGTCGTTGTTGACGACCCCCGGCTGTACCCGGCACACCAGGTTGTCTGGGTCGATCTCGAGGACCTGGTTCATCCGGGACAGGTCCAGCACGACGCAGCCGCTCACGGCGTTGGCGCCGCCGGACAGCCCGGTGCCCGCGCCGCGCGGTACGACTGGGGCGCCGAGCTCGGCGCAGGTGCGCACGACATGCTGGACCTCGGCCTCGGAGCGTGCCCGCACCCCGGCTATTGCTTTGCCAGCCGGGGCCCACTCGGCGTCGTCATGCGAGATGGCATCGAGCACATCGGGGTCGACGATGAGGCGATCACCCGGCAGCTCCCGGCTCAGCGCCTCGATCAGGACGCTGGCAGCGATCATCACGTCTCCTTTGCGGTCGAGAAGGAGGGGGACGGAGGGGGGACGGCGCGGGGGTGGCGGTCACGGTCGTCAGGGCATCCCGGATAAGGCTGGCCACGGCCTGGGCCCCGGCCGGGCTCATGATCGAGGCGGCGTGGTCGGCGCCGGCCAGCGGCCGAACAGCGACCAGCACGCCAGGCAGCGCGTCACGGAAGCCCTGGACGGCCTCGGCGGTGTAGGCCGGGGAACTGCCGGGCCCGGTGCTCCACTCGGCGGTGAGCAGCCGGATGGGTACCCGAAGCTGCTGCCACACGGGCGGCCCGAAGAAAATGCCGGCGGCGTCGGCGACCACGGCCTGGCTGCTCAGCCTGACCCGGTGATCCACCAGGTCGTGCGCGAGGTAGTCCAGCAGCAGCGGGTCGGCCGGGTCGAGCAGCGGTGCGGTGGTGGCGACGAAGAACTCTGCATAGTCGTGCACCGACGGCCACTCGCGGTCCAGCCGGGCCAGCCGGTCGCCCAACACCGCGGGAAGCATCTGGCGGGTCAGGCCGGGTGGGACTGCCATCGGGAAGCCGCCGTCGACCAGGATCAGGCTCTTCACCCGGCCGGGATGGCTGGTGGCCAGCTCGACGGCGACAAAGCCCCCCATGGACATGCCGCACACGTGGACGGCATCCAAGCCCAGCCGGTCCAAGATGGCCACCATGTCGGCGACGTGGCGGCTGATCGAGTAGGGGCCCGGGACGTCCGTGCTGTCGCCGCGGCCACGCAAGTCCGGCGCGATCAGGGGCAGGCTGGGATCGGCGGCCCGCAGCCAGTTCCACAGCTTTCGCTGGCTGCTGATGCCGTGGATGGCGAGCACAGGTTCGTCGCTCCCGCTCCCCACCTCGACAGCTAGCGCATCCCCGTCCACGTCGACTGCGTGCACCGATGCCATAGTTACGACCCTAGGCCCCCGCCACGGGCCGGGTGTCCAGCAGGTGGTCCAGGAGCACGGCAGCATCCAGGGGATGCTCGATGGTGCCCCAGCGCGCTCCGGCCAGGGCGGCCAGGTGCGCGGCCTGGTCGTGATCGTCGGCGGGAGCCAGGATGATCAGCTCCGGCAGGGCCCGGGCCACCTCCGCCGTGCCGTCCTCATCGGTGCTACGGCAGTCGGACAGCAAGATGACCACCCGGCGCCGGGCCCGGGCCTGGGCCAGCTGCTCCCCCGCGGCCCGGAGGGCTTCGGCCAGCCGGGTCACGCCGTGGCCGCGCAGCCGCAGCAGCCGTTCGGCCACCACGGCGGGGGCGACGTCGCTGACCAGCGGCCGGACCACGTCGACCGAACCGGAGAACGCCAGCACGGCGTGCTCGGCCGGGGCACGCAGCGCACAGGCGGCGGCGACGGTGGCCGCCGCCGCGAGCCGTTCTCCGGTCATCGACCCGGACCGGTCGACCACGACCGCGAAGGCCATGCTGGCCTTGGCCCACTGCACAGTGGTCAGGTCGTCCAGGGCCGCCGGCCGCGCCTCGGCCCGGGCCTGCGACAGCGCCTCCATCGACGCGTCGAGGTCCAGATCGCCATCGGCGGAGCCGCGGACGGGCCGCAGCCGGGATACTCCGCGCAAGGCGGCCGGCCGGCCCGCGCCCGCTCCAGCACGATGCTCGCGGACAGCCGGATCGCCGCCGCACGCAGGCGCTCGTCGGTGGCCGTCGTCATGGCCGCGAGCAGGCCGAACACGGTCGGGTCGTCGGCCAGCGCCGAGCTCAGCGCGCGCTCGTCGAGCACGCCGACCTCCGGGCTGATCTCGGCGAACCGGGCGTGCCGGGACAGCTCGTGCCGTCCGGTGGTTTTGCCCTCAGGCCGTCCCGACTTGGGCCGCGGCCGCTGCTGTTGCTGCCCACCTGCCGCTGGAGCGGCAGGCGGGCTGGTCATTCCCCCGGGCCGTCCTCGCCTCCCCCGCCGTCGCGGGCCTGCCCGGCGGCCCGGACCCGCCGGAAGATCTCCTCGATGACCTCGTCGGCCGACCGCTGGCAGGACTCGTGCACCCGCACCCGGCCGGACAGGGTGGTCAGGGCGGTGTCCAGTCCGGTCTGCCAGTCGTCGGCCGGAACGGTCCGGATCTCGGCCAGCTCGGGCACCAGCCGGGCGTAGTCGATGGCGCCGCGGACCGAGGCGCCGGACCGCAGGTCAGGATGCTCGCGGGTGGCCCGGGCTAGTTCCACCGCCTCACTGACCAGGGCCTGCTTGGCATGCTCGGCCGCCAGCTGGACGATCTGGCGCTCGTGCTCGGCGTCCTGGTAGCCCACCGCGATCCGGCAGGTCCGGTCGTACAGCGCCATGGACAGCCGGGAGGTGCCCACCGAGTCGTACGGGTTCATGGCGGCGACCAGCCGGAAGCCTTCATCTGCGGTGATCCGGCCGAGCCTGGGGACGTTGATATCGCCCTCGGACATGACGGTCAGCAGGACATTGATCGTCTCCTCGGGGACCCGGTTGAGCTCCTCGACGTACAGCAGGCCGCCATCGCGCATGGCCCGGACCAGCGGGCCGTCGGAGAAGTTCTCCGGCCGGTAACCCTGTTCCAGCACGAGCGCCGGGTCAAAGGATCCGATCAGGCGGGCCGGGGTCAGCTCGGCGCTGCCCTCGACCAGCACGAATTCGGTGTGCCGGGCCGCCGCGATCTGGCGCAGCAGGGTGGATTTGCCGGTGCCCGGCGGCCCCTCGAGCAGGATATGGGCGCCAGACGCGAGCGCGGCTCGCACCAGCTCCAGCTCGCGCTGGCGCCCTACTACGTGTTTCGTCATCCGTGCCCGGGTCAGTGCTCGTGCACGATGACGCCGCGCACGTTCTTGCCGGCCAGCAGGTCGTCGTATCCCTCGTTGACCTCGTCCAGGGTGTACGTCCGGGTGATGATCTCGTCCAGCTTGATGTCGCCGGCCTGGTACAGCCCGAGGATCTTGGGGATGTCGGTGGTCGGGTTGCAGTCGCCGAACAGGCTGCCCACCACGCTCTTGCGGAACAGGGTCAGGATGGACCCGGGCAGCTGGATGGTGGTCTCCATCAGCTTGTTCAGCCCGGTCACGACCACGGTCCCGCCCTTGCCGATGGCGTTGAACCCGGCCCCGACGACCTCGGCGGTCATCAGGTCGACGGTGAGGATGGCCGAGTCGGCGCCCTGGCCCCGGGTCATCTCGGTGATGGCTTCCTGGGCCTCCTCGGCGGTGGCGAACGCGTGGGTCGCACCCAGCTCCATCGCCTTCTCCCGCTTGTTCTCCAGCGGGTCGATGGCGACGACGTTCTTGGCGCCGGCGTAGCGGGCGCCCTGCACCGCGTTGATGCCGATGCCGCCGATGCCGAAGATCGCCACCGTGTCGCCGGGCCGCACCTTGGCCGTGTTCACGGCCGAGCCCCAGCCGGTCGGCACGCCGCAGCCGACCAGCACCGCCTTGTCCAGCGGCAGGTCGTCGTCGACCTTGATCGTCGAGGTCTGGCTGATCACGCCATACTGGCTGAAAGTGCCGATCATGCACATGGCGCCGTACTGGCCGCGGGGACCGGTGATGGGGAACCGCTCGCCGGGCAGGTAGCCCTCGAGGATCGTGGCGCCCATGTCGCAGATGGACTGGCGGCCGGTGGCGCAGTAGCGGCAGACGCCACAGTTCGGGATGAACGAGCAGACGACCTTGTCGCCGGGCTTGACCCGGGTCACGCCGGCCCCGATTTCCTCGATGATCCCCGCGCCCTCGTGACCGAGCACCATCGGCAGCCGCGCCTCGAGGTCACCGTGCGCGATGTGAATGTCGGAGTGGCACAGGCCCGCGTGGGTGTAGCGGATCAGGACCTCGCCCTCCCGCGGGCCGTCCAGGTCCAGTTCCTCGATCTCAATGCGCTTGCCTGGCTCGTATACGACAGCGGCCTTGGTCTTCATTGACACTCCTCCAGATTCGGGTAACGGCCTAACTCTTCCCCAGCTTGGGGCGTTTAAATGTTTTAAATCGGGACGCTAAGGGGCGGGCCGGCCGGTGGGTGATGTCGTGCGGCGGCTCATAGAACGCGGTCTGGAGGAACTGCTCATGGCAGGCGCGGCAGGTCAGCCATACGTGGCCCATGCCGCGGCCCCGTTCGGCTCCTTCGCGGGCGGCGGCGCAGATGCACGGCTTCCAGCTCACCTGCGCCATGCCCGGCCACAATGGGTGACCAAACGGGCAACGTTCTGGCTTATTTTCGAAAATAGATACTGGCATGAATCGATCATGCCCAGACCGCTGAGTCTTAGTCCTGGCGGGGCAGGCCGATATGGTGTCCGGCAACGGGAGGATCCGATGTCCAAACGTGGAGCTAGCCGGGGCGACGCCTGGGAAGGGATCGTCACCGGCAAGAAACGGTCCGCACCCGACGGGCAGAACATGACCCACGACATCACCGTCACGCTGGACGACGGCAGCCAGAAGCACGTCAGGGTTCGCGGGGCCCTCTGGAAGCAAGTAAACGACGGTGACCGGCTGGTCAAGCGGGCCGGCGAGAAGTACCCGGAGAAGGCCTAGGCGCCAGGCGCGGGCCTGGGTTTCTCCCACACCGAGACGTGCTGGCGGCTGTCACCGGTGAATGGCTCGTTGTTCCAGCCGCCCCAGCGGTCCCGCAGGCGCATCCCGGCCAGCCGGGCCATCAGGTCCAGTTCGGCGGGCCAGACGTAGCGGAACGGAATCGTCGAGTACTCGCCGTAGCCGTCGGTGAAATCGACATAGTGGCCGCGCATGGCCTGGGTGGCGGTGTCGTAGGAGTAGCTCACCCAGCGATCTGGGCTCAGCTTCCAGGGCAGGATGCAGCCCCCGGGCGGGAGCAGGCGCAGTTCCGGTACACGTGTCTCGATAAGGAAGCAGCCGCCTGGCTCGAGGTGGGCGGCGGCATTGGCGAAGCAGGCAACCTGGGCGTCCTGGGTGGTCAGGTTCATGATCGTGTTGAAGACCAGGTAGACGAGGGCGAAGGTGCCCCCGGCCTGGGCGGTGGCGAAGTCGCCGATGGTCACGGGGATGTCCTGGCCGCCTGGTTTGGCCTTCAGGCGGGCCACCATGGCCTGGGACAGGTCGATGCCGTGCACGGGGACACCGCGGGTGGCCAGCGGCAGCGCGATGCGGCCAGTGCCGACACCCAGTTCCAGCGCCCGGCCGCCCCCGGCCAGCCGCGCCAGCAAGCCGACGGCCGGATCCACGGCGCCCGGCCGGTAGATGTCCGCGGAGTCGTCATAGGTGGCCGCGACGTTCTCGCCGAAGTAGCCGTCATCTTGATCGGTCACCGCTCGGACGTTATCTCAGGTGCCTTCGCGACGCATCTGTGTTTCCGGCGGTCAGGGTTCCCGGCGTCAGGCGCTCCCGGTGGTCAGGCGATCCGGCGGGCACCGGGACCTGGCTCCGGTGTGACCTCGCGGGGTGACTCCAGGACGTGCCCGGCCTCGCAGGCCACCTGCAGCCGCACGGGTTCGCCGCAATCGCGATGACGGAGGACGATCTGCGGGCCAGCCGCCCCGACCGCGTGCTTGTCACCCCACTCCATTAGCGCCAGCAGCACCGGATACAGGTCCAGGCCCTTGTCGGTCAGCCGGTATTCATACCGGCGGCGCTGGCCGTCCTCCCGGTACGGGACCTTGCGGAGCAGGCCCTCATCTACCAAGCGGGCCAGCCGCTGGCTCAGGACCTGGCGCGGCATCCCGGTCCGGTGCTGCATGTCGTCGAAGCGGCGCACGCCGTTGAAAGCCTCGCGCAGCACGAGGAACGTCGGACGCTCACCGAGGATCGCCACGGTCGCGCCGATCGTGCAGTTGGCCGTGTCGTAATCCAGGATCCAGGGTCTGCCCATGATCGCATGCTAAGTCTGGTTGACAGACTCAGCAATTCGGGTCCATGCTGAGTCTGTGATTCGAACTCAGGTTGTCCCGGCTGATCGTCCGCCGGCCGCGTCTGGACCGATCGCTTCTGGGCTGGCCGCGTCTGGGCTGGCCGCGGCCGTGGTAATCCGGCCGGCCGACCCGGCTGAAGCTCCGGCGCTCCGCCAGTTCTTTGCGGGGCTTTCCAGCCAGTCGCGCTACATGCGGTTCTTCGGGCCGATCAGTACGCCAAATCCGGCCCTGCTCCACCTGCTGGCGGGCGGCCCCAGCCATGTTGACGCCGTGGTCGCGACCGTGGGCGGCGTCATCATCGGCCACGCCATGGCCGCGGACCAGACCTGCCCTGGCGGCGAGCGCCGGACCGACATCGGTGTGGTGGTGGCCGATGCCTGGCAGGGACACGGGGTGGGCGTACTGCTGATACGCACGCTGATCTCCCGGGCACAGGCCCGGGGCGTGGCCATGGTGGTGATGGACGTGCTGAACGACAACCACCGGGCACTTGGCATGATTACCGGGCACTGGCCCGCAGCACGGACCGGCCATGCGCGTGATTACACGACGCTGCACCTGTTGCTCCCGGTACCTGCCCAGCGGGCCGCGACCGCCTGACGGCCACCATCACGACTGCCGCCGGAGCGGGGTGCTCGGCTAGGCGAGACTGGCTCGCAGGGCTAGCTGGCTGAACTGTCTTCCAGCGCCAACCAACGCCAACTGGCGTAAGCCACCGGCGCACCACCGGCGTGACCCACCGGCGCGACCAGCTCGCGGGCGACCCACTCACCCCCTCAGACTCCAGCATCTCAGCGGTCACAGGCCAGCGGCCGCCTAGCGGCTTCGCACCGCTTGGGCAACGTGCTGAATCCGGGCATTCATGCTGTGCCAGCGCTATGAAAACCCGATCTCAGACCCTGCCGAGGCCCAGCGCCAGGATCAGCCGAGGCCCAGCGCCAGGATTATCGGCCTCCTAGTGGCGGATCGACTGGGATCAATGTGGCGGGAGCGCCGGAAAGATGCTGCTGGGAATGCATCAGCCGACCGAAATCTACCAGGACCCGGCCGTAAATCCACCAGGGCCAGCGCCGGAAGCGCCTGGGCCAATATCGGAAGTACCGCAAAGGCCGGCGCGCCGGTTTGGAGTCCGGGGATCAACTGCCGTCAACGGAGCCTTCAGCACGAAACGCGGGTTTCCTATTGACCGTGTACAGGCTCGGGGCATATCGCATAGAAAGAGAAAGAAAAGGAAGGGTGGTCCCGATCGCCCTCCCGAGCGTCGTCGGCGCCGGGGGGATCCCGCATCTAAAACTGGGGCGCGCCGCACGACCAGGTTCGTCCCAGGAGGTGATCCATGAAACCGTTCGTGATCAACCGGCACGGCAAACTAGTGTTCCCCGCCAACTTTCTCGGCGATCTGGACTTCTCGGTCCTGGAGACCCTCGACCAGTTCACCGCGGTGATCGGGCGGGACTTCGAAGCCAAGGCGCCGAGCGGAACCGACATCCTGGCCCGGGTCGAATCCGAGGCCTATCCCGGCCGGTTCGAGCTGCTCCGCGATCTGGGCCAGAACCTGTACTGGGCCAACCGATACTCGATCACGATGTTCGAGCGGCGCCCCACCCGCTGGCGCGACCTGGCTAAGCGCCGGGACGACGTCTTCCTGCCGGTGCTGACCCCCTGGGAGGACAGCGAGCGCAAGGTCGCCGCGGTCGAGCGTGCCTTCCGCGAGCTGCCGGCAACCTGGGAAGCGCGCACCGAGGAGAAGGTCTTCGACCTTTTGTTCGACCTGTTCCGCAACAAGCTGTACCATGCCACCGAACTGCCCCCGATCAAGCCCACGGTGGCCGAATTCCTGGCCCAGCCCGATGCCCTGACGTTCGTCATGCCCAGCTACGACCCGGACTACCCGGTGTTCAGCACCGAGGAGATCCTCGACGCCAGCGAGGACGTGCCGGAACTGGAGGCGCTGACCCGGTGGGCCATGGTTCTGCATAACCAGTACCCGTGGGACCGGTCCCAGACCGAATTGCGCGGTCGGGGCCAGATTGGCGAGGACGACTTCGTAGTCGCGTTCCACCCGCGGACCCGGGACGTGATGGCCTTCATCGACCGGGTCAAGCGGACCGCGGTCGGCGACCACGGGATGGCCGGCGCCACGGCCGGCGACCGCGCCGCGGCGCGGACCGTGCCCGAGGCGGTCCAGCCGGTGACCCCGTACCCGCCGGTGCGGGTGCGGGAGGCGTTCGCGGTCCAGCCGAAGCTGGAGGCACTGGCCATCGTCCGCGGCGAGCACATCTGCAGCAACGACGACGTGATCAGGAACACCAGCTTCTCCTGGTCGCCGATGGCCGCGGACGAGATCGCGGCCAAGACCGGGATCGAGCAGCGCTGCTACACCAGCCTCAATCCCGAGGAGCTGGCGCTGCACGCGGTCCGCGCCGCACTGGCCAAGTCCGGCCGCTCCCCCGGTGAGATCGGCGCCATCATCGTGTCCACCTGCACCAGCAACCGCCAGATCCCCTCCATCGCGTGCTGGCTGTCCGGTGAGCTTGGCCTGCAGCAGACACATGCCTCGGTCGACATGGTGGCCGCCTGCGCGGGGCTGCCCTATGGCCTGTCCGAGGCCATCCGGCAGCTCCAGGAAGTGAAACGGCCCGTGTTGCTGGTCTGCGTGGAGAAGTTCTCCGACAAGATCGGCAGCGTCCGCACCTCCCGGATGATCTTCGGGGATGGCGCCGCGGCCATGGTCATCGCCCCGGCCGCCGACGGCCAGCGTGGCGACGTGGAGGTCGTGCAGACCTATGCGAGCGGACCGCACAGCGAGGTCAACTCGATCATCTGGCCGAACTATGAGTTCGACCGCGACATCACCGTGTACGGGCCTGAGGTCAAGTCGCTGGTCGCCCGCTACCTGGCCCAGATGCTGGACGAACTGGGCGCTCAGTCAGATCCTGATGATCCGGGAAGGACCCTGCTCGAGACCATCGAGCTGATCATCCCGCACCAGGCCAACAAGACAATGATCCTGAACCTGGCCGGAAAGGCCGGCCTATCTGCCGACCAGCTCTACTTCAACGTCGAGAGGATGGGCAACGTGTCCGCAGCGAGCATTCCGATCGCGGTCTACGACGCCGTGGCCGACGGAGTGATAACCCGCCCGGTCCGGGTCTTCGCGCCCGGCTTTGGAGCAGGGGCCGTCGGCGGCTACGCGGTCATGCGTATTGACCCGGCCATCGTGGCCGACGAAGTAGTGCTGGACGCCCAGGAAGGTCGCGGCCGGCCAGACGCGGCCCGGATGACCGGCGGCACGACCGACGACATCAGCGCCGCCTTCGGTGGGTAGCAGATGAGCACCGAATCCCCGTTCGCCTTCCAGCGCATCGCGGTCGTCAACCGTGGCGAGCCGGCGATGCGCCTCATCAACGCGGTGCGCGAATGGAACGCTGAAGGGCGTCCGCCGCTGCGGGTCATCGCCGTGTACACCGCCGTCGACCGCCGCGCCACCTTTGTCCGTGAGGCCGATGAGGCCGTGCTGATCGGGCCGGCCGAGGCCGAGGGCGCCGAGTTCAGCTCCAGCCCGTACCTCGATTACGACGAGCTCGAGCGTGCGCTGCGCGCCTGCCGGGCCGACGCGGTCTGGCCCGGCTGGGGCTTCGTCTCGGAGAAGGCCGAATTCGCCGAGCTGTGCGACCGGCTCGGGATCATCTTCATCGGCCCGCCGGGTAAGGTCATGCGCCGGCTCGGCGACAAGATCGGGTCCAAGCTGCTGGCCGAGGAGGTCGGCGTGCCGATGGCCGCGTGGAGCGGCGGGCCCGTGGACGATCTGGAGCAGGCCCGGGCCGAGGGAGAGAAAATCGGCTATCCGCTCATGGTCAAGGCCACCGCGGGCGGCGGCGGCCGTGGCATCCGGCTGGTCCGGCGGCCCGAGGACCTGGACGAGGCGTTCGAGCGGGCCAGCTCGGAGGCGTCCAAGACCGCTGGCGACGCGACCGTGTTCCTGGAGCGGGCGATCAGCGGCGGCCGTCACATCGAGGTCCAGATCGTGGCCGACGCCACCGGCGACGTGTGGACGCTGGGTGTCCGCGACTGCAGCGTGCAGCGGCGCAACCAGAAGGTGCTCGAGGAGTCCGCCTCGACCGCCCTGGACGCCGAGCAGGAACGCAAGCTCCGCACCCATGCCGCCGAACTGGCCCGCGCGGCCGGCTACCTCAACGCCGGCAC
Organism: uncultured Actinomycetota bacterium; assembly: GCA_963781225.1. GTDB lineage: Bacteria > Actinomycetota > Actinomycetes > Streptosporangiales > Streptosporangiaceae > Palsa-504. Next base: position 19,150 of record CAWAFD010000015.1, read on the forward strand.
GGTGGAGTTCCTGTACCAGCCGGGCGAGCGGCTGCTGTCCTTCCTCGAGGTCAATACCCGGCTGCAGGTGGAGCACCCGGTCACCGAGGTCACCACCGGCATGGACATCGTCAAGCTGCAGCTGCACATCGCGGCCGGCGGCACGCTGGCCGAGACCGGTGAGAGCGAGCCGCCGGTTTCCGGGCACGCCATCGAGGCCCGGCTGACCGCCGAGGACCCCGAACGCGGGTTCGCGCCGGCCCCCGGCCTGATCGAGCATCTGGCCCTCCCGGCCGGACCCGGGATCCGGGTCGACACCGGGGTGTCGGCGGGCGACGTCATCCCGCCGCAGTTCGACTCGATGATCGCCAAGATCATCGCCTGGGGCCGCAGCCGGGCCGAGGCGCGGGCCAGGCTGTCCCGCGCGCTCAAGCAGACCGCGACGGTCATCCGCGGCGGCACCACGAACAAGGCGTTCCTGCTCGACCTGCTGGACCGGCCCGACTTCGTCCGCGGCGAGGTCGATACCACCTGGCTGGACACCATGATGGCGGACGGCTACACCCCACCCCGCCGGGTCGACATAGCCCTGCTGGCCACCGCCTTCCAGGCCTATCAGGCCCACGACCGGCGCCAGGAGGAACGGCTGTTCGCCTCCGCCGAGCGCGGCCGGCCCGAGGTCGGGCACGAGACCTCACACCAGGTCGACGTGCGGGTAGGCGGCGAAGCCTACCGGCTCCGGGTGTGCCGGTGCCGGCCCATCCGCTACCACGTGGAGCTGGATGGCCACGCGGTGGAGGCGGACGTCGAGCGGTCCGGCCGGTTCGAGCTCACCCTGACCGTCGGCGGGCAGAGCTTCGACGTGCTCTCGGTCGCCCAGGGCCCCGATTACCTGGTTGAGGTGGACGGCGCCGTGCACCGCATCTCCGGCGGTGAGGCCGGCCTGGTCCGCGCTCCGGCCCCGGCCATGGTGGTGGCCATCCCGGTCTCCGCCGGAGACGAGGTCGCCGAAGGCGACGTCGTCGCCATCGTGGAGAGCATGAAGCTGGAGACGGCCCTGCGCGCCCCGGCCGCCGGACGGGTCGCCGAGGTGTTCGCCGACGTCAACACCCAGGTCGAAAGCGGCACCAAGCTGGTCAAAATCGACCCGGCCACCGACGCCGAGGCTGCCCCGGAGGCGGGCGACCGGGCCGATCTGTCTGCACTGGGCGGCCTGGCCGAACCGGACGCCGACCCGGCCACGGCCGCCACGGACGCGCTGACCGCGCTGCGCTCGATGGTGCTGGGCTACGACATCGACGAACGCGAGGCCAAAGAGCAGCTGCGGCGGCTTGCCTCGGCGCGCTCCGGGATGGCCGCCGACGACCCGGGGCTGCTGGCCGGAGAGGCAAAGATCCTGCAGATCTTCGCGGACCTGTCCGCGCTGTGGCGCAACCGCCGGGAGTCCGATGAGTCACCGACCGACGACGAGGCGGCGGTCGACGCCGAGTCCGCCCGTAACCCGCAGGAGTACCTGCACGCCTACCTGCGCTCTCGTGACGCCGACGCGGAGGGCCTGCCCGAGTCGTTCCGGATCAAGCTGCGCCGCACGCTGTCCCACTACGGCATCACCGACATAGAGCCATCCCCCGAGCTTGACCCGGCGCTGTACCGGATCTTCCTGGCCCACCGGCGCGCCGCAGCCCTGGTGCCAGTCGTCTCCGAGCTGCTGCAGTGGCGACTGCGCCACCCCGGGTCGCTGGCCGAAGACGGCCGTGAGGAGTACCGGGGGGTGCTCGACCAGCTGGTCGCGGCTACCCAGCTGCGCTACCCAGCCGTCGGCGACCTCGCCCGCCAGGTCCGGTACCGCTGCTTCGACGAGCCGCTGATCGCTGCCGAACGTGCCCGTGAGCAGGAGCAGGTCCGGGCCGAACTCGACCAGATGCCGACCGATCCGCAGGCCCGCGCGGCCCGGATCGACGACATCGTTGCCTCAAGTGAGCCGATCCTCGGCGTCTTTGCCCCACGCCATCACGCCATCATGCTCGAGGTGATGACCCGGCGGTACTACCGGATCAGGGACCTGGAGCACGTCCAGGTCGCCGAGCGCAGCGGGCGCCCGCTACTGACCGCCGGGTACTCCCACGGCGGGCAGGACTACCTGGTCATCGCGACCGTGGCCGAGGGCAGCGAGAGCGCAGCCGCGACCGACCTGCCCCAGCTGCCCGCCGAGCTTTCGGCCGGCCGGACCGTCCTGGTGGACCTGTACGTCACCTCCCAGGGCCCTGATGAAGAGGGCGAGGGCGACCCGGAAGCCCGGGCTGAGCGGATCCGCGGCAAGCTCGGCACCATCCCAGACGGGGTGGCCCGGGTGGCGGTGGCGGTGCGCCGTTCGGACGGCGCGGAAGGCAGCGGGCCGGCCTGGTTTACCTTCCGGCCGGGCCCGGACGGGGTGACCACGGAAGACCGGACGCTGCGCGGCCTGCACCCCCTAGTGGCCGAACGGCTTGGCTTGTGGCGCTTCTCAAACTTCGAGCTCACCCCGCTGCCCGCCGCCCCGGACGTGCACCTGTTCCGCATCCAGGGCCGGGATGTCCCCGACGACCAGCGGCTGATCGCCCTGGCCGACGTGCGCGAACTGACGATCCTGCGGGACGAGGATGGCCGGATCCGCGGCCTGCCACAGGTTGAAAACACGCTGGACGCCTGCCTGGACAGCCTTCGCTCAGCCCGTTCGGCCGACCGCGAGCTAGCGCGGCTGGACTGGAACCGGATCAAGCTCTACCTGTGGCCTTTGGTGGAGGTGCCGCCGGGCGAGCTGAACCAGGTCATCAGGTCACTTGCGCCCCGCACCGGAGCCCTGGGCCTGGACCAGATCATGGTCCAGTTCCGGGTCCCGGGTGAGGGCGGCCATACCCGTGAGCTGATGCTGCGGATGTCCCGGCCGCCGGGCGCCGGACTGACGCTGCGGATCACCGACCCGCCGGTCGGCCCGCTGCGCGAGCTGAACTCCTACACCCAGAAGGTCATCCGGGCTCGCCGCCGCGGTGCCGTGTACCCGTACGAGCTGATCCCGCTGATCACACGCTCGCCGGAAGGCGGCCAGGGCGGGACGTTCACCGAGTACGACCTGGACGACACCGGCTCGCCGGTGCCGGTGGACCGCGCTCCGGGCTCGAACAAGGCCAACCTCGTGCTCGGTGTGGTCGACACGTCGACAAAGCGCTACCCCGAGGGGATGCGGCGGATCGTGCTGCTCGGCGACCCGACCCGGGCGCTCGGTGCGCTGGCCGAGCCCGAGTGCCGCCGGGTGCTCGCCGCCATCGAGCTGGCCAGGAGGCTACAGGCCCCGGTGGAGTGGTACGCCATCTCGGCGGGGGCCAAGATCTCGATGGAGTCCGGCACCGAGGCGATGGACTGGATCTCCCGGGTTCTGCGCGGGGTCATCGAGTTCACCCAGGACGGCGGTGAGATCAACGTGGTGGTCACCGGGATCAACGTCGGTGCCCAGCCGTACTGGAACGCCGAGGCGACCATGCTCATGCACACCAGGGGCGTGCTGATCATGACCCCGGACTCGGCCATGGTGCTGACCGGCAAGCAATCACTGGACTACTCCGGTGGTGTCTCGGCCGAGGACAACTTCGGCATCGGCGGCTACGACCGGATCATGGGCCCGAACGGCGAGGCCCAGTACTGGGCACCCGACCTGTCCACGGCGGTGGACCTGCTGCTCGCGCACTACGAGCACACCTACACCGCGCCGGGCGAGCGTTTCCCCCGCCTGGCCCCGACCGGCGACCCCGCCGACCGGGACATCTCCTCCTCACCGCACACAATGCCGGGCAGCGACTTCAGCGTGCTGGGCGAGATTTTCAGCCCAGACAGCAATCCCGAGCGCAAGAAGCCGTTCGACATGCGCTCACTGCTGACCGGGGTGGTGGACGCCGACCACCCAACGCTGGAACGCTGGGCGGACATGACCGACGCCGAGTCAGCCGTGGTGCTCGACGCGCACCTGGGCGGTCAGCCGGTCGCGCTGATCGGCTTCGAGTCCCGCCCGGTGACGCGGCACGGGCGGCTCCCGGTGGACGGACCGTCCCAGTGGACGGCCGGCACGCTGTTCCCGCGTTCGTCGAAGAAGACTGCGCGGGCCATCAACGCGGCCAGCGGGAACCGTCCGCTGGTGATCCTGGCCAACCTGTCCGGGTTTGATGGTTCGCCGGAATCCCTGCGCCAGCTCCAGCTGGAGTACGGCGCCGAGATCGGCCGGGCCGTGGTCAACTTCGACGGCCCGATCGTGTTCTGTGTGGTGTCCCGGTACCACGGCGGCGCATTTGTGGTGTTCTCCGGGACACTCAACGACAACATGGAGATCGCGGCGGTCGAAGGCTCCTACGCCTCAGTGATCGGCGGCGCCCCCGCCGCCGCGGTGGTATTCGCCGCCGAGGTGAACAAACGCACCTCCGCCGATCCGCGGGTCGCGGACCTGCAGAACGCCATCACCGAGGCCACCGCCGAGGGAAACAACGAAGACGCCTCCCAGCTGCGGGCCCGGCTGGACTCGACCTGGGCCACCGTGCACGCCGAGAAGCTCGGCCAGCTGGCAGATGAGTTCGACACCCTGCACAGCATCGAACGCGCCCGGGACGTGGGCTCGGTCGACAGCATCGTGCCCGCGTCCCGGCTGCGTCCCTACCTCATCGATGCCATCCAGCGCGGTATGCGGCGCGCGCTGGGCGGCGACCGGGAGGATCGCGGCGCGTAAGGTCCTGATCGCCAACCAAGGCGAGATCGCGGTCCGGCTCGCGCGAGCCTACTGATCTTGGAGGGCCTGCCCGCCTGGGGTGGCGGCGAGGTGGCGGTAGATGCTGGCGCGGGAGACGCCGAGGGCCCGGGCGATCTGGGTGGGGCTTTCCCCGCTGGCACGGCGGGCCTGGGCGGCGGCGAGTTTGTCGGCGTCCATGACGGTGGGCCGGCCGCCGGTGCGGCCCTGGGCCCGGGCGGCGGCCAGGCCGGCCATGGTGCGCTCGTGGATGATGTCGCGTTCGAGCTCGGCGAAGGCGGCAATCATGGTGAGAAGAACTTGCCTTCCCCGGCGGGGGTGTAGCTGCCGGCCAGCTTCCCGGCGAGGATGCGCACGCCGATGCTGCGCTCATGCAGGTCGTCGGCGATGATCAGGATGTTTCTGGCGGAGCGGCCGAGCCGGTCGAGTTTCCACACGCACAGGCTGTCGCCGGGCCGCAGGTAGTCCAGGGCGGCGGCCAGGCCGGGCCGCTCGGTCTTGCGGGTGGAGATCTTCTCCTCGAAGATCCGGCCGCAGCCCGCCTCACCGAGGGCATCGCGCTGCAGCTGGGCGTCCTGGGCGTCGGTGGACACGCGGGCCAGGCCGACGAGGTTGTGATGGACCGCTGCCATGCTGGCAAGTGTCTCATTAACCATCTCAGAAGCGGGCGGGACCGGAGCATGTTCTGAGATGGGTTCTGGACGCGGTTGCGGGCAGGCGGGGCGCATGCGCTCGGACGTCTCATAATCCAGGGTTTTTGACCGACCGGGGCCGTCCCGTAGTAGGCACCCCAGCGAGAATTTTCACCGGGCGGGGCCACGGGATACCGTGACCTGGAGACCCCTCTGAACTGCGGCGTTGCCGTAAAGGGTTCGGCTTGCGGAACGGCCTATATCCGGCGGCGGTCCCGCCGGGGTGGCCTGTGGTGCGTCACGACGTCGCCGGGGCCGCGATCTGCCACCCGGCCTGGCCCGGACAGGGCATGTTTACCCCAGCCATGCTCGCCACGCGAGCCGAACCGTGCCGGTCAGGGTCCGCCGTCGTCGCGCAGGCCGAACAACGGCAGGCACGGCGAGAGTCCCGTCACCGAGACGGGAATGCGCTCGCTCCTCTCCCATCGCGCGCGAGGCAGTCGCAGGCGGCGCGTCGTGGTGGCTCGCCCGCTCGCGGCGAGGCGCTCAATGCCGTCGGATTCGTAACCGAGCTTCTCGGAGACCCTCAGCGACGGGACGTTGTCGTCGAAGGCTCCGGAGACCGCCTCGGCCGCGTCGAGCCCGGCGAAGGCCAGGTGCAAGACCGCGGCGCGCATCTCTGTGCCGTGTCCCTGCCCCTGATAACGCAGGCCGAGCCAGGAGAAGGTGCTGACCTCCCGCAGGATCCGGTAGTCGCGACCCGAGATCTCCTGCTGGCCCACGACCTGGCCGTCAGCGAAGACAGCCAGGTCAAGGGACCAGTCGTCCGGCGACCAGTCGCCGCGCCTCCGCCAGTGGCGCTGCACCACGGCACGGGCCCTCTCGGCCGGTGGCAGGTCTGGCCACGAGACCAGGAACGGCACACTGCCCGGATCGTGCATGCCCTCAGCAGCGAGGTCAGCCAGTTCGCCGAGTTCCTCCCCGGAAGGAAGGCGGAGTTCCAGGCCGGGACTGGTTAGCCGCAGCCCGAGCAGCGGCCAGTGATCGATGAGCACGAGGCATTGTCCCGTCATGCCATTACCGGTGTCACGCCCTTTCCTGCCGCCGCTGCTGCGAGCCGTCTGCCACTGCGCACTGGTCAGAGCCCGCCCGGTCAGCGGAAGCAACGATGAGACGTAAGCACGCAGGTCATCCCGTCCGGCCAGTCGGCAGTGGCACTGCGTGACGGCTGGCGGGACGTCATCCATGGCCGCGGGCGACGCGCTTCCGGCAGCTTCGGCTTCGTAGCGCCGGCGTCATTCCTCCGGCGTCGGTGCCCGGTGTTCCGGATTGTGGGCGGCGTGATCAGAGATCGTGTCACGGCACGATGATCGTGGTGCCGTGGCGCGATTCGCGAAGGGTGGCTGGGGGGTCAGGTCACGGGACTTCGGTGACTGACAGGGCGTTGCCGTCGGGGTCGCGGAACGAGAACATGGCCGGTACTCCTGGCCAGCGGAGGATGTCGTCGGTGTCGACGCCGGCGGCCGTGAACGCGGCGTGAGCATTGCCGGCGTCGCCGGTGGTGAACCGGATGCCGATGGCGCCGCGGGTGACGTTCGGGGCGGCCGGTTCGAGGGTGATGATGACGCTGGTGCGACCGGGTGCGAGTTCGATGAAGCGGCCGCCGCCGGGAGTCGGGGTGTCGCGCAGCGTGGTGAAGCCGAGCGTGCCGGTGTAGAAGCGCAAAGCGTCGTCCTGGTTCTCGACCGGGATGCTGACGGCATGCACGCCGGTGATGTGGGTTTTGGCCGGGCTCATTTGGTGCTCCTTGGGGTTGGGTGAGGCAGTCGCTGGTCGAGATGGACGGTGACGGTGTCGCCGGCGCGCTTGCGGAGGTGGCGGCGGATGGCGGCTTTGACCGGGAGTTTGTGGGTGCCGTCACCGAGGGCCATGAACGAGCTGGTGAAGGGCTGGTCGTCGATGGTCCCGCTGACTTTGACCAGCCCGCGGGTGGCGAAGACGTCGGCGGAGTCTTGCATGACGACGTAGGTCCATCCGCCTTTGCCGGGCTCCTGCCTGAGTGCCGCGGTGAACGTGAGATCGAGCGGGCCTGCCTTCGAGACTGACGTGCTGTTCATCGGTGATCGTCCTTTCGGTTCGGTGGCGGTTCCGGTTGCGGCTGGCCGGTTCTTGTCAGTGGAGCAGGCCGAGGATGACGGCGATTAGCAGGAGCTTGAGCAGCCAGTCGCCGGCGTGCATCGCTGCCGTGGCGGGGTGAACTTTCTCCCAGGTCACCGAGCCGGTCAGCAGGACGAGCGGGAAGCCGGCCCACAGGATCAGCGCGAGCACGAGTCCGTGGCTGACGTCTAGGTCACCGCCGCGGTGGGCGATCCAGGCGAAGGCCGAGGCCACGGTTGCGGTGCGCAGCAGCTCGGTCAGCACTTTCCACGGCTGCGGTCGTCCGCGGTCCAGGGCCGCGGCGCCGACAGCGCGGCGCTCCAGGGGAGTCACCGCAGCGTAGTACCCCGAGCTGAGAATGAATGCGGCGACCGCCGCGGCGGCGATCCCGAGACCGACCATGATGACCCTCCGGTATTTAGTACCAGTGAGTACGATAGTGCCTGATGACTTCCGTACTGTCAAGTACTAAAGTGAGAGCATGCCGACGAGCCCTGCCTCCGCCCGCCGCGGCCGACCCCGCGGCAGCGAGGCCCCAGAACTGCTGTCCATCGCCCGGCAGATGTTCATCGCGCGCGGGTACCGCGGGACGACGATGGACGCGGTCGCCGCGCAGGCCCACATCTCCAAGCAGTCCCTCTACCGCGACTACCCGTCCAAGGATGCGCTGTATTCCGCCGTCGTGCGGGACTGGGTCGACCGCGGCTACAACGCGATGCGCCCGCACACCGCCGCACTGGCCGAGACCCGCCAGGCCCGCCAGGGACTGCTCGGCTTCGCCCGCGTCCTGCAAGCCGGACTGCTGAGCCCACCGGTCTTGCACATGCGCACCCTGATCGCCGCGGAAGCACACCGGTTCCCCGACGTCGCCGCCGACTACGTCACGCGCAGCTGGACCCGCAACATCGGCATGCTGGCCGAGGCGCTCGGCGCCCTCACCGCCCGCGGGCTGCTGCGCATCGACGACCCCGGCGTCGCTGCTGAGCAGCTGACCTGGCTCGTGGTCGCCGCGCCCCTCAACCGGCTCACCCTGCAAGCCGGAGCCCATCCCTACTCCGCCGGGGAACTCGAGTCACTGGCGACCCAGGGCATCACCACCTTCCTGAGCCGCTACGGCCCCGAAAACACCGAACGCCGGCAGGGGATCCGCTTACGGACGCCTTGCGGGATCTTCCCATGTCGTGGCTGGGCAGGTCTCGTACCGGGCTGCGGGGTCTGGCCGCCGGAACCGGCCCGTCTCACAGCAGCGTGCTCAGATCCGGGGCGGCCGACCGCAAGGGCCACCACCCGGCACCGTCCAGCTTGGCCAGCTCGGCTTCGACCTCGACGGTGATGACGCCGAAGAAGTTGATGTTCTCCGAGTGGGCCGGGGAGATGTGCGCGAGCAGTTCGTCGGGGACGGCGCGGCCTTTGGCTCGCAGACCCTGTACGGCCAGCTGGTAGTACTCGGTCACCCAGGTGATCACCGAGTTGGTCAGCACGGTGAGGCAACCACTTCTAGATGATGTGATCTGACGGGTTTTAGCGCGATGGGTGTTCCGGGCCTGTTGCCTGGTGATCCGGGATCCGTCTGTAGAGGCTGGTCGAGTTCTGCCGCTGGCTCCTGGTGTGGCTCTTGAGGCACCTGACCGTGCGTGGGCGCGTGTCTTTATCCTGAGGTGCCCGCCGGGAGCTGGCGGCGGGGCGTGACCGCCTGCCCGCCGGGACGACCCGTGGCTTGATAGGAGCTTGGCCCCTTGTCGTGCCTGTGAAGTGGTCTGCCCGTCCGTCCCGGCGCGGCGGCGCCTTTCCCCTTTCCTGGAAGGAGTGGCTGTTGTCAAGGATGGCAAAGACCGCTGGGCCTGTCACCGGCGGAGTGGACACGCACGCCGATATGCACGTGGCGGCGGTGGTCGATCAGGTCGGCCGGGTGCTAGGCACCGAGTCGTTCCCGGCCGATGAGCAGGGCTATGCCGGGCTGCTGACGTGGATGCGCCGGTACGGCGAGCTTACGGCGGTGGGGGTGGAAGGGACCGGCAGCTACGGCGCCGGGCTGGGCCGCCACCTGGCCGCGGCCGGGGTAACGGTGCTGGAGGTGACCCGGCCCGACCGGCAGCGCCGCCGCCGCCGCGGCAAGTCCGACGCGGTGGACGCGGTGTCAGCGGCGCTGTCCGCGCTGCGCGCAGAGGACTGCGGGACGCCCAAGAGCAGTGACGGGGCAGCGGAATCGATCCGGGCGCTGCGGGTCGCCCGGGCCGGCGCGATGAAGGCCCGCACCCAGGCCAGCAACCAGCTCCGCGACCTGATCACCACCGCGCCCGAGCCGGTGCGCGCGCAGCTGCAGGGCCTGAGCACCGTCCGCCGGGTCCGGACCGCCCCGGCGTTCACCTGCGGAGATGCCGCCAAACCGGCTGAGGGAACCAAGGCGGCGATGGCGAGTGTGAGCTCCTGGTGGTCTGACTCAGCAGGCCGAGGCCCCGCGAGTCGCACTCGCGGGGGCCTCGGCCGTCCCTAGTCCCGAGTTGTGACGGTCGGCTAACCGGATCACCATAGGCGTGCGGCGGCCTGCCTTCCGGCATAGCCTCCTACGACTCCAGCTATCAGCGCGGCGGAGCCGGTCCGGCCGGGTCGGCCGGGAGGTGATCAGATGCCAGGCTTGCTCATTGCCGCAATCGTTTTCGGGACGGTCTTCGGTGCCGAGTTGCCGGACAACTCCGGGCTGGCGAGCTTGGTGCTGGGCACCCGGTATCGGCCTGGCGGGGCGTTCGCCGGGGCGGCGGCCGCGTTCGCGGCGCACGTCGTGCTGGCGGTCACCTGCGGCGCCATCCTCGGCTTGCTCCCACACAAGATCGTGCAGATCGCGGTGGCGGTGGTGTTCCTGGCCGGTGCCGTGCTGGTGCTGCGCACGGACAAGGACGAGGACGAGGCCCGGCTGAAAGCCAGCGCGGCCGGGTTCTGGGCCGTGGCGGCGACCTCCTTCGGGGTGATCGCGCTGGCTGAGCTGGGTGACCTGTCGGACATCGTGATCGCAAACCTCGCTGCCAGGTACCACGACCCGGTGGCGGTGGGCATCGGGAGCGTCCTGGCGTTGTGGTCGGTGGCAGCGCTGGCCATCACGGGCGGCCGAGGGCTGCTGCGGATCCTGCCGATGCAGTGGATCGCCCGCCTGGCCGCGCTGGTGATGGTCATCATGGCAGGGTTCACCCTGGCCGAGGCGATGCGGTGAGGTCTGGGCCAGCCGCCTGGGACTGCGCACCGTCCTGATCGGACGGGGGATTTCGTTATGGTGGCGCTGCTGGTCGTGGCGGTCGCGCTCGGGCTTAACAACTTCGGGGCGGCGATTGCCATCGAGGTCAGCGGCGTCGACCGGCGGACCGGCATCAAGGTGGCCACGGTCTTGGCTTGTGCAATGTCGTGATGCCGGCCACTGGGATGCTCATCGGCGCCGGCCTTGCCGGCCCGTTGGGGTCGGCCGCGCTGGGCCGGCGCCGGGATACTGTTCGCGACCGCGGTCTGGGGACTCATCGAGGCACTGCGCGGCGGTGACGACACCCCCGCAGGCCTGGCGCGGATGGCGGCTGCTGGTCAGCGGTGCCGCGCTCAGCCTGGACGACCTCCGATCGTCTGGGCCGTAACCCTGTTTGGCCTCATGAGCTTCGTCATGTCGATTATCGGGCTGAAGCTGGGCGCCAAGCTTGGCACGACGGTCGGCGAACATGGCGGGGTGTGGTCCGGTACTTACTCCGGAGCGGCCGGGCCGGCGGTGCAGCCTCAAGCCTGATCGCGCGAAGCGGGGGTGGTGGTCTCAAATCGTGAGACCGCCACCCCCGCCGGGAGCGCCGAGCCGGGAATTACATCCCGGACGGGTTCATCCAGTTGTGGTGCCGACGGCCCGTCCTGTGCCCGCGGCCTGATCCGGGCGTCCCCGTGCCCTTCCCAGTCCCGGTACCCGTCCCAGTCCCGGTACCCTTCCCAGTCCCGGTACCCGAGGCGGTCGCCTGTTGCGGTGTGGTGTTGAAGGTGGCCGCGGCGGCCGCGCCGGCCGCATTCAGGCTGACGGTGACCGGGTTGGTCAGGCCGAAGTTCTGGCAGGCCAGGTTGGTGAAGCTCATGTTGAGCCGGTTCGCCAGGAAGGTCAGCAGATTGTCGCCGACGGCGGTCACCGGGGACTGGCCAGTAGCCAGCAGTGCCTGGTTGGCCGCCAGGAACGGCGTCTGGATGTTGACCATGTTCTGGCAGAACATCGCTGGGCTGCTGGTCGTGTTGTTCTGTGTGCTGATCGGCGTCTGGCCGAGCTCCTCCCGGTACAGGTTGGTCTTGGCCGCGTCGAACTGACCGTTACCGTTCAGCGTCATCTCGTCGTTCTCCGGGACCAGCGCCGCGACCTTCGGCTGGTTCTTCTCGGCCAGCAGCTCATCCAGCGCCTGGGAGGAGGAGAGCTGGCCGTTGTTGGCCAGATCCGGGACCTGGAACGGGGTGCAGCCGAGCACCGGGTCCATGAACAGGTCCAGCAGGACGTTGTCACTGCCGTTAAGCAGCAGTGTGGATCCGGCGATATTGCCCGCGTTGGACGCGGTGTCCTGCGCGGTCTGCCCGGTCGCCGGGTTGAGCAGGTACCCGGCGGTGACGTTGTCGGACGGGTCCTGGTCGACCATGTCGAAGTTGTGGGTGACCGGGCAATTCTGGCCCGTCCCCAGCGCGCCGCCGGTCGGGACGATCTTGCCCGAGGTGCCCTCCGACGGGATACGCAGCCTGCCCTCGCGCTCAAGTGCGTGCGCGTCGTTGAAGAAGTTGATGCCGTTGCAGAACGACACCTGCCCGAAGTCCGTGCCATCCGCGCCGTTGACACAGTTGCCCTGCCTGAGGGCGTTCGCGGTGGCCCCTACCTGAGTCAGGTCGGTGCCGTTGAAGCCGAAGTCGATCGTGACGACCGCGTTGGGTGGCAGCTTCGGCGCCAAGGGCGCTACGGCCGGCGTCGTTCCCTGCGTGATGACCAGCGGGTCGTAGACGTACAGCTGGCCGGTCCTCGGGTTGAGGATGGTCGCCTGCACGAAGGCGCCCAGGTTGGCCGCGTTGGTCATGCTGCAGCCGGACTGTGCCGGGCTCATCCCGTCAGGGCCGGTGAGCTGGTAGGGCGTGGCCAGGCCCTTCGCGGTCAGTGGCTGCGCCGGGACGACGATGTCGCAGTTGACGTTGGTCGTCGTGGTAGTCGTCGCGGTGCTGCTCGTCGCCGACGGTGCCGGGGCAACCGAGCCCGATGGACTCGCGGACGGGCTCGCCGAGGCGCCGTCCGCCACCTGGGTAGAAGAGGTCGGCCCGCTCCCGGAGACCGCGACGATGACAGCGATGATGACGGCAAGGGCGACCGGTATGGCGAGCGGAATAGCGAGGTGTGAGAAACGGCGTGGGCCTCTAGGGCCAGCCCCGCCTCTCCCCTGTCCGGTGAGCATTAAGTTACCTCCAGCCAAGCTTTTGGTGCTCCCGGAGGGAATGCTAGACCTGTCCAATCCACGCCAGTTGAGTAATTCAGAAATTTGCCAGAAGCCTTATCTTGGCTGGCTAGACGGCTGCTAACTTGGTGCATGCATTCATGGATTCTTACGCACTTCTAACGTCGCAGATAGAACCCTTAATGCCGCTCAGATCAACGGCCGGCCGAATGGAATTGCTGCTGCGGGTGTGCGAGCGCATACGGGTCGGCGCCACGCCCGGGCACTTTGCCCGCTCCCGCCGGACGATTGTTTCGAAGTGCTTACGGAGGCTATTTCGCCGGTGATCCTGCCTGCTGCTGGCTAGGCTCGGGCCGTGTCCGCCTCGACCGTTACGATCCCAGTGCCGGCCGCGGATGTGGCCGCCCAGGCACGCGCCAAGGGGCATGTGCTACTGACCGGGATGTACTGCTTGCTCGGCGCGGTCGCCGTGACAATGTGGCTGTGGCGCGATCCGGCATCGCGTCTGGTGGCCAGCAACCCGTACGACACCGATCAGTTCGCCTGGTACTTCCGGTACGACGCCACAGCGTTCGCGCACTTCCGGTTGCCTGCCCTGACCACGGACGGGATGAACGCACCGCAGGGCATCAGCGTCATGTGGAACACGTTCATGCTGCTGCCCGGGATGCTGCTTGCCCCGGTGACGCTGCTGGCCGGCCCTCAGGTCAGCCTGACCGTGCTGATGACGGCCGGCTTCGCCGGGTCCGCCTTCGCCATGATCGCGGTCCTGCGCCGCTGGGGCGCCAGCATCCCCGCGGCCGCGTTCGGCGGTGGGGTCTACGGGTTCTCCCCAGCCCTGATCCAGTCCAGCCTCGGGCACTATGACCTGCAGTTCGCCGTGCTCCCGCCGCTGATTGCACACCTCGCGCTGTCCTTGGTAACCGGGCGCTGCGGGGCTGGCCGGCGGGCCGCGGCCCGCTATGGGGCCTTGCTCGGTCTGCTGGCAGCGGCCCAGGTGTTCCTCACCGAGGAATTGCTCTTCGACACTGGTGTGGCTGTGCTCGTCATGGCGGTGGTGGTCGCGGCGTCCCGGCCGCGGGCGGTCGCTGCCCGGGTGCGGGACCTAGCCGCCGGCCTCGCGGCAGGCGCAGCCGTCGCCGGCATGATCGCGGGCTACCCGCTATGGGTGCAGTTCTTCGGCCCTCTCCGCCAGCAGAGCAGCCCGTTCACGCCCGACTACTTCAAGAACGACCTGGCGAGCTTCGTGCAGCCGTCTTCGTTCATGCTGGTGCACACCAAGAGCACCGCGGCCTTCGCCGCGAACTTCCAGGGCCGGCTCCCGGAATACCTCGGCTACCTGGGATGGCCGCTGCTCGTGGTGATCGCCGGTGTCACCGTGCGATTCTGGCGGCAGCTGCCAATCCGGATGACCGCGGTCGCGTTCGCCGTGCTGGCGGTCTGTTCCCTCGGCGGGACGCTGCTGGCCGGGGGTGTCGAGCACGCGGGGACCAAGCTGCCCTGGTACTGGCTGCAGACGCTTCCGGTCACCGGGTCGGTGATCCCGGACAGGTTCTCCATCGTCGCCGACGGCGCAGCGGCCGCAGTGTTCGCGTTCGGCTTCGACGCTGCGCGCAGGCGGTGGCCGGGCGCGAAGCGCCTCATCGCGGCCCTGGCCGCGGTCGCCGTCATCCCGCTCCTGCCGGCCCCGCTGCCCACCGCGCCGGTGACAGCCCTCCCGGCAGGCTGGACCACGGTTTTCAGCACCCTGCGGCTGCCCGCCCGTGCCCACGTCCTCATCGTCCCGATCCCGGTGTCGACGTTCACACAGGCGCTTCGCTGGCAGGCCGACAGCGGCCAGCCCGGATCGATGGTCGGCGGGTACTTCATGGCGCCGACGTGGAATGGGCAGGCGGCCACCGACGGCAATGGGCTGAGCTCGGAGGCGATGTACCTCAACCAGCTCTGGGCCGAGTCGGCAGGCGTCAGTGTGGCCTCGCTCGCCACCTTGCCCGTGAACCAGATCTACCCGGACAATGCACAGATGCGCGCCCAGTTCCGCGGCTGGGGCATCTCTGCCGTTGTCGCCGATACCTCGCTGGACTCGTCGTTCGGCCATTATCTGACTGGGCTGCTCGGCAATCCGACGGTGCAGGCAGGCCAGGTCCTCGGCTGGCGTCTGCGCGCAGGACAGTGAAATAAATTCCGGTGGCCGCTTCGATAGCCGTCTGGCGGCAAATAGCTCGGCGGTACTCGGTTATCTGGCTGCTTATCCGCTAGGAGTGGCCTTCATCTATCCGCGTGGCGACGGCGAGTGCCGTATTGATCGGGATCGCATAGCCGACGATGTGCAGGCCGCTCCCATAACCCCCGACCGTGATGCCGATCACGCGGCCGTTAAGGTCCACGAGCGGTCCACCGATCGCCGACGGCATATCAGACTGCAGCACCGACGCCATCAGCCCGCTCCGGTCTGTCCTGCCGACGGTGACGGTCGTGTTCAGCGTGGTCAGGGTGCCGACATCCATGGACAGCGCATTCCCCGTGCCCGTGGTGCCAACCGCGGTGTCGTAGACCTGGCTCCGCACATGGTAGGAGGACTCCCTGGCGGCTTCCGCGCTTTTGACGACCGTGGCCGAGTTCCCGACCGCCACCGCCGAGAAGGGCTTCCCCTTCGGGCCCTCCATCTGGAGCAGCGCCAGGCCCGATGCCGGGTCCGCGCCGATCATCTTGGCCCTGAAGGTCTCGTGGGACAGGACGTACTCCGCCGCCAGATTCGCCGCGTCCTTGGCGGGCTGATAAGTGGTCAGTACCTTCCCAGACTCCGTGAGCACCAGGCCGATCCCGACCGAGATCCCGCCCGCCAGGACGTGCACCATGCCAGGAGCCGTCGATTCAAGAATGTTGTCCTGGTTGTCCTGAGCGATACCCTCGTCGTCCTCGATGAACGGTGAGGCCGTCGTTGCCGGCCTGGGAATGGCCGAGAGAACCACGTTGTCACCAAGCCCCATCGCCCTGCCCACGCCGAAACCGGCCCCCGCCGCGAGGATGACCGCCGCCGCGATCACGGAGATCCTGAAGCGCTTGTTCCGCCAGGCTTCCGGGACGGCCGTATCCACGTCATCGTCGTCATCGGCGTCCACGCTATTTTCTGCATCCGTACGCTGTCCGTTTTCATCTGCTTCCTGAACAGACATCGTCTGGCTCCTCGTCACAAGGCTCACATCCCGGAGGCGCTGAAGGTCGCCGCGACGGCGACGCCCGCGCGGTTCCGGCTGACCTTGACGGGACTCGTCAGGTGGAAGTGCTGGCAGCCAAGGTTGGCGAAGGACTCGTTCAGCTCATTGGCCATGAAGGTGAGCAAGTTGTCACCCACCGCCGTCACCGGTGACTGGCCGGTGGCGAGCAACTTGGAGTTGGCTGCCAGGAACGGCGCCTGAACGCCGGCTAGGTTCTGGCAGTACATCTCCGGGCTGCTGGTCTTGTCGGTCCGCTTACTGATCGGCGCCTGGCCTAGCTCCTCGCGGTACAGGTCGGTCTTTGCCGCGTCGTACTCACCGCCGCCGTTCAGCATCACCTTGTCACTCTCCGGTACCAGGGCCGCGATCTTCGGCTGGTACGCGCCCGCCAGTATCTCGTCTAGCGCCTGGGAACTGGCCGGCTGGTCGTTATTGGCCAGGTCAGGGGCCTGGAACGGGGTGCAGCCGAGGACCGGGTCGAGGAACTGGTCAAGCAGGGTGTTGTCACTGCGGCTGTACAGCAGCGTCGCCCCCGCGATGTTGCCCGCATTTGACGTGGTGTCCTGCGCCGTCTGGCCGGTGAGCGGGTTGAGCAGGTACTTGGTGGTCACATCGTTGGCCGCGGACTGGTCGGCCACCTCGAAATTGCGCGTTACCGGGCACACCTGGCCCGTGCCCATGGCGCCGCCCGACGAGATGATCTTGTCTGAGATGCCAGGGGACGGCACCTTGAGCAGCCCTTCCCGCTCGTCCTTCTTCACCGCGCTGAAGAAGTTGATCCCGTTGCAGAACGATTCCTGCCCGAAGATCGACCCTGCCTGGCCGTTGACGCAACTGGCATCCCTGAGCGTGGTCGGCCTCGCCCCCACCTGGAACAGGTCCTTGCCGTTGAACCCGAAGTCGATCGTCACGACCGCGTTCGCCGGGATCTCCGGCACCGAGGGCCGCACGGCCGGCCTCGTGCCCTTCGTGACCACGAGCGGGTCATAGACCGACAGCTCCCCGGTAGCCGGGTCCAGGATCGTGGCCTGGACGAAGGCCCCCAGTTTTACCGCGCTGCTCATCTGGCACCCCGACTCGGCTGGCGTCCTCCCATTGGTGCCCGTGAGCTGATAGGGAGTGGCCAGTCCCTGCGCGCTGAGCGGGCTGGCCGGAACGATGATGTCACAGTTGACGTTGGTCGTCGCTGGAGCAGTTGCCGTCGACGCCGGAACGCTGGCCGAGGGACTCGGGCTCACCAGGGTGCCCAGATCCACCTGGTAGATACCCGAGTTGCTCGAGCCCGCCTGGAACGCAAGTACCAAGCCGATCACCAGGCCCAGCGCCACAGGCACGCTGAGCTGCTGGACCACCTTGCGCGACATGCCGCTTCCCTGCATGCGGCGTCGCCATGCGGGCCGGCGCCCGTTATGCACTCGATCCACTGCTATATCCGCCCGTTCCGCTCTCGGAGGCATACGCTAGACCAGCCAGGCGGCCTAGAGCGGGAATTTCGAAGATCGAAATTTATTGCCCTTTCTAACGTCACGGATGGAGCGCGTGATCGTATGGTGATAACAGAGTGATAATCAGCAGAGTCTCGCAGCAACGACTTCTTACGGGCTTATAACAAGCCTGCGCCCGCCTTTGCCTGGTGATATATAAGGGCCCGCGGGTGTTTATCAGGCCCTTGCCCGCATAACGACGAAGTCAGGTAGCAGGCCCTTTCCGGAAACACTGAACCTACTAGGCCGATCCGCTGTTCAATGGTGTTACCTCCTCATGATGGCAGGTTAACTTATCGTGGGGGTGGCGGTCACTCCAGGTAGTGAAGGAAGCGGAACATGTTCAAACTGCTGGCCTTTACCTTGCCTTTGTGCCTCGACACCTTTGCTGTCTCATTCGCCGTGCTGGGGGAAATGCGCCTGACCCGTGCGCAGCGGATACGCGTCATCGTGCTGTTGATCGCATTCGAGGCCGGGATGCCACTGATCGGGATGGCACTCGGGGCGCCGCTGACTCACCTGGTCAGCCATCCCACTCACTTGGCCTTCGACCCCTACCAGGTCGGCAGCCCTGCCGAGGCCCGCGCCCTTCACCTGGCCTACCAAAGCCACCTGGCCGACACCGTCGACCTGACTTTCGCAGGCCGGTATATCGTCCCGATTGTCATCCCAGTGGTCATCGGCGGCCTTGGCATCTTGATGCTGGACGAGAGCCTTAACGACGATGACGATGACGATGACGAGGCTGGTAGGGCGCGGGCGCTGGTGGGAGCACGCGGCCTTTCCATCATTGGGCTCGGCCTTGGCATCAGCCTGGACGAACTGGTGGTGGGCTTCACCCTCAGCTTCAGCAAGCTGCCGGTGGCTGACGTCATCACCGCCATTGTCATCCAGGCGTTTCTGGCCATCATGCTCGGGCAGCTCCTCGGCCGGAAGGCGCGTAGCGGAAGCCTGCGGCTCAGCACGGAACGCCTCACCAACGGCACCAAGCTGGTAGCGGGCGGCGTGCTTGTCGCGCTATCGGCCGTCCTCCTGGTCGGCCCCCCAGTCGCCACTCACCTCGTTCCTCACTTCATCCACCACAAGAAAATCATCCCCGTATCGTCGGCACCTTCGGCAGTCAGCACCACCCAGCCGTGAGCCACCACCGGAGATGACCGGAGCGCACCGGCTGGGCGGGGGACGCTGCCCTGGTGCCGGTCGCGTTCCTGGCAACCGGAGGGCGCAGTCCGCGCCAAACCCTGTCGTCGGCCCCGGGCCGGCCCTCGATGGGCACTCGCTGAGACGATCATGACGGGACGGCGGAACATCGACCGGAGGAGTTGCTGACCAGGTGGTTTCGACGCGCATCGACTGGGTCCGTGAGCACTGCAAGCTACTGGAAGGGATCTCGGCGGAGTTTGCCCGGACGCGGCCGTTCGAAGGGCTGACCATCGGCACCGGCATCCACCTGGAGGCCAAGACGGTGGCGCTGATCCTGACTCTGCGCGACGGCGGCGCGCGGCTGGTCTCGACCGGGAACCTCAACTCCACCCAGCCGGACGCGGTGCGGCTCCTGCGTGACGAGGGCCTCACCGTCATCGGCGAGGCCACCAAGGATGCCCGGGAGCACGACGGCTACCTGCGTGAGGTCCTGGACGCCGAGCCGGACCTGATCCTGGACAACGGCGGGGACCTGTTCGCCCAGTATCTGGAGCGGCCCTACAGCCAGCTCATCGGCGGGACCGAGGAGACGACCTCGGGCCGCATGCGGCTGGAACCCCTGCGGGGCCAGCTCCGGCGGCCGATCCTGGTCATCAACGACAGCCCGATCAAGCAGTTCGCCGAGAACGACCACGCCGTGGGCCTGAGCTCCCTGGAGTCCTACCTACGGATGACCAACCGCACCACCAACGGCGAGCAGGTCACCGTATTCGGCTACGGGGCCTGCGGGCGCGGTGTGGCGGCTAACTTCCGCGGCGGCTATGCCCGGGTGTCCGTGGTCGACGTTAGCCCGGTAACCAGGCTGCAGGCGCACCTGGACGGGTTCAGCACGCCCCAGCGCGAGGTGGCCGTGGCCGAGGCCGACGTCATCATCACCGTGACCGGCGACCGGGACGTGGTCACCGCCGCGGACCTGCCGCTGCTGAGGGACGGTGTGATCCTGGCCAACGCCGGGCATTTCCCCGCCGAGATTGACGCGGCCGGGCTGATGGCCGCGCCGGAAGTGGCCCGGCAGGTCGAGTACGCCGACGACATGACGACCCTGGAACTCAATGACGGGCGGCGTGTCCACGTGCTGTCCCGTGGGCACATGTTCAATCTGGCCGGCCCGCGGCCGCTGGGCAACTCCATCGAGTCGATGGACCTCGGGTTCGCCCTGCAGGCCCGGTGCCTGGAGGCGGTAGCCACCCGCCGGGTCGACGAAACCAGCTGCTTGGTGCCCGTCCCCGCCGCCATCGACGCGGCCGTGGCCACCAGCTACCTGGACCGCAAGTACCCGGCGGCCGGCTAGGCCGCGACGAGCAGCTCGGTCCCGGGATCGCACCGCGTCCCGGGGGTGCCGCACGCAATGAGGCTGGCCCGCTCCCACGGCCTGTCGGCGGCCAGGAATGGGATCTCCTCGCTCATCCAGTCGAGCCAGTGCTGCTCGTCCGGCGCCTGGCCTGGCTTGCCGAGTCTGGCCCGGCTGCGGCGTTCGATCTCCCGCTCGTCCGCCTGCACCCAGATCGCCACATCGATCAGGCTCGCGGTTTCCCGGCGGGCCGCTCCGACTCCCTCGACGATAAGCAGCCGGACACCCACGGGGATCTCGATCGCGCCCGGTCGCTGATGCTCGTCCCAGCGCGGCGGGCGGTAGCGCACGGCCTGCCCGGCCCGGGCCGGACCCAGCACCCCGCCGGCAAGCAGGTCGTCCCAGCCGAAGCGGGAGTGTGCCCAGGCGATGTCGTCGGTGTGCACGACCACCGCCTCCGGCACGGCGTCACGCAGGCGGCCTCCCAGGGTGGTCTTGCCGCTGGAGCTGCGCCCGTCCACGGCCAGCACGGCCGGCCCGTGATGGCCGTGCTCCCCCGCCAGCCACATCACCGTAGCCGCGACGGCAGGCAGCAGCTCGGCCCGCCATGGTCCTGCCTCGGGTTCGCCGGGGCGTAGCAGCAGGGGCATGGCCAGGTCACTACCCAGGCAAACCGGGGCGATGCGGGTTGCCCGGTCCGGGGGTGGGTACGATGCCGGGGGTTGAAGCGGGAGACAACAGGCGAAGACGGCGGAGAAAGTCGGTGACCTCCATGCAAGTTAGCCGGCAGCACGTGGTTGACCTCCTGCGCAGGACAGGGATGCCCCAGGCGGCCGAGGAAGCCGAACGGGTCCTGCCGGATCCGGTCGACATGGACGAAGTCACCAAGTGGGGCGCCAAGCATGGCGTCACCCACGATGACCTGGTGAGCCAGATGGGCGGCAGCCCCTGATCCGGGCTGGCGAGCCGGCCGACCAGGCCGTTCGGCGCTGGGACAGCGGGCGGATGTGACGGACGACCCCGGTATCGACCTGACCGGCACCCGCGCCCTGGTCACCGGCGCTACCAGCGGTCTCGGTCTGGCCATGGCGAGGGCGCTGGCTCAGGCGGGCGCCGCCGTGGCTGTGACCAGCCGGTCCGCCGAGCGTGCCGACGAGGCTGCGGCCACGCTTCCGGGCGTGGTCGGGATTGCCGCCGATGCCCGTGACGAGGCGGACGCGGCGCGTGCCGTGGCTCAGGTCTGGTCCCGGCTGGGCGGGATCGACCTGCTGGTAAATAACGCGGGGCTGGGCATGATCACGGTCAACCCGCGGTTCATGACCGAGCCGATGGGGTTCTGGGAGGTGCCTCCCGCGGCCTTCCGCGCGGTCGTGGACACCAACCTGACCGGGTACTTCCTGATGGCCCGCGAGGTTGTGCCCAGGATGCTGACGGCCGGGTCGGGGCGCATCGTCAACATCTCGATGAACCACGCCACCATGAACCGGCGCGGGTTCGTGCCCTATGGGCCGGCCCGGGCCGGGGCCGAGGCGCTGTCCCGGATCATGGCGGCAGACCTGCGCGAATCTGTGGTGCGAGTCAATCTTCTGCTGCCCGGCGGCGCCACTGAGACTGGCATGCTCCCGCCTGGACCCGACCGCCCGGCCCGGCTCAGCTTCATCGACCCAGCCGTGATGGGACCGCCGATCGTCTGGCTGGCCTCACCGCTGGCCCGTGACGTGCACGACGAACGCATCGTGGCGATCGACTTCGATCAGTGGCGGCACGGTCGGTTACGGTTGCGCGGCACGCTGCGCGGCGAGCAGCGGGATCGCGGCGATTTTTTCCTCGGTCAGGTCGTCCCAGGCAATGTGGGCCGCGGGCCATGCGCCGTGCCGCGGACGGCAGTCGATGACCCGCTCGGGTGTGACGATCAGGTCCACCGGCACGTCGTGATCGGTGCGCGGGATGGTGCCGGCCTCGCGCAGCTGGATTTCGTGCACGGTGGTGACGCACACGGTGCGCGGTCCGATCAGCCCGGCCGCGGCCGCCAGGGCAAACTCCAGGTCGGCGAACCCGCCTCCCTTGCCCAGCCGGGCCCCGTCCTGCCCCGCGGCCACGCTGCCCATCACAACCAGGTCAACCGGGGATAGCCGCGGCTAGTGATACCCGCCGAGCCGAGCGGGACGCGCCGCTGATGGAGGAGGCCTTGCGCGGCGGCTCGCTGAGGTGGTCGGGATCCAGCACGAAGAACGGCTCAGCCTCGGCGAGCCGCGGAACCGCCATGTAGACGAGCTTGCCGTCCTCCAGCGCCCGCTGGCGCACCGGCCACTGCGCCGAGTCGGGATTGGATTTGACGGTCCTGGCCGCCTGCCACACCGGCAGGCCACGCAGCCGCTCGGCGGCCGCCTCGGCGCCGGTGAAGTTCGGTATCCGCCCGGCCGCGCCCGGGAACCTGGCCACCTTGGCCGCCCGCATGGCCGACCACACCTCCTGGCGCAGCCCGGCCTTGGCGGCCAGCAGATCGGCCGGTCCCCCGGCGTCGCGATCGTGGCGAGGCGCGGATCGGGCCATACTGCTCTCCTTAACCTGGCCTGTCTGACTGGCCTACGCTATGGGATACCAGATCCGGGAAGGGTCGATCGTGGTTCCAGCCGGCCTGGTCGCCAACCATCACGAAAGGCTCGGGCATGAGCTTGGCGTCGGTGGGTTACCAGCCCGCCCTGTGGCACGACTTCGGGGTCACCGTGGCCGGGCTGGCCGGCGCGCTGACCGGACTGCTGTTCGTGGCCGTCTCCATCAGGAGTGAAGTGCTAGCCCGGTCGCGCAGCCTGGCCTCACGCGCGGCCCAGACCCTGGTGCTGTTCGTGACCCCGGCGATCGGCGCGGTCCTGCTGGTGGCGCCGCAGCCGGCCACGGCGCTCGGCGCCGAACTGCTGACGCTCGGCGTGACGTCCGGGCTGGTCCTTATCATCCTGGACCGGCGAGCCGGGCACGACCCAAACAGCGGCGTGGCCCGGTACATCGAGAAGGCCTCCCCGAACTCCGTCACCGCCGTGCTGGTGGGTGTGGCCGGGGTGAGCTACCTGGTGACCGCGGGCGGCGGGTTGTACTGGATGATCCCGGCGACGCTGGCCGGCCTGATCGGCGGCCTGATCAACGCGTGGCTGTTCCTGATCAAGGTGCCGGGCGACGGCTGACCCGGCGACGCCACCACCGCGGGCGCGCGGGCCGGGAACCGGATGAGCCCGGCTGGGCTGGCGCTGGGCGTACCGGCGGCCGCGCGCGGCTGTCCCGCCAGACGGCCACCATGGCGTCCGCGTCGGCCAGCGGTACCGGCACCGGCGGGCCATCGGGGAACCGTCGTGCGGCCACGATCTGCCGGTTGAGCTCGGCCACGACGTCGCGGACCTCACGCTCGGAGTGCAGGTCACGGACGGCCTCCGGCAGCCGCTCGACCTGCTTGCGCAGCCGCAGCGAGGTCGGCAGCATGTCCTCGGTCGACAAGCCTTCCCGCTGCGCGTACTGCCGCAGCCACGCCTGCACCGCGTCTTCACGGCCCAGGTTGGGGATCGGCTTGCCCGCACCCGGCAGGTCATCGAACGCGCCCCGCTTTTGCGCCTCGATGACCTGCTGGTCGATCCACGAGACGAAGCTGGTCCCTGTTGGCTTCCGTTCTGTCATATCCCGTCCCTCGTCTCCAGATTACCTCCCACGGTCACCGGAGCCCGGCGCAGCTGCCTGGAGCTGCGCTGTCCAGAGCTACGCTGCCGGGGTCGGTGGCTCCCCGACCACGTACTTGGGTGGCCGGGGAGCCACCGACCGCATGAAGGGGCTCAGGTCACGGCCGGCCGGTAGGCGCGGCGCAGGGCGGCGATGCCGTCGGCGGCGGCCCGGCGGGCCGCGTCGGTGCTGCCGCCGAGAATGGCGGCGACCTCGGCGTAGGGCAGCCCCGCCAGGTAGTGGTAGGCGACGGCCTGCTTCTGCTTGGCCGGCAGCCGGGCCACGGCCGCGGTGAGGTCAGCAATCTCATCCGGTCCGGGGACTCCGGAGACCCCGGCCGCGGATCCGGCCGGGCCGGCAGTTCGGGGGTCTCGGCCACGGGGATGGCCCGGCGGGCGGCGGCCCGGGTGACGTCGATGGCCTTGCGGTGCGCGATGGTCACGAGCCAGGCCTCGATGTTGGCGTCGGCAGGCAGCTCCGGATAAGCCTTCAGCGCCGACAGGAAGGTCTCCGACCAGGCATCGTCGGCATCGGCAGGGCCCAGGATGGCCCGGCACACGCGCAGCACCGTGCCGCCGTGCGCGGAGACGATGGCGTCGAACGGGAGCTTTACGGCCATACCATGTAGACGCGCGGCACCTGGTTTGCGTGAGGTCACGAAACCCGATTCTGCCGGGCTCGCCGCACGCTTGTGCGGCGCGAGGGCGCTCCGCCTGATGCTGGGCCGGGGTACTGATCCACAGGCCGCCGAGGAGGGCAGGAGTGCACACTCCCCTCCACTTTCAATCTATAGCGCACTGGGGGGCTTGCGGCAAGACCCGGGTTGTGCCGCATAATCGCTGGCCGGGGTCAGAATCTGCCGGACATGGGGGTCGCGACGTGCGTGTGCTGCCGTCAGCGTTCGCGTGGCCGGAGACCTCGAACCGGTGCCAGGACCCGCGGAACGGTCCTGTGCGCAAACGGCCACTGCCAGCCTGTGATCGGAGCTGATGACGTGAACCGCCTGACTGCCAGTGCGTTCGACCTTCCTGCCAACCTCGCCCACAAGGCCGACCCGGCGCTGATCGCCGGGGACGAGCAGCACTTCACGGCCATCGCGGAGAGTCTCGCGGAGTCAATCGCCGACCTATCCGGCCGCCTTGAGGCCGAGCGAAGGGCGCCCGGCGGGATCGGCCAGGAGGTGATGGAGCGGGACCTGCAGATCCACCGGCTGACCGCTCGCCTGCGTGTGCTGCGCCGGTATGGCCTGGATCTGTGCCTCGGGCGTATGGTCGCCGCGGGCAACTCCGAGCCGGTCTACGTCGGACGGATTGGCCTGAAGAACAACGCAGGCCGCCGGCTGCTGGTCGACTGGCGTTCCCCCGCGGCCGAGCCGTTCTTCGGAGCGACCCACGCCAATCCGATGGGTCTGGTCAGCCGTCGCAGGTACCGCTGGACCCGTGGCCAGATCAGCGACTACTGGGACGAGGTGTTCACTCCGGACGGGCTGGAGGGGCACGCCGCGCTCGATGACCAGTCCGCCTTCATCGCCAGCCTGGGCACCAGCCGGTCGCCCCGGATGCGAGACGTGCTCGGCACCATCCAGGCCGACCAGGATGCCATCATCCGTGCGGGATCCCGCGCGGCTCTGGTGGTCGATGGCGGTCCGGGTACCGGCAAGACGGTCGTCGCCCTGCACCGCACCGCCTACCTGCTCTACTCTGATCCCCGCCTTGGTCACCGCCGGGGCGGCGTGCTGTTTGTCGGCCCGCACCAGCGTTACCTGGCCTACGTCTCCGACGTGCTTCCCAGCCTCGGCGAGGAGGGCGTGCAGACCTGCACCCTGCGGGATCTCGTCGCGGAGGGAGCCGCGGCAACGGCGGAGACCGATCCGGAGGTGGCCCGGCTGAAGTCGTCCGCGGACCTGGTCAAAGCGATCGAGGCGGCCGTCAGCTTTTACGAGAAGCCGCCCGCCCAGGGCATGACGGTCGAGACCCACTGGTCCGACACCTGGCTGAGCGCCGCAGACTGGGCCGAGGCCTTCGAGGCACCAGAGCCCGGTACCCCGCACAACGAGGCGCGTGTCCAGATACTGGATGAGCTGATCACGACCCTGATGGACTCCCGCGCCGACGAGGTCCCGGCCGACCAGCTCCGCAAGTCGCTGCTGCAGAACAGGGAACTGATCGCGACCCTCAACCGGTCATGGCCGTTGCTCGACGCGGCGGATCTGGTCTCGGACCTGTGGTCGGTACCCGCCTACCTGCGTATGTGCGCTCCCTGGCTCAGCTCCGAGGAGGTCCAGCGACTGCAGCGTCACGGCGCCCGGGCCTGGACGGTGTCCGATCTGCCCTTCCTGGACGCGGCCCGGGCGCGGCTCGGTGACGCCGAAGTGTCAAGGCGCCAGCGCCGCCACGACGCCGCGGTCGCCGCCGAGCGCGAGCAGATGACCCAGGTCATCGATAATCTGATCGAGGCCGCAGACGACGAATACGGCGTCGGTCTGGTGACGATGCTGCGAGGCGAGGACTTCCAGGACGCCCTGGTCAATGAGGGTGCGCTGCCCGGTACCGATCCGGACCGGCTCGCTGGCCCGTTCGCGCACGTCGTCGTGGACGAGGCGCAGGAACTGACCGACGCGCAGTGGCAGATGCTGCTGCTCCGCTGCCCCTCCCGGAGCTTCACCATCGTCGGGGACCGCGCCCAGGCCAGGCACGGCTTCCGCGAGTCGTGGCGGGAACGGCTCGAGCGGATCGGGTTCGACCAGATCCACCTGGCTTCGCTGAGCATCAACTACCGGACGCCGGAAGAGGTCATGACCGAGGCCGAGCCGGTCATCCGGGCCGTGCTGCCGGATGCCAACGTGCCGGTCTCCATCCGCAGCGGCGGCGTCCCCGTGGTGCACGGATCTATTTCGGAGCGGGATACGATCCTCGGCACATGGCTCGCCGCACATGCCGAGGGGACTGCCTGCGTCATCGGCGACCCCGGGTTCGCCGCGACGTCCCGGGTGGCATCGCTGACCCCGGAGCTGTCCAAGGGGCTGGAGTTCGATCTGGTCGTCCTCATCGACCCGGCGGAGTTCGGCGGCGGTATCGAAGGTGCGGTCGACCGCTATGTCGCGATGACCCGGGCCACCCAGCAGCTCGTCATTCTCACGAGCTCCTGACCTGCGCCAGGAGACCCGGTTTTCCCGGATATCACGACGGCGGGCTGGGCGCGGGGGTGTCGTAGTGCAGGACAGGCAGATGAGGCGACCGCGTCTCGTCCGGGTAGTAGCCGAGCAGGTCGGGGTGGGGGCGGCCTGGTCCACCAGGCCGGGCACGATCGCGTCGAGCTCGTCGAGGGTCCAGGCATCCGGCCGGTCCGCCGCCGGGCCGGTGTGCCAGCCGTTGACCACCGAGACGTGCCCACCGCCAACGTTGAACACGTGGCCGGTAATGGCACCAGATCGCGACGAGGCGAGCCAGGCGACCAGGGTGGCGGCGGCCTCGGGGCGGTAGGTCTCGGGGATCGAGCCGATGCCCATCCGGGTGCGGGCGATCGGGGCGATCGCGTTGACGGTCGCCCCGTACCGGCCCAGCTCGTCGGCGGCGACCAGGGTCAGGGCGGCAATCGCGGCCTTGGCCGCGGCGTAGTTGGACTGCCCGTTCCCGTAGAGCCCGGAACCAGACGTGGTCTCGATCAGCCGCGCATCCACGGGGTGGCCGGCCTTGGCCCGCTCCCGCCAGTGCAGGGCGGCGAAGTGAGTGGTGGCGAACGTGCCGCGCAGATGCACCCGGATCACGTCGTCCCACTCGTCCTCGGTCATGCCCACGATGGTGCGGGGCCGCAGGATGCCGGCGTTGTTGACCAGCACGTCAAGGCGGCCGAACGACTCTACCGCCCGCCCCACCAGGTCGCGGGCCGCGGCCCAGTCGCTGACGTCGCTCCCGTCCGCCAGCGCCCGCCCGCCGGCCGCGGTGATCTCGGCCGCCACCGCCTCGGCCGCGCCGGCGTCGGCGCCCGCGCCGTCGGCCGTCCCGTCGACGGCGCTGCCCAGGTCGTTGACCAGCACGCTGGCGCCCAGGCCGGCCAGCAGCCGGGCATATTCGCGGCCAAGCCCGCGGCCGGCCCCGGTGACCAGCGCCGACCGGCCGGCCAGGGGACCCACGTCAGCCGGCCCCACCTCAGCCGTCCTGGGCGGCGAACCGCCGGCGCAGCCCGACCTTGTCCACCTTGCCCGCGGCCGTGGTGGGCAGCGGCTCGGATAGGAACATCCAGCGGGTCGGGATCTGGAAGCGGGCGAGGTGCAAGCGAGCGAACGCCTCGACCCCGGCCGGGGTCAGCGACGTGCCGGGGACCGGGTAGACGGCAGCGCCGAGCACCTCGCCCAGATCGTCGTCGGGCAGGCCGAGCACGGCCACCTCCAGGATGTCATCGTGCTCACCGAGCGCCTCCTCCACGTGCGGGCAGGAGATGTTCTCCCCGCCGCGGATGACCATGTCGCTGACCCGGCCGGTGACGTAGATGAACCCGTCCTCGTCGAGACGTCCCAGGTCACCGGTGTGGTACCAGCCCTCGGCGTCGATCGGCTGCTGCCCGGTGCCGAAGTAGCCGACCATCATGGCCGGTGATCGCCCGATCAGCTCGCCCTGGCCGTCGGCGTCCGGCTCGGACACCGCCACCTCGACCAGCGGGATAGGACGGCCAACAGTCCCGGGCCGGGCGGCGACCTGGTCGCCGGTGGCCATCGAGATGAAGGCCATCTCGGTCATGCCGTAGCCGACGGTCAGCCCGGTACGCGCGGACGGCAGCCGGTCACGGGCCAGCGCCAGCACCGCCGGCGGGACCATGGTGCCGCCGGTCGACGGCCCCGCCAGGCTGCTCAGGTCGGTCTGGGTGGCCTGCTCGTGCCGCAGCAACCGCGCGTACACGGTAGGGACCGCGTTCCACGAGGCGGCGCGCTCGGCCTCGATCAGTGCCAGCGCCTCGGCCGGGTCGAAACGACCTCGCAGGAACACCATCCGGTTGCCGTCGACCAGCGCGGTCAGGCTCGCGGTCACCCCGCCGTTGTGGAACATCGGCGTGGTCATCAGTGCGACCTTCTGCTCCGCGGCGCTGGCCGCGGCCGGCGGCAGGCCGCCGGTCATCACGTGCAGGATCTGCTGGGTGGCGACCAGGTTGCGGTGCGAGAGCTGCACCCCTTTGGGGGCGCCGGTCGAGCCGGCCGTGTACACGATCAGGGCGACCGCGTCCTCCTCCCGGCATGGCGGCAGCCTTACCTCACCGGCCTGCTGGCCCCACCAGGTGGCGAGCTCGGCCATCGGCAGCACCGGCGCCGGACCGAACGAGAGATCCGCGGCATCGGTGATGACCAGCGCCGGGCGGACATCGGCCAGGATGGCGTCCAGCTCACGCTGGCTCCACCACCGGTTAGCCAGGACCGGAACCGCCCCGGCCCGCCAGGTCGCCCACATGGCCAGCAGGAACTCGGCGCAGTTGTAACTGAAGATCAGGACCCGCTCCCCCGGCTTGACGCCGAGCCCGATGAGCCGCCCGCGCCGGTCAAGGTGGCCGGGACGAACTCGCCGAACCTCACCCGCCGGTCGCCGTGCACCAGCAGGACCTGGTCGTCGCGGGCACTGGAGATCTCCAGCAGGTCGGTCACGTTACGCAGGCGCTCGGCGTAGACCTGGACCGGGCGGCCCAGCACCAGTTCGGTGCGGACCTCACGCCAGGCCGGCGTGCTCAGGTACTTCTCGGCCAGGCTCACGGGCGGGCTCCCAGTGTCTGTCGTACCGGTTCGGTCTCATAGTCGGCGAGGTCGGCGTGCCGCAGCCGCTGCCAGTAGCCCAGCACGGTCCACGGGACGTTGACCACGACCCGCCCGCGTGAGTTCCGGTAATACGTGCTGAACCCCGGATGGGTCCAGATCATCCGTTCGTGTGCCGCGTCGACCTCTGCGTTGTAGGCGTCGTGCACGTCGGCACGCGGCTCGATCGCGCCGAGGTCTGCCTCGATCATGGCCGCCAGCAGCTGCATGATGTAGTTGACCTGGTTTTCCGACCAGGCCAGGAAGCTGCCACCGGACCCGTTCGTATTGGGCCCGTACACGAAAAACAGGTTCGGGAAGCCGGGGCTCGCGATGCCCAGGTAGGCGCGGGCGTTGTCATCCTCCCAGTGCTCGCGCAGGTCCACTCCGTCCCGGCCGGTGACCGTCATCGGGAACAGGTACTGCGAGGTGTGGAAGCCGGTCGACAACGCGATGACGTCGGCCGGGCGCTCGGTGCCGGACGCGGTGCGGACGCCATGCGGGGTGATCTGGGCGACGCCCTCGGTGATCAGCTCGACGTCGTCCCGCTTGAGCGCGGCGTACCAGCCGTTGTCAATCAGCATCCGCTTACCCCACGGCGGATAGTGCGGCACGCATTTGGCGAGCAAATCGGGACGGTCCGCCAGCTGGGACGCGATGTACGCGGTGAACCGTTCCCGGTGCCGGTCATTGACCCGGCTGATGCTGCGCTCGGGGTGCTCCCATGCCGGGTCAATCTGCAAGGTGGGGTGCAGCTTGTCGTTGAACGTCCAGCTGAGCGAGAACCGGTACCAGCCGAAGTAGTACGGCACATGCTCGAACAGCCAGTGCAGGTCCTCCGGCACGGTGTCGAAGTAGTTCGACACCGGGATGACCCAGGCCGGCGAGCGCTGGAACACGGTCACCGAGGCGGCCCGGCCCGCGATCCGCGGCAGGATCTGCATCGCGCTGGCGCCGGTCCCGACCAGAGCGACCCGTTTGCCGGTCACGTCGAGGTCCCGCGGCCAGCGGGCCGAGTGGAAGGCCGGTCCCTCGAAACGGTCCAGGCCGGGCAGGTCCGGCACCTTCGGCCGGCTGAAGATGCCCACGGCGCTGATCACCGCGGACGTCTCGACCTGGCGGACCCGCCCGTCGCCGGAGCGGATGTCCAGTGTCCAGCGCTGGGCTGCGCTATCCCAGTGCGCCGTCGTCACCTCGGAGTCGTAGTCGATGTAGGGCGCCAGGCCGAAGTGCTCGATGAAGCTGTCGACGTAGCGGACCACGTCGTCGCGCCTGGCGAAGAAGCCCGGCCAGTTCTGCGGGAAGAACGAAAACGAGTACAGGTAGCTCGGGGTATCCACCCCGGCGCCCGGGTAGTGATTCGCCCACCACACCCCACCCGCGTGATCGCCGAGCTCCAGCACGCGGAACGGGATGCCGGCCTGCTTCAGCCGCAGCGCGGCCATCAGCCCGCCCAGCCCGGCGCCGATCACGGTCACGCGGAAGTCCGGCCGGCGCCTGGTGTCCGGTGCCGGCGGTACGTCGCTCCCGGCGAACCCCATCTGGGCCGCCATCATCGGCCCGTATTCGGCGGGGACCTCCTCGCTGACGATCAGGCTCATCATCTGCACCAGGAGCTCGCCAGACGGCTGGGGTGCGGCCGGCGGACGGCCAGCGTCCCAGGCCAGGATGGCCTCACGCGCGGCCGCCCGGATCTCGTCCTGGACCTGCCCGCTGAACCCGCCGGAGTCGTTCGGGTCCATGCCCAGCCGCCGGGCCGGCCGGTACGGGTCCTGCAGCCATGCGCGGTCCCCGGTGAGCTGGTGCAAGACCATGAGAAGCGCGGGCAGGTTGGCGCTGCGCAGTCCGCGGTCGAGCCGCCCGGTGTCCATGTCGCCGCGCGGGATCGGTTCGGTCAGCATGCGTCCCTCTCGTCGGTAGCGGTTCCGGCGGCCATCGCTCACCACGGGTCCACGTACGGGAGCTTCTTGGCCCGGCGCGGGATCTGCGGGACGTGCGTCTCCAGGCCAGCGCTTATCCATGCCCGCGACTCGGCCGGGTCGATCACGTCGTCGACCTCGAAATGGGTGCTGACGGCGATCGCGTGGCCGGTGGCGTACAGCTCGGCGACTTTGGCGTCGAAGAAGGCGCGACGCTGGTCCGGGTCGGCGATGGCGGCCAGCTCGGCGGCGTAGCCCAGCTGGACGTTGCCCTCGATGTTCATGCCGCCAAACTCCCCGGTCGGCCAGCTGATCACGAACCGCGGCGCGCGGAACCAGCCGCCGGCCATGAGCTCGGCGCCAATGCCGTAGGCCTTGCGCAGCACGATGGTGAACAGCGGCACGCTCACGTTCGCACCGGTGACGAACATCCGCCCCATCTTCCGTACCGACGCCTGGGCCTCGGCGTCCGGGCCGACCATCATGCCGGGGGTGTCACAGAGCATGAGGACCGGGACGTCGAATGCGTCGCACAGCCGCAGGAACCGGGAGGCCTTGTCGGCGGCCGGGCTGTCGATGGCCCCACCCAGGTGCAGCGGGTTGTTCGCGACGATCCCGACCGGCTTGCCCTCGACCCGGGCCAGCGCGGTGACCATGCCCGAGCCGAAGTCGCGGCGCAGCTCCAGCACCGACCCGGTGTCGGCCAGGGTAGTGATCACCGCGCGGATGTCGTAGGCACGGTGCCGGTCCTGCGGTATCAGGGCCCGGGCGGCGCGCTGGTCCGCGCAGCTCCACTCCGCGACTTCGCCCTGGAAGAAGGCCAGGTACGTGCGGGCCACCGCTACCGCCTCGGCCTCATCCGCGACGACCACGTCGATGACCCCGTTGGCAGCCTGCACGCTCACCGGGCCGATCTCCTCCGGGCGGAACCGGCCCAGACGCCCGCCCTGGACCATCGCCGGGCCACCCACCCCGATGCTGGCGTCCCGGGTAGCGATGATGACGTCACAGCAGGCCAGGATGCCGGCGTTGGCGGCGAAGGTACGCCCGGACGCCACCCCGACGATGGGAACCAGCCCGCTGAGCTGCCCGAACTGGTGATAGACACTCACATCCAGGGACCAGCCGGTCACCCCCACCTTGCCGTCGGTGTCCCCGGCCCGGCCGCCGCCACCCTCGGCGAACAGCACCACCGGGCGATGATCCTGGTGCGCGACGGCCAGGTTCCGCTTGAGCTTGTCGCGGGCCAGTTCGCCCATGGTGCCGGCCAGCACCGTGTCGTCGAACGCGATCACCAGCGCACGGCTGGCCACCGGCGGGAACAGCGTCCCGTTGACCCGCCCGAACCCGGTGATCACGCCGTCGCCTGGGGTGCGGCGGATCAGATCCTCGACCGGCCGCCGCCGCCGCTGACCGGCGATGACCAGCGGACCGGACTCGCGGAATGTGCCCGGATCGCACAGATCGTCCACGTTCTCCCGGGCCGTGCGGGCACCTTTGGCGCGGCGACGCTCCACTGCTCCCGGCCGGGCGGCGTCCAGCACGCCCGCGTGCCGCGCGATCACCTCAGCCAGATCGGCGCGCTCCTGGTCAGCACCGGGCTGATCACCACCGGGCTGGTCCAGATCGGCCAGTCCCGCCGCCTCGGCACCGGGCTCCCCGGCGGGCAGCACGACCACGAGCGGATCTCCCGCCCCGACTTCCGCTCCAGCCCGCGCCAGCACCCGCTCGACTTCCCCGGCGACCGGGCTGGTCACGGGGTACTGCATCTTCATCGCCTCGACCACCGCGACCTCCTGGCCGGGCGTGACCGTCTCGCCGGCGGCCACGGCCACGCTGACCACGACCCCCTGCAGCGGCGACGGCAAGGCGGTCAGGCCCTGGAGATCGCCAGGAAGCGGGCCAGGCTCGGGCCGGGTATCCGGGCCGGCGGCCGCTGGCGACGCGGCAGCAGGATCCAGCCCGGTCGCCGCCAGCTCGGCCAGGTGATCCTCGACGAAGGACGTACTGATCTGGCCAGAGGCCAGCTCCGGCCGGGCCAGGACCGCCCGCAGGAATCCCAGGTTGACGGCCGGGCCGGCGATCCCGAACTGCTCAAGCGCCGCCGTGAGCGTGCGCAGCGCCTGGGCGTAGGTGCCAGCGGTGGCAATCACCTTGGCCAGGAGCGAATCGTAGGCCGTTCCGGTCTGGTATCCCCGGTAGCCGCCGGTGTCCACTCGCACCCCAGGACCGGTGGGTACCGCAAACTCGGTCAGCAGTCCGGCGCTGGGCACCGGAGGCCCCGCGGCGGGCTGGGTCTCGGCGTTGACGCGGGCCTGGACGGCGAAGCTGCCCGGCCGCCTGCCGCCCGCCAGGCCCAGGCTGTCCAGGGTGCGGCCGTCGGCCAGGGCCAGCTGGGTCAGCACCAGATCCACGCCGGTGGCCTGCTCGGTGACGGTGTGCTCGACCTGCAGCCGCGGGTTCGCCTCGAGGAAGAAGAACCCGCCGTTCTGGCGGCCGGGCGGGGAGCCCCCGACCAGGAACTCGAAGGTCACCGCCCCGGTCAGGGCCAGCTCGACCGCCATCCGGGTCGCGGCCGAGATGAGGGACTCCCGCAGCTCACCGGGGATGAACGGGCTCGGCGCGATCTCGATCAGCTTCTGATTCCGACGCTGTAGCGTGCAGTCCCGGTCGCCCAGATCAGCAACCTGTCCCGAGCCGTCCCCGAGGACCTGGATCTCGATGTGCCGGGCGCCCGGCAGAGCCTGCTCGGCGTAGAGCCTGCCGTCCCCGCCGGAGCGTTCGGCCTCCGATGTGGCCCGGTCAAAAGCCGCGGGCAGTTCGGCGGCGGAACGGGCCAGCCGGATGCCGCGACCACCCCCGCCCGCCACGGCCTTGAGCATGACCGGCCGGCCGGTCGCGGCCATAAAACCGAGCGCCTGCGCTTGGGTCACCGGGCCGTCGCTGCCAGGCAGCACCGGCACGCCGCAGCGGGCGGCCAGCGCACGGGCCCGGACCTTATCGCCCAGCTCCTCCAGCTGGCCCGGGGCCGGCCCGACAAAGACGGCCCCGGCATCCTGGCAGGCGCGGGCGAAGGTGGCACTCTCGGACAGGAAGCCGTAACCGGGGTGGACGGCGCACTGCGGCAGCCCGGACGCGATCGCGATCAGCGCCGGCATGTCCAGGTAGGCGCCCGGGCCGGCGCCGGGCAGGCCGCGCACCTCGTCGGCCAGCCGGGTATGCAGCCCGGCGGTGTCGTCCGCCGCGGCCACGGCCACCGAGTGCAGGCCCGCGGTGGCGGCGGCGCGGACCAGCCGCACGGCGATCTCGCCCCGGTTGGCGATCAGCAGGGTCTTGATCATCGCTGGACCGCTGTCCGCGCCAGCCAGTCCGCCCGGGCCCGGCGGGCCGCGCCGGCCAGAGGCGACTGCGGGGCGTGCAGGTCGAAGCCGTGGAAGGCACCCGGCCAGACGTGCAGCTCGGTCAGGACACCGCTTTGGGCCAGCCGGGCCGCGTAGGTGATGGTCTCGTCCCGGAACAGC
Organism: uncultured Actinomycetota bacterium; assembly: GCA_963781225.1. GTDB lineage: Bacteria > Actinomycetota > Actinomycetes > Streptosporangiales > Streptosporangiaceae > Palsa-504. Next base: position 54,223 of record CAWAFD010000015.1, read on the forward strand.
TCGGCCGAGCCGACGTCGAGGTAGGCGGGCGGCAGCGCCGCCAGATCCTCGCACCGGCCCGGGGCAGCATAGGCTGGGACGCCGTTGCCCCCGCAGGCCTCACCCAGGTAGGAGGTCCAGCCCGTGCGGTTCGACCGGCGGTCCCACACCCCGTCGCCGTCCAGCTCGTAGCTGGACGGCGTGTGCATCCGGTCATCGAGCATGGGGCACATGAGCAGCTGGCCGGCCAGCCCCGGCCCGCCGCGGTCACGGGCCATCAGCGTCACCGCCGCGGCCAGCCCGGCCCCGGCGCTGGAACCAGCCACCACGAGCGGCAGCGAAGCCAAGCCAGGCCGCCCGGCCAGGGCGCGCACGGCCGCGAAGCAATCCTCGGCGGGTACCGGGTAGCGGTGCTCGGGCGCCAGCCGGTAGCCGACCGACGCGACCGCAACCCCGGCCGCGCCGACCCAGTGCAGTGGGATCGTGATGCCGGTGCGGTTGTCCCCGATCACGAGGCCGCCGCCGTGGAAGTAGCACACCAGCGCGGCGGGCGGCCGGCGGCCCGGGGTGAGCAGCAGGACAGGCAGCGGGGTGCCGCCCGACCCGGGCACCGCGAGCTCGGTGACCGATACCTCGCCGTCCGCAGGCGGCGCGTCCCGGTCCGGCCCGGCGGCCATCCGCTCCCGTACCCGGCCGATAGTCTCGGGCGCCAGCGGGGTCCGCAACGCCGGCTGGGCGGCCACCAGGGCCGCCAGGCCGGGATCGAGCGGCGGGGCGAAGGTGCGGGTCCGGTCACCGTCGGGCGGGCTCATGCGCCTCCAGAAAAGTCTCGTACACGATAGTCAAGCACTAGATAATTGGCAAGAAAGGAGCTGCCGCATGACCAGCTATGAGTGTGTCACTGTCGAGCATCCCGCAGGCGGCTCGATCGCCCGCATCACGATGAACCGGCCCGAGGTCCGGAACGCCCAGAACCGGCGGATGCTGGCCGAGATCGACCAGGCCATGACCACCGCGGCCGCCGACGACGCGGTCAAGGTGATCATCTTGGCCGGGACCGACCCGATGTTCTCCTCCGGGCACGACCTGAAGGACTATCCCCGCTGGCTGGCCGACCCGTGCGACGTGACCGGCGGGGCCCGCACCGAGCTGCGTGAGACGGCGGCCGGGTTCGCCCGGCCCGGGGTCGAGGGGTACATGGCGTTCGAGGAGCAGGTGTACCTCGGCCTGTGCCGCCGCTGGCGCGAGCTGCCCAAGCCGACCATCGCCGAGGTCCAGGGCAAGGTGATCGCGGGCGGCCTGATGCTGGCCTGGGTATGCGACCTGATCATGGCCAGCGAGGACGCCCAGTTCGCCGACATCACCCTCGACCTGGGGGTGAACGGGGTGGAGTGGTTCGCCCACCCGTGGGAGCTCGGCGCCCGCAAGGCCAAGGAGATGCTGTTCACTGGGGACTGGGTGAGCGCGCAGGACGCCTGGCGGCTCGGCATGGTCAACCACGTGGTCCCGCGGGAGGAACTGGCCAGCCGCACGCTGGCCCTGGCCGAGCGGATCGCGACCAAGCCCACCCTGGCCCTGAAGCTGGCCAAGAAGGCGGTCAACCAGACCCAGGACATCCAGGGCTTCTGGACCTCCCAGCAGACGGCGTTCAGCCTGCACCATGTCGGCCACGCCGACATGCGCGAACGCGGGCTGCTGCGCGGGCTGCCGGTGCCACCGCACGCCGACGGTGATTAGAACTCTAGGAGCCGAACGGGCTGGCCTCAGCCTTCTCCACATCGGTAAAGGCCTCGCGCAGCTCGGGCGTGCGGACCTTGCCGCTCGGGGTCAGCGGCAGGCTGGCCACGAACAGCCAGCGTCGCGGCACCTTCTCCCGGGACAGCAAGCCAGCCGCGAATGCCGCCAGCTCCTCGCCAGTGACCTCGGGCGTGCCGGTGAGCACGACGGCGGCGCCCGCGACCTCGCCGAGCCGCTCGTCGGGCACCCCGACCACGGCCACGTCGGCGACCGCATCATGACGGCGCAGCACGTCCTCGATCTCGGCTGGGAAAATATTCTCCCCGCCCGAGATGATCATGTCCTTCACGCGGCCCACGATCCGCAGGTAGCCGCGCTCGTCCGCGGTGCACAGATCGCCGGTCCGCAGCCAGCCCGAACCGTCGAAGGCGGCCGTGGTCTCGGCGGGCATGCCGGCGTAACCGTGCATCACCTGGTAGCCGCGCACGCACAGCTCACCAGGAGTACCGCATGGCACGATGACGCCGGCCGGGTCAGTGATCTTCACCGCGATCTGCGGCATCGGCCGTCCCACCGATTCGGCCAGGTCGGCAACCGGGTCCCCGGCAACGGTACTGGCGATGATCGACCCGCACTCGGTCTGGCCGTACACATTGCGGACGCTGACCCCGAATTCCTGCTGCAGCGTGCGGACGAGCTCGGGGCTGGCCACTGAGCCGCCGACCAGAAGCACACGCAGCGAGCCCACCTCCCGGGGCCGCTCGCGCTGGCGCCCGATGAGATCGAAGAACATGGTCGGCACGCCCAAGATGGCGGCCACCCCGAGATCGCCGATCAGGTCCAGGACGCGGCCCGGGTCGAAGCGCCGCAGTGGCACCAGGCACGCCCCGGCGGCCAGCGCGGTCAGATTGGCCAGCACGGCACCGCCCACGTGGAACATCGGCGTGGGGTTGAGGAAGACCTCCCCCGGGCCGAGCCCCATCCGCTGCGCGTTGAAGCGCATGTTATTGGTGACGCCCCGGTGGTGCAGCATCGCCGCCTTGGGCCGGCCGGTCGTGCCGGAGGTGAAATGGACCTGAGCCAGGTCGTCGGACCGGACCTCGGGCAGCTCAGCGTCGCCGCTCGCCAGCGGCGGAGCCCAGTCCGCCCAGGCGGCCAGCGGCAGCTGCTCGCGCAGGGCGGGAAGGCCGGGCGCGACCGCCTCCAGCCAGCGGGACATCGGGTTGCCCTGGTGCTCGGCAGCCAGGCAGATACCGGCCGCTCGCGACTGGCGCAGCACGTAGTCCAGTTCCCCGGCCTTCAGTCCCGGGTTGACCGTGACCAGGCCCAGCCCGGCCAGGGCCGCGCCGTACTCGAACGCCATCCAGTCCGGCGAGGACGGTCCCCACAGCGCTACCCGCTCCCCCGGGCGGAACCGGTCCAGCAGGGCGGCGGCGATCCGGGTGGCGTCGGCGAGCAGCCCCGCGTAGCTGCGGCTGCGCGCAGCATGGTCCCCGTCCACCACGGCGAGCGCATCGGGGTAACGGGCCGCGGTGGCCCGCAGGACCGAGCCGATAGTGGTGTCCAGGACCGGTTCGGCTTCGTCGGCAGGCCAGAACGACACGTTCTCCACAGGCTGACCCTAAGCCTTCCTCAGCCCGGCCAGGCCGGACAACCGGCGCAGGCCGTCCAGCGCGTCGCCCGACCGGGTCCAGGGCCCAACGATCAGCCGGTCGACCCCGGCGGCGAAGTTCGGGCTGGTCGACCTGGGCCGCCGGTCACCCGGCCTTGCCCGGGTTCGCCGTCCACCTTTGCCCCTCGGGTGCCCCGGCAGCCTTGACCGCCTTCTCCAGCCCGGCCACGGTCCACCGGCCCTCGGTCTGCAGCTTCCAGCCGGCGTCGCGCTCCCAGCCGCGTACCCGCTGCACCCGGCTGCCGCCGACCACGAACACCTCACCGCTAATCGGGCACTGCGGACCAGCCAGGTAGACCACGAACGGCGACACGTTGGCCGGATCCCAGCGGTCGAAGGCGCCGTCCTTGGCCGCCAGGGCGTCGCCGAACGTGCTCTCGGTGAGCCTGGTCCTGGCCTGGGGCAAGATCGCGTTCACCCGGACGCCGTACCGGCCGAGTTCCTTGGCCGCGACCTGAGTCAGCGCCGCCACCGCCGCCTTGGCCGCGGCGTAGTTGGCCTGGCCTGGATTGCCGAACACCCCGGACTCACTGGAGGTGCTGACGACGGCGGCCGCCGCCGGCTCACCCGCCTTGCTCCGGTTCCGCCAGTAATTTCCCGCCGCCCGGGTCATCACGAAGGTGCCGCGCAGGTTGACCCGCAGCACGATGTCCCAGTCGTCGTCAGTCAGGTTGACCAGCATCCGGTCACGGATGATCCCGGCGTTGTTGATCAGGATGTCCAGCCGGCCGAACTCGCCGATGGCAGTTTCGACGATCCGCTGGGCGCCCGCCGCGTCGGCCACGTCATCGACGTTAGCCACCGCCCGGCCGCCCGCCGCCCGGATCTGCGCCGCGACCTCCTCGGCCGGGGCTGCCTCGGCCCCGGTGCCGTCCTGCGCCCCCCCCAGGTCATTGACCACCACGGCCGCACCCTCGGCCGCCAGGAGCAGCGCATGCTCCCGGCCGAGACCACGCCCGGCCCCGGTCACCACGGCTACCTGTCCGTCCAGCGTTGCCATGCCACTCCTCGCCGGTTGTCACCGCCTGCCACCCGGAAGCCTCCGGCCGGCATTTACTCGCGTCATAGATATTATCTACCTAGACTTCTATGCTCTGCTTGTGTGCTGGGCTTGAGTACAGAGCTTGAGTACCGGGCTTCTACACCTGGGGAGCGAGATGGCTGAGCGGATACCGATGGTGGACTACCTGGTGCTGGACCCGCAGCCCCATCTGGTCAGCGCGGCATGTACCGGATGCGGCGCGCTGTACTTCGACCGGCGCAATGCCTGCGCCCGCTGCGCCGGCACCAGCTTCGCGACCAGGGAGCTCGCCAACGAGGGCGTGCTGCGCGCGTTCACCTTCGTGCAGCGGACCAAGCGCCCGTTCGTCTCGGCCGTCATCGACCTGGACGGCGGCGGCGTGGTCAAGGCCAACCTGCTCGGCGTGGACGACCCGGCCCGCATCACGCCGCGGATGCCGGTTGTCCTGGACACCTACGTGGCCGGCACCGACGACGAGGGCACCGAGGCGGTCGCGTTCGGCTACCGCCCGCGTGAGGCAGGAGAGAGCACGTGAGCTCGGGCGACATCTGGATCATCGGGGCGGCAATGACGCCGTTCGGCCGGTTCGGTGACAAGGACGTGATCGACCTGGCCGCCGAGGCGAGCCTGGCCGCGCTGGCTGACGCCGGGATTCCCATGGCGGGCATCGGCGTGCTGGCGGCCGGGAACGTGTTCGAGGCCGGCTCCCACGTGGGCCAGCGGCTGCAGAAGCAGATCGGCCAGACCGGCATCCCGGTCTACAACGTGATCAACGCCTGTGCCACCGGCGCCACCGCGGTGCGGGTCGCTTATCTGTCCATCGCGGCCGGGGAGACCGGCACCGGCCTCGCGGTCGGGGTGGAGAAGATGGGCAAGATGGGCATGCTCGGCGGCGGAGCGCCCAGGCCGAGGCCGGACAAGACGGTCTACCAGCGCCGGGGCCGCTACGGCTCGGTGCTCAAGACCGAGGGCGTGCTCGGCACGAACATGATGCCAGGCGTATTCGCCCAGGCCGGCACCGAATATGCGCTGGAGCACGGGGTGACGGCCGCGCAATTCGCCGCGGTCGCCCAGAAGAACCACGCGCACTCGGTGCTCAACCCGCTGGCCCAGTACCGCAAGGAATTCTCCCTGGAGGAGATCCTGGGCGCGGAGATGATCTCCTACCCGAACACCCTGCCGATGTGCTGCCCGACCGGCGACGGCGCGGCCGCCGTGGTGCTGGTCTCGGACGGCAAGCTGCGCAGCCTTGACCCGGATGTCCGGCGGCGGGCGGTCAAGATCTCCGCCTCGGTGATGACCTCGGACCCGTGGACCGAGGCCGGCCAGGTGCAGCCGGACGTGAACACGCTCACCCGGATGGCCGCCGACGCCGCCTACGAGAAGGCGGGTCTCGGGCCCGCGGATCTGGACCTGGTCGAGATGCACGACTGTTTCGCGACCGCCGAGCTACTGCACTACGACAACCTGCGGCTTTGCGAGCCGGGCGGAGCCGGGGAGTTCATCGACTCCGGTGCGCCCTGGCGGGACGGCCGGACGCCGGTCAACGTCTCCGGCGGGCTGCTGTCCAAGGGGCATCCACTCGGCGCGACCGGCATTGCCAACCTCTTCGAAGTCACGACGCATCTGCGGGGCGAGGCCGGCGACCGGCAGATCGAGGGAGCCAGGGTCGGGCTCACCCACGTGATCGGGCTGGCCTCCGCCTGCGCCATCCACGTCCTCGAGCGCCCTGCCCGGCCGCGTACCCCGGCGAGCTCCTGAAGGGAGGATCCGATGCCCGCACGCCGGAAGGACCCCACCCCGGACACGATCACCGACCCGGTGGAGTGGGCCGACCACTACTGGCGCGCCCAGCACCTCGAAGGCGACGAGCAGCGGTTCCTTGTCATGAGCTCGCTGCTGCGCTACCAGCGGATCGTGGTCGAGCTGGTCGAGGGTGAGCTGCGCAAGCTGGGCCTAAACCTGACTGACTACCTCATGCTGATGACGCTCCAGCTCAGCGAGTCCGGGACCCGTCTGATCAGCAGCCTGGCGCGCAACCTGATGGTGCACGCCACCACCGCCACCCTGGCCACCGACCGGCTGGAGGCCAGGAAGCTGCTGCGCCGCAGCCCACATCCCACCGACCGGCGCGCCACCTGCGTGACCATCACCGGGCCGGCCGTGAGCTCCTGCACAAGGCCACCATCGCCCTGGACGCAGTGGACTTCGGCCTGGCCGGGGCCAGCCCGGCGAACGTGGCACGGCTCGGCGAGCTGCTGGATACCCTGCGTGCCGGCGCGGGCGATGCCGGCCCCCCGGCCTGACCCGCGACAAGAGGAGGCGATCGGATGACCCGGTACCAGGCCATCGAGGTCAGTGCCGAGGGCCCGGTCGGGGTGCTCCGGCTGTCTCGCCCAGAGCTGCACAACCGGTTCGACGACACGCTGTTCGGCGAGATCCGCCTCGACCGGCACGACGTTCGCGGCCGGCGGTGACACCGACACCATGCTGGCCATCAACGCCGACCTGCGGATCCTGCTGGAGCAGATTGACGACGGGCGGCGGCTGTTCCGTGCCTTCGCCGACGTCACCAAGCCGCTGATCGCCGCGGTGCACGGGCACGTATTCGGGGTGGCGACCAGCCTGGCTCTGACCGCTGACGCGGTGGTGTCCGCGCCCGGGGTCAAGATCGCCGACCCGCATGTGCTCATGGGCCTGGTCGCCGGAGACGGTGGCTGCGTGACCTGGCCGGCCAGCCTCCCGCTGATCAAGGCCAAGCGGCACCTGCTGTGGGGTGAGCCGCTGCTGGCCGAGGACGCCTACCAGCTGGGGCTGGTCACTGACCTGGCCGCGACGGCGGCCGAGGTCGAGCCGCTGGCGCTGGAGGTGGCGGCCAAGGTCGCCGCGTTGCCGCCGGTGGCGGTCCAGCTGACCAAGCGCGCGCTGAACAAGGTGCTCAGCTCCCGGACGGACGAGGGGCTCGACACGGCGTTCTACCTGGAGGCGATCAGCGCCTCGACCGCGGACCTGCGCGAGAGCGACATCCCGGTGATGGTCGGCGGCCTGATTCGCCGAGAGGACGTCGAGGCACTACACCAGGCCGGCGCCGCGGGCGTGTTCATCCGGGGCACACGTTTGATGAGGTCGTCAGCTGGCTGGAGCAGACCACGGGCAAGTCCATCGGTCAGGCCGCCTCCAGGTCCAGCAGGGCCCGCTTCGCCTCGGCGCCCCCCAGGTAACCGCCCAGGCTGCCGTCCGAGCGCACCACCCGGTGGCAGGGGACGACCACCGGCAACGGGTTGGTGGCACAGGCCGTGCCGACGGCGCGTACCGCGCGAGGACTCCCGGCCTGCTGTGCGATGGCGGCATAGCTGGCCGTTCGGCCATATCCGATGTCCGGGAGGCGGCGCAGGACGGTACGCCGGAAGCCGGACGCCAGCCGCCAGTCCAGGGTCAGGTCGAAGCCCTGCCGGCGGCCGTCGAAATACTCCCCCAGCTCGCGGGCGGCCGTCTCGAGGCGAGCCGGGTCGCGCAGGATGCGCGGGCTGACCCGGTCGGCCAGCGCCTGCAGCACCACATCGTGATCTTCCCGGGCGTATGCCACCCGGACCAGCCCCTGCTCGGTCGCGGCCAGCAGCAGCGGGCCGACGGGTGAGTCCACCACCCGGTAGGCGACGTCGAGGACGCCGTCACGCTGGGCCACCGCGGCCAGCTCGCCGTGCAGCCGGCTCAGTTCGGCGGGGCCGGCGGCGAACGCGCGGGAGAGATCCTGGGTCAGGTCGTCAGTGCTCATGCCCCGAAGACGCCGCCGGCGGCGGGGACGTGAGCTTTCCCCGGAAAATCTCACGAAAGGCCGGGGCCGGGCGTCTACCGGGTGACGAAGGAGGAGAAATGACAGCGCAGCACACGGTTCTGCCCACCGAGCTCGGTGACCTGACCATCGTGCGGGCCGGGGACCTGCTGACCGGCCTGTATTTCCCGCATCACTGGTACCGGCCCGGGCCGGAAACGTTCGGCCTGCGGACCGGCAGGGGCTTCGAGGAGGTCAGCAGGCAACTCACCGGATACCTGGAGGGCAACCGGACCTCGTTCGACCTGCCGCTGGCCCCGCAGGGCACGGTATTCCAGCGCCGGGTGTGGGACCTGATCGCGCAGATCCCGTACGGGCAGACGGCCAGCTACGGCGAGCTGGCCCGCCAGCTGGGTGGCCCGCAGACCGCACAGGAGGTCGGGGCGGCGGTCGGCCGCAACCCGCTGAGCATCCTGATCCCCTGCCACCGGGTCATCGGCAGCAACGGCAGGCTGACCGGGTACGCAGGCGGCTTGAAGCGCAAGCAGTGGCTGCTCGAGCTCGAGCAGGCGCCGGTGACCGTGCCCCTGTTCTAACCGACGCCGCTACTCCCCGGGGCCTGGCCCGGCCGTTGGACGCGGCAGGGCCTGGCCGGTCCGGGTCCGGGGCGGGTGGGGGCCCGTGCTCTGCCGCCGGCACCGGGGCCGGGGCCGGGGCATCCTCCCCATGCGGGGCATGCTCCCCGTTCGGGGCGGGCGCCGGAGCGGACGCGGGTGCCGAGGCGGCAGCTGACGCGTGCGCTGGCGCCGTGGCCACCGGCTCGGGTGCGGGAGCTGGCTCTTCGGCGGGAGCTGGCTCTTCGGCGGGAACTGGCTCGGCTGCGGCGGCCGGCGCGGCCGAGCTTCCCTCCAGCTCCAGTTGCGGCAGGATCCGGTCGAGCCAGCGCGGTATGTACCAGGCGCCCGGGCCGAGCAGGGACATGACCGAGGGCACCAGGATCATCCGGACCAGGGAGGCGTCGATCAGCACCGCGAAGGCCATGCCGATAGCGAGCATCTTGACGGTCGGGTCGTCGTCCAGCACGAAGCTGGCGAACACGGTCACCATGATCGCCGCGGCCGTGGTGATGACCCGGGCCGTCGCCCCGATCCCCACCGCCACGCTGCGATGCGCGTCCCCGGTCTCGACCCACGCCTCGTGCACCCGGGACAGCAGGAAAACCTCATAGTCCATGGACAGGCCGAAGACGATGGCGAAGACCAGCATCGGCACGTAGGCCGGGATCGGCAGCGTGGTGTGCAGCCCGATCAGGCTCGCGCCCCAGCCCCACTGGAAGATGGCGACGATCACGCCGTAGGAGGCGCCGATCGAGAGCAGGTTCAGTATCGCCGCCTTGGTCGCGATCACCACCGACCGGAACGCCGTGGTCAGCAGCGCGAACGCGATCACCACCACGACCAGGATGAGGTACAGCATCCGGCTGGTAATCCGCTCGGTGAAGTCCACCGTGCCGGCCGTGGTCCCGGTGACGTAGGAGGTCGCGTGCTCCTTGGGCAGCACATCGTCACGGAGCCGGTTGACCAGATCCTCGGTCGCCGCGGCCTGCGGCCGCGTCGTCGGGATGACGCTGAACACCGCGGTGGTGCCGGACTGGTTCACCTGGGCCGGGGTCACCGACGCCACCCCGGAGGTGGCCGCCACGTCCTTGGTCATGGTGGACAGCAACGACTGGTTGTCCGAGGAGGACTGGCTGGGCAGCTTGACCACGACGGCCAGCGGCCCGTTGACGCCGACCCCGAAGCCCTGCGAGATGAGGTCGTAGGCCTGGCGGCTGGTCTCGGAGGTGGGGTTGGTGCCGTCGTCGGGCTGCCCGAGCGTGATGGAGAACAGCGGGATCGACAGCACGACCAGGACACCGACGCTGAGCACGGCCCACGGCCACGGCCGCTCGCTCACCTTGCGGCCCCAGCGCGCGAACGCGCTGTGCTCGTGGTGCTCGGCCGTGGCCGCGGAGGTTTCCGCGGCCTGCTCCTGGGCCGTGATGTGGGCCCTGCGGGCGCGGATGCGGGCCGACAGCGCCCGCACATTGGACCCGGCCACGCCCATGAACGCCGGCACCAGGGTCAGCGCGGCCAGCATGGTGATGGCGACGACGATCGCCGCGGCCAGGCCGAGGGCACCGACGAAGGCCACGCCGGACACGTACAGGCCGAGGATCGAGATCACGACCGTGCCGCCCGCGACCACGATGGCCGCGCCCGAGGTGCCCTCCGAATGCGCGGCCGACTGGACCACGTCCATCCCGGTGTCCATCTGCTCGCGGTGCCGGGCCACCAGGAACAACCCGTAGTCCACGGCCACGCCCAGGCCGAGCAGGGTGGCGATGGTCGGAGCCGTGGTCGGGAACGTCATCGCCGAGGCGAGCAGCCCGAGCAGCGAGAGCCCCGCGCCCACGCTGAAGATCGCGGACACCAGCGGGATCGCCGCCGCGATGACCGAGCCGAACATGAATACCAGCAGGATCAGCGCGCAGGCCAGGCCGATGAGCTCGGACTTCAGGTCATGTGAGGTCTTCCCGATCTGCCCGGCGCCGCCCCCGTAGGCGACCTGCAGCCCGGCGGCCTTGGCCGGCTGGACCGCGGCGTTCAGCTTGTCCAGGTAGTCGCTCTCCAGGGAGTTCGGGTTGACGCTCCAGCCCACGCTGGCGTAGGCGATCGTGCCGTCCTTAGACACTGCCGTGGACGAGGACGACGCGAACGGGCTCACGGCCTTGATCACGTCCGGGAGCTTGGAGACGTTGGTGACCGACTGGTTCACCTGGGACTGGTCGTCGCTGACCTTGCCCTTGGTGGCGTGGAAGACGATCGTGCCCGCGTACCCGCCCTGCTGCGGGAAGTTCTTGTTCAGCAGGTTCGAGCCGAGGGACGAACCGCTGCCGTCCACGGTGAAGTTGTTGACGTACTCACCGCCGGAGAAGTGCCGGGCCAGGACGAGCCCGGCCAGGATGATGACCCAGCCGACGATAACGATCCAGTGCCGCCGGGCCGAGAACCCGCCCAGCCGTTCCAGCACATCGTTCATAAGATGCCCCTCCCCCAAAGCCATCCCTGAACCCGCGGCGGTGATCAGGCGTAACTTAGCCTTTTTCTCTCGCGGGGCATATCTGTGTCAAGGTGTGCCCCGCTCCGCCAAACGGGTAAACGTGCCCCGGCGGTGTAACGTCGTGAGCATGGCCCTGGCGACGCGCTTCACCGAGCTGGCCGGCTGCCGGGTGCCGTTGCAGCAGGCGCCGATGGGGCCGGTGTCGACCCTGGCGCTGGCCGCCGCGGTCGCGGAGGCGGGCGGCGTCGGGAGCATCAGCGTGCTGGGCATGACTGCCACTCAGGTCGACCAGGTGCTGGCCCGCCTGGCCGCCCGGACCACCGGGGTGCTGGCCGCGAACTTCCTCACCGCGCAGATCGATCCGGATGTGGTCGCCGCCGCGGCGGCCCGGGTGCGGATCGCGGACTTCTTCTGGGCCGAGCCGGACCCGGCGCTGGTCGAGACGGCCCACCGCGGCGGCGCGCTGGCCTGCTGGCAGGTCGGTTCGGTGGAGGAGGCTCAGGCCGCCGCGGACGCGGGCTGCGACATCATCGCCGTCCAGGGCACCGAGGCGGGCGGTCACGTCCGCGGTCACGATCCGCTGCGGCCGCTGCTCGACGCGGTTCTCGGGCAGGTGGACGTGCCGGTGCTGGCCGCAGGCGGAGTCGGTGACACGCATGCATTCGCCGCGGTGCTGGCCGCCGGGGCGGCCGGGCGTCCGGGCCGGGACCAGGTTCGTGGCCAGCATCGAGTCCGGCGCCCACCCGCTGTACAAGGAGGCGGTGATGGCCGCGGCCGCGGGCACGACCGAAATCACCGGGGCCTTCGCCGTCTGCCCGCTGTGCGCCACCGTGCCCCGCGCCCGGGTGCTGCGATCGTGCATCGGTGCGCTGGACGGACCTGGACGGTGACACCGTCGGGGAGGTGCGGGCCGGCGGCCAGCTGATCAGCCTGCCGCGGGGGCATGGGAGCCCGCCGGTCGCGGGGGCCACCGGGCACATCGAGGCCATGCCCATGTACGCGGGCCAGTCAGTGGCCGCCATCTCGGCCGTGGAGCCGGCCGGCGCAGATCGTCGCTTCCTGGGCCGCGGCTGCAGGCGAGGCGGCCTGATACCGGAACCGCGGGCCTCCAGGTTACAGGCCGGCCACCGCGGCCAGCCCGGACTCGATCGTCCGGAGGGGCCCGTCCGCCGTGGGCGGCGCGAGCAGCACCAGCCGGTGCACGCCCGCCTCGGCGAACCGCGCGGCCACCTCAGGGGTTATCCGCCCGCGCGGCGTCACGCTGATCTCCAGCTCACCGAGCCCCGCCCGCCGCTCGACCCGGCCCGCGGCGCCGCGCAGTCCGGTAACCGACGCGGCGGCCTGCTCCGGGGTGTGCCAGTAGCCGTACCAGCCGTGGGACCGGGCTACGGCCCGGCGGTAGGCCGGGGCGCTGTGCCCGCCGACGATCAGGGGGATGGGCTGCTGCACCGGCCGCGGCCGGGCGTCGACGCCGGAGAAGCTGGCGAACCGGCCCTGGTAGGCCGGGTGCTCCTGGAATACCACAGCGCCTGCATGGCGTCGAGGTACTCGTCGGTGACCGCGCCGCGCTCGGCGAAGTTGGCGCCGACGGCGCGGAATTCCGGCTCGAGGTAGCCGGCGCCCACCCCCAGCATGACTCGCCCGCCGGACAGCACGTCCAGCGTGGCCACCTGCTTGGCCAGCACGACGGGATTGCGCTGCGGCAGGATCAAGATCCCGGTGGCCAGCCGGATCACCGAGGTGTGCGCGGCAGCCCAGGTCAGCGCCAGCAGCGAGTCGAGCGCCGGATCCTGCGGGGACATCGGTGACGGAGGCACCTGCGGGTCCGGCAGGATCACGTGCTCCCCGGCCCATACCGAGTCGAACCCGGCTGCCTCGGCGGTCCGCGCCCCCTCGGCCACGGCCTCGGGGCGGCTCATCCAGCCCATGTTGACGTGCACCAGACCCAGCAGCATGGAAATCAATCTAGCGGGGCGCTGCTGACGGCTGGGCTCCGGTTACGGCCGGGCGAGTGCGGCGCGCGCGACGCGCTCGGCCCGCAGCGCGGACCGGCGGACCTTCCCGGCGTCGTCGCGCAGCGGCGTGCTCGCCCGTTCGATCACCCGGGGCAGCTTGTACGGCGCCAGGCGCTCGCGCAGGTGGGCCAGCAGCTCGTCGTCGGAAGCCGGCGCGGACAGCTCCACGATGGCATAGGGGATGCTGCCCAGGTCCTCATCGGGCAGGCCGAAAACGCAGCAGGACTGCACGGCCGGGTGCTCGTCCAGCGCCGCCTCGATCTCCGCCGGGTACACGTTCGCCCCGCCGACCAGGATCATGTCCGCCAGCCGGTCGGTGATGTACACGTAGCCGTCCGCGTCGAGCATGCCGATGTCGCCGAGGGATTCCCAGCCCTGCGCGGCGCTGCGCGCGGTGGCGCCGATGTACCGGTACGGGGACGGGACGTCCGCACCCCGGCGCATCCAGATTTCCCCCTCGGTGCCGGCCGGGACGGGCCTGCCCTCAGGGTCGCGGATCTCGATCTCGCCCAGCACGGCCCGGCCGACCGAGCCATGGTGGGCCACCCACTCGGTCCCGCTGATCACGGTGACCGCCTGCAGCTCTGTGCCGCCGTACAGCTCGAACACCCGCTGCGGCCCGAGCCAGTCGATCCAGGCCTGCTTGAGCCACGCCGGGCAGGGCGCGGCGAGGTGGAAGGCCACCTCCAGCGAGGAGACGTCGGCGTCCAGGCGGGCCTGCCCGGGCAGCCGCATGATGCGCAGCATCATGGTCGGCACCAGGAGCACGAAGGTCACCCGGTGCCGCTCGATGAGCCGCAGCGCCTGCCCGGCGTCGAACCGCGGCATCAGCACGATGTGGTTGCCGAGTCAGCATCCCGATGGTCGTGACCACGAACGGGGCGTTGTGGGCGAGCGGCCCGGTCATCAGCACGCAGCCGTCCGGGCGCAGGCATACCAGCGGCGCGGCGGCCGCGACCCGCTCGGCGACGGCGGGTTCGGCGGCCGCGATCAGCTTGGGCCGCCCGGTACTGCCACCGCTGGTCATGCGTTTCCACTCCGGCGCGATGCCCGGCGTGAACGACGCGGCCGGCAGGTCAGGTGGCACCGCCTCCAGGACCGGCCGCCCGCCGCTCTCCTCCGGCGGCACGCCGACGACCAGGGCGGGATCGGCCAGCTCCACGATGGCCGCGCGTTCCAGCGACGGCAGCCGGTCGGAGATCGGCTGCGGTACGGCGCCCACGGCCCAGGCCGCGAACATGGCCTCCACGAAGCCGACCGAGTTGGGCAGGGTGATGGTGACAGCCGAGCCCTGCGTCACGCCCAGCTGGGCGAACAGCGTGGCCAGCCCTTCGACCCGCGATACCAGCTCGGCGCGGGTCAGCGTCTCGTCTCCGCAGGTCACGGACGGCCGGTCCGGATCAGCGTCGGCCAGCTGCCGCAAGACGGAAAGGAAGGTAGTCCCCTGCACACCCCCGAACGTACACACTGCGGGACCGGCCGGGAAGCCCGCCCGGGTTTACTCGCGCAAGGTGCTGGACCGACGGACTGAGGGAGGCGTTCGTCCAGCGCCAAATGGCCGCGCAGCACCGCGGCGTCCGGCCGTCTCGCGCACGGCAGGTGGACGCGACGAACCTCGCCGGCTGATCGCGCCTCGATGCCTTCACGCATCGGCCGCCCGGCGCTGGGCAGTCTGACTACTAGCACATCCCGGAGCACACCACTGCGAAAGGACCAGCCATGTCGGACAGCATCTACAGGGTCAGTGAGATCGTCGGCTCCTCGACGGTAAGCATCGACGACGCAATCAAGGGCGCCGTCGAGCCGTGCGAGCAAGACCCTGCACAACCTGGACTGGTTCGAGGTGAGCGGGATCCGCGGCCGGATCGAGGACGACCAGCGACTCCAGTTCCAGGTCACCCTGAAGGTTGGCTTCCGGCTGGATGACCAGGCGGACTGACCGCCGCCGCCAGCGCCTCGACGCGTGCGTGCAGCTCGGGAACGTAATCCTCCGACTCGGGCTTCATCAGCACGCTGCGCAAGATGCGGGCTCCCCCGGCGTCGGGTCGCACCTGCGGATGCCGCGCGGCGAACGCCGCCGGGGTAACCCGCAGCGTGGACACGAAGACCGGCCGGGAATCTGCCATGCCCTCGGCCAGCACCGCCGCCGCGGCGGCGTCAATCGCGGACAGGCTGGGATCACCGCCTGGGAAGTAACACACGATATCCAGCTCGGGCGGCTGGTACAGGTCCAGCTGGCCTGAGTCGCGCAGGAGCCCGGCCCAGGCCAGCGCGGCCCGCCGCCCGGCGGCGAGCACCTGCCCCAGGCCTTCCGGCCCCGGTGGTATCAGCGCGAAGGTCAGCCACAGCGCGGCCGCGGCCGCCCCCGCCCGCGAGCACTCCAGGCTGATCTCGCCCAGATGCAGCTCATCGGAGGTGAAGTAGGTGTACGGGGAGTCGTGCACGAAGAACCGGCCCACCTCGGGGTCGGCGAACAGGACCGCCCCGCAGCCATAAGGCTGCAGTCCGTGCTTGTGCGGGTCGACAACCACCGAATCACACGACGCGATGGCCCGCCACGGTGCCGGGTCCAGCCCCGCCGCGTCGTCCATCCCGGCCAGCAGGGTGAAGAACCCGCCATAGGCCGCGTCGACATGCACCCGGACCCCGTACCTGCGAGCCACGGCCGAGATCTCGTGTACCGGGTCGATCGCGCCCAGGCTGGTGGTGCCCGCGGTCGCCACCACGGTGCCGATCCGGCCCCCGGCCAGCAGCGCGTCCAGTTCTCCCAGATCCATCCGGCCGGCGGCGTCGACGCCGACGGCGGTGCCCGGCACTCCGAGCACGCCGCACATCCGGCCGTGCGTGTAGTGCGCCTCGGAGCTGAAGGCAATGCCCAGGTCTGGATGCAGCTCGCGGGCGATGTACAGCGCTTCCAGGTTGGCGATCGTGCCGCTGGTGGTCAGGTGGCCCAGATGGGCGGGCAGCCCGAACATAGCCGCGAGCTGGGCAACGGCTTCCTTCTCCATCTGGGCGGTGGCCGGCCCCCCGTCCAGCGCGTGGTTGTTCGGGTTGATCAGCATCGTGGTCAGGTAGCCGGCCACCGCCGCGGGGTGCGGCGGCTTGAGCATCTGCCCGGCGTAGCTGGGATGGAAGAACGGGTAGTTATCCTGCAAACGCCCGGTGAACTCGGCGAACACCGTCGCGAACCGCTCGTCGCCCACCTCCAGCGAGGGGTGACTCCCGAACGGGCCGAAGCCCTCCTGCCAGCGCTCAACCGCTCGCCGCCCCTCATCGAGCCACCGGTCCAGGTTCATCCGCCCTCCTCGCCTGTCCCGATGATCCTGCCAGTCCGGGTGCGGCGGAGATCAGGCGGCCTGCGCGCGGATGGCCGTGATCAGCGTGCGGGCGGTGGCGGTCACCGGCCGGTGGCGCAGGTAGCACAAGGCGATGGTCCGTGACGGCAGGCCGTCGCGTGGCTCCAGCCAGGTCAGCGACGGGTCGACGGCCCGGCTTGCGGCCACCCGGCCGATGCAGGCATGGCCAAGGCCGGCCGCGACCAGCCGCTGCAGCGCGAGGTTGTCGTCGGTCCGGTAGACGATCCTGGGCGCGATGCCGCGCCGGGACCAGGTGTCCTCCAGGTCGGCCTGGGCGCGCCAGCGGCGGGTCCAGGCCACCAGGTCCAGCTGGTCGAGCGCACCGAAACCGGGCTCTTCCAGACTCGCGAGGGCGCTGTCCCGGCGGGTGAGAATGACCCAGGGATCCTCGGCCACCGGGACGGCCTCGACGTATTCGTCGGCGTCGGACGTGAAGGCGAACGCCAGGTCGAGGTGGCCCCGGCGCAGGGCGTCCCGGGCGCTGTCCGGGTCGTCGGCCGCGACGAGCACGACCTCGACTCCGGGGTGGTCGTCGCGGAACGCGCGCAGGGCTGCGGGCATGATCTCCGCGGCGGCGGTCTGGGTGACGCCGACCCGGACCCGGACGCTCTCCCCGCACGCCGCCTGCTCTGCGTCGGCGGCCACCGCCTCGACCTCGGCTAGTGCCCGCCGGGCCCGGCGGCATACCGCCTCGCCCGCCGGGGTCAGGCGAACCTGGGCCCGGCCGCCGGGCCGGTCGAACAGCGACTGCCCCAGCGCGGCCTCCAGCGCCGAGACCTGATGTGACAGTGCCGACTGGGTGAACCCGAGCGCGCTGGCGGCCTGGCGGAACGACCCGAGCTCGGCGATGGCCAGGACCGCCTGGAGCTCGCGCAGGCCAAGCCCGCTTTTGATCGGCTGAATCGATCGCAACTGCGACATTTCTTCATTTTACCTTAATTATTTTCATTATTAGGCTGGCCGGTGCCAGAGCTGATGACGGAACAAGGAGGATTTTTATGTCCGCGGCCAGGACGGGCGGCGCCCAGCTGTTCCGCCTGCTGATCGGCGGCCTGATCCTGGTGAGCGCGGCCGCCCAGTTTGCGCTGGTCCCGGTCATGCCGCTGTACACACGCCAGCTCGGGCTATCGGGGTTCGAGCAAGGCCTGGTGCTGGGCGCGACCGGGCTCGCCGCGCTGGCTGTGTCGGTCCCGGCCGGAACCCTGTCCGACCGGTTCGGCCCGCGCCGGATCACCCTGGCCGCGGGACTGCTGATGGCGGCCGCGACCGCCGCGCAGGCGCTGGCCGGGAACTTCCCGGCGCTGTTCGCCTCCCGGCTCGTCTTCGGGGCCGGGTACGGGATGGTGTGGACCGCCGGGCTGGTCTGGCTGGCCGGAGCAGCCACAGGCGGCCCTCCGGCCCTGGGCGCGTCGGTGACCAGCTCCGGTGTGGGCGGGGTCGGCAGGCCCCGCGGCATCTGGTGTCCTTGTACAGCACTTCGGGCTGGCGGCTCCCCTGCTGGTCACCGGGGCGGCATTCGCCCTTATCACCGCCGGGCTGGCCGCGCTGCAGGTTGCGCCAGGGCCAGCCGCGCCCCGCGCGGGTGCACCGCTTCGCCTGCGGGCACTCACCGCCGACTCCGACCTGGCCGGGGCGGCCGCCGCTGTGGTGACCGCCGGGCTGAGTACCGGTGTCTGCGCCTTGCTCGTCCCGGTGCTGCTGCACGCCGCTGGGGCCTCGGCCGGGCAGATCGGGCTGGTGTTCGCGGCCTCTGGCATCTTGTTCGCCGCGGGAAGCGGCCTGACCGCGGCGGCGCAGGCGTGCGATCAGCCTGGCGGTGACCGCCGGCGGCATCGCGGTCATGGCTGCGACGCTCTCGCTGGCCACCATCAGCACGGCGCCGGTGACCCTGATCGTGATGCTGTGCCTCACAACGGCGACCCGGTCGGTGCTGTGGACGGTCAGCTACCCGCTGGCCGCCAGGGCCGGCCAGGGTGGCGGCGTCGGCGCCGCCGTGGGGATGCTCAACGGGATCTGGGCGGCGACCGCGGTGCTCGGGCCACTCGGCGCCGCATTCGCCGCCGGTCACCTGGGCGCGCGCGCCGCCTTCGGGCTGACCCAGGTGGCCTGTGCCGCCGCGCTGGCTGTCACTGTGTTCATGGCCTGGCGGGCCAGGCGTTCCCTGGCTGCGACGGTCAGCGCCGGGGCGCGTGCCAGCGTGGACACCGAACCGATCCGCCCGGGCTAGCCGCAGCCGCCGATCTGGGCTCCCGTCCCGACCGTCGAACTATCCCACACGGGTCACTGCGGCCCAGAAAGACGCCTGGGGCATCGTGATGCCCAGCGTAACACCGAGATCACGTGCCGTTTACCCGTCGGCAGCACAGCCGGGTTACGGTGGGCGGGAAGGCGGCGCGACTCGCCGGAAGCCGCGGCCCGGAAGGTGGAATGAGGTCCATGAGCGCTGCACGCACCGTGACGATGGCGGGGTCTTCCGCCGCCCGTTCGGCTTGGCCCCAGCCTGCATACGATGAGCACGCCCGTTCCTACGAACGCGACACCGCCGCATTCCAGGCCTACCGGGAAGCTATCGTCGAGGCTCTGCCGCTGCGCACCGGCGAGGTGGTGCTCGATGTGGGCTGCGGGACCGGATTGTGCTGCGGCCCGCTGCACGAGCAGGTGGGCCCGGCCGGACGCGTCGTCGGCATCGAGCAGTCTGCGCAGATGGCGGCCGTGGCCTGCGAACGCATCGACGAGGAGGGCTGGCCGAACGTCACGGTCGTCCAGGCGGCCGCCGAGGAGGCCGAGATCGCGGTGACCGCGGATGCCGCCCTGTTCTGCGCGGTCCACGACATCATGCAGTCGCCCCGCGCGCTGCGGAACGTCCTGGCCAGCCTGCGCCCGGGGGCGCGGGTGGCGGCCGGCGGCGGCAAGTGGGCCGCGCCCGCCATGGTGGCCATGAACTGGATGGTCCGCTCGCTGCACGCACCGTACGTCCGCAGCTTCAGCGGTTTCGACCGCCCGTGGGACCACCTGGAGCAGCTGCTCGAGGACATCAGCGTCCGTGAGCTCGCCTTCGGCAGCGGCTACATCATGACCGGCCGCACCCCGCAGTAACTCCGGCCGCATAATTCGCCCACCTTCCGGGAAGAATCTCTGATATCCAGGACACTTGTGTCCTGGCAGTGCTGTCTGGGGGGCGGTCAGTGACGACCGCCTGCGGGAGAGTGAAGAGTGCGTCAAGTGCTCGCGGAGGCGGCGACTCCGCTCACACGTCTGGTGGAACTGCCGGGCCGCGGGGTAACGCGGATATGGGAATGCGCTGGCCCGCGTGGGGCCCAGACCGTCATCCTCATTCACGGGGTCACGTTCACCGCCGAGCTGAACTGGGCCCGGGTGATCGCGCCGCTGGCCCGCTATTTCCGGGTCATCGCGGTCGACCTGCGCGGGCACGGCGACGGGATCAGCCCCGGATCGCGGTTCCGGCTCGAGGACTGCGCCGACGACATCGCCGCTCTCGCGGAGGTCCTGGGCACCGGGCCAGTCATCGCCGTGGGGTACTCCATGGGCGGCATGGTCGCCCAACTGCTGTACCGGCGCCATCCCGGCACGGTGTCGGGCCTGGTGCTGTGCGCGACAGCGCGCAACGTGCTGGGCTCCCCGGCTGAGAAGCTGGCCGCCCTGGCCCTGCCGGCCACGGCCGCGGCGATGTGGTGGAACCCGTTCCTGCGGCCGATGAGTGCCGAGGTCCTCGGCATGGCCCTGATGGGCCCGATGCCCGATCCGGTCTCGGCCAGGTGGGCCCGCGAGCAGTTGCGCCGGACCACCCTGGCCACCGCCATGTCGGCCGTCCGGGCCGTCTGCGAGTTCAGCTCGCACAGCTGGATCGGCCAGGTCGCCGTCCCGGCCGCGGTGGTGGTCACGACCCGGGACCGCATCGTGCCGCTGCGCCGCCAGCTGAAACTGGCCCAGGCCATTCCCGGTGCTTCGGTGCATGAGGTCCAAGCCGATCACGCGGTGTGCGTGACCGCGCCGCAGGTATTCACCCCGGTCCTGCTCCGGGCATGCTGGTCAGTGGACGCGGCCTCGGCTGCGGCGCGACGGCCGCTGGTGTCCGGGACAGCTGAGCCGGCCTAGGCACTGCCGCGGCTTAGGCGGGTCATGTGCGCGGCGCGCCGGAGCAGGACGGTGCGCTCGGGGATGTTCTTGGTGAGCGAGGCCGCGCGGCGGAACTCTGCGGCCGCCTCGTCGCGCCGGCCTAGCTGGGCCAGAAGGTCGCCGCGGACACTGGGCAGATGGTGGTAGCCCGGCCAGCGCGGGTTCTGCCGCCAGGCCGTCCAGGATTGCCAGGCCACGCGCGGGGCCGGAGGCCATCGCCACCGCGACCGCGCGGTTCAGTTCCACCACCGGAGATGGCGTCAGCGAAGCAAGCGCCTGATACAGGGTGGCGATGCGGGCCCAGTCGGTCTGTTCCGGCGCGTGCGCCTGGGCGTGGCAGGCCGCGATCGCGGCCTGCAGGACGTACGGACCCGGCACGCTGGCGGCACGTTCGGCCCGGAGCAGCGCCGCGAAACCGCGCCTGATCAGCAACTGGTCCCAGCGGCCGCGGTTCTGCTCAGGCAGCGGGACCGGCAGGCCGTCCGGGTCCAGCCGGGCCGGTATCCGCGACGCCTGGATCTCCATCAGCGCGACCAGGCCGTGCACCTCTGGCTCGGCCGGCATCAGCTCAGCCAGCACGCGGCCTAGTCGCAGCGCCTCGTTACATAGTGCGGGACGCATCCAGTCGTCCCCGGCCATCGCCGAATAGCCCTCGTTGAACACCAGGTAGAGCACCTCAAGCACGGACGCCAGCCGGGCCGGCCGCTCAGCGGGCGGCGGCACCTCGAACGGAATCCGGTTGCTGGCCAGGGTCCGCTTGGCGCGCACGATCCGTTTTGCGATCGTGGGTTCGGCGGCCAGGAACCCGCGTGCGATCTCCTCGGTGGTCAGGCCGCCGAGCAGCCGCAGGGTCAGCGCGATCCGGGCTTCGGTGGACAGCGCCGGGTGGCAGGAGATGAACATGAGCCGCAGCAGATCGTCGTTGATCTTCTCGTCGTCCAGAGCGGCGGCGAGGTCCGCCTGGCCCTCGTGTGGCCCGGTTTCCAGCTCGCGGCCGAGCAGCCTCAGCTTGCTGGCGAGCCGCTCGTTGCGGCGGATGCGGTCGATGGCGTGATGCTTCGCGGTGAGCATGAGCCACGCGCCGGGGTTCGGCGGGATGCCGCCGGCCGGCCACTGCTCTAGCGCGGCGAGCAGAGCGTCCTGGGCCAGCTCCTCAGCCAGGGCGACGTCCCGGACGAGTCCGGCGAGGCCGGCGATGATCCGGGCCGACTCGATCCGCCACACCGCCTCGATCGCGCGGTGCGCCGCGGCGGTACCGGTATCCGGCGCCACTAACCCTCGGGGCCGGACACCTGGCGGATGTCGCCTTCGCCGTCCCCGACCATCTTCCAGAACCGGCGGGACAGTTCCAGCGCCTCCTCCTTCGACCGCACCTCGAGCAGCGCGAAGCTGACGATCACCTCCTTGGACTCGGTGAACGGCCCGTCGGTAAACGTGATGTTCGCGCCGGAGGCGCTGACGTGCGTGCCGCGGTCCAGACCGCCCGTGGCCAGCAGCACCCCGGCCCTGGTCAGCTCCTCCACGAAACGGCCCATCTCAGCGAAAAGGTCCTTGTCCGGCGGCCTGCCGCCGCCGTTAACGGTCATCAGGAAGCGCACCGCAAAAACCTCCAGAAGAAAATCCGCCGCCATGTCCATCTGGCCGGGCCCCGTTCGAAGCGTCAGCAGCAGGCCGGACATTGAGCCCGGCCACGGCTGACGAATCGAAGGAGATCACCGTGAGGAAGATCGTAGCGGGCCTGTTCATCTCGCTGGATGGCGTCATCGAGGACGCGAACGACTGGACCGGCCCGTGGTTCAACGAGGAGGTCGGACAGGCCATCGGGTCCATGATCGCGGCGCAGGACGCGATGCTGCTCGGCCGGGTGACCTACGACGGGTTTGCCGCGCACTGGCCGCAGCAGACCGGCGAGCTGGCCGACACCATGAACGGCACCGCCAAATACGTCGTCTCTGACACGCTGGAGTCCGCGGACTGGCAGAATTCCACGCTGATCCGGCGCGACCGCGCCGCCGCCGAGATCGCCGAGCTCAAGCGGCGCCCCGGCCAGAACGTCGGCATGACCGGCAGCGCGACCCTGGTGGCCTGGCTGCTGCGCGAGGGGCTGCTGGACGAGCTCCATCTACTGGTCTTCCCGGTCGTGATGGGTTCCGGCAAGCGGTTGTTCGCGACACCCGGGGACAAGCTGCCGCTACGGCTGATCGACTCGGCGACGTTCGAGACGGGGGTCGTGCATCTCACCTACGCCAAGGCATGACCCGGCGGCAGGTCCGGCCGGGCTCCGCGATCAGGAGCCCGGCCGGACCGAGCCGGTGAGGGAGACGGCAGGGAACCGACCTCGCAGACTTGACCGCGCCCGGGGTGAGGAACCCTCCAGCTGGGCTACGCCACGGTCACGAAGCTGATCCCGGCAGGACCGCACCAGGGCCCTGGTGCGGCGCGCTATCCCGCTCGTGATCGGGTAACGGGCCAGGTCGACGACGTCCTGGTACCCAGGTGCCCGGTCCCGGGAGGCGGTGGTCAGGCCCCGCGCATGGCACGAGGTCGTGATCCGCGGCCAGTGCCGGCCGGACGGCCCGGGAATCGGCGTGGGGTCGCGGACGCTGAGGTGAAGGTGAAGAAGAAGATCGGCTTCCTGTCCTTCGGGCACTGGCAGCCCCACCGGGATCGCAGACCCGCAGCGCCTCCGACGCGCTGCGGCAGACCATAGAGCTGGCCCAGGCCGCCGAGGACATCGGCGTCGACGGCGCGTTCGTCCGTGTCCCCACTTCGAGCGGCAGCTGGCCTCGCCGTTCCCGCTGCTGTCCGCGATCGCCGCGACGACCAGCCGGATCGAGATCGGGACGGCGGTCATCGACATGCGGTACGAGAATCCGCTGTATATGGCCGAGGAGGCCGCGGCGGCGGACCTGATCAGCGGCGGCCGGCTGCAGCTCGGGGTGAGCCGCGGCTCACCGGAGATCGCGCTGCGCGGAGCCGAGTCGTTCGGCTACCATCCGGCCGACGGGGAAACCGACGCGGACAGCGCCCGGCACAAGACCGAGACGTTCCTGACCGCGATCGGCGGCGCGGCCGTGGCCCGCACCGATCCGGCCCGCGCCGGCGTCAGCGGGGGCCTGGTCATCCAGCCGCAGTCGCCGGGCCTGGCGCAGCGGATCTGGTGGGGCTCGGGCACCCGGGCGACCGCCCAGTGGGCGGCCCAGATCGGGCTGAACCTGCAGAGCTCCACGTTGCTGTCCGAGGACACCGGCGTGCCGTTCGACCAGCTTCAGGCCGAGCAGATCCGGCTGTACCGCCAGGCCTGGGCCGAGCAGGGCTGGGATCGGGAGCCCTTGGTCTCGGTGTCGCGGAGCGTCCTGCCGATCACCGAGGACATCGACCGGCTGTACTTCGGCGGGCAGGACCACGACGACCAAATCGGGCTGCTTGACGGCGTGCAGGCGCGTTTTGGCCGGACGTTCACCGGGGAGCCGGACCGCATCGCCGCCGAGCTCGCGGCCGACGAGGCCGTGCAGGCGGCCGACACGGTGCTGTTCACGGTGCCGAACCAGCTCGGCGTGGAGTACAACGCCCGGATCCTGTCCACCATCGCCCGGCACATCGCCCCGGCCATCGGCTGGACGGCGGCGATCGCTGCTACCACGGCGTAACGGCCGGAGCCAGGCGCTAACCTGTCCAAATCGCCCAGATGCCTGGTTCGGTGAGATCATCGGGTCGCCATGATGGTCTGGGGCCGGAGGAGCGCGATGGGCAGCGACGAGCGGGCAACGATCGCCTTTCCGGTATCGGCTGACGGCCGCCGGAGCACCGCGGCGGCGGGGCGCGCCGTGATCGCCGGCGCCCTGGCCCAGACCGATCCGGCCGCCGCGGAAGCGGCCCGGCACGAAACGGACTGGCGGGCCCGGTATCCCGAGCACCTGCGCAGGCTGATCGAGGCGGGGCTGGTGTCCCGGGACGCGGCGGTCACGCTGGCCCGCGATGGGCTGGCGACGCTGTACGAGCAGATGCGCCTGATCCGGCCGGACGGCACGGATACCGGTCTGGACGCCCTGGTCTCGGCCGATGCGCGGAGTTCCCTGTCCACCGTCACCGTCACCGGTGGGGGCGCCGGTGAGCGTGAGCTGTCGGTTCCCTACCGGGGTGAGCGGCTGCGTGGCGACGCGCTGCTGGACAGGCTGGATGCCTGGGTCGCCGGCGGGATCATCGAACCCTCGTGCGCCGGGGCCGTCCGGGCGGTCGCGGCGCATCCCGAGTGGCTGGCGCTGCCCGGCCGCACGATGGTGATGCTCGGGCCGGCGCCGAGGTGGGCCCGCTGCCGGTGCTGCTGAGATGGGGCGCCCGGATTGCGGCCGTCGACCTGCCCCGTCCCGGCATCTGGGACCGCGTGCTGCCAGCGGCCCGCCAGAGCGGCGGCACCCTGCTGGCACCAGCAGACGCGGACCAGCCCGGAGCAGACCTGACCGGTGACATGCCCGCCGTGGCTGACTGGCTGGCGGGGCTGGACGGCCCGCTGGTACTCGGCAACTACGTCTACGCCGACGGCGCGGACAACGTCCGGGTCTGCGCGGCCGTCGACGCGCTGACCGTGCGCCTGCAAGCCGCCCGCCCGGACACCGCGCTCGCCTTTCTCGCCACCCCCACGGACGTGTTCGCCGTCCCGGCCGACGCCGTTACCCAGTCGGCCCGGGCCTACGCGGACCGCTCGGCAACGGGCCGGATGGCCGGGAAGATGCTGCACACGCTGTCCGGCGGCCGGCTGCTGCACCGTGCCTACCCGCCGGGCGCCGACCCCGGCATCTGCGACAGCCTGATCCCGCAGCAGGGACCCAACTACGCGCTGGCCAAGCGCGCTCAGCGCTGGCGCGCCACGGTCGCCCGGCAAGACGGCGCGGTCGTGTCGCTGAACGTCGCGCCGCCGACACGCACCCGGTCGGTGACCAAGAACCGGGTCCTGGCGGCCGCGTACGAGGGCGCGCACCGGTTCGGCGTCGAGGTCTTCGAACCCGAGACCACCCGGGCGCTCATGGCCGCGCTGCTCGTGCACGACCTGAGCGCCGGCCCCGGACCGGCCACCGAGGACGTCCAGCCCTGGCAGGACGAGGCCCGCTCGGCCGCGCACGGCGGGCTGTGGCGCATTGCCTACACGCCCCGCAGTGCCCTGGGGCTCGGGGTCCTGCTCGGCTACCCGGCGGCGCTCAGCCGGGCTGGCCACCGGCGTCCACGCCGGGGGTAATCCCGGCGGTGGTGGCGGCCACCGTAAACTCCGCCCTGTGGCCATGGTCATCCGCGCCGCTAGCCTGCCTGGCGACGCGGCACGTCAGGGAGGCGGGAGCCGATGAACGATGCCGGGCAGCTGACGTACCAGACCGGGTTCGGCAACGAGATGCAGAGCGAGGCGGAGCCGGGGGCCCTGCCGCACGGCCGGAACAGCCCGCAGCGGCCGGCGCTGGGACTGGTCAGCGAGCTGATCTCGGGGACCACGTTCACCGCCCCGCGGAGCCTGAACCGGCGGACCTATGCTTTCCGGGCCATGCCATCGGTGGTGCACGGTTCTTACCAGCCCGCCGAGGTCAAGGACTTCGCCACGCCGCCGTTCAGCCAGCCACCGAATCCGAACCAGATGCGCTGGGACCCGTTCGCGATGCCCGCCGGCGAGCTGGACTTCGTGGATGGCATGTTCACCATCTGCGGGACCGGTTCCCCGGCCGCCCAGGCCGGGACCGCCCTGCACGTCTACCGGGCCACCGCGTCGATGACGGACCGGTTTTTCCTCGACGCCGACGGTGAGCTGCTTATCCTGCCCGACACCGGCACGCTGCTGGTGGCCACCGAGCTCGGGCGCCTCCGGGTCGGGCCCGGTGAGCTGGCCCTGATCCCGCGCGGCATCAAGTTCCGGGTCGAGCTGCCCGACGGCCCCAGCCGGGGTTTCGTCTGCGAGAACTACGGCCTGCCGTTCCGGCTGCCCGACCTCGGCCTGATCGGCTCCAACGGGCTGGCCAACGCCATCGACTTCCACGTCCCCGACGCGTGGTACGAGATCGACGAGAGACCGTGCACACTCGTGCAGAAGTTCTGCGGGCAGTTCTGGCAGGCATCTTTGGGGCATTCGCCGCTCGATGTGGTGGCCTGGCGGGGCAACCACGTGCCGGCCATGTTCAACATGTTCGACTTCGTCGCCCTCGGCACGGCCACGGTCGACCACCCCGACCCGTCGATCTTCTGCGCCCTGTCATCGCCGTCGGACCCGGTTCTGGGCGGCAACGCCGACTTCATGGTCCTGCCGCCGCGCTGGGCGGTAGCCGAGGACACCTTCCGGCCACCCGGCTACCACCGCAACTGCGTGGCTGAGTATCTCGGCGTCATCACCGGCCAGCACGAGGGCAAGGCGCAGGGACTGGCGCCGGGCGGGGCCAGCCTGCACAATAACTGGGCCGCGCATGGCCCGGACGTCGAGTCGTTCGAGCTGGGCCGCTCCGTTGAGCTGCCGCCGCGCAAGATCGAGAACTCGCTGGTGTTCATGATCGAATCCAGGCACCCCTTCCAGGTCAGCGACGCGGCGCTGTCAGCTCCGGAGTTCCAGCGTGATTACCGCGAGCACTGGCAGGGCTTCACTCGCCGGTTCGGCGGTGACCGGTGAGCTCAGCGGCTGCGACCTTCGAGATCGAGCCCGAATGGGTTCACATCGCCTACCAGGCCACCTCGGGCCTGCGCGACGTCTACGGATACGCAGCGAGCCTGGGCGTCGTCAACCTGGAGGGCATCCGGTTCCGGCCGAAGGGCCACCGGTCCAGGACCTTGCTGATCTACATGCATCCGGCGTCCACGCTCGCGCTGCTGCCGGTTCCCCGGGCCATGGCCGCGGCCGGGCTCGACGTCTTGTGCGCGGGCAGCCGGTATGCGCGCAACGACACCCCGCTGATCATGGAACGAGTCGCCCTGGACCTGGGTGCCTACGTCCGGCACGCTCGCGAGGTCTGGGGTTACCAGACGATCGTGCTCTCGGGCTGGTCCGGCGGCGGCTCACTGTCCGCCTTCTACCAGGGTCAGGCCGAATCACCCTCGGTCACCCAGACCCCGGCGGGCGAACCGGTCGACATGTCCGGCCTGCTCCCGGCGGACGCCGTGATCTACCAGGCCGCGCACCTGTCGCGGGCCGTGGTGCTGAGCGAGTTCATCGACCCGTCTGTGCTGGATGAGAACAACCCGGACGTGCGCGACGTCGAGCTGGACCTGTACGACCCGCGTAACCCGAACCAGCCGCCGTACACCCTGGAGTACCTGTCCCGGTTCCGGGCCGCTCAGCTGGCCCGGGTACGCCGGCGAACCGCCTACGTGCGGGAACTGCTGGAGCAGGTACGGGCCAAGGACGGCCCGGCGGCCGAACGTGGCCTGATTACCCACCGCACCCTGGCCGACCCACGGTTCCTCGACCCGAACATCGAGCCCAGTGACCGGGCCGCCGGATGGAGCTTCCTGGGCCGGCCGCAGGAGGCAAACCTGAGCCCAGCCGGGCTGGCCCGCTACTCCACCCTGCGGGCCTGGCTGTCGCAGTGGTCGGTGGACGACACCAACGCCATCGCCGACCGGGACATCGCCCGGGTGCACGCACCGCTGCTCGTCATCGAGAACTCCGCCGACGACGCCGTCCCCCGCTCGCACGTGGCCGCCGTCTACCAGGCCTCGCCCGCCGCCGTGAAGGAGTACGTGGTCATCAAGGGGGCCAACCACTACTACGCGGACCAGCCAGAGCAGCTGGCCGAAGCCGTCCGCACGATCACCGGATGGCTGCGGCGCAACGGGCTGGCCGACTGACCCGCAGGTTACGCCGGGCTGAATCGCAGCTCGTTCGGTATCGTCGGCTTGATCCCGGTACTGAACGTGTTAAATACGCGCCCCTGGGTAACGAATGGAAACCGCAGGGAGGGTCACCAATGGCTGAAGCCGGCGCCTTGGGCGCCTACCTTACTGATCACATGGCGGGGTCAGTCAGCGCGAGCGATCTGGCCAGACGCGGCGCGAAAGACAACGACGGACCGCTGGGCACCTTCTTCACCGGCCTGGCGCGCGAGATAGACACCGACCGGCGGACGCTGGGGGCGATCGCGGCCCAGGTGGGGGTGCAGGCCGGTCCGGTCAAGCAGGCCGGATCGGTGGCCGTGGAGCGGCCGGGCCGGTTCACGATCGACCAGCGGGTAACCGCCAGCGCCGACCTCAGCCTGCTGCTGGAGCTGGAACTGCTGTATCTCGGCATCCAGGGTAAGCATGTGCTGTGGCGGACCCTGCAGGTCATCGCCGGTAATGACCAGCGGCTGGCGGACTTCGATTTCGGCACGCTCAGCGCGCGGGCCAGGGAACAACTCGACGCGGTGGAGGCGCAGCGGCTTAAGGTCGCGGCCAGCGCGCTGTGCGGGTGATCTTCCGGCGCGATTGGACTTTGGTCAGGCGCCGGCCACGCCGATCCCGCGGGCCCACACCGTGGTCAGCGACTCCACCACGGCCTGGGAGTCGAACTCCTTGCCGAGGAAGAACCACAGGTAACAGGTCTGGTCCACCATGGCCCCCAGCACTTCGGCCAGCAGGACCGGATCCAGGTTCGGGTCGGCGATACCGTCGGCCTGCATCCGGCGGATGCCCCGCGCGGACCGGTCGACAAAGGACTGGCGCAGCGCGAGCCGCAGCCCGCGCATCTCCGGAGTGAACGTCCCGACCTGCTCGATCAGGCCGATCATGACCGCGTTGGGACGGAAGCCCTCAACGAACCGCACCATGGCGCGGCGGATCCGCTCGACCGGGTCAAGATCCGGAACGAAGTCGGTGTGCAGCCCTTCCATCATCGTCTCGACGACCTGCTGAGCGACCTCGGCGAAGACGGCTTCCTTCGAATTGAAGTAGCTGTAGAAGGTGCCCTGGGCCACGCCGGCCGCCGCGACGATGTCCGCGACCCGGGTCTCAAGGAAACCTCGCTCCTCGAACACCTTGCGCGCAGCGCGCAAGATCTCACTGCGCCGCTCCCGTCCCTTCGGGGTAAGCGGGCCGACGTCGCGCCGTTCCCGCTGTGACGGTGAGGCGCCGGCCACGACCCGGCCGGTCGTACTTCCTCCACGAGGGCTCATCGGCTGCTCATTTCCATCTCCTGGGGCCACAGTTCTTCAGGCCCAGGTCCGCAGTTCGCGCTTGAGGATCTTGCCGCTGGCGTTGGTGGGCAGCGCGTCGACGAACCGGAACTCGGCCGGCACCTTGTAGGTGGCCAGCCGCTGCGCGCAGTGCGCGGCGAGCTCGTCCGCGGTGACGGCCGCGCCGGGTCGCAGCGTCACCCAGGCCCGGACGACCTCGCTCCAGTGCTCGTCGGCCACGCCGACGACGGCGGACTGGGCGATGGCCGGGTGGTCGGCCAGCACCGACTCGATCTCGATCGGGTAGATGTCTCCCCGCCGCGGATGATCATGTCCTTCTTCCGGCCGCTCAGGTACAGGTAGCCGTTGCGGTCCAGGTAACCCATGTCGCCGGCCCGGAACCAGCCGCCGCGCAGCGCGCGCTCGGTCTCCTCCGGCATCTCCAGGTAGCCGTCCATGACCATGTCGCTGCGGGTGGCAATCTCGCCGATCTCGCCCACCGGGGCCTCGTTCAGCTCCTCGTCCACGATCCGCAGCGCCACCCCGTAGGCCGGCTTGCCAATCGAGCCGAGCAGTTCCGGTCGCCCGTTCAGGGCCGCGCGGTGGTCTTCCGGGGTGAGCACGGCCTGCAAGCCAGCCTCAGTTCCGGCCCCGAACGCGTTGAGGAAGTCGCAGCGGAAGGTGTCCATGGCCCGGCGCAGCAGGTTCGGCGACATGGCGGACGCGCCGTAGTACATCAGCTGGAGCCGGTCGTAGGAGTAGTCACCGACGTCCGGCAGGCCCAGCAAGGTGCTGATCATGGTCGGGACCATGAAGATGGCCGTGACCCGGTCGGCGGCCATCAGGTCAAGGGTGGTGCGCGGGCTGAACTGCGGCACGATCACCGACGCCGTCCCGTAGGCCACGCCCATCAGCAGCTGGCAGATGCCGGTGATGTGATAGGTAGGGGCGGCCGAGTACCGGACCTCGCCGGTCCGCAGCCGGTACTCGATGATCTGCTCGGTGACGATCGCCTTCATCATCCGCTGGGACTGCAGCGCGCCCTTCGGCAGGCCGGTGGTGCCCGAGGTGAAGGCCAGGCCGATGATGTCGCCGTCGCCGGCCACCACCACCGGCTCGTCCTCGGTCCCGGTCGCCAGAAGCGCCTCGTAGCCCTTGCCGTCCTCGCTGTTCAGCGGCACGAATAGCCGGATGCTGGAATGCGCCGCGGGCAGGCCCTGGAGCAGGTCGGCGTAGCGCGCGTCATAGAAGAACGCGACCGGCGCGGCCCGCTGGACCAAGGTATCGATCTCGCCGCGCCGGAGCCGGTAGTTCAGCGGCACGTACACCGCGCCCAGCTTGAGGGCCGCGAGCACGATCTCGACGTAGCAGTGCGAGTCCAGCGAGAACACCGCCAGCCGGTCGCCGCGCGTGATGCCCTCGGCGCGCAGGGCGCTAACCAGCCGGTTGACCCGGGCGTTGGTCTGGGCGAAAGTCTGCGCGCTCCCGTCAGGGAACACGAAGCACGGCGCGTCCGGTGAGTTCATCGCCGACATGGTGATGAACTCACCGAGGCTGATGTCCGTGTTCGCGCCCGTCACTGAGCGGCCTCCTTCGCGGCCGGAGACCGGGCGAGCCTGCCTGAGAGGACTCCAGTCGTATGATTTTGACGTCGGCGTCAGATTAGGTCAGCGGGACGGCGGGTGTCAACGAGCGGGCCGCGTGGTGTCGAGGTTGCCCTGGCAGACGTACGCGCGTCCCTTCACAGGGACTGCGAGTTAGCGATAATCTGTCTAGACAGACTAGACAGATTATCGGGAGGCCAGCCCTCATGGCATCGCCAACTCCGGATCATTGGCAGATCCAAGACGCCAAGCAGCGGTTCAGCGAGATGATCCGCGCAGTTGCGGCTGACGGACCCCAGGTCATTACCCGGCACGGTGAAGATGTCGCGGTCGTCGTGGATATCGGCGAGTACCGCCGGCTGACCCGGCCTGCGCCGGACCTTGCGGGCATCTTGCTCGGCGGTCCAAAGCTCGACGACGGCATCGCCGATGTTTTCGGCGAAGTCGAGGCCGAACGCAAGGGCGACCTCGGACGTGCCGTCGATTTCGGGACGGATGCGTGACCTACCTGCTGGACACCAGCGTGCTGTCCGAGACGCGCAAGCGCCATCCGGCGGTGGAGGTAGCCAACTGGATCGCAGCCACGCCTGCAGTCCGGCTGTACGTCTCCGTCCTTACTCTGGGCGAGATCGAGCAGGGGATCACAAGAGTGCGCGGCCGCGGAGATCAGCAGCAGGCGTCCAGCCTCGAGCGCTGGCTCGCCGATGTGCAGGCCGGGTTCGCAGACAGGGTCCTCCCCGTCACCCTCCCGATCGCCGCCGCCTGGGGCCGTCAGCAGTACGCACACCCCCTACCGGTGATCGATGCGCTCATAGCGGCAACGGCGCGAGTGCACAGCCTGACGGTAGTCACCCGGAACACCAAGGATTTTGAACTGACGGGAATCCAGGTGCTCAACCCATTCGCCGGCTGAGGCCAGTGAGGCCAGGTGGCCGGTGAGGCTGTCGAGCATCTCGGTCACGCTCCCCTCGCACGCCGCCGAAAATGTCGGTGCCTGTACTTAGGCTCCGGACCATGGCCGATAACAGGTTGTCCGTGAGCGATCGTGAGCTGTTCCTGGCCGAGCCGCACATCGCGGCTTTGTCGGTGGCGGCCGGGCCAGCTCGTGGCCCGCTGACCTTGCCGATCTGGTATCAGTACCAACCCGGCGGGGAGGCCTGGGTGCTGACCGAGGCCGGGTCGTGGAAGGCGCGCCTGATCCAGGCGGCCGGGCGTTTCACGCTGATGGTGGACCGGGTCACGCCCACCGTCCGGTACGTGTCGGTGGAAGGGCCGGTCTCGCACACGGTGCCGGGAACCGACGAGCTGCTGCGCGAGATCACCGAGCGGTACCTGCCACCCGACAAGGTCCAGGCCTATCTCGACTTCGCGCAAGCGGAACTGGGCGAGCAGGTCGCGATCTATCTGCGCCCGCAGCGCTGGCTCACGGCCGATCTGGGACCCAGCTAGGCCCGGCGGGCACCGGTGACGGCAACGGCGAGGACGCAGGGCTGATCGGACTTGTTGCGCCAGGCGTGCCGGGCGCCGTGCTGCACCAGGACGTCACCGGCGACCAGGTGCACCTCCGCGCCATCGTCGAGTTCCACGTCGACCTCGCCGGACAGCACGAAGTCGACGTCCACGGTGTCCGAGGTGTGCATGCCGGGGTTGTCGGCCTCGAACACGTCGAGCAGGCCGG
Source organism: uncultured Actinomycetota bacterium (assembly GCA_963781225.1). GTDB lineage: Bacteria > Actinomycetota > Actinomycetes > Streptosporangiales > Streptosporangiaceae > Palsa-504. The sequence continues at coordinate 87,409 of CAWAFD010000015.1, forward strand.
GGATGTCCCGCTGGACCTGGCTGGCCGCGGCGGCCGCGTCGAAGTCGGCGGGCAGGGCCGCGGTGGCCGGGCCGAGCGTGAAGAAGCAGAACCGGAACCCGCCGGCCGGCGGGAAGTAGGTGCGCGGCTGCACGGCCTGCGCGGAGGCCGGCACTTCCGGTGTCTCGTCCGCGCCCCACACCGGCGTGTAGGCCGAGCCGGGCATGAGCGGGATGTCGATCTCGGTCGCCGCACCGTCGCTGAGCACGACCGATTTGCCGTCCTTGGCCCCGGTGACCACGATTCTCGGACCTGCCATGACCGACCTCCGTTAGTGAGATTCTGCCGGGCGCCGGATGACGACCGAGGCGTCCTGCCCGCCGAATCCGAACGCGTTGACCTGTACCACGTCAACCTCGACGGTGACCGGCTGCCCGGTGACCACGTCGAACTCGGCGGCGGGATCCACGTCGCGGGTGCCGGCGGTGTTCGGGAACGATCCGGCCTGCATCGCGTGCGCGGCGGCCATGATGCTCATCGCCCCGGACGCAGCGCCGGTGTGCCCCAGATGGCCCTTGAGCGATGTCACCGGCAGCGGATCGCGGCGCGGGCGGTAGACGGTGTTGATCGCCGCGATCTCGGCCGCGTCGCCCTTGGGCGTCGCCGTGGCGTGCGCGATCAGCGCGCTGACCTGCTCTGGGGCGGTGCCCGCGTCGTCCAGGGCGAGGCGCATGGCCCGCGCCTCCCAGGTACCGGCCGGTTCCGGTGAGGACGGGTGGTAGCTATCGGCCAAGGTGGCGAAGCCGGTCACCTCGGCCAGCAACCGGGCACCGCGGGCGGCAGCGTGGGCCGGGGACTCCAGGATCAGCGCAGCCGAGCCCTCCCCGGTGACGATGCCGGAACGGTGCACGTCGAACGGCAGGCTGGCCCGGACCGGGTCCCGCTCGCAGGTGGTCATCCCGTAGGCGGCCTGGCCGATATACATAGCCGGAACGAACTCGCCGTCTGCCCCGCCGCTGGCCGTGGTCAGCCCGCCCTCGGTACCGCCGACGATGGCCACGTCCACCTGCCCGTCCCGGATCAGGGAGCGGGCGATGCCGATCGCGTCGAGCGAGGAGGCGCAGGCCGTGCACACGGTGAGCTGCGGCCCGTGCAGCCCGTACCGCATGGCGATCTGCGCGGCGGCCATGTTCGGCCAGATCTGGATCATGGTCTTGCGGTCGACCGCGGCCGCTCCTTGCGTCTCGTAGGCGTGCTGGGCCTTCAGCAAGGCCCGGCTGCCGCCCATGCTGGTGCCGTGCACGACCGCGGTGCGGACCGGGTCCAGGCCGCCCAGCCCAGCGTCGTCCACCGCCTGGACCGTGGCGGCCAGCGCGAACTGGGCGAACAGGTCGGTCCCGGCCACCACCTTGGTGTCCATCCAGTCCAGCGGGTCGAAGCCGGGCACGACCGCCCACCAGGCGAACGGGTCACCGTCGCGGGCCCACGGCGCCGGGCCGACCGCGACCGCGTTGGCCCACAGGCCGGCCAGCATCGGCGGCACCCCGATCCCCAGCGGCGACACCGTGCCCTGCCCGGTGATCACCACGTTCTCAGCGTTCACTGGGCCTGTCCCGGGAGCTGGCGGAGCAGGAACTTCTGCACCTTGCCCATGGAGTTCCGTGGCAGCGCGGCGGCGAACTCGACCTGTTTCGGCACCTTGTAGGCGGCGAGCTGGGCGCGGCAGTGGGTGCGCAGTGCGCCGGAGTCCACGTCGGTGGCATCCGGCTCGAGCACCACGATGGCAGTGACGGCCTCACCCCAGCGCTCGTCGGGCCGGCCGACCACGGCCACGTCACGGACGGCCGGGTGGGCGGCCAGCACCCGCTCTACCTCACCCGAGGCCACGTTCTCGCCGCCGGTCACGATGATGTCCTTCTTGCGGTCGACCAGCAGCAGCCGCCCGTCCGGCGCGAACCGCCCGATGTCGCCGGAGAGCAGGTAGCGGCCGTCGGCCGAGGTGTCGTGCGGGCTCGCCGGGTTCACGTAGCCGAGGAACGGCGTGACGTTGCGCACCCCGATCTCACCGGTCTCCCTGGGGGCGCATCGCGCTCCATCCAGCCCGAACAGCGCGATATCGGCGCCCATCATGGGATGGCCGACGGAATGCGGCACGATCGCCCCACGCGCCTTGGCCTCGTGCGTGACCCAGCCGCCCTCGCTCCAGCCATACGCCTCGGTGATCATCGCCTCCGGAAACGCCTCGAACGCCTCCTCGAGCTGAGCCGGGTCGGCGGCCGAGCCGGAGGACAGCAGCCGCCGCAGCGCGGTCAGCGGCGGCAGGCCCGCGTCCCGCCAGGACCGCAAAACCTGGGCGAGCATGGCCGGGACCAGGAACGCGAACGTGCAGCGGGCGCCGAGCTCAGCGCGGGCCAGGTCGGCGTCGAAGCTGGCCAGGATCCGGTTGGTCGCGCCGAGAGCGAGCGCGAGCAGGGAAAGCCCGCCGTAGGAGTTGTGAAACATCGGCCCGGCGGTCAGCAGGGTGCTGTTCGGGCTGAGCCCGAAGTGGACGGCCCAGCGCAGGTACTGCACGTACATGCCCTCACCGTCATAGACGGCGCCCTTGGGGAAGCCGGTGGTGCCGGAGGTATAGCCAATGATGAACGGGGCGGCCGGGTCGGCGGCGGTGAAGCTCTCCCACGGCTCGTGCCGCGGCCCGGCATCAGCCGAGCACACCACGGCGGGCTTGCGGGCCGGCGACAAGGCCGGGACCAGGTCGGTGAACTCCGGGCCGTGCAGCAGCACGCCGACCGAGGAGTCATCCAGCAGGTAGTCCATCTCGGTCGGGGTGAGCACGTTGTTGACCGGCACCGCGGCCACCCCGGCCAGCTGGCAGGCCAGGAACGACAGCGCAGCGTCGGGGCCGTTGCGATGCAGGATCGCCACCGGCGCGCCGTCGGTGTGCTCGCGGATAGCGGTGGCCAGGACCAGAGTCCGGTCCAGGGCCTCGGCGTAGCTGAGCTCGGCGCCCCCCACCACCTGCAGCGCCGGCCGCCACCGAACGACGCCGCGTTGAACCGGAGCTGCTCGACCAGCGTGTGCTGGAGCACCGGGCTCACCGGCCCCGGGCGGCGGACATGATCCGCTCCAGGGCGGCACCAGCCGAGGCGAACGGCTGGCCCGGCGGCGGGTCCCGCAGCGCGGATATCGCCGCGGCCACCTCGGCGACCGAGCCGCCCGCCGGCACCGGCTCGGATTCGGTGACCCGCACCGCCGCCATCAGCCCGCCGCCCACCTCCAGCACCAGGCCGGTGTCGGTACAGTCCGCGGAGACCAGGTAGCCGACCAGTGGGCTGACGAGCCCGGGATCCAGGCCAGCCGCGATCTCCGCCGGGAGCAGCGGGATCGTCATCCGGGTGGCGGCCACCGGCGCGATCGCGTTGACCCTGATCCCGGACCGGGCGCCCTCTTGCTTGAGCACATTGACCAGGCCGAGCAGGCCCATCTTGGCCGCGGCGTAGTTGGCCTGGCCGAACTGGCCGTACAGGCCCGAGGCCGAGGAGGTGACCACGACCCGGCCGGTGCCCGACCGGCTCAGCGCGGCCCAGGCGGCCCGGGTCGTGTAGGCGGCCGCCCCGAGGTGGACGCGCACCACCTCGTCGAAGTCCTCCAGCGCCATCTTGGCGAACGTGCGATCGCGCAGGATGCCCGCGCTGTTCACCACCGCGTCCAGGCCGCCCAGCGTCTCTTCGGCGAACGCCACCGCCGCGGCCGCGCCATCATGGGTGGCCACGTCGTCGTGGCTGGCGAACGCCGTGCCGCCGGCGGCCGTGATTTCGGCCGTTACCTTGTCGGCCGGCTCCGGGGACGGTCCGGTGCCATCCAGGTCCGCCCCCGTGTCGTTGACCACGACAGCGGCCCCCGCAGCGGCCAGGGTCAGGGCGTGTGCGCGGCCGAGCCCGCGCCCCGCGCCGGTGACCAGAACCCGCCGTCCGCGCAGTTCGGCATCCATGCCAGTAACCTAGCCGACGATATCTGCATATTCAACTATTCAATAGGCAGATTGTGCCGCTGTTACGCTGTGATGGTGGAGCCGTACGCTGTGCCGATGGACCCGATCGCGGAGGGCCGACGCAACTGGGTCGCGCATGACTGCGGGCCGGTGGAACAGGTCACCGCCGCCACCGCGCTGACCCGCGCCCAGCAGATCGCGACCGGCCGGATGGCCCCGCTCCTGGCCGAGTACGACCTCACCTTCGCCCAGCTCGAGGTGCTTGTCGCGGTAGCGGACCACGCCAGGCTGGTCGGCATGGGCGAGCTCGGGGCCATGCTGGGCCTGCATCCGACCACCACGGCCCGCACGGTGGCCCGGCTGGAGCGCGCCCGCTACGTGGAGCGGGTGGACGACGCCGGCGACCGCCGGGTCACCCGGGTCCGTGCCAGCGCACGCGGCCTGGCCGTGGCCCAGGCGGCCCTGACCCGGCTGCACGGCATCGGCTTCGGCCTGGACGGCTGGGACGGGACCGACACCAGCCGGTTCACCGCCCTGGCCGACCTGGTCCGCGGTGGGTGAGCTCATGAGCTCGGACGTAGCGGCCGCCACGTCGGTGTGGGCGGGTCTCGGCGAGCAGGACCGGGCCGCGTTCGCGGCCGCGTCGGCCCTGGTCCGGTCGGCGGGTATGGCCACGGCGCGGATCGACCACATCCTGCGCGGCTTCGGGCTGACCTTCGCCCGGTACGAAGTGCTGCTCCTGCTGTCATGGACGCGGAGCGGGTCGATGCCACTGGGCAAGGTGCGCGACCGGCTTCTCATCCACCAGGCCGCCGTGACCAACCTGGTTGACCGGCTTGAGGCTGACGGGCTGGTCCGGCGGGTGCCGCACATCAGGGACCGGCGCACCACGCTGGCCGAGATCACCAGCCAGGGCCGCAAAGTCGTCATCCCGGCCACCCGCCAGATCGCCGCCCAGCTGCGGCTCGGCATCAGCGACGAGCAGGCCGAGGAGGTCTTCGCGCTAGTGCAGAAACTGCGGCGCAGTGCCGGTGAGATTGGCGCCGGTGAGAATGGCGCCGGTGAGAATGGCGCTGGCGAGAATGGCGCTGGCGAGATCGGCTGAGCCGTCAGGGCCGCCCCGGGACCTTCACCGCAGTCATGTCGATCCGGCCGTCCCCGGCCCATCCCCCGGCCAGATCGGCCAGGGTGGTGCGGGTCGTGGCCAGGAACAGCGTGCGCATGTCCGGCCCGCCGAGCGCGCAGGCCGGGCCGAATGGGGCGGCCGGATCGGTGCGCACCACGTCGGTCACCTCGCCGCCGGCCACCACCCGCCGGTACTCCCCGGCGACCGGGCAGCCGACCCAGACGCCATCCTCGGCGTCGATGCAGATGCCGTCGGCCAGATCCGTCTCGGGGTTGGCGAACTGGGCGAACAGCCGCTTATTCGACAGCCGCCCGTCGTCACCGATGTCGAACGCGGACAGCCGGAAAGCGAAAGATTCGGCCACGATCAGCGTGCCGCCGCCGGCGGTAATCGCGATGCCGTTGGGAAACATCAGATCCGAGCCGGTAAGCTCGACCGACCCGTCGGGCTGGACCAGGATCAGCCCGGTGGTGGCCGGGGCACCGCCGCCGAACAGGTCATAGCCGAAGTGCGAGATGTAGCACCGCCCGGCCTGGTCGACCCACATGTCGTTGGAGGCATGCACCGCCACATCCAGCCGCGCGTGCTCCCTCACCGAGCCGCCCGCGGCCACCCGTAGCACCCGGTTACCGGCGCTCGAGACCACCAGCAGTGAGCCGTCGGGCAGCCAGCCCAGCCCGATGGGCGTATCCGGCACCTTCGCCACCTCGGTCACGGCACCGTCCAGGGTGACCCGGCAGACTTTGTCGTTGGTCAGGTCGGAAAACCACACCGCCCCGTCGTGCCAGCGGATCCCCTCGACGTAGCCGAACCCCGACGCCAGCGTGGCGAGCTCTGCGGTAGCCATGTGCGCTCCTTCGCGTATCGCCGGGTCAGCGCTCCGGCCTAGGCCAGACGATAGACCCCCATATGCGCACCTTCAACAATTGAACATGCGGTCTTTCGGCTGGTACGTTCGGATCGCCGCAGCAGGAGGAGGTACGGAGGCGCCGAGGCGGATGCACTACGGAACATTCGTGACCAGGCACGCGACCCGCTACCCGGACCGGATCGCCGTGGCGAGCGAGGATCGTTCGGTCAGCTACGCCGAGCTGGATGAGCGCTCCACCCGGCTTGGCCGCGCCCTGCGCGGGCTCGGCCTGGCCCGCGGGGACCGGATCGCGCTGATCACCGACAACCGATGGGAATGCGTGGAGGTCATGGTCGCGGCGGCCAAGGCCGCCCTGGTGTTCGTGCCGCTGGACTTCCGGCTGGATGACGCCGCCGCCGCCCACCTGCTCAAGCACAGCGGGGCCCGCGCCGTCGTGGTGGGCGGCTCGCACCGGGAGCAGGCCACCCGGCTGGCCGCGGCGGGCACCCCGGCCGAGTTCTGGATCCACCTGGACGGAACCCCATCCGGGTCAGCCGCAGGCCAGCTGGATTACGGCGATCTGCTCGAGGGTGCTGGCGACGGCGCCGAGCTGCCGACCGCGCCCGACGACGCGGGGTTCTGCATCCTGTACACCAGCGGCACCACCGGCGTACCCAAGGGCGTGTACTTCACCCACCAGCAGACCATGGACAACGCCATGGCGGTGCTGGTCGAGTACGGGGTGGACGCCGCCTCGCGGTACCTGGTCTCCTACCCGCACAACTCGGCCGGGTCGGTCAACCACGTGATCGGGCCGGTACTGATGGCCGGCGGCGCGCTGATCATCGGTGACGTACGCAACTTCGATGCCGCCCGCTATTTCGCCACCATCGAGCGGTACCGGGTCACCCACAGCCAGCTGGTACCGACGATGGTGTTCCGGCTGCTGGCCGCCGGGACCAGCTGTGACCTGTCCAGCCTGACCACCGTCGGCTACGCCTCCGCCCCGATCCCCGCACCGCGGGTCCGGGAGATGATCGACCGGTTCGGGCCGATCTTCATCCAGGCCTTCGGGATGACCGAGACCTGCTCGGTAGCCACTGTGCTGCCCAAGGCGGACCACCAGGTCGCCGGCACCGGCCGGGAGGCCCTGCTGGCCTCCTGCGGTCGGGCCAGTTACGGGGTCGAGGTGGCCGTGGTCGGCGACGACGACCAGCCGGTCCCGCCCGGCACGCTCGGCGAGGTGATCATGCGGGGCCGATGGCTGTTCGAGCGCTACTGGGATGACCCCGAGCTGACCGCGGCGACCAAACGCGGCGGGTGGCTGCACTCCGGCGACGTCGGCTACCTCGACGGCGAGGGCTACCTCTACCTCGTCGACCGGAGGAAGGACCTGCTGATCATCGGCGGCGCCAACATCGCCAGCAAGGAGATCGAGGACGTCCTCTACCAGATCCCCGGGGTGCTGGAGGCGGCGGTGATCGGGGCGCCGGACGAGGAGTGGGGCGAGCGGCCGCACGCGTTCCTGGCCGCGGCCCCCGGGCACGACCTGGACCCCGAGGCCGTGCACGCGCACTGCCAGGCCCAGCTACCCACCATCAAGCGGCCGGCCGCCATCACCATCGTGGCCGCTATGCCCAAGACCTCGACCGGGAAGATTTCCAAGCCCCAGCTGCGGCAGCGCCTGTCTGGGTAACGCTGTCTGGGTAACGCTGTCTGGATAACGGTGGCTGGCTGAACGCTGGGCGTCAGGGCGCGCCCAGCACCAGGGACGCGTTCTGGCCGCCGAAGCCGAACGCGTTCACCTGGATGCGGCCGGCCGTGATCGCGGCCGGCGCGCTCGTCACCACCTCGAACCGGGCCTCGGGGTCGACCCTGGTGGTGCCCGCGGTATGCGGCAGTTTGTGGTCCCGCAGCGCGCACACCCCGGCCACCACGGCCTGCGCGCCGGCCGCGCCGCTGGGGTGGCCCAGGTTGCCCTTGATCGAGGTCACCATCACCGGCACGCCCTCGTAGACACGGTTAATGGCGCGAATCTCAGCCGAGTCCCCCTTGGGGGTCGAGGTGCCATGCGCGATGATCGCGTCGATGCCGGACGGTGCGAGCGCGGCGTCCGCCAGCGTCTGCCGCATGACCTCGGCCTCCCACAGACCGCCCGGCTCGGGCGAGGAGGGGTGGTAGCTGTCCGAAAGGGAGGCGTACCCCTCGACGGTGCCGAGCACGGTCGCGCCGCGCCGCTGCGCGTGCTCCCGGCTCTCCAGCACGACCATGGCGCAGCCCTCACCGACCACGATGCCACTGCGGTTCACGTCGAACGGGATGCTGGCCTGCAGCCGGTCACGGGTGCCGCCGGTCAGCCCGTAGCCGGCGTGGCTGTAGAAGACGGCGGGGACGAAATCGCCGTCAGGGCTGCCGTCAGGCCGGCCGTAGCCGCCCTCGGTGCCGCCGGCGATCACCACGTCGGCCCGCCCGGCCCTGATCAGGCCCGCCGCAGAGCCGATGGCGTCGATGGAGGAGGCGCAGGCCGTGCAGAACGTCAGCGACGGCCCGTGCAGCCCGTAGCGCATGGCCACCTGCGCGGCCGCCATGTTTGGCCAGATCTTGATCATCGTCTTGCGGTCCACCGCATCCGGGCCCGCCGTCTCCAGCTGATGCTGGGCCTTCAGCAGCGCGCCGGTCCCGCCCATGCTCGTGCCCATGGCCACCCCAGTGCGCACCGGGTCAAAATCGGTCAGGTCCGCCGCGGCCAGCGCCTGCCCCGCGGCGGCCAGCGTGAACAGGGTGAACTGATCGCTGCCGGCGACCACGGCCGGGCGGCCCACCGGCTGGGGTCAAAGTCGCGGACCCCGGCCCACCAGGCGAAGTGACCCGGGCTGGCCCAGGGCGCCTCGCCGATGGCCACCTCGCCGTCGCAAAGCCCGGACCAGAATGACGGCACGTCATGCCCCAGGGCCGAGACCATGCCCGTCCCGGTGATCACCACGTCAGGCATCGGTGTCCTCCTTCACGACCGCGGCGCGCGGTCCTCGGTCGTCGGCCGCGGCCAGGTCCAGGCCTGCCCGCACCCTCCTGCGGTCGATCTTGTGGTTGCTCAGCTTGGGCAGCGCCCCCGGCCAGGCCGCGAGGTACCGGGGCACCTGGAAGGCGGCCAGCCGCGCCGCGCAGAAGCCGCGCAGCCCGGCTGGATCGGCCGGACCAGCCCAGGCCACCACGGCGCACGCTTCCTCGACGAACACCGGGTCGGGGACCGCGACCACGACGGCCTCGGTCACCCCCGGATAACCGGCGATCACCCGCTCGACCTCGTGGGCGGAGATGTTCTCGCCGCCGCGCTTGATGACGGCCTTGGCCCGGCCGACGTAGGCGAAGCTGCCGTCCGGGAGCTGGCGCATCAGGTCACCGGAGGTGATCCAGCCGCCCGCGGGTGATGGCTCGCCCTGGTAGCCGGTCATCACGGCCGGATGGGCGAACCAGATCTCACCGGTCTGCCCTGGCGGGACGTCCTCGCCGCCGGCATCGACGAGCCGGACCTGGGCCGACGGCGGGTAGGGGCGGCCGACGGCCCCGCCCGCGGTCGGCTCGCCCGCCCGTGTGGTCAGCCCGAGCCCGCTGGTCTCGGTCATCCCCCACAGCGTGCGGACCTCGGTCCCGAACCGGTGGGAGAACGCCGGCACGTCGTAGTGCGTGACCAGCAGCCGCAGCGGGTGATCCCGGTCGGCCGCGGCGGGCGGCGCGGTGAGCAGCAGTTCAGCCACGGTCGGCACCACGATCGCGACCGTGGCCCCCGACCGGCGGACCAGGTCCCAGAAGCCAGACACGCTGAACCGCTCGACCAGCGCCAGCGCCGCCCCGGCGGCCGCGGCCGGCGCCCAGCTCATCAGCGTCGCCGACGCGTGGTGCAGCGGCTGGACGCACAGCACGGTGTCGGCGTTCGCGTAGCCGTGCGCGTCAGCCAAAGCCGCCCCGGTCGCGGCGAAGGCGCGCTGCGGGATCACCACGCCGCGAGGCCGGGACGTGCTGCCCGAGGTGTACAAGATGGCCCACGGGTCCGCAGGCCCCACGCGCGGCAGCTCGGGCGCAGCCGCCTGCTCCCCTGCCACGGGTGGCGTGGCGAGAGCGGCCGCGTCGAGGGCGCCCGGCACGCTCACCGGGGACTCGGTCACCGCCATGGTCGCGCCGCTGCGCCGGATCAGGTCACGCCGCTCGGCCTCGGGATGGGCCGGGTCGAGGGGGACGGCCACGGCACCCAGCCACGACAGCCCGGCCAGGATGGCCAGGTGGCCTGGGGTCGAGCCGAGCACCAGGGCCACCGGCTGGCCGGGCCGGACGCCGCGGGTGGCCAGCCGGGCGGCGATCACCCGGGCCCACTCGTCGAACGCGGCGTAGCTGTAGTCGCGGCCGCCGGCGCGCAGGAACGCACGCGGACCGTACTTGGCGACCGCCCCGGCCCAGGAGGCGGCGGCCGTCAGGTCTGCTGCGGCCCGGGTCACGCCCCCGACAGCCCGGCCGCCTTCAGGGCCAGGGCGCGGGCGCGCTCGAGGTCGTAGTTCTTGCGGGTGACCAGGCGCTGCGCGTACAGGCCGCCGCCGGACTGCAGGTTCGTCACCTGGTGCCAGCCGCCGAGGGCATCGGCCGTGGTGTCGCGGATGGCGTGGAACAGCTTGGACCGGTACTCACCGCTGATGTCAGGCCCGGTCCCCATGTACTTCTCCAGCAGCGGCCGCAGCTCGGCGTTGTCGAAGTCGGCCAGGGACGGCGCCGTGACCACCGCGCCGCCGGCGATGTCGTGCAGGTGCCGGACCATGGTGGTGAAGTTGACCGCGCCGTGATACTTGGCCACGTTGGTGTACATGTCGTCCGGGTAGTAGTAGCCCTCCGGGGTGGCGTGCGCGTGCAGCAGGGCGGCCTCCAGGCCGGCCCGCAGCAGCGTCGCGTGGATCATCATCTCGTCGATCTTCTCGCGCACATGCGGGACCCTGGCCGTGCCGTTGGCCTCGGCGATCAGGCTGGCCAGGCCGACCAGCTCGTCGGCCTGGATGACCATGAACGACACCCCGCCGAGCCGCTCCCACAGGCCGAGGGAATGCGCGAAGGTGGCCGCCTGGGCGGCCTGGCCATCCAGGAACACCCGCTCGTCCGGCACGAAGACGTCGTCGAAGATGACCATGCTGTCCGGGATGCTGGCCCGGGCGCTGACCGGGAAGTCCCGCGGGTCCCCGGCCCGGGGGTAGTAGGTCGTGTTGGTGATGCGGACCCCGGGCGAGCCGACCGGCACCGCGCAGGCGATGGCGTAGTCTTCCTCGCCCGGCTTCATCGACTTGGTCGGCATCACGAGCAGGTCGTGCCCGAAGGCGGCCGCGGTGATGTGCAGCTTGGCCCCGCGGATGACCACCCCGCCCGGGCGGCGATCGACGACCCGCAGGTAGGCGTCCGGGTCGGACTGCTTGGCCGGAGCGAGGCTGCGGTCGCCCTTGGCATCGGTGATGCACTCGGTGACCCGGATGTCGCGGCGGCGGGCGTCCTCGACGTAGGCCATGATGCGCGGAATGAACTCGGGGGCGTGATCCGCCAGCCGCCCCGCCGCCACCAGCAGCGTCATCAGCGACTGGTAGGTGACGTTGAGCAGCAGGTCCATCTCGGTGATGACCGGGATGCGGTCGCGCAGCTCCTCGAGACTGCGCGGCGCGATCGTGAGCGGGTTCACCGCGTCCGGCTCGGCGCTGTAGTACTTGTCGTACCCGTCGGCGATGGTCTGCAGGGGCGCCGCGAGCGCAGGCTCGGACTCCAGGTCCTCGACCAGCTGGCCCTCGAAGTAGATCTTGCGGCCGTCCCTGAGGGACTCCTTGTACTGGCGGCCGGTCAGCATCGTTGCGCGCTCCTGTTACACCCGCGGGAACATATTTGAATGTGATGTCTATGTCATATCTGCAGAGGGGCCTTTGTCAAGGCGGGGGTCAAGGTCCCCGCGGTCAGGGTGCCTCGCGACCAGGCTCGCCGCCCGATGCCTGTGCGCGGCCGCGCTCGGTGATGGCGGCCCGGCGGCGGCCGGTCTCAGCCAGGTCCAGGCCCGAGCTCTTCCAGGCCTTCGACGCTCGCCCCTCGGCGTCGTAACCACCGGCCACGACCTCGGCCTCGACCTGCCGGTATGACGCCAGCAGGGCCCGGACGGCCCGGGCGTCATTGCCCGCGATGGTGCGGGCGATCTCCTGGGCCCGGCCGAGCAAGGCGGCGTGCGGCACCACCTCGCTGACCAGGCCGGCGGTCAGGGCCTGGGCGGCGGACAGGAAATCCCCGGTGAAGCTCATCTGCCGGGCCCGGAACCGGCCCACGGCCAGTGGCAGCAGGACCGACAGGCCCCAGCCGGGCAGCACGCCGACCCGGGCGTGCGTGTCGGCGAAGGCCGCCCGTTCGGAGCAGATGACGATGTCGCAGTTGAGCACCAACTCCAGGCCGCCGGTCACGGCCGCGCCGTTGACCGCCGCGATCACCGGCTTGGCGATCGGCGGCCAGGGCGTGTGCGTCCCGGATCCCACGCCGCGCAGCAGGGACGTCTCCTGGCCGACCTCCTTGAGGTCGACCCCCGCGCAGAATGCCGGATCGGAGCCGGTGAGCACCACGGCGTGCACGCCGGTGTCGGCGTCGGCGTCGGCCATCGCCTGGCCGAGAGCGGTCAGCAGCTCGCTGCTGATGGCGTTGCGGGCTTGCGGCCGGTTGAGCGTGACCGTCGCGACCGGGCCGTCCGTGTCGGACAGCACGACCGGCCCGGCGCCGGGCTCAGGCATCTGTGCCTCCAGTGTCAGTCGGGTGGGGTCAGGTCATCAGTCGTGCGGGCGCTGGTCGAAGGGCTGGTTCGCGTACGGATCAGGGTCCCGTGGCAACCCCAGGACCCGCTCGCCGATGATGTTGCGCTGGATCTCGCTGGTGCCGCCGGCGATGCTGAGGATCTTGCCGGACAGGAACGCCTGCGCCGCCGCGGCCGCCTCGTCCCCGGGCCCGCCGGCGGCAGCGTCCTGCTCGGCAGGCGGGATCCAGGCGATGGCGTCGCCGGGTTCGGCCTCGGTGGCCAGCACCCCGAGGGTCACCTCGAGCTGGGCGTGCACGAGCTTACGGATCGACCCCTCGGCCCCGGGTTCGGATCGGCCGAGTGCGGCAAATGCCCTTACGGTGGCCATCTGCAGAGCCCGTTCGGCCACAAATGCCTGCATGATCCGGTCCCGGATCACCGGGTCGTCCCACGTCCCGGTCTGCCTGGCTCGGGTCGCGATCGCGTCGGCCTGTCCCGGCCCGACGCCGGGCCGGCCGGACAGGCCGCTGCGCTCGGCCATCAGCGTGGTCATGGCCACCGACCAGCCGCGGCCTTCTGGCCCGAGCCGGCCATCGTCGGGCACCACCACGTCGGTGAAGAACACCTCGCCGAACTCGGAGTGCCCGTTGAGCTGGCGCAGCGGCCGGACCTCGACGCCTGGGCTGTGCATGTCCAGCAGGAAGTAGGTGATGCCGCGGTGCTTGGGCTGCGACGGATCGGTACGCGCCATCAGCAGGCCGAAATCGGCACTGGTCGAAAAGGAGCTCCACACCTTCTGCCCGCTGACCACCCATGCCCCGTCCCGGCGCACCGCCCGGGTCCGCAGCGAGGCCAGGTCAGAGCCGGCGCCTGGCTCGCTGAACAGCTGGCACCAGCGGTGCTCGCCCCGGGCCAGCGGGCGCAGGAAACGCTGTTTTTGGTCCTCGCTCCCCCACTCGATGATGGTGGGGCCGCCCAGCGCCAGTCCGACGAAGTCCTGATCCGGGCGGCCCGCGTGCCACCGGGTGAGCTCGTCATTGACTACCGCGGTCGCGTCGGCGGCCAGGCCGAGGCCGCCGTAGGAGGCCGGCGCAGCCCGGCGTGGCCAGGCCGGAGTCGCCCAGCTCGGCGAACCAGGCGCTGGTGGTGGCCGGGTCGGCCAGGATCCGGTCCAGGGCGCGGCGGTCGCCGTCGCGGGCGGCCTGCCGCCAGGGCGCGGGCAGGTGCTCCTCCAGCCAGCCGCTCACCCGGGCGGCCAGCGTGTCCAGATCCAGTCCGGTTACCTCAATCGCCATGTCAGATTCCCGTCCCGATGATGGCTTCGAGCTGGCGGCGGTGCTCCCGTGGTGGCAGCAGCACGGCGGCGTCGGCGCGGGCGCGGCGCAAGTAGCGGTGGGCGTGGTGTTCCCAGGTGATGGCCATGCCGCCGTGCACCTGGATCGCGTCCAGGGCCGTCTCCAGATAGGCGTCGGAGCAGTACGCCCCGGCAACCGCGGCGCCGAGGGTGGCCGCCTCGGATCCCGGTGGCTGCCAGGCGGCCCAGGCGGCGGCCGCCGCGGCCATTTCGGTGCGCACGGCCATGTCCGCCAGCTTGTGCTTGACGCCCTGGAACCGGCCGATGGGCTGGCCAAACTGGATCCGCGTCTTGCCGTGCTCGACGGCGGCGTCCAGCAGCGCCCGGCTGCCGCCGGTCTGCTCGGCGGCCAGGAACACCGTGCCGGCCTGCAGCGCGCGTTCCACCGCCGCCCAGCCCTGGCCGGCCGGGCCCAGGCGGCGGGCCGGGGCGTCCCGCAGCGCGACCTGGGCCATCGGCCGGGAGGAGTCGAGTACCTCCAGCGGCGTGATCTGAACGCCGTCGCCCGGCTTAGCCAGGAACAGCGAGACACCGGCGTCCTCCCGGGCGGCGACCAGGATCAGGTCGGCCTCGGCCGCGCTGAGCACCGCCGTCTTGGTCCCGGTCAGCCGGGGCGGGCCGCCACCCGGATCCGCGACGGCCGCGGCGATGTCCTCGGGCCGCCAGCGGCCGGATGCCTCGGCCACCGCCAGCGTGGCCACGGTGCTCCCCGCGGCCAGGCCCGGCAGGACCTCGGCGGCCTGCTCGCCGCCCACGGCCAGCAGGGCCTCGGTGGCCAGCACCGCCGACGCGAAGAGCGGTCCGCCGACTACCGCCCGGCCGAGCTCCTCGGCGGCGATGGCCAGCTCCAGCCGGGAGAAGCCGGCGCCACCGTATTCTTCCGGGACCACGAGCCCGGGCAGCCCGATCTCCTCGGTCCAGGTGCGCCACAGCTCGCGCTCGCGCTGATCCTGCGACCTGGGCCCGGGCGCGCAGGCCAGCGGCGCCCGGGAGTCGGTCAGCTTGCGCAAGATCCCGCGGAATTCCTCGTGCTCGGCGGTCCACGCGAACGGCGGCGCGGTCACGCCGAGAGGCTCCGCGGGCCCGGCCGCGGTACCGGTGTCTGCGATCATGTTCTCGACCCAATCTTTTTCCGACACCGATGTCAACATCACGTCATCGCTTGTCAGCGGGGTCACACGACGAACATCATCAGCCGAAGAGGTGATGACCGTGAAGATAGACACCATCGGCGCCGGCGACTTCCTGCGGCTGAGCGCCCAGCGTTTTGGTGACCGGGACTGCTTCGTCTTCGACGACGGCTCGAGCCGCTCCTTCGCCGAGACCAACCGGCGGGTCAACCAGCTGGCCGGGGCGCTGCACCGGCGCGGCGTGCGCAAGGGTGACCGGGTGGCCATCCTGGCCACCGACAGCGGTGAGTACGTCGAGGTCATGATGGCGTGCATGAAGCTGGGCGCGATCTACGTGCCGCTCAACAACCGGCTGGCCGACGGCGAGGTGCTGACCCTGCTCCGCCGGGCCGAGCCGAAGGCCGTCTTTGCCAGCTCACGGTACGCGCCGCGGGTCGCGGCGCTCGCCAGCGAGTTGAACGGGCTGTCGTTCACATCCGCGCTGGACGGTGCGGACCTGATGCCGTTCGACAACCTGCTCGCCGAGGGAACCGATACCGAGCCGGGTGTCGACGTCGACGACGAGGACATCCTGGCGCTGGCGTTCACCAGCGGCACGACCGGCCTGCCCAAGGGAGTGCTGCAGTCCCAGCGCATGATCAATGCGCTCTCCCTGCAGATGTCAGTGGACTACGAGATCCTCCTGGATGAGTTCCGCTACTCGGCCTCCCCGGCCTTCCACATCGCGGGCCAGGCCATGATCTTCATGCACGTCCAGCGCGGTTTCCCGACGCTGATCCTGCCACAGTTCGCCGAGGAGCCCGTGCTGCGCTGGATGCAGTCGGGCCGGCTGACCGGCGTGTTCCTGGTCCCGACGATGATCAGCCGTCTGCTCGATGATCCCCGGGTGCACGACAGCCGCTATGAGAACCTGCGGTCGATCATCTACGGCGCCTCGCCGATGAGCCCGGCCCTGCTGCGGCGGGCGATGGAGGTGTTCGGCTGCGACTTCATCAACGCGTTCGGCGCGGCGACCGAGGGCGGGCTGCAGACCTCGCTGTCACCGGCCGACCACCGGCGCGCCGCGGCCGGCGCCGAGAATCTGCTCGGCTCGATCGGCAAGCCCGCCTTCGCCGTCGACCTGCGCCTGGTCAACGAGGACGGCAAGGACGTGCCGCGCGGCGAGGTCGGCGAGATCATCACCCGCAGCCGCGCCACCATGTCCGGCTATCTGGGCATGCCCGCCGAGACTGGCCGGGCCCTGCACGACGGCTGGTTCCGGGCCGGTGACCTCGCCCGGATGGACGATGACGGCTACCTCTACCTGGCCGGGCGCAGCAAGGACATGATCATCAGGGGCGGCGAGAACATCTACCCGGTCGAGATCGAGTCGGTGATCGCGGACTACCCGGGCGTCACCGCCGTGGCCGTGGTGGGCCAGCCGGACGAGCACTGGGGCGAGATCGTGGTCGTCTTCGTCACCGCCGCGAGCGGGGGCACGATCGAGCCGGAGGGCCTGCGGCAGTTCTGCCGGGAGCGGCTGGCCACCTTCAAGGTGCCCGAGGTGGTCACGGTCATCGAGGAGATGCCGCTCAACGCCAGCGGCAAGATCCTCAAGCGTGAGCTGCGCGCACGCCCCGGGACGGCCGGGCGCGGCCAGGTGGCGTGTGACCCCGGGCCAGGCGCTGACCGGGATCGCGGGTAACTCCTCCCGGCCCGCCGGACGATCGCTCCCGGTGGTCATGGCGGCCGGCGAAGCCGTGGCCGATGCCATCGCTGCCATCGGCTCGGCGGCAGCGGCCGCCGGTCCTGCGGCCCTGGACGCCGCCAGCCGGGCACTGAACGCCGCCAGCCCGGCGCTGAACCCCGCCGGGCCGACACTCGGGAAAACCGAGAACACCTGATCCCAGCCGGTCAGCTGGAACAGCCGGGCCACCTCTTTGCGCGGACCGGCCAGCAGCACATCACCGCCCGCCAGCCGGGCGCGTTCACGTGTATCGGCCAGCACCCCGAGCGCGACGCAATCGATGAAGGCCAGGTCGGCCAGATCAACGATTACCCAGGACTTGCCGGACATCACCGATGTGAGCTGCGACGACAACTCCGCTGCGACGGTTACGTCCAGCTCGCCCCGGACGGCCAGTACCGCGCAGCCGCCATAGTCGGGCACAGTCACAAAAGAACAAGCCATCGGGTCAGCTCCTGGACTAGCAGCCAGGCGGGGTCTCGACCCGGACTGATAAATACCTAAATCCCACTAAGAACGTTACTCCCGCGATCCTCCCGCCGGAAGAGCAGATCGGGCCACCTTGCCCTTACCTGACTCGGTGGCCGGGCTGGCCAGCCCTGGCGCCCTGCGAATCACTTCAAGCTTTAAGTTATTCTGGTGACTATGGACGACTCCGGGCCGCGCTGGCTCGACGACGAGGAGCGGCAGACCTGGCTCGCGCTGGTGGCGATGATGATCAGGCTACCCGGCGCGCTGGACGCGCAGCTGCAGCGCGACGCCGGGATCAGCCACTTCGAGTACCAGGTGCTGGCCGTGCTGTCCGAAGCCCCGCAGCGCACCATGCGGATGAGCGCGCTGGCGCAGCTGACCGAGGGATCCCTGCCCCGGCTGTCCCAGGTGGCAGCCAGGCTGGAAAAGCGTGGCTGGCTCCGCCGCCGCCCCGATCCCGCCGATGGCCGCTACACCCTGGCCACCCTCACCGAGGCGGGCTGGGCCAAGGTCGTGGCCACCGCCCCAGGCCATGTAGCGACCGTGCGCCGCCTGGTCCTGGACCCGCTGGCCGGGAGCCAGGCCCGGGAGCTGCGTGAGATCAGCCGCCGCGTCCTGCGGGCAATCGACCCGGACGACCCCTGCCTGGATGACCAGATCGCACCGGCGTCACCGCCACGCCCAAACTCAGTTACGGAACCTGTGCCATGACCTCGATCCTCGACCCGGCCGTGCCGGCCGGTGCCTACGACGACTTCCTGCCCGGGGCGCTCGCCCGGACCCGGACCCAGCGCGAGTGGACGCCGGCTGATGGCCCGCTGCCGGCGCTGTATCTCAGCCACGGCGCCCCGCCGCTGTTCGACGACGGTCCCTGGCTGCGGCAGCTGCTCAGCTGGGCGCAGTCGCTGCCCAAGCCGAAATCCATCCTGATCGTGTCCGCGCACTGGGAGACCGCGCCGTTGTGCCTGTCCGCGCCGGGCCCGGGCACCCCGCTGGTCTACGATTTCGGTGGCTTTCATCCCCGCTACTACACGATGCAGTACCGGACGCCGGACGCCACGTCGCTGGCCCACCAGGTCGCGGGGCTCATGCCCGCCAGCGATCCCGTCTTTCAGCACCCCAGCCGCGGCCTGGACCACGGCGCCTGGGTGCCGCTGATGGCCATGTACCCACTGGCTGACGTGCCCGTCCTGCAGCTCAGCCTGCCCAGCCATGACCCCGGCGAGCTGATCGCGATCGGTGCCCGCCTGCAGTCGCTGCGAGAGGAAGGCGTCCTGGTCATCGGGTCCGGGTTCATGACCCACGGCATCAGGTCCATGACCCGGGAGATGGTCACCTCCGGCGCCGTCCCGGCCTGGTCGTCCGACTTCGACGCCTGGGCCGCCGATGCGCTGGCCCGCGGCGACGTGGACGAGCTGTCCTCCTGGGGTACCCGGGCGCCCGGCATGCCCTACGCCCACCCCACCCCGGATCACTTCATCCCGCTGTTCATCACCCTCGGCGCCTCCGGCCACCCCGACCAGCCCGTCACGACCACCATCGACGGTTACATGATCGGCTTCGCCAAGCGCTCCTTCCAGACCGCGCCGTGACGCCGGGCGCGCCCGCCTGGCAGGCCAGCGACCTGGTTCGCTGAGGGAGCCAGGGGTGGCGCACATTCCCGTCGTTGACATGTCCGCCGACCCGCAGGCCGCCGGCGCGGAGCTGGACGAGATTTGCCGGACCGCCGGATTCTTCCAGGTCATCGGGCACGGCGTCCCGGATGATGTCACCGGCCAGGCGTGGGCCATGGCCACGCGCTTTTTCGACCTCCCGCTGACGGACAAGCTGAGCGTGGCCCGGCCGGCCGAGGACTATCCCTACGGCTACATCCCGATGGCCGGCGAGGCTCTCAGCCAGTCGATGGCTGGCGCCGCCCCACCGGACCTCAAGGAAGTCTTCAATGCCGGGCCGACGGCCCCGCCCGCCCACCACATCGCCGATCCGGACGGCGGCTGGTCCTACTCACCGAACCTGTGGCCCACAGCGCTGCCCGAGCTCGAGACCGCGTGGACGGCCTACTACGCCGCCCTGCGTGACCTCGGCGACCGGCTGATGTCGCTGTTCGCCCGCGGGCTGGGGCTGCCGCCCGGCTTCTTCACCCGGCTGATCGACCAGTCACCGAACGCGCTGCGGGCCATCAACTACCCGGTTCGGGACACCGCCCCGCTCCCCGGCCAGCTGCGGGCCGGGGCGCACACCGACTATGGCACGCTGACCATCTTGCGCCAGGACGCGGTGGGTGGCCTGGAGGTGCTCGGCGACGACGGCAGCTGGGCCGGCGTCGAGTCGGTGGCGGGCGCGTTCGTGATCAACCTCGGGGACCTGATGGCCCGCTGGACCAACGACCGCTGGCGGTCGACCCTGCACCGGGTGGTCGACCCGCCGGGGGCGATAGCGCGCCGGCAGAGTATGGCGTACTTCCAGAACGCCAACTGGTCGGCGCGGATTGCCTGCCTGCCGACGTGCCTGGGGCCGGGCGGACGGGCCCGTTACGAACCAGTGCTGGCCGGGCCGCACCTGATGGCAAAGTTCCGCCGGTCGGTCGCCGTCGTGCCGGACGCTGGCTAAGCGGGTCACCCCGGCGCCAGTGCCAGGCGGCCAGTGCCAGTGCGTCAGTGCAGGGCGATGGCGAGCCACAACAGGGCGGCGATGACGCCCAGCCCAACGATCAGGCGGACGGTCTGCAGGCTCTGCGGAGTATAGGGACGGCGCGGGCCGCCCCGGCTGGGCAGCAGGAAGCCCGGGAAGGGAAAGCCACCACCGGAGTCCATACCATGCATACAAGGCCCCCTGAGCTCATGCCGCCGTTGCCGCGATCGTCACACCCTGGGCGTGAGCTGTCAAACAACCCGGCTCACGCCAGTGCTGAGGCGGAGTCCGTTGCAGGCCTGGTCCCCGGTGACAGGCCTGCAACGGACTCCCGATCACTGTGCCAAGGTGGCGCATATCGGGCCACGATTAGGCCAGGCCCTAAACGACACCGGCGGTGACGCGATGATCGAGCTGCGGATGACCGGCCACCATCACCTACGGCCCGCGGGGGATCGGCGCTGTGTGGGACACCTTGAAAGGGTGCGGCCTGATGACGTCGTGGCGGTCCGGACGCCGTGTCCTTTACCAGCGCACTCCGCTGGCCTCCAGCCTGCTGGCCGCGGCCTGGCCGGCGGCGCCGGCGGATAAGACCCGATGAACTGGACAGAGCCCGTGGCAGTGGGCATAGTGCCAGGACGTACTGGACGGGGTGATGACCATTAGTACTCGCAGTGGCCGCGCTAACCTGCGCCTGGCATCGTCTGGATGGCGCGCGATGAGCGCGACGCTGGGCGGCGTCATCGTCGGAGCGGCTGTTTCACCGTTCACGATGGTGGCGGCGTCGATCCTCATCGGCTGGGATGCCGCCATGGCGATGTATCTGACCTGGACGTTTATCTCCGTGCGGCGGCTGGACCCGGCCGCTACGGCCAGGCTGGCGAAGCGGGAAGATCCCAACACGGCCATGGCGGAGCTGCTGCTACTGGCGGCCGGCACCACAATGCTCGTCGCGGTGGGCTTCGCGCTGGTCAGAGCCAGTCAGGCGACGGGCGGGACTAAGGCCTACCTGATCACCTTGGGGCTGCTCAGCGTGGTCCTGTCCTGGACGCTGGTGCATGCCGTCTTCGCGCTCCGGTATGGCCGCGCCTACTACTCCGATCCGCCTGGTGGTATCGAATTCAACGAAACCGAACCGCCGACCTACACCGATTTTGCCTACTTCGCCTTCACCGTCGGGATGACCTTCCAGGTGTCGGACACCAGCATCACCTCCAAGTCGATCCGGCGGACGACACTGCACCACGCGTTGCTGTCGTACCTCTTCGGCGCGGTCCTGCTGGGACTCGTGATCAACGTGGTGGCGGCACTGCTTAAATGACGCGCCTCAGCAGCAGCTCAACGGACCCGGGCATAGCGTTCGGTCACGTCGGCATAGTCCCGGCGGATTATCGACTTGGCGATCTTCCCACTGGGCAGGCGCGGCAGCGGCTCGCGCCGGATCACCACGTAACGGGGCACCTTGTAGTCGGCCAGCTGGGCTGAGCAGGCCGCCACGATGGCCGCCTCGTCCACCTCGCCGGTCACCGTGACCACGGCGGCCGGGGTCTCGCCGAACTTCTCATCGGGCGCCGCGATCACCGACACCTCGGCGACACCGGGGATGGCGCCGATGACCGCCTCGATCTCCACCGGGGACACGTTGATCCCGCCCGTGATGATGAGGTCCTTCAGCCGGTCCAGGAACCGGATGCGGCCCTGCTCGTCGCGAGATCCCAGGTCGCCACTGTGCAGCCAGCCTCCGGTGAAGGCCTGAGCCGTGGTCGCCGGGTCCTGCCAGTATCCCGGGGTGACCCCGGGCCCGCGAACCAGGATCTCCCCGGGTTCACCGGGGGCGCATTGCGTGCCGTCGGGCCGGACCACCGTGAGATCAGCCGATGCCACACGAGTCGGGGTGCCCGGCGGCCTCCTCGGGCAAGGTGGCGGTAGCCACCCCGCCCGCCTCGGTCATGCCGTAGATCTGGCGGAGCTGCACGCCCTTGGCCGCCCAGGCCTGCAGCAGCGGCACCGGCACGGCCGCGCCGCCGACGATGGCATAGGACAGATGGGACAGGTCGGCGGTGGTGAAATCCGGCGTCGCCGCCATGACCTCGTAGATCAGCGGCACCCCGAAGATCACCTGGATCTGGTGCCGGTCCAGCAACCGGACCGCGCGGGCCGGATCGAGGTCGCCCTCCACCACCAGCGTGCCGCCGAGCACACCGGTCATGATGACGCCGTAGACCAGGCCGGGAGCGAAGCACAGCGGCAGCAGCAGCAAGGTGCTCGAGCCCGTGTTCAGGCCCTCTTCCCGCAGCAGGTTCTCAAAGGTCATGTCCAGCAGGGTGCGGTTGGTGCAGATGACGCCCTTGGACAAGCCGGTCGAGCCGCTGGTGAAGAGCAGCGCGACGGGATCATCCGGCTCCCGGTCGATCCGGAACAGTTCCGGGCCGCCGTCGCGTAGGCCGGCCACGGCGCTCAGGGCCGTGACCGAGAAGCCGCCACCCAGGCCCTGGGTTTTCCTGAGCACCTCCTCGCAGGCCGCAGCGGTGATGACCAGGGACACGCCCGCCTCGGTGATCAGCTTGTTCAGCTCGGGCCGGGTCAGCCGCGGGTTCAGCGGCACCAGGACCGCCCCGGCCTTGATCACGCCCACGGCGGCCGCGACCCATTCCGGGCTGTTCGCGCCCAGGACCGCGACCCGGTCCCCTGGCGCCACGCCCGCGCTGGCCAGGTGCCGTGCCACCCGGCCCGTCCAGTCGCGGTAGGCCCGGTAGCTGACGGTGTCCTCGCCGAACACCAAGGCCAGCCGGTCCCCCTTGGTCTGGGCCCACCAGGCCAGCGCCGACGCGATCGAGGTAGTCACGCTCTGTCCTGTCTTTAGAGGGTGGCCGCGGAGCCGAACACCGTCGCGCTGACCAGCGGTGCGACCGGCCCGCCGAGCAGCAGCGAGACGTCGGCTCCGGGTACCTGGCCGGACGAGGTACCGCGGATCTGCCGGACCGCCTCCAGCACCAGCCCGATGCCGTGCACGAAGCCTTCGGCCAGATTCCCGCCCGCGGTATTGATGGGCAGGGCCCCGTCCGGGGCGAGCAAGTTGGGCACGGTCATGAACTGTCCCGCCGCCGGGCCCGGCGGGCACAGGCCGGTGTCGATCAGCGAGGCCACCGCCGGGCCGCTGAAGTTCTCATACACCTGGACCACGTCGACCTCACCCGGCTTGACGCCCGCGCCGTCCCACATCCGCGCAACCAGCGCCGGGTGGAACCCGGCGCTGGTGTAGGCAGCGTTATTCTCGGCCGACTCGCTCCAGTCAGGTCCCGCCCCCTGCACCCCGGACAGGATGTACACCGGGAGCGCGGCGAGGTCCCCGGCGTGCTCGGCCGAGGTCACAAGGATCGCGGCCGCGCCGTCGTTCTCCCGGGAGCAGTCGAACAGCCGGAGCGGCTCGGAGATCCAGCGGGAGTCCGCGTAGGTGTCGTGGTCCAGCGGGCGGCCATAGGCCACGGCGTCCGGGTTGCGCTGGGCGTGCTGGTAGGAGACCTGCGCCAGCGCCTCCATGGCGGACCGGGGCACCCCGTCGACCTCCAGCATCCGCTGCGTGCGCAGCGCGCACACCTGGACCGGGGTGAGAATGCCGTGGGCGGACAGAACCGGGGGGAAATGCCCCTTGCCGTAGCTCTGCCGCCCGTCATCGGCCTGGGTGATGCCGCGGTACACGATCACCCGCTCGGCCTGGCCGGTGGCCACGGCCGCCGCCGCCGCGTTCACCGCCGCGGCCACGCCGCCCCCTCCCCCGCCCCAGACCATCGTCGACCAGCGGATCTCCCGTACACCGAGCGCGGCCCCGACGGCCAGGCCCTCGTTGAGGTCATTGGCGTAGGAGACGAAGCCGTCGATCTCGTGGGCGTCGGTGCCAGCGTCGGCACAGGCGGCCAGGACCGCCTCCAGGATCAGCCGCAACGCCGAATGCGGGCTCGCGCCCCGCTTGTAGTACGGCGTCATGCCAATACCCACCACCGCGGCCGCCCCGCGCAGAGCCCGGCTCATGCCAGCCGCCAGCGCAGCGTTGGCCAGCCGCTAGGGTCGGCAGGCGGGTCGATCTCACCGGTGACGGCGTGGCCGATACGAACGTCGGCGCCGTCCCCGCCGCGCAGCACGCCGAGCAGGCGGCGCCCGCCTGCCGCCGGGAGCTCGGCCAGGACCACAGTGAACGGCACGTGCCCGGACAGCTCAGGTGAGAAGGGCTGCCAGGTGCGGGTCCAGGAGTAGATCGTCCCGGCCGGCTCCACAGCGGCCCAGCGCAGGTCAAAGCTATGGCAGCGCGGGCACAGCGGCCGCGGGGCCCAGATCCACAGCCCGCAGCCGGCGCAGCGCTGGACGCGCACCTCGCCGGCCCGCAGCCCCTCCCAGTGCGGCGCGTCCAGCCGGTCGTCCCCCGGCCCGGCGGCCGCCATTACCGGCGGCGTCTCCGGGACGTTGCGCACCTGGCTAACGCGCCAGCCCACCGGCAGGCGGACCCAGCGCGAGCGCAGCACGGTCTGACTGCCATCGGCCGCGGTGTAGCGGATGAACGCGGCGATCAGGCCGTCCGGTTCGGCCTCCAGCCGCAGCAGTTCCGAGCCCGTCAGATGCCCGGGCAGCCGGGCCGACCCGATGAGCTGGCCGGTGCGGTCCGGCCGGAAGTCCGCCAGCGTGGCGTCGTTGTCGCCGGCCGCCACGACCTGCCCATGCCGGCGTACGATCTCGATCAGTTCCGGCGGAACGGGCCCGGTCACCGCCGGCTCGGTACCCGCGGCCTGCGTCATCGGCGCTCCTTTCGCGGCGTCGCTCCCCCGGCCGCCATGGGCGTCCCGGTGGGCTCGGCCATCCCGGCCGGCACCGCGTCCAGGGCCGAGAGCGTGTACTCGGTGTCGGTCTGGTCGTGCATGAAGCCGGCCAGGCGGCAGGCACGAGCCAGGTCCTGATCCCCGGCGTCCACAGTGATCACCGCGACCCGCAGCCCGCGCTGGCGCAGGCCCACCATGGCCGCGGTCAGCAGCGCGGCCCGGATCTGTTCCGCGTCCGGTGCGGCCGGGCGGACCCGGACGCTGATCACCCGTCCAGAGGTCCCGTATTCGGTACGCTCGCCGGCCTGTGGATCGAACCAGGCGGCACCGGTGATGTCCGCGCCATCCCCGGCGACGACGACCTCCGCCCTGGTGGGCGGATCCCCCGGGTCAGTGCCGCGCCACAGGTCGGCCGCCGCGGCCTGCCCGGCCGGTCCGGCCGGCGGGTGCACAGACGGGCCGCCCGGCACTGACGGGCCGTCAGCGTCAGCCGCGCCGCTGCCCCGCAACGGGGCGAGCAGCTGCCAACGGCGGCGGCTGGGCCTTATCCCGGCGCTGGCGAAGCGGCGGGCCAGCCGCTGGGCGGCGGGGTGGTCACCCAGGGCCCACACGCGAAGGGCCGATACCCCAGTCCCAGACCAGCCCTCGGAGGCCAGGTCCAGGCCGAGCCGTTCGGCCAGGAGGGTGGATATGCCGCGGGACCGGAACGCGGGCCGGACTACGTAGCGGGCGGTGGCCGGGCCGCCGTCTGGGTCAGGCTCAACCCGGAGGTAGGCGGCCAGCGCGGGTCCGTCGGCCGTCTGATTTCCAGGCCGGCCGTCGGCGAGCAGCCATACGAGCAGGTGCGATGCGTCTGAGCCGTAGGGCTGATCGAGGCTCACCTGCGGGAAGCCAGCCTCGGTATCCGCCCCGGCGGCCTCGGCCAGCATGTCGCGCAGCTCGCGCTCCTCCTCCGGGCCGAACGTGGTTCGCCAGGCGAAGGTGATCATTGCCTCAGCTTCTCAGGGACGTCGGCTGGTGAACATACCTTAAGGCTTTAGGTAACCGGAGTCAACGCGGCGATCCGGCTGGGGCGAACGCGACCAGCACCTCGCCGGAAGGCTGATCAGCGGCTGCCCCGGAGGGCACGAAGCGGGCGCTGACCGGCGTCCCGGCCGCCAGCTCGCGGCCGTCACAGTCAACCAGCCGGACCATCAGCCACGCGCCTTCATCCAGCTCGACGACGCCGGTCAGATACGGGACCGCCGCGGCCAGCGATGGCACCGGGGCCTGATGCACGATGGCCCAGCTAACGAGCTTGCCGTGCCCGGAGGCGGTGAACGGCTCGAGGTCGGGCGATCCGCACGACGGGCAGGTACGGGCCTGGGGACCGAGCACATCCCCGCTGCGCGGGCAGCGCCAGACCAGCAGCTCGCCGCGGGCCGCGGCGTCGAAAAAGCCGGCGCTGGACTCGTCCCGTTCCACCGCGGGGAAGACCTCGCCGCCCGTCACGCGGAGCCCTGCTTATCGAGATGGGGGCGGCCACGGTGCCGGCGGCCGGGGTGCGGGCTGAGAACCAGGGTGGAGTGGTGCTCCAGGATGCCGCCGTTGCCGCTGACCAGGATGACATCGTTGCGGGGAGCCTGACGGGCGCCACCGTCGCCGCGGGCCTGGATCACCGCCTCGGACAGCGGGGTCATGCCCCACATGTAGTACGCCGACAACTGGCCCCCGCCGGTGTTGCAGGCCAGCTTCCCGCCGGGCCCGAGGCGGCCGCCGGTCACGAACGAGCCGCCCTCGCCCTTGGCGCAGAAGCCGTAGTCCTCCAGCGTGACCAGGACGGTGTAGGTATAGCAGTCATAGAGCTCGCAGATGTCGACGTCGTCCACGCCGATGCCGGCCATCGCCATGGCCTGCGGGCCGGACCGTGCGGCCGGGGTGACCAGGCCCCAGTCCGAGCCTGCGTGCATCTGCCGGGGCACGTGCCCCTGCCCGTACCCCCACACGTGTACCGGCGGCCGGCTCAGGCCCGCCGCCCGGTCCGCGCTGGTGACAACGACGGCGATAGCACCGTTGCTGACCAGGCAGCAGTCCAGCAGGTGCAGGGGCTCGGCGATCCACCGTGACGCCTGGTGGCCAGCCACGGTGAGCGGCTCGCGCATGGCCGCCATGGGGTTGCCGGTGGCCCAGGCTCGCTGGGCCACGGCCACCTCGGCCAGCTGAGCCGAGGTGGTTCCGTAGCGTTCCATGTGCCGCCGCGCGCACAGCGCGTACAGGATGTTCGGGCTGGCCGCACCGGAGGCCAGGCTCCACCCAGCCAGGCCGCGAGGCTGGCTGGCGCCCCCGCGCGGCGCGCCCCACGCCGACCCGGCCGGCCGCTTCGGGCGCAGCGGCGTGTCGGCGAAGACGCAGGCCACCGTGGTGGCGGCCCCAGCCGCGATGGCCTGGGCGGCCTGCGCCACCATCACGCCGGCGGTGGCACCGAACGCATTGACCTGCGCCAGCAGTCCCAGATCTCCCAGGGCCAGCACGCTGGCCAGGTTGACCCCGACGTCCTGCGTGATGCCGCTGCTGACCAGGAGCCCATCGAGCTGGGCCAGCTCCAGGCCAGCGTCCGCGGTGGCCAGCCGGACGGCTTCGGCCGCCAGGTACGTCGAGGACCGGCCGTAGACCTTGCCGAGCTCGGTGATCCCGAGCCCGGCGATCGCCGCTCCGGTCACTGCGCTCCCGGCTGGCTAGAGCAGCTCGAGGATGGTGGCGTTAGCCTGCCCGCCGCCCTCGCACATCGTCTGCAGCCCGTAGCGGATGCCGTTGTCCTTCATGTGGTGGACCAGGGTGGTCATGATGCGGGCGCCAGAGCCGCCGAGCGGGTGCCCCAGGGCGATCGCGCCGCCGTTAGGGTTCAGCGCCTTGGCATCGGCACCGATGTCGTGCCGCCAGGCCAGCGGCACCGGCGCGAAGGCCTCGTTGACCTCAAACGCGCCGATCTCATCCAGGGACAGGCCCGACTTGTCCAGCGCCTTGCGGGTAGCCGGAATCGGGGCGGTCAGCATGATGATGGGGTCGGCACCGGCCAGCACCGCGGTGTGGATCCGGGCTATCGGCCGCAGGCCCAGCTCAGCTGCCTTCTCGCTGGTGGTCATGAGCAGGGCGGCCGAGCCGTCGGAGATCTGCGAGGAGTTGCCCGCGGTGATCGTCCCGCCTTCGGGCTTGAACACGGTCTTGAGCGCGCCCAGTGTCTCGACCGTGCCGCCACGCCGTATGCCCTCGTCTGCACTCACCTTGGTGCCGTCCGGCAGCGGGACCGGGGTGATCTGGCCCTCGAACCGGCCCTCGTCCTGCGCCGCCGCCGCCTTCTCGTGGCTGCCGATGGAGTACTCATCCAGCTGCTGGCGGGAGAACCCCCACTGTTCGGAGATCATCTCGGCTCCGACGCCCTGGTTGGGGAAGACGCCGTTGTAACGCTCCAGGAAGGAGGGCCCAAGCGGGTTCTGGCCGTTGACCGAGCTGCCCATCGGGACCCGGCTCATCGACTCCACGCCGCCCGCGACTACCACGTCGTACTGCCCGGCGATCAGCCCGGCGGCGGCGAAATGCACCGCCTGCTGGCTCGACCCGCACTGGCGGTCGACCGTGACGCCGGTGACCGTCTCGGGCCAGCCGGCGGCCAGCACCGAGGTGCGGGCGATATCCAGTGTCTGCTCGCCGATCTGGGATACGCAGCCCCAGACCACGTCGTCGACCGCGGCGGGGTCGATCCCGCTCCGCTCGGCGAGCGACCGGAGCACGTGTGCGGACAGCTCCACCGGATGGACTCCGGATAGCCCACCGTTACGCTTGCCGACCGGCGTCCGGACCGCCTCGACGATGACTGCGTCACGCATTACGTCTCCCTCCGGGCCGGCGTCCTGCACCAGCGCCTTTTCCGGATTCAATCCTAACGAGCGTAGGTATATTCCGGGCAGTGAGGCGGCTCACACCGGCTGCGCTGCGGCCGCCAGCTCGGGGTGGGCGTCCCTGATCCGCCGCCGCGCCACCTTGCCGCTGGCCATGCGCTCCAGCGGCCGGTCCTGCACGGCCACATGCCGGGGCACCTTGTAACCGGCCAGCCGCTCACGGCAGTGGGCAGTGATCGCGTCCGCGGTGATCCCAGGGCCGCCGTAGACCACGGCCGCCGCGGTCTCCCCGAACTTAGGGTCGGGCACCGAGACAACGCAGACCTCGATAACCCCGGGCAGCTCGCTGATGACCGCCTCGATCTCCGAGGGCGCCACGTTGAAACCGCCGGTGATGATGAGGTCCTTGAGCCGGTCGATCACCTGGATAAACCCGTCGGCGTCGGCGATGCCCACGTCCCCGCTGTGAAACCAGCCGTCCCGCATGGCCTCGGCGTAAGCGGCCTCGTTCCGCCAGTACCCCGGTGTGACGCCGGGGCCGGACACGATGATCTCGCCCGGCTCCCCCGGATCACAGTCGGTTCCGTCCGGCCGCACGACCCGGTGCCGGGTGAACACGGTGCCGCGGCCGACCGACTCGGGCCGGTCCAGGGCCTGCTCAGCCGGGTTGACCGAGGAGATGCCGCCGAGTTCGGTCATGCCGTAGGCCTGCCGCAACAGCACCCCCTTGTCGAGCCAGGCCCGGATGACCGGCACCGGGGCCCGCGCCCCGGCGATGGTCACCAGCTCCAGCGACGACAGGTCGGCCGCGGCGAACCCGGGCTGCATCGCCATCTGCTCGAACAGGACCGGTACCCCGGCCATGATCTGGATCCTCTCCTCCGCCAGGCGGTGCAGCGTGCGGGTGGGCTCAAAGCCGCGCTCGTAGTAGATCGACAACCCCCGGGTCAGGGGGTGCAGGATGTGCCAGAGCAGCCCGGGCGCGCCCGACATCGACAGCACGTAGATCATCCGGGCGCCTGGCTGGAGCGCGGGCTCGGCGAAGGCGAAGTCGGCGATCAGGTTAAACGTGGACCGGTGGGTGAACAGCACGCCCTTGGGCCGGGAGCTGGTGCCGCTGGTATAGACGATCTGGGTGACGTCGCCGGGGCCGGCGTCTGGGCGTGGCACCGGCGCGGGCTGCTCCTGGCGCAGCGCCGTGAACTCGCCGAGCGCAAGCAGCGGGACCTCGGTGCCGTCCAGCGCGGCAGCCATCCGGTCCCGGTGCGCCTCGTCGGCGAGCGCGAGCGTGGGCGCGGAGTCGTCGACCAGGTAGCGCAGCTCGTCTGGGGTGAACCGGTTGTTGAACGGCACCACCACCGCGCCCAGCTTGAGCGCGCCGATCGCGGACACGACCCACTCCAGGCTGTTGTCCCCGACGATGCCGATCCGGCTCCCGGGCCGCAAGCCACGCCCGGCCAGGAAGTGTGCCGCGGCGTTCGTCCAGCGGTCGAGGGTCTGGTAATCGATGGTGTCGGTCCCGTCGAAGACGATGGCCGGGCGGCGGGGAGCCTGCCGGGCCCAGAACGACAGTCCGTCAGTCACGAGTTCTGTCATGGCACGCGTCCTTGGGCAGACGTTTGGATCATTACATTAACGGGGCTCTGGCCAGCTGGTACAGCGTCGTCCGGGACGGGGGCGGCCGCCAGCTGGAGCACGCCGGAGGCGGCCAGCTGGCCGATCTCAGCGTCGTCCAGGCCCAGCAGGGTCCGGGCAATGTCGCGGCTGTGCTCCCCCGGCATGGGCGCGGGCCGCAGCGGCGGGTCGGCCACACCAGAGAACCGGGCCACCCGGGCACCCGTCGGCACCGGGCGGGACAGCAGTGGGTGGGTCAGGGTAGAAAACGCGTGCCGGGCGGCCAGGTGCGGGTCGGTGAGCTCGTCCGGCCAGCGCAGCATCACCCCGGCGGGCACGCCCACAGCCTGCAGGGCCGACATGACCTCGGCTGGGCTGCGGTCGGCCGCCCACCGGGCCAGATCGCCGGTCGTCAGCTCGCCGGCGACGGTACCGAGCAGCAGGGCCAGCCGGCCGCGGTCCTGCTCGCCGCGGACGTCGATCACGCACCATTCGTCGTCCCCGGCGCAGCGGAAGACGCCGGGGGTGGCGAGCGAACAGGCCGGCGCAGTCATCGCCTGGCCGGGCGTTCCCACGGCGGGTGCCCCGGGCTCCCGGGAGGCGGCGGCCAGGACCGGGCCAAGGTGCATCACGGCCACGTCGGCTTGGGCCATCTGCACCGAGGCGCCGCGGCCGGTGCGCTCCCGCCCGATGAGGGCAGCAAGCACGGCCGCCGCGGCCAGGTGCCCGGCCACGTGGTCGGGGTAGACGGTGGCGCCATCGCAGGTGGCGGCGGGTTCGGCGAGGGCCTGGCCGGGATAGCGCCAGAGCGCCGAGACCCCGCACGAGGCACGCACCAGGGGACCGTAGCCCATCCGGCCGCTCCACGGGCCGTAGGAGCCGAACGCGCTGCTATCACAGACGACGATGCGCGGATTCAGCCCGGCCAGCGTGGCGTGATCCAGGCCGAGGGACTCCAGCGTGCCCGGCTTGAAGTTCGCGGCGACCACATCGGCCTGCTTGACCAGGGCGCGGAACAGTACACGCCCCTTTTCGCTGCGCAGGTCCAGGCCCAGACCGCGCTTGTTCCGGTGGCCCCAGGCAAAGGAGGCGTTCATCCCACCGCCACGGCGGGTCTGGCGCAGCCCATCGGGAAAGGCCGAGTTCTCGATCTTGATGACATCGGCGCCCTGATCGGCGAACAGCCGTCCTAGCTCGGCACCGAACACGATTACGCCCAGGTCCAGGACCCGCAGGCCTGAGAGCGGCCCTGGGCCGGCCTGATCTGGACCGGCCTGACCTGGACCGGCCTGACCTGGACCGGCCTGACCTGAGCCAGCCTGACCTGGGCCCGGGTCGCCCGAGCCGGTAAAGCCGGACACAGGCCGCGGGCCGGCCGGGAGGTCGCTGTGCTCGCCGGGCCGGGGGGCCCGCCGTCGCAGCCCGGCCCGGACCCCGCCGATGCGGACATAGCCCGATGGAACCCGGGCCCGCAGGCCGTCGGCAATCTCGGCGTCGACCAGGGTGCCGGTCGCGGCGAAGTGGCCGGCGGACAGCACCTCCGACGGGCTCAGCACGCCTGCCACCGGGATGCCGCGCTTGATGCCTTCGGTGACCAGATCGGCCCGGGTCCGGCTGGCGAACAACCCGGCGATCAGCGGGTGCAGCCGGCCTGCCGCCTCGTAGCGGGCCGGGATGGCCTCGTAGCGCGGGTCAGCGAACTCCGCGGGCTCCCCCAGCCACTCGAACATGGCCCGCCACTGACGGCGTGACAGCACACAGATCCGCACCTGCCCGTCGGCACAGCCGAACACCGGGTACTGGTGCGCCGCGTCGGGCCCGTCCCGCGGGAAGCGGTCCGGACTCCCGGCGGCGGCCGACCCCTGAACGCCGAAGCCGGGGTCAAAGCCTGCGATGACGGCTTCCATGGCCGAGACGTCGGCGTGCTGGCCCATCCCGGTTCGCAGCCGTTGCACGTAGGCGACCAGCGCGGCCCAGGCGGCGTGCGCCGCGACCGTCTGGCCGACCAGCCCGGGCGGCGGGAGCAGCGGGGGCGCGCCTGGCTGCCCCGATCGGGACAGGACACCACCCACGGCGGCCAGCACCGGTTCGGTGGCCACGAAGTCCCGGTAGGGACCGGTGCGGCCGAAACCCGTAATGGAGACCACGACCAGGCCGGGGTGCGCCTGCCGCAGCGCGCTGGGGGTCAGCCCGCAGGCCTGCGCCGCCCCGGGGCTGAACGATTCCAGCAGGATGTCGAAGTTCCCGGCCAGCCGCAGCAGCGCAGCCCGGTCCCCCGCGTCGCTGGTGTCCAGGAGCACGCTGTCCTTGTTCGCGTTGCGCAGCGCGAAGCCCGCCCCATCGCGCCGCCCGGGCGAGCCGCCTGGCGGTTCGACCTTGACCACCAGCGCCCCGAGGTCGGCCAGGTAACGCCCGCAGGACTCCGCGTCACCCTCGGTGAGGTCCAGGATGCGCAGGTCTGCGAGGGGCAGCTGCGAGCCAAGCCGGGCCGGGCCAGCGTCCACGCTCAGCCCTCGTCGACCAGCTTGGCTAGTTCGCGGTGGAAGATCTGGTTGACCAGTTCGTTCCGGCCGAGCAGCATCCCGGCGGCGTCCGCGCTGGCCAGACCGTGCTGGGAAGACCGCAGCAGGGGGAAGTCCTCCTGATGCAGCACGGCCAGCAGGATCTTCCAGTTCTTCTCCCAGACGTGCTGCCAGCGCCCTTCCTCCATTCCGCTCACGTCCAGCGGCGGCACCAGCAGCCGCATCTCCATCCGGCAGCGGCCCGGGTCCTGCGGGTGCGGCCGGAAGGTGAGCAGCTCGAAGTGGTCGTCGGGCTGGCGGAGCAGGGTGCTGTTAGGCAGCAGGAAGTGCCCCTCGGTGACATAGGGCCCGAGGTCGGTGTCGCCCGGATCTTCCTCCAGCCACCGGTCGATCGTCTTGCGCGGCGAGACCATCCGGGCGTGCCGGCCGAAGTCTTCGACGGTCTGCACGTTGGTGTGGACGTGCTTGCCCGCTGTATTCGGGTGCGCGTACTGGATGTGGTAGTTATCCAGGAACGCGTCCTGCATCAGCTTCCAGTTGGCCGGCTCGTCGAACCCCTGCGCCTGGAAGGCGATCAGCTCATCCAGCCGGTACCCGGCCAGCATCTCGTCCACCTCCGGGCCCAGCCAGCCGGCCACGTCGATCGGGGCCCCTGCCCGGTCGACCATCCAGATCAGGCCGTGCCGCTCGGCGACGGGGAGCTCGACCAGCCCAAGCTGGGAGCGGTCCACGTCGCCGAACGTATTGTCTCGTGTGATGGTGCGCAGCGACCCGTCGGTGTTGTAGGACCACCGGTGGTATCCGCAGGAGAACAGGCGGCACCGGCCGGCCTCCTGCTCTTCCAGCAGTGCGCCCCGGTGCCGGCACAGGTTTACGAAGCCCTTGACCGACCCGTCATCCTGCCGCACCACGATGACGCGGTTTCGCGGCATCGTCCGGGTAATGAAGTCGTGCGGCGCCGGCAGCTCGCTGGAGTGCGCGACGATCGAGGGCACCCGGCCGAAGACCAGGTCCCGCTCACGGGCGGCGATGACCGGGTCGGTGTACTGCGCGGGGCCGAACGGGACTACCGCCTCACCCCGGTCCGTGGACCCGTCACGCAGATGCTCAAGCGTGCGGTGAATACGATCCGCGCGACTGGCAACGGTGATCGGCGTCATCGGTCCTCCTCAGTCGGCCGAGGCATTACCTATTACCTTTAGGTTTACCTGATTCGTGGCGATCACGGAAGGGGCCGGCCCCAAATTTCTCGCGGGCACGCTCAGATGAATGTGCCCACCATCGCCGGCCGCGGGGCAGCCGCGCGGGGCCCGGCAGCTTTCGGGGAACACGCGCTGCGACAACGCGGGCATAATTATCACCATGCCCCGCCCAAGTAGTCCCTTGATCAGCTACGACGCCGTGGTCAGGGCGTCGCTGCGCATCATCGACCGCGAGGGACTCGACGCGTTCAGCCTGCCCCGGCTGGCCCGCGAGCTGAATGTCCAGGCACCGTCGCTGTACCACCACTTCCAGGACCGGGCGGACATCCTGCGCACCGTGGCCCGCGCCATCGTGCTCGAGACCCGGCTTCCCGACCCGGACACGTGCGCCACCTGGGTCGATTGGTTCGTCGGGATCAGCGTGGCCTTCCGGGAGGCCATACTGAACCACCGCAACGCCGCCCCGGTGCTGCTCGAATTCATGCCGCGCGACCTGCTGATCCGCAGCTACGAGATCGGCGCCCAGATCCTGGCCGACATCGGCGTGCCGCCAGACCGGCGGTTGCTGGTCATCGACGGGCTGGACAGCCTGACCCTCGGCGCGTCGCTGGCCGAGGCGGCCAAGAGCCCGGCCACGGCCGGGCAGGTGTTCGCCAATGTCCACCCGGACACCGAGCCGATGCTGGCTGAGGCCCTGGCGTTCGACATGCGCACCGCCGAGGAACTGTTCACGGACTCGATCCGCGCCTTTCTCCGCGGCGCGGT
This sequence comes from uncultured Actinomycetota bacterium, assembly GCA_963781225.1. Lineage (GTDB taxonomy): Bacteria > Actinomycetota > Actinomycetes > Streptosporangiales > Streptosporangiaceae > Palsa-504. The sequence goes on from CAWAFD010000015.1 coordinate 122,237, forward strand.
AGCGGACGTGCTCCTCGACGTGCCGGCGCCCCGCGCGCGAATTGCCCGGTACTGGGAGAGCCGCCCGGACGATCCGGGTTCGCCGGGCTCTGTCCTGTCGGCCCACCCGGCGCCATAGCCGCCACGCGGCAGGTGCCCTACGCTTATCGTGTGGATCTACCCCCCGGAAAGTGGGGGAAAGATCGACACGATGAGGCGCCGACGCCTGGCCTGAACCGAGATAAGCGGCCGCTGCAGGCCGTTACCAGGTCTGCTCGCCGGCCCGGATCAGCATCTCGTTGACCGCCACCCGCCGGTCGCGGGTGACGATGTAGGCCACCGCGTCGGCGATATCGTCCGGCGACAGCGGCTCGATGGATTCTGTCTGGCGCCGCGCGGCGTCCCGGATGTCGTCGCGCAAGTGGGTGACGAGCTCGGTGTCCACCGTGCCGGGCTCGACCAGGCTCACCCGCACCCGGTGGCCGAGCAGCTCCTGGCGCAGCGCCTCGGTGAAGCCGGTGAGCCCGAACTTGGTGAGGTTGTAGACGCTGCTCCCCGGCCGGGCCACGCGCCCGGCGGTGGAGCTGATGCTGACCAGGTCCGCGACCCGGCGCGGCGAGTCCTGCGCTGCGCGGACCAGATGCGGCAGCGCGGCGTGGGTCAGGTGGAGCAGGCCCTGCACGTTGAGGCTGACCATCTGATCCCATTCGGCCAGCGGGGCGTCCAGCGCCGGGCCCAGGAGCATGACCCCGGCGTTGTTGACCACCGTGTCGAGCCGGCCAAGGCCCGCCACGGCCTGCTCGACCGCGCCGGCTGCTTCGGCCGGGCTGGTCACATCGGCCTCGACCGCCAGGGCGGTCCCGCCGTCGCCGCTGATCGCGGCGGCCAGCTCATCGAGCCGGTCCCGGCGGCGCGCCACCAGCGCGACGGCCGCGCCCTCGGCGGCCAGCCTGCGTGCGGTCGCGGCCCCAATCCCGCTGCTGGCCCCGGTGACCAGGGCAACGGTGCTGGCCAGAGGCGTCGTCATGGGCATCAACCTATCGCGGCGCCATAATGGCGGACAGCGTGGCCCTGACGCGAGAACCGACCGGCGCGGAACGGGCCGACGCGGAAATGGAGCCGGTTGTGCCGGATGTGGTGATCGCCGGGTACGGCCCGGCCGGGGCGGCTGCCGCCATTGCCGCCCACGATGGCGGGCGCAGCGTCCTGGTGGTCGAAGCGGCCGCGCGGGGCGGCGGCAACGCCCGTTACAGTGGCGGGTTCCTGTTCGACCTGCCGGACGAGGCGGCCACCGATCACCTGGACGCGCTGTGTTTCGGGCGCACCAGCAGCGAGGTGCTCGCCACCTACGCGGCTGGCCTGCACGACCTGGACAGCTGGCTGCGCTCACTGGGCGGCACCACGGCTCCGTTCGACCCGCCGCCGGCCCGGCTGCCCGCGCCGTTCCCGTCCTGGCCGCATCTGCCGGCCGGGCACCGGATCTCGTACCAGACGGTGGCCGGCGGCAACGGCCGCCGCGGCGAGGCGCTGTGGGACCTGCTCGACGCGGCCGTGCGAGCCCGCGGCATCCAGGTGCGGTACCGCACCGCGGCCGAGCGCCTGCTGCTGGATCCCCGTGGGGCGGTGACCGGGCTGGCGGCCAGCCGGGACGGGGAGGCAGGCATCCATCCGGCCGGCGGCGGGGTGGTCCTGGCCTGCGGCGGGTTCGAGGGCGACCCGGGACTGGCCGACGCCTACCTGCCATTCGCGCCCGGCCTGGCCGGTCGGCCACCCGGGCAACACCGGCGCCGGGCTGATCATGGCCCAGCAGGCCGGCGCGGCCCTGTGGCACATGTACGGCTGCTTCGGCTGGTTCGCGTTCCGCGCGCCGGACTTCGCTGTCCCGTTCGCGGTGGACTTCTTCGCCGCCAGCCACATCTTCACCGACGCCGGCGGCCGCCGGTTCGCCGATGAGACCGGATACGAGGTGCACGACCGGCTGCGCGCGCTGCTGACCTACCTGCCCCGCAACCCGAACCGGCCCCAGCTGCCCAGCTGGGCGGTGTTCGACGAGACCGCCCGCCGGGCCGGCCCGCTGAACGGCCTGCTCGGCACGCCGAACGACTATGCCTGGAGCGCAGACAACGCCGCCGAGGTCGAACGGGGCTGGATCCTGCGCGCGGGCAGCCCGGCCGAGCTGGCCGCCCAGATGGGTGTCGATCCCAGCGTCCTGACCGGCACGCTGGAGCAGTACAACGCCAGCGCCCGGGCCGGGCGGGACGAACTGTTCGGCCGGTCCGCCGACACGCTGGTACCGCTGGACCTCGCCCGGCTGTACGCCATACCGACCTGGCCGGGAATCGCCGGCACGACCGGCGGCCCGCGGCACGACGAACAGGCCCGGGTACTGCGCCCGGACGGCCGGCCCGTACCCGGGCTCTACGCGGCCGGGGCAGTCAGCCTGGTCTGGGGACACCTGATCGAGCACGGCGGCGGGCTGACCGACGCCCTGGTGTTCGGCCGGATCGCCGGGGCGCAGGCGGCGGCCCGCGCCGCGCAGGCGACCGTATCACCGGTGGCGGGGGCATGAACGGGCCCGTTCGGCGGATGGCCGTCGTCACCGGCGGGGCCGGGGCCATCGGAGCCAGCATCACCGGCGCCCTGACCGCCACCGGCCACCAGATCACGGTGCTGGACCGGGCCTGCCCGGAACCCGTGGATCTCGGTGATGAGCAGCAGGTCCGGGCGGCGGCGCACCGGGTGCTCGAGACAGCGGGCCGCTGCGACGTGCTGGTGCACGCGGCGGCCGCGTTCGATCAGGCGAGCCTGGCGCAGGTGGACCTGGCCCTGTGGCGCCGGGTGCAGGCGGTCAACGTGGAGTCCGCGCTGCTGCTCGCCCAGGCCTTCGTACCGGGCATGGCCGCCCGCGGCTTCGGCCGCATCATCTTCGTGGTCTCCGACACCGTGTGGGCGCCGCCCGCCGCCGAGCTGCTGCCCTATGTCACCAGCAAGGGAGCGCTGGTGGCCATGGCCCGCACGCTGGCCGTGGCGCACGGCGCGGACGGGATCGCGGTCACCTGCGTGGCTCCCGGGCTGACCGCCACCCCGGCGGCCCAGGCCGGGATGCCCGCGGCCGCGTTCGAGGCGGTCCGCGACCGCCAGGCCCTCCCCCGCACCCTGGTGCCCGCGGACGTGGCGGCCACGGTCGCGTTCCTGGCCTCGGACGGCGCCGCCGCCCTCACCGGGCAGACGCTGTGTCCCGACGGAGGCCTGGTCATGCGCTGAGGCGGCAGGGCAGTAGTAGCAGCGGCGGGATGCCGGGGCGGTGACCAGGCTTGCCGCTGGCCGAGCGGGCCAGGTTATACTCCTGGGCAGGCTCAGCTGCGGAGGTGCGGCATGGTCCGGCGGGCTTCAGAAACCCCTGGCCTCGGATTTAGGCTCGGCGACCACGTCTGCGCCTTCTATAACAGCAGCACCAATTCGCTGGACGATATCGTCGTCGACTACCTTTCCGCGGGCTTGCGCGAGGGCCACAAATGTTTCTGCATGGTCGACGCGCCGGCTTCGGTGCAGGGCCGGATTCCCGCGCGATCTGATGAGCCGCGATGGCAGCCTTCGCATCCTCACCGAGGACGAGGCGTACATGCCGGACGGCCATTTCTCCAAGGACGCGTTTATCGGCGCGATGGAGACGATGGTGCACGAGGCCTTCACCGAGGGCTACGACCGCTTCCGGGCCGTCGGCGACGAGAGCTTCATCGTCCGGAATTCGGTCGATATCGCGGAATGGTTCGCCGCCGAGGCCGAGCTGAACGCGATCGTGCCGGACTACCCACATTTCTTCTTCTGCCTGTACGACCTGGACCTTTTCGACGGGGATACGGTCATGTACGTGCTGCGGACCCATCCCCGGATTTACGTCAACGGGATTGTCATCACCAACCCGCATTACGTCCCGGCAGATCAGCTGTCCGGCTGACGATGGCGCCAGCCTGGCGCGAGGCGCCGGCCGCGGATGACCCGCCGTCAGGCGGCAACGCGGAACTTTCTTCGGTCAACGCGGTCTTTACCCTGTCGCTCATCTTGATCCAGGCGTCCTCACCCAGCCAGCTCATCCGGCTGGTCACCACGGCCATCCCGTCGATCGTGCCGTGCCAGCAAGTCGTGGCCTGGCACCCGCACCGCTCCGGGGAGTACTTCGAGCGCGCCCCGGACACTGTCGGCGACGCGCTGGCCGGACTCGCCGAGCCGGGCCAGCTCGACCTGGAGGATCGACGGCCTGGGCTGGGCCTTCCCGCTCACCTCCCAGCTGGCGGGCGAGCCGGTCTTCCTGGTGCTGCGCGGCAGCCAGCCCCTGTCCAGCCAGGACATCTTCTTGCTGTCCGTGCTCGCCCAGCTGTGCGGCACGGTCATCGCCAAGGCGGAGCTGACCGCCGAGCTCGAGTCCACGGTGTCGGCGCTGACCAAGATCATGGACGTGCACCGCAGCCTGAACGAGATCGTGGCCAGTGCCGGGGAGGCCGGCATCGCCGGGACCCTGCACAAGCTCACCAGTTTTGACGTCCTCATCGCCGACGAGCAGGGCCGGACCCGGGCCAGCGCCGGGCCGGGTGGACGGCCAGGTGACGGCGGAACCGCCTGGGCCATGGCAGGCGCTTCTGGGCCGCCTGGAGGCCGCGCCGCGCCCCGTCTACCATGGCCAGGCCTGGCTGGTCCTGGCCCGCCCGCGCGCCGGCATCCGGGGCGTCATCGCGCTGATCGACCCGGATCGCGCCGCGGGTGAGACGGATCTGGCGGCGCTGGAGTACGCCGCCACCGTGCTGAGCGTCGAACTGGTGCGGCTGCACAGCATCGCCGAGGCCGGGCTGCGCAGCCAGGCCGACCGCGAACGCGACATCGCCCGGGCCCGGGCAGCGGAGCTGACCGCCAGCGAGGCCCGCCAGCGCGCCGTCCTGGAAGCGGCGCTGGACGCGGTGGTCAGCATCGACCGGTATGGCCATGTGACGTACGCGAACAGCGCCTTCGAGCAGATCTTCGGATACGGCCCGGGCGAGGTGACCGGCCGGGAACTCGCGGAGGTGATCGTGCCGCCCTCGCTGCGGCCGGCCCACCGGGAGGGTTTCGCCCGCCACCTGGCCACCGGGCAGGCGCGGATCCTGGACCAGCGGCTCGAGATGACGGCCATGCGGGCTGACGGCAGCGAGTTCCCGGCCGAGGTTACGGTGACCCGTACCGGTTCGGCCGACGACCCCGCCTTCACCGGCTACGTCCGCGACATCACCGAGCGGCAGCAAGCCCAGCAGGAGCTGATGGCCTCGCGCGCACGGCTGGTGAGTGCCTCCGACGCGGCCCGCCGGCGCGTCACCCGCGACCTGCACGACGGCGCCCAGCAGCGGTTCGTCACCACGCTCATCAACTTGCAGCTGGCCGAGCAGAAGTGGGATTCCGCGCCGCAGCGCGCCCGGGAACTGCTCGGCCAGGCCATTGGGGACGCCCGCTACGGGCTCGAGGACTTGCGCGAGCTCGCGGCCGGGCTCCATCCCGCCATCCTCACCCAGCGCGGCCTGGCCACGGCCGTCGACGCCCTCGCGGCCCGGCTGCCGATCCCGGTCCGGCTCGACGTGCCCGACCGCCGGCTGCCCGCGCTGATCGAGGCCAGCGCCTACTTCTTCTGCACCGAGGCGCTGACGAACGTGGCCAAGCACGCCCACGCCACGTCGGCTCGGGTGCGGGTGGAACTCACCGGCGGCTGGTGCATAGTCGAGGTGAGCGACGACGGGATCGGCGGGGCGCAGCCGCGGTCGGACAGCAGCGGGCTGACCGGGCTGCGGGACCGCATCGGTGCGCTCGGCGGAACCATGGAGATCACCAGCCCGGACCGGGGCGGGCAGCGTGCTGCGGGCCAGCATCCCGCTGCCCGATGAGCCGGGCAATCCCATGGCGCCGGCTGACGCCGGCGGAATAGCTTTATGCCGTGGACCCGGGCCAGAAGATTCGCGTCATCGTCGGCGAGGACCAGCCGTTTGTCCGGGAAGGGATCGTACGCGTCCTGCAGGACAGCGGCTTCGAGGTACTCGGCACCGCCGGCGACGCGCGTGAACTAGTCCAGATGGACGGTGTCTACAGCCCGGACGTCGTCATCGCCGACATCCAGATGCCCCCGGACCACGGTGACGACGGGCTCCGGGCCGCTCTGGCCATCCGGTCCGGCCGGCCAGGCGTCGGCGTGCTCGTCCTGTCCCAGTATCTCGAGGACGCGTATGCGTTCGACCTCGTGGCCGACGGCGCTCAGGGCGTCGGTTACCTGCTGAAAGAGAAGGTCGGCGACATGCGGGCGTTCACCGACGCGGTGCGGCGCGTCGCCGAGGGCGGCTCGGTGCTCGACCCCGACGTGGTGGCGAGGCTGGTGGGACGCAAACGCCCGGCCAGCCCGATGGATGGCCTGACCCCGCGGGAGCGGCAGGTCATGGCGCTCATCGCCGAGGGCCGCTCGAATTCCGGCATAGCCAGCGACCTGGTGGTGACGGTGGCGGCGGTCGAGCGCCACGTGACCAGCATCTTCGACAAACTCGGGCTGCACCAATCGCGTGAGGGGCACCGCCGGGTGCTGGCCGTGCTCAAGTACCTGCAGGCCGAAACAGCGACCTGAAATCCGCGGTCACCAGCTCGTGCTTGGGCACGAAGGCGGCCGCGGCGCAGGCCGTCAGGACGCCGGCCGGAACGTGGGCGACCCCAGCCGAGGTCAGCACGATCGGAGTCCGCGGGCAGGCGGCGGCCAGCGACGCGGCCACCACGAACCCGTCCGGCCCCGGCAGGTTGACGTCCAGCAGGATGCCTTCCGGGCACGCCTGGCCCACAGCGGCCAGCGCCTGCGCGCCGTCGGCCACCAGCCCGAGCACCTCGAAACCCTGCCCGGTGAGCAGCTCGGCTGCCAGGGCGCAGAATTGCGCACTGTCATCGACAATCAGGATCCCGTTCGCCACGTAGCGATGATGCCGGGCAGCCAGGCCGCCGGCAATCGGGTCAACCCCACATTCCGCATCGGCTTCCCCGTGCCGGGCTGGGGTTAACCCGAGCCCGCGGACGGTGGAGTGGCACCTGCGCAAGGTGTTCACCAAGCTCGGCATCACGTCCCGCCGCTAGCTGGACCGGGCCCTGTCCCGGCGCGGCCGGACAGGGCCGTCACAGCTGACCAGCTAGTGCTTCGGGATCAGTTCCCGGCGCGAGCTGATCCCGAGTTTCGCGTAGATCTTGCGCAGGTGCCACTCGACGGTGCGGGCAGACAGGAACAGCTGAGCGCCGATCTCCGGGTTGGTCCGCCCTTCGCCCGCCAGGCGGGCGATGTAGGCCTCCTGCGGGGTTAGCGTGACGGGGGTATCCGCGGTTCGCGAGCGGACCGTCTCACCGGTCGCCAGGAGCTCGTGCCGGGCCCGTTCGGCAAATGCCCCGGCGCCGATTGTGGCCAGCATCTCGTGCGCGGCCCTCAGCTGCTCACGGGCATCGGCTCGCCGGTTCTCCCGGCGCAGCCATTCGCCGTACAGCAGGTGCGCGCGGGCTAGCTCCAGCCGGTTCCGGGTCCGGCCGAGCCGGTCAATCGCCTCGCGGTACAGCCGCCCGGCGGCTTCGCCTTCGCTGACCAGGGCCCGTGAGCGAGCCTGCATCCCGAGCCCGAAATCGGTGCCTCCCGCGCTGGTAATAGCGGCCAGCCCGGCCTCTGCGTCAGCCGCGTCCTGCGGGCGGCCGCTGCGCACGGCCGCTTCGATCAGCTCCGGCAGAGCCCACATGGACACATACAACCCGGGGGTGTCCAGGCTGGCCTGCCGGGCCGCGGCCAGCGCATCCTCGTAACGGCCCAAGCCGTTATACAAGATCGCGGCGACCCAGCGGGCGTACGTTACCGCGATTCCCTGGCCACCAGCGGCCGCCTCAGCGATGGTGGCCTCGATCAGCGGCTCGGCCTCGGCCGGGCGGCCCCGTACGGACGCGAGGATCAGCGCGGTAAACGAGGCGGCACGGCTTCCCGTCGCCCCGCAGATCGCGTCGGCTTCCGCGTTCAGCGAGGCGGCCTCGGCCAGATCTCCACCCCAGGCCACGGCCGTGCCCAGGGCACCCAAGACGATGGGCAGCTGGTCGAGCGCCCCAGCCGTGCGGGCCAGACGGACCTGCCGCTCCAAGATGGCCCGCCAGGCGTCATCGTCCCACAGCGCGCTGGCCGCGCCCTGGGCGAGCACACCCCACCGCAGGAACTCCTCCGCGGCGATACCCGTGCCAGTGAAAGCCGTCACGACCTGGCGCAGCACCGGCGCGGCCGTGGCTGCGCCATCGGTGACCAGCCGCGCAAGGCCCCGCAGAACCAGGGCGTTTGCCTGCGGCGCAGGCTGCTGCGGCGGCAGTGTCTCCGCCGCCCGGGATACTTCCAGCAGGTCGCCAGCCCCGGCCAGGCGCCCGGCGAACAGAGCCGCCATCCATGCGCTCAGGTAGGTCTCGCGCGCCAGTTCCGGATCGAGCGGCTCGACTCGCCTGGCCGCCTTGAGCAGCAACGGCGGGGCGTCACTGCCAAGCCCGGAGGCAAATACGACCTGCCCGCGCAGCAGGTCGGCCCGGGCGCTCTGCAGCTCGCTCAGCGGCCGGCCTCGGCCATGACCAGCAACTCCAGAGCGGTGTCGAAGGAGCCGGCCTGCAGGAGCGACGGATCACCAGATGGATCGGCCGCCGCCAGCTGCAGCAGCCGGCGGGCCGGACCGGGAAGCTCATCGAGCTGCCGCCGGAAGCTCTCCTCGATCCGGCTGGACAGCGGAATCGCGGCCGGCAGCGCGAAGCCACCCGCCAGTTCGGCTGTCGTCAGACCACGCGGCAGCTCCAGCAGCGCCAGCGGATTGCCGCGGGTCTCGGCCACAATGAGGTCCCGGACCCGGGCGTCCAGCGGCCCGGCCAGCGCGGAGTCGAGCAGGGCCCGCGCGTGCTCTTCCGGCAGCCCTTGCACCACGAGTTCGTCGAGCCCGGTCATTTCGTCGCCCGGTTCCCGGGCCGCGAACACCAGGCCCACCGAATCGGCGACGAGCCGGCGGGCCACGAATCCCAGGGCAAGCGCCGAGGCATGGTCCAGCCATCGCTCGTCATCGATCACACAGATCAGCGGCTGCTCTGCGGCTACCTCCGACAGCAGGCTGAGGACCGCCAGCCCGAGCAGGAACCGGTCGGGGGGCGGCCCGGCGCTGAAGCCGAACGCGATCCGCAGCGCTTCCTGCTGCGGGGCCGGCAACTGTCCGGACAGGCCCAGCATTGGCGCGCAGAGCTGATGCAGCCCGGCGAAGGCCAGCTCCATTTCCGACTGCACCCCTGCCGCCCGCGCCACCCGGCAGCCCGAACCCGCCGCGCGGTCCAGGAGATAGTCCAGCAGGACGGTCTTGCCCACGCCGGGTTCGCCTCGCAGGACCAGCGCGCGGCCCTCGCCAGCCTGCACCGCGTCGGCCAGCCGATCGAGGGCCTCCCGCTCACGTAGCCGGTCGGTCAGCTGGGGCGCGCGTCCTCTCCAGCGCAGATGTGGATCCATGGGCGGTATTACCTCGCGTCCGCAAGGGCAGCCCGGGCCACCAGCCCCATGACTGCGCCATCGCCTTGGCTGCCTGCAGCGTAACCCGGTCCGGACAAGCCGGGCAATCCCTACGTTAAGACAGGGATTCGTCCAGGTCGCCCAGGGATTCGATGAGCTCCAGGTTGGCCGAGTAGTCCACCGGGCAGGCGATGACGGACACGGTGTCGGCCGACAGCGCGGCGGACAGCGCGGGCAGCAGCTCGCCGGCCGAGCCGATCCGGTAGCCGGTCGCGCCGAAGCTCTCCGCGTAGGCGACGAAGTCCGGGTTGGCGAAGGTGGTGTCCACGTTCCGGCCGATCTCCAGATCCATCTTCCAGCTGATCAGCCCGTAGGCATCGTCCACCCAGATCAGGATGACGAGGGCCAGGCCGAGCCGCAGCGCGGTCTCGATCTCCTGGGAGTTCATCAGGAACGCGCCGTCCCCGGTGGCGACGAGCACCTTGCAGTCCGGCCGGGCGATCTTGGCGCCGATCGCGCCGGGGACGGTCCAGGCCATGGTCGACAGCCCGTTGGAGATCAGGCAGGTGTTGGGCTCATACGTCGGGTACAGGCGCGCCATCCACATCTTCAGCGCGCCCGTGTCGACCAGGACGATGTCCGCACGGTCCAGCGCGGCCCGGGTGTCGGCCACGATCCGGGCCGGGGCGAGCGGGAACCGGTCGTCGCGGCGACCCCGGTCCAGTTCGGCCGCGAGCAGGGCCCGGATGCGCTCCCGGCCTGGCGTGAATCCCTCCCGCGGTCCCACGGCGGCGGCCAGCACGTCCAGGCTCCGGCTGATGTCGGAGTGCAGGCCGACGGCCACGTCGTAGTGCGCGTCGACCTCGGCCGGGAAACGGTGCAGGTGGATGATCTTGGTGTCGCCGCGCGGGTTGATCCGCACCGGGTCGAACTCCTGCAGTTCATAGCCGACGGCGATGATCAGGTCGGCTTGGTCGAAGCCGAAGTTGGCGTAGTCGTGGCGCATGAACCCCACCGCGCCCAGGGCCAGCGGGTGGTCGTCGGGGAATACCCCCTTGCCGTGGAACGTGGTCGCCACCGGGATGCCGAGAGACTCGGCGAACCGGCGCAGCGCCGGCCCGGCACCCGCCCGGGCGGCCCCGTGCCCGGCCAGCACGACCGGGGCCCGGGCCGCACCCAGCAGCGCCGCGGCCCGTTCCACCTGCCCGGGCGAAGGCTCGTCCGGACGGGGCACGTTGACCGGCAGCGGCCCGGCGTCCTCGGGCGCCGGAGCCTGCTCCACGTCTTCGGGGATGGCCAGGTAGACCGACCCGGGACGTTCGGTCTGGGCCAGCTTGAACGCCTTGCGGAACATCTCCGGTACCGCACCCGGCGTGGCCACCAGGGCCGACCACTTGACCGCGGGCGCGAACATCGGCACCAGGTCCACGCCCTGGTGGGACTCCTTGAAGCTGCGGTTCATGCCCACCTGGGCCGACAGCGCGACCAGTGGCGTGGAGTTGGTGGTGGCATCGGCGGTCCCCAGGAGCAGGTTGATCGCGCCTGGGCCCAGCGTGGCCGAGCACACCCCGGCCCGGCCGGTCAGCCGTCCGTAGACCTCGGCCATGAACGACGCGCCCTGCTCATGCCTGGTCAGCACGTACTGGATCGAGGAGCGCGAGATGGCATCCACCAGGTGGATGTTCTCCTCGCCCGGGATCCCGAAGACGTGGGTAACACCCTCATTCTCCAGGCACGCGACGATCAGGTCGGCCGTGCCGCGCTCCGCATCCGTCACAGCACGACACTAGAGGACGGGTGAGCGGTCACCTGTCACCGGACCGCGAACGATTAGAGTTCGCTGGCCGCACGCTCGGGGCATTGTTCGGTGTTTCCCGGCTGCCATACGCTCACGGCATGACTTTGCCCTTCGCCGAAGCCCGTGCCCTCGCCGACGATGCCCGTGCCCGTGCGCTCGAGGTGGGAAAGGCGCTGAGCATCGCCATCGTCGATTACGGCGGGTTTATCGTGCTGATCGAGCGGATGGACGGCGCCCGGCCCATGACCGCAGACATGGCGCTGTCCAAGGCCTACTCCGCCGCCGTCATGCAGCGGCCCACCGAGATGCTGGAGAACTGGCGCGACTCCGACCCCGGTGTTCTTCACCCAGGTCGGCCGCATGGGACACCGGCCGATCGTGGCCACCAAAGGGGGCGTGACCATCAAGCGCGATGGCGCCATCGTGGGCGGCCTGGGCATCTCGGGCGGCAGCCCGGGCGAGGACCAGCAGGTCTGTGTGGGCGTGCTCAAGGCAGCCGGTTTCGAGCTCGACTTCCCGCAGTGGGCGGGCGCACGCAAGAACTAAAAAGACAGACGAGCCAGCACGGAGGCGGCCATGGCCGACGATTACAAGTACCACATCGACCATCACGGCAGCCTGGTCCGGCCGGCCACGCTGCTGGCCGCACGTTCGGCCGGCGACGCCCGGGCCCTCGCGGACGCGGAGACCGAGGCGGTGACGGCGGTGTCGCGCGCTGCGGCGGCTGGCGTTGTCTGCCATGGGGACGGGCAGTTCCGTCGCGAGCACTTCGAGTCCGTGCTGACGGATCAGATAGCCGGCTTCGGTCCGGTCACCGGGTCCCAGCCGCTGGCCGACGCGGCAGGCATCCCGGTGGCCCGGCGCCGGACGGCGCCGGATACGCCGCGAGCGGCGGGACGCCTGGCCCAGGCCGAGGTGGCCGCGAACTCCGAGTCGGGCACGGCTCCCCCGGGCAGGCCGAGGGCGCCGGCCCCAAACCGGGCCGGGCCGGCCAGCAGCCGGCGGCGTTCCGCTGGACTCGCCGGCAAGACCACTGGCTCTATCAGCTGCCGCATCACCCCGAAAGCCATCTGTGCCTCGAGCACACGCCTGCGGGCCCTGAGCACTCTGACGCCGCGATCCGCTGCCAGGCCATGCCAGGCCTCGATCAGCGCCGTCTTCCCGATCCCGGGAGGCCCGCTGATGGCGGCCACGGAACTACTGCCTGATGTCAGCCCGGCCAGCATGGCAGTCATGCGCGCCAGCTCGGCGTCGCGTTCCAGCAAGCGCTCAGGCCCGACACCTGCCATGACCCGATCGTAATGACGCGATACGGTCAGGCTCTATTTCTTCAGCGAACCTTCAGGATCGTGCGGCTAAGCAGGACGAGCGTCCTCCGGCGCGCTATCGGGCGTGGGCGGCACGCCGACCCGCTCCAGCAGGCAGCGAAGGATGTCTTGCTCCGCGGCGTCCAGGCTGGCGATGGCTGCGACGGCCACGCGCTCAGATGCGACACCGGCCTGCTGCGTCTCCAGCGCCCCGGCTTCAGTCCGGCGGATCAAGGTGATCCGGCGGTCCGATGGATGCGGGCACCGGACCACTAGGCCGCGGGATTCCAGGCCGTCGATAATGTCGGTGACGGTACGGGGTGACACGTGCATGACCTGGCTGAGCTCACGCATGGAACGATTCCCGTCGGCCAGCGCCATGAGCAGTTTGAGGCTGGACAGCGACAATCCGTGCGTACGGAGGGCGGCATCGGTGGCGATCCGGATCCGGTGCGCAGCATAGATGACGGCGTCGACGGCATCGCTGCCGGTCCTGGGTTTCACATCCTCAGTCTAATGGTGAGTACCCTCACTATAGGTATCCTCTGGAATTCGAGGCTCAGGGAGAGCGGTGCGGGTCCAGGTCAGCGAGAAGGCGGCAGTGGCCGTCGTCTTCACGGCGACGATTTTCATGAGCGCCCTTGACACCACCATCGTGAACGTGGCCCTGCCCACCATCGGCCGGGATCTGAATGCCGCTCCGACGGCGGTGGGTGCGATCTCGGTGGCCTACCTGATCAGCCTGGGTTTGTTCATACCCGCCTCCGGCTGGCTCGGGGACCGCTTCGGCGGCAAGCGGGTATTGCTGGCCGCCGCGGTGATCTTCACCGTCGCCTCGGCGTTGTGCGGTGCGGCGACGAGCCTTGGCGAACTGGTCGCCTTTCGCGTCCTGCAGGGAGTCGGCGGCGGGATGATGACCCCGGTCGGCATGGCCATGCTCTTCCGCGCCTTCCCCCCCGACCAGCGGCTGCGCGCCTCGGCTGTGCTCATCGTGCCGACCACGCTGGCCCCGGCGTCCGGGCCCGTCCTTGGGGGTCTGCTGATAAGCGAGCTGTCCTGGCGGTGGGTGTTCTACGTCAACGTCCCCGTGGGAGTTGCAGCTGTGGCGTTCGGCGCGGTTTTTCTCCGGCACCGGGCCGAGAACCAGCCGGGCCGCTTCGATCTGGCTGGGTTCCTGCTGTCCGGTGCTGGCCTGGGGTCGCTGATGTACGGCGTGTCCGAGGGCCCGAACATTGGCTGGGGCTCCCCCGCGATCTTGTCCGGCCTGGTCCTCGGGGTGGTTCTGCTCACCCTCGCGGTCCTGGTCGAACGGCGCGCCGCGAACCCGATGGTGGCGGTGCGGCTCTTCGGTGACCGCCTGTTCCGGTCCGGCACCCTGGCCAATGTGCTGATGTCCGCCGCCTTCTTCGGCACCCTGTTCGTGATGTCGCTCTACTTGCAGGATGGCCGGGGCCTATCCGCCCTGGCCGCCGGCCTCAGCATCTTCCCCGAGGCGGTCGGGGTCGCGGCCGGCTCGCAGCTGGGCAGCCGGGTGCTATACCCGCGCCTTGGTCCCCGCCGCCACATCACTGCCGGCCTGAGCCTCATCACCGTGGCCGTCGGCCTGATGGCCCTGCTCGGAGCCGACTCGAGCCTGTGGTGGGCACGGTTGCTCATGTTCGCCATGGGCACCGGAATGGCCCAGGTGATGCTCGGGACCCAGACCGCAACCTTCGCCACCGTCTCGTCTGAGGCGACCGGCCGGGCTTCGACATTGTTCAATGCCACGCGCCAGTTCGGCGCGGCCACCGGCGTCGCGCTGCTCACCACCGCCATCAGCCTGACCGGAGCGACGCACCACGTGGCCGGGCAGGTGGTCGCCAACATCGCCAGCTACCGGGTCGCGTTTGCGGTGGCCGCGATCGTGAGCCTGGCCGGAATACCGTTCGCACTGGCCATCCGGGATGCCGACGCCGTCGCGGCGATGCCCGCCCGCCTCCGGGGCCGGAACCGTCAGGCTCCGGCCCCGCCCGCATCGGCGGCCTGAACCAGATTGTCCACCTGAAATGGATCACGAGATGACGGCACCAAGGGCCCGCCATCCGGCACCGGCGCCGCCCCGGCTTGGCCTGTAGAAAAAAGCCGGGGCGGTGCTGCTTTCAGACGGTCCTGGACCGGGCCAGAAGGGCCACGGGGCGGCTATCCCGCGTCGAAGATCCCGCCGAGGGGTTCCCAGCCGGTCTGCGACGGGCCCCAGCTGCCCTGCCAGTACTTGTGGAACATCTCGTTGTTGGTCCCGAGCCCGAAGATGTCCAGGCGGCCGGGTCCCCAGGACACCACGGCCGGCGCGCTGTTGAAGACCCCGCCCAGGGCCTCCCAGCCGGCCGGCGACGGGCCCCAGCTGCCCTGCCAGTACTTGTGGTACATCTGGTTATCGGTCCCCAGCCCGAAAATGTCCAGCCGGTCAGCCGCCCAGGACACCACGGCCGGCGTGCTGTTGAAGACCCCGCCCAGGGCCTCCCAGCCGGTCTGCGACGGGCCCCAGCTGCCCTGCCAGTACTTGTGGAACATCTCGTTGTTGGTCCCGAGCCCGAAGATGTCCAGGCGGCCCGATGCCCAGGACACCACGGCCGGCGCGCTGTTGAAGACCCCGCCCAGGGCCTCCCACCCGGTCTGCGACGGGCCCCAGCTGCCGTCCCAGTACTTGTGGTACATCTGGTTATCGGTCCCCAGCCCGAAGATGTCGAGCCGGCCAGGTCCCCAGGACACCACCGCCGGAGGGCTGTCGAAGACCCCGCCCAGGGCCTCCCACCCGGTCTGCGACGGGCCCCAGCTGCCGTCCCAGTACTTGTGGTACATCTGGTTATCCGTGCCCAGCCCGAAGATGTCGAGCCCGGCCAGGTCCCCAGGACACCACCGCCGGAGGGCTGTCGAAGACCCCGCCCAGGGCCTCCCACCCGGTCTGCGACGGGCCCCAGCTGCCGTCCCAGTACTTGTGGTACATCTGGTTATCGGTCCCCAGCCCGAAAATGTCCAGCCGGTCAGCCGCCCAGGACACCACGGCCGGAGGGCTGTTGAATGTCCCGCCCAGGCCCTCCCAGCCAGTCG
Organism: uncultured Actinomycetota bacterium; assembly: GCA_963781225.1. GTDB lineage: Bacteria > Actinomycetota > Actinomycetes > Streptosporangiales > Streptosporangiaceae > Palsa-504. The sequence goes on from CAWAFD010000015.1 coordinate 137,940, forward strand.
GCGACGGGCCCCACTTACTGCCGTCCCAGTATTTGTGGAACATCTCGTTGTTGGTCCCGAGCCCGAAGATATCCAGACGGTCAGCCGCCCAGGACACCACCGCCACCGAAGGGGGACCCACGGTCCCGAAGCAGAGGTCTACTTCACCATTGCTCCCCGAGTTGTCAACGACGAGGGCATGCTGGCCGCAGTCCGTGACCGTGTTCGACGGAGCCCAGTTAACCGCGGGAGTGGTAGTCCCCGTCTTGATGTCGATCGCCCTCATGGGCACCCTGAACGTAACCGGGTAGTCAGGGGCACCCTTGATCCCGTAAGCCTCCAGCGTTTCCACGCACCAGGTGAGCTGCTGGACGTTCTGGATCGGCAAGGAAGTGTTGGCGATTCCGTCGAACTGGCAGTTGTAGCTGAAGTTGCCGCCTGATTGCCCGGTCAGCGTCATGACGCCAGTCAGGAGATCGCCGGGGTTCACCCGGACAAGGTCGGTGTGGAACGCTTGCCCACCCTGGCCGTCGGCATACCAGCTGGCCACCGCCCAGTAATTCCCGCCGCCAGCGGCCGATACTCCCCACTGGAGAACTGGCTGGTAGATCATCGTCTCGTTCTGGATGCCGTTGAACAGAAAGATGACCTGCCCGTCTTCGGCGATCGGCGCCGGCGGGACGACCCACTGAGTACTGAAGGACGACACCGGCGAGCCGGTGGAGTTAGTCCAGGAAGCGAACGTAATCCATCCGGTCCCGAACGCCAGGCGCCGGCCGCGGGGGATGGGAGACGTTGAGAGGCATCAGGGGGACTCCCTGAACTCTGGCCTCGATGGCGCCGAAGTCGGCGAGGACCTTCCCTTCAGCGTCGAGATTCCGGATAGTCGCAGTTGCCTGGTCCAGTACGGTGCCGGCCTCGATCTTGTGCACAAGAGAACTCGATCGCAGTCCTCCTGGAGTTAGAACCATTCCGCCCTGAGTGCTGTTTTCCGTGGTAGTCACAATGACTGATCCCCTTTCCCCGCCTTCGGCGGGATCCCTAGCTATGACGTGCGGCCCTTGCGGTGTTTGCTGGACCGCCTGTCCCGGATGCACCCAGTGCACGGAGGACTCGCGCCTGGGCCCACCTGGCGCGATCACCTCTCGTTCTTCACCACCCACGGGCCTGGTCCCCTCGCATCCGGATTGCTACAACCAGACGGAGATCGCACTACCGCCACTGATACAGCCCCCTGGTGGCCTTCGGGCCTGACCAAGCGCGCCATGGTGTGAAATCATTAATGTCTTCCTGGTTACTGCGAGATTCGCCTAAATAAATTCGCCACGTCGCAAAAAGCCGAAATAATGTGGCCATCGGCTACGTCGCCAATGCGGCGAGCTCTCCCAAATGCTGTTTTGTATGGGACCATTGGGATGGCCGTTACAGTGATGCATGGCTAACAGCAACACAGCAAAGGCTGAGGTGCTCGACGCGGCCCAGCGGCGTGCGGAGGCGCTGGTCGCAGCCGACGAGGACGCGCTCAGGCAGCTGATGCATCCGGACTTGCAGTGGACAACATTGCGGGGCGACGTGCTCGGCTATGAGGAGTACATTGCCGGTAACGTCGGCGGCCCGCTGCGCTGGCGCGGACAGCACCTGCAGGAGGTCCAGGTAGCCCTCGTCGGGGAGGCGGCGGTGCTGACGGCGCTGGTGCACGACGAGGTTCACCGGGACGGACGGGATCAGACCTTTTCACTGCGGCTGACCCAGGCCTGGGTGCATACCGCCGAGGGCTGGCGCTGCCTGGCCGGGCACGCCAGTGTGCCGGTGATGTGAGTCTCAGTCAGGCTGATGCCGGCGGATACGGACCGGTCCGCGAGCCTCGGCGATGTCGACCAGCTGGCCGCGCTGGGTGACGTCCACCTCGCCGCGGGCAGCGAGCCGACCGGCGGCCGCCCGCACATCGTCCATCAGGGCACGCCAGCCAGCGGGCCTGGCCGCTCGGGCCGCGTCGGACGGGCAGATGGAGGCCCCGGCCGCACGCTGGCGGAGCAGCCGGAGGATAGTCTCTTCCAGGCCTGCTCCCGACGTCTTATCAGCCACGTTTCCCGACCGTAGCATCCGCACCTGCGGCATCAGGGGTGAGCGGTTCCGCGGGGTCCAGGCCCCGGGCGATCACCGCGGCCAGCGCGTCTGGCGGCACCACCGGCTGGCCGGGCTCGTCCAGCAGCGGGGCGACGCTCGCCGCGATGGTGACCAGCCGGGCGGCCGCGTCATGCTCCGGTCCCGGCTCGCCGGGGGTACCCGCTAACCCAGGCCAGGTACTGGCTGACGCAGCCGGTGATGGCCTCGTGCAGCTCCCGGGCGCGCTGGCGCACCTCGGGGTGGGCGGCCATCTCCTGGACGACGACCCGGCGCACCGGTGATGGCCGGCCCAGGACCGCGGTCAGGGCCAGCCACAGGTCTGCGACGGCCTGCTGCAAGCTGGCCCCGGGCTCGGGATCCGGCAGCAGGCCGTCCAGCGCCGTGACCGCCTCGTCCCGGATGACCGCCAGCAGCAGGTCCATCTTGGTCTTGAAGTGATAGAAGATGAGCCCGTGCGGGACCTGGGCCGCAGCAGCGATCTGCGCCGTCGAGGTGCGGCCGAATCCCTGCTCGGCGAACAGCGTCCGGGCCGCGGCCAGGATCCGGCCGCGGCCCTGGGCCGCTGCCCGGCATCAGAACTCCGTGACGCCGGCGTCCGGGGCGATCTCGTGCGCGGTGATGAACTTGGACTCATCCGAGGCCAGGAACAGCACCGTGTCCGCGACGTCCTCGGGCTGGGTCACGTCGACCGGCAGCATGTTGATGAACATCGCGCCCAGGCGCTGGTCGCCGGCGATGGCCGCCCCGATCTCTTCCTGCATGCGTCCCGAGCCCATCGGCGTATTCACCCCGGTGGGGTGGACGCTATTCACCCGGATGTTGTGCCGGCCGAGCTCGGCGGCGAACGCCTTGGCCATTCCGCGTACGGCGAACTTGCTGGTGGTATACGGGACCATGAAGGGCTGAACTTTCAGGCCGGCCGCTGAGCTGATCAGGATGACCGATCCGCCGCCCGCGGCCACCAGGTGCGGCGCCCCGGCCATGACCGTGTTCCAGGTCCCGGTGACGTTGGTGCTGATGGTGTCCTCGAAGATCTTCGGCGTGACCTGGTCCCAGGCTTTGGGCACGCAGATGCCGGCGTTGGCCACGATCACGTCCAGCCGTCCGAGCTGACCGACCGCATCGTCGACCACGGCGCGCAGCGCGTCCAGATTCCGGGTGTCCACTGTCCCGGAGATCACCCGCCGGCCGGTCTTCTCGGCCAGGGCGACCGTCTCGGCCAGGTCCTCGGGCGTGGCGGAGTCATAGGCGACGCTGGGCAGCGGCGCGCACACATCCACTACGATCACGTCCGGGCCCTCGGTCGCCAGCCGCAGAGCGTCGGCCCGGCCCTGTCCGCGGGCCGCCCCGGTCACCAGCGCGACCTTGCCCGCTACCCGATCACCCATGACTGCCGTCGCTTTCCACCTGCGCTTTGGTGCATGGCCGTAATCTGACTGAGTAGCCGGTCAGTTTACGGCACATGAACTGCGATGATTCCGGCGGGGTGCAGACGCTGAGGTTGGTTACGCTACGGCCACCTTTACCCCCGGCAGGGTCAGCCGGACGGCGATCTCAGGGGCGAGCTTGCGGACGGCGTCGGCGAAGTGCCGCGGGTCCGGATCGGACTTGGTGATCAGCCGGTCACCGAGCCAGCCGCTGGTGAACGCGTAGTGGTGCGGCATGGCCATGGTGGGCTTGAGGACCGCGGCGAGCTCGGCGGCCTCGGTGGCGTTCATCACCACCTGCGCACCGTTCATCGGCCGGATGCACAGCCCGTTGGTGGGCAGCAGGGCCAGGTCGAAGTGGCCGAACCGGCTGGGCAGTTCGGCCAGCTCCGGGATGCTCAGGGTGTCGCCGCCGAAGTAGACAGTGCGGTCGCCACCCTGGATGACGTAAGTGATCTCGGGCACGCCGTGCTTGCCCGGGGCCGCGGTGACAGTGAGGTCACCGATCTGGGTGTGCTGCCAGGGTTCCAGCACCCGGACGTCGGTGAAACCGTGCCCGCGGGCCGCCTCGGCCACGGTCGGCGGCACCACCAGCGGCACGCCCAGGTCGTGGTAAGCAGCCAGCGCGTCCAGATCGCAGTGGTCGTAGTGCTCGTGGGTGATGACCACACCGTCCAGGACGGGCAGCTGCGCCACGGACCTGGCCACCGGCTCGCCGGGGTCGTAAGTCGGGGTTACCGAGAACCACGGGTCGGTGAGCAGCCGCAGGCCCCCCAGCTCGACGATGTGGCAGCTGTGCCCGATCCGGGTGACGTTCAGTTCGATCGCCATGGTGCTCCTGTCTTTACTGCTGACCTAGATCGAAGATGACCCCGAGGAGTTCCTCGGGCGTCTCCACCTGCGGCATGTGGCCGGTACCGGACATCAGGGTGAAATGGGCGCCGGGGATGGCGGCGGCCAGGGCCTGGCCGTAGTCGGAGCTGGCGATGCCGTCCGACTCACCCCAGATCACGTGGACGGGCAGGTCCAGTCCCTTGAGCCGGTCCAGCAGCGTGGGATCGCTCATGGCTGGGCCGGCGTAGGCGCGAAGCGCGCCCATGTTGGCCTGGACCATCTCCGGCGACGGCCCGGGCGCATCCGGGTCGCGGGCCGCCTTGGCCGGGTCGTGGAAGGACAGCGCGGTCAGCTGCTGCGGGCCGAGCCCGGATACGTCGGTGGCGGGGTGCTCGGGAATGTCGGCGCCCACCGCGTCGACCAGGATGGCCCCGCTGACGCGCGGGCTGCCCAGCAGGGCCAGCTCAGCCGCGATCCAGCCGCCGATCGAGTTCCCGATGACGGTGACATCCCAGACGTTCAGCCGATCGAGCAGCGTCGCGTACAGACGGGCCAGCTCACCGACGCTGCTCAGCGTCTCCGGCCGGGGCGTGCCGTTGAAGCCCGGATGGGTGGGCACGATCACCCGGGCGCGCTTGCGTGCCGCCAGCAGGTCACCGAAGGCGGCCACCGAGGCCGGCCCGGCGCCGCCGTGCAGCAGCAGGAAGGGCTGGATGCGGTCCCGTTCGGCCACCGTGAGCGCGACCTGTCCCCCGCTGGGCAGGTCGAGGTCGTGGCGGGCCGCGACCGGGGCCCAGCGGATATCGGAAGGGGTCGTCATCATCATCCTTGGTGTCGTACGGAGGGGTGCCGAGCTGCGCACGCGCCGAGCTACGCACAGCGCACGCAGGATGCTTGAATGATTTCCTGACGACGGCCTGGTGAGGAGAAGCCAGTTCATCATGGGACCCGGACCACCACCCTCAGGCGCGACGGCCCGCCGGGCCGAGCTCGCCGACTTCCTGCGAGCGCGGCGGGGGTCGATCACCCCCGCCGATGTCGGCCTGACGGACGACGGACGGCGCCGCACGCCCGGGCTGCGGCGTGAGGAGGTGGCTCAGCTCGCCGGCGTCGGGCTGTCCTGGTACACCTGGCTGGAGCAGGGCCGGGACATCACCCCGTCGGCTCAGGTCCTGCTGGCCCTGAGCAGGACCCTTCACCTCAGCCGGTCCGAGCAGAATCACCTGTTCCTGCTCGCCGAGGTGGCACAGCCGGACTCTCCCGGCCCGTCCGAGGCCGAGGTCGACGAGCAGACTGTGGCCCTGGTGAACGCGCTCGAGCCACACATCGCCTATGTGCTCAGCCCGCGCTTCGATGTGCTGGCCCACAACCGCGGCGCCGAGATGATCATGAGCGATCTGTTCACCGCGCCACCGCCGCAGCGCAACATGCTGATGTACATGTTCGACGGCCGGGTCAACTGGAGCCGGTCTGCGGAATGGGAGGCTACGGCCCGGGCCAACCTGCTGGACTTCCGGACCGAATATGACCGGCACCCGGACGATCCGGCGTACCAGCAGCTGATCGACGACCTGAGCCGCCGTAGCGATGCCCTGCGGGACTGGTGGGCCGGACACGAAGTGCAGGCACCGGAGCCCGTTCGGAAGACGATCATGCACGCCACACTGGGCCCGCTCCACCTGCTGCAGTCCCAGGCCCGGCTGACCAATCAGCCGTCACTGCGGCTGCGCATGCTGGTGCCGGAAGACGGCCGCACACGCCGGGTGCTGGCGGAGGCCTGCACGCCCGCCCTAGCCTGAGCGGCGGTCCCGGACCTGGCGCTTGATCCGGGCCAGCATGGCGGCCATGCCGCGCAGCCGCAGCGGGCTGACCAGGTCGGACAGCCCGAGCTGGGTGGTGAACTCGGCCGGGACGGCCAGAACCTCGTCCGCGCCGAGCCCGTCCAGGCCGGTGTGCAGGATGGCGGCGAAGCCACGGGTGGTCGGGGCCTCGAGCGGCGCGTCGAAGTAGAGCCGGACGGTTGCGTCCGGCTCTACCTCGACCGCGAGGAACAGCGGAGTCTGGCACTCGGGCACGCGCTCGAGCTCGTCATGGTGCTCGGCGTAGCGCTCCGGCAGGGGTGGCAAATCCTGGGAGAACTCCAGCAGCAGCTGCAGCCGGTCCTTGTCGCCTACGCCGTTGAAGTCGTCGACGATTTCCTGCAGCCGGGGATGCAAGGTGGCGCCGCTCACGGGTTGGGAAGTCACGGGCTGACCCCGCGGGTGATCGGGACCCGGACGCTGTTCCCCCACTCGGTCCACGAGCCGTCGTAGTTGCGCACGTGCGGGTAGCCGAGCAGGTGCTGCAGCACGAACCAGGTATGGCTGGAGCGCTCGCCGATCCGGCAGTAGACGACCACGTCGTCGTCGCGAGCCAGCCCGGCCTCGTCCTGGTAGATGGCCTCGAGTTCGGCCCGCGAGCGGAAGGTGGCATCCTCGGCGGCCGCCCGGGCCCAGGGCACGCTCCGCGCGCCGGGGATGTGACCGCCACGCATCGCGCCTTCCTGCGGGTAGTCCGGCATGTGCAGCAGCTCGCCGCTGTACTCACCGGGCGAGCGCACGTCGACCAGCGGCTGGCCGAGGTGGGCCACGACCTGGTCCTTGAACGCGCGGATCTGGGCGTCGTCACGCTGCACAACCGGGTACTCCACCTGCGGGCGCTTCGGGGTGTCGGTGCTTACCGGGCGGCCCTCGGCCAGCCACTTGGCCCGGCCACCGTCCATGAGGCGCACGTCAGGGTGCCCGAACAGGGACGCCACCCACAGCGCGTACGCGGCCCACCAGTTGTTCCGGTCGCCGTAGAGCACCAGGGTCGTGTCGCGGCTGATCCCCTTCTCCCCCATCAAAGCGGCGAAGCCCGCGCCGTCGACGTAGTCGCGGGTGACGGGGTCGTTGAGTTCGGTGTGCCAGTCGAGCTTGACCGCGCCCGGGATGTGACCGGTCTCATACAGCAGCACATCCTCGTCCGACTCGGCCACCACCAGCCCGGGATCGTCGAGGTGCTCGGCGACCCATTCGGTCGAGACGATCATCTGCGGGTGGGCGTACTCGGCGAACTTCGGCGCGGGATCGTTCGGCAGCGCCATTGGTACCTCCGCTCACAGCCGGACCGGGGACGCGGGTGCGTCGCCGGGACATCCACGCAATCTAACGCGCCAGGCAGGTGTCGCCTTCCCCGGCCGGCGTTTGTCACCTGGCCGGGCCCGCGCCTTCGGCCGCGAGCGCGGGAGGTTCGGCGGGATCGGCGTGAGGCTCAGCCACTGATTCGCGCACCAGCCGCAGAGCGATCCGGCCGATGGCCTGCTCGATCATCTGGGTCTGCTCCGGGCTGACCTCGTGGGCCTTGAGCCAGCCCTGCAGCTCGCCCATGAGCCAGGCCCGCCAGGCAGCGGTGATCTTCTCCGCCTCGGCCTGGCCGCGCTGCGTCAGCGTCAGCTCGCCCTCGTCGTCGCGGGACATGTACCCGGCCGTCACCTGTTCGGTGTAGAAGGGAGTCAGCACGCCGGCCGGGACGCCGACCCGGGCCTCCACGTCGGTCTCGCGGACGGCGCCGAACGCGAGCCGGCCGACGAAGACGCCCATCACGCCCCAGGCGGCGGCTGGGTCAAGCTGCGATCCGGAGCGGTTCAGGATCCAGGCCGAGGACGTCCCCTTGTCCCGGCGCAGCACCTGGCCGACCACGTTCGCCAGCTGGCGCTCGTTGTCGCTGCCCTCGGCGACGGCGAACCCGTCGCCCACGCCGCTGACCGCGGCCACGCCGCGCATGGCGACCTCGGGCAGGAACAGAGCTAGCACGAAGGCGACCACCGCGATGGGCACGGCGAACAGGAACACGTGCTGCAGCGACTGGGCGTAGGCGGCGACGATCGGCGCCCGGGCCTGGGCCTGGAGCTTCTTGAGCAGCTCGGGACTGCTGACCGAGGTCGGCGGCACCCGGGCACTGACCAGCGCCGAAGCCAGCTTGCCCTTGAGCTGGTTGGAGTAGATGCTGCCCATGATCGAGGCGCCGAACGAGCCGCCCAGCGTGCGGAAGAACGTGACGCCGGAGGTGGCCGTGCCCAGGTCGGAGTAAGAGACGGTGTTCTGCACCACGATGGTCAGGACCTGCATGATCAGCCCGATGCCGGCCCCGAGCACCAGCAGGAACAGCGACTCGACCCAGAAGCTGGTGCTGGCACCCATCCGGGACAGCAGGTAAAGCCCGACGGCCGTGACCGCCGACCCGGCGATCGGGAACAGCCGGTAGCGGCCGGTCCGGCTGACGATGGTCCCGCTGGCCAGGGCGGTGGCCAGCAGCCCGAGCACCATCGGCAGCATCCGCAGCCCGGACGTGGTCGCCGAGACCCCCTTGACGTACTGCAGGAAGGTGGGCAGGAACGTGATCGAGCCGATCATGGCAAAGCCCACGATGAAGCTCAGGACCGAGCACACACTGAACACCCGGCTGCGGAACAGGCGCATCGGCAGGATCGGTTCGGTGGCGCGCAGCTCCACCAGCACGAATATCACCAGCGCGGCCACCGACACTACGAACAGGCCGATGATGGTGGCCGATCCCCAGGCGTACTGCGTGCCTCCCAGGGAGGTGGCCAGGGTCAGGCCGGTCGCGCCCAGGGCCACGAACACGATGCCCAGGTAGTCGATGACCGGCTTGCTGCCGCTGCGCACCTGCGGGATGGTCCGGGCGGCCAGCGCGATGACGATCACCGCGATCGGGACGTTGATGTAGAACACCCACCGCCAGGACAGGTCGTCGGTGAACACGCCGCCGAGTAGCGGCCCGATGACCGTGGTGACCCCGAAGACCGCCCCGAGGGCGCCCTGGTAGGGGCCGCGCAGCCGCAGCGGGATGACGTCGGCGATCAGCGCCGTGGATGTCACGGTGAGCGCTCCGCCGCCGATCCCCTGCACCGCGCGGAACGCGATCAGCAGCACCATGCTGTTGGACAGGCCGCAAAAGAACGAGCCGATGATGAAGATAATCACGCCGAGCTGGAAGATCCGCTTGCGGCCGAACAGGTCACCGAACTTGCCCGCCAGCACCGTCGACACCGTCTCGGCCAGCATGTAGGCGGTGACCACCCAGCTCACGTGGCCGCCTCCGCCCAGGTCGCCGACGATGGTGGGCAGCGCGGTGGAAACGACGGTCTGGTCCAGCGCCGACAGCAGTACGCCGAGCAAGATGGTGACGAACACGATGTTGCGCCGGGCTGTGGACAGCTCGATGCCGCCTACCGGCGACGGCGCCTGGCCCGACGGCGACGCCTGGTCCAGCGGCGCGACCTCGCTCATGGGTCTCTCCTCACGCCGCCCGCGTAACGGCAGAAGATCATCGTAGGGCCACGGCCTCTGGCTGCCCAGAAGGCTCACCCGTTCCGGTGAAACCCGCTTACGGGCGGGCGGAAGCGAGGGCAGCGGCGACGACCTTCTCGACCTCCGCCGCCTCGGCCGGAATGCCGTCGCGGCCGGCGAACAGCAGGTGACCGGCGCCGATGAGCATGAGCGCGATGGTGTCGACGTCGGCACCGGCCGCGATGCGGCCCAGATCCCGCTCGGCGGCGAGGTAGGACACCAGCATGGTCCTGCCCTCGGCCAGCACCGGGACGCCGCGCGGCCGGATCTGACGCAGCCGGATCCGCAGGTCATCCCGGAAGGTGATCAGGCCGACGATGGCTAGCGCGACCGAGCCGAACAGGTCCGTCAGCGCTGCGGCCAGGTTGCCGGTGACGGTACCGGTCCCGGCCGCGCCGAGCAGCGCGGCGGCCTGGCGCTCGACCCGGGTGATACGGTCCTGCACGAGCTCGGCCAGAAAGGCGTCGAAGTCGGCGAAGTGCCGGTGCAGGACGCCCTTGGCGCAGCCCGCCTCGGTGGTGACCGCGCGGCTGGTCAGTGCGTTCGGCCCGTCCCGGAGCAGGATCCGCTCGGCCGCGTCGAAGAGCTGATCGCGCGCATCACGCAGGGCCACGCCGGTCGGCACCGTCTCGTCCATCCTTCGCCGTACGCGAACGCGATAGTCAAATGGGCATACGCCCACTTAAGGTGGGCACATGCCCACTATACCGTCCGGTCCGCCGCCCGTTCCCCCGCTCGATCCCTGGGAATCGCACCGTGCCAGGCAGGTGGCGGAGTCGTTTGGCGCGGAGGCCGAGCGGTACGACCGGACCCGGCCGCGCTACCCGAAGGCGCTGGTCGAGCGGATCGTGGCGGCCAGCCCCGGCCGGGATGTGCTCGATGTCGGCTGCGGCACCGGGATCGCGGCCCGGCAGTTCCAGGCGGCCGGGTGCCGGGTGCTCGGGGTCGATCCCGACTCCCGGATGGCCGGGTTCGCCCGGCGGAGCGGGGTCGAGGCCGAGGTGGCGACGTTCGAGGACTGGGACGCCGGCGGACGGGACTTCGACCTGGTTATCGCGGCGCAGGCCTGGCACTGGGTAGATCCGGTCGCGGGCGCGGCCAAGGCCGCTCGGGTGCTGCGCCCGGGCGGCCGGCTGGCGCTGCTGTGGTACGTCTTCCAGCCCGCGCCCGAGCTAGCGCAGGCATTCTCGGCGGTCTACCGCCGGGTCCTGCCGGGCACGCCGTTCGCCCACGGGGTCATGCCCGGGCTGGACAGCTACTCGGCGTTCTTCACCAAGGCCATCGACGGGATGCGGCAGGCAGGCGGGTTCGGCGACGCCGAGCAGTGGCGGTTCGACTGGGATCGCAGCTACACCCGCCAGGAGTGGCTGGAGCAGGTACCGACCTTCGGCGGCCACAGCACGCTCCCGCCCGGCACCCAGGCCGAATTGCTGGCAGGCATCGGCGGCGTCATCGAGGCGGCCGGGGGCCGCTTCGCTATGGCTTGCACCGCCGTGGCGGTCACCGCCATCGGAGTGTGATTTCGGTCATGGGGGGATTAAAACCATCCGCTGACGGTAGGTCGGGTGTGGCCTGGCCTGCACTTCTTCCGCCTCCTGCTGCTGGGCCGGCCCGACGCTAGGAGAACCTGCCACATGACCGAACCCCAGACCGAGACGGCCGGGCTGGAACACCGGCACGGTCGCCACGACAGCCACCATGGGCGGCACGAGGGCGCGCCCCAGCGCGGCGGCAAATGGTGGACGCTGGTCGCGGTCTGCCTGGGCACCTTCATGCTCCTGCTGGACATCACGATCGTGAACGTCGCGCTGCCCGATATCCAGCGCGCGCTGTCATCGAGCTTCTCGGACCTGCAGTGGATCGTGGACGCCTACGCGCTGACCCTGGCGGCGTTCCTGCTGACCGCGGGCAGCCTGGCCGACAACTACGGCCGGCGCCGCCTGTACCTGATCGGGCTGATCGTGTTCACAGGCGCCTCCGCACTGTGCGGATTCGCCACCAGCACGCTGATGCTCCAGCTGTCCCGGGGCCTGCAGGGAGCCGGCGGGGCGATCATGTTCTCGGTCTCGCTCGCGCTGCTGGCCGACGCCTTCCGCGGCCGCGACCGCGGCATCGCCTTCGGTGTCTGGGGCGCGGTGACCGGCCTGGCCGTGGCCATCGGCCCGCTGCTGGGCGGCCTGCTGACCAGCGGGCTGTCCTGGCGGTGGATCTTTTTCGTGAACGCCCCGATCGGCATCATCGCCATCGGCATCGTCACGTTCATGGTGGCTGAGTCCCGGGCGCCGCATGCCCGCCGCCCGGACTGGCTGGGTTTCACGCTGTTCACCGTGGCTCTGGCCAGCCTGGTGTACGGGCTGATCGAATCCAGCCAGCGGTCGTTTACCGACAGCCTGGTCCTCGGCTGTCTCGCCGCGGCGGCCGTGCTGCTGGCGGTGTTCGTAGTGGCCGAATGGCGGGGCAGCCATCCCATGTTCGACCTGAAGCTGTTCCGGCTGCCGACGTTCAGCGGCGGCCTGGTGGCCGCGTTCGGGCTCAGTGCCTCGATTTTCTCGCTGCTGCTGTACCTGGTGCTGTACGTGCAGGATGTGCTGGGCTACTCACCGCTGGCCACCGGGGTGCGGCTGATGGTCATCTCCGGCGGCATCCTGGCCACCTCCACCATCGCCGGCCGGCTCACCTCGCGGGTGCCGATCCGGTTCCTGATCGGGCCCGGGCTGATCATTATCGGCGTGGGGCTGCTGCTCATGCGCGGGCTGGACGCCAGCTCGCAGTGGACCCACCTGATCCCCGGCATGATCATCGGCGGCGCCGGGGTCGGCCTGGTCAACCCGCCGCTGGCCTCCACCGCGGTGGGTGTGGTGGAGCCGGAGCGGGCCGGGATGGCCTCCGGCATCAACTCCACCTTCCGTCAGGTTGGGATCGCGACCGGCATTGCCCTGCTCGGGACGCTATTCTCCAGCGAGGTGACCAGCCAGGTCGCAACCAGGGTGGCCAAAATCCCGGGTCTGGGCTCGCATGCCTCCCAGCTCGCCACCGCGGTGCAGGCCGGCCAGGTCAGCGCAGTGATCAGCAAGGTGCCCGCCCAGGCCCGCAAGGCCGTGACGCAGACGGCCGCGGCGGCCTTCACCGCCGGCCTGGACCGGATCTTGCTCGTCGCGGCCATCATCGCGCTGGTCTCCGGGGTGATCTCCTTGCTTGCTATCCGCAGCAAGGACTTCCACCGCGAGCAGGAGCCCGGAGAGGCGCCCTGACCCGCCAGACGAGTTATTAGTGGCCGCGGGTAATTGTAGCCACAGGCGGGAACATTGAGGCTGGGGGCAACCATCTGGCCTGCAGGGCGCCGCTAGGCGCTAGGACTGGGCCGCTAGGACTGGGCCGCTAGGACTGGGCCGCTAGGACTGGGCCGAGGGGAAGCGGGGGGCCCGCTTCTCGCGCAGGGCGGTATAGCCCTCCAGGACGTCGGGACCCATGAACGTGAGCATCTCGTAGGCGGCGGACTGGTCAAAGGCAGGCCCGGCCGACCGGAGCCAGCTGTTCAGCGCCCGCTTGGTCAGCCGGATCGCGGGCTGCGAGCCGGTGGCCAGCTGGTCGGCGATCCGCAGCGCCTCGTCCAGGACCTGCTCGCGCGGCAGCGCCTTGGCCACCATCCCGATCCGCTCGGCTTCCGCACCGGTGACCATCTCACCGGTCAGCAGGTAGTAGCGCGCCTTGGCCATGCCCGCCAGCAGCGGCCAGATGATTGCGGCGTGGTCCCCGGCCGCGACGCCGAGCTTGACGTGCCCGTCGCCGATCCGGGCATCCTCGGCGGCGATGGCCACGTCGGCCAGCAGCGCGGCGACCGTGCCCGCGCCGACAGCGACGCCGTTGATGGCCGAGACGATCGGCTTCTCACAGTTGATGATGTTGTAGACGAGCGCGCTCATCTCCTTGAGCATGTGCGAGACCCGGTCGTAGTCGCCGGCTATCCGCTCGACCATGGCCAGATCCCCGCCCGCGGAGAACGCCTTGCCCGCCCCGGTGATGACCGCGACCCGCGTCTGCGGGTCGGCATCCACGTCGTTCCAGACCCGGGCCAGCTCGCCGTGCATTACCTCATTGGCCGCGTTGTACTTCTCCGGCCGGTCGATCGTGATGAGCAGGACGCCGTTGTCCCGCCGGGAGAACGTCAGGTGCTTGTAGTCGTCCAGGCTCACCGTGGCTCCTTCGCTACGTCGCGGATGTGCTCCTCAACATAACCTCCGGGCGTGCCGCTACCTGACCGGCGGGTCGACGTGTCACCGGGGACGCCTGGTCCGTCCGCTACCTGATCAGCGGGTCACGGGGCAGGCCGCCGATACGCTCGGCGATCTGGTTCCGCTTGATCTCCGACGTGCCGCCGGCGATCGACAGGGCCCGGTTCATCAGCATCAGCATCGCCCCCATGGCACCGTCGCCCTCCAGGAACGCGGCGTCCGGCCCGGCCAGCTCGGACAAGATCGCGGCCGTCTCGTGCCCGAGCTCGGACAGCACGAGCTTGGTGATGTTGCCCTCGGGACCAGGACCACCACCGGCCACGGCCCGGTAGGCGCTGCGCTGGTTCAGCACGCCCATGGCCTGAGTCCGGGCGATGTGCCGGCCGACCCGCCCGGCCCCGCCAGCCAGCCGCTCCGGGTGCGCGTCGAGCGGGGCGATGAACGCCCTGACCGGCATGATCCGGGCGCCGTCGCCACCGCCGATGCTGACGCTCTCGTTGCCGAGCGTCGCGCGGGCCACGGTCCAGCCGGCGTCCACCGGCCCGACCACGTCGTCGTCGGCGACGAAGACGTCATCGAAGAAGACCTCGTTGAAGTCGGAGTCCCCGTTCGGCATCTTCAGCGGCCGCACCGTCACCCCCGGCGCGTGCATGTCGATGACCATGGTGGTAATGCCCTGGTGCTTGGGCGCGTCTGGGTTGGTCCGGACCGTGGCCAGGCCGAAGGCGGCCAGGTGCGCGCCGCTGGTCCACACCTTCTGGCCGTTGATCTTCCAGCCGCCGTCGGTCCGGGTCGCCCTGGTCCTGATGCCGGCCGCGTCCGACCCGGCGCCCGGCTCGCTGAACAGCTGGCACCAGATCACGTCCTGGTTCAGAGCCGGGCGGACCCAGCGCTCCACCTGGTCCGGGCGGCCGTACTGGATCAGGGTCAAGATGATCCAGCTGGTGATGCCGTAGCTGGGCCGCTTGATCCCGGCCGTGGCCAGCTCCTGCTCGATGACCAGCTGCTCGATAGCGCCCGCGTCCCGGCCCCACGGCTTCGGCCAGTGCGGCATGGTGTACCCGCCCTCGATCATGGCTTGCTTGCGGGCGTCGCCGGACAGCTCCCGCAGCCGCTCGATCCCGGGCCTGATCGCCTCCCGGACCGGCTCGGCCTCGGGGGGCAGATCGATCGAGGCCGCGCGCTGCACGCCGTCACGGACCAGGCCGGTGACCTCGATCGCGGCCTGCTCGGTGCCAGCCACCGCGGCGATGGCCGTAGCCCGGCGCAGGTACAGATGCGCGTCGTGCTCCCAGGTGAACCCGATCCCGCCGTGCACCTGGATGTTGAGGTTGGCGTTGCCGACCGCGGCCGGAACGGCCAGCACCGCGGCGACGGCCGCGGTGTAGCGGAACTGGTCTCCGCCGCCGAGCCCGGCCCGCCCCGCGTCCCAGCTGGCCGCCGTGGCCAGCTCGGCCGCGACCAGCATGTTGGCGCAGTGGTGCTTCACCGCCTGGAAGGTGGCGATCGGGCGGCCGAACTGCTGACGGACCTTGGCGTACTCGGCCGCCTGCTCGCTGGTCTCGGCGGCCACGCCGGTGGCCTCGGCCGCGAGCACGGCCCGGGCCACGTCGGCCAGCAGCCGCCGCGCGCCGGGCAGCACCGTGGCTGGCGCCGCGTCGAGCTGGACCCGGGCGGCACGCCGGCTCTGGTCCAGGTTGGCGGGCACGTCGGCCACGATGCCGCCGGCGGACTTCTCGATCACCAGCACGTCGTCACCCGCCGGGACCAGCAGCACGTCGGCGAGGTGACCGCTGAGCACCACCCCGGCCGGGCCAGTGGCGGCACCGTCGGCGTAGGTCACCTCGCCCCCCAGCGCGGCCGCGCCGACCAGGCTGCCGTCGGCCAGTCCGGGCAGCAGCCGCTTGCGCAGGTCATCGGACCCGGCTGAGGTCAGGAGGGCGCTGGCGATCACGGTCGGGACGAACGGCCCCGGCGCCAGCTCGCGGCCCATCTGCTCGGCGACGACGAGGGTCTCCGCCAGCCCGAACCCGGCGCCGCCGAGCTCCTCGGGCACGTGCAGCCCGAGGAGGCCGAGGCCGGCCAGCTCGCCCCAGAAGTCAGGGAGCCCATCGGTCTCCGCCGTGAGCAGGGTGCGGGCCGCCGCACGGGACTCATGGTCGGTCAGGAAGTCGGCGACGGACTGGGCTAGGGCGCGGTGCTCTTCTGAGATGGCGATCGACATAGATCGATTATTTCCCCGCGATGCGTCATGATCCACCCAGGGCTATAAGCGGGCCTGCAGCACTGGAGGTTTCATGAGGGATCAGACGTTCGGCCAGCAGGCCGTGGCGTCACTCGCGCTGGCCGAACCGAGCCAGTACGTCCGGCTCCGCTGGATCGTCGGCCTGACCCTGGCCAGCCTGGGGATGTGGATGGCGACCCAGACCCCCTTGCAGGTGGTGCTGGCCCTTCAGCTGCAGAACATCACCCCCCAGCACAAGATCGTCGCGCTGGGGGTGGTCACCGGGGTCGGGGCCATCTCCTCGGCACTGGCCACCCCCGTGGTCGGCATGCTGTCGGACCGCACCGCGCACGGCAAGCGGCTGGGCCGTTTCAGCGGCCGGCGGCACCGGTGGACGCTGGCCATGGTGGTGCTGGCCGCGGCCTGCCTGATCCTGATGGCCGTGCAGAACACCGTGCTCGGGGTCACCGTGGGCTGGTTCCTGTTCTGCATCTTCCAGAACGGCGAGTACGCCACCTTGAGCGCGGCCATTCCCGACCACGTGCCGGTCCGCCAGCGCGCCACGGTGGCCGGCTGGGTGGGCATGCCGATCGCGCTCGGCCTGGTGCTGGGCACCATCTTGGTCGTGGACGTGCTGGGTCAGCACCTGGTCAGCGGCTACGTCACGCTGGCCATCTTGATGGTGGTGCTGGCGCTGCCGTTCGTGCTGTTCACCCCGGACCACCCGCTGGCGCCCGAGGACCGGGACCCGTTTTCCTGGCGCCGGCTGGCGGGCAGTTACTGGCTCAGCCCGCGGCAGTACCCCGATTTCGGCTGGGCCTGGCTGACCCGCTTCCTGACCAGCCTGGCCATCGCCATGGGCACCCTGTACCTGCTGTATTTCCTGCGTGACGCGGTGCACTACGCCCGGTTGTTCCCCGGCCAGACCGCCGCGGACGGCCTGCTGATCCTGATCCTGATCTACACCGGCTGTGTGGTGCTCGCCTCGATCGTCGGTGGGATCATCTCCGACCGCCGCAACCGCCGCAAGGTCATGGTCACCGTGTCCGGCCTGCTGATGGCGGCGGCCGCGGCGCTGCTGACGTTCGTGGAGACCTGGCCGTCCGCGCTGGTCGCGGCGGTGCTGTACGGACTTGGCTACGGCGCCTACATCGCGGTCGACCAGGCGCTGATCACCCAGGTGCTGCCGACGGCCCACGACCGGGCCAAGGACCTGGGCATCATCAACATCGCCATCACCTGCCCGGGCGCGATCGGCGCCCTGATCGCCGCGCCCGTGGTCTCGCTGGCCGGCTACCCGGCGCTGTTCGCGGCGACCGGCGTGGTGGCCCTGGCGGCTGCGGTCCTTGTCTGGAAGATCAAAAGCGTGCGCTGAACGGGCGGGGTTCACGCCCCGCCGGACGGGCGGCAGCGCACGTAGGCTTCGGACTCGACCTCCAGCACGCGCCCGCGGTCATCGGTGAGCCATCCGGCCCTGGCCACCAGGGCGCGGCCACGGCCGGGCTCGACCTCGATGCGAGCGATGCGCACGCCGCCGGTCAGGACGGTGTCCGGGCGCACCGGCCGCAGGAAGCGGACATCGCTGAGCCGGATGCCGGCGATCACGGCCCAGTCCGATTCGCCCGCGAGGACCGCCAGCCGCTGGAAAATCGCCAGCGTGTGGAGCCCGGACGCGATCACGTCGCCGAACCGGTTCCCGGCGGCGGCGGCCTCGTCCACGTGGAAGGACTGCGGGTCCCACTGCCGGGCGAAGGCGATGAGCTCGGCCCGGCTGACCCGGTAGGTCTCCAGCCGTACCGTCTCCCCCGGCACCAGGTCCTCGGCGTAGCGGACGGGCGCCTCGCTCACGACCGGGGCTCCGAACCGAAGCGCTGACTGAGCCAGGGGCCGATCTCGCCGGCCGCGGCTGCGTAACCCGTCGGCTCGCCGGGCGACAGCGGCTGACCGAAGTGCTGCCCCCGCACCCGGGCCCGCTGCTTGTCGGGGGTGGCCAGCGCGGCGTACATACGGTCAGCATCGGCCGGATAGGCGGCCTGATCGCCACTGAACTCCACATAGATGACGGGCACACCAACCCCGGCCGCGCACCTTGTGAACATGGCGTTCGAGGATAGCGCGGACCAGGTGGACAGCCAGGAATCGGGGGTGGTGAGCCGCCAAAACCGACCAGGCCGAAGTTGGTGAGGTCGGGCCGCTTGCCGAACAGGGAGCCGTAGGCCCGGTCGTTGGGCTCCAGGCTCAAATCGGTATAGCGCGGGTCGGCGTCGGTGCGGTAGGTGATGATGACGCGTGGCGCCAGGGCGCGGCGGCGCTCGCGCAGATCACCGGTGGCGGCCGACCGCTCGCGCGCGGTCCGGGTTTCAGCCGCCAGTTCCCGGGCCAGCGCGTCGATGCCCTGCACGCGGCGGCGCTGCGCCGCCCGGTACTCAGCGACGAAGTCCGGGGCATACGAGCTGGTCGTGCCAGGCGCGGCGAAACCATTGGCGGGATCGAACATATCCAGCCGCGGGTCGGCCGACATCGGATCGGCCTCGTCGGTGACCGATGGGTCGATGCAGTTCAGCAGGACGGCTGCCTGGCCGGGATGCGGGGCGAGGAACACGGCGCCGTCCGGCGTGGGCATCTCCGCTTCGGCCAGCGCGACCGGGCGCCCGGCGGGAGTCGCAGCGAGCCTGCGCTTCGGCGGCAGGCTCGCCTGCTCGATGTAGAACGCGTACAGCGCGCCGCCGCCGGAGTGGCCGAACACCAGGACCTGCCCGAAACCCTGCTCGCGAAGGAAGACGAGTCCGGCGGCCGCGTCGAGCAGCGCCTGCTCGTGGACGAGGCTGATGTCGTTGTTCGGAGACCGGGTGTCCTGAGTCCACACCGACAGCCCCAGGCGCAGGAAATGCGGCACCATCGGGTGGTGAGCGAGCTGCTGGCGGGGATGCATGATGGCGATCACCACACTGGAGCCGTCCAGCCGGTGCAGCAGGCCGGCCATCACCGCCCCGTCGGCCGTTTTCAGCTGGTGCGCTGTTGTGGTTACCCCGGCCGGAAAGGCGGGTGCCGTCACCTCGCGCCCGGCCCCCAGCCGGCCGGTGGCCTGTCCGGCAGGCACGTCAGGCTCCCGGCTCGACGCGCAACGCGTCCTTGTCGAATTGCACCACCATTCCATGATCCACCGCGGCGACGCAGGAGTACCAGACCGCATGTCGCACGCCGGTGGCCCGCCGGTCGATGACCAGCGGCCCGTCCGCCGTGACAGCGACGTAGCCGGGGATATGGTCGGTCCGCACGCCGGGGGCCTGGCTGGCTAGGGCAGCCACGCCGGCGAACTCCGCGGCGTCCAGGAAGTACACGGTGACCTGGGCGCCGTCTGGTGGCGCCAGACCGTTCCCGGCGCGGAGGATGTCCGCCTTGAGCTGCCACAACCTGGCCAGCGACGGCTCTGATGAGCCCGCTACCTCCTCCAGGGCGCGCACCGTGACCTGCGCGTCCGTGGCGTCGACGGCGTCGAGGTCGCGCAGCGGCCTGGCGATCTCGACCAGGATGCCGTTGGGGTCCCGGACGTAGATCGACTCCACCGTCTCGTGCATGACACGCATGTCGATGGCGTAGCCGGCCGTTTCGAGGCGCCGGGCGTACTCATCGAGCATCTCCGCCGTCTCGACATGCAGCGCCACGTGCTTACCCAGGTCGAGCAGGGCCGGCAGGTTCTCGTCCCGATAGGGCTCCTGGCCGAAGTAGTAGAAGAAGGCCAGGCAATCGGAGTTGCCGATGTCGAAGAAGAAGTGCACGAAGTCCTTCTGGTACTCCGGTCCCCAGGCCTTGACCTGCATGGTCTGCAGCAGCGGGAGGCCGAGCGCGTCCCGGTAGAAGCGCAGGGTCGCCACCGGGTCGAAGGTCGGGAAGGCCAGGTGGTTCAGTCCTTGCATCCGGGCTTCGGCGGTCGTCATCGTCGCGGCTCCTTCTCTGCCAGGGTTCGTACGTGACGCTAGCGTAAGAATAATGACTTATGAGTATCATAGCCAGGGTGAGGATGCACCGGATCGAGGTCATCGGTGGCGGCCCGGCCGGGCTGTTCGCCGCCCGCCTGCTCAAGCAGCGCTGCCCGGCTGCGGCTGTGCGGATGAGCGAGCGCACCGTGCCCGACGACACGTTCGGCTTCGGGGTTGCCTTCACCCAGCGCACCCTGCACATGGTGCGAGACCGGGACCGCCCGGTGTTCGACGCGATCGTGGCGGCCAGCGTGATCATGCCGGGACAGGAGATGCGGGTCGGCGGCCGCTCGGTCCATGCCACTGCGCCGACTGGAGGCATCGGCATCGCACGCTCCCGGCTGCTTGCCGTGCTGCTGACGGCGGCCAAGCAGGCCGGGGTCGAGGTGGAGCTGGGAGTGGAACGCAACCTGGCCAACGTGGACGGCGCCGACCTGGTGGTCGCGGCGGACGGTGCGCGCAGCGCGGTCCGGACGGCGTGCGCTGAGCACTTCGGCCCGTGTGTCGACCCTGGCCGGGGCATGTTCATGTGGCTCGGCTGTGACACCCAACTGGACTCGAACCTGTTCGCGCCGGTCTTCACCGAGCACGGCATGTTCAACATCCACGCCTACCCCTACGCGAAGGACCGCAGCACGGTCGGCGTCGAGGCCGACGTGGCGAGCTGGCGCCGGGCCGGCATGGACGTCACGACCCGTCAGACCCCGGCGGCCGAGTCGGACGAGACCAGCATCGCCTACCTGCAGCGCGCCTTCGGGCCGGTTCTCGGCGGTGCCCGACTGCTGGGCAACCGGTCGCGCTGGATGCACTTCCCGGTGGTCACGACCCAGCACTGGCACCACGGCAACGTGGTGCTCGTGGGCGACGCCGCTCACACGGCCCACTACTCGGTCGGCTCCGGCACCAAGATGGCGCTGGAGGACGCGGTCGTCCTGGCCGATCAAATCGCGGCGGCGGCAGGCGGCTCGCTGGCAGGGGCGCTGGCGGATTACGAGGCGCTGCGCCGGCCGCGGGTCGAGGCGCTCCAGGTCACCGCGCTGCGCAGCCAGTGGTGGTGGGAGTCGCTGGCCACCCGGGTCGAGCTGCCGCCTGCCCGGCTCATGCTGGCCTACCTGAGCCGGGCCGGGGTGGTCCCGGCGGCCCGGCTCCGTGAACGCGAGCCGAGGCTGCTCGCCGACGGGCTCACGGACTATGCCGGGATCACTCCTGCCCCGACCGATCTGGATAACGTGACCACGTGGGTGCTGTCCCGGCCGTTCGCGGACCGGGGCATATCCGCCGCGTCCCGGATATGGAGCCCTGCGGCCGACGGAGGGACCGCCGGCGCCGGGATGGCCACGGTGAATGGTGACGTGGGCGACCCATGGGCCACCGCGGCCGACGAGCTGGTGGCGCGCTGCCGCCGGCTGGCCGCCCAGGGCGTCCACATGGTGCGGGTCGCCGGCGACGGTTCCCGCGAGGCACTGGTAGACCGGGCCGCGGTGTGTGAGCGGATTGTCAACGAGACTTCCCTGGTCGTGGTGGCCGTCGGCCACGACGGGCAAGCCGACGACCTCGCTGACGCCCTCATTGCCCGGCGGGCCCACCTGGTCGAGATCACCCGCGAAGGAGTCAGCGCATGACGAGACATCCAGACGCGGTCCGGCCGCTCCAGGGTGTGGTCCGTTACCCCCCGGAGGTAGCCGCGGCTTACCGGGCGGCTGGGCTCTGGCAGCCCGGGTCGATCCCGCGGCGGCTGCGCGAGGTCGCGGCGGCGCACGCTTCCCGCCGGGCGGTGGTGACCAGCACGGGCATCCTGACCTATGCCGAGCTGGACGCCCGCACCGACGCTGTGGCGGCTGGCCTGCTCGCTGTGGGCCTGCGGCCGGGAGAGCGCGTCCTGCTGCAGGTGACGAACTCCCAGACCGCCATCCTGGGTTGGTACGGGCTGCTCAAGGCCGGCCTCATCCCGGTTTGCACCCTGGCCATCCACCGCCAGCACGAGATCGCCGAAATCGGCCGTCAGACCGGGGCTGTCGCTCATATCGTCCAGGCCGACTTCGCAGGATTTGACCTGGTCGGGCTGGCCGAGCAGATGCGCGCTGAACTGCCGGACCTGCGGCTGGTTATCACGGCTGGGGCCGTCGCTGGTCCGTATCCGCGGGTAGAGGACCTGGTTCACCGGGCCGTGGCCGGCGCCGAACACGCAGACTTGCTCGAGATAGCCGCCGCCTTGAATGACGACGACGTCGCCGTGCTGCAGCTGTCTGGTGGGACGACCGGGGTCCCGAAGGTCATCCCGCGGCTGCACGCGGAGTACTGGTATAACGCCCGGGCCACCAGCCAGTGGTGGGGCCACGGGCCGGACTCGCTGCTGGCCATGGCGCTGCCCTTCGTTCACAACGCCGGGCTGAGCAACGCGCTGCACGCGGCCCACTCGGTCGGCGGCGCGATCCTGCTCGGCCTGCCGCCCGCCAGCGTGATCCTGCCGCTGATGGCTGAGCACGGCGCCACCTGGACCCTGACCTCGCCCGGGCTGGCCGCGGAGTACCTGACACACCCGCTTTTCGACGCGGCCGTCGCGAGGCTGGACAACATGATGCTGTCCGCGGCCCGGGTCCCGCAGGGCGTGTTCGACGCGCTGACCGCACGGGGGGTGCACGTGACCCAGGCCTTCGGGATGACCGAGGGCCTGTTCTCGTTCACTCCCCGGGACGCCTCGCCGGTGGTCCGAGCGCAGACCCTCGGGCGCCCCATCTCGCCGCACGACGAGATCAAAGTGCTGGTACCCGGCCGGGACGAGGAGGTCCCGCCTGGTGAGGCTGGAGAACTCGCCGCCCGAGGGCCCTACACCATCCGCGGGTACCTGGCCGCACCAGAACGCGACGCCGAGGCCTTCACCGCCGACGGCTTTTACCGCTCCGGTGACCTGGTCCGGCTGGCCGTCGTCGACGGCGAACGATGGCTGACCCTGGCCGGCCGGGTCAAGGACCTCATCAACCGGGGCGGTGAGAAGATCAACGCCGAAGAGGTCGAAGGCCTGCTGAGCCGCCACCCCGGCGTCCGGGAGGTCGCGGTGGTGGCCATGCCGGACGAGCGCCTGGGCGAGCGGGCCTGTGCCTACGTGGTGGCCGCGGACCCGGAGCACCCGCCGGTCCTGGCGGACCTGACCCGGCACCTGGAAGGTCTCGGAGTGGCCAAGTACAAGTGGCCCGAGCGGATGGAAATTATCAGCGAGCTGCCGAGGACCCAGATCGGTAAGGTGACCAAGGCCGTCCTCCGCCAGGACATCCGGAAGCGGCTGGGGCTGGAAGG
Organism: uncultured Actinomycetota bacterium; assembly: GCA_963781225.1. Taxonomy (GTDB): domain Bacteria; phylum Actinomycetota; class Actinomycetes; order Streptosporangiales; family Streptosporangiaceae; genus Palsa-504. Next base: position 161,427 of record CAWAFD010000015.1, read on the forward strand.
AGTCACCGTAGGATGACATCCGTGGCGCCTAAGACCACCGCGTCCGGCGGCAGCAGCCACTCTTCGGCCCGGCGCGAGCTGGTGCTGGGTGAGATCCTGGAGCAGGCCACCCGGTTGTTCGCCGAACGCGGCTACGAAGGCACCACGCTGCAGGACATCGCCGAGTCGGTCGGCATCACCAGGCCGGCCCTGTACAACTACATTGACAGCAAGGACGACCTGCTTGGCGCCCTGGTCGCGGACGTGAGCCAGCGGATGGCGGTGGCGCTGGCGGAGATCCGCACCCGGCAGGCCGACTCCGGAGCCCAGATCCGGGCCATGGTGGAGCTCGTGGTCGAGCAGCGGCTCGCCTCGCCGGACCGCTTCCGTGTGCTCGACCGGGAGGAAGCCTCCCTGCCCGAGGAGTTCGCGGCCGCGCACCGCCAGGCCAAGCGCGATGTCCTCGCGCACATGCAGGCCGTGATCGCCGAGGGTATCGAGGCGGGCCAGTTCCGCCGGTGCGACGAACGGCTCGCGGCGCTGTCCATCATCGGGATGTGCAACTGGACCGCCTGGTGGGTGAGCTCGTCCAAACCGCCGGAGCCCAGGCCGGTAGTGACCGAACTCGCCGCCAACGCCGAGGCGATGCTCCGCGCCCCCGACGGGAACGCTGGCGGCCCGCTCGGCGCGGTACGTCGCATCCGGGACGAGCTCGCCTACGTGGAGCGGGCGCTGTCTGCCGACTGAAGGGCCGGCGGCTGAGGATTAAAGACCACCGGCAGCGTCGCGAACCTGATGAGCTTGCCACCGACGAAGACCTCTTCTGCTGGGCCGGCCAGCCGGATGCCGGACAGCCGCTCCAGCACCCGGCTGGCGGCGATGCGCAGCTCGGCCCCGGGCCAGGTGCTGACCCTGGCATATGTGTGCCCCGCCGGCCACGTGCGGGCTCCTGGGACGGTCGAGATCGAAGGCGCCCGGGCAGCCGAACACGCGGGGATCCCGGTCCCGGACCGCGGCTGCGGTCAGCACCGGGTCGTTGTCATCGAACGACGTATACACCGGCACGCGCCCACCTCGCATCTGACACTTGAGACAGAAAACTAACGCATGCGTTACGATAGCCTGGCCCCGGGGGCGTCGAGCCCCGGAGGTCAAGAAGCCGGCCGAGGGAGGCGTATGACGACGTCATCAACGCAGCTGGTGATCCGCGGTGTGACCGTGGTGGATCCGCGTGACGGTTCGGCTCAGACCGGTCAGGACGTGCACATCGCCGGCGACCGGATCGCCAGCGTAGGCCCGGGTGGAGACCTGCCGGCCGGGGCGCAGGCCGTCGACGGCACCGGTCAGTTCCTGGTCCCTGGCTTCAACGACATGCATGCCCACATGCACTCTCATCCGCTCACCGGCGGGGACGCGTCGGGCGGCTTTGACCTCATGCTGGCCCACGGCGTTACCGGCTTCCGGCAGATGTCCGGGTCGGCCCGGATGCTGACGGAGCGGGCCGCGGGCACGCTGGTGCCCGCGGCTGGGCCGCGGCTGCTGGCCATGCCCGGAGCCGTGCTGAGCCCGCTGAACGCCGGAACCCCGGCCGCAGCCATGGCCGCGGTCCGCGAGCAGCACGAGGCGGGCGCCGACTTCATCAAGGCGGCGCTGGTGACGCCCGAGGTCTTCTACCAGGCACAGCAGGAATGCCAGCGGCTCGGGATCACAATCTTGGGTCACCTGCCGGCCGGGATCGACGTGCCGCGAGCATCCGGCGAGGGCGTCCGGTCGGTCGAGCATCTAGGACCGGGTGTCACCCTGCTGGCCTGCTGCTCGGCCGATCAGGAGAAGGTGCGGCAGGAGGTGATTGACGCTGCCAGGCCCGGGCAGAAGCTGCCCCCAGCCCGGCTGCCTTTTATGGAGGCCGTCTTCGACCGGGTACTCCGCAAGATCGTCATCAACCCAGTCAACATCTCACGGCCAGAAGACATCGCCGTCCTGGAGCACGCCGCGGCCACCTTCGACGACAGCGAGGCGGCCGCGCTGGCCGCGCGCTTCGTGCGGGACGGGACGTGGCAGGTGCCGACGCTGATCAGGGAGCGGACCACGCAGCTGTGTGACGACCCCGTGTACCGCAACGATCCCGCCCTGCGCTACGTGGCGCCGTCGATGCTGCGGGACTGGTCGAAGGCGGCGGCGAAGTACCGCCGCTTCCCGGCCGAATCCCGGAACGCCTTCCGGACCGTCTACGCCGTCCTGCTGATCCTGACCAGGCTGCTTGACGAGGCCGGGGTCAAGATGCTGGCCGGCAGCGATTCCGGCGGGGCCATCTGGGAGATCCCCGGCCAGGCACTACACCAGGAGTTCGACGAGCTGTCCCGGGCGGGCCTGTCCCCGCTGCGGGTGCTGCAGATGACGACCTGGAACGCCGCGGAGTTCCTGGACCGCACCGACGTGATGGGCACCGTGGCCGCAGGCAAGTACGCCGACCTGGTCCTGCTGGATGCCAACCCACTCGAGTCCGCCGGCCACCTGCACCGGATCAGCGGAGTAGTCCGGGGCGGCCGCTACTTCGGCCAGACCGAGCTTGAGGCGGTCAAGGAGAAGGTGGCGGCGGCCCGTTCGGTCAGTTGATCAGTGGCCGCGGTCGATCCACTCCTGCAGGTGGGGGGCTTCGGCGCCGATGGTGGTGTCGTCGCCGTGCCCGGTGTGCACGACCGTTCCGGCGTGCAGCACGAGCAGCCGGCCGCGGATCGAGTCGATGATGGTGGGGAAGTCGGAGAACGAGCGGCCGGTCGCGCCCGGGCCGCCCGGGAACAGCGTGTCGCCGGTGAACAGCACGCCCTGGCTCGGCAGGTAGAAGCAGACCGCGCCGGGCGCGTGGCCGGGGGTGTGCAGGACGGTGAGCTCGGCCCCGGCCACGGTGATCTCTGGCCGTCGGCGAGGTCGCCGTCGGGGCCCGGTCCGGGTAGGTCTTCGCCACAGCTCGTGGTCGTCGGGGTGCAGCAGACCGGCGCGCCGGTGGCGTCGGCGAGCGCGGCGGCCGCGTTGACGTGGTCGTCGTGGGCGTGCGTGCACGAGGATGGCGGCCAGCCGCCGTGCCCGACGGCGGCCGGATCGCGGCGGCGTCGTGCGGCGCGTCGATGACGACGCACCTCGGCGTCGTCGCCGATGAGCCAGACGTTGTTGTCGACGTCCCAGGTGCCGCCGTCGAGGCTGAAGGTGCCGCGAGGTGACCAGGTGGCTCGAGTTTCACCGCTCACAGCACGACCACCGAGCGCAGCACCTCGCCGCGGTGCATCTTGTCGAACGCCGCCTCGACGTCGTCGAGGCCGATCGTCTCGCTGACGAACGCGTCGAGGTCAGCCGGCCCTGCAGGTACAGGTCGATCAGCATCGGGAAGTCGCGCGAGGGCAGGCAGTCGCCGTACCAGGAGGACTTCAGCGCCCCGCCGCGGCCGAAGACGTCGATCAGCGGCAGCTCGAGCGCATGTCCGGGGTCGGCACGCCGACCAGCACGACGGTGCCGGCGAGGTCGCGGGCGTAGAAGGCCTGCTTGTAGGTCTCGCGGCCGGCCGACCGCCTCGATGACGACGTCGGCGCCGAAGCCGCCGGTGAGCGCCCTGGATCGCCTCGACCGGGTCGGCTTGCGCGGAGTTGACCGTGTGGGTGGCGCCGAAGCTCGCGGGCCAGCTCGAGCTTGCGGTCGTCGATGTCGACGGCGATGATCGTGCGGCGCGCCGGCGAGCCGGGCGCCGGCGATCGCCGCGCAGCCGACGCCGCCGCAGCCGATGACGGCGACGATGTCGCCGCGGGCCGACCGCGCCGGTGTTGATCGCGGCGCCGAGGCCGGCCATCACGCCGCAGCCGAGCAGCCCGGCGGCCTCCGGCGGCGCGGCCGCGGGTCGACCTTGGTGCACTGCCCGGCGGCCACCAGCGTCTTCTCGGCGAACGCGCCGATGCCGAGCGCGGGGGAGAGCTCGGTGCCGTCGGCCAGCGTCATCTTCTGCGTGGCGTTGTGCGTGTCGAAGCAGTACCACGGCTCGCCCCGCCGGCAGGCCCGGCACTGGCCGCAGACCGCCCGCCAGTTGAGGATCGACGAAGTCACCCGGGGCGACGTCGGTGACGCCGTCGCCGACCGCCTCGACGATGCCGGCGGCCTCGTGGCCGAGCAGGAACGGGAAGTCGTCGTTGATGCCGCCCTCGCGGTAGTGCAGGTCGGTGTGGCAGACCCCGCAGGCCTGGACCTGGACCAGCGCCTCGCCCGGGCCCGGGTCGGGGACGACGATGGTCTCGATGGTGACGGGCTCGCCCTTGGCACGGCTTATGACGCCACGTACGGCGTGGGGCATGATCGGCGATCCTTCCGGCTGGCGGATACTCGGCAGGTAGCCGATCTTAGTGAGCCCGTCCCGATATGTGTGAAGGAGCAGCCCGATGAACAGCACCGGCCTGGTCAGGTCGCCCAGCAGCAGGCTGGCCGAGGGCATCGTCACCCACATCAGCCGGACCCCGGTGGACGTGGACCTGGCCCGGTCGCAGCACGCGGCCTACGCCGACGCGCTGGCCGCGGGCGGCTGGAAGGTCCAGCAGGTGCCCGCGGCCGATGACTGCCCGGACTCGGTGTTCGTCGAGGACGCCGTCGTGGTCTGCGACGACCTGGCCGTGCTGACCCGCCCGGGCGCGCCGGGCCGCCGGGCCGAGGTACCCGGGGCTGAGCAGGCCGTCCGGTCGCTGGGGCTGCGCACGGCCCGCATCACCGGGCCCGGGACCCTCGACGGAGGCGACGTGCTGCAGTCCGGCCGCACCGTCTACGTGGGGCGCGGCGGCCGGACCAACGGCGAGGGCATCCGCCAGCTGCGCTCGCTGCTTGCGTCGCTGGGCCGCACGGTCATCACGGTCCCCCTGGGCGAGGTGCTGCACCTGAAGTCGGCGGTGACGGCACTGCCCGACGGCACGTTCCTGCTCCTGCCCGACCTGGTCCCGGCCGGCCTGTTCCCCGCCGTCCGCCCGGTCGCCGAGGAGAGCGGATGCCACGTGGTACCGCTGGGCGGGGATCGCGTGCTGATCGCGGCGTCCGCGCCGCGGACCGCGGAACTGCTCGCCGATCTCGGCTTCACGCCGGTGGTCGTGGACATCAGCGAGTTCGAGAAGCTCGAAGGCGGTGTCACCTGCCTCAGTGTTCTAGTGCCGAATGTTCTGGTGCCGAGTGTTCTGGTACCGAGCGTGCCGGTGCCGAACCGTTAGCGCCACACGGCCGTTATCCCTTCAGGGCGTCACCTTCTGGTCTGTCACCGCAACCGAGGAGTCCGCAGTGTCCGATGGGCAGGTTCACCCGGCCGGGCTGCCGGCCCGCGCCGTGGCGAACCGCTGGCCGCGGGTGTGCCTGTCCTCGTTCGTCCTGGCCGCGATCACCGGCCTGATCTTGTGGGCCGCGGTCACGGCGCTGCTCCGGCAGGGCCAGCTGGAGACCGTGCTGTCGGCCGGGCGGGGCGAGCTGGCCGCTCCCCTGCTGATCGGCCTGGTCGTCACGACCGGGGTATGCGAGCGGATCTGGCCGGCCGAACACCGCCCGGTACTGGCCCGCGGCCACATCCAGGACGCGCTGTACCTGGCCTTGCACGCGCTCGTGGTGATCCCGCTGATGACACTGCTCAGCATCGGCGCGGCCACGCTGATCGGCGGGCACGCGCACTGGATTGCGCTGCCCACGCAGGACTGGCCGGGCTGGCTGCTCGTCCCGCTCACCATCGTGGCGATGGACGGAGCCAACTGGCTAGCCCACTACGCCGATCACCGGCTCGATCCGCTGTGGCGTTTCCACGCCCTGCACCACAGCCAGGAGGAGCTGAGCGTGCTGACCTCGTTCCGGGCGCATCCGCTCATGCACACCACCGGGTTCATTCTGGCGACCATCCCCGTCGTGGCGCTGATGCCGGACCGCCCGATCGCCCCGGTGCTCATCACGATCTACGTCTGCATCGGCGCCTTGCAGCACGCCAACCTGCGCTGGAGCTTCGGGCCACTCGGCCGGGTGCTGGTCAGCCCGGCCTACCACCGGCTGCACCACGCGACGGATAACCAGGCCGTCAACCTCGGCGTCGTCCTGACCATCTGGGATGTGCTGGCGGGTTACGCCAGGTTCCCGGGCCGCGGCGACGCGGTGATCAGCACCGGCCTAGACGGCCGGCCGGTCCCGGTCGAGCAGGATGAAGCGGGCCGGCCGGTGCTGCTGCTGCTGGCCGGGCAGCTGGCCGAGCCCTTTCGGGCCCCGCGCTGACCTGGGGCAGCGCGGGGCCCGGACGGCGATCTCAGGGCTCCTCGTCGCCGGAGCGGGGCAGCAGGATGGGGCCAGCGCCCGGGCTGGCCTGGGCCCGGGCGTGGCCCAGCAGGGCGGCGGCCGCTTCCTTCGCGCTCTCACCGCACTGGGTCATCCGGGCCGCGATCAGCCCGGTCACGACCGGTGTCGAGAACGACGTCCCGCTCCACTGCGCCATCCCGGTGAACGATCTGGTTTCCCCGTCGAAGGGGGCGACCTGGCACTTGAACGTGCCGGACGCGAACGCGTTGACCAGGCTCTGTCCTGGTGCGTACACGTCCACCCAGCCTCCGTAGTTGCTGAAGTAGGCGCGGTTCCGCCAGTCGAGCCCGAGGGCCCCGACCGAGATCACATCCGGGAACGCAGCCGGCCAGTGCGGCAGGCTGGTCTCGTTGTTCCCGGCTGGGACGACACACACCGTACCCTTGCGCTGGCGCAGATCCTCCAGCCAGGTCTCGAAGGCCAGCAGCGGAAGGTGATCCCTGGTCAGTGAGGAGACGGTTATCTGGAAGATGTCGGCGCCGAGCCGGAATCCCTCGTAAAGCTTCGCTACGAAATCTGATTCCAGCGCGCTGCCCGCTGTGTCGAAGACGTTCCTGACCACGATGTCCGCGCCCGGCGCCTGGGACCGGATGACCCCGGCGGCAAAGGTGCCGTGCCCGCCGTACGGCAGGATCCCGTCCGGCCCGACTCCCGGGTCCGAGTCACCCGTCACACCCGTCAGCCATGGGCAACCGGCCACCGTGCCCGGCACGATACCGGTGTCGGCCACGTAGATGCGTACCCCGTGGCCCTCAGCCCCCAGGCAGACGGCAGGGTACGGCGACGGGTCGTAGACCTCCTGCGGCTCAGTGGCAGGACAGCCCGTCGGATGTCCCTGCGCGGTGGTCAGCACGTGGTCGAGCGTCGCGATTCTCGGGCCGAATTCCTCTTCGATCTGCCTGACGTGGAACAGCGCGTCGCGCTCTTCCTCGCCACCTTCCGGGGCATTCTCCCGGCGCTCAGGGTCAATTGTGACTACAGCGATGTCGCGGACGGCCGGCCGCACGCTGACGTTGCTGACCCCGTTGTCCGAGAGCACGTCCAGGACACCCCGCCGCGTGCGGGCGTTCAGGGTTTCCTGGGTTTCATGGGTACCGCCTTCTCCGCCCAGATACTGCTGGCGGACCAGGATCCGGTCCTTGGCGTACATGAAGGCGACCCCGCCACCTTCGGTGGCAACACCGCCGATGTCGATGCCGTTCTCGGCGAACTTGCGGACCACGATGCCGGCCTCATGGCTGGCCTTTTCATGTGTCAGACTCTCGAACCAGGCCATTGCGCCCTCCGGAAAAGTGATCGTCTGCCCAGTCATCGCGAAACACCGGTCGCGCGCTCGCACGATCGGAGGTCATCCACGGGTGCGGATACCGGACGGAACCTACAACCTGCCGCTGTGATACATGGACCGGGAGAATAGCGGCAAACCAAAAATCTGATGGTGGCCGGGGAGGGTCGCATGGCTGCGCCGGGCGCACGCGAGGTCGACCATCTGCTTCGCCTGGCGCTGTCCCGTCCGCGGGAGACGCTGGCCAGGGCACGGGCAGTGCTAGCGGGGCACCCGGACCCGTACGACGCCTCGGTGGCTCATCAGGCCGCTGCGATTGTCTTGCGCGACCGGGGCGACACCGCGGCCGCGCTCCGCGAGACACGTGCGGCCCTGCACCAGGCTCGCAAGACCGGCTCGGCCGACCGTGAGGCCGACGTCCTTGCCAGCCTGGGGATAGCGCTCGTCTATGCCGGCCGGACCGCAGCCGGGCTGACCGCGTTCGACCAGGCCGTGCAGCGGTCATCCGGTGTCCTCAAGGCCCGGGTGCTGGCCCGGCGTGGTCTGGTGCTGTACACGCTCGGCCGTTACCCGGAAGCCCTGGAGGACCTGCGGTACGCGGTTGCGGTCCTGCGCCGCGCCGAGGACGCGCTATGGGCGGCCCGCGCGCTCAATAACCGCGGGCTGGTCAACCTGGCCCTGGGATCCACGAGCCGGGCCGACGCCGATTTGGTGGCCGCCGAGAGCCTGTATGTCCGGGCTGGGCACGAGGAAGAAGCGATGTACATCGCGGGCAACCGGGCCCTGGTCGCGTTCGCGGCCGGCGATCTCCCGGCCGCGCTGGCGCTCTTCGACGAGGCCATCCCTGCCTATCTGGGGCTGAAGGTGCCAACTACCCAGCTGCGCATCGACCGGTGCGCCGTGCTGCTGGCAGCCGGGCTGGCCACCGAGGCGCTCGCCGAGGCGGAGTCATCGGTGGAGGAGATCGAGCAGGTCCGCGACTGGTCAACTCAGCGGGCTTACCTGCTGCTGATGGCGGCCAACTGCGCGCTGGCCGCCGGCCAGCCGTCGATCGCCGGCCAGTGGGCCCGGAGCGCCCACCGCCTGTTCCGGTCGCAGCACAGCGCCTGGTGGCAGGCTCACGCGGCACACATGCTCGTCCAGGCGCGCTACCAGGCCGTCCCGGTCAGCCCGGCGCTGTTCAGCGAGGCGGCCCGCGCCGCGGCCCAGCTGGATCTCCTGCGTTCCGCCGATGCGCCCCTGGCGCACCAGCTGGCCGGGCGGATCGCACTGGACCTGGGCCGCCGGGAGGACTCCGAGGCCCATCTTGCTGCGGCGGCGCGGACCCGTCGGCGGGGGCCGCCGCTGTCGCGCGTGAGCGGCTGGCTCGCCGAGGCCCTGCGTGCCGAGGTGGCGGGACAGAGCAACCGGATGCTCGCTGCCTGCCGTCAGGGGCTTAACGTCCTGGATGAGCACCTGCTTACGCTGGGCGCCTCCGAGCTCCGGGCCCAGGCCAGCGTGCACGGCGCCGAGCTGGCCGCGCTCGCCCAGCGTCACGCCGCCCGTTCGGGTCCCCGCCTGCTGCTGGCCTGGAGCGAACGCTGGCGCGTCACCGCGCTGACGGTGCCCCCGGTCCGGCGCACCGTCGAGGCGGACCTGAGCGCCGCCCTGACCGCGCTCCGCGGGGTGACGAGGCAGCTGGAAGCCGCACGGAGCACGGGCCAGCCCGTCATTTCCCTGGAGCGGGAGCAGCGGCGGCTGGAAGGTGCGGTGCGGGCTGCCGCGCTCCGAGTCCGCGGTCTGGCCGGGGCTGCGCGGACCGCGTTCAGGACCGCTGATCTGCTTGACGAGCTCGGCCCGGCTCAGCTCGCCGAGATCATTGAGATAGACGGCACCCTGCACGTGCTGCTCTGCGGGGCGGGCCGGGTACGGCAGTTCACCGCGGGCCAGATGGCCGAGGCGGCCAAGGCCGCGGACTTCGCCCGTTTTGCCCTGCGCCGGCTGGGCCGGGGCCGGCCGGGGGACGACCCAGCCAGTGCGCAAGCAATCCTGACAGCCGCAGGCCCCCGGCTTGAGCAGGCGCTCATCGGCCCTGCCATCCGGCACCTGGGCGACGGACCGGTCATCATCGTCCCGCCCGCCCGCCTGCATACGATCCCGTGGGCGCTGCTTCCCGCGCTGCGCGACCGCGTGTTCAGCGTCGCGCCGTCAGCCGGCGCATGGATGCGCGCCCGGTCGGCGCCGGTACCTGGCCGCCGCAATATCACTCTGGCCCGCGGACCGGGCCTGGCCTCCAACGGCGCCGAGATCCCGCTGGTCGCGCAGATGTACGACGACGTCACCGTGCTGGGCGGGGACGAGGCAACGACCGAGAAGGTCCTGTACGCCCTCGACGGTGCCGGGCTGGCCCACATCGCCGCGCACGGGATCTTCCGTGCCGACAGCCCGCTGTTCTCCTCGCTGCATATGCACGACGGCCCGCTGACCGTCTACGACTTCGAGCAGCTGCGGCGCGCGCCCTATCGCCTGGTCCTGTCCAGCTGCGACTCCGGCGTCCTGGCCCCGGCCGGGGCGAACGAGCTCCTCGGCCTGGTGAGCAGCCTGCTCCCGCTCGGGACGGCAGGCATCGCGGCCGCGGTGGTGAGCATGAACGACCAGGCCGCGGTCCGCCTGATGGTGGAGCTGCACCGGCATCTACGTGCTGGCCAGAGCCTCGCCGAGGCGGTCTGCGGCGTCAGGCGCGGACTCGCCGGCGACCCCATTCAGCACGCGACCGCGATGTCCCTTGTGGCGCTGGGCGCGGCCTGAGCCCCCAGCTGGGGGCAGCGGACTGCGCCTGGCCCGCGGCAGGCCGGTCCTGTTAATATTCGGACGACCGTTTGATAGATCATGTTGCACGTGAGAGGCCGGCATGCGTTTCGGCGTGGTGCTCCCCATCCAGGACACGCAGGAGCCGCTGGACGTCCTGCTGGATCAGCTGCGGGCCGAGGTCCGCGCGGCGGACGATGCCGGTTTCGACGCCTTCTTCCTGCCTGAGTTCCACCAGACCAGGACGGGTGGCATCGTGTCGCCGCTGCTGACCGGGGCGGCGCTGGCCGAGGGAACGCGCCAGATCCGGGTTGGGCAGGCGGTGGTGCCGGGGCCGCTGCACCATCGTGTGCGGCTGGCCGAGGATGTGGCCATGCTGAGCTGGCTGACCCGCGGGCGGGCTCTGCTGGGCGTGGGGGTGGGACACCTGCCTCCGGACTTCGCTCTGTACGACGTCGATCGCGACACCCGGTTCGGCCGGCTGCGGGATCTGCTGGACGTGATCGACGCGGCCTGGAGCGGCGAGCCGTTCGACGTCACCGGCCGTTACGGCCGCTGGCGCGGCCAGGTCACTCCCGCCCCCTACGCCGGGACGCGACCCGACGTGCTGATGGGGGCGCACGGCCCGCGGGGCCTGGCGCTGGCCGGCCAGCGCGCCGACCTGTGGCTCAGCGATCCGCAGCGGCACGTCGACGTGGTGGCGCGGCTGGCCGGGCAGGTGCACCTCGCCGCCGAGGCGGCCGGACGGCAGGTCCGGATCGGCATGTTCCGGGACGCGTGGATCGCTGACTCGCGCGCGGAGTGCGAGAAAGTGTGGCTGCCGCACGCCCTGGCGGTCCACCGGCTGTACTTCAACGTGGGCGCCTATCTGGCCGAGTTCGAGCCGTGGGTCGGCCAGGTCCGGTCCCGGGAGGATTTCACGCCCAGCCTCGTGGCCCCCGGCCGGCTGCTGTACGGCGACGGCGCGGACCTGCGGGCCGAGATCACCGACTGGCGCGACCGGACCGGCGCGGAGTACCTGGCCCTGCGGATGCGCCAGCCCGGCGGACCGGGGCACGAGGCCACGATGACCGCGCTGGCTCGCTTCGGTGACGAAGTCATCCGGCCGATGCAGGAAGGATCCCCGTGACGTCAGGACTCAGCTTCGAGCTGACCGAGGAGCAGCAGCAACTGCGGGAAATGGTCCCGCGGCTTCACCGAGCGGGAGTGCCCGAAGGACCTTGCCCGTGCCCTCGAGGCATCGAAAGAGTTCCCGGAGGACCTGGCCCGCCGGATCGCCAAGGCTGGCCTGAACGGGATCGGGGTGCCCGAGCAATACGGTGGCCAGGGCGGTGACCTGATAGACCAGACCATCGTGTGCGAGGAACTGTCGCGCACCCTCGGTGGCCTGGCCTGGCTGTGGGGCATCACCGTGTGGTCCGGCGCCCGGGCCATCCTGCACCATGGCGACGCCGCGCAGCGGGAACACTACCTGCCCGCGGTCGCAGCCGGCGACCTGCGGTTCGCCTTCGCGATGACCGAGCCGGCCGGCGGGACGGACGTGCTGCGGGCGATGACCACCAAGGCGGTTCCGGTCGAGGGCGGGTACGTCCTGCGCGGCACGAAAATCTGGTCGACGACCGCGCACGTGGCGGACCGCATCATGGTCACCGCCCGGACCAGCGAGGAGGCCAAGCCCTCCCGGGGCCTGACCATCTTCCTGGTCGACCGGACCTCACCCGGGCTCACGGCGACCCCGATCCCGAAGATCGGCATGCGGTCCCTCGGCTCCTGTGAGGTGGTGTTCGACGACGTATTCGTCCCCGCTGCCGATGTCCTCGGGGAGGTCGGCCAGGGCTGGCGGCAGGTAACGTCCTCACTCAACGCCGAGCGGGTGATGGTGGCCGCGATGTGCACCGGGATCTTGCAGGGCGTGCTGGAAGACGCGGTGGCCTACGCGCTGCAGCGGCAGGCGTTCGGCAAGCCCATCGGCCAGATGCAGGCGATCCAGCACGGGATCGCGGACATCGCGATGAAGCTGGACACGGCCCGGCTGCTCACCTACCGCGCCGCCTGGCTGGAGCAAAGCGGCATGCCCAGCGGCGTCGCCGCGACCACGGCCAAGTGCCTGACCTCGGAGTGGGCGGTCGAATCCGCCGACTTCGGTATCCAGGTCCTTGGGGGCTACGGGTACGCGGAAGAGTTTGACATGCAGCGGTACTGGCGCGACGCGCGGCTGTACCGGATTGGGCCCATCACCAACGAGATGGCCCGCAACTACATCGGGGAGAGCCTGGGTCTGCCACGCTCGTTCTGACCGCAGTTTCCGACCGCACCGCCGCGGGAAAGGCAGGGCCGCACATGATCGCACCCCAGGGACTGTCCGTGCCGGCGCTGCTCGACACCGCCGCCGCCCACGATCGGGAGACGGCCGTGTTCCCGGGCATCCGGGCTTCGGTGACCGAGCTGGCCGCGCTGGCCAGGTCCTATGCTCGCGCCTTGGTCGCGCTCGGCGTCGGCCCGGGCGACCACGTCGGCGCGCTGCTCCCGGCCGGGCTGCCCGTGGTGGCGCTCATCCTCGGGGCCGCCCGGATCGGCGCGGTAACCGTGCCGTTCAGCACCCGGCTGCGGCCAGGCGAGATCGCCTATCTGGTGAACCACTCCGACGCCCGGCTGATGCTCGTCAGCCCGGACGGAGCCGCCCAGCTCGCCGCCGCGTTCGGTGCCCTGGACGCCCAGCGCAGCCCGACGGTGCGGGTGCCGGAGGCGGCCTGCCTGCGGGCCGTGGCCGTGACCGGCGGCGGCAGGCCGGGCACCGCGTTCCAGCCGTGGGACGCGCTGGTATCGGCGGCGGACCGCCCCGGCCTGGATCAGCGGGTGGCGGACCTGCAAGGCGACGTGCGACCCGACGACGAGTTCGTGGTGATCTACACCTCCGGCACGACCGCGAACCCGCGTGGCTGCGTGCACACCCACGAGTCCGTGGTCCGGCAGGGCGCGTCGCTGGCCGAGCGGATCGGCCTCGGCGAGGGCGACCGGTTCTGGACACCACTGCCGTTCTTCCACGTCGGCGGCTTCGACGTGCTGTTCGCCAGCCTGAGCGCCCAGGCCACGATGGTCCACGCGGGCCAGTTCGAGCCGGGAGCGGCGCTGGCTCAGCTGGAGTCGGAGAGGGTCACCCACGCCTTCCCGGCTTTCGAGACGATCTGGATGCCGGTGCTGAACCATCCTGGTTTCGGTGGCACCGACCTGTCCCGGATCACCACGGTGATCAACGTCGGCACGCCTGAGCGGATGCGTCTGATGCAGGACCGGCTGCCCAGCGCGGTGCAGATCTCCTGCACCGGCAGCACCGAGGGCGCCGGCTTCGTGTGCGTGGGCGATCCCGCCGATCCCGCCGAAGCCCGGGCGCTGTGGGCCCGCCGGTCGCGGGCATGCAGGCCAAGGTCGTTGATCCGGCCACCGGCGCCGACCTGCCCGACCACACGCCCGGCGAGTTCGCCTTCCGGGGCGTGTCCCGTTTCACCCGGTACTACCGCGACCCGCAGACAACCGCCGCGCGAATCGATGCCGAGGGCTGGTACCACTCGGGTGACCTGCTGGAACGTGACGATAAGGGCCGGTTCCGGTTCCACTCCCGGCTCAGCGATGTGCTCAAGGTCGGCGGCGAGAACGTCGCGGCCGCCGAGATCGAGGATCAGATCGCCGCCATGACGGGCGTGTCTGTGGTCCAGGTGGTAGCGGCTCCCGATGCGCACTACGGCGAGGTAGCGGCCGCCTTCGTCGAACTGGCACCCGGCGCCTGTTTGACCGAGGCCGAGGTGATCAAGCACTGCATGGAGCACATGGCGACGTTCAAGGTACCGCGTTACGTCCGGTTCGTGGGTGAGTGGCCGATGTCCGGCACCAAGATCCAGAAGGGCAAGCTCCGCCAGCGGATCACCGATGAGCTCGCCGGGGCGCAGGTCGCCACAGCGCCGCACCTGACCCGGCCCCGGGACGGCCGCGCGTTAACGCAGGAACCGGAAAACGATCTGCGCTACGCACGCGGGCTTGGTGCCGCCGTCGATCTCCACCGTGCACTGCACCGTGGCCTGGATCCCGCCGGGCACGGCATCCGCGGCGGCCAGCACAGCCCGCAGCCGGATCTGCGACCCGACGGGCACCGGGGCCGGGAAGCGCACCTTTTCCAGGCCGTAGTTCACCGTCAGGCTCGCATCGCTCACCGTCAGCACCTCACCGATGAGCGGGACCAGGAGGGACAGCGTGAGGTAGCCGTGCGCGATCGGAGCGCCGAACGGGCCGGCGGCAGCCCGGGCCGGGTCGACATGAATCCACTGGTGGTCATCGGTCGCGTCGGCGAACGTGTCGACCCGCTTCTGGGTGACCTCGAGCCAGTTGCTGACGCCGAGTTCCTTCCCGACGAGACCGGTCAAGCCGTCGATCGTGGTCGTGGCGCTCATGAACCTCTCCGTTCGTCTGCTGGCGGTCAGGACTTAGACCCGGCACACACGGTGCGCAGGTCATATCTGCTGATATTGCCAGTCGCGCCGGCCGGAGCTCACACTCCCCCGTGATCCTCGGCGTCTCCATCCGCAAGGATCTGCCTGCCGCACGCACGGGTACCGTCGTCATCGAACGAATCCGATCCCCTGGGCAGGAGCGCTATGCAATCCGAGATCGAATCCCTGCGGGCGGCCGGCTGCCTGCGGGGGCAGGCCGGCGAGTCGCATGAGTTCTCCGGTTAGGGCCGTGGCCGAAGAAGCCCTGAGCCCGCAGTGGCCGGACTGGAGCAAACCGGACTGGAGCAAAAGAGCGGCCGAACGGGCGGGCGATAGCTGGCTCGAGATGGTCGAACAGCTCCGGGCCCTGCAGGACGCCGTGGCGGGCTCGGTGCCTGCGCCCGAGGTAGCGACCCAGGTGGCCGCCCTGCTCGCCCGCTCCCCGGGAGCTGCTCGAACCGTCCGCGGTCAGCGACGAGGACCGGGTCTTCGGCCTGCTGCTGGCGGTGCCCGGACGGGGACAGACGCTCATTCCCCCGCTCGCCATCAGGGCGACGGCGAGCTCCGCGCGACCACGCAGTTCGGTGCCTTCCACGCGGGCACCCGCGGGGCCGTGCACGGCGGCGCGCTGGCGCTGATGTTCGACGACGCCATGGGCCACATGGCTGGCCACGGCGACCGGCCGCCCTTCCGCACCGCGTACCTGCACCTGGACTACCGGAGCGTGGCGCCGCTTCACCAGAGGCTGACCGTCGCGGTACGGGTGACCGAGCAGGCCGGCCGTAAGCGCTTCCTGCACGGCACCCTGCACGACGGCGCGCGGCTGTGCGCGGAGGCGACCGCGCTGTTCGTCGACCTGCGTCCGGGTCAGCCGTGAACCCGCCGGGCCGGTTCAGGCCTCTTCCGCCGCCGGAGAGCCAGGGCCAGAAGGTGCTATCTCTGCCATGCTGATCAGCCGCTCGGTGGCGGCCAGGAAGTCCTCGGCCATGTCGCGGACCACGTCTGCCGCCGGGCGGACCGCATTCATCAGCCCGACTCCCTGGCCGACGAAGTAGGTCGCCAGCTCCAGCGCCTGTGGATCGTCTTTCGCCGCCCGGGCATCTACCCGGCGCAGCGCCGGCTCGGCCAGCAGGCCCTGCAGCGGCATGGGCAGCGGCGGCGGGGCCTCAGCGGCCGACCAGGCCTGCGTCCAGCCGGAGACCAGCTGGCGGGCGGGCTTGCCGGTCCGCGCGGCAGAACGCAGCGTGTCACGGGAGGTTGCGGCGAGGAACTTGCGCACCGTCCCGGGCGGCGTTTCGGCCTCCCGCGTGGTCAGCCAGACCGAACCGGTCCATGCCCCGTCCGCGCCCAATGCCACGGCCGCGGCCATCTGGCGCCCGGTGACGATCCCGCCAGCGGCCAGCACCGGCACCGGCCGGATCGGCCGGATCGCCTCGATCACCTCGGGCACCAGCACCATGGTCGACACCTCGCCGGTGTGGCCACCCGCCTCGGTTCCCTGCGCCACCACGATGTCGACGCCAGCCCGGACCTGCTTCACCGCGTGTTCCCTGGCGCCCACCAGCGCTGCCACGGGCACGCCCTCCTTCCTGGCCCGCTCGATCATGTAGCCGGGTGGCACGCCCAGGGCATTGGCCACCAGCCGGACCGGGTGGCTGAAAATGACGTCGAGCAATTCCTGGCCGAGGCCCTCGCGCACAAGAGGGGTCTTCGCCAGGAAATCATCGTCGACGTCGACCGCGATCCCGTGGCGGCCGAGCAGGTCCGCCACGAAGGCCCGGTGCCCGGGCGGGACCGCCGATGTCAGCCGCTGCTGGTCGTGTGCCTCACCCCGGCCGGCGAAATCCGCCGGGATGATCACGTCAGCACCGTAGGGCCGGCCCTTGACCTGGCTGTCGATCCAGGAAAGTTCCTGGTCGAGCCGCTCCGGGCTGAACGCCTGCACACCGAGGACGCCGAATCCCCCAGCGTTGGTCACCGCCGCCACGACGTCCCGGCAGTGGCTGAACGCGACCAGCGGGAAGTCGACCCCGAGCAGGTCACAGATGGGAGTTCTCATGACACCGCATCCTTTTCGACTAGGGCGAGCGGCAGGATCTGATACCTGACGCTTGGGTGGTCAGGGCTGGTCCCAGTCGGCGAGGACCTTGCTGACCTCGGCGGCCGCGGGCCTGCTGGCGGGAATCTCGGGGGACGTCCGGGAGAAGCGCGGCGCTGGCGCGGCCTGCCAGGTGCCGTCGTGGTCGACCACGGTGCCGCGGGCGGCCATATGCGGGTGCGAAGGAACCTCTCCGAAAGCCAGCACCGGGGTGACGCACGCGTCGGTTCCGGCGAAGATCCCGGCCCACTCATCCCGGGTGCGGGTGGCGAAGACCGCCGCGAACGTCGCCTTCACCTCCGGCCACCTGGACCGGTCCATCTGGTCGGGCAGCTTGTCCGCGGACAGCCCAAGACCGTCCAGCAGGGCGCGATAGAACTGCGGCTCGATCGCGCCGACGGCAACGAAGCGGCCGTCGGCGCAGGTGTAGGTGTCGTAAAACGGCGCGGCGCCGTCCAGGAGGTTCACGCCGCGATCATCAGACCACCAGCCGGTGGGCAGCATTCCCCACACCATCTGCACGAGCAGGGACGCGCCGTCCACCATGGCCGCATCCACCACCTGACCTCGTCCTGACCGCTGGGCTTCCCACAGGGCGGCCAGCACGCCGGTCACCAGGAGCATGGACCCGCCGCCGAAGTCACCGACCAGGTTCAGCGGCGGGACCGGCCGCTCCCCCGCCCGGCCAATGGCGTGCAGCGCCCCGGTCAGCGAGATGTAGTTGATGTCATGCCCGGCGCGCGAGGCCAGCGGGCCCTCCTGACCCCAGCCAGTCATCCGCGCGTAGACCAGCCGGGGATTGCGCTGGTGGCAGTCATCGGGGCCCACACCCAGCCGTTCGGTCACACCGGGGCGCAGACCTTCCAGCAGAACGTCCGCCCGGTCCACCAGGCTGAGGACGGCCTCGCGCCCGTCCGGCTCCTTGAGGTTCGCCGCGACCAGCCGGCGGCCGCGCAGGGTCGGGTCCACCGCGCCGGACGGGCCGAGCCGCAGCCCTGCGGTTGGGCGGCCGATCCGCACCACATCGGCGCCCAGGTCGGCCAGGACCATGGCCGCGTGCGGAACCGGGCCGATGCCTTCCAGTTCCACCACGCGAAGCCCCGCCAGCGGTCCCGTGCCTGCCATACGCTCCACCTTCCTGTCCGGGCCGGCTGGCCCTGGTTCCAGATGTTCGTGACTACTAGGTTGACATCAGGGGCTGACGGCCGTGATCGGGGCCTAGGCCCGGAACCGGCACATCTGAGATAGGCGGTCACGAGGTGGACAGGCTCGGCATGACGGTTCCGGTCGCGGACGAGACGATGGCCGGGCTCCCGGCCCTGTTCGATGAGCTGGCGGCCGCCGGTTACACCGACCTCTGGACGAGCGAGACCAATGCCGTGGACGCGTTCGCGCCGCTGCTCGTGGCGGCTCAGCAGGTACCGCGACTGCGGCTGGGAACCTCGATTGCCGGCGTGTTCCAGCGCAGTCCGGCCCTGATGGCCATGAGCACGCTCGCCGTGGCCGAGCTGAGCGGCGAGCCGGTCTACGTCGGTATCGGGTCGTCGAGCCAGAACATGGTGGAGCAGTGGCACGGCACCGCGTTCGAACGGCCGTACGCGCGGGTGCGAGACACCGTCCGCTTCCTGCGGGCCGCTTTCGGCGGACAGCGGGTCACCTACCGCGGCGACACTTTCGAGGTCGACGGCTTCAAGCTAGCCCGGATCCCGCCGCACCCACCGCGGATCCTGATCGCGGCCCTGCGGGAAGGAATGCTCCGGCTGGCCGGCCGGGAGGCCGACGGCGTCGTGCTCAACTGGCTCAGCCCGCAGGACACCGCCCGGGTCGTCCCGCTCGTCCTGGACGGCAATCCGTCCGCCGATGTCGTCGCCCGGCTGTTCGTGGTCACCGGCCCGGACCGGCAGGCGGCCCGGGACCTTGCCCGGCGGATGGTGACGGCGTACCTGAACACCGGCGTCTACGCCGCATATCAGCAATGGCTCGGCCGTGGCCCGGCGCTGGAGGCCATGTGGGCGGCCTGGCAGGCCGGCGACCGGCGGGGAGCGCTGGCGGCGGTACCCGATTCGGTCCTGGACGAGCTGTTCCTGATCGGCAGCCCGGCCGAGATCCGGTCCGGCGTCGCCGATTACGTGCCGGGCCGGCATCACGGTTCCCGTTCTCGCGATACTCGGGCCGGACCGGGAAAGTATCCGCACGCTGGCCACGGAACTCGGCGCCTGACAGGGGAGGGTCCTGTGCGACTGGAGACTCTGCTCCCCCTCGGCAAGGTCGACCCTGGGCTGCGGGCACCCGATATCCCCCTGGATATCTGGTCCGTCGCCCGAGACGCCGCGTTGCTGGAGGAGATCGGCTACGGCGGCCTGGTCGTCGAGGAGACCAAGGACGACCCGTTCACGCTGCTGGCGCTGGCCGCCCAGGCCACCACGGACCTGCGGCTGGGAACGTCGGTGACTATTGCCTTCCCGCGCAGCCCGACGGTGATGGCGCTGTCCGCCTGGACCCTGCAAAAGCTCTCGCGCGGACGGTTCACCCTGGGCCTCGGCACCCAGGTCCGCGGTCACATCCAGCGCCGCTACGGCATCGCCTGGCACCCGCCCGCGCCCTGGATACGCGAGTACACCCAGGCCGTCCGTGCGGTATGGAACTGCTGGCAGAACGGTTCCCGGCTGGACTTCGCCGGCGAGCACTACCGCCTCAGCTTGATGGTTCCCCTGTTCGACGCCGGGCCGATCGAGCATCCGGATATCCCGATTCACCTCGCCGCCGTCAACACCGGGCTGTGCACGGTCGCCGGGGAGGTGGCCGACGGGGTCCGGCCGCATCCGGTCTGCACGCCCTCCTACATCCGGTCGGTCATGCTGCCCGCCGTCCGCCGCGGGGCGCAGAAGTCGGGCCGCGCTCTGGACGGTTTCCGGGTGTGCATGAAGCCGCTCGTCGCGTCGGCCCGCACGCAGGAAGCGCTCGTCCCTAAGGTGCGCGATGCGCGGGCCCGGATCGCGTTCTATGCCTCGACGCCGGGCTACGTCAGGGCCTTCGAGCACCACGGCCTCGGCGACCTTGCCGCCGAGGCGCAGCTACTGTCCAAGGCCCAGCGGTGGGAAGAACTGCCCGCGCTGATCGACGACGAGGTGCTGCACGAGTTCGTGACGGTGGGGACTTACGACGAGATTGGCGACAAGATCCTCCAGCGCTACGGCGACGTAGTCACCGACATTGAATTCTCCATCGCCGTGCAGACCAGCCAGGACCGGGAGACCCTGGCCAAGCTGGCGGGACTGCTGCAGGAGGCGAGCGACACCCCGGCGCGCGCCACCATAACGGGCGAGGGAACCGGAGCGGCCGGGTAACAGGCCTTGCCGGTATGCCACTACCGCGTCGGGGTAATCGGCCAGCTGGTAGGGCTGCACAGTCGGCTCCGGCGGCCCGGAATACGACTTGATCGCCGGAGGATTCGTCACCAGAGGCACGCTCAGGATCAGCTGGTAGCCCGCGTCCTGCCAGGGAGCGAGCGCCGGCTGATCCACGCTGTCCGACAGCGGCGCGTTGTCAGGCAGGTAAACGCCGGCGTACTGCAGGCGGCCACCCAGCAGAGCCCCCAGTCCGTTGACGTCGCCAGGGGTGTTCTCCTGTCCCGCCTCGCCCTGGTCGGCCAGGAACGGGCCGCTGACGGTCGCGGTCCGGGTGACATGCTGCTGCCCCCAGTACAGCCCGATGGCGTCATTGGTCTTCATCCACGTCAGTATGTTCGTGATGAAATACGGGTCGTCCTGGCCGCCGAACGAGTGAAAGTCGAGTCCCCACTCGGGGAGGATGATCTGTTTACCCGTCGCGCTTGAGAACGCGGTCATCCAGTCCAGTCCGCCCGGCTGGGCGCCAAGAATCTGCCCCCACTTTGCCTGGTGATTAAGGGCGCCAGATGCGGTCTGCGGGTACGTATCACTGCCCTTCCCGCCGTACCAGTCGAAGACATCGGTCCCGATGTAGTCAACGTAGGCGCCGCCGGGCCAGCAGTCGGCTACCGACGCACTGCCCGGGATCAGGGTCCACAGGAACTTGAAATGCTGGCCCGGCACCGACCGCATGGCCGTGACGATTTGCCGCCAGGCGAGGATAAAGGCGTCCGGTTCGGACGATGGCGCGCGCTGCTCGGCCCATTCGTACCATGACCCGTTCATCTCGCGGCCGAGGTTGATAATGGCTCCGCTGAAGCCATCATTAACCAGCAATTCACCGAGAGTGCAGAACGACGCGTTGTCGTCCCCCGCCGCGGCCGCAACAAGAGCCGAGCTGGTGTTCTCGAAGTAGTTCGCGGCGGTAACGCCTTCGCCATCTTCGAGCAAGGATTCGACATCGGCGGGTACGGCGCTGCCCGCTGGCTGGCTGGGCGCCGAGTTGGTGCACGCCGGTTTTGCGGGCGGGTCCGCAGCAACGCTGCGTGATGCCGTGATGCCCAGCAGGCCAGCAAGGACCACGACCAGACCTAGGACAGATGAGATCCTCCGTTTGGTCCTGCTAACAGGGGACATCTGGCTCTTTGGCGGCACCGTGGCAGTTTGCACTCCTATGGTCAGCTACCTGCCATCGATAATACGTAAACCGTATGAAGTGGCGTGAGCTGGGGTTCCGTGTCCCAGCCGGCGGCGGAACGGCCACTGGTGCCCAACGTCGTGGCAGGCAGGCGAATCCGGTCATGGCCTCGGCTCGTCTGACCATCCGTACGCCGATGTGCACGGTGTCGCGGGCCAGACCCAGGGTTCGCCGCGTAGCCGCGCCGGCTCCGTGGTTTCCACGCGGACGGAGTGAAATATTCGGTGGCCGTGGGCGTCTGGTCGCGGTAGAACCGGGGGATGACCGAACGACGGCTGCCCGGCGGGCGCAGTTTCGGAGCCGTACGCGAAGGCGACGAAGTCCGCCGCCCCGCGCAGCCGTGGACGCCGACCGTGCACTCAGTGCTGCGGCACCTGGAAGACGCCGGCTTCGATGGCGCACCGCGAGCCCGCGGCCTGGATGAGCAGGGTCGCGAACGCCTGACGTTCCTGCCCGACCAGACCTTGAGCGAGACTTCACCTTGGCCGGATTGGGTGCGCTCCGACGGCGCGCTCCGGCAGGTCGGTGCGTGGCTTGCCAGGCTGCACGACGCGACCGCGGCATTCCGGCCGGCCGCGGACGCCGTATGGTTCACCGGCCGGCCGTGGCAGCCGGGACTTGTGATCGGTCATCTGGATGCATCGCCGTGGAACGCGGTGTGGGCTGGCGGCACCTTGGTCGGCTTCGTCGACTGGGACACTGCCAGTCCGTCCCGGCGCGAGGATGACCTGGCGTTCTCGGCGCTAACCTGGGTGCCGCTGCTGACGGCGGAGATCGCCGAGCAGGCCGGATTCGGTGACGCAGCCGGCCGGCGCCGGCGGCTCTATCTGCTCCTGGACGGCTACGGATACAGCGGCGACCCAACCGCGATCCGCGACGCGATCATCGGACGGGTCGAGCGCAACGTCGCGATGATCCGGCAGTTCGCCGACGGCGGTGAGCCGGTCTTCCGGCGCATGCTGCCGTGGGCCGCGGATCTGGAACGGTCCGGGAACGAGGTGGCCGAGCTGCCCGAGGAGTTCTGGCAGCGGCCGGGCCCCTGACGGTCAACCGACCGTCAGCTCAAGATGTCACTCCCCGAGGCGGGGGTAGATGCGGCGGGCGTTGTGCTCGTAGACCTGCGCCTGGGTGGCGGGGAGAAGATTGAGGGCGTCGATGTAGCGGCGGGTGTCGTCGAAGTGGTGACCGGTCTGGGGGTCGATGCCGCGGACGGCGCCGATCATCTCCGAGCCGAACAAGATATTCGCCGGGTCGATGACGTCGAAGAGCAGGTTGATGCCGGGCTGGTGATACACGCAGGTATCGAAGAACACGTTGCCCATCACCGATTCGTCCAGCGGTGGGCGGCCCAGCATGTCCGCCAGGCCGCGGAACCGTCCCCAGTGGTAGGGCACCGCACCGCCGCCGTGCGGGATGACCAGCCGCAGGTCCGGGAAGTCGGTGAACAGGTCGCCTTGCAGGAGTTGCATGAACGCGGTGGTGTCAGCGTTGAGGTAATGCGACCCGGTGGCATGGAAGACCGGGTTGGCCACCGCCGAGACGTGCACCATGGCCGGGACGTCCAGCTCGCACAGCACCTCATAAACCGGGTACCAGGACCGGTCCGTCAGCGCCGGGGCGCTCCAATAGCCACCGCTGGGGTCCGGGTTCAGGTTGGCGCCGATGAACCCCAGCTCGCTCACGCACCGGCGCAGCTCGCGGGTCGACCGCTCGGCCGGGACGCCGGGGGCCTGGGGCAGCTGACACACCCCAGCGAACCGGTCCGGGAACAGACCGACGACCCGGGCAATCAGGTCGTTGCTGACCTGCGCCCACCGGTCGCTGACAGCTTCGTCTCCGAAGTGATGTTCCATCGCCGAGGCACGCGGGGAGAAGACTGTCAGATTGACTCCGCGCTCGTTCATCAGCTTCAGCTGACCGCCGGCGATCGTGGCCCGGATGTCCTCATCGGAGATGTCCGGGTAAGGCGGCGGTGTGGTGCCGTTGGTGAAGGCTGTTTTCTGCGCCTGCCGCCAGGCCGTGTGAGCCTGTGGCGCAGTCGTGTAATGACCGTGACAGTCGATAATCATGAAGACTCCCCGAGAGGCGGCCGGCGGTCGTCCAGACTATTGGATGACCGATCCGAGCAGACTGACCGCCGCCTCTGTCCGCGGATAGCCCGGGAGGGTGACGGGCTCGCCGATGTCCGGGGGCGATGTCCGGGTCTGCAGGGCAGCGGTCAGCTGGTCCAGGCGCCGGATGAGCGCCTCACCGTCTGACCGCGCCGGTCCTGGCCAGTCGAACGGAATGCCGAGTGCCAGTACCGCAAGCTCATCGATGACCGGTGTGACGTAGTCGGCTGAGGCAGGCGTGACGGCGACATGATCGGCGAGCACGTCCCGGTGGACGGCGCGCAGGTTCAGTAGTTCGGTCTGAAGTCTTTGCTGTACCCGCTCCAGACTGGGCCCGTCGCCGAGCCAGCGGCTTGCGAACGCCTCCTGCGCCGCGCGCAGCGTCTTGGCCTGCAGGTACGGCAACCGGGTCGCGTTCGCCCGGGGCCACAGGACGACCCGGAGCACAATCGCCAGCGCGGCTCCGATCAGCGTATCCAGGAGGCGGGCACCGACCGCGGCACCTATTCCGGCTCCGGCGGCAGCCAGATCGTAGACCGACAAGGCGACGACGGTAACGAAGGTCACCGCCGGGCCGTACAAGAAGGGCATCATTACCTCGGCGGCGAACTGGGCGCAGATCGCGACCACGACGATGGCGATGACCGGCGGGTCCGGCGCGAACACGATCCAGGCCAGGCCTACGCCGGCGATCGTGCCGGCCACCCGGTTCAGCGACCGCCGGACCAGGAAGGTGACGTTGTTGGCCTGCAGCGCAGACGCGGCTGTCAGGCCGATCCAGTACGAATGATCGAGTCCCAGGGCGCGGCCCAGGGCCGCACCCGCGGCGACTATGACGCCGATGCGCAGCGCGGCGGGGAGCACGACCGCATGCGGGCTCAGCGCCGCCCGGAGTTCCCCGAGCATGCCGCGGCTCCCGGATTCGCCCTCGTCCTGATCGGATGCCAGTCCGCGCAGGATGCAGCCCGCTTGCCCAATTGCCCAGCGCAGGCCCGGAAGGTCAGGGTTGCCCGGCCACCGGCAGAGCGGCGGCGCCGCTGCCCTCATCCGGCGGCAGGTGCGCAAGATGTCGCACCGACGCCGCCCAGCGCGGGTCGAGCGGCGATCGGGCTTCGATGGAAACGGACAGAGCTGAGGCCAGCACCAGCTGTGCTGCGGCCAGGGATCGCCACCGCACATCAGCCGGGACGGTTCGGGCCTGGGTCAGAACCTCGTTGGCCTGGCTGGCACTGACGAGGGCCTGCCCCCGGGCCTCCTCGGCGCCGGGCGTGCCCGCTGTCTCCAGCACGCTTGTCACCGCCGCCCATGCCGTCGCTGTGGCCCGGACTTCAGGCAAAGCACGCCTCCTGCCCAGGGTCGGCACTGCCGTCACCACGCCGGCTACGACCGCTCCGCCCGCGACCAGCGCGCACTCGCGCAGTGCTCCGGTCAGGCCAACGGGAATTCCGGTGGCAGCCAGTGCGGCCAGGACGATCAGGTACTCCCGGGGTGGCGGTATCTGCCAGGCCAGGAAGACGAAGCTGGACGTGGCGGCCACACCTCCGGCGAAGGCAACCGCCAGCCAGGCTCGCGGCGCGCACAAGCTCCCCAGTGGCACGACGACAGCGAGGGCGGTGCCGACACCGGCGGCCATCCGGATCCGCCGCGAGCGCGGTGCATTGGGTCCGTAGAATCCCGCGAATCCACCCAGCGACGCCACCGCTCCCCAGCTGGGATGGCCGGCGATGACACCGGCGAGGAGAGGGATGCCGACGTTCAGGGCCGCCCGGAGGCCGATATACGACCGGGTGCGGAACGCGGAGCTAACCAGGCCGAGCCGCATCAGAGGCAGCCAGCCGCGACCCTGTTTCCTCCGAGGCAGGAAACGCACCTCCATGCTTGTCATGGCTCCGGCCGCGCGATACCGCGACGGTAGCCGGACCCATACGGATTGAAATGGTAGCTCACGGCAAATGCTGTGGGGCTGTGCTCTCAGCTTCCCCCCGGCGGTTCACGCGGCCGTATTTCCGTGGTTTCCCTAGGGGGCTTGGGAACTAGGGAGTTTCTCTAGGGAGTTTGCTCTCGGCCGGATCGAAACTGGATCTATCAGCAGGGAACAAGAACAGAAACCCGGAGACCCCGCCATGAGCACCCAGTTCGACACCCAGGACACCTACACCGACCAGCCGGCCACCAGCCAGCCCACCACCGGCCACCGCGCCCCCCGCCAGAACAACGGACCCTCCTGGTTCCGCATCTGGACCATCGTCATCGGCACCGTCGTCGCCGCCGCCCTCATCGTCCTGGCCGCCGTTGGCCTGACCCACAACCACGCCACCTCCACCCCCGCCCCCACCACCTCCACCTCCGCCCCCGCCGCCAACCCGGCCCAGCCCACCACCCCCGGCCAGACCGTCAACCCCGCCCAGCCGACCACCCCGGCCGTCACCCCCTCGGCCACGGTCAAGAAGCTCCAGCAGGAGCTCGGCCAGCTCAACTACTACGAAGGCCCCGTTGACGGCATCATGGGCCCGCAGACCACCGCCGCCATCAAGGACCTCCAGCGCCAGGCCGGACTCCCCCAGACCGGCACCATGAACGCCGCCACCCAGAAGGCCCTGGCCAACTACCTCGCCCACGGCAACAACCAGATGGGCGGCAACTCCTGACCACCAGCCCACCCCCGCACCACCCCACGACTAGAAGGCCGGGACACAATCCCGGCCTTCTAGTCGTTTTGCGTGCTGGCCGCCTGGCGGCGGGCGACGATGCGATCGTGCGCGGCGAGGAACTGCTCGGCCCAGCCGGCGTCTTCCCCAGCCCGGCGGAAAGACGTACCCGGTGCCCTCCGCCGCGCTACCTGCCGGGGATGCCCGGCCGCGACCGGCGCCCGGCAGGCTGAACGGCCGATTGGCTGTTTGCCCAGTTAGGCTGGGCACCATGCCCGATCACTACCGAGCACCCGGCTGGTTCACCCGGAATGTCTTCAACCAGCTGGTGGCCTTCCTGACTGGCCACGGCATCAGCGTTCTGGGCTCGCGGATCCTGGCGGTCAAGGGCCGGACGAGCGGGCAGTGGCGGACCACGCCGGTGAACCTGCTTACCTACGACGGCCGCCGTTACCTGGTGGCACCCCGCGGCGAGACCCAGTGGGTGCGTAACCTCCGCGCCGCCGGCACCGGCGAGCTGCGGGCAGGGCGGCGCACCGAGAGCTTCCGCGGCCGCGAACTGGGCGAGGAGGAGAAGGTGCCGGTGCTGCGGGCGTATTTGCGGCGGTGGAAGGCGGAGGTCGGCATCTTCTTCGAAGGCACCGGGCCTGACTCCAGCGACGACCAGCTCCGCGCCATCGCGCCCAAGCACCCGGCGTTCGAGGTACTTCCTGCCGATCAGGTCCCAGACTGACCGCCGTGCCGTGGCCGTATGGCCGGCCTGTCCCGCCGGCTGCACGGGGATTATCGTGAGTAATCAGAGGTAAAGACCAGAGCTGTTCCAATAATGGGGAGCATCTGGCGCGATGCCGGAGGGATGCCAGCGTGAGCCAGTCCGAAGGGAAGTCGGCAGTGAGCGAGTACAAGGTCGTCAACCCAGCCACGAATGAGACCGAGCGCGAGTTCCCCGCCGCGACCGACGCCGAGGTCGAGCAGGTGCTTGAGCGCTCGGCCAGCGCCTTCCGGTCCTGGCGGACTAGCGCAAAGGACGAGCGGGCCAAGGTCCTGCTACGCGTAGCCGAGCTGTACAAGGAACGCATCGACGACCTGGCCGCACTGATCACCCGGGAGATGGGCAAGCCCACCCCGGAGGCCAAGGGTGAGATCCAGCTGGTCGCGAGCATCTATAAGTACTACGCGGACCATGGCCCGGACCTCCTGGCGGACACTCCGCTCAGCCCGCGGGCAGGCGGGAAGGCCGTGATCCGTAAGGAGCCGATCGGCCCGCTGCTCGGCATCATGCCGTGGAACTTCCCCTACTATCAGGTGGCCCGGTTCGCCGGCCCGAACCTGATGGCCGGCAACACGATCATCTTGAAGCACGCGCCGCAGGACCCGGAGTCGGCTCTGGCCATGGAGCAGATCTTCCACGACGCCGGGCTGCCCCAGGACGCCTATATCAACATCTTCGCGACCAACGGCCAGGTCGCGGACATGATCGCGGACCCGCGGGTGGCCGCCGTATCGGTGACGGGCAGCGAGCGGGCCGGCGCCGCGGTCGCCGAGGTGGCGGGACGCAACCTCAAGAAGGTCGTCCTCGAGCTCGGCGGATCTGACCCCTTCATCGTGCTGGACAGCGACGACCTGGCCAAGACCGTGAAGGGCGCCATCGCCGGCCGGATGGGCAACGCCGGCCAGGCGTGCACCGCGGCCAAGCGGATGATCGTCGTCGGTGATCTCTACGACGAGTTCGCCGACCAGTTCACCGCGGCGATGGCTGCCCTGCGTCCGGGCGATCCCACCGACCCGGCCTCGGACCTGGGTCCGCTGTCATCGGAGGCGGCCGCCGAGCGGCTGATGGAGCAGATCAGCGACGCCGTGGACAAGGGCGCCACACTGCGCACCGGCGGCAAGCGGGTCGACCGGCCAGGAGCGTTCGTCGAGCCGACGGTGCTGACCGGGGTTACCCCCGCCATGCGGGCGTATCACGAGGAGCTGTTCGGTCCTGCGGCGGTCATCTACCAGGTCGCGGATGTCGCCGAGGCGGTCGAACTGGCCAACTCCTCATCGTTCGGCCTGGGTGGCGCCGTTTACAGCGCGGACCCCGAGCGGGCCGCCGAAGTCGCCGACCTGCTCGATACCGGCATGGTGTGGATCAACAGCCCGACGGGCTCAATGGCCGACCTGCCGTTCGGCGGAACCAAGCGCTCCGGCATCGGCCGGGAACTTGGCTCGCTCGGTATCGACGAGTTCGTGAACAAGAAGCTGATCTACATCCCGAATCCGCGCTGAATCCCTCAGGCCAGTAGCCAGCTGCTGGCCACTTCGAGTACGTGTGCGCGGCTGCGGCCGCCATGGTCGGCGGCCATGAAGTGGCTGCCGATCGCCAGCGAGAAGGCCAGCATGGACCGGGCCTCGACCTCATCAGGGTCGGTGTAGAGGGCACCGAACAAGGTGCGGAGGTAGTCCATCCGGCAGTTGTCGACGCGGCGCAGCCGCTCGGCGACGGCCCGGTCGTGCTGAGCCCAGCCGCGCACAGCCAGGTCGATGGGGAGCAGGCGCTCGTTGAAGGTCAGGGCGCCGGCGCGGCGCAGCCGGTCCCGGGGATCGCTGCCCTGGCTTTCCACGCGTGCGAGGACCTCGCCGGTCGCCTCACGCTCCCAGGTGTCCAGCAAGGCGGTGAGCAGGGCCTCGCGGCCGGTGAAGTGCCAGTAAAAGCTGCCACGGGTGGCGCCGAGCAATCTGGCCAGCTGGTCGATCCGCACGGCGTCAGGGCCACCTGCGGCTAGCGCACGCAAGCCCGTTTCGATCCAGGCGCCGGCGGGGGTGCGTGACGGTGCGGCCATGGACATGCCTCCTGCGGTCTTTATTTCCATCCATGCGGCTGGGATAGTTCCCGCCGGCACCTATGGCAGAGGGTCGCTCCGCGGTCGCCGGCGGCAAGCCCGTATGCAGATAGCGCCGCTGGCGTTCGGATGGGATCCACGAACGGAAATTGGAGCACCCTCAGACGTACCAGCACCAGACCGGCCGTCGCGCAACCCGACCGTCCGCTTGCACCCCAGTACAAGTAGGGACGCAACAGCGGCTGGAGCGTGCCCCCTCATGCTTGACGATCGCAGCACGCGTGCCTGATGCGACGTCCTCCATCTTGGCATTGTGTCGCACACCGATCGCTAGCCGGGCGTCCCGTCGCGCTCGCTTCTTCGGGCGAGTCCCTGAAGTTGCCGTGCATGCACGCCAGGCAGCCAATCCTGGCCGTACGTGGCCGATGGGCCGACCCGCGGGTCGCCGGGACCTTGGGGGGCGTCACGCAAGGTGTGCACGTACGCCCGGTCCTGGTCGATCCGTGCGTGTACCTGATCAGCTCCGCCGGTGGACCCGTGACCGGGGATGAGGACATCGACGTCACCCGCCATGCCCTCGAGCAGCCCCAGCGCAGCGAGGTAGTCCTCGATCGGGTCCGCGGTGCCATTCAGGTCCAGCATCGGGATCAGGACATCAGAAAGCATGTCGCCGGCGACGAGAACCCCGCGTTCCTCGATCAACAGCGCCGCATGGCCCGGGGCATGCGCTTGATGCTCGACAATCCGGACCCTAGGGCCATCCCAGGGGATCTCCGCCGTCTCGGCGGGCAGGCCGGCAATGAGGCCGAGCAGATCCAGCGGTACCTGCTCGGCGATGTCCGGCGGTATCAGCTGCTCGGCGATGCGGTCCTTCGAACGCGGGTCCGACAGCTGGTCTCGGGCGGTGGCCGCGCAGCGGGCCGTGCCGTAACGGGGCGCCGCGCCGAGCCGGGTGTGCCAGAGCAGGTGATCCCAGTGCGGATGCGTAGAAAACCCGGCCACAACGGGCTGGCCCAGCTCGCGAAGGTCATTCGCGACGGTGGCCATTTCGGAGCCGAGCACCCCGGGGTCGATGAGCAACACGCCAGCCCGGCCGTGCACGACAACGGCGTTGCTCTGGCAGAACTCGCTCTCGTGGATCAGCACACCGTCCGCGACCTGCCTCAGCACGGGGCTCCTTCCGCTTGTAGTGTCACCGCTTGTCGAGACCGTAGTACCTGGCGGTAGTGGACACGAGAGCACTGTAGGCGAACACACATTCTACTAGTGCCCGCTTGACAACCGGAACTGGTTGCGCCGATTACTTTTCATGCACAAACCTTCTGTTTCCTATCCGCCGTAATGCCGCGAATGAGAAGATCACCGCGTTTGGAATAGGTGGCCTGCGGGAGCGGGAGGCCAGGATGGGTTTCTCTTTCGAGGTGGCGCCGGGCATCAGGGTGCGCGCGAGTAGTCACGGCGTGCATACGAGCATAGGGTCCCGGCAGGCGTGGGTTACCGCTGAGGCTGGCGGGCCAGTCACGCTGTACAGATTCACCGGCGGCGGCCGCCGACCATGGAGCGCGAACCCAGCACAGGCCCTAGCGGCCCACTATGAGCGGCCGGCCGGTCCGGTGCAGATGGCGCGGCAGGCGGCCGACCTGGAAGCCGCGTTTGACGCCATTGAGAATCTGCACCGTCAGGAGATCATCGCAGCAGTGCCGCCCGTGGCGCCGGCTCGGCCCCCGTGGATGGGGCGGTGATCCATCGCTGGCATGAGGAGCAGGCGCTGCGGGGGCTGAGCACCCGGCCACGAGCGGCCAGGACCACGGCCCGCCAGCAGGCCGCCGAGATGGCCCAGCGCGACATCAACGCGGCGAGTGCACGCAGCTTCCACGAGCAGGCACAACTGCAGGCGTGGCTCGACTCGCAGTGGTGCGGACTGCTGGCCAACGACCCGGCCATCGTGTTCGCGACCCTCACCGAGGCAT
Source organism: uncultured Actinomycetota bacterium (assembly GCA_963781225.1). Classification (GTDB taxonomy): domain Bacteria; phylum Actinomycetota; class Actinomycetes; order Streptosporangiales; family Streptosporangiaceae; genus Palsa-504. The sequence continues at coordinate 192,540 of CAWAFD010000015.1, forward strand.
TCGAGGCGAACCACGTGCAGGCGGCTGTGACGGGAACCGAGAACGGCGAGGCCTCGGTTGTGGTGATAGCGCCAGACATCGACGCGGTACCCGGGTACGTGCCCCAGCAGACTCCGGCCGGCGATGTGTCGCTAGCCAAGATCACCATGACATCGCGGAACTCCTACTACCTGAAACTGGTCTGTGGCCACGTCCTGCTGACCGTCCGGGAAGCGTTCACCGTCGCACCCAGGCTCCAGGCGGTGCGGGTCGCGGTCCTCCGGCAGGCACCTCCCGGTGCCTACGGAATCCGGAAGACCGAATGCCTGCTAGCGGCGGTGTTTACCCGGCCCCGCATGAGTGGTGTGTCATGGCGTTCGGCCACCTCCGTTCAGCTCGTCCAGGACACCTCCACCGACCTGCGCGCCAGGCTGTCCGGCAGCGGCGAGCAGGTCCCACTCGATCTGGCCCAGGAGCCAGCCCTGGCGGCCTTGCTCCAGGTCGTCGACACCGGCGAGGACGGCCCGCCAGCTGACACCAGCGTGCTGGGCGGTAATCGGCTGGGTCGCGCAGCCCACAGCCCGCTGCCTGCGGCGGCCGCACCAGCACCGCGTCCCCCGGTTGCTCCAGCCCTGCTCGCCGCCCCGGGACCAGCGCTGACGGCGAACCTGCTGGCACCTGGTCCGCTACGAACCCGGCGCCAGACCAGGCTGGCCAGGGCAAAGGTCCGCTACGCGACACTCGTTACTCTCGGTGCCGTAGTCCTGCTCGTCATCATTGCCCTGGGCAGCAGCCACGGCACGACGACGACACCGGCCAATGACGCCTCCGCTGTGGCGGTCATCACCGCCACGCCAACAGCGTCACCCAGCCCGGCGCCGCGCGCCAGCAAGCAGAAGGAGGCGCAGCCGAAGACCACCGCTAGTCCGGCCCGGGCAGTGACGACGCCACAGGCGGTCATCACTGCTGCCGCTCCCTCGTCCACCGCGTCTGCGGGCTGTTCCCCCAAGAGCGCCGCGGGTAATTGTTACCAGCCGGGTGAATTCTGCAGCAAAGCCGAACACGAACAGTCAGGAGTCGCTGGCGACGGCAAAGCCATCGTCTGCGAGAGCAATGACGGCTGGCGGTGGGAACCGGCGTGACGCCTCCGCGACGCTCCTGCTGCGCGGTTCCGATGGGCCGGTAGATCCGAGGACGGTCATTCGGCCACCCGATCCAGCGAGCTGAACGGCGTCGGCTCTCGCCGGCCGGGCGAAACCGGGTGCCCGCTGCGCTGTCGTCTCGGCCGTCACCAGCGGGTGTGCCGCATCACAGATCGCCGAGAGCGGTGATGGGCGATTCGATGCAGTCGGCGATATAGCGGAGGAACCCGCCCGCCGTGCCGCCGTCGCACACCCGGTGGTCGAAGGCCAGCGTCAGCTCGCCCATCTTGCGCACGGCGACCTGACCATCGACTACCCACGGGCGGTCAATGATGCGGCCCAGGCCGAGGATCGCCACCTCGGGGTAATTGATGATCGCGGCGGAACCGTCGACGCCGAATATGCCGTAGTTGTTGACGGTGAAGGTGCCGCCGGTCAGGTCAGCGGGAGTCAGTGTCCCGCCGCGGGCCGCCGCGGTATGGGCGGTCAGGGCCGCCGACAGGTTCCTGGTGGAGAGCCGGTGCGCGTCGCGGACGACCGGGACGACCAGGCCGTGATCTGTCTGGGCCGCGAAGCCGAGGTGGACGTGGTCCGGCACGACGATGTCGCTGCCGTCGACGCGGGCGTTGAGTTCGGGGTAGCGCCGCAATCCGAGCAGGGCGAAACGGGCCACGAGAGCCAGCAGGCTCACCGGTGGCGAGGATCTGTCAGCGTTGAGAGCCTGCCGGGCCGCCAGCAGGCCGGTGGCGTCGACGTCCACCCAGACGGTGGCCTCGGGGATCTCACGCCGAGAGCGCGTCAGCTTGTCCGCTGCCGCGCGGCGCGCCCCACGCAGCGGTATCCGCTTCTCGCCGGGGCCGACCGGGGCGGTGGGCCCCTGTGTGGCAGCGGCCCGTGCCTGGTTGGCCCGTGCCTGGCCGGCGCGCTGAGCCAGAGCCTGGCGGACGTCCTCCCGGCGCACCAGGCCAGATGGTCCCGTTCCGGCGACGCTGGCCAGGTCAAGGCCGGCGTCCCGGGCCATCTTGCGCACCAGGGGTGAGATCACCGGAACCGGGCCGTGGCGCCTCGGGCCAGGCACCGGCAGCGGTACCGCCGGGCGCCGTGGGGAGGACCGGGTAGTCTGCCGCCGGGCGCGGGCCGCGGACGTGCCGTAGCCGATGAGGACGTTGCCGCTGGCTTCGGCGACGCTGCTCGTCACCGGGGTAGCGGCAGGTGTGACCGTGCCGGGTTCGCGGAATCCGGCGGCAGGCTCGTCCGCCGTGATAGTGATGAGCGGCTGCCCGACGGCGACAACCGCGCCGGGTGGGGCGTGAATCCCGGCTACGGCGCCGGCGTACGGGACGGGGACCTCCACGGCGGCCTTGGCTGTTTCGACCTCGACGATGGCCTGATCGACGTCGACGTGGTCACCGACCTGGACGTGCCAGCTGATGATTTCCGCTTCTTCCAGCCCTTCGCCGAGGTCAGGCAGCAGGAAGTCAGGCATGGTCGCCCCACTGGAGTTGCGCGATGGTGTCGAGGATGCGGTCGGCGTCCGGCAGATGCAGATGCTCCAGTTGCGGCGGAGGGTAGGGGATGTCCAGGCCGGTGACCCGCAGGATCGGCGCCTCGAGGTAGTGGAAGCACTGCTGGGTCAGCCGGGCGACGACCTCGGCTCCGTAACCGGCGAACCCCGGTGCCTCATGCACCACCACGGCCCGGCCTGTGCGACGCACCGACTCGGCGAGTGTCGCATCGTCAAACGGCGACAGTGAGCGCAGGTCGACGACCTCGACGTCCCATTCGCCGGCGGCAGCCTCGGCGGCTTCCAGGGCGGTATCCACCATCCCGCCGTAGGCGATGAGGGTGACGTCGCGGCCAGGGCGGCGAATCACCGCCTGGTCGAGGCCGGGGCCGTCCATGGTCAGCACCGCTGTCTGCTTGGACCAGTAGCGACGCTTGGGCTCGAGGAAGACGACCGGATCAGGGCACTCGATCGACTGGCGGAGCAGCCGGTAGGCATCTGCCGGGGTCCCGGGAGCCACCACGCGCAGCCCGGCGGTGTGCACGTAATAGGCCTCTGAGGAATCGCAGTGGTGCTCCACCCCGCCGATCCCGCCACCAAATGGGATCCGCACCACCACAGGCAACCGCACGTGTCCCCTGGTCCGGTTGTGCAGCTTGGCGAGGTGGCTGGTGACCTGCTCAAAGGCTGGGTAGGCGAACGCGTCGAACTGCATCTCGACCACCGGGATCAGGCCGTTCATGGCCATGCCGATAGCGGTTCCGATGATGCCGGATTCGGCCAGCGGCGTGTCAAAGACCCGTCGTTCGCCGAACCGGGCCGCGAGCCCATCAGTCACGCGGAAAACGCCGCCTAGCGTGCCGACGTCCTCGCCGAAGACCAGCACCCGCTCGTCGGCGGCCAGGCTGTCGGCCAGGGCGGCGTTGAGCGCGGCGGCCATGGTCACCGGGGCGGCGGGCGCAGGCGCGGGGGCGTCCGTGGCCCCGGTGAGCAGGGCCGTCATGATGCGGACTCTCCTATCTCGCGCAGCAACGCGTCCCACTGCTGTTCCAGCGCGGCCGTCGGATGGGTGTACACGTGCGCGAACAGGTCGCCGGGATCGGTACTGACCTCACGGTTCATACGGTCGCGGACGCGTTCGGCGAACCGTTCCGCCTCGGCCGCAACCTGCCCGGCGGCACGCTCGTCGAGCAGCCCGGCGGACCTGAGGTAGGTTTCCAGCCGGGCAATCGGGTCCCGGGCGAGCCAGGCCTGCACCTCGCTGTCGGCCCGGTAACGGCCGGCGTCGTCGGCGTTGGTGTGCGCCTCGATGCGGTAGGTGAGCGCCTCGATCAAGGCTGGCCCCTCCCCAGCCGCGGCCCGGTCGACGCAGGAGCGCACGGCCGAGTAGACGGCCGCCGCATCGTTGCCGTCGATGAGCATCGACGGAATGCCGTAGCCGACCCCCTTGGCGGCCAGGGTCGGCGCGGCGGTCTGCTTGGCCAGCGGCACGCTGATCGCATAGCCGTTGTTCTGTATCAGGAACACCACGGGTGCGTGCCACACGGCGGCGAAGTTGAGTGCTTCGTGGGTGTCGCCCTCACTTGTCGCGCCGTCGCCTAGCAGCACCAGCGCCACCTGGTCCTGCTGCTTGAGCCGGGCGGCGTGAGCTAGCCCGACGGCATGCAGGGTATTGGTGGCTAGCGGCGTGCACTGCGGCGCGACGCGGTACTGGTAGGGGTCGTAGCCGCAGTGCCAGTCGCCGCGCAGCAACGAGAGCGCCTCGGCGGCGTCGACCCCACGCGTCACCACGGCGACCGTGTCGCGGTAGGTAGGAAACAGCCAGTCCTGCTCGCGGAGGGCGAGCACGGCCCCAACCTGACAGCCGTCCTGGCCTCGCGAGGACGGGTAGACGGCCAGACGGCCCTGCCTGGTCAGCATGGTGGCCTGCCGGTCGAAGCGCCGTCCGAGCACCATGCGGCGGTGCAATTCGAGCAGTATCCCAGGCTCGGGCAGTGCCAGCTCGCCCCGGTTCTGGGCGGCCCCGCCACCCGGATCGATCAGCTGCAGCGGCGTTGTACTGGGCAGGAGGCTTTCAGCCGATGCCGGCGGGGTAAGGAGGGTCGTCACGGCAGTTCCTTCCGCTGTCCCTTTTTCCAGATCTTGCGCCTTCATCCCGCCAAATTTCCAGTATCTGGAAAAAAGTGGAGACCAATGGCAAATAAACCGTGTATAGGCTTGCCATATGGCACTAAACGAGCCCCCGGCGGATGGCCCGGGTGGACACTTGGCACCGCTGGACGACACCGACCGGCTCATCATCGAGGCACTGCGCGCCAACGGCCGGCTGTCCATGCGGGCGCTTGCCGCCCGGCTGCACCTGTCGCGGGCCAGTGCCTACGCTCGCGTGGCCCGGCTCCAGCGCGACGGCGTGATCACCGGCTACGCCGCGCTCATCGACCCGGTCCGGTACGGCTACGGGCTGTCGGCCTACGTCTACCTCGATATCGCCCAGCGGTCCTGGAAGACGGTGCGCCGTCAGCTGCTGCGCATGCCCGAGGTCGACCACGTCGCGCTCATCTCCGGCGAGCACGACATCTTGCTGCGTGTCCGGACCCACGACGCGACATCCCTGCGTGAAGTGGTGCTGACCCGGCTGCAGGACATGCCCGAGATACGCGCGACCCAGACGGTGCTGATCTTCGAGGAACTCGAGCCCGGCGGCGCCGGGCGCGGGGAGGCACACCTGGCCGCGGATCCGGGCTGATATAAGAGGTCTGATCAGGGGTCAGAAACACCGGCCCGGGTTGAGGATGCCACCCGGGTCGAGCGCCGCCTTGATCGCCTGATGCACGGCCAGCGACGCGGGCCCGAGCTGATCCCGCAGCCAGGCCTGCTTGAGCACCCCGACGCCGTGCTCACCCGTGATGGTCCCGCCGAGCCGGAGCGCGTGCTCGCATATCCGCTGGGCCACCGCCATGGCCTGGGCGACGGTGCCGGGGGTGAGATCGGGGAGCATCAGCGCCGGATGCAGGTTGCCGTCGCCGGCGTGCGCCACGGTCGCGATGGGCAGCCCGCTTTCCGCACTGACCTGCTGGATGATCGCGAGCATCTCCGCCACCTGCCCGGGCCGGACGCAGACGTCATCGATGACGGTCGGCCCGGCGGCCATGACCGCCGTCCCGGCCACCAGGCGCGCCTCCAGGAGCAGGTCCGATTCCTCCGCTGTCGTCGCCTGGACCACCAGATCCGCGCCAGCCTTCTCGCAGCACTGTGTCATCCGCCTGACATCCTCGTCCGCGGCGGCGCCGTCGGACTGGCCGATGAGCAGCCCGGCGGCCGAGCGGTCCAGATCCATCCGCTGGTAGTCCTCGATCGCGTTGACGGTGGCCCCGTCGATGAGCTCGAGCATGCTCGGCACCACCCCGCTGGCACCGATGGCGTCGACCGCATGGCCGATCGCGGCCAGCTCAGGAAACGACGCCACGAACGTCACCGGGTCGCGCGGCGGGCGGGGGCGGATCCGCAAGGTGGCCGCCGTGATCACACCCAGGGTTCCTTCCGACCCGATGAACAGCGAGGTGAGATCGTATCCGGCGACGTCCTTTCGGGCGCCGCTGCCGGTGTGCAGGACGGTGCCGTCGGCCAGGACGACTTCCAGCCCGAGGGCCGAGTCCCGGGTGACGCCGTACTTCACGCAGCGCATGCCTCCGGCGTTGGTCGCGAGGTTGCCGCCGATGGTGGAGATCTCGAAGCTGCCGGGATCGGGCGGGTAGAACATCCCCTCGGCCGCGGCGGCCCGGCCCAGGTCGGCGTTGAGGACTCCGGCTTCGACGACGGCGTACTGTTGCCGGGCGTTGATGTCGCGGATGGCGGTGAACCGCTCCAGGCTGAGCACGAGACAGCCGTCGATCGCGTTCGCGCCGCCGGAAAGCCCAGTGCCAGCGCCCCGGGGCACGACGGGAACCGCGTTCTCGGCCGCCCAGCGCAGTGTGCTGCTCACCTCGGCGAGGGTGCCGGGCCGGACGACGGCGCGCGGCAGGCCCGCCGGAACGGTGGCCGCGCGGTCGCGGCGGTAACCCTCGATCACGTCGGCATCGGTCACGACGGCACCGGCAGACAGCTGCCCCGTCAGTTGCGCAAGGTCGTCGCTCATCGTCCCCCGCCCGGTAAGAGTCATGATCCAGGCTAACAACCACCCGGGCCATAAAGGACTACATCATCATTGATGTGCGACACAGGTGAGTAGAAGTCATGAGGATCCGGCGGCGTCAAGGAGGACAGGCCTCACGGAGGGCACCCTTTCCCTGGCCAGCTCGCAGAACCGGATTGATGCGGCCCTGCGCGCTGCCGCCGAACACGACATCGGTACCTAGGCAGGGTGCGAGTAGCCGTGAGGCACCGTTGATTACCCGGGGTAAAGCGGTGGTCCCCGACCGGTGCCGTCCACGCGTGCAAACCCGGTTCCCGCCGGTTAAGGACTTATGGGGATTATCCCCCATAGGCGCTTGTGCTCTGCGTTACTAGCGTCCAACGCGTCGGGCTAAAGCAATTCCGGCGCTCGGTCAGCGTTGGGGTCGCCTGGCCTGCACGTGCAACTCCCATAGGACGTCGACCGCGAGCAGAGGTGTGGACGGATGCCCCTTCCAGGTATGTACGGCATGGAGCACATCGGGTTCACCGTGCCGGATATCAATGCGGCGTGTGACTGGTTCGAGCGCATTCTCGGCGCGGAGACGCTGTACACGGCGGCGACGAACTTCCGCCATGACGACGATGACTGGATGCAGGAGCACTTGCGCGTGCACCCGCGGGCGATCATCAAGGAATTCCGTTACATGCGGATGGGTAACGGCACCAACTTCGAGGTGTTCGAGTATGAGGCACCCGACCAGGAGCGCACGGAGCCGAAGAACAGCGACATCGGTGGCCATCACCTCGCGTTCTACGTGGAGGACATCGACGCCGCGATCGACTTTCTCACGAAGAACGACGTCGAGGTGCTCGGCGAGCCGACCGCCTACACCGAAGGCCCGAACCTCGGGCTGACCTGGTGCTACTTCCTAACGCCCTGGGGTCAGCAACTAGAGGTCGTCTCCGCGCCCGGCGGCACCGTATACGACAACGAAGCCAAGAAGAACGGCAAGACACGGCTCTTCAACCCTAAGTACGCGGCCGAGACCCTCCTGTAAGTGCCACCACACAGATAGGCGGATCCAAATGCCGAAGGTCATCCCGCTCGAGCCGGCCGCCGAGTGGGTCGAGTTGTCGTCGACCGAGGAGGACTGGGATCGGCTCCCACCTGCGCTGCTCAAGACGATGCTCGTGCAGCTGTACCTCATCCGCGCCTTTGAGGAGGAGGTGCTCCAGCTGGCCAGCCAGGGCCTCATCCACGGCCCGGCACACTCGAGCATCGGCCAGGAGGGCGGCGCGGTCGGTTCCTGCCTGTCTCTGAGGTCGGACGACCAGGTCACCGGCTCTCACCGTGGCCACCACCAGTTCCTGGCCAAGGCGCTCGGCCATGTGGCGCCGGACGGCCTGGACCCAGCCGCCGATTTCCCGCCCGCCGTGCGGGAGGTCCTCGAGCGGTCACTCGCGGAAATCTGCGGCCTGGCCGCAGGCTACTGTCATGGCCGCGGTGGATCGATGCACCTGCAGTGGCGGGAAGCCGGCGCGATGGGCACGAACGCCATTGTCGGCGGCGCGGTGCCGCAGGCGGCGGGATTCGCCTGGTCGGACAAGCACGCCGGCACCGACGCCGTGTCGGTGACCTACTTCGGCGACGGGGCCGTGAACATCGGCTCGGTCCTGGAAACCTTCAACCTGGCTGGTGCCTGGCAGGTGCCGGTCTGCTTCTTTATCGAGAACAACCACTATGCGGTCTCCACCACCCCCGAGGAGGCGACCGGAGAGCCCCGCCTGTCCGCACGCGGACTAGGGTTCGCCATTCCTAGCTGGCGGGTCGACGGGATGGATCCTGTCGCGGTCCACCTCGCGATGACCGAAGCCGTCGCACACATGAGGGCAGGCGGGGGGCCCACTCTCATCGAGGCCGACGTCTACCGCTACTTCCATCAGAATGGGCCGTTCCCGGGCAGCGCGTTCGGCTACCGCACGAAGGACGAGGAGCAGGGGTGGCGTGAACGCGATCCGCTGATCCGGGTGGCAGCCAACCTGGTACGCCAGGAGCTGCTGAGCGAGAACGACATCGCTCAGCTGTGGGACGGGGCCAAGGACACCATGAGGGACATCGCCGCGGGGCTGGTGGAGCCCGACCCTGACGGCAAGCCCGGGGCCAGGCGCTACCGCACCGAGCTCCGGCCCGATCCCGCGTTCGTCGACGTCGGCGTGCGCGGAGACCTCAGCGAGCTGGCTGGCCTGCGCTATATGGAGCGCCCGGAGTATGAGGGCGCGGTTAAGGAGTGCAAGTTCGTCGACGTCATAGCCGACGTCATGCACCGCCGGATGGAGACCGACGACCGGATCGTGGTCATGGGCGAGGACGTCCACAAGCTCAAGGGCGGCCCACGTGGTGCTACCCGGGGACTGAAAGCCGCCTTCCCGGATCGGGTCCTCGGCACGCCGATTGCCGAGAACGCCTTTACCGGGCTCGCCGGCGGCATCGCGCTCGACGGGCGATACCGCCCCGTCGCCGAGCTGATGTACGCAGACTTCATCTGGGTCTCGGCCGACCAGCTGTTCAACCAGGTGGCCAAGATGCGGCACATGTTCGGCGGGGACAATCCGGTGCCGTACGTCCTGCGGATCAAGATCGGGACCGGCACCGGGTACGGCTCCCAGCACTCGATGGACCCGGCCGGCGTCCTTGCCACCGCACCGGGCTTCCGGATCGTCGCCCCGTCCAACCCGTACGACTATGTGGGGCTGATGAACACCGCGCTCGCCTGCGACGACCCGGTGGCAGTGCTGGAGCATGACACGGACCTTTACTCCGGTCTCGGGTCGGTCCCGGTCGACGATCTCGACTACTGCCTGCCGGTGGGCCGCGCCGCGCTGCGCCGGGAAGGAGGCGACGCCACGGTCATCTCCTACCTCTCCATGGTTCCGCGATGCCTGGACGCCGTGGATCAGTCCGGGGTAGAAGCCGATGTTATCGATCTGCGCTGGCTGGACCGGGGCAGCGTGGACTGGTCATCGATCGGGGCCAGCATCCGCAAGACCAACAACGTCCTGATCGCCGAGCAGGGCGCGATCGGCACCTCTTACGGGTCATGGCTGGCCGACGAGATCCAGCGGCGGTACTTCGACTGGCTCGATCAGCCGGTCCAGCGCGTCCATGGCGGCGAAGCCTCACCGAGCGTCAGCAAGGTGCTCGAGCGCGCGGCCCTCGGCCAGACCGAGGACATCGTGGCCGCACTGAAACTGATCACGGAGTAGGGGGCCCCATGGCAAGCGTCCTGAGGATGCCAGGAGTGTCGGCCGACGCCACCGAGGCCGTTCTCGTGGAGTGGACGGTGAAGCCAGGCGCCCAGGTCAAGCGGGGCGACGTGATTGCGAGCATCGAAACCGACAAGGCCGTGGTCGATCTCGAGGCGGAGGAGGACGCAGTTCTGCTCAAGGCCTTCGCGGCGGCCGGAGACACCGTCACGGTCGGGGGCCCCCTCGCCGTCTTCGTCCAGCCGGGTGAAGAAGCCACGGGTGAGGACTCCATCCTGGCCGAACTGGGGCTGGGGCCGCAGGGTCCCGGGCCGGTCTCGCAGGCCGACGAGGAACAGTCGCAGGACTCGCTCGTCCCGGACGCCACCCCCGAGATCGAGCACACGGCCGATCAGGTCGTGAATGGTGGCAGCAAGGCCGGCGGACGTATCTTCGCCAGCCCACTGGCCCGCCGCATGGCGGCCGAGGCGGGACTTAGGATCGAGGAGCTCGAGGGCAGCGGCCCCGGCGGGCGGGTCCGGCGTCGCGACATCACCGAGGCACTCAGCCGGCCCGACCCGGCGGCGTCTGCGCGGGCTGAGCCGACGGGCACGGCGGGCCAGGCCAGGCCGGCCACTGCCGCCTCCCCCGGCCGTGCGCCTGCGCCAGCGCGTGCACTTGCGCAGCCAGCGGGGATGGGACCGGATGCATACACCGACATCCCGCACACCAGGTTCCGGCGGGCGGCTGCCAGCGCGCTGGTCGCGAGCAAGCAGCAGGTGCCGCATTTCTACCTCAAGGCGACCTGCCGGGTGGACCGGCTCCTGGAGCTGCGGGCGACGGCAAACGCCGCGAGCGGGCTCAAGATCACCGTCAATGACCTGCTCGTGAAGGCCGCGGGCCTGGCGATGGCGGATGTCCCGGACATGAACGTCATCTGGACCCCCGACGAGGTCCGGCGCTTCAGCTCGGCCGACATCGCCGTGGCGGTGGCCAGCGAGCGGGGCCTGATGACTCCGGTCGTGCGCTCGGTCCAGAACCGCTCGCTGTCGGACATTTCCGCGACGATCAAGGATTTCGCGGCCAGGGCCAGCGAAGGCCGCCTGAAGCAGCCCGAACTCGAAGGCGGATCTCTGGCCGTCTCCAACCTTGGCATGTTCGGCGTCGAGGAGTTCACAGCCATCATCAACCCACCCCAGGCCGGGATCCTCGCCGTCGGCGCGGTCACCTCGCTGCCCGTCGAGTCCGAGGACGGGGGCATCGGGTTCGCGAAGTTCATCAAGGTCGTCCTGTCTGTCGACCACCGGCCGGTCGACGGCGCCCTAGCCGCCCGGTGGCTGGGCCGGTTCAAGGAGCTGGCCGAAAGCCCTTTCCGGCTCCTGCTTTGACCCGGGTTGGTGCCGGCACACCCACGCCCTGGAGGTATTGCGATGACATTCCTGGTCAACAATCCCAGCAACTTCCCAGCCGAGCTCGCTGACGGGTTCCTGGCCGCCAACCGCCGCTACGTCCGCAAGGTGTTCGGCGGCGCTGTACGGGCCACCGAGAGCATGCCCGGCAAGGTCGCCATGATCATCGGGGGCGGCACTGGCCACTACCCCGCGTTCGCGGGCTGGGTTGGCCAGGGAATGGCCGATGGCGTCATCTTCGGCAACATCTTCTCCTCGCCGTCCGCAGCACAGGCCTTGAGCGTGGGCAAAGCCGCACATAAGGGCGGTGGTGTGCTCATCGCTTTCGGGAACTACGCCGGCGACGTCCTGCATTTCGGGGAGGCCGCCGAGATGCTCAAATCGGAAGGGATCGAGGCCCGGATCGCCGTCGTCACCGACGACATCGCCTCTGCATCTCCGGAGGAGATGGACAAGCGGCGCGGGATCTGCGGCTGGGTCACGGTTTTCAAAGTCACCGGCGCGGCGTGCGAAGACGGCAAGTCCCTTGACGAGGTGATCGCGGTCTTCGACAACGTCAACTATCGCACCCGCACGCTCGGCGTCGCGTTCTCCGGTTGCACCCTCCCGGGCGCCGACCACCCGCTGTTCACGGTGCCCGAAGGGAAGATGGGCGTCGGTCTCGGTGTGCACGGGGAGCCGGGGATCTACGATGCGGACCTCGGCAGCGCCGATCAGGTGGCCCGGGTGCTCGTCGATGGCCTCCTGAAGGACCGGCCGGACAATCCCGGTGACCGGGTGATCGCGCTGCTCAACGGGCTGGGGTCGACAACGTACGAGGAGCTGTTCATCACCTACCTGGCCATCGAGCGGCTGCTCACCGAAGCTGGCGTTCGCGTCATCGACTGCGAAGTCGGCGAGCTGACGACGTCCCTGGATATGGCCGGTGTTTCCCTGTCGCTGACCTGGGCCGACGATGAGATCGAGCGCTACTGGAACGCACCGGTGGACACGCCGGCGATCCGCCGCGGGACCATGGACAGACCGCGGTTCATCGACGAGTCGCAGCTGGCAACCGAGGCTCCCAAGGCCACGGTCAAGGAGCCGGGCAGCCCCGCTTCGCAGGCAGCGGCGCGGCAGATCGTCTCCGGGCTGGAGTCCGTGCTGGAGGTACTGCGGGAGCAGCAGGACAAGCTCGGGGATCTCGACGCGTTCGCCGGCGACGGCGACCATGGGGTCGGCATGGTCCGCGGAGCGGAGAACGGCCTCGCCGCGGCCCGAGAATTCGCCGATCAGGGCGCCGGGGCGAAGTCCGTGCTGGCCCGGACCGGTGAACAGTGGTCCGCAGAGGCCGGCGGGACCTCCGGCGCGCTGTGGGGCGCCATGCTCGCCGCGGCGGGCCGCGCGCTCGGGGACAGTGATCCCGTGAACGCCGAGGCCCAGGTCCGCGCCGCCCGCGAGGCCCTGGACACGCTGCAGCGGATCGGCAAGGCCGAGCCAGGCGACAAGACGATACTCGACGCCTTCATCCCGTGTGTGCAGACGCTGGAGTCGGAGGTGCAGGCGGGCAAGCCAATAGGGCAGGCGTGGCGCAAGGCAGCCGAGGTGGCCCAGGCCGCGGCACAGGCCACCGCACCGATGAGCCCGCGGATCGGACGGGCGCGGCCGCTCGCGGAGCGCAGCGTCGGCCACGCGGATCCAGGCGCAGTGTCCTTCGGTTATATCGTGCAGACGATCGCGGATCAGATGACCGGCTGACGGGCACAGCGTCGCATATTGATGCATGGACTTGCTGCCGAGATAACTATTCTGGAAAAATGTCTGAGCCTTCAGGCATCCGACCAGCGACTCCTGCCGGAGCCGTCCTCGCAGAGTACGCCCCCGAGCTCTACTCCGATCCCCGGCTGATGCCTCTGCTGCGTCGGCTGATGCACATCAGCTGCCGCCTGACGGAGGCGATCGGCGGCAGCATCTCGATCGTCGAGTACCCAGGCCAGCGCTACACCAAGATCGCCGAGCGAGGAACCTCCTGCCGCCTCGGCCAGAGCTTTCCGCTGTACGAAGGTGTGACTGGACAGGTCATGGCGTGCCGGCGGCCGGTGGTCCTGGCGGCCTACCGCGATATCGCCACCGGGCATCTGCCTCTCGGGCACCCGGCCCGCGACGGCGCTGTCGCGGCCATCCCGATCTGGTGGCGCGGGGAGGTGGTGGGCGTCAACGTCGTGTTCGCCGGCTGCGCGCGCCCCTTCACAACCGCCGAGATCGACCAGCTGGAAGTGGTCACCCAGCTTGCCGCACCCGGGATAACCGCCGCGGCCGGGCGGGAGCTCTCGCTTACCCACTTTGGGCAGCGCGCGTCTGTCGGGGCGGCGGGCGCGCCGACCCCAGGGGCCCAGTTCCCTGACCGGCACCGCGGGGACGCCGCAACGCCGTCGGTCGCCGAGCTGGCGCTGGAACTGACCGCCCTCGGAGAACGGGCCGGAATCTACCGGGACGGCCCGGGCGAGCGCCTGAACGTGGCCGTCGTACGAGAGGGCAGCGGCCTGCACCTGATCACCCCTGGCCGCGTCAGCGACCTGCGGGAGGCGGGAAGCCGTCCGGCCGGGCCGGCCGGCTGGGAGGAACTGGTCGACACGGACGGGGGAACTGACGTCCGGCCCTATTCCGCAGCTGTGGAGGGTACCCCTCTAGGGCGCAGTCTGGTGGGCGAGGATAGCCCGGGACGGTCCCCCTTCTCCCCCCGGGAACGACAGGTCGCCGCCTTGCTCGCGCGCGGGCTGAGCGATCGGTCCATCGCCCATGAACTGCTCATTTCACGCAAGACGGTGGAGAAGCACGTCGGTGCCGTCATCCGCAAGACCGGTACGTCCTCGCGGACCGCGGCGGTGATGTGCGCCCTCGATCGCGGCTGGTTCGACGACGAGGCCTCAGCAGTTCGCTTATCCCTGGGGAAATTCCCCCATCCCCTCCGGAGACGACCTGGGATTGACTGTTGTCACATCCCGGTGACGGCGCCGGGGCAGCGCCCCCGAAGGAGGCTGGCCGTGCCCGTCGTCTCGCTGAAGGAAACGCTCGACCAGGCATTCACCGGGCGCTACGGAGTACCGGCCATCAATATCATCGACGACCTCAGCATCTCCGCTGTTCTCGCCGCTGCGGTCCAGGAGCAGTCTCCAGTCATCCTGCAGACATCGGTCAAGACGGTGAAGAGCTACGGTCGCGACCAGCTCTTCGGCGTCTTCTCCGCTCTCGTCCGCGACATCGACGTCCCGGTGTCGCTGCACTTGGACCACTGCCCCGACCGGGCCGTCATCAGCTCCTGTCTGGAAGGCGGCTGGAATTCTGTCCTCTTCGACGCCCACGAGCTGGACGTAGCCGAGAACCGCCTCCAGACCAGCGAAGTGGTCAAGGAGGCACGTCGTCACGGCGCCAGCGTGGAAGGGGAGATCGAAGGCATTCAGGGCGTTGAGGATGACCTCGGATCCGATGAGGCCTCGATGCGGCAGTCGCTGGAGGTCGCCGTGGACTTTATCAAGCGCACTGGCGTCGACTGTTTCGCCCCGGCCATCGGCAACGCGCACGGCCAGTACGTCTCTACCCCTGTGCTGGATCACCAGCGAGTCAGTGATCTGGTGGAGGCTACCGGTATCCCGATGGCCCTCCACGGCGGTACCGGCCTATCGGAGGAACAGTTCCAGGACCTCATCGCGCGCGGCTGCGCCAAGGTGAATATTTCGACGGCGCTGAAAGAGACCTACATGAAATCGGGCCTGGAGTTCCTCCGCGGTGCCGAGGAAAAGGGCAAGTGGGACCCTCCCTCGCTCTTCCGGCACCAGGCGGCGGCTGTCACCCAGATGGCGCGCGAGCACATGCGGGTGTTCGGCAGCTCGGGGTGTGCCTGATGCCTGCTCTCATCTTCGACTGCGACGGCGTGCTCGCTGATACCGAGCGGAACGGGCATCTCCCGGCGTTCAACGCCACGTTCGAGGAGTTCGGCCTGCCCACCCGGTGGGACGAGAAAGAGTACGCGAGCCGGGCTTCGGATAGGCGGCGGCAAGGAGCGCATGGCGAGCTTGTTCCGCGACCCCGGGTTCGTTGAGGCGGCCGGTATCGGTGACAGCGCGCAGGAACGCTCCGATCTTCTGCTGAAGTGGCACCGGAGCAAGACGGCACACTTCAGGCGGATGGTGGCCGACGGTGAGCTTCCGCCCGGCCGGGCATCGCCCGCCTCATCCCCGAGGCGCTGGAGGCTGGCTGGACCATCTCGGTCGCCTCCACCTCGGCGGAGGAGTCCGTACGGGCCGTACTGCAGAACGCAGTGGGTCGTGTGGTCGCCGGCCAGGTGCCCGTGTTCGCCGGTGACATCGTCTCGGCCAAGAAGCCGGACCCCGCCATCTACACGCTCGCGCTGGACGCCCTGGGTGCCGACCCGGCCGGCACGCTTGTCATCGAGGATTCGCGCAACGGCCTGCTGGCGGCAACTGGCGCCTGCCTGCCCTGCCTCATCACCGTCAACGGCTACACACGCGGCGAGAACTTCGACCAGGCGGTCCTGGTCGTCTCCGAACTGGGAGACCCCGGCCGCCCGCCCATCGAGGTCCTGGCCAACCGCGGCTCCGCGTGCCCAGGCGACTACGTGACACTCGGCGACCTGCAGGAATGCATCCGCGGCGGCGGGCCGGGCGGGACCAAGACAGGAACAAGACCAACAAGGCACAAAACAGGAGGAGATCTGCGATGACCGATCTAGCCAGAGGTCAGGTCCAGGCGAACGGGCTCACCTTCGAGTACTTCGAAGCGGGTGAAGGGCCACTCGCGCTGTGCATGCACGGCTTCCCAGATACGCCGTACACTTACCGCCACCTGCTGCCGGTTCTGGCCGAGGCCGGATTCCATGCGGTCGCCCCGTTCGTGCGGGGATTCGCCCCGACGGAGCTGCCGCCATTGCGTCACCACGTGCACACCAGCGTCATGGTGGCCGACCAGATCGCGCTGACCCGCGCGCTGGGTGGCAACGAGGACGCTTTGCTGATCGCGCACGACTGGGGTGCAGTCGGGGCCTGGGGGGCGCTCAGCCGGGCGCCGGAGCTCTGGGGCAGGAGTGTGATCCTCAATATCCCGCCGTTCGAGATCTTCGGTGAGAACCTGCCTACCTATCCGCAGATCAAGAAGAGCTTCTACTTCTGGTACTTCCAGATGCTGCCGGTCATCGAGGACCGCATCCGGCAAGACGATTTCGCGTTCATCCGGGACATCTGGGGGGACTGGTCCCCGGGGTACGAGGCCAAGGAGGACGTCGGCTACGTCGCCGAGGCGCTGGCAGACCCTGACCATCTGCGCGCGGCGCTGGGTTATTACTGGGGCCAGTTCGAGCCAGCTCGCTTCGGGTCGCCGGAATGGGCCGCAGAGCAGGCGGCGGCCTGGGCCGGCAACGTACCGCAGCCCGTGCTCTACCTCCACGGGACGACCGACGGATGTCATGGCATGAGCCAGGAAAAGGTCGACCGGGTCCCGAGCTTCGCCGGCCCCGGGTCAGAGGCCGAGCTCATCGAGGGCGTCGGGCATTTCATGCTGGTGGAGCGGCCTGAGGAGATCAACCGGCGGATCACTGACTGGCTTGGGCGCACCGGCACCCATTAGGACGGCTTGCAGATAGCGAGCGGCTGCATATCGCCAGATTGGCTTCGCCCCAGGACCGGGATGACTACAAGCTGAGGTGGTAGCGAGGAGGTGCCGTCGCGGGTGACCTCCTCGCTGTGCCGGAGCATGCCGCCATGCGACGCCCCGGAGGAAGTCGCGCGGGCCGTTGGTCCTGCACGAAGACCGGCAGGGCCAGTAGACGCCGGCATACGGGCGCTGCGGGCTTGGCAGCGAGGTCAGGCAGCCGCAGTCTTGAGCAGCAGTTCAGCCAGCTGGGTAATGAATTGCTTTTTGTTGTCCCAGTAATTGTGAGCCTGCAGCCCACCTCCGGAACTGTTCACCAGATTGTTCACCTCTATGTCGGTGATGGTGACCGGGAGCTGGCTACCATCGGCGTCCAGCGCGTAGAACAACCCCAGACCTCCTGGTGGCGGGCAATCGGGTGCGTTGCCGTAGTGCCAGCTCTCCGGCGGGCCGAGAGGATCGGCGACGGGATCCTTGACGTCCCAGAAGTTCAGCCACTTTGCGGACTGGAGCCCGCCAGAGTCATTTCCCCAGGAGAACAGGTCAGCGTATTTGCGGAGCGGGCTTCCGGCCGTCACGAATGCGCGTATTCCGGCCAGCGAATCGGATGAATACAGCCGCAGGACATCAAAGGTGCCGACCGTACCCTGGCTGTGAGCATTAACGACCACGCCTGCTACGTCAGGCCGGGCCAGCAGCCGGCGCAGCGCCTCGGCGATAAATTCCCTGATGCTTTCCCGCAGGTCATTGCGGCACACGTAGGCAACGACGTCGTCCTCCAGGGTTCCGATTACCCCTAGCGCGCCGCTGCTGGCCGGCTTGCGGTGCAGCAGCGCCGCGAGATGATGCTGCCGGGCCGTCAGGACGTCGTCGCGGGGCCGTAGCGATGGCGAGGAAACGGGGGCCTGGCGGTCACTGCCCTCGTGCATGGCGGCCCAGGTATCCCCGGCCACCAGCCGGAATGCCCCCACCACCGAACTGTAATGGCCGAGCATGAGGCCGGCTTCAGTCACGGTGCCGGTCCCCCGGCCTATGCCCGGGCTGACCCCCTCCAGCGAGGTGTACACCAGTGCGACATGGACGATCGGCTCGTCGCCGTCGGCCAGCCGCATGCCGGTGACATCTATGCTGGCGCCGTCCCAGATCCCAAGCCTTTTCAGGCCCCACTCGTGATCACTGGTCCCGGGTCGTGCGCTCTTTACATAGACAGGGCCGAAAGGGCCTGGGCTTCGCTGCGGATCCTGGCCCAGGCTGCTGCCGAGCACCTGCAGGGCTTCACCCAGGTTCGTATGCAGCGTGTCCGCATATCCGGGGTCTGATTCGGTTGGCGGCTGCTGGAAGCCAATGCCGTGGACGGTAAGGACGCACAATTTTCTGCTGTCAGCCATGAGATTGCTCGCTCAGTTGCGGGGACAGTCCTCACAACGACGGAGCGGTCAACCCCGGTACCTGATACACCCGCGGTGATGGTCAGGACGGCGGCTTAGATGTCGGCCCCTGATTGTCACAGCGAGGCGGCGAAGCCACTGATGTCCCGCACTGCAGCCTGATAGGCGTCCACGGCCGCCTGCCGGAACGACATTTCCGCGGCGTGGGTCAGCCCGAGGTTCACCCGGCCGACGGCGTGAACACCGGCGCGGACCAGCTTGCGGAAGTACGCCTTGCCCTCGTCCCGCAGCGGGTCCAGCTCGTTGGCGGTGATGAAGTGCGGCGGAAGGCCGCTGACATCGGACTCGGTAGCGAAGTACGGCCAGCACAACGGGTTCTCGGCGTTCTCACCCGTCGGGTCGTACAGGGCCACGAGCATGTCCATCATCGCGCAGTTCAGGTAGTGCCCTTGATTCTCGATCATCGACGGCAGCTCGCGCAGCTTGCGGACATCGTCCCAGCCGTAGCCGCCGCTGATGTACGGGACAGAGGCGAAGACACCGTCGATGGCATCCAGACGCCCCTCACGCTTGGCCTTGAGGGCACTGGCCAGCACCAGGTTGGCGCCACCCGACTCACCTTGCAGGACGAGTTTCGTGATGCCCAGATCGTCGCGGTGGGCGTGCACCCAGTCGATGGCCGTGGAGCAGTCATTCAGACCGGCCGGGAAGGGGTTAAGGCCGTCGGCCGTCCAGGCGTTGCGGAACCCCACCGTCACCACGACCAGCCCGGCAGCGGCCAGATCGGTGCTCCACTGCCGGTGCACGCGGTTGTGCGCCTCCAGGATGGTCATCCCGCCGCCGTGCAGGTAGACCACGCACGGCAGCGGGCCGGCAATCTCGGCCGGGCGGTAGATATGCAGCGGGATCTGGTTGCCGTCGGGACCCGGTATGGTCTCGGTCCGGTAGTCCACCGCGGCCTCGGTCTCATCCGGCCAGGCGGCCGGCACCACGTCATAGAGCCCCTCGAACGCCGCGTGTGCTGCGCCGACGAACTCGGCGATCGCGTCGGCGCCTGCGCTGCGATCGAACGGCGGCGCGGCCGCATGACCGTCCAGGCCGAACGCGGCAAAGCAGGCCAGCAGGCTAGGGTGCATACGCGGGTCCGTGCCCAGGGTGACGTCAGGATCCGCCAGCCGGCCATCTCGCAGGGCCTGGGAGGTGTCCGTGGTCTCGGTCATGTCGTTCTCACCCTGCCTCATAAGCCACCGAAGCTACCTAGGGCGAAACGTAACATTTGCGGCAGGCGCGGGATAGAGCATCAGGGATGGCGGCATGCCGGGGTTCAGACGTCCGGCGGCAGCGGCTTCACCGAGGAAACTCTCATGTACGACCGGTTTGGCTACCTCAGACTGCTCCGGTCGATACCAGTGGCGCGGGAACTGGCTCTCAACCAGATCGCGGTCGCGGGCCTGGGGCTGCCGCGCTCCTATTAAGGAGAAGCCGCCTCATCTGGCCGGTCCGCAGGCAGGCGGACCCGGTTCACCTCGCGAGCGGCCGCCCAGGCGTCCCCCACCGGACCCACATGCCCGAGTTTGCCGGGATTGGTCACCGAGCGGATCGTCTGGATCTGACCGCCGAGTACGTCGAGCACCAGGACGGCCAGGACCTTGCCGTCCCGGTCGCGGAAGATCGCGCCCGGCTGGCGGTTCACCTCGTGGGGCTCCAGCGTCGCGCCGATCGAGACGAGCCACCCGAAGAGCGCGGCGAGCAGGCGGGCTACATGACCGGCACCGATGATGCTCCTGGGCAGCTGCGGGGCTCGGCCGCCGGCGTCGCCGACCATCGACACGTCGGCAGCGAGCAGTTCGCGCAGGCCGTCGACGTCGCCTTCCCGCAGTGCCCCGAAGAACCGTGCCGCCAGCTCCTGCCGCTCCCGGCGGTCCGCCTCGAACCGGGGGCGCCCGGAGTCCATCTGACGCCGCGCTCGCACCGCGAGCTGGCGGCACGCCACGTCCGAACGCCCGATCGCCGAGGCGATCTCGGCGAAACCGAACCCGAACACCTCCCGCAGCACGAAGACCGCCCGCTCGAGCGGGCTCAGCCGCTCGAGCAGCAGCAGGGCCGCCATCGACACCGAGTCGGCCAGCTCAGCTGACCGCTCGGGGTCCTCGTAAGGGTCGGTGAGCAGCGGCTCGGGAAACCACGGCCCGGTGTACTTCTCCCGCCGGACGCGGGCCGAACGCAGCACGTCGATCGAGATCCGGGTCACCGCAGCCGACAGGTAGGCCTTGGCCGACCTGGGCTGTACCGGGGAGGCCTGGTACCGCAGCCAGGTCTCCTGGACCGCGTCCTCGGCTTCGGCCACGCTGGCCAGTATCCGGTAGGCAATCGCAAACAGCAGCGGCCGCAGCTCCTCGAACTCCTCCTCCCGGGTCACCCGAGTTCGTCCCTGAAGCCCTGCCGCCACGACGGGTAGCGCAGCTCCCAGCCGAGCTCGGCCTTGGCCTTAGCGTTGCAGAAACCGTGCCCCTGGGTCATCATCGCCACTATCATCTCCCCGGCCAGCAGCCGGGCTAGCCACCTGGGAAGCCGCCTCGGCCGCTTCGCGCCCGCGCACGCGGCCAGATACGGCAGCCACTCGCTGACCGGGCCGGCTCGTCATCGACGATGTTGAACACGCCCACCGCCTTCTGCTCCACCGCCAAGACGGTCGCGCTCGCGGCGTCGTCGAGGTGCACCCACGAATAACAGCCAGTGCCGCCCCCGACCAGCGGGAACATCCGCTTGCGTACGAGCTTGACCTGATCGTCGATGGCGCCCGGCCCGTAAAGCGAGCCGTAGCGCACGACCGTGCCGCCAGCCCCGACGACCACCTCCTCAAGGTGGTTGACCGCCTTCGTCCCCTTCGCCGCGGCCGGGCTGACCGCCTCCAGCGGGTCCTCCTCGGTCTTGACCCGTCCACCCTCGCGGGTCCCGTTGAAGATGGCGGCGCTCTGCGCGACGAAATTGGTTACACCGGCCGCCTCGGCCGCGGCCAGCAGGTGATCCGTCCCCTCGGTGCGCAACAGATTCGTGGCGGCGAAGAAGCGGTCGGGCTTCCTCAGATTGGGCGTGCCGGCGTGCGCCAGGGAAAGGCCCGTCATCTGGTGCACCACCGCGTCCGGCCGGGCCACGGCCACCGCCTCGCCGACCGAGACCGCGTCCAGCCCGTCCATCACGGCCCCCTGTGCGCCCAGCTGCTCCAGCAAATCCAGCCTGGCCGGGTTCGTGGTCGTCGCCGTCACCTGGTGGCCCCGGGCCACCAGCTGCGGCACCAGCCGCCGCCCTACCACCCCGGTCCCGCCTGCCACGAATACCCGCATGACCATCACCTTCCTGATTGCGAACGTCTCTCTCAGGCTGGAGACGAGACAGCCCCGGCCGTCTGTGACATGCGCCGGCCCAGCGCTCACAGGTCCCGGGACCGGGGGCCAGGGTACGGGCCAGGGTCTTCACGGGCGCGACCGGCGACGTACCGGGGCGATCGTGGGTGACGTGATCACCGTCGCGCCCGGGGCCGCGAGCAGCGGACAGGAAGGCAGGGAACCCGTCCGATGATCGGCAAGCTGAGGCGCCTGCTGACCCGTGTGCGGCGCTACCTGGCTAACCCGGGACGGTTCGTGGGCGGTGGGGCGGTGCGCGATCCGCTCAGCCTGGCGGCCGTCGAGGAGGAACGGCGCGCCGGCACGAGCCACGAATCCGGGGAGCAGGGGTAACGCCCACATCAGGAGAGGAACAAGGTCATGGACTACAAGCTCGAGGTTGTGGTGGTACCGGTGTCCGACGTGGACCGGGCCAAGGCCTTTTACACCGGGCTGGGCTGGCGGCTGGACGCCGACTTCGTCACCGGGCCGGATTTCCGGGTGGTGCAGCTGACCCCGCCCGGGTCGGCCTGCGCGGTCATCTTCGGCACCGGGCTCACCACCGCTGCACCTGGGTCCGCGGACGGCCTGCAGCTGGTCGCCGAGGACATCGAGGCGGCCCGGGCCGACCTGGCCGCCCGCGGCGCCGGAGTCAGCGAGGTGTTCCACGACGCCGGCGGGGTCTTCCACCGCGCCGGGACGGCCAACCGGGTTCCTGGCCCGGATCCGGACCACAAGAGCTACGGCTCGTGGGTCGCCTTCGCCGACCCGGACGGCAACTCCTGGTACGTCCAGGAGGTCACGACCCGGCTGCCGGGCCGGCCCATCTCGCTGCTGGCCACCTTCGACTCGGTGACCGGCCTGGCCGAGGCGCTGCGCCGCGCCGCCGCGGCGCACGGCAAGCACGAGGAGGAGATCGGGAAGCCCGATCCCGACTGGCCGGACTGGTACGCCCAGTACATGGTGGACGAGTCGGTCCGGCAGGACCCTAGCTGATGAGTGACTACGACTATGACGTGATCGTCGTCGGGGCCGGCTCGCCGGGCGAGCACTGCGCCGGCGAGCTGGCCGACGGCGGCCTGAAGGTCGCCGTGGTCGAGCGGGAACTGGCCGGTGGTGAGTGCTCGTACTGGGCCTGCATCCCGTCCAAGACGCTGCTGCGCCCCGGCGAGGCGGCCAGCGAAGCCCAGCACGCCGCCGCCCCGGCGCAGGTCGACGTGGCCGCGGCGCTGGCCTACCGGGACTTTATGGTCTCCGGCTACTCCGACGCCGGGCAGCAGACCTGGCTGGCGGGTAAGGGCATCGACCTGATCCGCGGCACCGGCTCGCTGGCCGGCACCGGTGTGGTCGAGGTCGGCGGCCGGCGCTACACCGCTGCCCACGTGGTGATCGCCACCGGTTCAGATCCGGTACTGCCGCCGGTCCCGGGGCTGCGCGAGCTTGACGGCGTGTGGAGCAACCGCGAGGCGACCGGTATGAAGGCCGTCCCGCGGCATCTGCTGATCCTGGGCGGCGGCCCGGTCGGTGCCGAGATGGCGCAGGTCGTGCGCAGGATGGGCGGTGAGGTGACCCTCGTGGAGGGTGCCTCCCATGTGCTGGCCCGTGAGCCCGAACCGCTGGGTGATGCACTCGGCGAGGAGCTGCGGCGGGACGGCATCGAGCTGATCCTGGGTATCCAGGCCGCCGCCGCACGCCGCGACGGCGAGGACTACGTGCTGGTCCTCAGCGATGGTCGCGAGGTGCGTGGTGACCGGCTGCTGGTGGCTACCGGCAGGCGGCCGCGGCTCCTGGCCGGCCTGGAGGAGACCGGGATAACGGCCGGCCCGCACGGCCTGCCCGTCGACTCCCAGATGCGGGCCGGGGAGCGGCTGTGGGCGCTTGGCGACGTCACTGGCATCCGGCTGCTGACCCACGTGGGCAAGTACCAGGGCGAGATCGTCGCCGCGAACATCCTCGGTGAGCCGCGTGAGGCCCACTATGAGGCGATACCCGATGTGGTCTACACCGACCCGCAGGCCGCCTCGGTCGGCGCCACCGAGGCCACGTTCACCGCGACCGTCCCGGTGTCCGAGGTGGCCAAGATGGCCACCTACACGCACGCCTACGCCGAGTCCAGGGGGTTCCTCACCCTGCTGTCCGACGGCGAGCGGCTGACCGGCGCGTACGCGCTCGGGCCCGAGGCCGGCGAGTGGCTGCAGCAGGCCACGCTGGCTATCCGTGCCCGGGTGCCGCTTGATGTGCTGCGCGACGTGATCCAGCCCTTCCCGACCTTCGCCGAGATCTTCGTGGCCGCGCTCAAGCTGCTGCGCAGCCAGATCAGCGCTTCTCACGTCCCGGCCACGACCGTGTCGCCATGACCGGCATCGCGGCGGGCCGGTGACCGGCACGACCGGCGACATCGACGGCGGGCAGCAACTCGTGCCGAAGCGTGAGTTCCTTATCCAACGGCATGCCAGGAGGCTGACCATGGAGTACCTGGTCACCATGACCACCCACGTCCCGGAAGGGACTCCGGACGAGGACGTCCAGCAGGTCCGGGCCCGTGAGGCCGACCGGTCACGTGAGCTGGCGGCCCAGCAGCAGCTGCTGCGGCTGTGGCGGCCGCCGCTGGGACCGGGCGAATGGCGCACTCTCGGGCTATTCGCCGCGTCCAGCGACCAGGAGCTCGAAAAGGTCCTGGCCTCGATGCCACTGCGCGTGTGGCGCACCGACGAGGTCAACCCGCTCGCACCGCACCCCAGCGATCCGGACCAGCCGCAGCGGCCGGGAGCCACCGAATTCCTGACGACCTTCACGATGCCGATCCCGGATACCATCCCCGGCCGGGCTGTTCAGGACGCCGGGACAGGCGCGGCGGACTGGGCCAGGGAACTGGCCGGGCAGGGACACCTTTCCCGGCTATGGAACCTTCCCGGCACCGGGCGCGTGCTGGGCCTCTGGCAGGCCCGGAACCTGGCCGAGATGCAGGCCATCGTGGCGTCGTTGCCCCTGGATCCGGCGATGAAGACCCAGATCACGCCGCTCACGCCGCACCCGAGCGATCCGGTCCGCGTGGGACGAGGGTCATGACGACCGGCAGCCAGCGGGTCGCCGTCATCACCGGAGGCTCGCAGGGCATCGGGGCTGGCCTGGTGGCCGGGTACCGCGACCAGGGCTGGGCCGTCGTGGCCAGCGCCAAGACGATCAAGCCCTCGAAGGATCCTCAGGTGCTCACGGTCGACGGCGACCTCGCCGCGCCCGCGACGGCTGGCCGGATCATCGACGGGGCCCTTGACCGGTTCGGGCGGATCGACACGCTGGTCAACAACGCCGGCGTGTTCTTGTCCAAGCCGTTCACCGACTACACCGCGGGCGATTTCGCGGCCGTCACTGGGGTCAACCTCAGCGGGTTCTTCTGGCTGACTCAGCGTGCCGTCACCGAGATGCTCAGCCGGTACGGCGGCCACATCGTCAACATCACGGCAACGGCCGCCGAGTACACCGACTCGGCGTCACCGGCGGTACTGACCGCCCTGACCAAGGGCGGCCTGGCCGCGGCGACCAGGTCCCTGGCCGTCGAGTACGCCTCCCGCGGTATCCGGGTCAACGCCGTCTCCCCCGGCATCATCCAGACGCCGATGCACCCAGCCGCCAGCTACGAGGCGCTCGGAGATCAGCTTCCCCCCCTCGGCCGCGTCGGCCAGATCAGCGACATCGTCGGAGCCGTCCTGTTCCTGGAGGCCTCGCCGTACATCACCGGCGAGATCGTGCATGTCGACGGCGGCAAGACGGCCGGCCGCTGACCGAGGTCGGCGCGGATCAGCAAAGGGTCGCGCGCCGTTCCGGGTGCGGCTGGGCAGCCAGGGTCGCTGCCCGGGGGCCGCGGGGAAGGCCAGGGTCCCGGCCAGGGGCCGGCAAGGGCGCGACAGGCTGCCCGCCAGGGCGACAGTGAAGTCCACGAGTCGGTCATCACGCAGGAGCACTCATGTCTAATCACTACAGTGCGGCCAACCTCAGGTTTCCCGGCGACGATGCGCGCCTGGATTTCACCGACCTCTACGTCTTCCAGGCGCCCACCGACGCCAGCCGGACGACCCTGATTATCGACGTTAATCCCTACACGACTGGCATCAGTGCCATGCCGCCATTCCTGATGAAAACAGAATTCCACCCCGACGGGGTCTACCGGATCAATATTGACAACGACGATGACGCACACGCTGACGTCGCGTTCACGTTCACGTTTTCCGAGTTCAGGCATGGCACGCAAACGTGCACCGCCTACCGCGCCACCGGCAGCCAGGCGCGGCAGGCCGAGCCAGCCGGTGACGTCCTCATCGCGGCCACGCCCGTCGGCTTTGATGCCACCGCGCGGCCCGTGCAGGCGGGCCGTGCCGGCTCTTCACCGGAGTCCGCAGCGATCCGTTCTTCGCCGATGCGGACGGCGCCTTTCACGGATTCAACTGGACCGGGCAGGACGCGTTCGCCAACAGGAACATTCTGTCCATAGCACTGGAGGTGCCCAGCGAGATGCTCGGTGCCGATCCGGTGATCGGAGTCTGGGCCGCGGTCAGCGTACGTCGTGACGGCGTGCTCGTGCAGGTCGACCGCGGCGGCCATCACGACCCGTTTCCCGACGATTAACCCGTTCATCAACCCCAACGACGTCAAAGTCCAGTTCAACGCCCGGCAGCCGGCCAACGACGTCGGCCACTACCTGCAGCCCTGGTCCAAGCTCCTGCAAGAGGCCGGCTATACACCCGACGCGGCCACGTCGGCCGCCAGAATTGTGCTGCCCGACATCTTGCGCTACGACCGGAGCCAGCCCGCGGCCTATCCCAACGGCCGCGCCCTCACCGACGACGTCTTCAGTGCCCGCTTTGCCTGGCTGACCAACGGAAAGGTTCCTCCCGACGGCCTGCGGCCGCACGAGGACCTGCTGGCCGGGTTTCCCTACCTCGGCCCGCCCAACCTTTACCCAGCCGGGTAACGGGTTCACTGGGCACACGGGTCATGTCGCACAGGCCAGCCTGCCTAGCCGGGCCGGATCCGGCTGGCGACAACACGTCCCATGAAGCTCAGGAGCCGCAGGTGGCTCTCCATTTCGCGGGCGGCCCCTTCCGGGTCCCCCGCCCCCAGGCACATGAGAAAACGCTGCCGGGAACTGGCCGTCATCCCGCTGATCGCAGGACCGACTGTGACCATGAGCCGCTGCGCAAGGCCCGCTCCTGAGGTGAGCACGTGGACGAGCCCGGGGTCATCCGCGGTACCCGCCAGCAGGGCGAAGATCTCCGCGTGGGCCGCAGCCTTCGCATCCCACCCGGACCGCGGAAGCTGGCAAGCCCGCGCCACGCTTTGCCGCAGGGCCTGCAACTGCGGTGCGCTCAGCCGAGCGCAGGAAGCACGGATGGCCGTCGCCTGAACCTGAATCAGCCCGTCATCCATCTGCGATACCCGCCTCATGTAGCCGTCCCCCAGGGGAATGGTCCAGCACGGTGATTCCTTCCCTGAAGTCGTCAATGGCGCGGTGCTCGCGGCTCGATGACGTGGCGGCGGATAGCGCGCCGTTCGTCCTCGGTGGGGCCTGCCCAGATGCCGAAGGCCGCGCCGTGCTGCAATGCCCAGTCCAGGCACCGCGGCCGTACGGGGCAGCCGCACAGATCGGCCGGGGCCGGCCGATCTCCAGCAAAGCAGGCCCTGTCGTGCCGTCGGGGAAGAAAACCTCAGGATCAGCGTGGCGACTGTCAGCATGGCCACGACGGCAAGCTGGCCCACGGAAAGCGCTGAGTTCGGGTACGTGTGTGCCTTCTTCACGACCGCCTGGGGCCATTTCACGCTTGACGGGCTTGCGGGGGTACCGGCGAAGGCCCCGGGTGCTGGGGACGGACCTCCTGATCTACGGCAGACTGGAGTCGTGGCCATCGAGCATCTGGAGACGATCTCCATTGAGCCCTGCGCGCGGCACGGCCAGGCCGGGCACCCCACGGTCATCGTCGCGGTGGCGTGATGACCACCGATGAGCTGTTCCCCGCGGCGGCGGCAAGTTTCGCCGCCGGCACGGGCGTGATTGAGGATCTGCGATTGCTGCGCCGCTATGAACCGGTGCTGCGCTTCACTCAGGGTGAGCTTTTCCTTCCCATGCGGGTCGAGGACTACCTGGAGAAATGCAGTTTGTGGCGGACTGTTCCCAAGGGCGGGCGGGGCCGAGGCGGTGACCTGGAGCGGCTATACGCGCCTGGGGAACTTACGCCAGCCCGGCTGGCCCAGGTCAGCGCGCCCGGGCGGGAGCTTTCGCTTCGTTTCGTGGCGCAGCCGCTCGGGCCGGGTGAGCTCCGCGCATGGCGGCGTGAGGCGGACCGCCCCCGGCTGGCCCGGGCGGGCAGCCGGTTCGCCGCGGTCGGCCTGCTGA
Source organism: uncultured Actinomycetota bacterium (assembly GCA_963781225.1). Classification (GTDB taxonomy): domain Bacteria; phylum Actinomycetota; class Actinomycetes; order Streptosporangiales; family Streptosporangiaceae; genus Palsa-504. The sequence goes on from CAWAFD010000015.1 coordinate 220,732, forward strand.
GCCGGTTCATCGACGCGGTGATGCGGCTGTCACTGCTGCTGCGCGGGCGCGTTCCCGGCGGCACGACGGCTGCGGCCCAGCAGGACTACCAGACTTACGCCGAGCCGGAAGGCTGCCCATATTACGGCCGGGTCACCCGCGACCGGGGTTTCATCGCGTTGCAGTACTGGTTCTTCTACGCCATGAACGACTGGCGATCGACCTTCGCGGGCGTGAACGACCACGAGGCGGACTGGGAGCAGGTCACCGTGTTCCTGCCGGACCCGGCCGGGGCTTCCGCGCGACCGGCCTGGGTCGCCTTCTCCTCCCACGAGGAAACCGGCGATGACCTGCGCCGCCGATCTGACGACCCGGACCTGCAGTGGCGCGACACCCACCCGGTCGTCTTCGTCGGCGCCGGGTCACATTCGGGCGCCTGCCTGCCGGGCGATTACCTGGTCACCGTCGAGCCGCCGTCGCTGGGACGCATGCTGACCGGGCTGCGCCGCGTCAGCCGGCTGCTCCTGCCGTGGACCCGGGCGCAAGGCGGCACCTCGTTCGGCCTTCCCTTCATCGACTACCACCGCGGCGACGGTCCCAGCGTGGGACCGGGCGAGGCCAAGAGCTGGCGCCCGGTGCTTATCGACGATCAGACCCCCTGGGTGCGTGACTACCAGGGCTTGTGGGGATTGGACACCGGCGACCCCTTCGGCGGGGAGCGCGCGCCGGCCGGCCCGCGCTACGAGCGCGACGGATCGGTGCGGCTCTGCTGGTCCGACCCGGTGGGATGGGCGGCCCTGGATAAAGAAGCACCGTCGCGTGCCGCAGAGCAGCAGGCCGTCGAGGAGCGGTCGCCGAACTGGACGTCCTGCTGGCCGCCGTCACAGCCGAACTCGATGACCGTGGCGACGAACTGCGCCGCGCCCGCGTCGGCGTCCGGGCACTGGGCAGCACCGGTATCCAGCCAGACCTGGCCGAGCTGGAGAGCGCCGTGCAGCAGGTGCGCGCACGCCGCCGGACCCTAGCCGCCGAGCGGGAAGCGCTGACCAGCGCCGCGATCCACGGTCTTCCGCAGGAGGACCCGCACGCACACCTGCTGCACCGGGCACAGCCCAACGTTGACCCGATCCGCACCCGTACCCGGGTACTGCGGATATGGTCCGGCGTCTCGGCATCGGTCCTGCTGATCGGGCTCGCCCTGGTAATCCTTGGCCAATTCGGCGCGCTGCTGCCAGCCATCGCCGGCCTGACGGTGGTGATGCTGTGTCTGGAAGCCTTCGCCCGGGGTCATCTGGGCCAGTTCCTGCTGGGCCTGCTCGCCGTCGCCGCCGTCGGCGCGGCGGTATGGCTGGCCACCTTGGCCACCCTGGGCCACTGGCGCGCGGCTCTGGCCATCCTGCTCATCCTGGCCGCCGCCGCCCTGCTGCTCGCGAGCCTCCGCGACTTCTTCACCAAGCGCTGACCGGGCCATGCCGCTGACGAGACGACAACGTGCCTAACATAACGCGAAAGAACGCGCCATGCGCCGTCGTAGCGGGGCCGCTGGCGGAGGTACCGTAGAGGAGATGCGACCGTGCCGGGTAGACCCTGACCGCGGCCATGTTGCTCCAGACCCTGGCGACGTAAGCCCGAGCGAAGTGCTCGGGAGACGCCCAGGAGGACAGAGCGACGAAGCGAACTGCACCCGGCCTTCTTGCCCTGCCGGCCAGCCCCGCCTGCCCCGCAGACAGGTTGCCTGCTGACGTCGATCCTTCGACGGCCAGCTTTCGTGCGCTGACGCTGCAGGTACGGGCGATGGGTCTGCTGAACCGCCGGCCCGGCTACTACCGGGTGAAAATCACCCTGACGATCTTGGCCTTCTTCGCTGGATGGACCCTGTTCGTCGTGGTCGGCAACTCGTGGACGGTCCTGGCCGTCGCCCCGTTGGTGGGGGTGATGTTCACCCAGCTGGGCTTCATCGGCCACGACGCGGGCCACAACCAGGTTTTCGGTACGCGCCGGCACAACCGCATGCTCGGGCTCACCGTGGGGAACGCGCTCATCGGGCTGAGCTTTGGCTGGTGGGTTCCCAAGCACAACGCGCACCATGCGCATCCCAATGAGGTGGGCCGCGATCCCGATATCGGCGAAGGGATCCCCCTGGCCTCGCCAGGGGCGCCGGGGAACGGGGGCCGCCCGCTCGCATCGCGGCTGGCGCGCTGGCAGGCACCGCTCTTTCTTCCCCTCATGCTGCTCCGCAGCGGTGGCATGCACGTACTCGGGATCAATCGGCTCTTGCGTCGGCGCGATCAAGCTGCGGCAGTAGAAGGCGCGCTCATCGCGCTGCATGCCGCGCTGTACCTGACGGTGGTGCTGGTGGTGCTCTCCCCGCTCAAGGCGCTCGCCTTCGTCGTCGTGCAGCAGGCGGTCTTCTCGCTGTACCTGGGCATCAGTTTCGCACCTAACCACAAGGGGATGCCGATCATCGAATCCGGCACGGCGGCCGGTTTCGCCCGCCGCCAGGTGATCACTTCCCGCAATATCAGGGGCGGCCCGTTTACTACCTTCATGCTGGGCGGCCTTAACCGCCAGATCGAGCATCATCTGTTCCCGTCGATGCCCCGGCCCAATCTGCGACGCGTCGAAGGCCTCGTCAGGGACTTTTGCGTAGCGACCGATCTCGGTTACCGCGAGGAAAACTTCGCCGGGTCATTCCGCCAGATCATCCATCACCTCAGCGACGCCGGAGCGGCCTCCAGCTCCGGTCCTGACTCATTATGGTGGTCTGACCGCGAAGGCCCGGGATCCTCTACGCCGGCAGGCGGCCCTGAGGACCGGCATTAGCCGACTGCTCCCTCCATCTGCAGCTCGATCAGCCTGTTCAGCTCGAGCGCGTACTCCATCGGCAGCTCGCGGGCGATCGGCTCGACGAACCCGCGGACGATGGTGGCCATCGCCTCGTCTTCGGTCATGCCCCGGCTCATCAGGTAGAACAGCTGGTCCTCGGAAATCTTGGAGACGCTGGCTTCGTGCCCCATCTCCACATTGTCCTCGCGGATGTCCACGTAGGGATAGGTGTCGGACCGGCTGACGGCGTCCACCAGCAGCGCGTCGCACTTGACCGTCGACTTGGAGTGCGCAGCTCCCTCCTGCACCTGGACCAGGCCTCGGTAGGACGTGCGGCCGCCGGCCCTGGCCACGGACTCGGAGATGATCTGGGAGGAGGTGTACGGCGCGCAGTGCACCATCTTGGCCCCGGCGTCCTGGTGCTGACCGGGGCCCGCGAACGCGACCGACAGCGTCTCACCCCGGGCGTGCTCGCCCATCAGGTAGATAGCCGGGTACTTCATCGTGACCTTGGAGCCGATGTTGCCGTCGATCCACTCCATGGTCGCCCCCTGCTGGGCCACGGCCCGCTTGGTCACCAGGTTGTACACGTTGGCCGACCAGTTCTGGATCGTGGTGTACCGGCAGTGACCGCCGGCCTTGACCACGATCTCGACGACTGCGGAATGCAGTGAGTCGGAGGAGTAGATCGGCGCGGTGCAGCCCTCGACGTAGTGCACGCTGGCACCCTCGTCCACGATGATCAGGGTCCGCTCGAACTGGCCCATGTTCTCGGTGTTGATCCGGAAGTAGGCCTGCAGCGGGATGTCTACGTGCACGCCTTTCGGCACGTAGATGAAGCTGCCGCCGGACCAGACCGAGGTGTTCAGCGCGGCGAACTTGTTGTCGCCCGGCGGGATGACCGTGCCGAAGTACTCGCGGAAAAGATCCGGGTGCTCCTTTAGCGCGGTGTCGGTGTCGAGGAAGATGACGCCCTTTTCCTCCAGGTCCTCGCGGATCTTGTGGTATACGGCGACAGGGGGCTGCACATTCCGTCGCCGGCGCGATCGCCGGGGGCGCCGCAGGCAAGTGCTAGGAGGCGGCCAGATGCCCTGCTCTGCGCCCTGCGCAGCTGCGGGCATGCCAGTAAGAAGACCAGCCTCTCATACATAAAGGCAACATAGATTCTAGAAATTTATTGCTAGTTTATTCGTGCCTGCATTGGACCACGAGCGGCACCGTGAGCGTTGAGCGCGAGCCGCGGTCCTCGGCCCTCGCCCAGTCACTCCGACGGCCCGGCGGCGATCATGTCACGCCGACGCGAGTGGTGCGCCCGGCTAGCTTGCGGTGGTCCCATTAGGGGTGGTCCCGTTGGCAGTGGCGGCCGGCGGGAGGGGACGGGCAGCCGTTTTCTCGCCCGCGAGGAAGGAGCCGAGTTCGGCGATGGTGGTCATCAGCGGGGCGGGGAAGACCACGGTGGTGTTCTTGTCGACGCCGATCTCGACCAGGCTCTGCAGGTTCCGCAGCTGCAGCGCGAGCGGGTGGGCCATCATGATGTCCGAGGCCTGCCCCAGCGCGGCCGCGGCCAGGGACTCGCCCTCGGCGTTGATGATCTTGGCGCGTTTCTCCCGCTCGGCCTCGGCCTGCCTGGCCATGGCCCGCTTCATGGTGTCGGGCAGCTGGATGTCCTTCAGCTCCACCAGGGTCACCTCAACACCCCACGCCACGGTCGAGACGTCCAGGATCTTGCGGATATCCAGGTTGATCTTGTCGGTCTCGGACAGGGTCTGGTCCAGGCTGTGCTGGCCGACGACCTTGCGCAGCGTGGTCTGGGCGATCTGGTCGATCGCCGAGTTCACGTCCTCGATCGCGACGACGGATTTGACCGCGTCGACGACCCGGAAGTACGCCACTGCCGAGACATCGACGCTGACGTTGTCCCGGGTGATGATCCCCTGGGACTGGATCGGCATCGTCACGATCCGCAGCGACACCCGGTGCAGCACGTCAATAAACGGGATGATGACCCGCAGCCCAGGTGCCCGCGCCCCGATTATCTTGCCAACCCGGAACAACACCCCCTGCTCATACTGCTTCACGATCCGCGCCGAGGCAGCCACACCCACCAGCAACAACACGACGACCACGACAATAATAATGATCAGAACGCTCATGGCAGATCCTTATGGGATTTCCCAGCGGCGGGGCCGTCAGATCACGGAGGGAGAAATTCTCCCGCGTGGGCGCCATCCCGGTGTCGTTGCCTGCGCATAAAAAGCCGGACTCTGCCGTAACACCGCGCAATTTGCGCGACATCTGCTGCCAGGGTCCGGAGCGACATTTCTGACGCTACTACACGTTTCCGGGTTCGAACCCGGCGCAGATTATCTGCGGCATTTAGCAAGGCCGGACATCGCAGACAGGCCGCTGACCAGAGTGACCACAACGCCTTCGGCATCATCACGGACCAGGACCGACCACGCTCTGGCCCGGTCGGCCAGACCCGCCGTCACCGGCTCCCCTGCCGTCGAATAGGCTGACAGCATCGCACCTGATGTGCGCCCGCTTAAAGGCAGCAGTTGCTGCGCGGGATTACTGACCTCTTCTGGCTGGTGCCAGGAACGTAGGCGGGTCGTGGCGGCTGGTCGGGCATACACGCTGCCCGCAAGCCGGAGCACATTATCGCGTGAGGCTTCGTTCGGTTCTGCCGGGGCTGTCCAATCGGAAGGCACCTGATTTATGAGCATGCGATTCGGATTCGTCAGCACGTTCCCGCCCACCCAATGCGGACTTGCCACTTTCACCGCCGCCCTGCGCGACGCCCTCCTGCACTCCAGCACGGACGAGGGCTGGGTTGTCCGCCTGGTCGACACGCCCTCAGCACAACCCGGTGGCGAGGTGGTGACGCAGCTCATCAACGATGACTCCGCTTCACTCCGCCGGGCCGCCGGGCAATTGAACCTGTGTGACGTCGCCATCGTGCAGCACGAGTACGGCATCTACGGCGGAGCCGACGGCAGCGAGATCCTGCACCTGCTAGACCAGGTCCGGGTGCCGTGCGTCGTCGTCCTGCACACCGTGCTGACCGACCCGACGTCACACCAGCGTCAGGTACTGGAGGCGGTAATGGCGAAGGCCGATGCCATCGTCGTGATGACAATGACGGCCCACGAACGGCTCGCGGCCGGCTACACCCTCGATATGACGAAGGTTTGCGTCATCGCCCACGGCGCACCCGCCCTGCAGACGGCTATGGCGGAGCCGACGTTCCGCACGGGGCAGTTCACTGTCCTGACGTGGGGGCTGCTCGGCCCGGGCAAGGGCATCGAGTGGGCTATCGAGGCCATGGCGATGCTGCGAGATCTGGCACCCACGCCACGCTATATAGTCGCAGGCCAGACACATCCGAAGGTGCTGCTCCACGAAGGCGACGCCTATCGTGAACGCCTCCAGGACCAGGTCCGGCAGGCCGAGCTGGGATCGATGATCACCTTCGACGGTTACTACCGCAGCACCAGCGCGCTGGCCTCCCTCGTCCGCTCTGCCGACGTGGTCCTGCTCCCCTACGACTCGACCGAACAGGTCACTTCGGGGGTGCTCATCGAGGCCGTGGCAGCCGGCAAGCCGGTGGTGGCAACGCAGTTCCCACACGCCGTGGAGGTGCTCGCGGGAGGTGTGGGCCTGCTCGTGCCGCACGCTGATCCGGCCGCGATCGCAGCGGCGCTCCGGTCGGTGATCATGCGCGGGGACGTGATGACGAAGATGGCCGCCGCGGCCGCCGCGACCGCACCACAGCTGCTGTGGCCGGTCATCGCGGACCAGTACCGCGAGCTGGCGAGCCGGCTGATTACGGCAAGCGTGGCCGCATGAGCGCGGGCCGCGTGACTCCCGCGAGTGACCTTCAGCAGCCGGCGTTCGGTCACCTCGAACGCCTCACTGACGACCGCGGGCTATTTGAGCATGCCCTTTACACGGTCCCCCGGCATGAGCACGGCTACTGCGTTGACGACGTCGCCCGCGGGCTGGTCGTCGTGTGCCATGAGCCGGAGCCCGGGCCAGCCGCCCGCCGACTGGCCCGCTGCTACCTTGCCTTCGTCCTCGGTGCGCTCGATCCCACGGGCGCCTGTCACAACAGGATGGCTGTCGACGGTCATTGGCGTGACGGGGCAGGGATGGGCGACTGGTGGGGACGGGCACTATGGGGCCTCGGCGTCGCTGCTGCGAGTGCGCAGACACCGGGCATGCGGGCCCGGGCGCTCGGCGGATTCCGGATAGCAGCGCAACGCCGTTCCCCGCACCTGCGATCGATGGCGTTTGCTGCGCTGGGCGCCGCCGAGCTGCTAAGACAACGACCAGATGAAATGGCAGCCAGGCAGTTGCTCATGGACACACTGGCCACAATCACCTCGGCGCCGGACGGCGATTCCCGGTGGCCCTGGCCGGAGGAGCGCCTGAGCTATGCCAACGCCTCGATTGCCGAGGCGCTGATCGTCACGGGTGACACTCTTCCCAACGAGGCTGCCCTCAGTCGTGGCCTGAGCATGCTGGAGTTCCTGCTGCGCATCCAGACTCGCGATGGCCACCTGTCGGTGACCCCGGCGGGCGGCCGTGGCCGCGACGACGTAGGCCCTGGTTTCGACCAGCAGCCCATCGAGGTGTCCACACTCGCGGATGCCTGTGAGAGCGCATTCCGGATCACACACCAGCCGTCCTGGCTGACGGGTATCCGCCTCGCTTGGGACTGGTTCGGCGGTGATAACGACAGCGCTACGCCGATGCTCGACCCGCGTACCGGCGGCGGCTACGACGGCCTGGAGCGTGGCGGCCGCAATCTCAACCAGGGCGCCGAGTCCACGCTGGCGATGCTCGCGACCGCGCAGCAGGCGCGTCGGCTCAGCGAGCTGGAGTGATAGCGCACCGCATTCAGGCCGGGCTGCGCCCCGATCCGGCCCGTGTCCTGGCGCAGCTCTTCTTGCCCGGTGAGGAGCTGCACCGGGCCCGTTCGCGGGCCAGCCAGGTCGTCGGCCGCGTGATGAACCTGCGGGACGATGAGGTCGAGCGGCTGGCCGCGGGCCTGGTCCGCGACTTCGGCGGTCGCCATCATGATTATCAGGGAATCCTGCGACGGCACGCGTCGATCGTCTCCGCGCACTTGCAGGAGGCACGTGAGCTGACGGCGGCGCGCACATTGCTGTTGGGAGCGACCTTCACCGCCGAGTACGCGACGGAGGCCGCGGCCGTGTGCAACCCGAGCGCAATGCTGGGCCCCGACCAGGCCGGCCTGCGCGCTGGCCAGGCCCGGGCGGCAGTCAGTGTGCGGGGCATCGGCGAAGGCCACATCTCCTCGATCGGGTTCTGCTCGGCTGTCGTCGGCCCGGGCGCGCAGTGGTCCTTCGAGCCGCGGCTCCTGCCAGTCTCCGTAGCGGACATAACGCCGGCCACCTGGCGCCGGGAGCACCTTCAGGCCGTCCTGGCTGACCAGGGCCCTATGGATGAACTCGCCGAGGCCGTCGTGCATGCCCTCCCGGCTGAGTTCGGGGGCGCTGATCTTGAGCATGCGCTGGCGAATGCGCACCGGGACCTGCTGATCCGGTCCGGTTCTGCTGCCACCGTCGAACTGCTGCGCACTGTGGTCTCATCCGCCTACAACGCCTCCTTTGCCTGCGGCGCCGACCTCGGGCAGCGGATCTTGTCACCGTCCGCTGACGAGGAGAGCAACGGCATGGAAGACGCGCGGTTCACGCGATTCACCGACGATGACGGGACCTCGGAGTACCGCGCCACCTACACGGCCTATGACGGGCGACGGATCGCCCCGCGCCTGCTCATCAGCCCCGACCTGCGGGAGTTCCGCGCTCACCGACTGGCCGGGCCGGCCGCCAGGAACAAGGGCATGGCGCTGTTCCCCAGAAAGGTGCACGGGCGGCACGTCGCCCTGTGCCGCTCCGACGGCGAGAGTACGAGCCTGGCCAGCTCGGCCGATGGTTACGTGTGGGACCAGCCAGTGCTCTTGCAGGAACCGTCCGCGCCGTGGGAGATGCTGCAGGTCGGCAACTGCGGGCCGCCGATCGAGACCAGCCAGGGCTGGCTGGTGCTGACCCATGGCGTCGGCCCGATGCGGGTGTACGTCATCGGCACGCTGCTGCTCGACCTCGACGACCCGACGCGCGTCGTGGGCTATTCGAGGACTCCGCTGCTGTCCCCCGGGTGGGACGAGCAGGACGGCTACGTCCCCAACGTCGTGTATTCGTGCGGAGCCTTCCTGCATGACGGTCTGCTCTGGATTCCCTACGGCATCGATGACAGCCGCATCGGGGTGGCCTACGCGCCGCTTAGTGCAGTGCTGGCCGACATGAGCAGCGCTTCGTAGGTGCGAAGGTAGTCCTCAACCATGCGGTCGGCGCCAAACCGCGCGACGGCGCGGGCATGTACGGCTGAGCGATCCAGCCGCACGGTCGCACGGACCGCGTGGACCGCCGAATCTACGTCGTGGGCCAGGAACCCAGTCACGCCCTCGTCCACTACCTCGGGCATCGAGCCGCGCCGGTAGGCGACGACCGGGGTGCCGCACGCCATGGCCTCCACCACCGACAGGCCGAACGGCTCGTCGAAGTAGACCGGGTGCAGCAGCGCGGCCGCACCGCCGAGGACCTCCGCACGGCGCCCCGGGCCGACTGAGCCGAGGAAGATGACGCGATCTCCGTCTACATGCGGCTTCACGGCATCGGCAAAATACCGTTCGTCCTGCACGATGCCGCAGATCACCAGCTGTCGTCCCGTGCGACGGGCGATCTGGATGGCGTCAGCCGTGCCCTTGTCAGGATGGATGCGCCCGAGGCAGACGAGGTAATCTCCCCCACCAGCGCAGTACGGCAGCATCCCGAGGTCGATGCCGTGATGGATCGTCGCGGCGTAGTCGAGCCCGGCATAGCGGTCCGAAGCTGAGATCGCGACGAACGCCGAGCGTGACCGCGTGTAGGCCGGAAGGATGCCCGTACCGGAGAAGCCGTGGATGGTCGTCACCATCGGCGCCTGCACATGCTCGCCAAATGCGAGCGGCAGCCAGTCGAGGTGGTTGTGCACAAGCTCGAACTCACCCGACCGGGCCAGTGCATGGGAGACGTGCAACGCCTCCCAGACCCGGCCGTCCAGTCCGGCATCCTCCGCATATCCGTGCGGGCAGACGCCGTCGAGAGCTGCCGTCGTCACCGAGTCGAGCGTGGCGAAAAGCGTGACATCGACCCCCCGCGCAACAAGCCCCTCAGTGAGCAGGCTGGCGATCGACTCCCACGGCCCGTAGTGCCTGGGCGGCGTGCGCCAGGCGATCGGGGCGAGCATGGCGAGCTTCATCGCTCATGACGGCGCGAAGCCGTTGCGGCACTGGCCGCCCGTCCAGCCAGGATCATCTCGCGTCGGCGACGGCGGGACGCGCGGCCCTGGTCGCGGCCTGCCGCCGGACGTGTCCGGCGGCCTCGTTCACACTGGCGTGGACGGGAAAGGTATCGATCAGGCGGGTAAGGGTCAGGGTCCGGAGCACCTCGCGCCCTGGCGCGGCCAGGAGCAGGTCACCGCCAGCGTCCCGGGCCAGCTTCCGTCCCCGCGCCAGCGCCGCCACACCGCTGGAGTCGATGAAGTCCATCCCGGCCAGATCGACGATGATCACTGGCTGGCGCGCCCCGATCACTGCGAATGCGGCCACGACAGCGGCGGCGTCTGTCACATCAAGTTCTCCGCACAGCTCGACTATGACGTGACCATCGCCGTCGCGGATGCCAAGCTTCACGCTGAACATTTGGGGACACCTTCTTGCTTCAGCAGCAAGGCGGGGTCCCGGCCAGGCAGCGAGTTCGCCAGCTTTCGTTATGGATCTTACCCTGGATGCCCATCGCCAGAGTGGGCAGGAATGTCCTCCAGGTCGAGCAACCGTGAGCGGAGATGCCGGAGCGCATGGGCTCGCAGCCGGGAGACGTGCATCTGCGAGATCCGGAGCCGCTGGCCAATCTCCGTTTGGGTCAGGCCGCCGCCAAAGTTCATCGCCAGGATGCTCTGCTCACGCACAGTCAGCTCGCCCCAATGGGTCGCGACGGCCCGCATGGCGAGCATGTGCTCCAGCCGCGGATCATCCTCGCCGAGAGTATCCGCCAGGGTTCTGATGCCGAGCCGACCGGCCGGCGGCGCATCCAGCGAGGATGGCTGGAAGGCTAGCTCAGCCTGCTGGGCCTGGCGCAGATCGTCCCGCCCAACCCCGAGGTGCCTGGCCAGGTCGGATTCGGTCGGTGTCCGGCCTAGCTCCTGGGCGAGCTGCCCGGTCGCCGCACGGACATTGAGCATCAGCTCCTGTGCGGCCCGCCCGACATGGACCTGCCAGCGCCTGTCACGAAAGTGCCGCTTGATCTCGCCATTCATGCACGGCCATGCGAACGCGGCGAGGCTGCGGCCCCGGACCGGATCGAAGTTGTTGATCGCCTTCAGCAGGCCAACGTACGCCACCTGCGCGATATCCTCGGTCGGCTCCGAGCTGCGCAGGTACTGGCGCACGCAGGACCAGAGCAGGCCTTGGTAGCGGGTGACCAGGATCTCGCATGCCGCCGCCCGTCGCCCGCTGGCCCGCGGCATCAGCCGGAGGATGCCCAGCAGCGCCCCATCATCAAGCTCGGCCAGATCCCTGGAAGCATCCGGCCCGGCCACCGCGAGCGAACCTGACACGGGTTCCGCGACCGCTGCCGCGCCTGAAATAGCAGAGCCCGAAGCAGCAAACTCTGTTTTTGACGAAAGTCCAGCCATGCCCAACCCCAGTTTCGCAGATGTCCAGATAAATGCCGAGATCCAGGGCAATAAATATGCAACCATGAATTTGCAAACGTAATGAGCGCTTTATCTCCTTAGTACCCAAGGTTAACGCAGATATCACGAACGATGCGCCGGGGCCGGCACGTCCGGTGCCTGCGCAGCGGCCAATGCCGTTTAGCTTGTTGGCGGGTTGATCGGGGTTTTGATGTTTCTGCTGCTGGGGCGTCTGGTTCGGTGCATGATCGCTGGTCGTGACGGAGACTGGTGTGGTGGCCGGGCCGGTGCTGACGGATCTGGTGTCGCTGGGCGTGCTCGCGTCGCGGGTGCCGCGCGACGCGGTCGATGACGCGGTCGCGGCGACGGGGAAGCAGGCCCGGCGGCGGGGCGGGAAGCTTCCCCGCATGTGGTGGTCTATCTGGTGATGGCGCTCGCCCTGTTCGCCGACGAGGACTATGAGGAGGTCGCCGGGCGGCTGACCGGGGCGCTGCGGAGCTGGGGCTCATGGGATCAGCGGTGGGAGCCGCCGACGAAAGGGGCGGTCACCCAGGCCCGGCAGCGGCTCGGCCCCGAGCCGATGGCCGAGCTGTTCTCGCAGGTCGCAGAGCCGACGGCCGGTCTGGAGGCCGAGGGGGCGTTTCTCGGCCCGTGGCGGCTGATGAGCATCGACGGGACGGAGCTGGATGTGCCGGACACGCCGGCGAACCGGGAGGCCTTCGGCACCGGGGCGAACGACGGCCCGTTCCCGAAGGTCCGGCTGGTCACGGTCTGCGAGTGCGGGTCGCGGGCCCCGGTGCTGGCCGCGATGGGGCCATCGGCCGCCAAGGGCAGCGGCGAGCAGTCTTTGGCCAGGACGCTCTACCCGCGGCTGGAGGAAGGCTGGCTGCTGCTCGCGGACCGCTTGTTCTACGGCTGGGACGACTGGCGCGCTGCCGCCGGGTCCGGTGCTGACCTGCTCTGGCGGGTGAAAGACGAACTCGGGCTGCCGTGCCTGGAACTGCTGCCCGACGGGTCTTACCGGTCCGTCGTGATGAAGGCGTCCATCCGGGGTGCCCGCCGCGGCAAGCTGGCCGCCGCCGCCCGCCGCGGGGAGGACCCCGGCCCCGCCCTGGCCCGGCACGTCCGGGTCGTGGAGTACAAGGTCACCGACCGGGACGGCGAGGACGCCCTGATCACGCTGGTCACCACCATCACCGGCTGGCAGGCCGCCCCGGCGGGCGTCCTGGCCTCGGCCTACCACCAAAGATGGCAGCACGAGACCGCGAACGCGCAGGTCAAGACCGTCCTGCGTGGCCCGGGGAGGATCCTGCGCTCAGGCGCCCCGGAACTGGTCCGCCAGGAGATCTGGGGGTACCTCCTGACCGCCTGGGCCGTCAGCGCCCTGATCAGCGACGCCGCCGCGGCCGCCTGGATTGATCCCGGACGGGTCAGCTTCACCAAGGCCGTCCGCATCATCCGCCGGGCCGTCGGCCCGGCCTTTCCCCCCTCAGCAGGCTGACGGCCTCCTAGCCCGCGCGACAGCCGAGATGACCAGGAAACAAAACCTCAACCCCGTCCGCCACCGCTCCAGTCCCCGCGTCGTCAAACGCTGGCGAGCCCTCAGATACCCCGCCAAACAGCCAGGCCACAAGACCGTCCGCCACAACGGGCCACCCACGATCAGACTCCCCAACCTGCAAACACCACAGCCCAAAGACCTGATCAGCACAAGCTAAACGGCATTGGCGCAGCGGCCGTCCCGGCGAGTGATGCGCAGCGCCGCGTGCCGGCCGCCGGCCGCGGCAGCGGTGCAGTGTGACCGAATAGTGCCGCTGGGGCGCTGCGGGCGGCGCCGAGGCTGTCTCACACCGCCCGCGGCCGTGTCCACTCTCCCGGCGGCGGCCGCCCGGCGACGTGTTTGTTATTGCCGTGCGTGGCCCGGTCACCAGGCAGGGCGTCGGCAAAGTCCTACTGGGCGGTGATTGAGCTGGTTTACGACACGCCGATGTGAGCTGGTAGCGGCGCGGGCACGGCCCCGGGAAGCGATCATGGCGGTTCCTACACCTGCCGGATCACTGCTGAGGGGCCATGCCCGCTGCGTCATCATCCCTGATCGACCCTGCGGTTGGCCAGTTGCTGGCTGCCGCGCAGTCCCTGGAGAAGGAGCCGGCGCGGCTGCTGCCGGTGCTGGCCGCGGTCCCGGACCCACGCGCCCGCCGGGGGGTGCGTCACGGGCTGGCGGTGATTTTGGGCCTGGCGTTGTGCGCGGTGCTGGCCGGGGCCCGGTCGTTCACGGCGATCGCGGAATGGGCCGCTGATGCGGACCAGGGCACCCGGGATGCGCTCGGCGTCACTGGCCTGGTGCCGTGTGAGTCCACGTTCCGGCGGACCTTGCAGGCTCTGGACGGGGATGCCCTGGATGACGTGGCCGGGAGCTGGGCCCAGCAGCGCACCGCTCCGGTGCCGGGCGCCCGCCGCGCGATCGCCGTGGACGGCAAGACACTGCGCGGATCAGGCATCGCCGCTGGCCCTGGCCGGCATCTGCTGGCCGCCCTCGATCACGGGCACGGGGCGGTCCTGGGCCAGGTCGACGTCGAGGCCAAGACCAACGAGATCCCGCTGTTCGCCACCGTGCTGGACCGCATTGACCTGGCCGGGGCAGTCGTCACGGCAGATGCGCTGCACGCCCAGCGTGCCCACGCCGAGTACCTGGCCGGCCAGCGCGGCGCGCACTACTTGATCACCGTCAAACGCAACCAGCCCGGCCTGCACGCCCAGCTCGCCGCCCTGCCCTGGCGGCAAGTTCCCGTCGCCTGCCAGACCAAGGAGAAAGGCCACGGCCGCACCGAACGGCGCACCCTGAAAGTCACCACCGTGGCGGCCGGACTGGCCTTCCCCCATGCCGCCCAGGCCATCCAGATCGTGCGCCGCCGACGGCCGCTGACCGGGAAGAACAGCAAGAAATGGTCAGCCGAGACGGTCTATGCGATCACCTCGCTGACTGTCATCCAGGCAAGGGCCGCCGAGCTCTCCCACCTCATGCGCGGCCACTGGTTCATCGAAAACCGGCTGCACTGGGTCCGAGACGTCACCTACGACGAGGACCGCTCCCAGGTCCGCACCGGCAACGGACCGCGCGTCATGGCCAGCCTGCGCAACCTGGCCATCGCAATCTTGCGGCTGACCGGCCACGCCAATGTGGCCGCCGCGCTGCGCTACCACGCCCGCCAGCCCGGCAGGCCACTGCAAACGATCATGCAGTGCTAACGACTTTGCCGGGGCCCTGGGTCACCAGGCGCGCTGGTCACGCTCGAAGCCTGAACGAGGGGTTTTTTCGCTGAATTCCAGCATCAAATAGTCCCGGCATCTCGGTGGTATTCGCTGACGGCACATAAAAGTCAGCCACCGAGGTCCAGGGCAGTGACCTGAATTTATCGCGGGCAAGATCGCGAACGCCTTGCCGGCCCGCGGCCGGGTCCATGATGAAGGCCAGCTCGCACCGGGACGTGCACCGATCCGGCCGCACAGGAGCAGCAGGGCTGGCGAGGAGCGAGGCAGCAGCGGGGCGCCGTCCTCATCACAGACATCATCGCCGTCCCCTCCCCGGACGGCTTACGTCGCGATAAAACCGCCCGGGCGGCCGGCCGGGAAGCCATTTTCTTCGGTCCATCGCCAGCAGGTTTTACCGTGACGCCGCACCGCGCGGCGAGCCGAATTTTCGGGAATTGGAGTTTCGGCCGGTTAATTAGGAGATCCGGGAAAGTGTAGTAATATTAAAAGTGTTGCTCCAGACCCCGGCAGCCGCACCGTATAAATGGCGGCCACGCGACAGGGTCTGGAGTTTTCGTTTTGTGTAACAGAGCCGACCAGGACACCGCAAACCCAAAGAAACGGTGAACCACGGGAGAACAATTCTCCCAGCGCGGCCTAACCGGCATCATCAACTGCCGCGCGCGTCATCCGCCGCCCATTAAAGGAACGGTCGGCCTGGCCGCGGCATTGCTCACCAATATGCTGCTCCCCGGTAAGGATCACTGGCCTATCTTCGCCGGTTTGACCGGCATCACCGCGGGCCTGGGCGGCCGCTGGACCGCCAGCTTGTTCCACCCGCCCGGCCCGGGCCACCTACCCGGCTTGCAGCCGGCCAGAACCCCTCGCGCACTGCTTCCACCAAGGAGAATTGTTATGAGACGGCTAACCTTCGACATATTGATGGCCACCGCGGGCCTATTCCTCGCGGTCACGCTTATCGCCGCCGGCGGGCTGCTGACCTGGGCCCACAGCTACATCGGCAACGAAGTGCACACCCAGCTCGCGGCCCAGCAGATCTACTTCCCGGCCGCGAACAGCAAGGCAGTCGCCGCTCCCGAGTTCGCCGCGATGCGGCCATACGGCGGCCAGCAGCTGACCACCGGTGCTCAGGCTGAGGTCTACGCGGATCACTTCATCGCCAACCACCTCAAGGCGATCGGCGGTGGCAAGACCTACGCGCAGCTGTCGGCAGAGGCAATTGCGCAGCCTAAGAATGCCGCACTGGCAGCCCAGGTCAATACGGTTTTCAAGGGCGAGACCCTGCGCGGGCTGCTGCTCAACGCTTACGCGTTCGGGACCATGGGCATGATCGCGGGTATCGCCGCGATCGCCGCGTTCGTCGCCGCTGCCATCATGCTGCTCCTCAGCGGCCTGGGCCTGATGCACGCCCGGCGCGTTTCGCCAACGACGGAGATCCTCAGCGATCATCCCCATCACGCACGGACTCCGGCCACCGCACCAACGTCGTCAGCCCTTCATCCCAGTGACCGGCTGGACGCCGACGGTGGCCTGGTCGCCACCGCCCCCGGCAGCTCACCTCACCTCCCTGAGTGATCACGGCCAGCCAGCCACGTCGGGCTAGCCTGAGCTGATTACCGCACCTCGCGATGCTGGCAGGCGAAGAGTACTGAGATTCAGAATGGCCGGGTGACAGCCCTTGCGCAGGCCTGTCACCCGGTCCGTTTGGTGTCATGACCTTCTCTGAGCGGGCGGCGATCCCTGGCTCGGGCGGCTCTTTCCGGCGCGCTGCGGAACTGTCACCGCTCGGGGCCGGGGTGGCGCTGCAGGACCACCTCCGCGACCGACGGTCACCCCGGCGGCGAGGCAGAAGTCGATCCCGGCCCGGTAGCCGCTACGCAGGAGACGGTCAGGTCTCATGTGCGAACTGGCCGGGCTTACGGCACCCGGCATCGGAAGCCGTGGTCATGCCTCTAACAGAACAGGAGGCCGGTGGCTCCCCTCGACCCCGATGGACGGCTGCGGTGCGCCATCTACGTCAGGGGACGTACATCGACTGGATGCGGGTTTTCGTGCCGACCCTCTCTGTCAAACTCGTGTGAGACACGGGACGTAGAAATCCTTCTGAGGCAGAGCAGGGCGAGACAGGACCACCGAGATAGTGACGATGACCCTCGCTGACCAGGCCGCGATCACCGGGCATGATGGTCAGGTGACCTCCAGCCAGCCGGAGCGGCCGAAACGGCGGACGTTCACCGCGGCGTATAAGGCGCGGATCCTGGCCGAGTACGGCGCGCTGCCTGAGGGCAGCCCGCAGCGCGGCGAGCTGATGCGCCGTGAGCGGCTGTACCACTCCCATATCGAGCACTGGCGGCAGCAGCAGGAAAAAGGCAGACTGCCCGTAACGTCGGGCAAGCCGCCGAAAAGCGCTGAGGATGAGGAACTGGCGCGGCTGCGGGCGGAGAACAAGAAACTGAACGCGCGGAACCAGAGGCTGGAATCCGATCTGGGCAAGACCAGGACCGCGCTGGATATCGCGGGAAAAGCATTCGCGCTGCTGGAGGACATCTCGCGCAGCGCGGATTCCGGCAAGAACTGAACCAGGTCATCGACGCGCATTTCCCGGCGATGGAGGCGGCGATCGGCACATCTGCTGCCTGCCGGGTGCTCGGGAAATCCCGCGCCACGCTGCACCGGCAGCGCAACCCCAGGCCGGCCGTGCCGCACGCCCGGGAGAAAGGAGTTCCGTCACCCGGCAGAATTGTCACCGGAAGAAAGGCGGCCGGTGCTGGCGGTGCTGGACTCGCCCCGGTTCGCGGACAAGGCTGTCGCGCAGGCGTACACGATCCTGCTCGACGAGGGCTGCTACCTGTGCTCCCAGGCCACGATGCACCGGCTGCTGCGCGAGCGCGGCACCAGCGGCGAGCGGCGCGCCCAGGCAGCCCATCCGGCGAAGAAGAAACCCGAGCTGCTCGCCGCCGGGCCCGATCAGGTCTGGTCGTGGGATATCACGAAGCTGAAAGGACCCGCACCGGGAATCTGGTACCTGCTGTACGTCATCCTCGATATCTACTCACGCAAGGTCATTCACTGGGAGATCTGGCCCACCGAGACCGGCGCCCTGGCGAAGGAATTCATCGAGCACGCCATCGCCGCCAACGACGGCATCAAGCCGCGCGCCGTGCACGCCGACCGCGGCACCTCGATGACCTCCAATACCGTCGCCGGGCTCTACGCGAAGCTGAACATCGCCCAGTCCCATTCCCGGCCGCACGTATCCGACGGCAATCCCTGCTCAGAAGCGCAGTTCAAGACCCTCAAATACTGCCCCGCATTCCCCGGCCAATTCGGGTCCATCCAGGACGCCAACGTATTCTGCAACGCATTCTTCACCTACTACAACACCGAGCACCGCCACTCCGGCATCGCCATGCACACCCCCGCATCAGTCCACGACGGCACCTGGGCCCACGTCCAGGCCAGCCGCGCCGCCACCCTCCGCGCCGCCTACCTGACACACCCCGAGCGGTTCCGCGGACGATGCCCGCAGCCCAAGACCCTGCCCACCAAGGTATGGATCAACGAGCCACCCTCCACCATCGAGACCAGCACCTCACCACAAACCACAAGAGCAGCTTGATGTCTCATCGAGTTTGACAGGCTCCGCGAGAGTGAGCAGAAAGCTACCTGGCCGGGCGCCTGCCGGGACGCCGCCGCATCCGCAGGGCTCCCAATACCAGGGCGCCGAGGAACACGACGATCCCGATGAACAGCAGAAACAGCAGGCCCTTGGCGACCACACCCACGATGCCAAGCACGATCGCTACGATCACCAGAAGCAGGAACAGGGCAATCACTAAATTCTCCGCTCAACCGGGCGGCTCAGCGGCGGCCCAGCCGCCGCTCACCGCCGGCGCCTGGCTCGTACGCCAAGCCGTAGTGCTTGAAGATGGCCTCTTCGTCGCTTGCAGGCAGCTCCCCGTCAGTGCTGATCGACGGGGCGTCCTTTACCAGTTTCCTGTCGTAGCCGACCTTGAGGTACCCGGGGCCCACGGTGGCCTGGTCAAGAGGCACGAACACGAGCCGGTACCGCGTTGGTATCCCGACTTTGACCGTGCCGAACGACGGCAGATCGGTGCCGGTATCGACGTACACGGCTTCCAGCTCGCCGATCTTGCGCCCCTCGGCGTCGACGACGTTGTGACCGAGCCATTCGCGGATGTTGTCAGCCTCAAACACACCAGCCTTCTTCCCCGCATACTGGGCTTTCATGCCTGGCCGCCTCCGGCCGCGGCTGATGAGGTGGCCAGCCGGCGCAACGCGGAGCGCAACAGCGCGGCCATGTCGTACTCACCAATTCCCAGCACCGTGCTGGCCTGGACGTACCCGAGGCCGCCGCAGAGCACGAGCCCGAGTGCGCCCCGCTCCGTCTCGCTCAGTTTGCCACCCGGATCGATACGGTCGCCGTTGCCCCGGGGCGGCCGCTGCGCGCGAAGCGCGTCCAGTCGCCGGCAGCGCTGAAAGACAGACTGAACCAGGCGGTAACGTATCTCGTCTTCGCCGCTCCCCCCTCTCCGGGACGGCGTCAGCTCATCGGCGATCACGTCACAGACGACATTCTCGGCCAGCGCCGGGTCGCCGAGCATCAGCAGCGCCTGGCGGTAGAGCGCGGCGGCGTGACGCTGGTAGATAAGTTTCCTGCGGGCCACGCCGGCCGTGGCACGAGTGCCACGCGTTTCCGTCTTACCCGATCCCAGCATCGGCAGCTCCGGACATCTCGGTGGCTTTGCGTGTGGCACGCACCATCGGCCACCGAGGTCTGGAGCGGTTATTCAACCCTAACACGATCCAGGTCAGCACCGTGATTGCCCCTCACCCAGCCCGGATGGGGCACCGCCTGCAGCCTCCCCTGTGATCTGCGGCCGGCGGTCAGCGGGCGAGCTCGGCGAAGAAGTCGTCCAGCGAACGCGGCGTACGGCCAAGGATGGTCCGCAGGACCCCTGGACACCGTCGAGAGCGGCGCGCAGGCTGGCCGGGTCGCGCAGGTCACCGGTCACCGCCTCGTCCGCGCCCGCCGCCACGACCTGGTCCTGTTTGGCCGGGTCGTGCACGAGCGCCCGCACCTGGACGCTCCTGGCTGCCAGAGCCGGCACCACCAGTCCGGCGTATTGCCCGGTCGCGCCGATGGCCAGCACGCGCATGAGCTCCCTCCCCATCCGACTAAGCGGAGTATTTCGTCCGTTTAATTGGAACCGGCGAGCGTCCCGGCTACCCGTGGGGGTTGAATGAACACATGGCCGACGCTGGCAACGCGCGTGAACCGCGTAGCGACGCCGCACGTAACCGCCAGGCGATCGTGCAGGCCGCCATCACGGCCGTGCACCGCGAGGGGCCGCGCGTGCCTATGGCCACGATCGCCACCGAGGCGGGCGTCGGTGTCGGCACGCTCTACCGGCATTTCCCTACCCGGGAGGATCTGCTCGGCTCCCTCACCCACGCCTCCTTCGAGCTGGTACTGGCCAACGCTCAAGCCGCCGAAGCCGCCGGCGCAACCGCCACCGAGGCACTCCGGCAGTTCATCGAGTCGGCCATCGGCCAGCGCAACGAACTCGTGCTGCCGCTGCACGGCGGACCGCCTGCGACCTGGGAGCGCACTCGCCATGTGCGCGAGCACATCCATCAGATAATTCAGCAGATCATCGATCGCGGGCGGACGGACGGCACTATCACCCGGGACGTCGCTCCGCGCGACATCGTGGTGCTCGGTGCGATGCTCGCCCAGCCGCGGCAACCGGACCCGGGCTGGGATGCGATCTGCCGCCGGCTGCTCGCCACCTACCTCGCTGGCCTGGGCACCCGGGCATTAAGGTAACTGATTGCGAGTCGATCTGCCGATGAGTGAGATGCCGGAGATGCCCAGGTCAGTGGCGCCCGTTGAGACCGTGGTGGTATTCGCGGATGGCCGCGGGGTGGCAACCCGGCTCCGATTGCCTGCGACGCCCGCGGCTGGTCTGACTCCCAGATGCAACAGGTCGCTCGCGACAGCGGTCACGAGAGCGCGTTCGTCGTGGACCCGGCGGGGACCAGGTGCGACCTTGCGCTGCGGTTCTGGGTCCCGAACCACGAGATGTCGATGTGTGGCCACGCGACCGTCGGGGCGGTGTGGCTGATAAAGCAACGCGGCATGCTCCCGGCTCTGGCCTCCCACGATGCGGACCGGGAGCTCCGGGTGCATACGGGCAGCGGCGTGGTGCAGGTCAGGATCGACGCCGCAGGGTCGGTGAGCGTCAGTCAGCCACCGGCGGTGACCAGGCCCGTGGCCGATGAGGAGGCGGTGCTCGCCGCGTTGAATCTCGACCGGGCGCAGCTTGCCGGGCCCGTGCTCAATGCCACGGCCAGCCGGACCAAAACAATCGTGCCGGTGGCCAATCCGGCACTGCTCGACTCGCTCGTACCAGCATGGGAACGCGTGGAACAGACCTGCACGGCCATCGGCACCACTGGCCTCTACCCCTATGCGGCCAGTGGCCCACGGCAGTTCGACGCCCGGCAGTTCCCGCGATCTTCCGGATACCGGGAAGATCCCGCGACGGGTGTCGCGGCCGCTGCTCTGGCCGGGGCGCTGGTGTCCGACGGTCTAGTTCCTGCTGAGGGCGGTCCGGTCGTGATCCGGCAGGGCCGGGCCATGGGGCGCCCGTCACGGATGACCCTCACATTCGACACGACAAGCGAGGGTGCGGTCGCGACGTGCTGGCTTGGCGGCAACGTCGAGATCTAAGGGACTGGCGTGTCCTGCAGACGCCGGCTGCCCCGGGGTCAGCTTGCAGGACCGGGATCCGCGTCCGGGGTCTCGAGGTCAGGATCCACCCCGCCTTCCCGGTGCTTTTCTGATGCGCGCATCACGGCTTGCATCTTGGCGAACTCATCGGCGTCCGTCAGGTCAGGCTCGCCGCTGGCATCTCCCGGCACCGGTGTGTGGTCACTCATGGCCAGTTCCTCCTCCAGACACGGAAATCCATGCCCATCACGGTATCGGGAACCCGCGGGGCCGGCTCGGGTGCTTGGGATCCCCGCGTTACCCCTCGCCCCGCGCCGTGTGGGCCGACAGGGCCGCGGCGAGCTCACCGCGGCTGGTGATCCCGAGCTTGGGGAAGAGGCGGTATAGGTGTGTGCTGATCGTCCGGTGCGACAGGTACAGCCGCTGCGCGATGTCCCGGTTCGAGAGCCCCTGGGCGGCGAGCTGGGCGATCTGCAGTTCCTGGGCGGTCAGCTGGTCGCGGGCGGCAAGGTCGCGCCGGCGGCTGGACTCACCGGAGGCCCGGAGCTCGCGGCGCGCCTGGTCACCCCAGGCGGCACAGCCCATCACGTCGAAGGCGTCGCGGGCGTCCCGCAGCGGCGCCCGCGACTCGGCCACCCGGCGCTGGCGTCGCAGCCATTGGCCGTAGGCCAGCAGCAACCGGGCGCGCTGAAGCGGCCAGGCGCTGAGGTCGGCACCGAGCGCCTCATCGAAGCGGGCCGCGGCTTCGCCCGGGTCCTCGGCGAGCAGTGCCCGCGCGTGCCGCAGACCCACGGCGATGCAGGTTCCTGGGATGTCGCCGGACGAGGCTTCCACCTGCTTCACGCGTGCCGATGCTTCGTCGAACCGGCCGGTGCGCAGCGCTGCCTCGGCAAGGTCGCCGATGAGCCAGCACGCGACAACCGGATGGTAGGCCGGACTCGACGGTTCGAAGAGGCGCTCGGCGGTCTCGCAGGCGTCGGCGTGCCTGCCCGCTCCGAGCGCGGCGAAAATCCGGCCGAACTGCGCGAAGGCAAAGGTCATGCTCGCCCCGGCGGGCAGCGCGAGGCGCTCGGCGCGCACCGCGGCGCGCTCAGCCGCGTCCTGGTCACCGCGGATCCCGGCGATGACCGAATCGACGGCGTCGGCTGCTGCCACCCAGTGCGGCTCGCGGAGCTCTGCCGCCAGGCGCCTGGCCTCTTCTGCCGCGGGAATCGCGACTCCCCAGTCGGCGACCTGCGCAGCCATTCTTCCCTGCAGCGTGAGCATGCGCGGCAGATGACCAAGCCGGCCTTGCGTCCGCAGGCCTTCGACCGCCTCGGCCAGGAACGTCGGCGCGATATCGAAGGCCCCCACGGCCACCGCGGCCGTGCCTAGGAAGCGGGCGGCGTCCGTGTCACGGTGAACGTCGGCCGCGGCTTCACGCAGACGCTTGAGGATGGCTGTTGCCTTCCCGAACGGGTCGGCATAGGCCTGGATCGCGAGGATCCGCAGGTCTGCCGATTCCGGGGCCCGAGGCGATCGGCCGCCTCGATGAGGACCCGGCGCGCCGTGGGCGCCGGGTTCACCAGCCAGGCACGCGAAGCCACCAGCCAGGCCAGGTCGAGCTGCAGGTTGCGATCACCGGCCTGACCCGCCCGCTCAGCGGCGGCGATCAGCGCCGCGGCGCGCGTCGCGTCGCTCAGTGGCCGGGTCTGCACGAGTTCTTCGATCAAGGTGGCGCGAGCCCGCTGGATCGGATCGGGATCGAGGTGCTCCACCTCGCGC
The DNA here is from genome assembly GCA_963781225.1 of uncultured Actinomycetota bacterium. Taxonomy (GTDB): domain Bacteria; phylum Actinomycetota; class Actinomycetes; order Streptosporangiales; family Streptosporangiaceae; genus Palsa-504. Next base: position 244,094 of record CAWAFD010000015.1, read on the forward strand.
AGCACCGGCATGACCAGATCGCGCTGGCCGAGCTCGAAGGCGAGCTCCGCGGCGGCGAGCAGCCGCCGGGTTCGCGTCCCGGGACGGCTCAGCTCCGCTGCGCGCTGCAGCGCGGTGACCGCGACCGCCAGCGCGCCACGCCGCCGCGCGCGTGCGGCTGCCTCCTCCAGCTCGCTGGCGATCTCTTCATGCGTGCCGCCGATAAGCGCCGCACGATGCCATACCCGCCGGTCCGGCTCCGCGTGCAGCACCTCGGCGAGCGCCTCGTGCACCCGGCGACGCAGCAGCAAGCTCGCGCTCTGGGCGACCGCCGAGCGGATCAGCGGGTGCCGGAAGCGCACACTGCGCAGGTCGAGATCGACGATCGCGGCCTGGGCCGCCGGGTCGAGCAGCTCGAGCCCCAGCGTGGTCCCGGCCACCGCGCTGGCCGCGTCGACGATGTCGGCCAGACGCTCGTCGTCGCTGTGCGCGGCGACTAGCAACAGCAGCTGGGTGGCCTCCGGCAGATCGGACACGCGGGCGGCGAAGGCCTGCTCCAGCCGCTGAGTGAGTGGCAGCGAGCCGGGCGCGATCGGCTCCAGGCGTGCCGCAGTGATCGGCAGTTCTGTCAGGGCGAGAGGATTGCCGGCCGCCTCGCTCAGCAGCCGGCCACGGATCACCGGGGAAAGCGGCCCCGACGCGTCCAGCAGGGTCGTCGCCTCGGCGGCCGGGAGACCGCCGAGGCGATGCTGTGGCAGTCCGGCATCGACCAGCAGCGACGGGTAACCCTCGCGCACGGCGGCCAGCAGCACGATCGGATCTGACTGCAAGCGGCGGGCAACGAATGCGAGCACTTCCAGACTCGGCTGGTCCAGCCACTGCGCATCCTCGGCCAGGACCAGCAGCGGCGCTTCGGTGGCGACCTCACCAAGCAGATCCAGCACAGCCATCGCGATCTGGAGTCGTTCCGGCGCCGGTTCCTGGCCCAGCCCGAAGGCCGCGTCTAGCACGGCGCGCTGGGAAGCAGGCAGGTTCGCCGAATGGAAGCGCAGTGGGCGGAGAAGCTGATGCAACCCCGCAAACGCCAGGTGAGCCTCGGACTGCACTCCGGTGGTGCTCAGCACCACCATGCCGCGCTCGCGCGCGAGCGCGGCCGCGGCCGCCAGCAGCCGGGACTTCCCGATTCCCGGCTCGCCATACAGCACCAGCGTGCCGCCGCCATCAGCGACGCCATCAAGCAGCGACGCCAGCATCCCGATCTCCGCCTCCCGGCCGAGCAATGGCCCAGCAGTGCTCGCGGCGACGGACATCAGAGAATCATCCTCCCCGTTACCGATGCTGGCGGAACCTGCGTCATGAACTGCGTCAGATGACGTACGCGACCTCCGTGCCCGGCGGCCTACGTTGGCGGCATCCACCCATTTCACTTCAGAAAGGGTCATTATGGCCACAGACACCGTGCGGAATGTCGTTCTCGTCCACGGCGGATTCGTTGACGGCTCCGGCTGGCAGGGCGTCTATGAATCCCTTACCCGCGACGGGTTCCGGGTCGGCATCGTGCAGAACCCGACCCTGTCACTGGCGGGCGACGCCGACGCCACCAAGCGGGTCATCGACGCCCTCGACGGGCCGGTCGTGCTGGTCGGCCATTCCTACGGCGGCGCCATCATCACCGAGGCCGGTACCCACCCCAACGTCGCGGCCCTGGTCTATGTCTGCGCTTTCGCGCCGGACAAGGACGAGTCGGTCGGCTCGCTCATCGCCGGTTTCCCGGCCGACGGGCCGCAGCCGCCGATCCTGCCTCCCACCGACGGCTTCCTGCTCCTGGACCGGGACAAGTTCCACGCGTCGTTCGCCGGTGACCTGCCCGCCGGGCAGGCCGCGTTCATGGCTGACTCGCAGGTCCCGTGGAACGTGGACGCCCCCGGCGCGGCGATCACCGACCCCGCCTGGCGGGCCAAGCCCAGCTGGTACCTGGTCACCACCGAGGACAAGATGATCCCGCCGCCGGCGCAGCGCACCATGGCCGGCCGGATTGGCGCCACCGTGTCCGAGGTCGCGGCCAGCCACTCTGTCTACGTGTCGCAACCCGAGGCGGTGGCCACCGTCATCGCGCGGGCCGCGGCCGGCGGCCAGTAAGGCCAGCGCCACCCCTGACCGTGACCGTGGCGCCTGGGCCCGGCGCGGTCAGGGCTGCCTCAGGGCACCGCCGGAGCGATGGGAAAGTGGCGGCCCAGCCCGGCGCGGGCCGCGTCGTCGAGCCGGATGCCGGTGGCGCCCAGATTCTCGGCGAGGTGAGCCTGGGTGCGGGTCCCCGGAATGAGCAGGATGTTCGGCGCGAGGTCCAGCAGCCAGGCGAGTGCAGCCTGCACCGGCGTCGCGCCGAGCCGGCCGGCGGCAGCGGCCAGCACGGGGTTGGTCAGCAACGCGAGCCGCGGCTCGCCTGGCCAGCCCAGTGGGCAGAACGGCACGAACGCGATGTTCCGTGCCTTGCACTCGGTGAGGACGTCCCGGGACCGCTGGTCGGCCAGGTTAACCAGATTCTGCACACAGACAATCTGTATCTGGGCGGCCGCCCGCAGCAGGTGCCGCCGGGACACGTTGCTGAGGCCGATGCCGTCGATCAGCCCTTCCTCGCGGGCCCGGGCCAGCGCCGCGAGCTGAGCGTCAAACCGCCTGCCTGGCGTGCCGGATGGGTCCGTCAAGCGCAGGTTCACCGCCGCCAGCCGCCCGGCGCCGAGTGTGGCCAGGTTTGCCTCGATGCCCTGGCGCAGCTCGCGCGCCTCGCCGAGGTGCAGCGGCCCATCGCCGCCGCCACGGACGGCCACCTTGCTCACGATCGCCAGGCCGGCCGGATAGGGATACAGCGCCTCGCGGATGAGCCCGTTCACCGTGCCCGCCCCGTAGTACTGCGCGGTGTCGATATGGTTCACCCCGGCCGCGACGGCGGCCCGCAGGACCCGCAGCGCCTCCTCGCGATCTCCCGGCGGCCCGAAGACCCCATCGCCGGAGAGCTGCATCGCACCGGACCCGGCCCGGCGCACACGCCACGGGCCGAGCGGGAAAGACCCGCCAGGGGTTGGCCCGTATCCGGCCACGCCGGGGCTCAGGCGCCGTAGGCGGGCACGATCGCGCCGCTGACCGGCGCGGCGGCGTCGCTGACGAGGTAGACGATGACGTCGGCGATAGCCTCCGGCGTCACCGCGTGCGCCAGCACGTCCGGCGTGAGGAACGTGCGGTTGACGGCCGTATCCAGCAGCTGCGGCGCGACCGCGTTCACGCGGATCCCGAGAGGGCGCAGCTCCAGGTCGAGTATGCGGGTGAGGTGGACTAGCGCCGCCTTGCTGACGGCGTAGGTGGCCATCCCGGCCGCCGGCTCCAGGCCCGGACGGGCGGCCACGTGCACGATGGACCCCGAACCGCGTTCCCGCAGATACGGGACGACCGCCTGGGTCAGCCACAGCGCCGCACCGACATTGACGTCGATCATGAGATGCAGGTCCTCCGGTGTCGCGGTAAGGGCCTCGCCCAGGTGGTACGTGCCGATGGTGTTCACCAGTACCTCGGGCGGGCCCACCTCGGCGGCGATCCGGTCGACCACGCTGCGGGCCGCGGCCGGGTCGACCGGGTCAGCCACCTCTCGCCGGATGCCGTCCGGCAGTTCCTTCAGCCCCTTCTCGCTCCGGTCGACCCCGACCACGGTGAACCCGGCGGCGGTGAGCTTTGCCGCCGTCCTACGGCCGAGTTCACCTCCTCCGCCGACCACGATTGCCACACGCTCACTCATGCCGCCACCTCCGAAAAACGACGCCGGAAACGGGTGTCATGGTGTTCTCCTTTTCGTCATGCACGAACCTGGTAGTCCGGGCCTGGTCAGGTTCCCCGCCGTACGGGTGAGGAGTCGTCACTGGATTCCGGTGAACCGAGGGGCGATCCGCCGGTTCGCTGGTGACAGGTGGCGTCATGACGCACGGGTCTGAGTCTGAGGCAGCAGGCTGGCCAGCCGCGGGATCAGTTTCGTCGCCGTCACGCCGAGGACGGCCATCCGCTCGCCATCGGTAAGTTCCGGGCTGGCCTCGATACACTCGCGACAGGAGACGGCTAGGTCGCGGCGCAGGTAGGGGTAGTCGGAGCCAACGTCAATGCCCGCCTCGTCGAGGAACGACAGGGCGCTCGCGCGCGACCAGGGCGGCGGCGTGATGCCACCCACTGGGTGGTCACCCTCGTTGGTGGCCCGCCAGAAAAAATCGGGCAGCATGTGGTGGTGGATGTCTACGGTGAAGATCACGCTAGCCTCCGGGGTCAGCTCGCGTAGAGACGCTGGTAGATGGCTCGGCCGAGGCGCGGGCGGCGAACCTAAGCGGGCTTGCCCATGTCAATCCAGCGCTGAAGTTTGTCCAGCTGCGGGGCGGCCCACGCGCCGTCGCACGGCATCTTCCCGCTGCGCAGGGCGCCGGCGATGGCATCGACGTGCTCGACGACGTCGGCGTAATCGAACAGATCGAAGGCAGCCCGCATCGAGTCCCGGTCCTTCGTGCGGAACAGCGGCTTGATGTCCCGCTCGAAGCTGATTGTGTCGCCCTCGCCAGCTGATGGCATGCCGTTCCTCCTCGTCGGTGAAACCTCGGAACCGGTCGCTGCCAGACTTGCCGCCAGGAAGGTGAAAGGTCCTCACCGGATACCGGTGATCTGGCTGACCGCGGACGTGGCCCATGACATGGGTGTTTGACGGGTGAGGTGGTAGCGGTTCAGGCGGGGCGAAGTGCTACCGCCCGTCGGGGGTCATTGAGGTTTCCCTACGGACGGGGTTCACTTCCCGTCAGCCATTACCGGCCCTGGCTGAACGCGCAGACCTTGTTGTTATCGGTCACCGCGGTGCCGTTTGCGGTCAGTGCTCGAGCGCGGCACCGAGGTTGCCGATGACGCCGAGTTGGGTGAGGATGACCGTGCCTTTGGGTAGCAGGCGAAGCGCTTGATCTTGCTGCCGGCCAGTTCGAAGACGGCGAAGGGCGCACATCGCACCAACCGGGTGACGCTGACCGCCGAGCTCGTCCTCAGGACCGCCTGCTAAAGGAGCAGGGCCGGCATCGCCTTCGGCCGCCATGGCAGCGTACAAGACAGGTATCGTGTGTTAGCTCAGCCGCCTGATGTGACCACCCGGCAGGTACGAGGTCGCCGCCGGGTCGGCGGCCACTGGGGGTGGCGTTGACAGTACGCGCGCTAGCCTGGTAACGAGAGAACTGTGTCGCTGACGACGGGGCGCCGGTCGCCAAGACAGGTCCCTGCAGCGGAGGACCGGGCCACCCTCGGGCTGATCTACCGGGGTGATCTCCTCGCTGCCCTTAATCGCGCGGTGGCGGGGCAGGTGACGGTCATCTCGGCTCCGGCCGGCAGCGGAAAGACATGCCTGTTGCGGGCCTGGGCCGACCGTCAGCCCCATCGTCTCGCCGTCGTGCAGGTGCGACGCGACCAGCAAGACGCCCAGCAGTTCTGGCTGGCCATACTCGACGCGGTCCGTGCTGCCGTGGGTGCCATCGGCGACGCGGAACCATCTGTGGCCACACCCGGGTTCAACGCGCAGGCGATGGTAAGCCGGGTGCTCGCGGAACTCGGCAATGTCCGCGATGACATCACGCTGATTGTCGATGATCTCCACGAGCTGAACTCGCCGGAGGCACTCACCAAGCTCACGAACCTGCTGACGAACCTTCCCCCGCATGCGCACGCGATCCTGGCCACGCGCCATGACCTGCGGCTGCGCCTGCATCAGCTGCGGCTGGCCGGCGAGCTCGCTGAGATCCGCGGAGCGGACCTGCGCTTCTCCGAGCACGAGACGCGCGAGCTTCTCGATGCCTCCGGGATCACGCTGTCGCCGGCCGGCGTCGCGCGACTGCATCAGCGCACCGAAGGGTGGGCCGCTGGCCTGCGGCTCGCGGCACTGTCCCTGGCCGGTCACCCCGACCCAGAGCGGTTCGTGACGGAGTTCTCCGGCAGTGACCGCACGGTCGCGGAGTACCTGCTCGTCGAGATGCTCGAGCGCCAGCCTGCCGACGTCCAGGACCTGCTCCTGCGCACCTGCCTGCTCGACCGCGTCAGCGCGGAGCTGGCTGACCTGATGACCGGCCGCCCCGGCTCAGAACGGATCTTGCTAAACCTCGAGGACGCGAACGCGTTCGTGATGGCGCTGGATCCCGGGCGGAGCTGGTTCCGCTACCACCACCTACTGCAAGATTTCCTGCGGCTGGAACTGCGCCGCACCCGGCCGGAAGACGTCACTGCGCTGCACCGGCGGGCTGCGGCTTGGTTCAGCGAGCATGATCAGGTGGCCGACGCCGTCCGGCACACCCAGGCGGCGGGCGACTGGCCCGGTGCGGCCCGGCTGCTCGCCGACCATTCGCTGAGCCTGGGGCTGGACGGGCGAACGCAGACCATCCAGGCGTTGCTGCGGGCTTTCCCGCCGGGCGCGGATCACCCCGAACTGGCCCTGGCGCGTGCGACCGTCGACCTCCTCCAGGGGCGGCTGGACGACACGGCCGCACACTTGTCAGTCGCCGAGAAATACGCGGCAACCGCACCGCCGGATCGTCAGCACCGTCTCCGGGTGGCGATCGCGTCGCTGCGGCTGTCGCTGGCCAGGCGGCGCGGTCACCTGGCCGACGTCATCGAGCAGGCCGGATTCCTTGTCTCCCGGTCACCGGGGGGCACCGGCGAGGACGTCGTCGTGGGCAGCGACCTGCGCGCGGTGGCACTGATGAACCTGGGCACCGCCGAGGCGTGGTCACTGGACCTTCCCGAGGCAGAACGCCACCTCCGGGAGGGCGCCGCACTGGCCCGGGAGATCGGCCGACCCTACCTGGAAGTCAGGTGCCTGGCCCAGCTCGGTTTCGCGTCGAAGGTGCACTCGTTCGCCATTACTCAGCAGCGTTGCCGCGAGGCCATCACGGTCGCCGAGCGCTACGGCTGGGGCGCTGAATCCATCCTCGCGCCCGCGCTGGTAACGATGGCCGGCGCGATGGTATGGACGGGCGACTTTAACGAAAGCGACCGCTGGCTGCAGCGCACCGCACAGGCCCTGCGGACGGACACCGGGGCCGACGTCGGAATGCTGCTGCACCACACGACCGCGCAGCTGCAGGCTTGCCGCGGCCGCCGTCTGGAGGCACTCGAGGAGTTCAGGACGGCCGACCACCTGCAATCCCAGCTCGAGGAGCCGCACGCGCTGGCGAACCAGGTGACCGGCTGGATGCTCGCCGCCCAGGCCCGCCTCGGGATGCCCAGCGAGGCCGGCGCCGCGCTCGCGGCGCTGGCCGGTGAGCGGGTCCGTTCGGGTGAGATCCAGAATGCATACGCGGTGATCTGCCTCGCCGAGGGCGATCCGGCCAGAGCTCTCGGCGTGGTACAGAACGTTCTGGACGGCGCGGCACCCGTCATCGGGTACGTCACGGTCGTCGAGGCTCAGCTGCTGGCTGGGCTCGCCCACACCGAACTCGGCGACCAGAGCGCGGCGAACCAGGCCGCCGAGCGTGCGCTCACCCTGGCCGAACCTGACCGGCTGGTCCTGCCGTTCGCGATGACGAGCTCACGCGACCTGCTCGAGGCCCTCCCGCGGCACGAGACGGCGCATGCCGCGCTGCTCGCCGACATCCTCGACGTCCTGCGCGGCTCACCCCCGGCGGCCGGCGACCGCGCCCCGGGGCCGCGGCTGGCAGAACTCAGCCCGGGCGAGCTCAAGGTCCTGCGGTATCTCCCGACGAACCTGTCCCGGCAACAGATCGCCGGTGAACTATCCGTCTCCACGAACACTGTCAGCACGCACATCAGCAGCATCTACGCCAAGCTCGGAGTCCGGGATCGCTCCTCAGCCGTGCAGTGCGCGCGAGAACTGCGGCTGCTAGCGCCCGGCCTCACCCGTTAGCGTGACGGCCACCAAATCCCGGTGATGCAGGCCCCTGATGACCGTGCCACCGGCGAAGATCCCGGTGATCCACCAGGCGGATCGAAGGCCGCCGCCGGAAATCGGGACGGTCAGGGTGTGACCACAAGCTTGCGAGGTGCTCCGGCCTTGAGCAGCTCCCAGGTCTGGCTGATGTCTGCCAGCCGTGTTTGCTCCAGGTCCACGGTGAACTTCCCGCCGGCCGCATGACGCATCAGTTGCGCGTAGGCGGAACGGCGCACTTCGGGGGGCGTGCCGACCGTGCCCTGGCCGATGAGGGTAAGCAGCTTGTTGCGGATGGCGCTCGCGGTGATCGTGGCCGTGGGCCCCGCAGAACTCCCGACCTGGATATACCGGGCGCCGACGTTAGCGTGGTTCATCGCATAAGGGGCGGGCTCGCCCCACAGGAAGTCGACGATGACATCATAGCCGCCGGGCGCTGCGGCCGCTAGGCTCGCGTCGATGGCCTGGTCATCTGCGAGGTCGACGACCGCGTCGGCCCCGCGGTCAGCGGCTTGCTCGAGAGCCTTCCCGCGGGCGGCCCCGACGACCCGGCCGGCACCCAGGAGCCGGGCCGCTTGCAGCGCCAGCTGGCCCGCCGAGCCGCCTGCCCCGAGGATCAGCACCGTCTCCCCGGTCTGGAGGTGCGCGCGATAGTCGAGCGAAACCCATCCGACCAGCCCAGTCACGCCGAGGGCGGCGGCGAGGCCGGGGTCAACCTCGGTCGGAACCGGGAACCCGGCGGAATCCGGGACTGGCACCAGTTCGGCCAGCGTGCCGTACGGAACGGGCGGGCCGGCCAGGTAGCAGCGCGTGCCGTCGCCGAGCTGCACGACCGCCTCGTAGCCAGCGACGCAAGGCGGCTGGAGCCGGCGGAACGGGAGTAGGTCGTTCACGATCAGGAGATCGAGCGGGTTCAGGGCCGCCGCGACCAGGGTGCCCACCGACAGCCCCTGGCCGGCCTGCGGATCGGCGAACTGATCAAGGGCTGGCGTGGCGCCGGGTCGGCGAACTACTGCTGCACGCATGTGTTCCTCCGCTACTGAGATTTCCTGCCCGGATGCGGGCCACTGCCAGGCTTGCCGTCAGGCAGGTGAGCAGGCATCACCGGATGACGGTGATGTGTGCGGAGACCGAGCCCCGTTGGCACTTCTCCCCGGCAGGTCGCCGCAGGGCGCACCGTTCGTCCTCGGTGGTACCTGCATACGCACGAGGTGATCCAGCGGCCCGTGGTCTCGCGAATCACCAGAATCCGGTGACACCCCCGGTGATGACTTTTCACCTGCTTGGCGCCGATCCTCAGAACGGATCGTTCCGCAGGCCGGACTTCCCGGGATGCCCGGCAGCTGGTGGCGGAGCGGAACGGAGATGGCAATGTCGAAGGCCAGGAAAAGTGCCCCCGCGAGTTCCGGTAAGGCCCACCGATGACGTCTCCCCGCGGGACGGCGGGATTTACGCACCCAGCGGCGCTGGGTCACGATCAGCACAGCGGTCGCCCCGCCTATCCGTTCTCGGGAGGACCCCTAGGTCGGCATTCGCCACAACCCAGAGCCGGCACGATATGACCTGACCACTGCGGAGGTTCCCGCTCTTTCTTACTCCTCGGTACCCGGGCGCTGGGTGCTAGCGGTCACCGTGCTCGGTTCGGGGATCGCGGCGCTGGACGCGACGGTCGTCAACATCGCTCTGCCGGCCATCGGCCGCGATTTTCACACTGGCATCGCCGCGCTGCAGTGGGTGATGACCAGCTACATCCTGACGCTGACCGCGTTCTTGCTGATCAGCGGTTCGTTCGGTGACCGGTTCGGCAGGCGGAAGGTGTACCTGATCGGCACCGTCTGGTTTGCCCTGACCTCCGCAGCCTGCGGCTTCGCCCCCAGCGCAGATTTCCTCATCGTCACCAGTGTGCTCCAGGGCATCGGCGGGCGCTCACACCAGGAAGCCTGGCGATCCTGGAAGCCTGGTTCACACCCACCGACCGGGCCCGGGCGATCGGGACCTGGTCAGGCCTTGGCGGTGTTGCGACCTCATTACGCGGTTGACGTTCAGCCTGGAAGAACGTGCCCCACGGCCTAGACTTGGCTGATGCGGCTGCCGTCATCCGGCCGCGGCTAGGGCATCACGATCAGCGGATCCCGGCTGCGGCGCTGGACTGCAGCACGGAGGAGCCGAGCCAGTGGCTGGCCTGCAGGGCGAGCTCCAGGTCGTCGCGGTGTTCGGCAGCGGTGCGGCCGAGACTTTCCTCAGCCTTGCGGATCCGGTATTGCACCGTGTTCTTGTGCAGCACCAGATGTTCGGCTGTGCTCTTATAGCTGCCCCCGCTTTGCAGGAAGACCAGCAAGGTCTCCCGCAGGCGCGCCTGATGCTCGTCGTCGGTGGCCAGGCCCCCGAGCGTGGCCAGCACCCAGGCCCGCAGCAGATCCATGGAGCCGAGCATCATCGCCACCGGCGCGACCTCGCCAAACGTCACCACCCGTGGCAGCGCAGATCCCGCGGCCAGCGCGACCGCCTGGGTGGCGACGGCCTGCCGGTGGGTCAGGCAGAACCCGGCCGACCCTCTGGCCGCGTCGCCGAAGGCGAAATGGATACCGGCGCCGGCGTCGGCAGCGGCCGGGGCGGCGTCGAACGTATCCCGGATTCCCAGCGGCAGCCAGGCCCATGCGCTGGATTCGTCGCGGGGCAGGAAGACCGGATCGCCGCCGCAGGCCGCGTGCATCGCGACCTGGCCGATCGCCCGCTCCAGCCGGGTGATCTGATCAGCAGCGCCCATCGCGTCGACCGTCCAGCACACCAGGCCGACGTGGTACTGGCGCAGCCGGTAGCCCAGGGTCACCTCCGCCGCACTGACATCTATCCGCTCACCGGACAGCAGATCCCGGACCCGGGCCGCCCGGGCGGCGTTACGTTTCCGCAGCCAGTTCTCCCTCTCCTGGGTGTAGGCGGCGACCATCTCTTCGGAGGTCTGATCGATGTAGGCGGCGACGACCTTGGACATGCACAACGTGGACGCGGTGATCATCTCGGCGTCGACGGCTTGCTGGCCCAGCTCGGTGAGCAGCCAGCCGGAGAAGCAGGCGTGCCCGAGCCGGTAGGCCCGCAGCAGCGCGGTCAGCGGTGTGCCGCGCTGCGCCAGCCGGCGCGCGTACTCAACGGCCACGGCCGGGGCCTGTACCGCGGTCAGGTCGATCTGGTGCTGCATGATCTGCAGGCACGTGTTCACATTGCTGTCGACGCTGGAGGCGAGCAGGGCGAGCAGCGGCTTGTCGTCATCCAGCTGCGGGATCTCCCGGAGTATCACCTTGTAGACGTCCTCGGACACGGCGCCGGCTTGCCCGGCCACCACCGTGGCGACGCTGGCCACCAGTTCACCGACCGCGGGCCAGTCCATGTCCAGTGGCGTCATGATGCCACTCTCCTCGCCGGAGGGTGACCGCGCATCACCTGATCCCGGCGATTTTGCGTCGCTGCGCCCGCAGACCCCCGCTGACCGGGACACCAATCAGCTAGCCTCGGACACGCGCGTCATGGCCGGGCCCCGGCGAGGGGCCTTACGCAAGGAGCCGAACCGGATGCAGAAGCGCTGGGCTCGGCTGCGTCGCTCGCTGTGGCAGCCGCCGCGCCGGCACGGCGAGCAGCCGCGTGAGCGGGTGGTCGGGCCGCTGGAGCTGTTCTATGACCTGGCCGTGGTGGTGCTGGTCGCCCAGGCCGCGCACCGGCTGGCCGGACACCTGAGCTGGGCCGGACTCGGCCAGTTCGCCGTGATCTTCACGCTGGTGTGGATCGCGTGGGTCAACGGCAGCCTGCACCATGAGCTGCACGGCCACGACGACGCCCGGGCCCGCAGCACATTCCTGCTACAGATCCTGGTGCTGGCCGCGATGGGCGCGTTCATCCCGGAGGCTGGCGGGGCGCGGGGGGCAGCGTTCGCCGTTGCCGCGGCGGTGCTGTTCGCGGTGCTGACCGTGCTGTGGCTGCTGGCCTCGCGCGGCGACCGGCCCGAGTACCGCCGGCCGTCCCGCTTGTTCGTGGCCGGGACGGCGGCCTGCGCCGTGCTGCTGGCCGGTACCGCGCCGCTGCCGGCCGGTACCCGCGTGCTGGCCTGGGGTGTGCTGGACGTCGTCTACCTGGCCGGGTTCGCCGCCATCTTGGTCATGGCCGATCCGGCCGACGCCCCGGGGGTGGTCATCACCGACGCGCTGACCGAACGGTTCGGGGCGTTCATCATCATCGTGCTCGGCGAGACGCTGACCGGAGTGGTGGCCGGGCTGTCCGCCCAGCCGGTCAGCGGGCTCACCCTGACGGCGGGGCTGGCCGCGGTCGTCGTCGGCTTCGGTGCCTGGTGGACGTACTTCGACTTCGCCGGGCAACGCCCACCACGAACCGAACGGGTGGCCAGCGTGCAATGGATACTCGGTCACCTGCCGCTGACGGCGGCAGTCGCCGCCATCGGTGCGGCGATGGTCAGCCTGGTCGACCACGCTCATGACGGCCGGACCCCGTCCGCCGCGGCATGGGTGCTGGGTGCGGGCACCGCCGTCGTGCTGACCGCGACGATGCTGCTGGCCAAGACCCTGCCCGCCTGGCCCGCGACCGCGGCTTTTACCACCGGCTCGCCGGCATCTGTGCCGTCTCCGCCGTGGCCTGCCTCGGACTCGGCGCCGCCCGGCCGGCGCCACTTCTCCTCGTCGCCGGGCTCGTGATCCTCCTCAGCATCCCCTGGGGATACGCCGTCGCGCACCGCCTGGCGGACGGGACCGATTCGGCCGCCTGACACCGGCGCACCTGTGCCCGCAGACCCACGCCCGGCCCCGGGTTCGTGACGAGCGACCAATGGAAGAACGCTCCCCGCGGCCTACGCTCGGCTAACAATGAGCGCTGATACCGAATCGATGAGGTCCGCCGCGGAGGATGCCGTGGCGGCGCCACTTGACCTACTGCTGGGCGATGCCGCCACCGGCATGCTGGGCCGGATGAACCCCGGCGGCTCTGGCCTGCGCCTGGCGGCGTCCCTGGCAGCCAAACCGCGGCTAGTCGCCGGGCGAGGAGGGCAGCTGGCCAGCGAGCTGGCGCGCATCGCCGTGGGCCGCTCCCAGGTACAGCCGTCCCGCCGGGACCGCCGGTTCGCCGAACCGGGCTGGACAGGCAACCCGCTGCTGCGCCGCACGATGCAGGCCTACCTGGCCACCGCGGAGAGCGTGGAAGGCGTGGTAACCGAGGCCGGCCTGGACGAGCGCGACTCCGAACGGGTCGGCTTCGTACTGACCAACCTGATCGACGCGCTGGCCCCGAGCAATAACCCGCTGCTGAACCCGGCAGCGGTCAAGGCCGCCCTCGACACCGGCGGCGGCAGCAGCCTGGCGGGCCTGCGGCACTTCCTCTCTGACATGGCAGTTCCGCCGCGGGTGCCGACCATGGTCGAGCCCGACGCGTTCGAGGTCGGCGTGGACCTGGCGGTCACGCCCGGGTCGGTGGTCCTGCGGACCCCGGTGTTCGAGCTGATCCAGTACCGCCCGGTCACGCCCGCGGTCCGGCAGGTCCCGCTGGTGATCGTGCCGCCGGTAATCAACAAGTTCTACGTGATGGATCTGGCCCCCAACCGGAGCATGGTGGAGTACCTGGTCGGCCAGGGCCTGCAGGTGTTCATGATTTCCTGGCGCAATCCGGACGCCCGGTACGCCAAGTGGGATATCAACACCTACGGTCAGGCCATTCTGGACGCCATGGACGCGGCCGAGCGGATCACCGGGAGCGAGCAGACCGCGCTGGCCGGGGCCTGCTCCGGCGGCATCATCGCGGCGATGGTAGCCGCGCACCTGGCGCACACGGGCCAGCAGGACCGGCTCGCCGCGTTCACCCTCATGGTCACCGTGCTTGACCAGGCGCACGCGGGCCTGGCCAGCGCCGTCATCGACGAGCGGACCGCGAAGCTGGCCGAGGCCTCGTCCCGCGCCCGCGGCTACCTGGACGGCCGGTCGCTGGCCGAGGTGTTCGCGTGGCTGCGGCCCAACGACCTGATCTGGAACTACTGGGTCAACAATTACCTGCTCGGCAAGAAGCCAGCGCCGTTCGACATCTTGTTCTGGAACGCGGACACCACCCGGATGACCGCGGGCCTGCACCGGGACTTCCTCGAGCTGGGCGCGGCCAACGCCCTGGTCGAGCCGGGTGGCGCGACCATACTCGGCTCACCGGTGGACCTGGCCGCGGTTGACCGGGACAGCTACGTCGTCGCCGGGATCACCGACCACATCTGCCCCTGGCAGAGCTGCTACCGCACCACCCAGCTGCTGGGGGGCCGGTCCCGGTTCCTGCTCTCGACCAGCGGGCACGTGGCCGCCATGGTCAACCCGCCGGGCAACCCCAAGGCCAAGTACCAGATGGCCGACGAGTGCCCGGAAGACCCGCAGGAATGGCTGCACCGCGCGGAAACACTCCATGGCTCCTGGTGGCCGGACTACGCGGGCTGGCTGGCCGAGCGCTGCGGGGACGAGAAGGACGCGCCCGCAGAACTAGGCGGCGGTGGGCTGGCGCCGGTCAGCGACGCGCCCGGGACATATGTCTATGACCGTTGAGCCGCCCCGGCCGGGACCGGCCGGAGAGGACCGCGCGGGAACCGGCCTGGGCCGGGTCCTGGGCCGGCTGCGGCGCTCCGCGCCGTCCGACCGGATGAGGAACCTGACCGTCGGCGGCCGCTCCATCCGCGTCTCGGTGCGGGAGGGGACCGCGGACTGGACGCCGCTGTTGCTGTGCAACGGCATCGGCGCGAGCCTGGAGCTGTTCCAGCCGTTCGTCGACGCGCTCGATCCGCGGCGGCCGGTCATCCGGTTCGACATGCCAGGCATCGGTGGTTCGCCCTCCCCGGTCCTGCCCTACCACCTGTTTACGCTGCCGTCGCTGCTGGCCGGCCTGCTCGACCAGCTCGGCTACCCCCAAGCTGACGTCCTGGGCATCTCCTGGGGCGGCGGGCTCGCGCAGCAGTTCGCGCTGAGTCGCCCGGACCGGGTGCGCCGCCTGGTGCTGGTGGCGACGGCACCGGGCGCGATCATGGTTCCCGGGCATCCGCGTGTCCTGCTGCGCATGCTCACGCCGCGGCGCCACCGCGATCCGGGATACGCGGCCCAGGTGGCCGGCGAGCTGTACGGGGGCAGCGCGCGGGAAGACCCGATCGTGGCCCGTGACCTGCTGCACGGCACCACCCGGCTGGGCCCGCCGCGCGGCTACTACTACCAGCTGATCTCCATCCTCGGCTGGACCAGCCTGCCGCGGCTGCCAAAGCTGCGGCCGCCCACCCTGATCCTGGCCGGCGACGACGACCCGATCATCCCGGTGATCAACGGGCGGATCATGAACTGGCTGATACCGCGCAGCCGGCTGCACGTCTACCACGGCGGCCACCTCGAGCTGGCCGCAGACCCCCAACGCCTGGCCGCCGCCGTGCAGGCGTTCCTGGATGCCGACCTCACCGCTGAGGGGACACAGCCATGACCCAGACGACGAGCGCGCACCTCGGGGAATCCCTCGGGACGGACTTCTTCTCCGTCCGCGAACAGTTCACCGACGAGCAATGGGAGCACTTCATCACCGTGCGGCGGTTCGTCGACGAGGAGGTCGTGCCGGTCGTCGGCCCGTACTGGGAACGGGCCGAGATCTGCTGGTTGCTGGTCAAGCGGCTGCCCGAGCTCGGCATCGTCGGCGAGGACATCAAGGGTTACGGGTGCGCCGGGATGAGCCCGATGGCCTGCGGGCTGGTCACGATGGAACTGCACCGGGGCGATGGCAGCCTCGGCGTGTTCCTCGGCGTGCACGCGGGCCTGGCCATGCTGTCCATCGCCATGTGCGGCTCGGAGGAGCAGAAGGAACGCTGGCTGCCGGACATGGCCCAGATGAACAAGCTGGGGGCCTTCGCGCTGACCGAACCGGAGCACGGCTCGGACTCGGTCGCGCTGGAGACCTCGGCCCGCCCGGACGGTGACGGCTGGGTGCTGAACGGGGCCAAGCGGTGGATTGGCCTCGGCAGCGTGGCCGACCTGGTCGTCGTCTGGGCCCGCAACACCGAGGACGGGCAGGTCAACGGGTTCGTCATGGAGAAGGGGACACCCGGCTACGAGGCCCGGGTCATCGAGGGGAAGATATCGCTGCGCTCGGTGTGGCAGGCCGAGATCACTCTGGACAACGTGCGGGTACCGGCCGCGAACCGGCTGCCCGGAGCGCGCTCGTTCAAGGACACCAGCCGGGTGCTGGCCACCACCCGGAGTACCTGCGCCTGGGCGGCGCTGGGCCATGCCACCGCCGCCTACGACGCCGCCCTGCGGTACGCGCAGGAGCGGCGCCAGTTCGGCGAGTCGCTGGCCAGCTTCCAGATCATCCAGCAGCGGCTGGTGTCGATGCTGGCGGACCTGACCGCGATGCAGCTGTACTGCCTGCAGATCGGCCGCCTAGCCGAGGCCGGCCGGCTGACCCCCACCGTGGCCGGGCTGGCCAAGATGCACAACACCCGCAAGGCCCGCGCGATAACCGCCGAGGCGCGCGACATGCTGGGCGGCAACGGCATCCTGCTCGACTACCAGGTCATGCGGCACATGGTGGACATGGAGGCGATCCACACCTTCGAGGGCACCGAGACCATGCAGACGCTCATCGTCGGCCGCGCCATCACCGGTATCGGGGCCTTCACTTAGATATCTCAGTGCCTGAGGCGGTTTGTTAGCCGCTGCCCATCCTGACCGACTGCTGGACGGTAAGTGCCGTTGGCGCCACGTGCATCATGAGCAGAGTAAGAACAAACGAGCCGGGTTCATGTCCAAGCCCGAAGGCCGACCGGCTAAACCCAGTGATGACGATAAGCGGGCCGTTTTACCTCCCCGAAAATGTCAGCGGTGTCCGATAATGTGTTCGCATGACACGATTCCGGCTGTTCCCCACCCCCGACCAGCAGGCGGTGCTACAGAACCACTGCGCCCACGCCCGGTACGTATGGAACCTGGCCGTCGAGCAGCACCAGCATTGGCACTGCGGCCGAAAGAGTGCGCCGGGCTACTTACAGCAGTGCCGACAACTCACCCAGGCGCGGGCTGAGAACCCATGGTTGGCCGCCGGATCCCATACAGTCCAGCAGCAGGCCTTGCGCGACTTCGCCCGGGCGATGGCTGTGTTCTTCGACCCGCGCAACCCGTCTCCGCGACCCTGTCCACCGGCGAGATGCTGCACGCCCCAGCTCTTACCAGGCGGGAACAGAGCAGCCTGGGGCGAATGCAGCGCACGCTGGCCCGCGCAAGGCACGGATCCAATCGCCGTGTGCGGGTCAAGCACGCGATCGCTCGGCTGAGGGCGCGCGAGGCAGACCGGCGTAAGGACTGGGCCGAGAAGACCAGCACGGATCTCGCGCGCAGGTTTGACGTCATCCGCGTCGAAGACCTGCAGATCGGCAACATGACCCGATCCGTAAAAGGCACTCGAGAGAACCCAGGTCGCAACGTCCGGTCCAAGACCGGGCTGAACCGGCGGATCCTTGAGTCGGGGTGGGGTCTGCTAGTGCACCGGCTGGAGGATAAAGCTCTGGGCCGGGTGGAGAAGATCAGACCCGCATTCACGAGCCAGCGGTGCTCGGCGTGCGGGCACGTGGATCGGGACTCGCGTGAGAGCCAAGCCGTGTTCCGGTGCACTGCCTGCGGTTTCGCCTGCCACGCGGATGTGAACGCGGCCATCAACATCGCGGCGGGGCACGCCGTGACTGCGCGGGGAGGCGACGGGGTTACCCGGCCCGTGAACCGCGAACCTCATCTGCTGTTCCAATCGGCGTAGCAGGTGAAATCCCTGTCTTTCAGCCGGGGAGGATGTCAACGTGGTCCGTACCCAGCCCCCCCAGAAGGCGATGCTCTGACGTAGGGTCCGTGGCTATGGCTGAACCGGACTTCCTGCGAGATACCCGCGCGTCCTACGACGCGGTGGCCGCCGGCTACGCCGAGCGGTTCCGCGACGAGCTGGCCGCCAAGCCGCTGGACCGGGCGATGCTGGCGGCGTTCGCCGAGCAGGTGCTGGCCCGGGGCGCCGGGCCGGTCGCCGACGTCGGGTGCGGTACCGGCCGGGTCACGGCCTACCTGGACGGCCTGGGGCTGCCGGTGTCCGGGATCGACCTGTCGCCGGGGATGATCGAGGTGGCCCGCCGGACGCACCCGAGCCTGCGGTTCGAGGTGGGCTCGATGCTGGCGCTGGACCTGCCCGACGGTGCCCTGGGCGGCGTGCTGGCCTGGTATTCGGTCATCCACGTGCCGGATGAGCGGCTGCCGGAGGCCTTCGCCGAGTTCGCCCGCGTGCTGGCCCCAGGCGGCCTGCTGCTGCTGGCGTTCCAGGCGGGCGACGCCACGCTGCACCTGGCCGAGGCGCTCGGCCGCCCGGTCGCGCTGGACTTCCGTCGCCGGCGGCCGGACCGGGTGGCGGAGCTGCTGGCCCAGGCCGGGCTGGAGGTGCGCGCCCGGCTGCTGCGCGAGCCCGACGGCGAGGGCGAGTTCCCCGAGCGCGAGCCGCAAGCCTGCCTGCTGGCCCGCAGACCCGGCTTTGCCCGCTAACGGGATCTGGGAAGCGGAGCGCTAGTCGAGCAATGCGATGAGCTTCTTCGGCGCGAGGACCCGGTAGCTCTCGACCACGAGCTCACGGATCTCTGCCCAGTCCGTGTCATCGGTGAGCAGCACACCGACGCGACCACGGCCGGCTCGTGGGGGGAAGAACGGGTGGCCAATGGACAGCAGCGCCTGGCGTTCCTCGGGGTCGGCACGCAACACGAGCAGGGGGACGGGTTTGCCGGCCGGATCCTGCCACGCCACGAGCAAGCAGAACGACCTCCGGCGGATGTCGTACGACCACGCCGTTGATCTCGCGCTGGTCAGTGAATAGTCGACCCGTACCGTTACCTCGGGCAGCGCCAGGCATAGCGTCCGGACCTGCTCGACGATGTCCGCCGGGACCTCGATGGGCGCGCTCACCTACAATCCTCCCCAATGACACCCTCGTCCCCAGCGCCGTGGTGTGCTGGAAAATGGCCGCCACCGTGAACGCATCTTTTCGAGGCACTCGGTCTTCGTCAAGCCGTCGTAGCAAGCTCAGGAGATGGCCCAGACTGGACAGTTAGGTAAGGCTACCCTAAGCTGTGCAGGTCGGCACCGCTGGTCACGTACACCGCTTGTCGGCATGCCGTTTGGCACGTTCGACAGAGAGGCAATCATGAGCGAATCGACGACCAGTGTGGCGGGCCGTGTCCGGCCGGCGCGCCCGCAGGCGGTTCTCACCGTGCTGCACCGTCAGCGGCTCAGCCCGCACACGGTGCGGATCACCGCCGGCGGGCCAGGGTTCGACGCGCTGCGGATGAATGAGTTCACTGACAAGTACGCGAAGATCATCTTCGTTGACCCGGGCCTGGGGCTCACGGCACCCTATGACCTGGCCGCCCTGCGGGAGTCGCTCCCGCCTGACCAGCAGCCGGTGACCCGCACCTACACCCTGCGGCGGGCCGACGCGACGCGCCAGGAACTCGCGATCGACTTCGTGGTGCACGGCGACGAAGGAATCGCCGCCCCGTGGGCCGCATGCGCCGAGCCCGGCGACATCCTCACCATGTCCGGTGCCGGCGGTGCCTACCGGCCAGATCCGGGCAGCGACTGGCACCTGCTCGCCGGGGACGAATCGGCTCTGCCCGCGATCTGCTCCGCCCTGGAGGCCCTGCCAGCCGGTGCGCGTGGCATCGCCTACCTCGAGACGTCCGACCCCGGCGAGTACCTCGATGTGACGCCGCCCAGTGGCATGGAGGTCGTCTGGCTGCACCGGCCCGAGCCCGGCAGCCAGCCCCGGCTGCTGGCCGACGCGGTGCTGGCTGGGCCCTGGCTCTCCGGGCGGGCCGACGTGTTCGCCCACGGGGAGCGGGAGTCCATGAAGGCGGTCCGCGCCGCTCTCAAGACCCGGCTCGGCGACGGTGACCAGCTTTCCCTGTCGGGCTACTGGGCCGCCGGCCGGACCGAGGACGTGTTCCAGTCCGAGAAACGCCAGCCGATCGGGCAGATCTGACGTCGCAACCAGGGTGCCAGCCGCCACCGCTATCTCAGGCGTGGTCGACGAACAGGTCGGCCTCCGGCTCGGTGCCGGGCTGGTAGGCGTACTGGCCGAAGTCGGTCACACCCTCGGCGGCGAGGACGTCCTCGCACAGGAACGCGTTCCCGGTGCAGTCCCGGCTGGACCTGGTGATCACTGCGTATGCCGCGTCTGAGTAGAGCTCGGGCCTGCGGGCCCGGGCCATCGCTGCCTCGCCACCGAGCAGGTTCTGCACGGCGGCGGTGGCGATCAGCGTCCGCGGCCACAGCGCGTTGGACGCGATGCCATCATCGGCGAACTCCGCGGCGAACCCCAGGGCGCACAGGGTCATCCCGTACTTGGCGATGGTGTAGCCGACGTGCGGGCCGAGCCAGCGTGGCTCCAGGCTGACCGGCGGGGACAGGGTCAGGATGTGCGGATTCGCCGCCCGTTTCAGGTGCGGGATGCAGGCCCGGCTGACCACGAACGTGCCGCGAGTGTTGATCGACTGCATGAGGTCATAGCGCTTGATCTGCAGCGCCTCGGTGCCGGACAGGTTGATCGCCGAGGCGTTGTTGACGCACACGTCGATCCCGCCGAACCGTTCGACAGCCTGCGTGACGGCGGCCGCGACCTGGTCCTCGTCGCGGCGGCCGCGGTGTACACCGTCCCCTCCAGCGCGGGTTGCGGCTCGGCCGTCTTGGCGATCAGCGCCACGTTGGCGCCGTCCCGTGCCGCCCGGGTCGCGATCGCCAGGCCGATGCCGCGGCTGCCACCGGAGATGAACAAGGTCTTGCCAGCGAGCGTCATCGATGGCTTCCTTCCTGCCGATTGAGCCGGGCAGTAATGTGACCCGTTCGGCCGGTTGACGTTCATTTTCCCGAACGGGCCGCGGTTTGCTTCCGCGTCAATCTGACTGCGGACCATCGGCGTCGCGCAGGCGGCGGCGTGACGCCTCCACCTCGGCCTCGGCCTCCTTGCGGCCGGCCCAGGACCGCCCTTCGACGCTCTTGCCCGGCTCTAGCTGCTTGTAGATCAGGAAGAAATGCTCGATCTCCAGCCGGTCGAATTCGGGCAGGTCGTGCAGCTCGCGCAGGTGCTCCTGGCGCGGATCGCCTGCGGGCACGCACAGGACCTTGTCGTCCGGTCCCTTCTCGTCGGTCATCCGGAACATGCCGATCGGGCGGCTGCGGATCAGGCAGCCGGGGAACGTCGGTTCCAGGACGAGCACCAGCGCGTCGAGCGGGTCACCGTCCTCGCCCAGGGTGTCCGGCACGAAGCCGTAGTCGGCCGGGTACTGGGTGGCGGTGAACAGCGTCCGGTCCAGGCGGATCCGGCCGCTGTCGTGGTCCACCTCGTACTTGTTCCGGCTGCCGCGCGGGATCTCGATCACGACGTCGAATTCCATGGCCATCAGATGTGTGCGGCGGGTAATCCAGCCTTCAGACCAGATTAGAGGCCGCTCCTCCTTTCGTAGTTGCACTCGCAGAAATGTCAGTGTCAGGTAATACGGTCGATAGGCAATGGCCCGCGATATGGCGAGCGTCGCGGCCGTGACCGACTCTGGCGACAGAAATCCGGTGCAAGTGAGACGGGCGTACAAGTTCCGCGCATACCTGACGCGACCCCAGCAGGGCCGCGCCGCGCGGCTGCTGGCTGACCATTGTGACCTGTACAACGCTGGGCTGGAGGAGCGCCGGGAGGCGTGGCGGATGCGGAAGGCAAGCGTGTCCTACGCCATGCAGTCCGTGCAGCTCAAGGACATCCGCAAGGCCGACCCAGACGGGCAGGGGCGCCACTCGTTCACCGCCCAGCAGCAGACTCTCCGCAGGCTCAGCACAGTGTTCGGCGCGTTCTATGACCGCTGCAAGGCCGGCAAGAAGTCCGGCTATCCGCGATTCAAGCCATACTCCCGGTTCGATCAGGTGCGGTTCGTTGCCGGTGATGGCGCGAAGTGAACCCAGCCAGAGACCGACCGGTGGGCACGGGCGCATTTCCAGGCGGTCGGGTCGGTGAAAGTCCGCCAGCACCGGACGGTGCAAGGGACGGTCAAAGCCCTGCAGCTTAAACGGGAGCACCGCCGCTGGTACGTGATCGTCATTTCCGAGACCCAGCCCGTGCCGCTGCCAGCGACGGGCCGGGAAGTCGGCGTGGATGTGGGCGTGGCCCGGTTCCTGACCACCTCCGACGGCGAGGTCGTCACCAATCCCCGGTTCCTCGCCGCCTCCGCCGCCGTGATCACAGGTCTCCAGTGCCGCAAAGCCCGTGCGAAACCCGGATCGGGCAACCGCAAACGGCTCCGCCGCGCCCTGGCCAAGGAGTGGCGGAAGATCCATAATCGGCGCCGCGACTTTCACCACAAGACCGCGCGGGCGCTGGTCGATTCGTGCGACCTGATTGCAATCGAAGACCTGAACACGGCGGGAATACCCGCAAGCCCTCGCCGAAGCCTGATCCAGTCCAGCCGGGTGCCTATCTGCCCAACGGCGCAGCCGCCAAGTCCGGACTGAACAAGTCGATCCTTGATGCGGGCTGGGCTCAGTTCGCCAGCATCCTTGTCGCCAAAAGCGGAAGAAGCTGGGCGGCGCGTGATCCTGGTGAATCCGGCCTACACGAGCATCAACTGCCACGCTTGCGGCGCGCGGTGCACCCGACCACAGCAGGACGCGGTGATCTGCCCCCACTGCGGCCCTCACGACGCTGACACCAACGGGGCCATGAACATCTACATCAGGGCCGGGCTGGGTTCTGATCAAGTCGGAGCGACTTGAGAAGCTGCTGCCATCAAGCGGCAGAGCAGTCACGCCGGTCCCCTTTCGCGTGGTAATCCACGACCCTAAGCCGGGGGGGCCACGCGGATAACGTGCTGGCGGCACGAGGATGGGCCGGTTCCTCGGGCCGCCGGCACAACTGTTGTGCCGGCGTACCAACGCCCGCCGGCAGCCTTGATACCGGGGACCGACGACCGCCCGGGCCGCGCGCCAGACAATGAGCACCGTGACGAACCTGGCGAAGAACCTGACGGACACCACCCGGGCCCACGCGGGACGCGTGGCCGTGCGGGTGGACAACGCGGCGATGACCTACCGGGCGCTGGACGAGGCGAGCGCCCGGGTGGCCGGGCTGCTGCACGAGCGCGGCGTCAAACCGGGCGACCGGGTCGGCATCATGATGCCCAACGTCGCTGAGGTCCCCGTGGTGTACTACGGCGTGCTCCGGGCCGGCGGCGTGGTCGTCCCGATGAACCCGCTGCTCAAGGCCCGCGAGGTCGCGTATTACCTGGGCGACTCCGGGGCCGGGCTGATCTTCGCCTGGCACACGTTCGCCGACCAGGCCCGTGGCGGCGCGGAGCAGGCCGAGGCGGACGCCATCGTGGTGGACGCGGCGGGCTTCCCCGACCTGCTGGCCTCCGCTACGCCGGACTTCCAGGTCGCGGACGTCGCCGACACCGACACCGCGGTGATCCTCTACACCTCCGGCACGACCGGCCACCCGAAGGGCGCCGAGCTCACCCACG
This sequence comes from uncultured Actinomycetota bacterium, assembly GCA_963781225.1. Lineage (GTDB taxonomy): Bacteria > Actinomycetota > Actinomycetes > Streptosporangiales > Streptosporangiaceae > Palsa-504. The sequence continues at coordinate 267,580 of CAWAFD010000015.1, forward strand.
GCAACCTGATCAGCAACACCAGCGTGACGCGCACCGACATCGTCCAGGCCGGCCCGGACGACGTCATTTTCGGCGGGCTTCCGCTGTTCCACGTGTTCGGCCAGACGGTCGCGCTCAACGTCTCGGTGGCGGCCGGGGCATGCCTGACCCTGCTGCCGCGGTTCGACGCCGAGCACGCCCTGCGGATCATCGCCGGCCACAAGGTCACCGTCTTCGAGGGCGTGCCGACCATGTATGTGGCGCTGAACCACCAGCCCAACCGGGCGGACTACGACACCTCCTCGCTGCGGCTGTGCATCTCCGGCGGCGCGGCCCTGCCGGTCGAGGTGCTGCGTGGCTTCGAGGAGGCGTTCGGCGTCCCGGTGCTCGAGGGATACGGCCTGTCGGAAACCTCGCCGGTCGCCTCGTTCAACCTCCCTGGCCGGGAGCGCAAGCCCGGCTCGATCGGCACGCCCATCCGGGACGTCCGGATGCGCGTGGTGGACAAGGAGGACCACGAGCTCGGCCAGGGCGAGGTGGGCGAGATCGTCATCAGCGGGCCGAACGTGATGAAGGGCTACTGGCAGCGCCCCGAGGCCACCGCCGAGGCGCTGGCCGGCGGCTGGTTCCATACCGGTGACCTGGCCAAGGTCGACAAGGACGGCTACTTCTACATCGTCGACCGCAAGAAAGACCTGATCATCCGGGGCGGCTACAACATCTACCCGCGGGAGATCGAAGAGGTGCTCTACGAGCACCCCGCGGTCGCCGAGGCCGCCGTGATCGGCCTGCCACACTCGTCCCTGGGCGAGGAGGTCGGGGCCGCGGTGGCCCTCAAGCCGGGGGCCGCCGCCACCGCCGAGGAGCTGCGCGACTACGTCAAGGGCCAGGTCGCGGCGTACAAGTACCCGCGGCACGTGTGGATCGTGGACTCACTGCCCAAGGGAGCGACCGGCAAGATCCAGAAGCGGGACATCGAGATCCCGGCCGCCCTGACCTCGCTGTAGGGCTGCCAGCTATGAGGCTGCTTCTGCTCGCGCCGCCGGGCGCTGGCAAGGGCACGCAGGGCGAGCGGCTGGCAGCCTGGTCCGGCGCCCGGCATATCGCGGCGGGTGACTTGCTGCGGGGGCAGGCTGGCGCCAGCGGCGCGCTCGGCCGCCAGATCGCGGCCTACCAGGCCCGCGGCGATCTCGTCCCCGACCAGATCGTGCTCGACGTGCTGACCCCGGCCGTCACCGAGGCGGCCGGCCGCGGTGGGTACATCCTGGACGGCTTCCCGCGGACCCTCCCCCAGGCCATCGCCGCCGCCGATCTTGCGGCCCGGCTCGGAGTGACGCTGGATGCGGCGATCTACCTGTACGCGCCCGAGGCGGTGCTGACGCGGCGGTTGCTGGACCGCGCCAGCCAGGGCGGGCGCTCCGACGACCGGGCCGACGTGATCCGGCACCGGCTCGGAGTCTTCACCGAGACGACGGGCCCGCTGATTCCGTACTACACCGAGCGGGGCATCCTGGTCGCGGTCGACGCCGACCAGCCCCCCGACTCCGTCTCGGCGGACATCCAGGCCCAGCTGGCCGGGCACTCGATCCTGCCGTCGCCGGGAGGCCGCCTCATGCCGGAAGGACGCGGAGCAGCCCGGTCTCAGGGTGACAGTTGAGGTATTCAAAGTCCTGCTCGCCGGCGGCGGCCACGGTGACCTCGTGGTACAGCCGCAGCTGGGCGGCCGACCCTAGCGCGGCCAGGTACTTCATGGCCTGGCCGAAAATGGCCTTGTGCGTGGGGTGATCCTTGGCCCAGCGGTCCAGGTCGGCCAGGGAACGCCACCAGCTCATGCCGAAGCTCTTGTCCACGGGGTCACCGTGCTCGCCGGTGACCCGCATGTAGCGGTTGGCGTAGCAGCCGATGGCGCGGCCCTCGTCGCGCAGGAAGTCCATGCCGGTCCGCAGAACCGGCTCGACCTCCTCTAGGTACATCCGCCGCTCGGCACCCTGCGTACCGGTCCAGTCCTGACCGGAGCGGATCAGGCAGAGGTTCTGCTGCCCGTCGATCACGCGCCGCCCGCTGCCGGTACCTGCCTCGGGTAGCTCGCCGGGCGTCAGCGGGTCGGTCTGCGCCAGCGGCAGCCGGTCGCGGGCACCGCCCCAGTAGGCGTGTTCGGCCACCTCGCCGGACAGGGACCCGGCCAGCCGGGCGATGCCCTCGCGGCGGTCGTTGGAGAACAAGGTCTCGAACCGGGTCACCGAGGGCCGGACGGTCTCGAGGAAGAACCCCACCTGGCCAGCCGCGTGCGCCTCGCCGAGCCAGGCCGCGCGGGCCGGGCGGGACCAGCGCTGGTAGCGGGCCGGGTCGTCCCAGTAGGCGATGGTGATGATCGTCTGGTAGCCGGCCTCGTCGACGTACTCCGCGCGGTCGGTCTGCCCCGGCCCGCCGGGGGCCGCGCACACCGTGGCCAGTTCGGCCAGTGCGGCCGGGACGATCGCTGGCGGCGGCCTCCCCGCGGGGAACTGGACGCCGAAGTAGGCCATCACGACGCGCTGCACCGCCGGGGCGAAGCGAGCCACGAAGGACGGGTAGGGCGGCCGCCAGCCCGGCTTCATCCCGGCCGGCTCGGTCCGTTGCGTTGCTAGACGTTCCGGGATCGCCGATTCCATGGCCTCACTCCGCGGTCATGGCGGGCGGGAAGCCGGCCAGGACCGGCTCGTCGAGGGGCGCCTCGATCACCGCGGGGGCCGGGTTGCGGTTGACCAGCAGCCGGAGCACATCCGGCCGTGAATAGTGGCCGACCGGGTCGGCGGCGGACTTGGCGATGGCGATCAGGTCCGGGTTCAGGTCGGCGAACAAGATGCCCTCCTCGGTCTCGGCCAGCGGCTCGGCCAGCACCGAGCCTTCCGGGCCGTAGATCCGGGCGAACCCGCCGCCGGCCTGGAGCAGGTGCCGCTTGACGTCGGTGTCGCAGAACCGCTCCAGCGCGGCAGGCCCGATCACGGCACAGGGCGCGACCACGAACGTCTGCCCCTCCACGGCGTAGATCAGGCTGGCCGCGGTGTTCACCTCTGGCCCCAGCGCCTGCGCGCCGCCCCGGTAGACCGAGAAACTCGGCCAGGCCCCGACGTGAATCTGTTCGTCCTGGCTGTACATGGCGTACTTGGTCAGGGGCTGGAGGTGCTCCCAGCAGTTCAGGCCGCCGACGCGGCCCAGCGCCGTGTCGTGGACCTGCAGGTCGCTACCGTCTCCCTCGCCGAACACCGAACGCTCTACATGCGTGGGCTTGAGCTTGCGCCGCACCGAGATGAGCTCGCCGCTTTCGGAGATGAAGGCCTGGGCCATGTACAAGCTGCCGCGGTCCCGCTCGCTGAACCCGAGCACCACGTGGATGCGGTGCTGGGCGGCGGCACGGCGGATCCGGTCCATCTCCGCACCGTCGCGGGTCATCGAACTGGCCGCGTAGGAGGGCACGAAGGCCATGCCCGCGGCGGGAGAGTCCAGCCAGATCCACCACGGGTAGCCGGGGACGAAGGTCTCGGGGAACGCCACCAGCCGGGCGCCGCCGGCCGCGGCTTCGCCGATGAGCGAGATCACCTTGTCCACGCCCCCGGGCAGGTCCAGCCAGACGGACTCGGCCTGCACGGCGGCCACCCGCACGGTTTGCTGCATCGCTGGTCTCCTGCCTTGTTGCGAGCTAATGGCCCACACCCTAGGCACCGGGATACCGGTCCGGCCTGACCGGCCGTGCCGCGGTTCCTTACCCCGCGTGCCAGGCCGTGCGGAATTCGCCCGGCGTCATGCCCACAGCGGTGCGGAACGCACGGTGGAAACCTGATTCGCTGTCGAACCCGCACGCGAACCCGACCGACGCGACCGGCCGTCCGGGCTCGCGCAGCAGCATCACCTGGGCCTGCTCGATCCGCATCTGGCGCAGCCGCGCGGCCACGCCGTCGGAGCCGAGGACGCGGTACAGGGTGCGGCGCGAGACATGGCACGCCGCCGCCACGGCGTCCGCGTCCAGGCCCGGATCGGCCAGGTTGCGGCGCAGGAACTCCAGCACGCGCTCGCGCGCCAGCGCGGTCGCCGCGGCCGGGGCAAGCTGGCTCTCGCCCGCGAACAACGCGGCCGCCGAGAGCAGCCCCATGGCGTGCGGCAGCAGCACCACGGGCTGCTGCCCGCTGGCTTCGGTGAGAGTGGCTTCGGTGGGGGTGGCTCTGGTCGCGCTGGCTGGGGTCACGCTGGCCCGGGTCGCGTCGAACAACGAGGTGAAGAACGCCGATACCGCCCCGCCCGGGGTGCCATGCCGCAGCGCCCGGGCCGTCAGCGGGCGGGTGTCACGGAGCATGAGCTCGCGCTTGGGCACCTGGACGACGAGCTGATGGAAGGGCTCGTCGAAGTGCAGCGTGTAGGGCCTCGTGCTGTCATAGAACGCCATGTCGCCGGGTGACAGCAGCGCGGTCCTGCCGTCCTGCTCGACGCGTCCCGTGCCGCTGCGCTGGATGCTGGCCAGCAGGTACTCCTCGCTCCCCTGAGCGATGAGCGAGCGGGTACGCCGGACATGCTGGCCCCCGGCCACCACGGCCGACAGCTCCAGATCCCCCATCGGCACGTGCTCGATCCGCCCGCTGAACCGGCCCGCGGCCGTCGGCTCCGCGGCGAGGCGCACGAAGGTGGCGCAGATCATCTCCCGCCAGTAGGCGAACGCCTCCCCGGCGGATACGGCCGAGGTGGCCAGTTCCGCGTAGGCCCGCCGGTTCAGGGAGGTCGGCATACCCGAAGTATCACCACGCCACCGGCCGATGTACAGACGCACCCGCCGGCTGGTCAGCGGGCATCACGGTGAACGGTCCTCACCTGATTCTGGTGGTCTTAGTCCTGGTTCGAGCTGGCGGACTTCGACGAGGTCGAGGCCGAGTGCCTCAATCTCAGCCAGCACGCCGTACAGGGCCGACCGGTCCAGGAACCCGGTGAGCACGGTTTCCGTGCCGTGCAGATTCGATACCAGCGCCGGGAACGCTGACAGCATCGTGGCGCCGAGGTGTCCGCTGATCCGGATCTTGTACCAGGCGGATGCTGGATCCATGAGGCTATCGTCGCGGGCGGGCAGGTGAAACCGCATCACCGGGATAAGGTGACCCCCGGGTCAGGTGGTCGCCGGGCTAGGGCGTGAGGCCAGCCGATAGCAGCCGCAATTCGCGTGCACGCTGCACCGCCGCGGAGCGGTCGCGGACGCTGAGCTTGATGTAGATGCTGCGGATGTGCGTGCTGACGGTGTTGAGGGACACCGACAGTTCGGCGGCGATCTCGGGCCTGGACAGGTTCGTCGGGAGATATCGCAGCACCCTGAGCTCGCTGCGGCTGAGCACGCCGGCGGGCGGCGGCGGACTCTGGTCGCTGGTCACCAGGGATGAGCCGTGCATGACGTCGAGAATGTCCCTGAGCAGCGCGGCGTGCCCGCTCTGGCGTCGCGACAGAACCTCCAGCAGCTCGCGAGAGCCCGTCATCAGGAACGGCAGGACCGGACGGTCGGGCTCGGCGAGGGCGAGCGCCTGTTCGGTGGCCCGGCGCGCGGCGCTCTCGTCGCCAAGCTGACCGCAGGCGAGTCCGGCCAGCAGATGAGTCTCGATGACCGTGAGGTAGCCGATGACCGGTGCGGTGCCGTCCAGGACATCGGCCAGCGCGCGCAGGGCCGCGGCCGGATCGCCTTCCGCCAGCGCGATCGCCGCCCGGGCATTACCGAGCTCGCCCGAGGCGGCCCGCTCGTCCTCGATCGCCGTAAGGAAAGCCCGGGCCTCGCCCGGCATCCCGAGGCGGGCCTGGGTGGCCAGCATCCAGCCGGTCACCTGGCTCGCCAGTGCATGCGAGCCCATCAGTTGCGACCGCAGGCCCTCGGCCGCGCTGAACTCATCCAGCGCGCTGGGCAGGCGACCGCGGCCGGCCTGCAGCATGCCGCCCGCGATGTGCATGAGCACCCTGATCCCAGGGCCGGCGTCCGTTTGCAGGGCCTGCGCGGCACGTTGCAGCCATCGCTCGCCTTCGTCCAGGTCACCCATCCAGATCACAGCGGCGGCCAGCGTTACCAGCGCGGGCGTGACCAGCGGTTCGGCACCCCAGCCGTGCTGGTCCGCTGCCGCTATCGCCTCGCGGCAGCAGGCCTGGGTCACGGCGAAGGAATGGATCTTCGACGCGAAACCTAGCTGCGCGAGGCAGCTGACTTCCAGGTAGGGCCGGCCGATTTCCCGGGCTAGGGCGGCACCTGCCCGGAGGTGGCGTTCAGCATCGGGCAGCCCCAGCGACCACGCTTCGACGGTCCCCAGGTTCATCAGCGCCACCGCCCGCAGGTCACTGTCCAGCGCTATGTCTTCATCTGACTGCCCGGTGACCGGGGAGCTGAGGAACGTGGCCTGCTCGATAACGCCCGCCAGGTGACCGCGCCGCCTGGCCAGCGACAGTTTCAGCGACGCGATCGCCACCCGGAGACGGTGCTGACGATCCGGCGGCGCGGCGGCCGCGTGTTTCTCGGCCACCGCGAGGTAGGCGGCCGCCTCAGCCAGACGTCCCTGCGCCAGGTCGCTTCCTGCGCGCACCAGGGCCAGGTCGGGTTGATCCGTGCCCGCCGGGAAGGCCCGCAGCAGCGCCTGGATGGTCTGCGCCTGGCCGTCGAGTGTCAGGCTGAACACATGGTCGGCGAGCAGCCGGGCCGCGCCGGTCCAGTCGCCCGCCGCTTGCCTGTGCTGAATGGCGTCGACGACGTGGCCGTGCCGCGCGAACCACCCGGCCGCCCGCAGATGCAGCGTGGGCACGTGTTCGGGCCGCGTTCGCCGTAGCTCCAGCCGCAGCAGATCACCGAACAAGTGGTGATACCGGAACCATGTCCGCTCGGGGTCGAGCGACACGACGAAAGCATTGGCGTCCTCAAGCTCCAGCAGGACACGTTCCGAATCTGGGCGGCCAGTCAGCAGGTCGGCCAGTTCGCCGTTGACCCGGTCGAGCAGCGAGGTGACCAGGAGCAGATGCTGGACGTCAGCGGGCTGGCGTTCGAGCATCTCGGCCATCAGGTACTCGGCGACCGTGCGGTCGCTGCCGGAGAACTCCGCCACGAACCGCTCCGGATCGGACGTGCCGGCCAGGGAGATCACGGCAAGGCGCAGGCCCGCCGCCCACCCTTCCGTTCGCTGGTGCAGCAGCGCCACGCTGTCCTCGGACAAGGTGATATCCGAGGCGCCGAGCAGCGCGCGGGTTTCGCGCTCGGTGAAGCGCAGATCTTTCTGGCGGATCTCCGCTAGCTCGCCGGCCAGGCGCAGCTGATGCAGGCGCATTTGCAGGTCACGGCGCGTGGCCACGATCGCACTTGCGTTAGAGGGGAGGTCGGTCAGCAGCCGGGTCAGCTGCTCCAGGGCCTCCGGCGAGCGCAGCTCGTGCAGATCGTCGATGACCAGGACGACGCGGCCCCGATGGCCTTCGAGCTCCGACAGCACCCGGTCGACCATCGCCCGCCCGTTGAACTCGGGTGTCGCCGGCGGCGATGGCGCGGCACCGGCCGCACCGTCGCCACGACGGATCGCCTCGAGCGCGGCCAGCCAGAACTGCTGGGCGTCGTGCTGCTCGCGTTGCACCTGCATGACGGCAAGCCGATGACGGCGCTCCGGACGGGCAGCCCAGGCCCGCAGCAGCGATGTCTTCCCGCTCCCAGGCGGCGCGGAGATGATCGTCACCTTCTTCGCCGCCGCACGATCCAGGGCCGCCAGAAGATCACCCCGGTCGATCAGCTGGAGAGTTGCCCGAGCCACCGTCACTGGCCTGCCTTGGTATCTGCGCTGACACCCCAGCGTCAGTGCCGCAGTCCTGGCGCCTCCCCCCTCCGTACCAGGCCCGGGCCCGGGGTGTCAACGGCGCGAATCACCATGATCCGGTGATGGCTGCTCACCTGCCTGGCGGCGAGCCTAAAAGCCGTTGCGAAGGCACGGCCGTCAGGGACGTGCGCGAGATCTAAGGGAGATACCGTGACATCACCAGCATCCGGCGACGACCTGCCCGACTACGCGCCCATCCCCCCGTCCGCGCGAGGCGCGGCCCTCAACGAGCAGGGCTACTATGTCGGCCGGGTCGAGCGGAACCTGTACTGGGTCACCGACGGTGTCTACCAGTCGGCGTTCCTGACCACCCCCGACGGCGTCGTGCTGTTCGACGCGCCCCCGTCCATCGGCCACAACCTGCAGCGGGCTGTGGACGAGGTCGCCGCCGCCACCGATGTCAGCAGCACGGTGACGCACCTGGTCTACTCGCACCACCACGCCGACCACGCTGCTGCGTCCTGGTTGTTCGGCCCCGACATCGTGCGCATCGGGCACGAGGAGACCCGGCGGCTGCTGGCGCGGGACGGTGACCCGGCGCGGCCGGTCCCGGAGGTGACCTTCGCCGACACCTACACCATGGACTTTGGCGGTGACCGGGTGGAACTCGCCTGGCACGGTTCCAACCACACGCCGGACAACATCTACATCCACTTCCCGGACCACGACACCCTGATGCTCATCGACGTCGTCAACGCCGGCTGGGTGCCCATCTATAACCTCAACCTGTCCGAGGACGTCATCGGGTACATGGAGGCTCCGGATATCGCGCTGGCTTATCCGTGGACACACCTCATCAGCGGGCACCTCGGCCGGCTTGCCACCCGCGATGATGTCGCGGTGCACCAGCAGTACATCGCCGACATCGAGGCCAGCTCGAGAGAGGCACTGGCCTCCGTCGACCCGGTGCCGTTCTATGTGAGAGGCGGGGAGAACGTCTGGGCTGGGGTCAAGGGCCACCTCGACGCGGTCACCGAACGCGCGGCCGCGCCCGTCATCGCGAAGTACACCGGCGTACTGGCGGCGGCGGACATCGAGGCCTTCACCACCACCACGACGTTCCTCATCATGCAGTCGCTGCGCCTGGACCGCGGGCCCAGCGGGCCGGTCCACCCGTGACCCCACCCGTGACCACTGCGCACCGGGGCCGGGCCATTGCCGGTCCCGGTGCAGGGCCTGGCCGCGGGGCCGCCGGCGGGCGGCCGTAGGTTCGGAGTATGGAGGCTGCTGATATCCCTGTGCCGGAAACCTTGCCCGCGGTCATCGGCGTACGCGGGGCCCGGCACAATAACCTGCAGGATGTCGACGTGGACGTGCCACTGTGGCGGACGGTCGCTGTGGTGGGGGTGTCCGGGTCTGGCAAGACGTCGCTGGCCATCGGCACCCTGTACGCCGAGGGCATGCACCGCTTCCTGGACGGCCTGAGCACTTACAGCCGGCGGCGGCTGAGCCAGGCCCAGCGGCCGGACGTGGACCGGATCGACCACCTGCCGCCCGCCCTGGCGCTGCGGCAGCGCCCGCCGATCCCGGGGCCGCGCAGCACGGTCGGCACCATGTCCGAGGTGCTCAACGTGCTGCGCCTGACGATGTCGCGGCTGGGCTCGCACCTGTGCCCGAACGGCCACCGGGTCGGGCCGTCGGTCGCCGCGTTCGAGGAGGAGATCGTCTGCCCGGTGTGCGGCGTGCGCTTCGAGCACCCTAGCGCCGAGTCCTTTGCCTTCAACTCCTACGGCGCGTGCCCCGCCTGCCAGGGCCTGGGGGTGCGGTCCGAGGTCGACGCCGCCACCCTGGTCCCCGATCCGGACAAGACGATCGCCGATGGCGCGGTGCTGCCGTGGAACACCGGCGGGCGGCGGCTGTCGATGTACGCGGCGGGCGAGCTCGGGGTCCGGCTCGACGTTCCCTACCGGTCGCTGACCGATCACGAGCGGGACATCGTGCTGCACGGTGAACCGGTCAAGCAGCAGGTCACCCTGCACTCGGGCCGGAACGGGCGGGCTGTCCAGCTGTCGGTCAATTACGACAACGCGATCGCCGCCGTGACGCGCTCCCTGGCCAGCAACAACGACCGCACCCGGAGCCTGGTGCAGCGTTTCCTCGTTACCCGGGTCTGCTCGGTGTGCCACGGCACCCGGCTGCGGCCTGAGGCGCTGGCGTCACTGCTCGGCGGCCGCAACCTGGCCGAGATCAGCGCGCTCACCTTGGACGACCTGCGGGATTTCGCGGCCGGGCTGCCACCGGGACTGCCCGCCGAGCTGAGCCGGATAACCACAGGCCTGCTCGCCGAGCTGAATGGCAGGCTCACGCCGCTGCTCGACGTCGGGCTGGGCTACCTGACCCTGGACCGGGCCGGCGCGTCGCTGTCGACCGGGGAACGGCAGCGGATCGAGCTCACCTCGACGGTGCGCGCCAGCACCACGGGCATGCTGTACGTGCTGGACGAGCCGTCGGTCGGGCTGCACCCGAGCAACGTGGCCGGACTGCGCAAGACGCTCGCGGCCCTGGCCGGGAACGGTAATTCCATCGTCGTGGTCGAGCACGAGCGGGAGATCATCCGCGCCGCGGACTGGGTCATCGAGATCGGTCCCGCGGCCGGCGCCAAGGGTGGCACGGTGATCGCCCAGGGCACTCCCGGGCAGCTGGAAGCCGACCCGCACTCGGTCATCGGCCCGTTCCTGGCTGGCGCCGCGGCCGTGACCCGGGACCGCCCGGCGCAGCTCAGTCCCGGCCAGGCCAGTCCCGGCCAGGCCAGTCCCGGCGGGGAGATCGTCGTGGAAGTCGGCGACCTATACAACCTGCACGACGTGACCGCCACCTTCCCGCTGCACCGGCTGACGGCGCTGGCCGGGCCGTCCGGGGCCGGGAAGACCGCCCTGATCCTGGATAGCCTCATCCCGGCCGCGCGGGCGCTGCTCAGCGGGTCGGCATTGCCAGGACATGTCCGCCACCTGGCTCTCGCCGGCATCCGTCAGGTCGTCCAGGTCGACGCCTCCCCCATCGGCCAGAACGCGCGGTCGACCCCCGCCACCTACTCCGGGGCGTTCGACCAGATCCGCCGCGTGTTCGCCGAATCCGCCTACGCCCGGCGGCGGCGCTGGAAGCCCGGGCATTTCTCGTTCAACACCCGTGAGGGGCAGTGCCCGACCTGCCGCGGGCTCGGCGACATCGATCTCGACGTCCAGTACCTGCCCGACATCACCGTCCAGTGCCCGACCTGTCACGGCGCCCGGTTCAACGACGCCACCCTGGCCGTGCGGGTCGACGGCCTGACCATCGCCGATGTGCTCGGCCTGACCGTGGATGACGCCCTGGACCGGTTCGCTGGGCGGGCACCGGTCGCCGCGGCGCTGCGGCCCGTCAGCGACGTCGGCCTGGGATACCTGCGGCTCGGCGAACCCACGCCGTCCCTGTCCGGCGGCGAGTCGCAGCGGCTGCGGATCGCTTCCCGGCTGCGCAGCAGCCAGCGCGGCGCGCTGTACGTGTTCGACGAGCCGTCCACCGGCCTGCACCCGCTCGACGTGGCCACGCTGGTCGGGGTGTTCGACCGGCTGCTGGCGGCCGGCGCCACGATCGTCGTCATCGACCACGACCTCGACCTGCTCGCCGCCGCCGACCACCTCATCGACATGGGACCGGGCGGCGGCCCCGACGGCGGGCGCATTCTCGCGGCCGGGCTCGCCGGAGCACGTCGCCCATGCCCCGGCCAGCCCGACCGGCCCATGGCTGGCCGAGCATCTGGGATCGCAGGAGAATAACGCATCTCGGCCTGGCCGCCTGAATGTGGAAGAATCCGCGAATGGACATCGATAGTCCCGCGGTCGCGGGGCTGGTGGCCGACATCGCGGCGGCGGTGAGCCGCCGGGTGGCCGTGGTGTCTGAGGATGTCTATGAGGTTGTCCTGCGGGAGATCCCGGAGCTCCGCGACGACAAGCCGGTGCTCGCGCTGCTCTCCTCGAGCGTCCTCAGCAACGTCGGCACCTGCCTGCAGATCCTGCAGCACCAGATAGAGCTGAGCGCCGTGCACGCCCCGGCCGCTTCCCTGGAATACGCACGCAGGCGGGCGCAGCGCGGCACGCCACTGACCGCGCTGCTGCGTGCCTACCGGCTCGGGCACACCTGCTTCTCCGACTGGCTGTTGAAGGAACTGGCCCGCCAGGCCGATGACGCCGCGATGATAACCGCCGCCACCCTGGCCATGTCCAAGATCGTGGCTGGTTACGTCGACCAGACCTCCGAGGAGATCGTCGCGGCCTATACGGGCGAACGCGAACACTGGCTGCGGAATCGCAGCGCCGCCCGGGCGGCCCGGGTCCGGGCTCTGCTGTCGGGCGAGCGGGTCAACGTGAGCGCCACGGAGGCCACCTTGGGCTACCGGCTGCGCCAGTATCACGTGGGACTGGTGTGCTGGGCGGGCGACGCGACGGCCGCCGTCGACAACATCACCCGGCTGGAGCACGCGATTAGCCACGTCGCGGCCGAGGTAGCCGGTTCCGGCGATCCGGTGTTCCTGCCGCGCGATGAGTCCAGCGCGTGGGCCTGGCTGCCGCTGGGGATCCGGGACCGGTTCGACGCCACCGGGGCCGCCACGGCCGGGGTGGACAGCGACCTGCACTTCGCCTTCGGTGACGCGGGCCGGGGCGTCGCCGGGTTCCGCCTCACCCACCAGCAGGCACTCGCCGCCCAGGCGGTCGCCCTGGCCGCGGGTCCCCCGCCGCGGCTGGTGACGTTCGGCGAGGTCGCGCCGCTGGCGATGATGCTCCAATCAGACGGCCTGCTGCGGGCTTGGGTGCTGGCCACGCTGGGAGACCTGGCGACCGACGATGAGCACCACGCCCGGCTGCGGGACACGCTCCTGGTCTTCCTGCAGAACGGCGGCAGTTACAAGACGACGGCCGAGCAGCTGACCCTGCACAAGAACACGGTGCAGTACCGGATCCGCAAGGCAGAGGAGAGCCTGGGCCGGCCCGCCGCCGGGAACCGCTACGACGTAGAACTCGCGCTGCGGGCCAGCCACTGGCTCGGCTCGGCCGTGCTGCAGCCTGCCCGGGAACACGCGGGCGCCACAGCTGGCGTCCGCTAGGGCACACTCCGGTACGCAAGTCCTGTCGCGGCCCTCGTCCAGGCGATGATGCGGTCTACGTGGACCATGACCGGCTGGGAGAACGTCGAGCGCCATTCGTCGAAGGACGTGTCTCCTAGCGACGCTGAGTACTTCTGCCGGAACTGCCCGGCGAGGAAATGCGGGTGCTCACCCGGTGCGGTGATGAGCTTGGCCCGTCCCTCGGCGAGCACGATGTCCTGGCCGCCGTCAGCCGAGTCCAGCGCCAGACTGACTGCTGGCGACCTCTGCATGTCCCTGACCTTGGCCGTCGCGGGCATGCTGAAGATCAGGATCGTTGGCTCATGCCAGGCGAACCAGACAGGGACGTTATGCGGCCGCCCGTCCGGGCGGACCGTGCACAGCCAGATGATCGGCTCGTCCGACAGCCTCTGGGCGATGTGACGATCGTCGCCTCGGGTCATATCCAGGAGCGCCACCGGCCCAGTCCTATGCCGGGAGCCGGTCGAGTACTTCGGCCGTGATCCGGGCGAGGTTTTCCGCACGCTCGGCTTTGCTGGTGCCGAGGTTCCAGTCGGGCAGGATGAACTCATCAAAACCGAGGTCGGCGTAGCGCCCGAGCTGGTCGACCAGTTGCTGCGCCGGGCCGGCGATGGCGGGCCGACCTGGCGGCATTCTGCCGTCGAGGTCGAGAAGGGCATTGACCGAGGTCCACATCGTTTTAGGGTCACGGCCGGCCTTCTCGCAGGCCTCGAGCATTCCCACGCGCCGATCGGCCAGATCCGGGGCGGTCCAGGTGTTCCACTCACTGGCGTGGCGGGCGGCGATGCCGAGCATGCGCGGGCCGCGGGTACCGACCAGCACAGGCAACGGTGACTGGACGGGCTTGGGGTCGCAGGGGGCGGCGGTGATGTCGTAAAACTCGCCGTGGAACGTGGTGGAGTCCTCGGCCAGCATCGACTGGACGATCCCGATCGCCTCTCCGAACCGGCTGACCCGCTTGCCGGGCGGCTCGAGGTCGATGCCGTAGGCATGGTGCTCGTTGATCTGCCAGCCAGCGCCGAGCCCGAGGACCATCCGCCCGGCCGAGAGCTGGTCGATCGTGGCGGCACGCTTGGCCAGCAGCGCCGGGTGGTGGACCGAGGTAGGCGAGACGAGGGTGCCGATCCGGATCCGTTCCGTCACCGCAGCCACGGCAGGCAGGAGAGCCCAGCACTCATAGGTGTCGCCGCGGGCGTCATATCGCCGGTATCGGGCATGTAGTGGTCGGCCAGCCAGACGCCGTACCAGCCATTGGCGTCCGCTGTGCGGACCTCCTCCAGGAGGTCAGCGGGCGGCCGGTTGTTGCGGGCCACAGTGAGAACTTCACAGGCCAACTCTAAAAGCGGCCAGGCCGGACACGGCGCGCCGGGGTCGCAGCTGCTTGCAGACATTCTGGCTGAATATGAGCCGACGGGAACGCCACCCCATGTGCTGAGTTCCATGGGGCTATAGGTTCTCGTATATGGGACACCAGGGACGGGAAACGTCAGCGCAGGACCTGGCTCAAGTGCTGAACCCCCGCCCCGGCAAGATCATCGCTGTCCATCTCAACTACCTGTCACGGATCGAGCAGCGCGGACGGCGGCCGGACCGGCCGTCGTACTTCCTGAAGCCCAGCTCGTCGGCAGCGGCCAGTGGCGGGGTCATCGAGCGTCCGGCCGGGACCGAACTGCTCGCTTTTGAGGGTGAGGTCGCCCTGGTCATCGGGATCGCCGCCAGGCGCGTGACGCCGGAGGAAGGCTGGTCGCATGTGGCGGCGGTGACCGCCGCGAACGACTTCGGCTTGTACGACCTGCGCGCGGCCGACCGGGGCTCGAATCTGCGGTCCAAAGGCGGTGACGGTTTCACCCCGCTTGGGCCGTCGCTACTGGCCGCGGCGGGGCTGGACCCGGCGGCACTGCGGATCCGCACGTGGCTGAACGGCACGCTCGCACAAGAGGACACCACCGCGAACCTCGCCTTCGGTTTCGGCCTGCTCGTCGCCGACCTGTCCCAGCTCATGACCCTCGAAGCCGGCGATGTCATCCTGACTGGAACACCGGCCGGGTCGTCCGTCGTCGGTCCAGGCGATCTCGTCGAGGTCGAGGTGGACGCGCCGTCGGCTCCCGGAGCCCCGAGCACCGGCCGTCTGGTCACCACCGTCGCTGAGGGCCGCGACCCGCTGCCTGAGTACGGGGCGCGAGCCGTGGTCAATGACGACCAGCGCGCCGAGGCCTGGGGCTCACGCGAGGCCGCGGGCCTTCCGGCCCCGTTCCGGCTCACAGGGGACCTGCGTGACCAGCTGTCGCGGGTCACGGTGGCCACGTTGAGCGCGCAGCTGCGCAAACGGGGATACTACGACGTGTCCATCGAGGGGGTCCGGCCGCTGCTACCCGGGACCCGGCTGGTTGGCCGCGCCCGCACACTGCGTTTCGTGCCGCGCCGCGAGGACCTGGCCGCTAGTCACGGCGGCGGCTACAACGCGCAAAAGCGCGCCTTTGATAGCCTGCGGCCCGGCGACGTGCTGGTGATCGAGGCTCGCGGGGAGACCGGGACCGGCACGCTCGGTGACATCCTGGGCTTGCGGGCCCGGACGCTCGGCGCGGCTGGCATCGTCACCGACGGCGGTGTCCGGGATTCCGCGGCCGTCGCCGCCCTCGGCATGCCGGTCTACTCGGCCGGCCCGCACCCTGCCGTCCTCGGGCGCCGTCATGTCCCGTGGGACGCCGACGTCACCGTCGCCTGCGGGGGCGCGACCGTGCAGCCGGGGGACGTGATCGTCGGCGACGACGACGGTGTCCTGGTCATCCCGCCCTTCCTCGTGGCGGACGTGGTCCGGGACGCGCTGGCCCAGGAAGCGGAAGAGGAGTACATCGCCGCTCGCGTCGCGGACGGCGAGCCCGTCGACGGGCTGTATCCGATGAACCAGACGTGGAAGGCGCGATACGAGGCGCAGCGAACGTCTGCCGACGCCCCCCGGAGGGAGCCATGACTACCTACCGCACCCGCCCGGAGGAGATCAGGGGCTCCATCGCCCCGGTGGTGACGCCGTTCACCGCCGATGGTGAGGTCGACCACGAGAGCCTGGCCAACCTGGTGCGCTGGCAGCTCGCGCAAGGCTCGGATGGCATCTCCACGGGCGGCTCGACTGGCGAGCCCAGCGCGCAGACCATCGGCGAGCGCGCCGCGGCGATCCGGACCGTCGTGGCGGCCGTCGGGGGCCGCGTACCGGTCGTACCCGGGACAGGGTCGGCGAAGCTGGACGAGACCATCGCTCTCACCGGTGAGGCGCAGGACGCCGGCGCCGACGCCGTCCTGGTGATCACGCCGTATTACGCCCGGCCAACGCAGGAAGCGCTCTACACCTGGTACCGCACCGTGGCGGGCGAATACCCCGACCTCCCGGTCATCGCCTATAACGTGCCGAGCCGCACCGCGGTGGACCTGGCCCCGGAGACCGTCGCCCGGCTGTTCGGCGACGTGCCGAACTTTGTCGGCATCAAGGAGACGACCAAGGACTTCGAGCACTTCTCCCGGGTGCTCTCGCTGTGCGGGCGGGATTTGCTCGTCTGGTCCGGCATCGAGCTGCTATGCCTGCCGCTGCTGGCGATCGGCGGGACAGGCTTCGTCTCGGCCACCGCCAACATCGCCCCCGCCGCCACGGCCGAGATGTACCGGCTCTACAAGGCCGGGAAGACCGATGAGGCGATCGGTATCCACTACGGCCTGCATCCCCTGGTCGACTTGCTCTTTGTCGAGACCAACCCCGCGCCCGCCAAGTGGGTCCTCGAGCAGCGCGGACTGATTCGCACCGCCCACGTGCGCCCGCCCTTGATCGGCCCGACCGAGTCCGGCCTGGACAAGATCCGGGTGCTGCTGAGCGAGGGCGAGCGCTACCTCTCCCCCGCTGATGGCTTCACCCTCGGAGGCGACTAGCCATGACCGTCACCGACGTGACGACCCCGCACGTGCCTGCAGACCTGCCGGACCGGATCCGCCACTACATCGGCGGCAAGCCGGCCGACAGCGCCACCGGCGGCACGTTCGGCGTCATTGATCCGGTGTCGAACCAGGTCTACGTCCAGGCCGCGGCAGGTCAGCGGGAGGACATCGACCGCGCCGTTGCCGCGGCCCGGCGCGCGTTCGACGACGGTCCCTGGCCACGCCTGGTGCCGCGTGCCCGCGCCCGCATCCTGACCGCGGTCGCCGACATCGTCGAGTCCCGGGACGCCCGGCTGGCCGAGCTGGAGACCTTCGACACCGGGCTGCCGATAACCCAGGCTCTCGGGCAGGCGCAGCGCGCCGCGGAGAACTTCCGGTTTTTCGCCGACCTCATCGTCGCGCAGGCCGACGACACCTACCAGGTGCCCGGACGGCAGCTGAACTACGTACACCGCCACCCCAAGGGCGTCGCGGGGCTCATCACGCCCTGGAACACCCCGTTCATGCTCGAAAGCTGGAAGCTGGCCCCGGCGCTGGCCTCCGGGTGCACGGTCGTGCTCAAGCCGGCCGAGTTCACGCCGCTCTCGGCCAGCCTATGGGCCGGCATCTTCGCCGAAGCCGGAGTGCCTGATGGGGTGTTCAACCTGGTTAACGGCCTAGGTGAGGAAGCAGGCGACGCCCTGGTCCGGCACCCGGACGTCCAGCTGATCTCTTTCACCGGGGAGAGCGCCACCGGGCAGGTGATCTTCGCCAACTGCGCGCCGACGCTGAAGGCCATGTCCATGGAGCTCGGTGGCAAGTCCCCGGCGGTCGTGTTCGCCGACGCCGACCTGGACGCGGCGATCGATTCGACGCTGTTCGGCGTCTTCTCGCTCAACGGCGAGCGGTGCACGGCCGGCAGCCGGATCCTGGTCGAGCGCGGTGTCTACGACGACTTCGTGGCCCGGTACGCCGAACGGGCGCGCAACATCGTCGTCGGCCACCCGCACGATGCCGCCACCGAGGTCGGCGCCCTGGTGCACCCGGAGCACTTCGCCAAGGTCATGAGCTACATCGAGATCGGCAAGGGCGAGGCGCGCCTCGTCGCCGGCGGCGGCAGGCCCGAGGGTCTGCCTACCGGCAACTTCGTGGCGCCGACCGTCTTTGCCGACGTGCCGCCCACCGCCCGGATCTTCCAGGAGGAGATCTTCGGCCCGGTGGTGGCGATCACGCCGTTCGGCACCGACACCGAGGCGCTCGCCCTGGCCAACGGGGTCCCCTACGGGCTGGCCGCCTACGTGTGGACCAGCGACCTGGAGCGCGCGCACACGTTCTCTCAGTCCATCGACGGCCGGCATGGTCTGGCTGAACTCCCATAACGTGCGTGATCTGCGCACGCCGTTCGGCGGGATCAAGGCGTCGGGCCTGGGTCACGAAGGCGGCTACCGGTCGCTGGACTTCTACACCGACCAGCAGGCGGTGCATATCCCGCTCGGCCCGGTCCATACTCCCCGCTTTGGTACTCGCAAGGCCGCAGGGACCGACTAGCTCGCCTCAGTGGCCTCCGGGAGGAGATGCCTCACATGACCGCCGACAGCACCGGCCTCATCCCGCCGGACGTCGTCCGCTGCGCCTATGCCGAGCTCGTGGTCACCGATCTGCCGGCCGCGCGGCAGTTCTACGTCGGCATCCTCGGCCTTGTCGTCACCAAGGAGACCGAGGACGCCATCTACCTGCGGACGCTCGAGGAATTCATCCACCACAACCTGGTGCTGCGCCGCGGGCCGGTCGCTGCGGCAGCGGCGCTGGGCTTCCGGGTCCGCACCCCGCAAGACGTGGACCGGGCGCAGGCGTGGTACCGCGAGCTCGGCTGCCGCACCGAGCGGCGCGGGGACGGTTTCACCGACGGGATCGGTGACGCCGTCCGGGTCGAGGACCCGGCGGGCTTCCCGTATGAGTTCTTCCACCAGGTGCAGCACGTCGAGCGGCTCACCTGGCACTACGAGCTCTACTCCGCCGGGGCGATCGTGCGCCTGGACCATTTCAACCAGGTCACCCCGGACGTGCCGAAGGGCCAGGCCTACCTGGAGGCGCTCGGCTTCCGCGTGACCGAGGACATCCGGGACGAGGCGGGCATTACCTACGCCGCCTGGCTGCGCCGCAAGGACACCGTCCACGACACCGCCCTCACCGGAGGCGACGGGCCCCGCCTGCACCACATCGCCTTTGCCACGCACGAGCGGAGCAACATCCTCTACATCTGCGACAAGCTCGGGGCGCTCCGCAAGACCGACGTCATCGAGCGCGGCCCCGGCCGGCACGGGGTCTCGAACGCCTTTTACCTGTACCTGCGCGACCCGGATGGCCACCGCATCGAGATCTACACCCAGGACTACTACACCGGCGACCCGGACAACCCGGTCGTCACCTGGGACGTGCACGACAACCAGCGGCGCGACTGGTGGGGTAATCCCGTGGTACCCAGCTGGTACACCGAGGCCTCCCCCGTCCTCGGCCTGGATGGCGTGCCCCAGCCGGTCCAGCAGCGGGCCGAATCGCGGGAGATGGACGTGACCGTCGGCGCCGACGGCTTCTCCTACACCCGCCAGGGAGACACCGAGCGCGGCTTCAAGCTCGGCACGTCGCTGTGATGGTGCCCACCCAACGATGCTGAAGAGCGCGAACCCGAAGGAGTGCGATGGCAGCCCGGACAGGACAGCAGTACGTCGACCGGCTCGCGCAGACACGGCCCTGGGTCGAACTCAACGGCGAGACGATCACCGGTCCGGTGACAGAGCACCCGGCGCTTCACGGGATCGTGAGCACGTACGCCGGGCTCTATGACCTGCAGCATGATGCCGAACTCGCCGGCCTACTGACGGGCAAGTCCCCAACCACGGGCGATCACGTCGGCATGTCATTCCTCGTGCCGAAGAACGCCGAAGATCTGGGCCGGCGCCGTGAGGCCTTCCGGGCATGGGCCACGTACAGTCTCGGGTTCCTGGGACGGACGGGAGACTACCTCAACTCAGCGCTCATGGCGCTCAGCCAGGCGGCTCCGTGGTTTGCGCAAGCTGACCCCACGTACGCCACGAACATCGCGAGATACGTCGAGCTCGTCCGTGAACAGGACCTTCTCACCACCCATACGCTCATCCCGCCGCAAGCCAACCGCGCGGCCAGCGTCGCCCAGGTGGTCGACGGCCGGGCGCTCAGCGCGCATGTGGTCAGTGAGGACGACAACGGCATCGTGGTGCGCGGAGCGCGCATGCTGGCCACGATCGGGCCGATCGCCGACGAGCTGCTCGTCTTCCCGTCGACGGTGCTGCGCAGCACGCCGGAGGACGCGCCATACTCCTTCGCCTTCGCCATCAACTGCGACGCACCGGGGCTGCGCTTCATCTGCCGCGAGGGCATCGACTACGGCCGCGACCACCCGCTGGGCGGCCGCTTCGACGAGGTTGACGCGGTGGTCGTCTTCGACGATGTCCACGTGCCCTGGGAACGGGTGTTTATGCTCGGGCATCCCGAACTGTGTAACGCCTTCTACACCGAGACCAGCGCCGTGGTGCACATGACGCACCAGGTCGTCGTGCGCACGCTGACCAAGACCGAGACCTATCTCGGCCTCCTGTCGCTGATGACCGACGCGATCGGTATCGAGCAGTTCACCCACATCCAGGAGGACCTGGCCGAGGTCATCGTCATACAGGGGATCTTGCGGGGATTGCTGCGGGCGTCCGAGGCGGACGCGGCACTCAACGCTTACGGCGTCTTCACCCCGGACTGGGAGCCGCTGAACACCGCGCGCAACTGGTACCCGAAGGTGTCTCAGCACCTGCCTGCCCTCGTGCGCAAGTTCGGCGCCAGTGGGCTGATGGCGATCCCGACCGAGGACGACGTCCTCGGCGGCGCGGCCGGGGATGTCGGGCGCTATCTGCAGTCGGCGACCCTGGCGGGACCCGAGCGGGTGCGGTTGTTCCGCCTGGCGTGGGACGCCAGCGCTTCGGCGTTCGCCGGCCGCCAGACGCTCTATGAGCATTATTTCTTCGGCGACCCGGTGCGCATGGCCGGTGCGCTGCTGAAGGCGACCGACCGCGAACCGCAGAAGGCTCGCGTACGCGAGTTCCTGGCCAGGATCGCCTCCGGGACATGAGGTTTCCGCTTGATCGCTCAGATCCGCTGCCCGGTTGTCTCCTCCAGAAGCATTTTTCCGTTGGCGGCGACCAGTTCCAGCGCACCCGGGTCGATATCGGCCAGCTCGTCCGGGCTCAGCAGCGCGGCGAATGGGTAGTCGCTGCCGTAGACCATCCGGTCGGCACCGAAGGTGTCCAGCGCCGCCCGCAGCGGAGCGGGAGCGTAGGCGATCGCGTCAACCCAGAAGGCCTGGCGGCCGATCGCCAGCGGCGACTCGGTCAGCTGCGGCAGCTGACCCATCTGCCACCCCCGGGTTAGCCGGTCGATGGTCGCAGCCAAAGCGCCGCCCGCGTGGGCCAGCAGCACACGCAGCTCAGCTACCTCGCTGAGGGTGCCCGAGGTAATGAGCCGGGTAGCGATGCGCGCGGTGGAGAATGGCATCCCAGCCCCGAACACCGAGCCGCTGGCCAGATCCGGCTCACACATCGCCGTGTCGGCCGGATGCACAAAGATGATGTGGCCGGCCGCGGCCAGCATCCGCCACAGGTCGCGATGTTCGGATTCGCAGAGATGGTCGTCGCGGTTCGGGGTCAGGCAGACCCCGGCCATCCCTGGGTAGCCAGCCAGCCGCTCCAGCTCGGCTGCCACCGCGGCATCGTCGCCGTAGGGAAGCATGGCCAGCAGCGCAAACCGGTCTGGGTGCGCCGCGACCACCCCGGCCAGGAACTCGTTCTGCTGCGCGACCAGCGCCGCGTACTCAGCTGGCGGTCCATCGAAGGCGACCGCGTATGGCGGGGCCGACAGTACCTGCAGCTGGACGCCCAGGCCATCCATGTCTGCCAGTCGCGGCCCGGCCTGGAACGTGCGGGTGTCGACGTCACGGTAGAAGCTGCCGCCCAGGGTGAGCTGGTAGCTGCCACCACTGGACCGGATTCCCGGCCACCTCCCGCTCGCCTCGGCGGGGGGGTGCAGGTCCGGAGACAGCATGTGGTTGTGCCAGTCGATCAGCCCGGCGACGGCGCCCGTCACGGGACGGTCAGCCCGCCGCCGACCGACAGGATCTGACCGGTGATGAACGACGCGTCATCGCTGGCCATGAAGGCGATCGCCGCGGCCTGCTCTTTCGGGTTGCCCCAGCGCCCCATCGGGATGTGGGACTCCTGCATGGAGAACAGCTCGTCGATCCACTGGGCGTTCTCAGCTTCCTCGGCCGCGCTGGAACGCGGGGTGATCCGGTCGGCGACCTTGGTCGCGCCCGGCGCCACGCAGTTGATCCGGATGCCCTTACGGGCCACTTCCAGCGACAGCGCAGTGGTCAGAGCGAACACCCCGCCCTTGGCCGAGGCATAGGCGACCCGGTAGATGCCGCGTGGAGAGTTAGAGCCGACATTGAC
This sequence comes from uncultured Actinomycetota bacterium, assembly GCA_963781225.1. Lineage (GTDB taxonomy): Bacteria > Actinomycetota > Actinomycetes > Streptosporangiales > Streptosporangiaceae > Palsa-504. The sequence goes on from CAWAFD010000015.1 coordinate 289,929, forward strand.
GATCGACCCGCTGCCCTGCTCGATCATGTACGGCAGCACCGCGCGGCAGCACACCAGCGCCGTCCATAGCGACTTGTCCACCTCGAACCGGATCTCGTCCACGCTGTAGAGCTCGAACGGCTTGATCTGCCGCGTCCCACCGACGTTGTTGACCAGGACGTCGATCCGGCCAAAGCGCTGCTTGGCCTGCTCGAACACGCCGGTCATTGCCGCGGCGTCCCCGGCGTCGGAGATAAGCCCGAGCACCTCGGTGCCCTGGGCCGACAGTTCAGCGACGGCCGCGTCGACCGCGGCCTGGGACAGATCGGTCAGCACGAGGGTGCCCCCCTCGGCGGCCATGCGCCGGGCGGTGGCCAGCCCGATGCCCTGCCCCGCACCGCAAATCACGCACACCTTGTCCCGGAACCGGGCCAGCTCCTTCACCTGCGGTCACCTCTCCCGTCCCCGGTCCGCCCGCTTGCGGGCGGCCTCCCTCGAGATCGCATCACTTGAAGATGGCAAACGCTTTCGATGAGTTGAACGTATAGGTGGTGACCAGGTCGGTGTAAACCGGCTTGGCCCCAAGCTCCTGAACCGCGCCCATCAGGCAGAACCAGTTGAGCATCTCCTGCTGGCCGGAAGCGTTCAGGTCCGCGGTGGTGGCCTTGGCCCAGTAGCCGTAGTCAGAGTTCTGCAGCGCCTCGTAGAACTTCAGGTCCGAATCGATGTCGGCGTACAGGCGCCAGGCCTTGTCGTGCAGGAAGGCGTGCGACCAGCTGGAAGACTCGCTGCCGGTACTGCGTGAGCGTGGCATCTCGATGGTCGCCTACGGCCCACTGGGGCGCGGCTTCCTGACGGGCACGATCAAGTCCACTGATGACCTCGTCGCGACCGACGTGCGGCGCACCCGCTTCCCGCGCTTTGCCGCGGAGAACCTGGAGCGCAACTGGATCTGGCTGCACGAGCTGCAGGAACTCGCCGCACGTAAGGGATGCACGTTGCCGCAGCTGACGCTGGCCTGGGTCCTGGCCAAGGGCGACGACATCCTGACCATTCCGGGGACCAAGCGGCGGACCTACTTGCGGGAAAACGTCCCTGCTGGCCAGGTGTCGCTCGATGCCGGCGAGGTAGCGCTCCTGGAGGACATCGTGCGGGCCGAGGTGGTAGCCGGCATGCAGAAGGACGAGGCCGGCATGAAGGCCATGGGCCACTGAGCTAGAACCGGGGCTACGGGAGATCTGGCCTCGCATCCCGGTTCACGTCGCATGCTCATTGTCACGGAAAGCGACGACAGCCGGACATCCATGCGCTAACCTTGAGTCACTATGCAAATGCGGAAAGTATCTATACCGGCCGCCTTAGTAGCGCATGTGGGCGCCATGAGCAGCGAGAAGCTGCGCCCGGACCCGTTCGACGAAGGCTGGCGCGAAGCTGGCGGCTCCCGGCTCCAGGCGCTCAGTAAATACGGTCCGTCACAGGCGGGCTCGTCTCATCCCGAGCTACCCGAGATCCAGCCGCTCCCCGGCGTTTTGCCGTATGGCGCGCCACAATTGTCCGGATGGTGCGCGTCCCCGGCCCGGCAACGTCCCGGCCAGCTCGAGGACCTGACCGGACTCCACTCGACCCCCGGCGATGGGCACTCACAGGTCCCTGAGGCCGAGTGCGCCTTCGGCTTGACCTGTATCGCCTGGCGAATGCCAGGCCCCGCCGGCGCTGTCACAGTCGGCGCTCGTCTCGTCCGCAGGCCGCTGCGCGGCGGTGGCTCGGCGGCCGCAGGACGACATATAGCTGCGTGACGCACCCACACACAAACTCCGCCCCCACGTAGTTACCGGGGCGATCGCAGGACGGCCTCGCGCAGGGTGAGGCCGAGTCAACCGAAAGGGAAAAACGGCCTTGCCGAAGGTTCACTACCTCAAGGGCGCGCTGGCAGGCGGTGTCCTAGCGGCCCTGGGAGGCTTTCTTGCCCCCGCGGCCCTGGCGGCACCTCCCCGGGCACCCCACCCGGGCCCGGGAACGAGCTGGCCGCGACGCTGTCACACTCCGGCACAGGATCCGCGGCGGTCTGGGATGGTCCGGACACGGTCAAACTGACCGTAGGCTCCCAGACTTCCAGCACGTACGCGCAGCTGACGATCACGAACCCGCCGAGGCGAGCCCCGGTCACGGAGCCCTCGTTCACCACAGACAACTACGCCGCCGGGTCGCCCCGCTGGGTAATCACGTTCTCGAACGGCTGCTACATCTTCGTCTACCCGACAGGAAGCGGCCAGTACACTCCGGCTGCTCAAAACACTGACGTGAATGCCGGCACCGGCTGCACCACTTCGTCACAGCAAAGCGTCAGCTGGGCGACCGCGATCCAGGCCGTCGGGGCCGGCGGCGCCACCGTAACCGGTGTCCAGATCGTCGCTGACGGCGACCAGCTACCAGGCACTACGGACACGGTCACCGACATCTTGTACAACGGCCAGGGCGTCACCGGCAGTTTCGGACGCACCCCGCCGCCTACGGGCCCAGGTCAAGGCCCAGGTCGGGGTCAGGGCCCAGGTCGGGGCCAGGGCTCGGGTCGGGGCCAGGGCCCAGGTCGGGGTCAGGGCCCAGGGCAAGGCCCGGGCGGGATGCAGCAGCGCGGAACCGGGGAGATCTCCTCGTTCACCGATCACGGCGCCTCATGCCTGACGGCGAGCGGCGACACCGCCGGGGCTGGCCTGGTCCTGGACCGGTGCGGCACCCAGCGCGGCGCCCAGCAGGACTTCACCTTCGGCTCCGCGCGCGGCCAGGCCGTGCTAGAGGCGATCACCAGGAACAACCGAGGTGTGGGCAGAAATAACGGCCTGCTGTGCGTGACCGCGCCGTTCGGCGAGGGCCCCCTGACCCTGCAGCGCTGCACCGGCAGCGCCCGGCAGGAGATTACCAAGCGTGGCCCGTACTACGTGTTCGAAGGCGACAGGGGCTACGTGATGGATGACCCCGCGTGGAGCACGGTGCCGGGCACTCCGGTAATCACGTTCCCGCAGAACGACGGCCGGAACCAGCGCTGGTCGGCGCCAGGCGCCTAGTACCCAGTAATACGGCAGTGCGGGCTGGGCCACGACAGGCCTCTAGCCGTACCGGGACAGGGGCGCCCCCGGCCCGCACTGCCGGCATGAGGAGAGTTCCCGGTGTCAGGACGTAATCTGCCGATACATCTGCGTAGTGAGCCCCACCGCGGCGCTGACGACCATGTCCGGTATGCGCACCTTTCCGGGTGACGTGCAGAACTTACCGGAAACAGTGGAGATAGCTGATCTTGCCTTCGGGTGGGCAGTTGGGGAGTGTTAGACGATGTGAGCATGTCGCGGGTGCCAACCTCCCTGCGGTCGTGGATGTCGGCCGTAAGCGAGATCACCCGTGCGGTCAACGCCGCCGAGCCGCTGGAAGAGGTGCTGAACCGGGTAGCGGCGCACGCGTGCGAGTTGATCGGCTTCGAGTTCTGCGCGGTGATGCTGGCCGACGAGCAGCACCAGCGGCTGCACATCGCTGGCTGCAGCGGCCTGAATCCGCATTACCTAGCCCAGGTCAGCGGCGGCCGGTCGTTGCAGATCCACCCGCCAAGTGCAGCGCTGGACACCCCGGCGGCCCGGGCTCATCGCGAGGACCGCACGATCGTGGTCCCCGACGTCCGGGACGCGGCCAGCTACGGGCGCTTGCAGGACCTCGCTCCGACCCAGGGGTACCAGGCCCTGCTGGCCTCCCCGCTGCACGGCTCGGGTGAGAACGCGGGCGTCATGGTCGCCTACTCGGTGACGGCACGGGAGTTCGGTGCGCCGGAGCTGGAGCTGATCGAGCTGCTCGGCGGCCAGGCCGCGCTGGCCCTGGAGACCACCCGGCTGCGCGCCGAGCAGCAGGAGGTCATCCACGAGCTGTCCCGGGCCAACGACGAGCTGCGCCGCGGCCGGGCCGTGCTGGAGTGGGCCGAACAGCAGCACCACCAGCTCATGCAGCTGGTGCTCGACGAGGTGAAGCTGCCCGGACTGGTCGGCGCGCTCGCCACCGCGCTGCGAGCGTCGGTCACGGTGGAGGATGCCGAAGGTCGGATGCTGGCACGCGCGCCGGAGCAGGGCTACCGGCCGCCGCCCGACCCGGCCGCACGCCGGGCCGGCCCGGTACGCGCCGCGCTCGACAACGGCGAGGTCGGCGGGCGGTACCAGGTAGTCCGGATGCCTGGCGGCACGGCCTGGGCCGCCCCGGTGGTACTCGGCAGTGAGCTGGCCGGGCGGCTGTGGGTCACCGCGCCCGCGGCCGAGCCCGAGCCGGTCCAGCTGCGCGTCATCGAGCGATTCGCACTAGCCGTAGCGCTGCTGCTGCTGCAACAGCGGCATGTCCTTGACGTGCGCAGCCGGCTGTCCGGCGACCTGCTTGGCGATCTGCTGCGCGAAGGTGGCCCGGTCCATCCCCAGGCCGTGCTGGACCGGGCGGCGGCCATCGGGCACGATCTGTCCCGGCCACACGTGGTCGCGCTGCTGGCTGTGGACGGCATGGTCCCGACCACCGTGCGGCTGCCCGAGCTGGTGCGCGCGGTGGCCGAGCCAGGGCCGGTCCCGCTGGTTGGCTCCTACGACGGGCTGCACGTGCTGCTGCAGCCGGCCGAACCCGATCCGGACGACACACTGCGACGCGTGCTGGCCAAGACGACCCAAGCGGTGGGCTTGCATAGGGTAGTGACAATGGTGGCTGGCCCGGTGGCCCGGGACACGGCCGGCTACGCTACCGCGTTCCGCGTCGCCCGCGGAGCGCTGGCCCTGCACCTCACCGGCGGGCTGGCGGGCGGGTTCATCGACGCCGGAGCGCTCGGCCTGTCGGCGCTGCTGCTCGAAATTGGCGCCCCGGACGCCCTCCGGCGATTCGCTGCGCGGCTGCTGGAGCCGCTAGAGAAACACGAGCAGCGACATGGCGGCGATCTGATCTCCACGTTGAGCGCATGGCTTGCGGCCGGTTGCTCCACCGCCGCCGCGGCGCAGACCCTCGTCGTGCACCGCAACACGGTGACCTACCGGCTCGGCCGGGTGGAGCAGCTCACCGGGCGCCGCCTGGCCGACAGCAGCACCCGGTTGGAGTTGCAGCTGGCGCTGATAATCCGCGACATTGCCAAGGCCGGCCCGGCCTGATCGTCTGCTCCAGGGCGTGAAGCGAGCCTGAAGCCTGGGATATGTGATCCAGACCAGTATCCGGGCCGCTTTCCTAGGCTCCAGCACATGGCGACGCGTGCGTGCGGAGGGCAGCATCGAGAGTGCGCACTCGGGAGGTCGCCGTTGAAACCACCGCCGTTTGACTACGCTGCCCCCGCCACCCTGGACGAGGCGATCGGGTTGCTCACCGAGCACGCCGACGCCGACGCCCGGGTACTGGCCGGCGGCCAGAGCCTGATCCCGCTGATGAACTTCCGGCTGGCCAAGCCGGGCTACCTGGTCGACCTGCGTCGGGTGGCCGGGCTGACCGGCATCAGGCGCGAGGGCGACACGCTCGTCATCGGGGCCATGACCCGGATGGCCGAGGTCGAGCGCTCCCCGGAGGTGGCCGTGGCCGCACCGCTGGTGACCGAGGCGATCGGCCTGGTGGCGCACGCACCGGTCCGCAACAGCGGCACGATGGGCGGCAGCCTAGCGCACGCCGACCCGGCCGCGGAACTGCCTGCGGTGGCGCTGGCCCTGGACGCGGAGCTTGTCGCGGCCGGCCCGGGCGGAACCAGGACCATCCCGGCCGCGGACTTTTTCACCGGGCCATACAGCACCGCGCTGGCGGCCGAGGAGATCCTGACCGAGGTCCGGCTGCCGGTGTGGCCGGGCGGGCACGCGTTCACTGAGTTCTCCCGCATCCATGCCAACTTCGCGGTGGTGGCCGTGGCCGCGCTGGTGGATCTGGACGGGGACCGGATCCGGCGGGCGGCGGTGGCCCTGGCCGGCGTGGCGGCGACCCCGATCCGGGCTCATTCAGCCGAACGGGCTCTGGCAGGCTCCTTTGCCGATGCTGAGACGATCCGCGCCGCGGCCCGAGCGGCCGTGGCGGACCTGTCGCCGGCCGGGGACCTGCATGCGAGCGCAGAAACCCGGCTCAGCCTGGCCCAGACGTACCTGCGGCGCGGGCTAAAGCTGGCTGTGAGCCGCGCGCGGAACGAGAGGTGATCCGATGACTGCCATCAGCGTGACCGTGAACGGCCGCCCGCACGTGGCCGAGGTTGAGCCGCGCCGGCTTCTGGTCGACTTCCTGCGCGAGGACCTGGGCCTGGTCGGCGCGCACATCGGCTGCGAGCACGGGGTCTGCGGCACCTGTACGGTGCTGCTGAACGGGCACAGCATCAGATCCTGCATCACCTTCGCCGTGCAGGCCGACGGGGCCGATATCAGCACGGTGGAGGGCCTGGCCACCGGTGCCGAGCTGCACCCCCTGCAAGACGAGTTCTCCGAGAAGCAGGGCCTGCAGTGCGGCTACTGCACGCCAGGAATGCTGATGCGAGCGAGCGAGATCCTGGCGCAGAACCCGGATCCCAGCCCCGCCGAGGTGCGCGAGGCCATCGCCAGCAACCTGTGCCGCTGCACCGGCTACCAGTTCATCACCGAGGCCGTCGTCGCTGCGGCCGAGCGCATGCGGACCGCGAAGGAGACCGCCTCATGACCACCGTGGACCACAGCGCCCTGGACCAGGCCCGGGCAGCCAGCGCACCGCGGGTCCGTAAGCACGCAGCCGAACGGCGCTGGGTGGGCCAGTCCATCCGGCGGGTCGAGGACCCCAAATTCCTGCGCGGCCGCGGCGGCTACATCGCCGACCGGATCACCCCCGGCACGCTGCACGCCGCGGTGCTGCGCAGCCCGCACCCGCACGCCCGGATCACCGGCTTCGACGTGACCGCGGCGCTGGCCGCGCCGGGCGTGCACGCGGTCATCACCGGGGCGCAGGCCGCCGAGCTGTGCGATCCCCTTCCCGACTTCGGGCCCGACCCGGCTAAGCACACCTGGCGCTGCCTGGCGGCGGAGAAGGTGCGGTACGTGGGCGAGGGCGTGGCCGTGGTGGTAGCGGACAGCCGTTACCTGGCCGAGGACGCGCTGGAGCTCATCGAGGTCAGCTATGAGCCGCTGCCCGCGGTAACGGACCCCGAGCAGGCCCTGGCGGACGGGTCCCCGCTGGTACACGAGGCGCTGGAGTCCAACTGCGCCTACGAGCGCAGCTTCGACTTCGGCGACGTGGACCGCGACTTCGCCGAGGCCGACGTCATCGTGCGGGACCGGCTGCGCTGGCACCGCTCGGGCGGACAGCCGCTGGAGACAGTCGGGGCCATCGCCGAATGGGACCCGGGCACCGGTGGCTTCGTCATCGAGACCAACACGCTCAGCTTCACCAGCTACCTATTCATGGTCGCGGCCGCGCTCAAGGTGCCGTTCAACCGGCTGGACATCCGGCCGGTGCCGGCCGGCGGCAGCTTCGGCTCCAAGCTGTTCGCCAACAAACCGGGCATCATCGCGGCCATGTGCGCCCGGGCCACCGGGCGCAAGGTGGCCTACATCGAGGACCGGCTGGACAACATGTCCAACTGCGATCACCACGGGTCGGACCGGATCTACGAGGTCGAGCTGGCCGTGATGCGGGACGGGACCATGCGCGGCCTGGCCATCGACACCATCGATGACTACGGCGCCTACATCCAGTTCGGGGTGGGCCACCACGGCAACGCCCTGGCCCAGGTGACCGGGCCGTACACCATCGGCAGCGTACGCTACCGGGTTCGGGCCGCGCTGACCAACAAGAACCAGCAAGGCGCCTACCGGGGCTTCGGCTCGGAGGTGAACAACTGGATGCTGGAGCAGATGGTGGACAAGGCCGCTCGCGAGCTGGGCCTAGACCCGGCCGTCATCCGGCGCAAGAACTTCATCCGCCAGTTCCCGCATTACATCCCGACCGGCAACGTCTACGACTCTGGCGACTACGACCAGGTGCTGGATCAGGCCCTGAAACTGGCCGACTACGAGCACTGGCGGGCTGAGCAGAAGCGGCTGCGCGAGGAGGAAGGCCGGTACATCGGCATCGGGCTGATCTCGGCCCAGGAGCGCAGCGTGTTCTCGGCCACCGAGTTCTGGTTCTGGTTCGACGAGCCGGGCGCGCCGGTGACCTCCACCCCGGAATCTGTGTCGCTCAAGGTCGACGCGACCGGTGGGATCACCGCGATCTTGTATTCCTGCGCGTTCTGGGGGAACAGCCCGGAGACCATGGTCGCCCAGTTCGTGGCCGAGGAGTTCGACTGCGACCCGTACGACGTGTCCGTGGTCTATCACGGCAGCGGGGACGGGCTGCCGGCCACCGGGCCGGGCGGCTCGCGGACCACGGTCATGCTGGCCGGCGCGGTCGAGGGCGCGGCCGGCAAGATCAAGGCCAAGGCGCGCCGGGCCGCGGCCCATCTGCTGGAGATCGGTGAAGACGACCTGGAGTGGGCCGACGGCGGCTTCGGCGTCCGCGGCGACCCGGAAAGGCGCAAGACGCTAGGCGAGATTGCCATCATGCTGCACCTGTTCAAGCACAGCTTCCCCGAGGACATGACCAGCGGGCTGGACGAATCACAAGTTTACGACCACCCGTGGACCACGATGCCCTCGGCCGATCGCAAAGACCTGGGCGTTTTCTACCCGTTCATGGGGCACGCCTGCCACATCCCCGTGGTCGAGGTGGACATCGAGACCGGCGCCGTCACGTTCCTGCACTACGCGGCGGTGCACGACTGCGGCACGCTGGTCAACCCGCGCTCGCTGGCCGGGCACATAGTCGGCGGAACCGCCCAGGGCATCGGTACCGCCTTGTATGAGGAGTTCGTCTACGACAACGACGGCCAGCTGCTGTCCTCCAGCTACCTGGACTACCTCATCCCGTCGGCCATGGAAGTGCCGGAGCTGACCATCGGGCACGTGGAGACGCCGTCCCCCTACACTCCGCACGGGGTCAAGGGCGGCGGCGAAGGCGGCCGGATGATGGCCCCGGCCGCGATCAACACCGCGGTCAACGACGCGCTGGCCCCGCTCGGCATCCGGCTGACCGAGCTGCCCATGACCCCCGAGCGGATCCTCACCGCGCTGCGAGCGGCCGGGAAGAAGGGATGAGCCCGCCGGTCGCGGTGGTGACGGGCGCCAACCGGGGCATCGGCCGGGCCATCGCTGTGGCGTTCGCCGCCGCAGGTTACGCCGTGCTGGCCAGCGCCCGCGACCCGGCCAGCCTGCTGGACACGGTCGCCGAGGCAGAAAAGGCGGCTGCCGGCGGAGCCCGGTGGCGGCATGGTCCTGGCCGTGGCCGGCGACGTCCAGGACGAGGCGTCCATGGCGGCCCTGGCCGCCGCGGCGGAGGAGCTGGGGCCCATCCATGCGGTGGTGGCCAACGCCGGCGTGGCCGGGCCGACCGCGCCGCTACACGAGATCACTCTGGATCAGTGGCGGGACACCATCGCCACCGACCTGGACGGCGTGTTCCTCACCTTCCGCGCGTTCGTACCTGGCCTGATCGCCCGCCGGTCCGGCAGCCTGATCGCCATCTCCTCGATGACCGGCAAGCGCCCGCTGCATGGCCGCACCCCCTATGCCGCGGCCAAGATGGGCGTGATCGGCCTGGTCCGCACGCTGGCCACCGAACTGGGGCCGCACGGCGTCCGGGTCAACGCGGTCAGCCCCGGCGCCGTGGCCGGGCCGCGGATAGACATGGTGATCCGCAAGCAAGCTGAGATCCGCGGCGTCGACGAAGAGCAGGTCCGGGCCGAGATGAGCAGCAGCTCCCCGCTGGGCCGGCTGGTGCGGGCGCAGGACGTGGCCGCGGCTTGTGTGTACCTGGCCTCCGCGCCCGCGATCACCGGCGAGGACCTCAACGTCACCGCCGGCGTGGTCATGTACTGAGTACCCCGGAAAGGAAAGACATGAAGATCGTCGACCTGTCCCAGGACATCTACGAGGGGATGAAGGTCTACCCCGGGCACCTGAAGACGGTCCAGTTCGAGCACGCCACCCACGAGGAGACCGCGCCCCGTTTCGAGGGCGGCTTCTCCTTCCAGACCACTGGGTTCATGCTCAACGACAACGGCCCCACCCACTGCGACTCGTTCTCCCACCTGGACCCGGATCCATCCGCGGAGACCATCGACCAGATGCCGCTGGACCTGTTCTATGGACCTGCGGTGTGCCTGGACCTCACCGGTTTCGCACCGCGCACCGACATCACCGCCGAGGACCTGGACCGGGTGGAGTCGGACTCAGCGGTGGAGGTCAGGCCGGGCGACATCGTGCTCTTCTACACCGGCACATGGAACAAGTTCGCCGGGGACAAGCGGTATCTCAATGATTTTCCCGGGCTGGGCGAATCGGCCGGAGAGTGGATCGTGAGGCGCCAGATCAAGACGTTCGGCGTGGACAGCCCTACCCCGGACAACCCAGCCAGCGCCAGCTACCCGATCCACATGATGTGCCGCCGCGAGCACATCACCCACTATGAGAACCTGGCCAACCTGGACCAGGTGGTGAACACGCGGTTCACGTTCGCTGGGTTCCCGCTCAAGCTGCTGGGGGCGCACGGCGGACCGACCCGCGCGGTAGCGCTGGTCGGCTAGCCCGTTTGGCCATTCTCGGCTAATAGTCTTCAAATTGTCCCGTGCAGTGCAGGCAGGACCAGGTGGGACCCGTCTTCGCGCGGCGCGTCGCTGCGCACCCGGCGCGCAGCATCTGACGGCGGCGGGTATTGCCGTCGGTCAGCGGCGGTCATAACGTCATGGATGCCGCGCGCGGTGTGCGGCGCCTGGTACCTCCGGCCTGGGGAGAGCGAAGATGAGCACGTACCTGTTCCATGGATTTCAGACCCCGGAAACCCTGGCGAATCTGCTCGAGGCACCGGAGGACCGCGCCGCGGTGATCGCGCCGGTCTTCAAGTCCCTGGGCGGTGCGCTGCTGGGGTACTGGTACGTCCTCGGCGGTGTCGAGGTCTACGTCATGTTCGAGCTGCCTGATGACGTCACGGCGACAGGCATGGCGGCGCGGGTCGCCTCATCGGGCGCGTTCGTGTCGCCCACCTGCATCCGGCTGATGACCGTGCAGGAGACGCTCACGGCACTCGGCGGAGCGGCAGGCGCCACGGTTTACCGCGGACCGGGGCAGCCTGAGTAACGATCTTCGATTGTGAAGGTCGAGCCTGGTGCCTGCGCGGAAGCCAGCAGTTAGGTCGGGCCGGTACTGCATCCGCCTGAGCCGGACTTGACCAGCGCGGTGAGCTGGATGATGTCGTGCTTGGCCAGATCCCTTCGGCCGGATTCAGCTCCGATGCGTGCGGCGGGCGCTGGGAGACCGTCAGCCACGAGCGGGCAGCCACCAGGCCGCCCATCACCCGGCTACGCGGGTGCTCGGGTTGTGGCCAGGCTCTGAGCGCCCCCGCTTAGATGAGGGTGCGGTCAGCCGGCCGTCCAGTGACGGAGTTTCTCGGGGTTGCGTACGACCCAGATGTGCTTTATCCGGTCGCCGGCCACGTCGAACGCGAACCTTGTCACGATGACGCCGTCTTGCTGGGCCACCAGGCCACTCTGGCCGTTGACCGTGCGTTCAAGGAACGTCATGTTGCTGGGTGCCCGGTTGGCGATTTCGATCCAGGCGCGTGCGACCTGCTCACCGCCTTCGATGGGCCGCAGGAAGGTAGTCGCGAGCCCGCCGCCGTCAGCGACCGCCATGACGTCAGGGTCGAGCAAGGTGATCAGGGCGTTGATGTCCTTGGCTTCCCATGCCGCCTTGAAGTCCCGGACAATGCCGCCCTGCCAGGCTGTTGTGGTCGCGGTAGCCTGCCTGGCGCGGATGTGGCGGCGCGCTGAGGAGGCTAGCTGACGGCATGCCGCCGGGGTACGGCCAACGATCTCGGCCACTTCGGCGAAGGAGTAGTGAAAGACGTCGTGCAGGATGAACGCGACCCGCTCGGCTGGGGTCATCGATTCGAGCACGATGAGGAAGGTCATGTTGACCGACTCATCGAGGGTGACCCGGTCGGCCGGGTCGGTGCCGCCCGGCCAGCCGGTCATCCACTCCGTACGGTCGGGCAGTGGCTCGGGTATCCATTCCCCGACGTAGGTCTCTCGCCGGGCCCGTGCCGAGCCGAGCAGGTTGAGGCAGATGCGGCTGGCCACCGTCGTCAGCCAGGCGCCAGGGGATTCGATGGCGTCCTGCTGCTCCCGTGACATCGCATACCAGCGGGCGTAGGTCTCCTGGACCGCATCCTCCGCCTCGCCCAGGGAGCCCAGGAGGCGGTACGTCAGATTGATCAGCTGGCGCCGCTCGCTCATGATCGCGTCCAGGCCCGGATTGGGCCCGCCGCCTCCTCGCCCGGATCGAGTGGTCATAGTACCGACGGCTCCCTCGCTCGCCTCTGCCTCATCAGTTCGACAAGATGCCGCACCGGAATGTGAGGGTGGCACGTCGCCTCACATTCCGCGGGGTTGTGTGGTCGTTCTGCTGAGACGAACACATCATCCAACCAGCACACGGCTCGGAGGAATCATGACCCACCACATGCCAGCAGCACCGTTCACTGACCCGGCGCCCGGCGAGCGCCTACAGCAGGTGGCTGCTGCACTGACGGCTGATAATTTCGCCGCCGAAATTCTCGATGACGCCGCCGACGCGCGTACCCGCATCAAGGACCTGATTCCCGAGGGCGCCAGCGTGTTCACCGGAGCCAGCGAGACCCGCCGCCTGTCGGGCATCGAGGATGACCTTAACAACAGCGGGCGGTATGAGGCCGTCAAGCCACGCGCCCTGGCCATGGATCGCGCCACCCGGATGGACGACATCCGCAGGCTGCTTGCCAGCCCCGACGTCATCGTGGGCAGCGTCGCCGCGGTCACCGAGACCGGCTCCCTCGTGATCGCCTCGGGCAGCGGGAGCCAGCTACCGGGCTACGCGGCGGATCCGGCCGCGCAATCTGGATCGTGGGGGCGCAGAAGGTAGTGCCCGATCTCGGGTCCGCGCTGCGCCGCGTCGAAGACCACTGCCTCCCGCTCGAAAACGACCGGGCTATGAAGGTCTACGGGCAGCCCAGCGCCATCAATCGCGTGCTCATCCTCAACACGGAACCGCGGCCCGGGCGCGGCACTATCCTGCTGCTGCGCGAAGCCATCGGATTTTGACACCACCAGAAGTCTTGCGGCCAGGCGGATCCATACAAGTGCCGGGATTGGCAACGGCGGGAAACGTGATGGCACCGGCGGCCGGCATGACAATTCCCGATGAGCAAGGGCATGCCGTTGCGTCCCTGGCGATCGCTGACCGTAGGTTGGTGCCCAGCAGCGATCACCATCTGGAGGCATACGGTCATGAGCATTGAGCGAGAGAAGCAGGTCGCCGCGGAAGCGGCCGCGGATCTAGTGCAGAACGGCATGACCGTCGGCCTTGGCACGGGCTCAACCGTGGCGTACCTGCTGCCGGCCCTGGCCAAGCGATCCCTCGACATCGTCTGCGCCGCCACCTCCCCGCGTACTGAGCACGTTGCGCGCGAACTGGGATTGAGAATCGAGGACGTCACAAGCATCGACCGGTTCGACATCACCATCGACGGCGCGGACCAGATCGCCCCAGACGGCTGGCTGGTCAAAGGCGGCGGCGGCGCCCACACCCGGGAAAAGATCGTGGCCGGGGCTGCGGACCAGTTCGTCGTTATTGCCGACTCCTCCAAGCCGGTCCCAGCCTTGCATGCCCCTGTCCCCCTCGAGCTGCTGTCCTTCGGGCTGCGCGCCACCATGCGCCGGGTTGACCCGGCCGTACTGCGTGACATCCCGCCGAGCCCGGACGGCGGCGTGATCGCCGACTACCACGGGCCGGTCGAGGACCCGGCCGAGCTAGCCATCCGGTTGTCAGCGACGCCCGGGGTCGTGGCTCACGGCCTGTTCCCACCGCAGATGGTAGCCATAGTTCTCGTCGGCCGGGGTGAGTCGGTCGAGCGGATCGACTTCACGTCCGGCAATTGACCAGGTGCGGCAGAACCACCCGTCCGGACAGCGCCACGCCGAGACCGGCGCATAACCGGCCTGCCGGACGCATTCACCTCGTTTCTGCGTATCCTGGCCGTCTGTGATTATGAGGACGAACGCGCGGACAAGCCCGTTCAGCTAGCTGAGGAGCGAAATGAGCAGCACCGACCCGACAACGATCGGCGTACATCGCGCTCTGCACGAGGCGCTTAACTCGGCGAGGGAAGCCCAGCATCGCCTTGAAAACGGGGACGCCACCCCCGACCTGGATGATCTTGTAGAGCTAGGGACACTGCTGGCGGGGCTGTCTGAGAGCGCCATGGCCATCAACTCCGGGATGACGGCGAAGGCGCGCCTCGCGCAAGACGCTAAGGCGTGAGTCAGACAGGAAATCTGCTCGTCACGTAACAGCCATTCAGGATCCTGGGGCGGCCAGCCGCCCCGGGATCCTGCCTTTGCTCACGGCCGGGTCAACCGTGGCGACCGAGGGCTCAGACCCGCAATATCTCAAGTCCGCCATGCAACTCGATTACCTGGCCCGTGATGTAGTCAGCTTCCTCGGATGCGAGGAAGCTGACCAGCGCGGCGACATCCTCTGGCCGCCCACCGCGGCCGATGGGGATATCCGCGACGACCCTTTCCAGGAAGTCTTCTTTCATCGAGGTCTTACCGTCGGCGGAGGGAGCGGTCAGCCCTGTACCTCCGATGAATCCCGGCGCCACGGCGTTGACGTTGATCTTGCGCCCAGCCCACTCCCGGGCCATTGCTTTCGTGAGCCCGATGAGCGCGGCCTTGGCGGAGCAGTAGTTCGCGGACAGCTCACGGCCGTAGATGCCGCTCACCGATGCGATGTTAACGACCTTGCGGTGCCGCCCGTCCTCGGGAACGGCTCTCAGCAGATCCGCGCACGATCGCATGCAGTTGAAGGCGCCGCGCGCGATCACGTCGTTCACGATGTCCCATTGCTCATCGGTCATCTTGTGGAGCGCGGCGTCGCGGACGAGCCCGGCGTTATTCACCAGGATGTCAAGCCTGCCGTAACGCTCCCGCAGGAGCTGGGCGAGGCCGTCGGTGTCCGCGGTGGACCGCACGTCCACTGCAGACGGAACTACCGCTGCCCCGGCCGCGCCGAGGGTCTGGCACGCATCTTCGACCGAGGTTTTGTCGATGTCGCAGAGAACAACTACGGCTCCCAGCTCGGACAAACGCCGGGCAATGGCGAGCCCGATACCGCTGCCTGCCCCCGTTACCACGGCCACACGATCCTCCAGTGACCTGCCTGGGATGATCACCAGACTCCTTCCACCGCGTCGCCGGGCAGCTGTCGCAGCACCGATCTGCAGGATGCTGTGCGGCTAGTAACGCCAGGTGTCTCCGAAGGCGGGGAGGCGACGTTCGAGGACTCCTTCGGCAACCGTGATCGCCGACCGCGCTGACCGGTCGATGCCGATCATGCGGCTGCGGTAGGTGTCCCCCACGACCCACAGGCCGTCGACGGCAGGAACCTTGTTGGCGGGACGGTAAATACCGACAAGTCCTGGCCGCTGCCAGATGTTGTAGTTGAGGACCCTGTGGCGCTTCATCCACAGGACATGACTCTTCAGATCCGGCAGCAGCTGGTACATCTCCTCCTCGAGCTGGTCGAACTTCGTGTTCACCCAGGACGGGTCGCGAGAGTTCAGCGGGTCTGCCACCACCCCGCAGCACAGCAGGTGCTTCCCCTCGGGAGCCACCGAAGGATCCAGGGCGGAAGGCATGTACGACCATCCGTCCAGGCCCGTGAAGGGGCCGTTGACCCAGCCCGTCAGCTCACGCGGCGAGCGTGCGTAGACCGGCGCGTCCAGTGCCGCGTAGAGCCCGAGCCAGAAGGTCCTGTTCTCCAGCTTGGAGCCCTCGCGGATCTGCGCGACATACCACTTCGGCATATCGTTCTCCGGCAGCACCTTCAGGGCATCCCAGATAGGCACACTGCAGATCACCGTGCCCGCACGAATGATGTCGGATTCGACCTCGTAGTTCTCGACACCCATCAGGCCTCGCTTCACCACGACCCCGCGCGAGACGCCGTCGGTGACGAGCACCCGGGAGACGGTGACTCCTGTTTCGATGCGGCCGCCATTACCCTCGATGACCTTCGCCAGGTCGGTGCAGATCTTGACATAGCCGCCCTTCGGCCAGACGGAGTCGCCGGCCACCCGCGCCTCTCCGTAATGCAGCTTGCGGGTGTAGAGGAAGTCGCTGGCGCTCAGGTCCCACCAGTAATCACCCCCCATGCTCTCGATTTTCCCGAGATGTTCCATGAAGGAGATGACGCCCTTGCTGGCCGTCCGCTGGGATAGCCAGGTCCGCAGGGGCAGATCATCCAGCTTGTCGAAGTCGGAGTACTCCGAGCTGACGATCTCGGAGACAATGCGCTTGTACTCCTCCTTGTCCTCGCCGTAAAAGTCGCGGATGTCGTGCCATTCATTGCCGTAGTACACGGGGCACGCATCGTTGCGGATACCGGTCGTCTCCAGCTTCAGGCCGACAGACTCAAAGACTCTCCCGAGGCCCGATCCGGTGTCCTCCAGGATGTGGCCTCCCCACTGGAGCGTGTAGCCGTCTACGGTCAGCTCGGAAATCCGCCCGCCGATCTCCGGGCGCCGCTCGAGCACCAGGACGTTCTTGCCCTGCTGGGACAGGATCGCTCCGGTGCAAGGCCGGCCACACCCGCACCGATGATCACAACATCCGGGTTAGTCATGCTCACTCCCCTATCTGTCACGCGCCCGCCAGCTTTTCCCGGTCCACAGTGTCCGGAGTCACGCCCTGATCCCTGAGTTTGTACTTCTCGACTCGCGCCGTCGGCGTCTTGGGCAGCTCGGCAATCAGCCGGACATAGCGCGGAACGGCAAACCGGGGCATCGTGTCGGCACAGAACTGGAAGAATTCGCCCGCGTCGAATCGCGCTTGCGGCCGCAGCACGACGGCGACCATCACGTCGTCCTCGGTCAGGTCCGACGCGACATCGTAAGCCGCGGCCTCGGCCACGGCCGGATGCGCGAGAACAGCACGTTCGACTTCAAATGACGAGATGTTTTCCCCGCGCCTGCGCAGGGAGTCCTTCACCCGGTCCAGATAAATGAGATATCCGTCCTCGGTCAGTTTCCCTAGGTCACCGCTGTGGAACCACAGGTTCCGCCAGGCCTCGACGGTGGCCTCGGGGTTCTTCCAGTAGCCCTGGGTGATGGCCCAGGGCTCGCGGGGCCGCACCACGATCTCACCCGGAATCCCGGCAGGCACCGTGTTGTCATGTGGGTCGTGGATCTCAAGCTCAAGATGGCCAAACGGTTTCCCCATCGTGCCCCGCACAATGTCATTGATCCGGTGACCGCTCGCCGTCCCGATCTCCGTCATCCCGTACACCTCGATGAGACGCACGCCAAAGCGTTTCTCGAAGGCGTCGGTGATGGCCGGCGGCGCCGCGGCCCCGCCCCCTACCCGCAGCGGGTTGCCCTCCTCACCCGGGACCGGCTCCTGGTTCCACAGCATCTGGATGATGGCACCCATGTAGGCAAAATAGGTGGCGCCGTATTTGCTGACGTCACGCCAGAATTCGCGGACCGAGAATCGTTCCCGCAGGGCAACTGACGCCCCGGCGATGAGCGCGTTCGCGACAAGAACGTTCCGGGCCGTGGTGTGGAAGAGCGGCAGGAAGGAGTAGCCGACGTCCTCGGCCTCCATCTCGAACATCTCATGCCAGACGCGTGCTGTCCAAAGCGCACTGCGGTGACAATGCGTCGCTCCCTTGGAGGGTCCCGTCGTGCCGGACGTATAGAGGATGTAGACGAGGTCGGACTCGTCTCTCGGGGCACGGGGCGCGCGGCTCCAGGGTGAACCAGTCCGGCAGCGCGTGCTGCGGCTGCGCCAGGGAGACCGGTGATTCCACCTCGGGACGGCCGGCGACCACAACGTGCCGGAGGTGCCGAAGATTGAGGCCCTTCAAGCGCGGCACATATTTCGGCTCTATCACCAGGACCGGGGCTTCGCTCTCATTGAGCACGTGCTCGAGGAAGGTGCCCTTGAATTCGGTGTTGATGGGCACTTCGATGACACCCGCCCACGCGCACCCGAACCAGACGAATATGTGCATGGGACTGGCGTCAAGCATCGTCGCCACCGGCACTGCCGGGTCATCCACCAGCGTGGCCAGGCCCGCCGCCACCCGCGCCGCCCGGTCGCAGACCTCGGCGTAGGTATAGGAATCGTCCTGGCACAGCAGGAAGTTCTTGTCCGCGAAGGAATTAGCCCGGTCCTCCATAATCTTGGAGAAGACCCACTCGCCTCGGTACCCGCCGGCCATTACCGTACCTCCGCACTCTCCGGGTCAGAGCTCCGCTGGCCGTCCACCGGCCGTGCACCTCACCCTCGCGAGGCCCGCCACCCGCCGGTACCGCACGTCTGTGACCGGCGTTGACGGTGTTACCTGTCAGCGGTAGCTTACTAACAAACGGCTGTTTGGCAATACCGGTCGTGGTACCTGGCGCGCCGGGGAACCAGCGCCTGATGCCTGAGAGCGAGGACCATGCCCGCGGACGCGCCTGTCCCAGCGAAGATCGACTCCGACGAGATCCGCGACCTCGTCCGGACTTTCGTGCAGCGGGAGGTACCGGAGGCAGAAAAACGGCGGCATGACCGGGAACGTGAATTCCCCCACAAGTACTGGCCGCTGATGGCGTCACTGGGATTCATGCAAATGTGCGTCCCGGTCGCATACGGAGGAACGAACGGGGATGTCCGCAGCCAGACGGTCCTGATCGAGGAACTCGCGCGGCAGTGGTTTCCGCTAGCCGAGGCGCTGGCCACATCCGTCTTCGCGGGAGTGCGGACGCTGCAGTGGCACGGCACCGAGCAGCAGCGCCAGGAGTTCCTGCCCAAGTTCGCCGACGGCAGCGTCCGCTTCTCGTTCGGTGTCACCGAACCGGGCGGTGGCACCGATGTGCTCGGTGCGATGCGGACACGGGCGCGGAAAACCGGTGACGGCTACATCATCAACGGCTCCAAGATGTACACCACCATGGCCGACGTCTCCGACTACATCGTCGTCCTCACCCGCACCGAAGATCTCCCGAAACGCTCCGAGGGCCTGACCCTGCTCCTGGTGCCCACGGACGCTCCGGGACTGAGCATCCAGCGGGTCAACACCTTGGGACTGCGGTCAACCGCTACCAATCAGTGCTTCTTCGACGACGTGAGGGTCCCGCACGATTTCCGGATCGGCGACCAGGGGAAGGGCTGGGACGCGCTGCTGGCCTCGCTTAACAACGAGCGGATCGCGGTGGCCGCCCTGGCACTGGGCAACGCGCAGGCCGCGTTCGACCTGGCCCTGGACTATGCCAAACAACGGGAAGCCTTCGGGCGCAAGCTCGGCCAGATCCAGGCCATACAGCACTATCTCGCCCGGATGTCGATCGAAATCGAGACCGCGAGGCTAGCCCTCTACCATGCCGCCGAACTACAGGACCAGGGAAAGGACTGCGGCCGGGAGGCCACGATGGCCAAGTACGTGGCATCCGAGGCCGGTGTTCACGTGACCGACCTGGGCATGAGAATCCTGGCCGGTGCCGGATATACCGAGGACTTCCCGATGGAACGGTTCTTCCGCGATGCTCGCGTTTTCACGTTCGGCCCGATAACCAACGAGATGGTCCTCAACTTCGTCGCCGGGAAACTGGGACTCCCCCGCAGCTTTTAGACCCTGCTCATTTCAGACCCTGCGCGTATGCGCAGACCGCCACCGACGACAGCCACTGACATCACATAAAAGACCGGGAGCCATGCCTTCTGCTATCTGCCTTGACACAGGCCCGGGCCGCTCAGTCGGCATTTCGCTGCCTGTCCAGGATGAACTGGCGCCGGCAGATTACATGCGCCTGGCGATGCGAGCCGAGGAGTACGGCTTCGCGTCGGTTTTCCTGGGAGAGATCGCAGGCACCGATGCGTTCGCGCTGCTCGGGGCCATCGCTGCTCGCACCGAGCGGATACGGCTGGGTACCGGGATCGTCTCGCTTTACAGCCGCTCGGTGCCTCAGCTGGCCATGGCGACCGCGACCCTGGACGGGCTGGCTCCGGGTCGTTTCGTCCTGGGGCTTGGATGCAGCACGCGCGGTGTGGTGGAGGACTGGCACGGCCGCTCATTTCTCGGTTCCTCAGGAGTCCCGGCCACCCTTGAGCCGCTGCGCCGGCTACTTGCAGGTGAGTCTGTCAATCTCAGTGACAGCCCCGGGCCGTACAGGCGGTTCCGGCTTATGCCGCCCTCTCGCCATGATGTGCCTGTCATCCTGGCCGCGATCGGCCCCCGCATGCTGCAGACCGCGGCCCGCTGCGCCGACGGGGTCTATCTGGCTTTTTGTCCCGTAGAAGACACGGAGCAGCGGATCCGGACGGTGCATAAGGCCGCGGAACGCCCCGTCACGAGCATGATGTCGGTCAACGCGTACGCCGGACCTGATCTCGAGGGTGGGATGCGCCGGATGCGGGAGTTCCTGCTGCGGTACTTCCTGCTACCCACCCATCGCCGCGGTTTCGGCGAGGCTGACACAACTGCGCTGGAGGACGCCGTTCAGCTGTGGCGCGACGGTGCCAGGAGCCAGGCGATCGACGCTGTTCCCGACCGGGTCGTGCAGCGTTTCGCGGTCGTGGGCAGCGGTTCCGATGTCGCCGAACGCGTGCGCGCCTACTGGGCGGCTGGGATCGATCATGTGGTCCTGCATGCCCTCGGCGACGGTTCGCCCGGGGGTGAGGCTTCCGCCGGAACGTGCCGCGCAGTGTCACTGGCACTGCAGGAGTCCCACTTAGCCCGGTCGCTGCCGACTACCCGGGTGGCGTGCTCTGCCTCGCGGGGTTCGGCCCGCCCTGCTCCCCCTCCGAGCCCGGGTGGCCATCCGGCCGGGCCCGCAGCCAGGCGTCGTGGAACCATCGCCCGAACAACTGGCCGCCGTAGATGACCCAGCCGACGCCGATCAGCCATGACTGCAGGATCAGGACGGTTCCCAGCGCGCCGTAGCTGACCGCGTTGCTGGCGACGAGCGGCTCGAAAACCAAAGTGGAGAAGACCCGCAGGCCACTCAGGCCCACGATCGTCGCCACCGCGCCCGGGATCGCCGCGCGGTAGCTCACCCGGCCGCCGACCAGGAACCGCAGCCCCCACCAGAAGAAGGCGACGCCGAGCACCACCGCCACCACTCCCGTCGCGATCAGGCCGCCGTGCGCCGACGTGCCGACCGTGGCCTCCGCATAGATGTAGGCGGTGAGGACGGCCAGCCACACCAGCTGACGCCAGATTTTGTGCCATGGCCCGGCCGGAAGCCCCCAAATTCTCCCGAACCCGGCCTGCACGCTGCCCGCGAACGATATTCCGGACACGGCTAGCAGCAGGGCACTGAACACGCTCGTGGTGCCCAGCACCCGGGCCGGCGCCGAGAAGACCAGGTTCACCGCGGTAGCGGAGGAGCCGTTCAGGCCCATGCCGTAGACCACCCAGGTGGCCAGGCCGCCGTCTGGGGAAGGGTTGGCCGCGGCTACAACGATGAGCAGCGGGATCATCGTGAGGATGGCCAGGGCGGCGAAGCCCATGGCCCGGTACGTGAGCTCGAATTCCTTACCGGCTTGGTGGAGATCCTTGAAATGGAGATCGTGCCAAATCCGATCGGCGGCTCGCTGCACCGTACGGTGCAACGCCCGGTACCGGCTCACGCCTATCATCGGTGGCCACGCTCATCGCGCCGCGACCTCGTCGCGCAGCATCCGTACGCTACGCAGCCCGCTGTCCTGAAAGCGGCCAGCAGCACCCACATCAGCACTGGCCGGTTCGTTTCATGCCTCATTCTCGGTCGCTGCCTGGCTTCTGGGAAGAGGGCTCACCATCCAGTGGGTCGCCCTGGTTCCGCCAGGCTGTCCCTTTCCAGGAACGGCCAAGGCTCGCTTACCGGCGTTCGGCGTATTTCTCGGCGGCGCGGGCGAGGTCTGGCCGGGCATCAAGGATGGGGCGCATCCGCTGCCACGCCTGCTCTCGCTTGGCCGGGATGTACTCGGTAGGCCAGTTCCCCTCGTGCGGCCGGTAACCTCTGAGCACACGGCGAGCCACGGTGGCCACGTGCACCTCGTCCACGCCGTCGGCGATACCCATGGTGGGTGCCGACGCATACATCGCCTGAAGAGGCGTGAGATCGGTGGTGCCGAGCGAGCCCAGGATGTGCAGCGCGTTGTAAGACACCTCGCGCAGGACCTTCGCCATGGTGAACTTGACCGCCGCGATGTCGGTGCGGGCCTCGAGCGTCGAGGTCTGATCGATCTTCCAGGCGGTCTCGAGCACGAAAAGCCGGAGCATCTTGATCGCGGCGTAGGACTCGGCGATTTTCTCCTGCACCATCTGGTGCTCGGCGATGAGCTTGCCGTGCGATTCGCGGCTGAGCGCCCGCTCGCACATCATGTCGAAGGCGAGCTTGCACTGGGCGATGGTACGCATGGCGTGATGGATCCGGCCGCCGCCCAGCCGGCGCTGGGCCAGTACCTTGGCTCCGTTTTCGGGGCCCAGCAGGTGGTCCGACGGCACGCGGACGTCACGGTAGACGATGTGATTGTGGTTTCTCGGCTCCGGCATGATCTGGACCCCGGGGGTGCTGCGGGGCACCACGAACATGCCGTTGACGCACATCACGAACAGCAGATCGGCGACCCGGCCAGCCGAAGTGAACCACTTCTCGCCGTTGATTATCCACTCGTCGCCGTCTTTGGTCGCATGCGTCCTGAACAGGTCCGGATCACTGCCGCCTTGCGGCTCGGTCATCGAGAACGCTGAGAACATGTCCTGGTTGAGCAGCGGCTCAAGCCACCGTTTCTTCTGTTCGTCGGTGCCGTAGGCCGCGAGGATCTCCATGTTCCCGGTGTCGGGCGCCGCGGCACCGAACATCGAGGGCGCCCCGGCATAGCGGCCGATCACTTCGTTGAGCAGAGCCAGCCGCAGTTGCCCGAGGCCCGGGCCGCCCAGCTCCGGGCCGAGAAAGATCGCCCACAGGCCCTGGTCCTTGACCTCCTGCTGGAGCTCGCGGACATATGCCTTCACCGCCGGGTCTGGCCACCGCACGGCATGAGGAAGGACGTAGTCCAGGGGTTCGACCTTTTCCTTGCAAAACCGCTCGACCCAGTCGAGCCTCTGCTGGAACTCGGGGTCGGTGGAGAAGTCCCACGCCATGCCCTCACCTCTTGTCGATTGACGCGATACCAGCCGGCGCGCGGCAGAAAGGGAGCGGAATCCCGGTGGTCTCATTGTGGCGGATTCAAGCGTTACGGCACCAGAAGCTGGTCATACCGCAGCTCGACGGCGACCCGGAAGGTCACGTCGGCACAGCTGATTACTAGGGAGAGGGGAACTAGGGAGTTTCTCTAGGGAGTTCGTTCTCGGCCGGACCGAAACTGGATCTATCAGCAGGGAACAAGAAAAGAAACCCGGAGACCCGCCATGAGCACCAACTACTACACCGACGACCAGCCCGCCACCAGCCAGCAGGTCACCGGCCACCGCAACCCCCGCCCCCAGAACAACCGGCCTTACCGCATCTGGGCCGTCGTCATCGGCACCGTCGTCGCCGCGGCCCTGATCGTCGTGGCCACCGTCACGCTGACCCACACCACCAGCACCCCCACGCCGGCCGCCTCGGCAACCTCAACGTCAGCCCCGGCCAATAACCCGGCCCAGCCGACGAACCCGGCCGTCACCCCCTCGGCCTCGGTCAAGAAGCTCCAGCAGGAGCTCGGCCAGCTCAACTACTACGAAGGCCCCGTCGACGGCATCATGGGCCCGCAGACCACCGCCGCGATCCAGGACCTGCAGCGTCAGGCCGGCCTGCCCCAGACCGGCACCATGAACGCCGCCACCCAGAAGGCTCTGGACAACTACCTGGCCCACGGCAACAGCCAGATGGGCGGCAACTCCTGACCCCCGCCCCCGCCCCATCCGCACCACCCACGACTAGAAGGCCGGGACACAATCCCGGCCTTCAGGTCGTTTTAGCGCGCTGGGGGCCCGGCGACAGCGACCGGAAAGCCAGGGCATGACGGATCGTCGGCTGGGCCCCTGCAGATGGCCGGGCTGGCAGGTGTGGCCGTGGTTTAGGTTCGAACCAGCGCCGCAGGAGAAAATACGTCGCGCGTCCCGGATCCGCTGGCACAGGATAAGTACCCGGCAGGTGCGGCGACGATGAGAGGACATAGCTTGTGGTGAGGCCGCGATGACCTTGCCGGGTCTTGTGGTGATCGGGGCCATGAGGGCGGGGACCGTGAGCCTTCGTCACTATCTCGATGAGCATCCCGACGTCTTCATCGGGACTGGCGCCGGCCAAGCCACTGCAATTGGAGAATGCTCCCCGTCTTATACCTGGGCCCACACTTTCCGCGGCGTCCCCGAGCGGATGGCGCGGCTCGTCCCGCAGGCACGTCTGGTCTACGTGGTGCGCGACCCGATCGCCCGCATGCAGTCGATGTACATGCACCAGGTGTCAGCCGGGCGGGAGCGCCGCCGTCTGGAGGTGGCCCTGCTCGACGACCGTTACCTCGGGCCAAGCCTGTACGGGTCCCAGCTCGCGGCGTTTCTCGATCACTTCGACCGTGGCCAGGTACTGGTGATCGCGAGCGAGGTGCCCCGCGACCGGCCGCGTGAGGCACTGAGCGCGGTGTTTGACCACCTCGCCGTCGATCCAGCCGCGGTCGATCTTGACGAGCGACTCCGGGACCACCGCTCGATGGACAAGCCCGTCCCGCGCCTGCACGATCTGGGGTGGCTGCCACGACGGCAGGTCACGCTGAATCCGCGATGGCGGCCCGATCAGCGCTACTTCGAGCATCTCCTCGGCTATCAGGTACCCAGTCACTGGAAATGGTCAACCGCAGCGTCCCCTTAACCTCGGCGTTCGAGCAGGCTGGATCCAGCCACACCAATACCGGCCATCCTGTCAACAGCGTCACTATTCAGCCGCGTCGGCATTTGCGGCATGACCTTTTTCTGGCGGCCGCCGGCAAGGTATGTGTGCCTAGCTTGTCGTCCGGCCTGCGGAGCCACGAACTAGGGATTTTCTCTAGGGACTGTGTTAGGGATTCCGGCGATTGTAGACCTATGCCACCCACCCAACCGAAGGGGTCAGGAATGAGAGTCAAACGCATCAGGGTCCTCTTGGCAGCGGCTGCAGTGCCAGCGACAGCGGCCGCGCTTATGCTCGGGACTCAGGCCGCGCAAGCATCGACGTCGGGATGCACCGCCGGCGCGTACGCCGGGTACTGCGGGACACAGGTGAATAACACCAGCCTGGGGGTTCCCGCGCTGGTGTTCAATTCAGCCGGGGCGAAGGCCGTGTACAACAACAAGGTCATCGGCTGGACTGACTCCACATCGAACGCGGCGAACGACTGGTTCCAGCTCCCCTACGGGGGCAACCCGGCCAGTGGCGTCATGTTCGTGTTCGCCCCGCGCGGGGTGGTCTCCGGAATGTGCGCCGCCGATCCCGGCAACAACAAGGTCGTGCTGCGGCCGTGCAACGGATCGAACTGGCAGCGGTGGGTCGCCACGTCGACCAGCTACACCGGCTTCTACACCTGGACGAATCGCGGCACACACAAGATTCTGCAGTCCAACGGAAAGGGCGGACAGCTAACCACGGTCACCCCGCGAGGGAAGTTCCCTGGCAACCAGCAGTGGGCATTCACCCATTAGGCTTTCGCGGCTGTTTCCCTGCCTGTGGCAGGGAAACAGCCGCGCCCGCAGTTTTGGCTGATCGAGTTGTTTCCCGGGGCTGCCGCCAATAGGCCGGGGCAGGCGGTCAGCGGGCCGCGGCCAGCTCCAGCTCCATTCGTTCGGCGTCATGGGAATCCCAGCAGGGGAACCGGGCGTCCAGCTCCTCGCCTGCGGCCAGCCGGGCGACCGCCTGCTCGCTGCCGGGATCGTCGGGGGTGTAGATCACCATCCGCGCGCCTGGGATGGCGGTGACCGCGAAGCTGGTCGACGTGGCGGTGATCGTCCCCAGCGTGGGGTGCCGGAAGTGTTTTACGTAGCTGGCTGGCCGGGTCACGTCGTGCGCCGCCCACAGCGCCGCGAACACGGGGCTCTGCATGTTGAGGCGGCCGATGAAGTGCGTCCAGGCGGGGTCGCCGACGTGCTTGCCGTAGGCCGCGCGGAGCTGGCCGACCAGGGTGGCGGAGTACTGGTCCTGCTCCGGCATCGGGCTGCAGCAGGCCGGGCCGGTGAGGCAGGACAGCAGCGTGTTGCGCTCGCCCGCCGGCGTCTGGACCAGCCGCGGGAACAGCGCAGCGTAGATCTGGTTCCAGGCGACCAGGTCAAAGCGCTCGGTGAGCACACTGGCGGGGTACGGGATCGCGTCGAGGATGGTCTGCACTTGAGGCGGCAGCGGGCACTCGGGGCAGTCCGCTGGGCCCGTCCCGGCCGCACCGGGAACGTCGGCTAGCCGGAACAGATGGCCGCGCTCGACGGCGTCGAGCCGCAGCGTGCGCGCGATCGCGTCGAGAACCTGGACGCTCGCGTTGATCGGCCGTCCCTGCTCGAGCCAGGTGTACCAGGTCACGCCCACCCCGGCGAGCTGCGCGAGCTCCTCGCGGCGCAGTCCCGCGGTCCGGCGCCGGGTGCCGGGCGGCAGGCCGACGTCCTCCGGGCTGATCCGCTCCCGGCGGCTGCGCAGGAACGCCGCCAGCTCGGTCCGGCGCGCGCTGCTGGTGCTCGGTGCGCTCACGTTTCCCACCCTCCCGCATCGGCTGCGAACCTGCCAGGTGCTGCCAGTACCAGGATAACCAAGCTCTTGGTAACAGCATAAGACTAGCCGCAGGCTGGAGGGCATGACAGACCTCACCGAAGACATCCGGCTGGATGTTCACCGTGGCTCTCCCCGCCGCTCCCTGTCACCAGGCGTCACGCTCGCAGTTGTGCTCGCTGGCCAGCTCATGGGCGTGATCGACGTCAACATCGTCAACGTCGCGGTGCCCGCGATGCACGCCACGCTGGGCGCATCCGGTGCCGGGCTGCAGCTCATCGTGGCCGGCTACACCATCGCCTACGCGGTGCTGCTGGTCACCGGGGCCCGGCTCGGCGACATCCTCGGGCACCGGCGCAGATACCTCGGCGGGGTTGGGCTATTCACCCTCGCTTCCCTCGGCTGCGGCCTCGCACCGTCGGTCGGCGCGCTCGTCGCCTTGCGATTCGTGCAGGGAGCGGGCGCGGTGGTGATGATTCCGCAGGTACTCAGCCTCATCCAGCGCGGCTACACCGCGCCGGGCTCGCGGGCGCGGGCGATGAGCCTGTACGCAACCGTCATCTCCGGCGGCGCCGTACTCGGGCAGGTCATGGGCGGGCTGCTGGTCAGCGCCAACCTGTTCGGCAGCTCGTGGCGGCCGGTATTCCTGGTCAACGTGCCCATCGGGCTGCTCATCCTGGCCTGCGGGCGGCTGCTGGCCGCCGGGCGCTTCGACGGTGTACGCCGGCTCGACCTGCCTGGCCTGGCGGTGCTGACCCCGGCCGTGCTCGCGTTTGTGCTGCCGCTAGTGCTCGGGCAACCGCTCGGCTGGCCGGCCTGGGGCTGGGCACTTCTGGCCGCCTCGCTGCTGCTGTTCGCCTTGCTCGGCTGGGCCGAGGGCTGGGTCAACGCCCGCGGCGGGCAGCCGATCCTGCCGCGCTCGCTGCTTCGCCTGCCCGGCATGGCGGCGGGACTCGGTGGCCTGTTCGCGACCATGGCGTTGTTCACCGGCTGGCTGTTCAGCCTGACGCTGCAGCTGCAGGAGGGCCTGGGGTACTCGGCGCTGCGGGCCGGGCTCACGTTCGTCCCCTGCGGGGTCGGTTTCGCGCTGGTCAGCCTCAACTGGCGGCGGCTCCCGGCCCGCTTTCACGGCGGGCTGGTCACCGGGGGATTTCTGGTCGCGGGGCTCGGGCTGCTGTGGTCTGGGGTACTGCTGCACTCCGGCGGCGATGGCGGCGTGCAGCTCTACCTGGCGCTCGCCGTTGCCGGGGCCGGAATGGCCGGGTCGTTCGGCTCGCTGATGGCCCGGGTGGTGTCCGGGGTGCCGGTGTCGCTCGCGGCGGATGCCAGCGGCGTGATGGTGACCGTGGTCCAGCTCGGAGCGGTCGTCGGGATCGCCGCGTTCGGGGCGCTTTACCTGGACCGGGCTGGGCAGCTGCCCTCCGGCGGCCACCCGTCGGCTGTGTTCGGGCTGTCCGCCGGGCACGCTTACCTGCTCGTGTGCGCCGCGCTGGCGGTGCTCGCGGTGGCCGGCTCGGCGCTGGCGGTCGCCCACGGACGGGCCACGGCGCAAGCGGCGGCGATGCGGGGTTAGGTGTCCTGGACACATCCCACGGTCAGGATCCTGAGACGTGCCGGTCGCGGCCGGCCCAGTACGGCTCCCGCAGCACCTTGCGCTGAAGCTTGCCGACCGGGCTCTTCGGCAGTGGCTCGGTCTGGAATTTCACCGCGCTCGGCCTCTTGTACGACCCGAGGTCGGCACCGCACATCTTGGTGATCTCCTCTTCGGTGACGGCAGCGCCTGGGCGCACGGTGCACACCGCCATCGGTGTCTCACCCCACTTGTCGTGCGGAATGCCGAAGACCGCGACTTCCAGGACATCGGGATGAGCTGAGATCACATTTTCCAGTTCGGCTGGCCAGATGTTGTAGCCGCCGGAGATGATCATGTCGTCTTTCCGGTCGAACACGTAGAGGTAGCCATTGCGGTCCAGCATCCCGATGTCGCCGGTGAGCACCCAGCCGTCCACCAGCCGCTCGCGCGTCTTGGCGAGGTCGCTCCAGAAGGACAGCATCTGGCCTTCACAGCGGATCGCGATCTCACCTTTCTCCCCGGCCGGGAGGCTCTGATTGGCGTCGCCGCGGATTTCCAGGTCAGCGAACGGCAACGGGCGGCCGGCCGATCGCAGCGGAGTGGACCCCTCGACCTCCGCGAACCATTCCTGCGGGCCGATGAACGTCGCGGGCAGCGCCTCGGTCTGGCCGTAGAGCTGGTACAGCACTGGGCCGAAGACGTCTTTTGCCCGCAGTGCCGTGCTGGCCGCGATCGGCGCCCCGGCGATCAGGATCGTCTTGAGCCGGGAGTAGTCCCGGCCGCGGGCCCCGGGATGCTGGGACAGCGCGCTGAGCAGCGTTGGCACCGCGAACATGTAATTCACCGGAACGGATTCGATCACGTCCAGCATCGCCTCGACATCGGTGGTGCCGAGCAGGAAGTTGCTGGCCCCCTGCAGCCACATCGGCAGGTACAGGTAGCCGGATCCGTGCGAGATGGGACCGACGTGCAGGCACGTGTCTCCTACCTGGACCGGGGGCAGCGCGTACGTCCAGTCGCGTCCGGCCGCGAGCCACGAGCGGTGCGTGTTCGCCACCCCCTTGGCCTGGCCGGTGGTGCCGCCGGTGTGCCGGATGATGTACCAGTCGTCCGGGTCGATCGCGGGGTCGGGATCGGTATCGGACTGGCTGGCCAGCCAGCCCTCGTACCCGTCGTCCCTGACGATGATGTGTTCCAGGGCGGGCAGCTCGTCAGCCAGGCCCTCCACGGAGGACAGGTACCGGGGCTCCACGACCAGCGCCCGGCAATCGGTGTGCCCGAGGTTGTGGGCGTGGGCGGCCCGGCTGTCGCGGGCGTACAGGGGAACGCGGACCAGTCCCGCCGCCGCGGCCCCGGCGAAGATGTCCTGCGATTCCAGGCTGTTGTCCTCGAGTGAGGCGACGCGATCGCCGGGCGCCAGGCCGAGGGAGAGCAGCCCGTTCGCCATCCGCACACCGCGGTCCCAGGCCTCGGCGAAGGTGAGTGTCCGGTCCGCGGACCGCACGGCGGGTCGGTCCGCGTAGAAGCGCGCGGAGCGGCGCATCAGTTCCCGGACATCCATCTGCATCCTCCCTGTCCCGGCGGGCGGCGGAGCCGACGCCGGCGAGCGGGAGGCACACGGCGCCGTGTGATCCCTAACTTTGACCGTAATGCGTGTACTCGTCAAGACTGTGTCCTGACTAGCGCCCCGGGAGGATCCCCTATGGACCATGCCACTGGCGACGACGCCCTGATCCTGGCTGCGGGGAGCCTGGCCGCTGCCCGGCGCGATACCCGCGGGCCGAGCGCCCGGGCCATGCTGTTCACGGTACTCGGCGAGTACCTGCGGGATCAGGGCAGTGCGGCCTGGACCAACACGCTCGTGGTGGCGCTGGGCGAACTGGGCTTCGCTGAGGCCGGCGCCCGCCGGGCGCTGTCCCGGGCCGCGGCGGCGGACTGGATCACCGCTCAGCGGCACGGGCGGAGGATCCGCTGGTCCCTGACACCTACGGCTGTCCGGCATTTCGCCGAGTCGGCGGTCGAGGCGTACCAGCGGCGCCGCCAGGTGGAGTCCTGGGACGGCAAGTGGCTGGTGCTCACCACCTCGGTACCGGAGAGCCAGCGCGCCCTGCGGCACACGCTGCGCACCCAGCTACGGTGGGCGGGATTCGGGCCGCTCGGCCAGGGGGTGTGGGTCAGCCCGGCGCGGCGTTCGCGCCATCAGGTCGTGCCGCTGCTCAAGGAACTCGGGCTGGCCTCCAGCACCGTGTCGTTCCTCGGCGAGCTCGGCCCAGTCGGCAGCGAGTACGAGGTGGTCCACGACGCCTGGGACCTGGGCGGCCTGTCACATGACTACCGTGACTTCGTCCGCCAGCTGGCGCACCTGCCGCAGGATGGCACCCCCCGTGAGCTGTTCGCCCAGCTGACCCTGATCGTGCACGGCTGGAGGCAGTTCATCCTCAAAGACCCCGCCTTGCCCGGCGAGCTGCTGCCGGCCGGATGGATTGGCCACCA
Organism: uncultured Actinomycetota bacterium; assembly: GCA_963781225.1. Lineage (GTDB taxonomy): Bacteria > Actinomycetota > Actinomycetes > Streptosporangiales > Streptosporangiaceae > Palsa-504. The sequence goes on from CAWAFD010000015.1 coordinate 320,764, forward strand.
GGCCCATGCGCTGTTCTACGAGCGTCACGACCGCTGGTTCCCGGCTGCCGCACGCTGGCTGCACGAGCTGGACGCGGCTGGGCCGCAGCCCAGCTAAACACAGGACACAAGCATTGCGATCGTCAGGAAAGCCTCCTAGCATGCGGACTATCGAGAACGTCACCGGTTGCGAGGGAACGCGTGGACATTGATCTGCTGGCCCCGCGTGCCCTGGCGGATCCGCAGGCGCTGTTCGGGGAGCTGCGGCAACTCCAGCCGGTCGTGTGGAGCGATCGGCACAAGGCGTGGATCGTTACCGCCTACACCGAGGTCGTCGAAGGGTTCCGGGACCGCGACGCGCTGTCCTCCGACCGGCTCACCCCGCTGGAACAGCGCCTGTCCGCCGAGCGCAGGGACGTCCTCGCGCTGACCTTTGAGGTGCTCCGGGGCTGGATGACCTTCCACGACATGCCCCGGCACGCCGTTCTGCGGGATCCGGTCCGCCTCGCCTTCACCCCGAAGCGGATCGACCTGCTCCAGGCCAAGACCGAGGCCATCGTCGCCGGGCTGCTCGACGACATGGCCGCCCTCGGTGAGTTCGATCTCAAGGGCGAGTTCGCCTTCCCCCTGTCGGCCGTCGTCATCGCGGAGATGCTGGGCATCCCGCCGTCCGACCGGGAAAGGTTCAAGACCTGGTCGAGAAAGCTGGCCGCGATCGTCTTCGGCGAGTCGCGCCAGGCCGACCAGGCCGGCGTCGCCGCCGAAGGCGCCGCGGAGTTCGTCGACTACTTCGGCTGGCTCATCGAGCAGCGGACAGCGGCTCCCGCGGACGACCTGGTGAGCGCGCTCATCGCGGCCCGGCATACCGCCGGCCAGCCGGGGCTGACCGACATGGAGGTCATCGGCGCCTGCACACTGCTGCTGTTCGCCGGTCATGAGACGACGAGCAACTTCATCACCAACGCCGTGCTCGCGCTGCTCCAGCACCCGGAGCAGGCCGCGCAGTTCGCTGCCAGTCCGGATCTGACGGCCGCAGCGATCGAGGAACTGCTTCGCTTCGACGGCCCGGTCAAGGTCATGGTGCGGACCGTCGCCACCGACCACGAGCGCGGTGGCCAGCAGATGACCACGGGGCAGATCGTCTACCTCGGGGTGCTGGCGGCCAACCACGATCCCGCGGTCTTCGGCCGGCCCGGCGACCTGAACCTGCAGCGCCCGGCCGGGAAGCCGAACGTCGCGTTTGGCCAGGGAGCTCATTTCTGCCTCGGTCACGCCCTGGCCAGGCTCGAGGCGTCCGTGGCGCTGCGCGCGCTGTTCGCCCGGTTCCCCGCCATGGAACTGACCACGGACCGGCTCGCCTGGGAACCCCTGATCCTGACGCGGTCACTCACGGCGCTGCCGGTGCGGGTGAGTTAGGCACCGGAGCACGCGGCCCACCCGTTCGGCATGAAGGAACAGGAGTTGATGCGAGCGGCCGCTCGCGATCCTCCGCAGCTCTTGGCCGCAATGGGCGCAGTTGTTAGCCTGGGTGATGCGAGCGGATACTCGCACCTGGAGGTTCGGCGATGAACGAACAGGACAGCACTGGCCCGACTGACACTGGCCCGGTCGTCACGACGGCCAGCGGTATCCCGGTTCCGGTCGTCGCGACGAGCGCCGACGTACGGGACGGGCTGGCTGACCGGCTGGGCCAGCCCGGCGAGTACCCGTTCACCCGCGGGATCCGGCCGGGGATGTACCGCACCCGTCCGTGGACCATCCGCCAGCTGGCGGGTTTCGGCACGGCCCGCGACACCAACCGGCGGTACCGGATGCTGCTCGACCAGGGCGCGACAGGGGTCAACGGGGTGTTCGACTACCCGAGCCTGCGCGGATTCGACTCCGATGATCCCGGGGCGGGCTCGGATGTCGGCCGCGGCGGCGTGGCGGTAGACGTCCGCGACGATTTCGGTGAGCTGTTCGACGGAATCGACCTGGCCAGCGTGAGCGTGTCGCTGGTGTCATCTCAGCCCATCGGCGCGGTGAGCCACTTCGCCATGTTCTTGCACACCGCGGCGGTTCGCGGGATCCGCCCGGCGCCCTGACAGGAACCAGCCAGAACGACTTCCTGATGGAGACCGCGATCACGATCGCTCCGCAGGCGCTGCCCCCGCCGGCATCGTTCCGGCTGGAGTGCGATCTGGCGGAATACACGCTGCAGCACGTCCCGCGCTGGAACCCGGTGTCGGTGAGCGGCTACAACTACCGCGAAGCCGGCGCCAACGCGATCTCCGAAGGTGCCCTGACGCTCGCCCACGGCCAGGCCATCGCCCGTGAGCTCGGCCGCCGCGGCATCGATCCGCTCAGGCTACCTGCCGCGCATCTCGTTCTTCCTCGACTCGCATTCGGACTTCTTCGAGGAGATCGCGAAGTTCCGGGCCCTGCGCCGGATGTGGGCGCGATGGGTCCGCGACGAGCTTGGCGTGACCGACCCCGCGGCCCAGCGTTTCCGGTTCCACACCCAGACCGCCGGCGTCACCAGCACCGCCCGCCACGCGCACGTCAACATCGCGCGCAGCATGACCCAGGGCCTGGCGGCCGTCCTCGGCGGCACCCAGTCCCTGCACGTCGACGGCTACGACGAGGCGATCTCCATCCCGACCGAGCACGCGGCCCGGACGGCGCTCTACAGCCAGCTGGTGCTCCTGCACGAGACCGGGGTCGCCCGCAGCGCCGACCCGCTGGGCGGCAGCTACCTGGTCGAGTACCTCACCGACGCGGTCGAGGAGCGGGTGGGTGCCCTGATCGCCACGATCGACGAGATGGGTGGGCTGGTGGCGGCGACCGAGTCCGGCTGGGTCCACCGCGAGCTCGCCAGCACCGCGTTCGCGGACCAGTCCGCGCTCGAGACCGGCGAGCAGCTGGTCGTCGGGATCAACCTGGAGGCCGAGCAGGAGGACGCGCCGGTGGAACCGTTCCGCCTGCCGCCCGGCACCCTCGCTGAACAGTGCCGCAGGCTCGACGAGGTGCGGGCCCGCCGGGACTCCCGAAGCCTGGAGCCAGGCGATCGGCGAACTGGAAAAGACCGCGCTCGGCAGCGGCAACGTGATCCCGGCCGTGCTGCGCGCCGTCGAGGCCGACGCCACCGTGGGTGAGATAGGAGCCGCGTTCCGCCGGGCCGCCGGGCCCTGGGAGTTCCCGCTGTGGTGAGTGGTCGCGGCCAGTCCGCGGCGGATCCCGGCCGGGCCCTGGCCGGGCGCAGGGTGGTCATCGCCAAGCTGGGTTTCGACGCGCACTGGCGTGGCGTGATCGTCGTGGCCAACTCACTGCGCAACGCGGGGATGGAGGTCATCTACCTCGGGCACGCCTACGCCCGCGCAGGTGGCAGCCACGGCCATCCAGGAGGATGCCGACCTCATCGGCCTGTCCAGCCTGTCGGGCAACCACCTGGACGAGGCCGCTGCCGTCCTGCGCGAGCTGGAGGCCCGGGACGGACTGGACATCCCCGTGGTCATTGGCGGCACGATCCCCGCCGAGGACGCCCGCACGCTGACCGGCGCCGGGCTCAGCGCCGTGTTCCCCACCGGCAGCCCGCTGGCGCAGATCCGCCAGCAGATCGCCGAGCTCCTAGGTACTGGCGAGCAGGCGGTGCCGCGATGACGGCCGCCCGTCCGGCCCAGCTCCGGTCAGCACAGCTCCGGCCAGCCCAGCGCCGCGAGCTGCTCGTGACCACGGCGAGCCGCCATATGATCGAGCGCGGCTTCGAGGGCTTCTCGGTCAACACCCTCGCCGAGGACGTCGGGATGAGTGTCGGCGGGATGTACCGCTACATCAAGACCAAGTCCGACCTGCTGGTGATGGCGTGCGAGGACATCTACGGCGGACTGCGCGAGCAGCTCGCCGAGGTGACGACGGGAGAAAACCCGCTGCCGGACAGGCTCCGCGCCGCCATCGGGCTGTACCTGCGCAGCTGTCTGACCCACCAGGACCAGATCCTGCTCACCTACCGCGAGTACCGCAATCTGCCCCGCGACGCCCAGCGCCGGTACATGGACCGTGAGAAAGGCATCGCCGGGGTTTTCACTGACATCATCACGGCTGGCATCCGCCGGGGCATCTTCAGCCCAGGCGCCTCCCCCGCGCTGCTCGCCGAGGACATCATCGTCCTCGGGCACCTGCCTGCGCTCAAGGCCTGGGCCCTGCGCAACGAGGTCACCGCGGTGGACCTCATTCGCCAGCACACCGAGCTGATCATGTCGCGGCTGATGCCAGCCTCTTCTCACGAACCGGCCCCCGCCCAAGAATCGGGAGATATCTGATGACCTTGCTGGATCCCCGCCCCACTGGAGCCGCAGGCAGCGGCCCAGCTGACGGCACCGCGGACGACGCCGTGCGGTCGCGCCGCACCGGTGCCCGCGCGGTCGCTCAGACACTCATCGACAACGGCGTCACCGACTTGTTCGGGATCCATGGCTACATCAACCCGGTGATCGAGGAGGCGTGCCAGGCTGGGCGCCCGGATGTGGCATTTCCGCCACGAGCAGGCCGCCGGGTTCGCCGCGGAGGCCTACGCCCGGCTCACCCGCAAGCCCGGGGTCTTCTTCGTCTCGGCTTCGGCCGGGATGGCCAACGCCCTGTCGTCTTTGTCCCAGGGCATCGGCACCAGGAGCCCGCTCATCCTGCTCGTGGGCCAGCACGGCACGGCCGGGGATGAACTCGGGATCCTCCAGGAGGGATACGCGGCGCAGGCATTCGGTTCGGTCGCCAAGTGGACGCGGCGCCTGACCGACTGGGAGCTCAACTCCTTCTGGGTCCGCAAGGCGCTCATCGATGCCACCACCTACCCGCCCGGCCCGGTCGTCCTGGAGATCCCGCTGAACAACCAGTGGGCGTACGGCGAGGCGGTCCAGCGTAAGTACGCCGCGTCGATCACCGAGCTCCCGCAGGTGCCCCAGACTCAGGCCGACCCGGCCCTGGTCCAGGACGCCGCCGAGCTGCTGGCCCGCGCGCAGCGCCCGGTGATCATCGCGGGCGACGGCGTCTACTGGTCCGGGGGTGGCCCGGAGCTGACCGCGCTGGCCGAGTACCTGCAGGCTCCGACCGGGACCCGGCGCACCGCGCGCGGAATCCTCAGCGAGCGGCATCCGCTGGCCATGGCGTCTGGCTACCGGGGCCCGCTGCTGCGCGCGGCCGACGTGGTGCTCATCGCGGGCCTGCGGGCAGGTGAGCTGGAATCGTGGTTCGAGGCGCCGGACTGGCCCTCCCCCGCCACCACCACCTACATCCAGTCCCAGGACAGCCCGGATGAGCTGTGGTGGGGGCTCGAGTCACACATGCTCGTGGGTTCCAGCAAGCTGGTACTCGGGCAGCTGCTCGACAGCCTCCGGCTGCTGCGGGATTCCGACACACCAATCGACCGAACGGAATGGGTGCACGCCCTGCAGGAGGCCCGGGACAGTAACCGCCGCCGGCGCGCCGAGCATCTGACGGCCGTGGCCGGCCGCTCCCCGATCCACACCTACGAGCTCGCCCAGGCGATCGCCGATGAGGCCGACGACGACGCGACGATCATTTACGACTCCTACCAGGGATCGCTGTATCTCACCGACGCCCTGCAGGCCACCTTCGCCGGCCAGGTCCTCGACGCCGGGCCGCGGGTGGCCCTCGGCCAGGGCGTGGGCATGTCCTTCGGGGCGGGCATCGCCCGGCCCGGCAAGCAGATCATCAGCCTCATCGGCGACGGCGGGATCGGCCTGGCCGGCATGGACATCGAGACCCTGACCCGCTACGGCGTGCCCGCGGTCCTGGTCATCCTCAACAACGGCTCGTGGGGCGGTAACGCGCTCATGCACGACGACCTCCAGCCCGGTATGGGGTCGTGGGACATGACTCCCGATCTGCGCTATGACCAGGTCTTCAAGCCGTTCGGCTGCCACGTCGAGCGGGTTGAGGACGCGAGCCAGCTGCGCCCCGCCCTGCGCCGCGCGATGGACTCCGGCCAGGTCGCCATCGTCGACGTGGTGGCCGACTCCGAAAGCGTCGAGGCCTCCGCCCCGTGGCTCCGGCTGAAGATCGGCGAGTACTACAGCCGGGGCCTGGAAGACCTGTCACCGCAGCTGCGCCGCCACTTCGAGACGCTGTCGGCCGTCGAGGTCCTGCGGCTGCACAAGTCAGCCCTTGACAACGGCACCCGGATCCCGCTGTCGTTCATGGCCGGCTTGTGCGGCCGCGACGAGGCAGAGCTGGCGGAGCTGGCGGCGAAGACCGGCTACCGGTACTGAGCCGCGTGTGCTGCTGGCCTAGTACGACTTGGGCAGGGACAGGGCGCGTTCGCCGACGTAGTTCAGGATCTGCTCCTCGGTGACCGGCGTGATCCGGAGCATCCGCGCCTCGCGGAAGTACCGCTCGACGTGGTACTCGGTGGCGTAGCCCATGCCGCCGTGGGTCTGGACGGCGCGGTCGGCGGCGAAGAAAGCGGCCCGGGCGGCCAGGAACTTGGCGGTGTTCGCCTCGATACCGCAGGGCTTGCCAGCGTCGTAGAGCCCGGCCGCCACGCGCACCATGGTCGCGGCGGCCACCAGCTGCATGTGCGCGTCGGCGAGGGGATGCTGGATGCCCTGGTTCTGCCCGATGGGACGGCCGAAGACCACCCGTTCCCGTGCGTATCCAGTCGCCCGGCGCAGCGCGGCCTGCCCGAGGCCGACAGCTTCGGCCGCCACGAGGATGCGCTCGGGATTCAGGCCGTCCAGCAAGTGGTAAAAGCCGCGGCCGACCTCCCCGACCAGGTTCTCTCGCGGAATCGGCAGGTCCTCGAATACCACCTCGCAGCTAGCTACGGCGTTCCGCCCCATCTTCGGGATCGGGCGCACGTCCATGTAGTTACGGTCCAGGTCGGCGACGAACAGCGAGAGACCGTCGACGGGGCGCTCGGTCTCGCCGAGAGCGGAGGTCCGGGCCAGCACCAGCGCCGCGGACGACTCCAGACCCTTGGTCATCCAGACTTTGCGGCCGCGGAGCAGCCAGCCGTCTTCCGTCCCGACGGCCCGGGTGGAGATCCGGGTGGTGTCGCTGCCCGCATCGGGTTCGGTCACGCTGAAGGACACGTGGATCTCACCGGAGGCGATACGGGGCAGGTACTTCGCCCGCAGCTCCGGACTGCCCCACCGGGTGACGGGGTGAAAGCCGAACATCGACAGGTGCACGGTCGAGCAGCCGTTGATCCCGGCGCCGCTCGCCGCGATCTCCTGCAGGACCAGGGCCGCGTCTTCGACGGTGGCGCCGCCGCCGCCGTATTCGGGTTCCGCCATCATGCCCACGACACCGATCTTGACCATGGTGTCGAAGAAGTCGTGCGGGAATTCGTGGTCCTGGTCGTGGCGCGACCAGTAGTCATCGTCATACGGGCTGCAGGCCGAGCGGATGGTCGCCACCAGGTCGCGCTGGGCGTCGGAAAGGTCGAGGTCGAGCACGTTCGTTCCTCCGGGTCGTCGGGTCAGGTGGCGGGCCGGAGGCCGTCAAGGATCATGCGGGCCATGCCCGCGCCGATCTCTGCGGCGTCCATCAGCCCGTGGGGCCGGAACCAGGCCTGTGATGAGTTGGTCATCCCGATCAGGCAATTGGCCACGACCCCCGGGGGCAGTGTGGTGCGCAGGTCGCCGCTGGCTATGCCGTCCGCGACCACCCCTTTGACCAGGTCGAGGTAACGCTTGTTCCAGTCCCGGATCGTGGCTTCCCACGATCCGTGCGCCCCGGCGGCCGGCCCGCCGAGCTTGCTGAAGTCCTCCTGGACGAACACGTACAGGTACGGGTAGTGCCGCTCGAAGGACTCCATCAGGAGCTCGATCAGCCGGGCGAGCTTGCGGTCCGCCGGAAGATCTTGTGCCGCGACCTCCTCGGCGTCGGCGATGTTGGCTGTCACCGCCTCGGAAACGACGTCGCGGAACAGCTGCTCCTTGGATCCGACGTAGTAGTACAGCGACGCCCGGGACATCCCCGCCTCTTCGGCGATGTCGTTCAGCGTCGTCAGCTGGAATCCCCTGGCCCGGAAGACGCGTACTGCGGCTTCCCGGATAGCCAGGACCCGCTCGCTATAGGCCGGGCTGTCGGCCGCTGCCCTGGCCTCCCGCCGCCGGCCGATCTCGCTCATCGCCTAGTTCCTCCCAGGGGTCCGTGCCGGGTCAGGATCATCGTAAACAATTATGTTGACTTCGTCTAGATTGGCTGAGGGAAGCACACCCGCAAGCCCACCATCCTTGCTGCTAGAGAGCATATCTTGATAACTTCTTGTCTGTAAACACACATGTTGATAGTCTGCTTCCAGCTCCTGGTTGCCCGGGCATCGCCATTTGCGGAGGACGAAATGACCGAGTGCGTCGTCATACGGCATCGCGCCGGACCTGCCGCTTACCTGACGATCAACCGCCCGGAGCAGCGCAACGCTCTGTCCAACGAGGTGTTCGCGGAGCTGCGGGCCGGGCTGGCGGAAGCCCGGGAGGATCCAGCCGTGCGGGCTGTTGTTCTCGCCGGGGCCGGGGACCGTGCGTTCTGCGCCGGCGGGGACCTGAGGCAGATGTCCGAAGGCGATGACGACCTCCAGGCGCACCGGGGCCGGGCCGGGCTGGCCGGGGTCATCCGCGATCTGTGGGAACTCGGGAAGCCGACGATCGCGCGTGTCCAGGGTTACGCCCTGGCGGGAGGCTTCGGCCTCGCCGCCGCGTACGACTTCGTGGTCGCCAGCGAACGGGCCGCCTTCGGCGTGCCGGAGTCCGGCGTCGGCCTGTGGCCGTACATGATCACGGTGCCGCTGCTGCAGTCGATGGCGCCCAAGGATGTCTTGCGGCTCATGCTCACCGGCCGCCGGATCACGGCCGCCGAGGCCGCCCGCCTCGGGGTCGTCAGCGACCTCGTCGGGCACGACCGGCTCGACGACGCCGTCACTGCCCTGGCCGCCGAGCTGGCCGCCGCCTCACCGCAGGCGGTGGCCTTGGGCCGCAGCACCTTTTACTCCGTCCTCAACCACGACGTCGACGTCAGGCTGCGCATGCTCGAGGCCTCGCTGACCGTCAACCTCGGTCTGAGCGACGCGCGGGAGGGCATGGCCGCGTTTGCCGGGAAGCGCAAGCCCTCCTGGCAGCAGGAAACCTGATGACGACCAGGTCTTCGCCGCCAGCGTGGGGCCGCTGGGGTGCCGCCGATGAACGCGGCGCGCTGAACCGGCTGACCCCGGAGGCAACCTTGCGCGGGCTGGCCACCGTCCGCGAGCGGGACCGCCGTGTCCCTGGCGGTACCGCTCAAGGCCGGCCAGGGACCCATCGCCGGGCGGCGTACCCCGCTGCAGCACTTCATGGTCCGCGATGGCGGCGACTACGCGGCCGGGCTGGCCGAGCGGGGCTTCGGCTTCGCCGACGACTGCGTGGTGCTCTCGACGCACGCGAACACCCACCTCGACGCGCTCGCGCACGTGTGGCAGGACCGGCGTATGTGGAACGGCCACCCGGCCGACCTGGTGACCAGCCGCGGCGCTCAGCGGTGCGGGATCGATCGCGTCGGGCCCGTGGTGACCCGCGGCATCGTCGCCGACCTGGCCGGCCCGGCGGGCCCGTGCCATGACGATCGGCACGCCGTGACTCCTGATGAGCTGCGCGACGCGGTGCAGGCCACTGGGTGCCAGCCGGAGCCGGGTGACGCGCTGCTCGTCCGCACCGGCTGGCTGTCCCGGTGGCGCTCCGGTGCGGCAACCGAGCTGCAGTGGGCGGGATTGCATCCCGGATGCGCCGGCTGGATCGACGAGCAGGGATTCGTCCTGGTCGGCGCCGACAACATCGCCGTCGAGGCGGGACCGTCACCGGATCCAGATGACGCGGCCCCCATGCACGTGGAACTCATCAGGAACCGCGGTATCTACCTCATGGAACTGCTGGATCTCGAGGATCTGGTGACCCGGCAGCGTCCCGAGTTCCTGCTGGTCATCGCCCCGCTGCCGCTCGTCGGCGGGGTCGGCAGCCCGGTCAACCCGGTGGCGGTGCTGTGATGGCGCCCGGCCGGGAGGTGGCGATCTGCGAGGCATCGCTGCGCGACGGCCTCCAGAGCTGGCCGCGGGTCCTGCCGGCCGCTGAGAAGATCGCGATGCTGCGGGCGGTGGCCGCCGCGGGCGTTGCCGAGATCGACGTCACCTCGTTCGTGCCGGCCTCCACCGTGCCGCAGTTCGCTGACGCGGAGCAGGTCCTGGCCGGCGTCCCGGACGATGTCACGGTGCGGGTCCTGACGGTGAATGTCCGCGGTGCCAGGCGCGTGGCCGAAGCCAAGGCCGCGCGGGGCACGGATCGACCGCTGCGGCTTCCCGATATCCGCGAGCGAGCCCCACAACCTCGCCAACCTGCGGCGGGATCACGCCGCACACAAGGCTGCGGTGGCGGAGATGGTCGATGTGCTCGGCGGTGCCGGGATAGCTCCGCTGCTGGGCGTGGCGACCGCCTACGGCTGCCCGATCCAGGGCCATGTCAGCCGCGGCGATGTGCTGGCGCTGGTGGAGTGGGGATACGGGCTCGGCATCCGGTCAGATAATGTTCGGCGACACCACCGGCATGGCCGATCCGCTGGCCGTGCGGCAGCTCTTCTCCGCCGCCGCCTCGGCGTATCCCGACGTCGAATTCATCGGGCATTTCCACGACAACCGCGGCTGCGGCATCGCGAACACGCTGGCCGCGATCGACGCGGGAGCCGCGACAGTCGAGGGAAGCCTGGGCGGGATCGGCGGCGAGCCGGCTGCGGTCGAGCAGGGTCTCGTCGGCGAGAGCGGCAACGTCGCCACCGAGGACCTGGCCGCTGTCCTTGCCCAGATGGGCGTCCGGACGGGCATCGACCTGCCCGCCCTGCTGAGAGCGGGCGCACTGGCGGAGGAACTGCTGGGCCGCCCGCTGCTCAGCCGGGTCCAGCGGGCGGGTCCATTTCCTCCTCACCCCAGTACCAGCTGACACGCACCCAACTCGCGGAGGGCAGATCGCATGGGCCAGATCGACCTGGACGTCGCCGACCACGTCGCGACGATCACGCTGAACAACCCCGCGAAACGCAACGCCGTCGACGCCCCGATGCGCGACGGGCTGATCGCCGCCTACGCGCAGGTCAAGCAGGACGACGACATCCGCGTCGCGGTCATCCGGGGCGCCGGGGAGCAGGCATTCTCCTCCGGGGGCTACATCGACGGCTACCAGGAGGCGAACGCCTTCGGACCCGGTGGCGCAGGGCCCGCGCCTATCCCGCGGCCCTGGCCGATATGGAAGCCATTCATCGCCGCCATCACCGGGTACGCGGTAGGCGGCGGCTTTGCCCTGGCCCTCGCGTGCGACCTGCGGGTCGCCGGACGCGGAGCGCTGATGGGTCCCTCGGGCTTGCGGCGCGGAGTGGTGCAGGGCGCCCAGCAAAGCCAGCGGCTGACCCGGCTGATCGGCGCGAGCAAGGCGCTGGAGCTGCTGCTGCTGTCCCGTTACGTAAGCGGAGAAGAAGCCGCGGCCATGGGACTGGCCCAGGCGGTGACCGATGACGACCAGGTCATGGCCACAGCCATGGACTGGGCGCGGACCATCGCCGGCTACAGCCCCTGGGCCGTCGCACGGACCAAGCAGCTCGTCTACGAGGGACAGCATCTCCCGCTCGCCGAGGCCTTCGCCTGGGAAGAAGACGTCACCGCCGAGGGCTACCGCCGGGATGACGCGCTCGAGGGGTTCACCGCGTTCAGCGAAGGAAGGACCGCGACATTCTGATGGCCGGAACGACAGGGCCGCTGGCCGGGGTGCGGGTGGTGCACCTGGCCTCACTCGGGCCGGGCCCCTACGCCGCGATGCTGCTGGCCGACCTGGGCTGCGACGTCACCGTGGTAGACCGGGTCACGCCGTTCCCGGCCTCGGTGCCCGCCGGGCAGGACCCGCGCCGCCGGGGCCAGCGGAGCATCTGCCTGGACCTCAAGCAGCCCGAGGCCAGGGCCGTGCTCGATGACCTGATCGCCGCCGCCGACGTGCTCATCGAGGGGATGCGGCCGGGCGCGGCCGAGCGGCTGGGCCTGGATCCGGACCGCCTGTCGGCACTCAATCCGGGCCTGGTCTATGCCCGGATGACCGGCTGGGGCCAGGACGGCCCGCTGGCCGCCCAGGCGGGGCACGACATCAACTACGTTGGCCTGACCGGGGCGCTGCACGCCATGGGAACCCCGGGCGAACCACCGCCGGTGCCGCTGAACCTGCTGGGCGACTATGCCGGAGGCGGCGTCTTCCTTGCTCTCGGCGTGCTGGCGGCGCTGCTCGAACGCGGCACCTCCGGCCGCGGGCAAGTCATCGACGCCGCGATCGTGGATGGCGTCGGCTCGCTGACCGCCGCGACGCTGGGCATGCTCGCGTGCGGGCGCTGGCACGAGCGGGGCGGCAACGTCCTGGACGGGGGCGCCCCGTGGTACCGCACCTACCGGACACGTGATGGCGGCTTCGTCGCGGTCGGCGCGATCGAGCCGCAGTTCTACGCCGAGCTGCTCGCCCGCCTGGACCTTGACCCGGCGGACTTCCCCCGCGAGGAGAGCGACGGCCATGCCGCGCTCGAACGTACCCTGACCCGCATTTTCGGCTCGCGGGACCGTGCGCACTGGGAGGAGGTGTTCACCGGCAGCGACGCGTGCGTGACACCCGTTCTCAGCTTCGACGAGGCGCTGCGCCACCGGCATCAATCCGCCCGGCACGGATACCTCGATCTCGCCGGCATCCGCCAGCCCGCCCCGGCACCGCGGCTGTCGCGCACCCCCGCGCCCACACCCGCGCCACCACCCGGTCCGGGTGATCACACCGATGCCGTGCTCCGCGAGCTGGGCCGCTCCCCCGCCCAGGCGGCGGCCCTGCGAGCCACCGGCGCGATCGCGTGAGCGCCGCCGCCCGCCCAGCCCCATCAAGACCTCCATCGTCCAGTCTCAGGAGGAACGGCGATGACGCCCAGTTATCTCGACTCCATCCCCGCCCATGACATGACCATGACCCGGCTGCTCGAGCGGCGCGCCCGCCAGTCCCCCGGCGACGTGTTCTTCACCTGGGCAGATACCACGACAACGGTCGGCGATTTCAACGCGCGGGTGAACCAGGTGGCGCGCCGCCTGCTGGCCGAGGGCATCGGAGACGGCACCCACGTCGCGATCCTGATGGACAGCTCACCGGATTACCTCGCGCTGTGGTTCGCGCTGGCCAAGATCAATGCGGTGGAGATCCCGATCAACACCGCTTACCGCGGCGACCTGCTCCGGCACCAGCTGGCGTGCAGCACCGCGACCGTCTGCTGCGTGGACAGCAGCTACGCGGGCAACCTCGATGAGGTGTCCGGCCAGCTCCCCGGGCTGGCGCGGATGTACGTGCGCGGTCCTGCCGTCCCGGCCGGGAGCGGTGCCGCGATCAGAGTTCGGCGTGCTGCTGGCCGGGGAGGATCCGGCCGACCTTGGCCTGGCGAGCCCGCACGATGAGATCGGCGGGATCATCTTCACCTCCGGCACTACCGGCCCGTCCAAGGGCGTCCTGCTCACCCATCACTACCTCGCCGCCTACGGCGCGATGTACGCCGACATCAACGGGCTGCGGGCCGACGACGTGCTGCTCAACTTCTTGCCGTTCTTCCATATCGGAGCCAAATTCCTGACCATCGCAACCCTGCTATGCGGCGGCCGGATGCGGCTGCTGCCGCGGCTGAGCATCAGTACCTTCCTGGACGAGGTGAACACCCACGGTGTCACCAACTTCGTCGCCGTCGGCGGTGTCTGCAACATGCTGCTGTCCAGACCACCCCAGGCCGACGATGCCGCCTGCAGCATCCGCACCATCTACGCCGTCCCGGACCCGGCCGATATCCACCAGGAGATGGAACGCCGGTTCGGCTGCCAGATGACCACCGTTTACGGATCGACGGAGGTAGGCTTGCCGGTTTTCCGCGGCGTCGAATGACGATTACCACCCGGGTGCCTGCGGCAGGCAGAGCCCGCACTATGACGTCCGCGTCGTCGATGAATCCGACAGCGAACTTCCCGCGGGCGTACCGGGTGAGCTGGTGATCCGGCCCAAGCGACCGTTCCTGATCGGCTCGGGCTACATCGGCATGGCCGATAAGACGGTCGAGGCGTGGCGCAACCTGTGGCTGCATTCCGGCGACCGCGGCCGGATCGACGCGGACGGCTGGTTCTACTTCGAGGACCGCGCCACAGACTCGCTGCGCCGCCGGGGAGAGAACATCTCCTCCTACGAGGTGGAGAACATGGTGGTCTCGCACCCGGCGGTATCCGAGGCCGTGGCGGTCGCGGCCCCGGCGGAGATTGGCGAGGACGAGGTATGGGTTCTGGTCACCCTGCGGGAGGGGCACACGCTCGGCCACGAGGAACTGCTGCGGTACTGCGCCGAGCGCATGCCGTACTTCATGGTTCCGCGGTACCTCGACATCGTCACCGACTTCCCGCGGACACCCACCGCCAAGGTAGAGAAATACAAGCTCCGCGCCGTCGGCCCCGGCGCCTCGACCTGGGACCGCGAGGCCCACGGCTGGAAGGTGACCAGGAACGGCCTGGTCCGCGACTCAGGCCTGCTGGAGAGCCGGTGACGGGCACCGGCCGCACCATGCGGCGGGACCGGTCGCTCGAGGTCACGCCGCTGGGAGAAGGCCGTTTCGCGTTCTCGGCCCGGCTGACCGACCGCTCGCGCGGCGGAGATCACGAGCCCCCCTCCCCCACCGCCGTCATCCACGACTTCACCGCCAGCGGCGAGGTCGAGGGCCCGGACATGCGGCTCACCCAGCTGTCGGTCGATGCGGTTGCGCACCCGTACCCGCAGTGCCCGTTCATCCTCGGCGCGTGTGACGACCTCGTCGGATCGTGTTTGGGATCGGGCTGGCGCCGTGCCGTCCTGGACCGGCTGCGCGGGCCAGCAGGCTGTACTCATGTCGTGTCCTTGCTGCTCAGCCTCACCGAGCTGACGACGCTCATCTTCTTCCTGCAGATCAACGAGTCCACAACCTACGGCGAGCAGCAGCGCCGCGACGGCTCGTGGATGGCGGCCGGCTTCGAGGCGGTTCCCTCCCTCGCGGGCGCGTGCCACGTGCTCAGTCACAACACCAAGGACAGGTCCCCCGATGCCTAAACTCCTAGCCAACGACACCGAGCTGATCGCCGCCGTCTCCGAGTGGCTGGCGGCCCTGAACGCCGGGTGGGAAAGCCAGCAGCCGGGCATGGTCAGCGACCTCTTCGAGCCAGAAGGCTACTGGAAGGACATCGTCTCCTTCACCTGGGCTTACCGGACGTTCGCCGGTGCCGAGGAGATCGAGCGCGGCTTCAAGGCGACCATGCCGGATGCGCGGCCGCGAGATGCACGGCTCGCACCGGACCGCACCGCCCCCAGGCTGGTCAAGCGTTCGGCACGCCCGGTCATCGAGGCCTACTTCGACTTCGACACGGCGGCCGGGCGCGGTACCGGCTTTGTGCGCCTGCCCTACGACCCCGCTCAGCCAGGCCAGCCAAAAGCATGGATCCTGCTCACCACCATGCAGGAACTGCACGGAGCACCCGAGCGACTGGGCGCCCACCGGCCCACCGGCGAGGCATACTCGCGCAATTTCGCCGGGGAGAACTGGCTGGATCAGCGGATCAAGGCCCAGGCTTATCACGACCGCGACCCTGAGGTACTGATCGTCGGCGGCGGCCACTCAGGCCTGATCCTCGCCGCCCGGCTCGGCATGACCGGCGTCGACACGCTGGTCGTCGAGCGCAACCCACGGGTCGGCGACAACTGGCGCAACCGCTACCACTCGCTGACGCTGCACAACGAGGTGTGGGCCAACTCCATGCCCTACCTGCCGTTCCCGCCGAACTGGCCGACCTTCCTGCCGAAGGACAAGCTGGCAGGCTGGCTCGAGGCCTACGCCGAGGCCATGGAACTGAACGTCTGGACCGGGACCACCTTCGACGGCGGCGAGTATGACGATGCCACGGGCACCTGGACCGCCCGGATGACGCTTGCCGACGGGACCGCGCGGACGATCCGGTGCCGGCACCTGGTCCTGGCCACGGGCGGCAGCAGCGGCGTGCCGAACCTGCCCGACCTTCCTGGGCTGGCCGGCTTCGGCGGCGAGGTGCTGCATTCCAGTGCCTTCGGTAGCGGCACCAGTTACCGGGGCAAGCACGCCATCGTGTTCGGCACCGGGAATAGCGGTCATGACGTGGCCCAGGATCTGCATGCCAACGGCGCGGCTCAGGTCACGCTCATCCAGCGCAGCCCGACGTGCGTCGTCAGCTTGGTGCCGAGCGGCACGATGGTCTACGCGCTGTACTCCGAGGGCCCCCCGGTCGACGACATCGACATGATCACGGCGGCCATCCCGTACCCGGTCCTGCGGGACACCTATCAATGGCTGACGCGGCGGACCTGTTCCCTGGACACCGAATTGCTCGACCGGCTGCACGCAGCCGGTTTCGAGACCGACTACGAGCCAGACAACACCGGGTTCCACATGAAGTACCTGCGCAAGGGCGGCGGCTATTACATCAACGTCGGCTGCTCCGACCTGATCGCCGACGGTGACATCGCACTACGGCATGCGCGCGACATCGACCGGTTCGAAGCCGGCGGGCTGCGATTCTGCGACGGGACCTTCGTCCCGGCCGACCTTGTGGTCCTCGCCACCGGATACGCCAACCTGCAGGAGGGCGTGCGTGGTCTGCTCGGCGACCAAGTGGCCGATCGGGTGGGGCCGATCTGGGGCTTCGACGAGCACGGCGTGATGCGGAACATGTGGATGCGGACAGCCCAGCCCGGATTCTGGGTCATGGGCGGATCCCTGATCGACGCCCGGCTTTACTCGAAGTTCCTCGCGGTGCAGATCAAAGCTCAGCTGGACGGTGTCTTCCCGGCCGCTCTGGCGGTCTGATGTTCTGCGGGGACTCGCAAGAACTCCCGGCGCCCTGACAATGCTTGCGGATCGAACCAGTGAACCCTCATTGGCAGAACGCAATTTACCGTCCCAGGACGTCGCTTGTCATTGCCGGGAAAGCCAGTAAATCGGAACGGCAATCCGATCACATCGTCCTATGCCGCCCGATAGCTGCCTCTGCTGGTTCTCCGTTGGGCAGCCTGAATTTTATTTAGCTTCACTAATCATATTGGCACGCCGGAAGCGACTGGAACAGATCAAAGGCGACGACAGCGAAGCTGACCGTTCGGCCAGATAGCGCGAACGGCCTGGGAGCGGCCGTCTCCTGGCAGGTGCGGCGAACGGGCTGAAGACGACGGGCGAGCGTAAGCTCAAATGACGTGACCGCACAGCCAACGGAAGATCCCGACGACCCGCTAGTAATCCTGAGAGACCTCCCCGAGAAAGAGCGCGGGGAGTTCCTTCGGCAGTATCACCAGGCGGTCGATGCCGCACACGACCGGGCCAGTTACCAGCGGTTGCGGCGGCTCCTTCACGTGTGGAGTCTTACCGCGGTCGCCGCCAGGCAGCCCGGCTACTACGAGGAACTCGCGGCCGCACGTACCGGAACGGCTACAACGGTTCCGGCCGCCGAGGCGATCCCGGACTGGGCCGAACGAGTCGCCGCGGCCAGAGACCGGCGGTGACCTACCGGGCCGAGCTGAGCAGCCGGGCACTAAAGCAAATGCACGGGGCTTCCCGATCCGGTATTCGACCGCGTCATCGAGGTCATGGCGGAGGTCATCGACCATCCCGACGGCCCGCTCAGAACCTTCCCGACTGGCGATCCTATGTCAGGCGCGTAGAATTCGGCCACGCGGGCCTGATCACCTACTTAATAAGCGACGGCGCCAGGCTAGTCACCATTCTTGATATCACCTGGGTCGGTTAGCGCTAGGTGGCCCGCGGTTCCCGCAGGGCTGAGCGTCATGGAACGGCGCAATTACCTGGACCGGGCAACCAGCGCGGCCAGGATCGCTTCCGCGCATTGCCCGGGTGTGGCTACCGAGGTATCGACATTCACGTCATACTCCCGGAACGCGTGCACGCGAGCGTACTGACCGCGCGCCGTCCCGACGATACGGTCGCCGCGGTCGCGTTCGCGTTGCTCGACAACAGCCAGCGGACAGTGCACTCCCACCCACAGCGGGTCCGCCGCGGCCAGCGCGTCCTGTAGCCCGGCGGGCTGATCCGGCACCAGCCACACGTCGTCGATGACCTGATCGAGCCCGGCACCGGCACACGCGGCCCAGTACGCATGGCTCGCCTTGAGCATCGCCATCCCCAGCGGACCCGGCACGACATCGAAGGCTGGCTGCCCGTCAATGGTCACCGGGAACCAGCTGAACCCGGCCGCAACGCGCCCGCCGAATGCGAAGAACCGCCTGCTCTGCGACGCGAGGAAGGTGTCGATGCCCGTCACCTGGAGAGGTCCTGCCCATAGCTTCTGCAACGCCGCCGCGATGCTCGACTTGCCCGAACAGCTCGCGCCGTTCAGGACAATGCAGGCTGCCGTCATCCCGCCAGGATGCCCCAGCCGGCATCTAAGTCACAGCAAGCCGCCGTGGGGCGAATGGCGTCCTGCTGCGTCGGCACCCACGGCCGCACCTGGTCTGGCTCCTGACGGCCTTGAGGGTTACGTCAGCTACAACACGTTTGACGAGATGGCCGGAGAGCTGAAAGCGTGACACCGATGGATGAGCTGTCGCGTGCCGCCGCCGCGCCCTGGGCTTCGCGTGGCCCTATGTTCAGTCGGCCCGGTCTGGCCAGGCCGGTGGCCTGGGCCTCACCGCAGGATCTGGATCGGCTGCGCGGCATCCATGCGCGCGGACGGCCGGGCAGACCGCTGGTGCCGACCAGCGAGTCATCGCCACGGCTGGGCGATGAGCTTTTCGCCCGGCTCCTGAGCTACGGCACTCCGCAGGAGACTCATCAGGGTGATGTGCTGTTCCGGCCGGGCGATGAAGACGTCGATCTAATCGTGGTCGACCGGGGTTCGGTCGAGGTTATCCGGACGGAAACGGCTGAGGTGCCCGCCGCGACCGTCGCGAAGGTGGATGCGGGCGGCTTTGTGGGCGAGCTGAACCTGCTGACCGGGCAGAATGTCTACCTGCTGTGCCGGGTGCAGGAGGGTGGCACGGTCTACCGGGTATCGCCGGAGCGCCTGCGGCAGCTCATGGCCAACGACGTCGAACTATCCGACATTGTCTTCAAGGCGCTGATTGCCCGCCGTGAGTTGCTGCAGCGCAGCACCGCTGCCTTGTCAGTGGAGATCGTTGGCACCGACAGGTCGGCGGCGGCGCTGGCGTTGCGGACTTATGCCGCCCGGCAGCGCCTGATCCATCTTTGGTTCGACGCCGACACCGCTGCGGGCAAGGCGATGATGGAGTCTTCCGGCCTGACCGTAGACGACCTTCCCGCCGTCGTCATGCCCGGCACCACGCTGAAACAGGCCACGCCGGGCGGGCTGGCCGAGAAGCTTGGCCTCAGTTACCGCCGTTCTTCCACCAAGCCGGTGGACGTCACGATCGTCGGCGCAGGCCCGCCGGCCTGGCGGCCGCGGTCTACGGTGCATCAGAAGGCCTGGACACTGTGCTGCTCGACGCCGTCGGCACCGGCGGGCAGGCCGCGGCCAGCTCCCGGATCGAGAACTACTTCGGCTTCCCGTTCGGCCTTTCCGGCGCGGATCTGACCGGCCGGGCCGTACTCCAGGCGCTGAAGTTCGGAGCCCAGCTGGCCAGCCCGTGCCAGGCAGTCAAACTCGATACCGACCGGAACGGCGACCTGCTCCGCCTGCACTTGCAGGGCGGGGAAGTCATCGACAGCAAAGCCGTCGTCATCGCGACCGGCGCCCGCTACCGGGCACTGCCGCTGGAACGCTGGCCCGACTTCGAGGGCGCCGGTATCTACTACGCGGCCACCGAACTAGAAGCCCGGGGGTGCACGGGCAGCCCGGTCACGGTGATCGGCGGCGCGAACTCCGCGGGTCAGGCGGCGCTGTACCTGGCCGGGCGGGGCAGTGAGGTCTCGCTGGTCGTCCGCGGCCCGGACATCGCGGCCGAGATGTCGGCCTATCTCGTCGATCGGCTGCTGGCCCACCCGCGGGTGACGGTGCGATGCCGGAGCGAGGTCACCCGGCTGGATGGCGGTGACTTCCTCGAGGAAGTCAGCATCACCGACCGGACGGCGGATACCGCGCAAGCCCAGCCGTGCTCGGGCTTGTTCTGCTTCATCGGCGCCGAGCCCGCCACGAGCTGGCTGACCGGGATCGCGACCGGAGAGGATGGCTTCGTCCGGACCGACGTCCAGCTGACCGACGATGACCTCGGGCCGGCTTGGGCCGCGCTGGGACGGCGGCCGCTTCCGTTCGAGACCAGCATTCCCGGCGTGTTCGCGGTCGGCGACGTCCACTCCGGCTCGATGAAGCGGGTGGCCGCAGCCACCGGTGAAGGCGCGAGCGCCATCGCCTCGGTCCACAAGGCCATCGCCGCGCTGGCCTAGCGTTCAGCGGGCGCGGGTCGATCCGCATCGCTCTCGGGCCTTGAGGACCGGGCCGAGCCAGAAGATCACTTCTGCCTCAGCGAATCTTGCTGGCCACAGGGTTCAGACTCTTGACGGGCCGTTCAGGTGATAACGAGGAGGAGGTCCCCGCCTTCGACGGGCTGGACCGCGTTGATAGCGAGCCTGGCCACAGTGCCGTCCAGCGGCGCGGTGATGGCCGCCTCCATCTTCATGGCCTCGATGGTCGCGATCACCTGCCCCGCCGTGATTGGGCTTCCCTCGGTCACCTGGAGGGTCACGGTGCCACTGAATGGGGCAGGAACATGACCTGGGATCGAGCGGTCGGCTTTCTCGGCGGTCTTTTCCGTCGCCTCGACGCTTCTGTCGCGCACGCTGATCGGGCGAAGCTGGCCGTTGAGGGTGCCGATCACGGTGCGCATACCGCGGTCGTCGGGGTCGGAGATGGCCTGGATGCCGAGCAATAGCCGCACGCCCGGTTCGAGGTCGACGGCGTATTCCGTTGCTTCCTGGAGGCCGTAGAGGAACTCCCGGGTTGACAGTACGGAGACGTCACCGTAGATGTCGCGATGCTCGGTGAAGTCCCGGGTAGGTCCAGGGAACAAGAGCCGGTTGAGGGCTTTCCGCGGCCGGTCGGCCAGGTCGCGGCGGTCCTCGTCGGTCAGGGGCGCAGGTGGGCTGGCCAGCGCGGCCGGCCAGCGCGGCGGTGCGGAACGGCTCGGGCCAGCCTCCCGGTGGGTCGCCGAGCTCGCCGCGCAGGAACCCGATGACCGAGTCGGGCAGATCGTACTTGCCGGGGTCGCTGGCGAAGTCGTCGCTGCTGACACCGGTGCCAACCAGCTGAAGCGCCAGGTCACCGACGGCCTTCGATGACGGGGTGACCTTGACGAGCCGGCCGAGGAGCTGGTTGGCGGCGGCGTAGGCGTCTTCCACGTCCTCAAACCGCTGGCCCAATCCCAGCGCGATGGCCTGCTGGCGCAGGTTGGACAGCTGGCCGCCGGGAATCTCATGGGTGTAGACGCGGCCAGTCGGCGAGGGCAGGCCGGACTCGAATGGGGCATACAGGCGGCGGACCGCTTCCCAATAGGGTTCGAGATCGTTAACGGCCCGCAGGCTCAGGCCGGTGGCCCGGTCAGTGTGGTCAGTGGCCGCGACGATTGCCGACAGCGGCGGCTGGCTCGTCGTGCCGGCCATGGAGGCAACCGCACCGTCGACGGCGTCTGCCCCCGCCTGCCAGGCGGCCAGCAGGGTGGCGAGCTGGCCTCCGGCGGTGTCGTGGGTGTGCAGGTGGACGGGCAGCTCAAAACGTTCCCGCAGCGCGGTGACCAACGCGGCTGCTGCCGGAGGCCGCAGTAGCCCGGCCATGTCCTTAATGGCCAGGACGTGGGCGCCAGCGCTGACGATCTGCTCGGCCAGCCGCAGGTAGTAGTCCAGGGTGTAGAGCCGCTCATCCGGGTCCGACAGGTCCGCCGTGTAGCAGAGCGCCACCTCAGCGACGGCGGTACCGGTGCTGCGGACGGCGTCGATCGCGGCCCGCATCTGGCTGACGTCGTTGAGGGCGTCGAAGATCCGGAAAATATCGATGCCGGCGGCGGCTGCCTCCTGGACGAATACCTCGGTCACCGTTTCGGGGTACGGGGTGTACCCGACGGTGTTGCGGCCGCGCAGCAGCATCTGCAGGCAGATGTTGGGCACCGCATCGCTGATCGCAGCCAGCCGCTCCCACGGATCTTCGTGCAGGTAGCGCAGTGCAACGTCGTAGGTCGCACCGCCCCAGGCTTCCAGCGACAGCAGTTCTGGCACGGTGCGGGCGACATGCCCGGCGACCGCCAGCAGGTCCCGGCTGCGCACCCGGGTGGCCAGCAGCGACTGGTGCGCGTCGCGGAACGTGGTGTCGGTGACCGCGAGCGCCGTCTGACGGCGCAACTCCCGCGCGAACTCCTGCGGGCCAAGAGCGCGGAGCCGCTGCCGCGACCCGCTGGGCGGCGGGGAGCTCAGGTCGGCCTGGGGCAGCTTCTCCACGGGGTCGACCAGACGCACTGGCTGGCCGTG
Organism: uncultured Actinomycetota bacterium; assembly: GCA_963781225.1. Taxonomy (GTDB): domain Bacteria; phylum Actinomycetota; class Actinomycetes; order Streptosporangiales; family Streptosporangiaceae; genus Palsa-504. The sequence goes on from CAWAFD010000015.1 coordinate 343,264, forward strand.
CGGGCGGTTGACCGTCACGTCGGCCAGATAGGTCAGCAGCTTGGTCCCTCGGTCGGCAGGGATCCGCGGGGAAAGCAGCCCCGGGTGATCCTCGATGAACGAGGTGGTGACCTGGCCGGCCCGGAAGTCGGGATCGTCGAGCACCGCGGTCAGGAACGCAATGTTGGTCGGCACGCCGCGAACCCGGAACTCGGCCAGCGCCCGCCGGGCACGGCGGATCGCCGCAGGCAGGTCACGGCCACGGCAGGTGAGCTTGACCAGCAGCGAGTCGAAGTGCGCCTCGATCTCCGCGCCGAGGGCAGTGCCGCCGTCCAGCCGCACGCCTGCACCGCCGGGTGACCGGTAGGCCGTGATGCGGCCGGTGCCAGGCCGGAAGCCGTTGGCGGGATCCTCGGTGGTGATGCGGCATTGCAGCGCGGCCCCGCGCACCACGATCGCGTCCTGCGACAACCCCATGCCAGGCAGGGTCTCGCCTGCGGCGATGCGCAGCTGAGCCTGCACCAGGTCGACATCAGTGACCTCCTCGGTCACCGTGTGCTCGACCTGGATGCGGGGGTTCATCTCGATGAACACATGGCGTCCCGCCTGGTCGACAAGGAACTCCACCGTGCCAGCGTTCACGTAGCCGATCGCGCGCGCGAACGCCACGGCGTCGGCACAGATCCGCTGCCGCAGTTCCGGATCCACGTGCGGCGCGGGCGCCAGTTCGATCACCTTCTGATGCCGGCGCTGCACCGAGCAGTCCCGGTCGAACAGGTGGATAACGTTGCCTGCAGCATCCGCGAGGACCTGCACCTCGATGTGCCGCGCGTCGGTCACCGCCTGCTCCAGGTAAACGGCGCGGTCACCGAACGCCGCCTCCGCTTCCCGCATCGCAGCCCCCACCGCCTCCGGCAGTTCGGCAGGAGTGCCGACACGGCGCATACCACGTCCGCCTCCCCCGGCCACCGCCTTGACGAACACCGGGAACTGCATGGCATCCGCCGCCTCAATCAGGACTGCCGGGTCAGCGCTCGGCTCGCTAGAGGCGAGCACCGGCAGCCCCGCCGCACGGGCCGCGGCGATCGCCCTGGCCTTGTTACCCGCCAATTCCAGGATGCCGGAGGGCGGCCCGACAAAGGTGATCCCCGCGCGGGCGCAGCCCTCGGCGAGATCAGGATTCTCGGACAGGAACCCGTACCCCGGGTAGACCGCGTCGGCACCTGCGGTGCGGGCGGCCGCGAGGATCTCCTCAACCGACAGGTACGCCCGGACCGGGTGCCCCCTCTCACCGATCTGGAAGCTCTGGTCGGCCTTGAGCCGGTGCAGCGAGTTACGGTCCTCCCACGGGAAGACCGCAACCGTCTGGGCGCCGAGTTCGACCGCCGCCCGGAAGGCGCGGACCGCGATCTCGCCGCGGTTAGCGACCAGGACCTTTGAGAACATGACACTCCCTCAGCAGGGCGCAGCTGTCGCTACCGCGACCGCCTGCGGCTTAGATCTTTGTTCCCCGGCCTGCCGCGAATCATCCGCTGCCATCGACCCGGCGCCCCACGAGATCAGGTCATCGCCGGCCAGGTCGTCGCGCCGCCCGCTGTCTTTGATCGCCCTGGATGGACCAGGTGCATGAGCGGATCGCGACTCGGCGCTCGGCCGGCCATCGAAGGGATGCGCGACGCGCAGCCGCTCCCGGCCGGTGGACGGCGCGTCCCCGGGCACCGCGGGGTCGAAGCGGAACTCGTCTTTTTCATCGCCGCCGACTGAGCTAAGCAGACGCGAGGCGTCGTGATCAACGTGCCCGAACTCTGGCATCTGCTCGGCCGGTCCTTCAGTCCTCGTCGTTCCTAGCCACTGGCACCATATGCGTCTTCTTCAACTCACTGCGGACGGCGTCGATGGTGCGCATTACGCTGATCGCATCGTCCAGGCTGTGGACCGGGGAATCGCTCAACCCCTCAGCAATGAAGAACGCGACAGCGCTCGCCTGCCATGCGAGGCCAGCGCGGCCTGTCAGGCCACTGGTGTCGCGCCATTCATGGAGTTCGCTGGCTGTGTTCACGGTGAAGCGTGCTGGGAAGACGAATGGCTCGAGGAAGCGCGCACCGCCCGCGGTGCCATAGATCGCGGCGAGCCCCGAATTCGTTACCGCGATGCTTGTCGTAACTGATGCGTGCCGGTCTTCTGGCCCCGCGAGCGCCACGACAGCCTGGTCATCGACGCCACTGCCGGTCATGCTGCCGAGCGCCCGGATCCGCACGGGACGGCCGATGGCGAATTGAGCAAACCAGTAGCCGTAAACGCCCACGTCGAGCGCTGCGCCACCCCCCAGCGCCGGATCAAGCATCCGCGGCGGGCTGTCCGGCCTCAGCTGCCAGCCAACGTCCGCAGTCGCGAGCCGGATCGGTCCTAGGTCCCCGCGCTCTATTACCTGGTGGAGCACGTCGAACTGCGGAAGGTACCGTGTCCACATCGCCTCGGCTGCGAAAACTCCGGCCTTTCGCGCGGCTGACGCAATTTCTTCAGCCTCAGCAGCGGATAGCGCTATTGGCTTTTCGATGAGCACATGCTTGCCCGCGGAGATGGCCAGCAGGCTCAGCGCCCGGTGCTCACTATGCGGTGCAGCGACGTACACGATGTCAACCTCACGTTCTGATACGAGCTGCTCGTAGGACCCGGACACACGGTCAATGCCATGACGTGCCGCGAAGCGGGCAGCGCGCTCTGGCGAGCGCGACGCCACCGCGGTCACCCGCTGATTGGTATTGGCGAGAACCGTCGCCGTGAAATCCGCAGCAATGAGCCCGGGCGCCAGCACACCCCAGCGCAGAACCGGGCCCCCTTGAAGAATAGGGACGTGCACATGTGGAAACCAGCCCACGGCCATCTAAGGAACCTTTCGCTGAAGGACGTACTCGGAGTGATCTTTTTTCTGTGAGCACTGCGGCTGGAGATCGGTGCCCCGCAGGCCGCTGAACTGCACCCCGGGCTGCCCGGACACGCCGCCCGGACCGGGCTTGTCCGGAAAAAGATGATCGGCAAGGCCGCCAATGTACAGGTCTTCCACGCATACCTATCACGCCATCGCCTTGATCCGGAGCCTGCCGGCGACCAGCGATGCTCAGCCGGTGCGGGTCAACGCGACGCTGGTGCACGGTCCCTGGTTGGTCCCCTAAGCCGGGCAGACTGGACTAGCGACACCGAGGCAAGACACGGCCCTAACGATCGCCACCTCCGGCCTCGGCGGCAGCCCCTGGCCGTGCCGGACTCCACTCACCGAGGCGATTCGCAGGCCCTCACGTGCTATTTGCCGTGGGCCTGGTGTCAGTGGGGTGGGCGAACGGATTGGCGCTCGAGTGGTGGTGCCCCCAGACATCGGCGAAGCCAAAGTCGTAGGGTATCCAGTCATCACCAACCTGGATGCTGCCGCAGCCGATCTCCAGGTGGAAGCCACTCGGGTTCTGCACGTAGAAGGAGATTGCCTTGTCGTTCATGTGGCGCCCGAGGCTGATGGAGATCGGAACACCGTTGGCGCTGGCGCGGTCGTTGGCTCGTCCGACATCGTCCAGCGAACCGTGCTCGAACTCCAGGTGGTGGATGCTCGTCACATCGGCGTGCGCCAGCGCGACGCTGTGGTGGTTCGCGTTGCACCGGAAGAAGAAAAGCCCTGGCGCACGGTAGTCGGTGAGCTTGAACTCCAGGACTCCTTCGTACAGGTCGCGTAGCTCGTCGCGCTTGGGGCTCGCCAGCACGAAATGACCGAGGCCAGTAACCCCCGGGGTGGCGTCGGCTGGGCGGGCGGCCCGGGTCCGTACCTTCGCCTGCCCGAGGGCAAGCTCGACCCGGTATCCAGCGGGGTCGCTGAACCAGCGCACATCGGTCGCTCCCCGCAGCGCCGCTTCCTCGGACGAGGCGTGCTTCACGGCGAACCCCGCCTGCTCCAGGCGGCCGGTCAGCCGTTCCATCTCTGCGGAGGAGTCAACGACCCAGCCGATGTGCCGGGGCGAGTCCTCGGCCCCCGGGTACAAGGCGAGCCGGTACTTGAACTCATCGAGCTCCGCGAGCGTCACCTCCTGGCCACCGTCACGCGCGGCGTTCACGCCTACGCCCAGGGTCGGGCCGAGGAGCTCAGTCCAGGCACCGACGTCAGTCACGTTGAGACCGACGTATCCCAGCTGGCAGATTCCCATGGTCTCCTCACTCCCTCGATGCGACGGCTGCGATGCCGCCGGCCAGGAACTCGCGGACGATGCGATTGAACTCAAGGGCCTTCTCGTACTGGACCCAGTGACGGCAGTTCGGGAGCACACGAAGCTCCGCGTCCGGAATCCCGTTGAGGATGCGCAGAGCCCAGGTGAGCGGAACCGTCTGGTCGTCGCGGCCCCAGACGAGCAGCGTGGGCGCCTTGATGCTCGGAAGATCCGGAGTGATGTCGCCGAAGTTGGGCGGTACCGGAAGCTCCGGGTGGACCGCCAGGCTCGCGTTGTAGCGCTCGTCGATCAGGGCATCGGTCGCCAGCGATGTGTCGTAGACCATGTGCCGGACAAATGCTGCCATCGCTTCGCGTGAGGGCTTGGGTGCGGCCATGTAGTCGAAAAGATGCTGGAGGCCGACCGGCCATGACGGGACACCGGCCGGCAGGACTCCTCCAGGTGCCATCAGCACCAAGCGGTCGACGCGATCGGGATCGGTGACCGCGATCCGCATCGCGACGCCACCGCCGTAGGAGTTGCCCACCAGGTGGGCTTTGTTGATGCCCAGCGCCCTCATTGCGCCCGTCACCACCTCGGCGGCATGGAAAATGAGCGGCTCTTGGGTGTCACGGGGCGAGCCTCCCCAGCCGGGCAGGTCGATCAGGATGTTGCGGTAGTCCTGAAAGGCCGGCATGTTCCCGCCGAAGTTGCTCATTCCCGTCGCCCCTGGTCCCGATCCATGCAGCCAGATCACGGGTGTGCCGGTGCCAGTCTCGGTGTAGGCCAGGCGCGAATCGCCCACGTTCACGGTCGTGACCATCGATCCCCATCCGTATGTAACGCTCGCCTCGAGCACATGGCGGAAATTTTGCGCGAGGGGGTGACGCTCCTCACAGTGGTGAGATTATTGTAAGGAACGTTCCATAGCAAGGAGGGGTGGGCGAGCGTGACCGCGCAGACATCCGGTGTCCGCAAGAAGCTGCTGCTCTTGCACGGCGGCGGGCCAGGCGTTGACGCGCAGCAGAACTGGGCGACTGTCTTGCCGGCGCTCAGTGCCGCCTTTGAGTGCATCACCCCGGATCTGCTCGGCTTCGGCTCATCGCTGGATCCGGGCAGCAGCGACTTCCACGGTCCGGCTGCGTGGGCCGCAGCTCGGGCTGCCCAGGTGCTCGGCCTGCTGGACGAGCTGGGGCTCGCACAGATCGATGTCGTCGGAAACTCCGCAGGCGGAGGCGCGGCAGCACTGCGTGCGCTCGCAGCCCGTCCCGGCCGGTTCCGGCGGGCCGTGCTGATGGGAGGCGCCGGCACGGGCGGCACGCCCGCCGTCGTGCCTTTCTACGGGTCCCCGACACGTGAGTCCATGCACGCGACGCTAGCCAACCTCGTCGCCGACCCGTCCGCCCAGCGGCCGCTGCTTGATCAGATGGTCGACTCCCGGCTCGCATCCGCCCTGCGGCCGGGCGCAGAGACCGCGTTCCGGCGAATGTTCGAGCCGGACCCTAACGTGGTCCACATCGACCTCGCGCGCATCGGCTGTCCAGTCCTGCTTCTCCACGGCGCACAGGACCGAGTCGCACCCGTGGCCGTCTCTCAGCGGCTGGCCGAGGTCCTGCCCGACGCCCGAATGGTCGTCATCGAGGGGGCGGGCCACTGGATCCACGTCGACCAGCCCGCAGCCTTCTGTGAGCACGTCGAGATATTTCTGAGAGAGGAGATTCATGCAGGCTGACGCCCGGCCGATCCAGACCGCTGTCCTGATCGTGGGCGGGGGCCCGTCCGGTCTCACGCTGGCCCTCGACCTGGGGTTGCGCGGCATCGACTGCCACGTGATCAATGCAGAGCTGGAGCGTGCGCAGAATCCTCGCTGCAACACCACCTCGGCGCGCTCGATGGAGCACTTCCGCCGGCTCGGAGTCGCCGGCGGCGTGCGGGCAGCAGGATTGCCGGCCGACTACCCAACCACCGTCCAGTACCGCACGTCGATGACCGGCTATGAGCTCTACCGGATGGAGTTTCCGTCGTCTCGTGACGTGATGGACGGTGTGGGCAAGGAGGGATGGGCCACGCCGGAACCGCAGCACAGGATCTCGCAGATCTATCTTGAGCCAATCCTGGAGGAGAAGGCCCGGTCCACCGCAGGGGTCACGTTCGAGCGCGGCTGCCGCCTGCTGTCGTTGCGCCAGCACGACGACTACGTCGACGCCACGGTCCAGAGCACTGACGGAACCCGGGAGATCCGCGCCAGGTACCTCGCCGGGTGCGACGGCGCTCACAGCACCGTGCGGCAGGCGATCGGCGTCCGGTATTCCGGCGTACCAGCGATCAGGAAATTCGTTTCCACGCTCCTGCGCTCCCCGGAGATCGGGAAGATCGCGGCCCGGGATCCCGCCTGGACCTACTGGGCCTACGGCGAGCATGTCGCGTCGTTGCTCGCGATCAACGGTCACGACCTCTGGCTCAACCACGTTGCCTTTCCCGCCGATCACGACACCGGCGACGAGGATCCTGCCGCACTGCTGCGGGGGACGATCGGCAAGGATGTCGAGCACGAAGTGATCGGCACGGTCCGCTGGACCGGCCGGCAGCTTGTTGCGGACCGGTACCGCGATGCCCGGGTGTTCCTCGTCGGGGACGCAGCCCACATCTGGATCCCGATCGGCGGATTCGGGATGAACGCCGGCATCCAGGACGCAGCTGAGCTGGCCTGGCTCATCGCGGCCGTAGAGCAGGGGTGGGCATCCCCGGTGATCCTTGATGCCTACGAGCTCGAGCGACGGCCTATCGGCGAGCAGTTCGCGGCTGCGATCGGCGCGACCGCCCGCAGGTCGCTCGGCGTCGAGATCACACCCGCGATCTTCGAGGAAGGGCCCGCAGGAGACGCTGCCCGCAGGCAAATGCGGGAGGTCCTGTCGGAAACCGAACGCGGCCGCTATGACCCTGAAGGGTTCAGCTTCGGCTACCACTACGCCGCTTCTCCGCTGATCACCGGCGGTAATGCCGCCGCCATCGCGATGGTCGGCTACCCGGCCATGGCCCAGCCGGGCTACCGGCTGCCGCACGTGTGGATGCCGGACGGCCGGCCAATCTTCGACCTGCTGGGCGACGGCTACACACTGCTGCGGGTCGCCAGCATCGATATCGATGTCACCGCCCTGACCGCGGCCGCCGCCGCCCGCAAGGTGCCACTTGACGTGCTTGACGTGCTTGACGTCGGCGCCGGACAGGCCGGCCCTTACCCCGCCGCACTGATCCTGGTCCGGCCGGACCAGCACGTGGCCTGGATGGGTGACGAGCTTCCCCGCACGGGCGAGCTTCTGGATCGCATCACGGGTCACGCAATGGCCCGTGACCTTGCCAAGAGCGGAGCATGAGGATGAGTTACGTACTCGGCATTGACGTCGGCGGAACGTTCACTGACGCCGTCGCATGTCACACAGACGGAACTCTGGTGTCGGCCAAAACCCCGACAACCCCCCCGAACCGCGAGCTCGGCGTGATGCGGTCCATCGAAGAGCTCGCCGCGGCGCTAGGGATCGGGACACACGAACTGCTGTCGCAGACGCGGCACGTCGCACACGGCACGACGGCGTCGATCAACGCGCTCGTCCAGGGCGACGTCGCCAAGGTAGGTCTCATCACGACGCGAGGCCACCGCGACTCGATCTACATCATGAATGCCGAGGGGCGGATCCTGGGACGCTCGCCCCATGAGATCCAGGATTCGCTTCACCAGCGCAAGCCATCACCGCTCATCCCGAAGTCGCGTGCCCACGAGGTGACCGAGCGGGTCGACCATGCCGGCGCGATCCTGGTGCCCCTGGAGGAGAACCAGGCCCGCGAGACTGTGCGCGCGCTGCTGGCGGACGGTGTCGAGGCGATCGCCGTCTCCCTGCTGTGGTCGTTCCGCAACCCGGCCCACGAGCTCCGGATCCGCGAGCTCATCGGTGAGCTCGACCCGCAGATGTATGTGTCGCTGTCCTCAGAGGTGAGTCCGCGCATCCGCGAGTTCGCCCGTACCTCGACCACGATCATCAATGCTCAGATCGGGCCACGCCTGCGCCAGTACCTGACGCCTTTGCAGCGCGATCTGACCCGGGCAGGCCTAGCGGGTCCGCTCCTGGTTATGCAGAGCGAGGGGGGCACCATCATCGCCGACCGTGCGCCGGACTACGCGGTATCGACCGTCGGCTCGGTACTTTCCGGAGGTGTCATCGGCGGGCAGCGGCTCGCGCGGCAACTTGGCCATCACAACGTCATTACGACCGACGTTGGCGGCACGACCTTCCTGGCCGGGCTGGTCGTCGACGGTGAGCCAGTCGTGGACCCCGGATTCGTGGTCAACCAGTACCCGGTGAACGCCTCGACCGTCCGGGTGAACACGATCGGGTCAGGCGGCGGCGCGATCGCCTCGGTCGACGCGGGCGGCAACCTTCGCGTCGGGCCCAAGAGCGCCGAGGCCGTACCCGGTCCGGCCTGCTACGGCAACGGCGGCATGCTGCCGACCAACACCGACGCCAACCTGATCCTGGGAATCTTCACGCCTCACGGCCTGCTCGGCGGGCGCAAGCCCCTCGACATCGACCTGGCCCGCAAGGCCATCGAGGAGCACGTGGCGAAGCCGCTCGGGCTGACCGTGGAGCAGGCTGCGATCGCGATCCACGAGGTCCAGAACGCCCAGGCCGGCGATCTGCTGCGCCGCGCGGTGGTCGAGGTGGGATTGGACCCGCGCGACTTCGTCGTCTATGCCTTCGGCGGTGCCGGACCCGCGCACTGCGCAGGCTACTGCCGTGACCTCGGCGTACGTCAGGTCGTGGTGCCCCTGGGGCCGGTTGCGTCCGCATTCTCGGCCTACGGTCTCGCGTCCTCAGACATCGTGCTCAGCACGGAGCTGTCTGCGCCGTCGCGGTTCCCGGTCGACGGGAAGCAGATCATGGCGTACTTCGACCGCCTGGAGACGGAGGTCCAGGACCGATTGCGGCAGCAGGGGCTGGAGTTCGTCGGCGTGCGACTGCAGCGTGAAATCGACATGCGTTACACGAGCCAGATGCATGAGTTCGCGACGCCAGTTCCCGCAGGCGCCCTCGAACAAGACGTCTGCTCCCAGATTACTGAGACCTTTGAGCAGCTCTACGAGCGAGTGAACGGCCCGGGGTCCGGCTACGCCAGAGCCGGAGTGGAGGCCCTCACCTACCGGGTGCGTGCGATGGCCGGGCTCGGTACAGCGCCGGAGCTTCCGACGATCGCCCTCGCCGGCACCGCCGACCCCTCGTCGGCCCGGGTGGACGTACGTCTGGTCTGCATGGATGTCCAGCTCGGATACGTCCCGACCGACATCTATGACTACTCGATGCTCAAAGCCGGTTATGTCATCGAGGGACCGGCTGTCGTTGAAGTGCCCACCACTGTCGTCGCGATCCCGTCCGATGTCCGGGGCCAGGTGGACAAGCTGGGCAACCTCGTTCTGACCTACAAGTAAGGGAAGCGACATGGCTTTCATGATCCCGGGATCGGAACGTTTCAACAGCCGGCCCACCCCAAGGCAGGAGCTGATGGACCGGATCGATCCATCGCTGGTGCTGCATCAGGTTGACGGCGACCTGGTCGATGTGCTCGATCCCCTCACCTATGAGGTGGTCCGCCACCGGCTGTGGGCCATCACGCAGGAGATGGGCACCACTCTTCGCCACATGTCGGGATCGCACGTCGTCACCGAAGGCAACGACTTCAATTTCTCGATCTGCGACGAGCTCGGTGAGGAGGTTCAGGTCGGAACCTACAACCTGGCTCTCGTCGGTTCGATGGATCTGGCCATCTTCTGGACGCTGCAGCACCGGAGCGCGAACCCCGGCATCGCCGAAGGGGACATGTTCCTGTGCAACGACCCGTGGGTGGGCGGTGGCCTGCACCAGAACGATGCGGCAGTCCTGGCCCCCGTATTCCACGATGGGAAGCTCTTCTGCTGGACGACCTCCATCTGCCACCAGATCGACCTCGGCGGCCAGCGTCCGGGCTCCTTCAATCCGTCAGCAACCGACGTCTTCGGCGAGGCCGTCCCCACGCCGCCGATCAAGGTGGTGCGTGACGGGGTGATCCAGGAGGATGTCGCGGACGTCTGGGTTCGGCGGTCGCGCCAGCCGCATCTCGTCGGCCTGGACCTGCGCGCGCTGGTGGCCTCCAACCGCAGTGCTGGCGAGCGCATCGTGCGCCTCGTCGGCAAGTACGGCGCGGACACTGTGAAGGCGGTGATGCGCCGGATGATGGATGACGCCGAACGGCAGCTCCGGGCCAAGCTGACCACGTTGCCGGACGGCACCTGGAGGGCTATCGGGTACCAGGAGCAGTCAGGCACCGGTGACCGTGGCATGTACGAGATCCATGTGACCATGACGAAGAAGAATGACCAGCTCACCTTTGACTTCCGGGGAACCAGCCAGCAGGTTGGGGTCGTCAACTGCCCCTATGCCGGCACCGGGCCGGCATCATCTTCACCATGCTGCCGATCCTGGCCGGCGACATTCCCTGGGCGGCAGGCGGCCTGATGCGATGCTTCGACATTGTGGCCGACGAGGGCACCATCATCAACGCCACGTTCCCGGCCGCCGTCGGCAAGGGCCCCTTCGGTCCCGCCTGGGGTGCAGGCAACCTGGTCGCGGAGGTCATGTCACGCATGCTCGACTCCGCACCGCCCCACCGCGGCCAGGTCCAGTCGGTCTGCAACGGCACAACCGACCTGTGCGTGGTATCGGGCCTCGATCATCGCCATGAGAGCACCAAGGGCTTTGTCACCCCCATCTTCGACGTCATGGCGGGCGGGTACGGCGCGCAGGTGAGCCATGATGGGGTCGACACCGGCGGCCGCCTGATCATCCCCGCCGTCCGTGCCCCTGACGCAGAGATGACCGAGTACCTGTACCCCCTCGTAGCGCTCTGGCGCCGGGAGGAGATGGACTCCGGCGGACCAGGCCGGCAGCGAGGCGGGATGAGCGGCTCGGTCTGTTATGTCCCGCACCCAGACCAGGAAGGCCAGTTCGGCCTGGTGGTCACGGGCAACGGGAAGGTCGCCAACCAGAACGTCGGCCTGGCGGGCGGGTACCCGGGCAACTCCCAGCTGGACATGGTCATCCGGGGGATCAGCAAGCCGAAACTCAACGATGCCTTGTCCATCCCCGCAGACCTGACCGAACTCGGTGGCGTCCGGGACGTCCTCCCGGTCCATGGCGAATCCACCTGGAACGACACCGACGCACTCTTCATGCACTGGCAGGCGGGCGGCGGCTACGGCGACCCGATCTTGCGTGAACCGGAACTTGTCGCGGAGGACGTGCAGGAGTTCCGGGTCTCACCCGAGGCCGCCGCTGGCATCTACGGTGTCGTCATCACCGAGGACCACAGATCCTTCGACCGTGACAGGACCGAGGCGGCACGCATGGCCATCAGAGCTGCGCGCGCCCGGAAGGCCGGTCTCCCGGATGCTGTCATCGAAAGCCAGAGCGCCCATTCCGTCGATCCGGTCTTCCGCCGGGCTCGACGACAACATGGTGGTCAACGACAGCGAGCCTTGCCGGCCAGTCTTCTGCGCACACTGCGAAACACCAATCGGTCACATGAGGGACGGGAGATTCGAGCACCGGCTGCTCGTGGCCGACGACGTTCCCGGTGCAGCAGGGCCGCAAGTCTGGCCCAGCCCGCTGGATTACGTCGACGGCGAGATCGTCTTCCGGCAGTTGCTCTGCCCAGGGTGCTTTACGGCGGTCTACTCGCGGGTGGCCCCACGGAGCCACCCGCTGCCGGACGACTTCTACGGCCAGCTCCCATAACCGGCCAGACGCCGCGGATCACCCAGGCAGTTCTGGGCTCTGCGGCAGGAGGTCTACAGGACAGCAGGCCAAGGGAGAGCGTCACCAATCCTGAGCACATCCGAGACCAGTACGTGGGCACCGCCTGCGGGTAATTGAGAGGAACCGTGCCCGGTTGGACATCGTTCGCGAAGCCGCGCAAGCGGCGCGCGCACTATCCTGATGCCATGGCTCGGCGCGACCAGGCTGTTGACAGCAGGGAACTGATCCTGGCTACCGCGCAGACCCTGATCGCCCAAAGCGGGTACGACGGCATGGCCGTCTCCGATCTGTGCCAGGCGACTGGCCTGCCGGCAAGCTCGATCTATCACCATTTCGGCAGCAAAATGGGTGTTCTCGCCGCGCTGCTCGAGCGGGCCTTCACCGAGACTCACGCCGTGATGCCGAATCCATCGGCTTTCGCCGGCGAGCCAATGCAGCGATTTGAGAGCTGGTTCACGGCAGCCTGCGATGCGCTGGACCAGCGCCCCGAATACCTGCGGCTCCTGCTCGCGGTGAGCGTCGGTTCCCAGGATCACAACGAGGATGTCCGTGCGACGGTCCAGCGGATCCGGGAATACGGCCTCGCATCATGGGTGGAGGTGCTCACCCCCGTCTTCTCCGGTGAGAGCGAGGAAGCACAGGAGCGCATTCAGTCACTCGCTGTCATTGGACGATCGCTCACGGACGGCACGGCGGTCGCCCAGAGCTTTGAGCACGCGACCTACGCCAGCCAGGTGAAGCCGTTCGTCGCGCTGATCCGGGCTCTCGCGGCGCAAATCAGTGAGAGGACATCACGCCCCTAATACCCTGCGCCCGAATGCGTTCTAGCTTTTGGGCGAGGGAGCTGAGGATTTCGTCTGCCTGTTCCTGCCGCGATCTCGACGCAGCCTGACGGCCGACGTTCTCGAGCTTCCGCAAGGCGCCGTGATGGCTACGATGTGCTCCCGTTCGGCGCGACGTGAGCTGGTGTGTGCCTGTACTGGGCCTGTTATCCGGCCTGGGACGCGAACCGTGGGTCCGCGTCACGCGCCAGGTGAAAGTGGATCGGTGGCCAGTCGCCGGGCATGGGGTTTATCTAGTACATGTACCGCTGTCGGAGCAGGTCCACTCGCTGAAGAAAGCGATCCTGTTGAGGGCAGCACGGGTGTGCGTTTCGGGCCTGGGCAAGGGCGATCGCGGCCTAAAGGGCAGTGTCAGTGTCAGACTCCGCGCCGGAACCAGCCATCTCTTCTAGCCGGTTGTCCCGAGCGGGCTTGGCGCGGTGAACTGGATCTGCAGGGCGGGCCTTCCCTGAAGCGTTCCAGAAACTACTCTGGCTGGGCCGATCCGGGCAGCGACCGCAGTAAGTACAGCCACGGCGGTGTGCACGTAGGCGGCAGCGTCCATGTGGCTGGATGGGATGCTATCGGCCAGGTCAGCAAAGCGGAGCGGGACGCTAGGGCTAGCCCCAGGCCGGGGTTCTCGAATTGCACGACATCGACCGGCTGATGAGTGGCCAGCGACGCCAGCGCCAGCAGCAGGCGAGAGTCGACCCGGCCGCCCGCCAGCTGACTTCTGGCGATGGCCGACACGGTAATCCGGGTGTGGCTTAGCAACGCCGTACCGGACCTCTTACGGCTGGCCAGACTGGCTCCGAGCGAGGTCTGGTAAGCGGCGGCACCATGCGGCGCGACCACCCGGACGGTGAGCGCGTCGGAGCCTGAGCCGAAAGATGCCAGGACGGCGGGTGCCCAGGCTATGGCGAGGCTATTGCCGAATAGCGCACGCACTGCGGAGGTCTCGACGATTAGGTCTGACGGCACCGGATCCGGCGAGGTCGGCCCGAGCACGACCAGTTTGCCGGCGGGAAAGCCGTGCGCCTTGAGCGCCGCACACATCACCGCGTCACATGACACGGTGCTATCCGGGCTAACCTGCCCAGCGACCCAGGCCGCAGCTTGGGCGCGGATAACCGCCTGGGCTGCCGGCGGGCGGGAGAAAGGCTTTACTGCGGCGGCCAGCGAGACGATGACGACGATAGCCAGGCTCAGCGCGGCCAGGCTGGCTTTGGTCCAGCGTCGCCGTCTGGCCAGCGGCGCCCGGGTCGCGGGTTCTGAATCTGCGACGGTCCCGGCCACCAGGATTTGCCCGGGCCTGGGCTTGACGACGGCACCGAACCATCCGGTGACGTCGTCCTCGAGACCTGCCCCGTCGATGTGCTCGGGATCGGCCAGGGGCGTGCCCGTGCGTTTCTGGAAAGGGTTACCCGACAAGGAGCTGGTTCCGGGGTTTTCTTCCTTGCTGGACATGTGCCTTGACAGGACCATCTGCGGCAGCGGGCCGTCCGCACGGGTCCTGCGCGTGCCTTCTTGTTCGCGGGCGGCCGCCTCCGCTCGCTCAGCCGTCACCGCTACGAGCATGTGATGCCGCAATTCAGGTGACAGAGCAGGTATGGCTGCCGAGGGCGGCCCCGCCGAGGCTGCGCCCGGGACACGCTGCGGCAGTTCCTTGCCCTGGTTTTCATCTGCCACGTCGGTCACACCTCTGTAAGCGATGCGAGACTATCCCGGCACGTATGGCAGGTGACACCAAACGGGCAGCTATCCCGCCAATCCTGAGCAGCGGGACCCTTGGCCGGTGCTGTGACCGGCGCGGATGACTCTGCGACTGCTGCGCTGCTGGCCGGTGACCAACGGGCGGGATCCGGCCGATACCAAGGCATGCCGAGTGCCTCATCTACCCGTATAGCTGGAATCGTCACTGCACTTATGTCTCATAGGTGTCACCTGACGTGGCACGTCGAGGTGAACCTCGGACGCCGTGACCAGGTCGTAATATCCAGTTTCCTCCGCATGCGCGCCTTTGGGGCGGATTTGCCGGAACTCCCGTGCGGCCGATGCCACGTGCGCCGCCAAGAACTCGGGCACGCGTTATCACCAGGAGCCGACGCCATCGCCGGCACGTGACGTTCCTAGGCGACGGCGTGATACGTGCAGCGCCGCGTGGTTCGCGCCTTGAGCGGTCGGTAGTGGCCGGGATCTGCACGATACGGAAACCCGGGTTGGGGTGGTAGAGCACCTTGGATAGCTGCGGCTTGCCGTCCCTCGCCACGGTTGCGAGCACGCCCTGCCGTTCAACTCACGACGAGCTGCCACAAATCCGCTTCGGCTGCCGGTGGCCTAGCCCTTCGCTTTCACTAATCGGCGCTAGCAAGCAGGTCACGTTGGCAGCACGCGACGCGCCTGTCGTTTCTTGAGCAGCCGATGACCGCCTTACGGACGGCCCTCGCGGCGCAGCTCCTCGGCTTCAGTGCGTCGCGAGATGGCCTGGCGGGCGGCGATCCGCCACCGGCCTGGGTACGCACGGCGATATCGCGGTAGGTCACACTCTGCGGCTCACCGGAGGCCCGCACGCCGATGCCCTTGGAGATGATCCGTACTGTCCCATCAGGGTCCTGGGTGATCACGACGTTCGTGGCATGGTGGGCGAGTGGGTGCCGCTTCATCCCCTCCTCACTGATCCACAAAGCCACCTTCGCGTCGATGCCAGTGGTCGTATCGTGGAGGCCCTCGAATCGCACGTCGGGGGTGAAGACCTGATTCAGGTCCTCCCACCGGCGCTGATCCAGCAGATGCCATACAGGGCGATTAGCTCGCAGCCCGCAGGGCTCCCACAGTCTCGGTGTTCAGCGCGTCGCGCACCCGCGGGCGATTGGGGCGGAGGAAGGCGATGCCATCGCGGTGCTCGGCCGCCAGGCACACCGAACTACCGTGCGTGGATTGCGGATCGCCCTGTCATTCCTGTTCCCCCCAGCCCACCAGGTCGCAGAGCTCGCTGGCTACCATGCGCACCGCGCCAGCAGCGCTCGGCGAGATGGCAGACATCGTCATGAAACCGTGGACGGCCCCACCGAAGCTAAGGCGACGCGTCTTGACCCCAGCCTCGGTAAGCCGGGCTAGCCAGGCTGTGTCCCTCGTCTTTTAGCGGATCACATCCGGCGGTTAGCAAAACGGTTGGCGGCATGGGCATCCGGTCTCCCGTCTTCGGGAAGCACAAACAACCGTTCGATTGGTTCAGCAATCTAGCGAACACAGGGAGGACTCGTAAAGTTCTGGACGATCGGGCGCTCTCTGGGCAATTCCATTTACCCGCTATCACCGCTTTATTCGGCAGTGGCCACTTCCGATCTGTTTCGCAGTGGTGTGATGACCTGAGCACCTAATTCACCGACCGTGCTGAGCTATGCAACCGACACGGTGAAGTCGGCGCGCAGCCGGTGCCGTCCGCCGCCAGCTGGCACAGTCCTGGCCGCTCGTGCGCCTATTGGCCTGGCTGCCGCTTGATTAGCTCGACGTTGCCGCCGTACCGCCGTGCACCGAGTCCGGTCAGCAGCGACAGAGCCGCGACGTTCGCGTCATCGACTTCCCCGGTGACACTCATGTCCCCGCGGTCGACAAGGACGGCACACGCCTGAGCGAGCAGCGCCCTGGCGACCCCACGCCGCCGGTACGGGGCAAGCACCGCGATCAGGCCGAGGCGCGGGCCAGCGCGGGTGCGCCAGATCCGCACCAGCCCCGCATACTCCCCGCTGGCCAGGTCGACCGCGACCAGGCAGGTAGCGGGATCGAAGAACCGGCCGAATGTCTCGGCGCGGAACTCCTCAGCACCCCACCGCCAGCCCTCCCAACCGGGAACGTCCTGCCGCACCGCGTCATCCAGCAGCCGCAATCTGGAGATATCCACATCGGCGGCAGAAACGACGCCGAGCCCGGCTGGCAGCACAGCCCCGGCCAGCCCCGTCACCGCGGGATCGGCCTGGAACCGGTAGTAGCTCTCCCGCCGGTTCTCGCTGAATCCGGCTGCCGCGCAAGCATCCAGCGCGTCATACTCCGAGTCTTCCAAGACGACATACAGATCATGGCCGAGTTCACCGGCAACAGCAGCGGCCAGCGGCGGCCAGGCGTCGGCGCGCCAGGTGTCGAAGTACAGGAACCACCGGTTATCGGGCCGGAGCCGCGCGCTCACCTCACCCGCCACCACATCGCCATCAAGAGCACGCCACACCAGCGCTGGCCGCACCCGCGAGACCACCAGCGCCACCGCAACCACCCTGTGAAGCTAGCAGGCGCCATGATCCACACGCGAGCGGGTACGCCACAGCCGCACGAGCGTAGTGGGAGATCGCAGACAGGACAGCAGCACCGTGGGCGCATTCGCCCTGCTGGACAGCCCGGAATGGGCGGGAAAACGGACCCCCGCCTTGCGGCACCCGCCGCTTCGCCGCAGGCAGTGCCGCCCGGTCACGCCTCTCTTCTGCGGCCGTTGGCTCTTAGTCTGGCTTTGGATCTCGCACCGGATCCCACTGCTGCCTGAGGCATCAGTCCGCGGCGCGGCTTAGGCGCAGTCAAACCACCTAGTTAAGGGCCGGCCGACCGTGGTTCCCGTGTGCGGTGACCCGCCGCGGCTCGAGCCGGAGGGAACCGTGCTGGCCGGCCACTTCCGCTGAGACGTCGGGATGTCGGGACCTGCAGGCCAAGCACGTTGAACTATGCGTGTTGGCAGCGGGTAGCACTGCGGATAGTTCGCGCTCAAAGCTAAGCCCAGCTCCCGGACCTTCGCTGCAGGCTCGGCTGGTCACCGTCACGCCGACCGATCAGGTGAGACGTGCCTTCGGCGCCAATCAAGTGCTGCGCACCCAGGGGTTATCCTCATCCGGCGTCAGCTCCGGTCCGTGCGTCTCCAGCGTGTAGAGGCGCAGCCGGTGGCCGTCCGGATCTGGCACGACAATCAGCCAGGCCTGGATAGCCGTGATGACCTCGGAGTGGACGATGCCCTGACCGGTCAGGTACTCGTCCCAGGCATCGAGCGTGGCCCGGTCACGGACCGCGATCGTGACCGGGTCAAACAGCCGGTGCCGTTCGGCCCTTTCCGGATCAAGCCGCAGCTCCAGGGCGGTGCCGAGTCCGGGGACGGCGAGGATGTAGGCGTACAGCGAGCCGTCGGATGCGCGGCGGTGGTCCGCCTCGGGAATGCGGCGGCCGCCGAAGGCGCGCTCATAGAAGGTGAGCGAGGTATCCAGGTCGCTGACCGGGAGCTTGAGATGATGGATCCCCTGCAGGGGCGGTGGCTGAAGTTCGTTGTCGGTCATGGGTAGCATCCTTCCGGGCCGGCCGCGCCTACCAGCCGCGAACCACCCGGTTAGTGAGACGGCCGACGTGCTCGACCTCGGCGACGATAGTGTCTCCCGGCTGCATGAACTCTGGCGGGTCCCGGAAGAACCCCACGCCTCCCGGCGTGCCAGTGGTGACAATGTCGCCGGGATGAAGGGTGACCGTCCGGGTGATGGCGGCTAGCAGCGCGGGTACCCGCACGGTCATCAGCCCGGTGTTGGAGTGCTGCCGCAGCTGGCCGTTCAGGTACGTGGCGATCTCAAGGTCGTACAGATCGGCAATCTCGTCTTTGGTGACCAGATGCGGGCCGACCGGCAGGAAACTGTCGACCGACTTGGACAGCATGACCTGCATTTTCTCCCGGACCATCACCTCGCGGGCGCTCACATCGTTCACGACGGTGAAACCGAAGACCGCGTCCATCGCGGTCTGCTCGGTCAGCCCGCGGGCGGTCTTCCCGATCACCACCGACAGCTCGACTTCGTAATCGGTCTGCGTGTCTTCGGTCGGGATGACGATGTCGTCTTCGGGCCCGATCACGGCGCCCCACAGGTAGGGCATGAACACTGGCTCCGCCACCACCAGTCCCCCGGTCCGCGCCTCAGCCGCGTGATCGGCGTAATTCCCGCCGGTTCCGATGACCTGCGCCCGGTCAACGGCCGGGGCGAGCAGCCGCTGAACCGCGACGGGCTCCTGGCGCGACAGGTCGAGGGCCTGCGCCGCCCGAAGCGGATCAGGCTCTGCGAACAGCGCCCCGAAATCCGGCCACGGCGTGGTCACTACCGAACCTTCCGGCTGTATCGCGCCGATACCAGTCCTCCCGGCCGCCTGATATCGGACAAGACGCATGATGCCTCTCCTATCGCAAAAGCCCGGGAGAGCCCAGGCCCGACCGCCGTTCTGATGATGCTGGCAGCAGTCTGGCAGAGCCCTCCATTGCTCCGCCGGGTACACGCACTCCTGGTGCCGGAATAGCCTGCCAGCACCGAGCCGTGCCGATGTCCCCGCTGCGGCCAGCCGTGGCGTTGTCCGGGTACCCGACGCGCGGCCCGGCTGGCGGCGCGTCCGGGCTTGCCTGGCCCGGCGGGCGGCCTCGCCTCCACCAGGGAGGTGCGGACCCTTTGTGCACCAGCGCGGCCAGGCGGGTGCCCGGTTAGGGCCGGAGCTCGAGGACGACGTTGACCGGGGTCTGTGTGACCTGCCGGAACCGGCTGAAACCAGCGTCGCCGGCCAGTTGCCGTACCGCTGCGGGGCCGGCCTGGGCGCCGAGCGCGACCCCGCCGGGCTGGGCCAGTGCGGCCGGCGTGCACTGGAACGTGGACGCCGTGTAGCTGAGCGCGGCGAGCGGGCTGGCCAGGTTCGCTGTGTAGTCGTCGGCCGCGTTCGGTTCCACAACCAGAACGGCACCATCGGGGGCGAGGGCCTTGCGGGCGTGAGCCAGCGCGGCGGCCGGGTCGCCGAGGTCGTGGAGGGTGTCCAGCAGGCAGATCAGGTCGAAGCCATCGGCCGGGTAGCTAGTTGCGTCGAGCGTCTCGAACCGGATGCGGCCGCCGAGGCCGGCCTGGCTGGCCTGCTGCCGAGCGACCTGGATGGAGCGGTCGTGGAAGTCATAGCCGTAGACGCTCGCCTGCGGGTGGGCGCGGGCTAGCAAGATGGCGGCCACACCGTGTCCGCAGCCTACGTCTGCGACCCGGCCGCCGGCGGCGAGCCTGTCGGCCACCCCAGGCAGCGCGGGGACCCACTCGGTGGTGAGATTGGCGGTGTAGCCGGGGCGGAAGAAACGCTCGGTGCCCTCGAAGACAGCCGGGTCCTGCTCGTGCCAGGGAATGCCGGCGCCGGTGCGGAACGCCCCGGCGAGACGGTCGATGCCCGCGAACCATCCGCGGGTGATGGTGGCGCCGCCGGCCAGGAAGGCCGGCGATGCCTCATCGGCGAGCACCGCGGCGGCCTCGGCCGGCAGCACGTACCGTCCGTCGCTCTCCCGGTAGGCGAGGAATCCGGCGGCGGCCTGCTGGGACAGCCACTCCCTAAGGTAACGTGCGGCCGTGCCGGTGCGGACGGACAGTTCGTCCTGGGTAGCCGGTCCGCCGTCGGCGAGTGCCCGGTACAGCCCGAGCTGGTCGCCGACCGCCACCATGGCCGTGGTAGCCGCGCCGGTCATCGCGCCGAGCAGCCGGTTCACGTTCTGCTCGATCAGTTCAGTGTTCATCGGAAACCTCCGTAACGTGGATGGATCAGGCCTGCCGCAGACGCTAGGCCGCGGGCAGCCGGAACAGGTGAGCCGAACATGAGGCGAAGCTGAACTGCCCGGCTCAGCTTCGCCTCAGTCAGGGCTCACCCGAAGCAGTCCCGCCGTCCCTACGGTGATCGCATCACCAGTGACGGGAGCGCATAGCGTCCGTCACCACGTAGCGAAAGGAGTACGGCATGCACATGCAGATCATCACGTTCAAGCTGGACGGCGTCGACGATGCGGCGTATCAGGCGCACGCCGAGCAGAACGCGCCCGCGTTCGCCGCGCTGCCGGGTCTGCGGGCGAAGATCTGGCTAGCCAACCAGCAGGCCAACATTTACGGTGGTGTCTACACGTGGGATAACGTCGCCGCCATGAGGGCCTACCAGCGCGGGAAGATCTTTCAGGGGTTGCAGGTGAACCTGCACATGATCGACGTGGCCGTCAGGGACTTCTCGGTCCTGGCCGGACCCACGGAGGTGACCCGAGGCGGGTGCTGACAGATGACTGAAGCTCGACCGGTCCGGCAATGAGCGGGACCCTGCGAACATTGCTGGGTGCCCGGGCGGCCGCTGTGGTCGGCCGTCAGCCGGAACGGGCGGTGCTGCTCGAACTGGCCGAGCGTGACCGCCCGCTGGTCGTGGCCGTGCACGGCATCGCGGGGATCGGGAAATCCGCGCTGCTCGCCGCGTTCGCCGAGGACGCGCGAGCGCACGGCGCCGCCGTCGTCAGCCTGGACTGTGGCGGCATCGAGCCGACCGAGCGGGGTTTCCTCACCGCGCTCGACCGCGCGATCAGGGCGCTGCGGGCTGAACCATCCGGCGGGCCCCGGCCGATGGCGACGGTGGCCGAGGCCGCCACCGCGCTCAGCGGCCTAGGCGACCGGGTGGTGCTGGTTCTCGATACCTACGAACAGCTCCGATTGCTGGACACCTGGCTACGGCAGGAGCTCGTGCCGGGCCTGCGCGACAACACCAGGCTGGCACTGGCCGGCCGCGAGCCGCCAGTTGCCGCCTGGATCAGTGATTTCGGGGACCTGCTGGCTACGGTTCCGCTTGCGAACCTGGCAGCCGCAGACGCCGACGAGATGCTGCGCCGCGAAGGACTCAGCGGCGCCGACGCCGCCCGGATCACCCGCTTCACCCACGGCCACCCGCTGGCCCTGCGGCTCGCCGCCTCCGCGCGGGGCGCCCGCCCGGACCTCACGGTCCCCGACGTAGCGGTCGCCACCGTCGTTACCGAACTCGCCCGGGTCTACCTTTCCGGCCTCGACCAGCCGACCCGGGCCGTGCTTGACGCCGCCTGCACGCTGCGCCGACCGACCATGTCGCTCCTCGGTGCTCTACTGCCGGACGCACCCCCGCACGACGCCTACGACATGCTGCGCCCGCTGCCATTCGTGGAATTCGGCCCGGACGGGCTAGTCCTGCACGACACCGTGCGCGAAGTCGTCGCGGCGCTGCTGCGGGTCAACGATCCGCCGACCTACCGCGCGCACAGGATCGCGGCCTGGCGGCAACTGCGGCGCGAGCTGGGCACCGCCCCGCCGGCGGACCTGTGGCGCTACACCGCCGACCTGCTCTACCTCATCGAGAACCCCGCCGTGCGGGAGGCGTTCTTCCCTACCTCCAGCCATCGGTACGCGGTCGAGCCAGCGCGGCCAGCCGATGAAGCCCAGATCACCGCCATCGCTTACGCACACCAGCCAGCCGAGGCAGTCACCGTGATGCGGTCCTGGTGGGACACGATGCCGTCCGCGTTCCGCGTCGCCCGCGACCCCGGCGGGTCCCCCGCCGCGTTCCAGTGCCTGTGCGAGGCCACCTCCGTGCCGACCCGGCTCCTCACCGCGGACCCGGTGGCCGCCACATGGCGCGAGCACCTGCGCGCTAACCCGGTGCCGCGCGGCCAGCAGGTGCTCTTTCTGCGCCACATGCTGGCCGCCGATGGCGGCGAAGCCACGACGCCGGCCCACGCGGCCCTGGTCCTCGACCTTAAGCGGCGCTACCTGGAAATGCGGCCGAGGCTCCGGCGTATCTACTCGCTGGCCGCAGATCCCGCCGCAGCGCTGTCCCAGTTCGCGCCGCTCGGCTTCGCCCGTCTCCCAAACGGCGCCGCCGAGATCGGGGGGACCACCTACCATGCCCTCTACAACGACTTCGGACCGTCCTCCATCGACGGCTGGCTGACCGATCTCGCCGCACGGGAAATGCTCATTGACGACGATGCCCTACTCGATCCCGACCGCCGCCAGCTCATCCTCGACGGCACCCGCGCCGATCTCACCAAGCTGGAGTTCGACGTCCTTCAGTACCTGCATGAACGCGAAGGCCGGGTCATCGGCCGGACGGCGCTGCTGCGCGACGTATGGGGCTACGACTGGAGCGGCGGCAGCAACGTCGTCGAGGTCGTGATCAGCGCCCTGCGCCGCAAACTCGGTGATAACGCTGGAAGCCTGCAAACGGTGCGCGGCGCCGGCTACCGCTTTACTGCCCCGCCCTGACCCAGCGGCGGTCAGCATTACCCTGGCAACCCGCCGTCGCCTGCGCATGCCTGTTTTCAGGATCCGATCATGAGCATTCGCATGCAGGCGAGCCGCCACCGTGGCCGTCGGTGGCCGCGGCGAGGATCGCCCCAGCGCAAGCTCTGCGACCCGCCGTAATCGCCTAACGACCAAGAGCCCTGCATCTGGAACACAGTCAGGTGGCGGTCATCGCCGACCTCGTCCAGGTTGATGCAGGCAGCGCTGGACGCCGACAAGCCGCCTGCCCTGCGAGTGGGGACGGCCTTCGAGACACCGGGTCTCGGATGCATTCCTGCCGTGGTAAACACAACACCGGGTCACCTCTCGGCGGCACGAGCTACCCGGCACCACCTGATGGGCTCGCGGGCTGACGCTGAGCACGAGGCCGGACGTCGAGATTCCAGCGTCCTGGCACGCTCGGTCACGCGGCGCCGACTTCGTGGAACAAGTGAGCGAAGCGGCGCCGGAACTCGGCTTCGTCCAGGCCAGGACCTTCCTCCCTCCCCCGCTCCTCATCTGAGCCAGCACGCTCGGCCGCATCACGCCGCCATCACGCCGTCGCCTCGGCTGACTCCAGTTCGTCCAGCCGTTGCCATACCTTGGCGTCTTCTTTGGGGGCCGGCTCCTCGTGAGCAGGTTTCGGCACGGGTTTTCTCGGTAGCCGCAGAAAAGACTGTCGAAGACCGGCTGGGGGACGGTCAGGAAGGAACCCCCATGGTGCTCCAACCCGAAGACGCCGGCCGCGCCAGGTCGGTAGACGAAACCGGACGCAGTCGGCAGATCCAGCTGGCCGCGGTGGCCAGCGTGGTCGGGACCTCGATCGAGTGGTACGACTTCTTCCTCTACGGCACGGCCGCAGCCATCGTGTTCCCCGCGGTCTTCTTTCCCGCCTCAAGTTCCTACGCGGGAACGCTGGAGTCGTTCGCCACCTACGCCGTCGGGTTCGCGGCCCGGCCGGTGGGTGCGGCCATCTTCGGTCACTGGGGTGACCGGATCGGCCGCAAGGCCACGCTGATCATCACGCTGCTGATGATGGGCCTGGCCAGCGCCCTGGTCGGCGTTCTGCCGGGGACCAGCACCATCGGCGTCGCGGCGCCGATCCTGCTCGTGGTGCTGCGGGTACTGCAGGGTGTCGCGGTGGGCGGCGAGTGGAGCGGCTCGGTGCTGCTGTCCATGGAGTGGGGCAAGCAGCGCAAGCGCGGGTTGATGGCGAGCTGGCCGCAGATCGGCGTTCCGATCGGGCTGCTGCTCGGCACCGGGATGATGACCGCCATCGCGCTGGCCGCGCCGGACGCGTTCAAGGCCTGGGCCTGGCGGATCCCGTTCCTGGCCAGCCTCGTGCTGGTGGCCATCGGCCTGTGGGTGCGGCTGAAGGTGATGGAGACGCCGATGTTCGCCGAACTGGTGGAGAAGCGGACCGTGGCCAAGGTTCCGGTGCTCGATGTGATCCGCCGGTACCCCAAGGAGATCGTGCTCAGCGCGCTGCTGCGGATGTCGGAGCAGGCGCCGTTTTACATCTACACGGCGTTCGCCCTGGACTACATCAAGGACCACCTGCACAAGAGCACGGGCGTCGGGCTGGCCGCGGTGACCGTGGGAGGCGCGCTCGAGCTCTTCCTGATTCCGACCTTCGGAGGCCTCAGTGACCGGCTAGGGCGCAGGCGAGTTTATGTCACCGGGGCGATCGTGATGGGGATCGTCGCGTTCCCCTTCTTCCTCCTGCTCAACACCGCAGCCCTGGGCTTCATCATCCTTGGCACGGCGCTGATCGCCATCCCGCACGCGATGCAGTACGGCCCGCAGTCCTCCTACATCGCGGAGAACTTCCCGACTGGGCTGGCCTACGCCGGCAGCGGCCTGGGCTACCAGGCCGCCTCGCTTATCGCCGGCGGCCCGGCTCCGCTGCTCGCGACGTGGATGCTGCCGACCTTCGGCTGGCAGGCGATCGCCATCTACATCATCGCGTGCGTGGTGATCACTCTGGCCGCCGCCGCCTTGCTGCCGGACCGGAGCAAGACCGATGTCGCCACTATGCCGGAGCTCGCCCCGGCCGGGCGGCCCATGGGAGGCTGACCTGGGAGGATCCGGTCACCCCGTCGCCAGGGATGGCCGAAGTGATCCTGCGGAGGCGCACCGGGCCGACGACGCGGAAGTTTTGAACTGGAGACACGGAAAATAATAAACGGAATCACCGAACAATCCTCGATGCCGTCATCACCACCGGCCGCCGCACCGCGGCAAGCCATTACCTCGATGAACTGGCTAACAGGCTGCCGTTCCTGACAATCGACAACGAGCTCACCGTCGATGACCTGCCCGACTCGCCCCACCTCGCCTACGACACCCAGCAGGAGATAACCAAGCACCTCAGAACGCTCCGCAAGCAAACAGGAGCCACCTACATCGCCGTGCTCCCACCCCTGCTAGAAGGACTCGGCCCAGTGGTCACCGCCCTCCCGGGACCTAGAGAGCCGCAACTCACATCAGCTACCGATGCCAGCGGCGTGCAGGCCGGGGTTCAGTCACCCCCTCCCTGACCTGCCAGCACTCCACCGAATGATTCCTGACCTGCTCTTTTACCTTTCACGGCCTCTCGTCAGTTCTCGTAGTTTTCCGCGTTCTGACGGAACTGAGACCGAACTGCCGGACCAAGGTGCTGTCGGCAAGGGTGGAACAGCCTCCGTGCTCCGCTGGAACGCAGCCCGGCCGCGCAGCACCCGGTCCAGTACAACTTTGGCCAGCGCTGAGATTCCTCAGGTAACGCAGTTGCTGAAATTTCCTGCTGCTGCCTGACTATCCCGGCCACCGGCTGCGACATATCGTCGATGGATGGACGTGCGGACACATGAAGACGTCGCCGCGGCGGCAGCCGTGCACAGCGAACTGGGCCATGAATACGAGAGTGCCCTGGCCGAAGGGCTGATCGAACGGATCAGCTCGGAGATCGACAAGCAAGTAGACGCCCGGCTAGCACAGCGCGGCGTTCAGCCCGCCCAGATCGTTTGGGCCAACGTGGCCATGGCCCTGGGTTCGGTCGGGCTTGGTATCGGGGCTACAGCGGTAACGCTGCATTCCCTGTCCACTACCGGCACCGCCCCCAGAGCAGAAGTCGTCCTGGGCCCATTCCACGCATCCGTGATGTCAACCACTACCTCGATCAGTACCGCTCAGGTATTCCTCGTCGTGCTGATCTGGATCGTCATCGCGGTCGTTAACATCGCCTATGCCCGCCATCGTCCAGGTCATCCTTCGACGGTCAGGAGGTAAGCCGACCTGTGGCCGGTCCTGTGCGAGGGCCACACGGGGAGTGCTGCCGGTCGTAGCGATGCTTGCTGTAAGGTTCCGTTTTTCACCCAAGCCCATGCTGCCGAGATCGGGACTGTCCCCGAGTGCCCGCATTCTTACGCGGAGACGATGGACGTGATCGTGGTCCATCGGTCGGTGGGGAAGCTCCCAGGCGGGATGATGGTCTGCTTGTGCAGGTTGTTGCCTGCGTCGATGCTGCCGATCACGCCACGGCCGTCATCGCTGCTCGCGTAGATCAGCCGTGTCGGCCGCGGGACGAAAGGGCCGGCTGCCTGACGCCGAAGCTAACCTCGATGTCGTTGCCTGCGGCCGCGAAGGTGCGCTCGATGCCCGTCGAGTCTGCTTATTCCACGGCAGGACAACAGACTGGCCGGGACGGAATCGCCAGATCAGGAGCCCGTCACCGCTCACGCCGCTGTCGTACGCCTGGTTGACGCCGGTCGGTGTGCGCCGTTCCAGGATGAAGTACTCACCGGTCCAGCGGCTTGGATCCGACAAGATGACCGCGCCGTCGGGCCGTTGTGCCGAGATCTCACTGACGATGACGGGAGCGGCGGATGCATGCAGCTGCTGGATGTGTGGTTCGCACCAGCCCAGGGCCATCTTGTGCCAGGCGTCGAGATGCACAGGCACCTGGTTGTCGGATGTGAAGGAGTAACTGCTCATCAGGGTGAGCAGCTGGTTCTCGGTACCTGAGCCATACAGGTCAAGGGTGCCCAGGGAATGCGAAAGCTCATGCGTGATCTGGTAGAACGGCGTCTCGATGCCATCCCGGCGACCAGCACGGTCACGGTCACCTGCTCGTCAGGAACGAACGGCGCGTGCTTGGTCACCGAAGCGGGGGCGTTGGCCCTGTTGCCCGGTCCGTAGCCGGTAAAGTTGTGAATGATCAGGACCGGCAGCTCGTCGGCCGTGACGTCGCGGTTCACGTCGGTGTCGGCGCCGATGAAGACATCGGGAAACGCGTGGCCGGCCGCAGTGATGACCTGCTGTGCGGTGACCTCGAGTCAGGGTCCGGCTTGGGGAAGGGGCCCATGGTAAACGGGCCGATGAACCCGCCACCCTGGGCTCGAGTGGGCGTAAAACGGCCCGACGAGCACTCACGGAAGTACTGGGTCAGGCTCCCGGGATTATTGGGGTCACTGGTGGGAAACGGCGGCGTGGGCGTCCCGAAGGCGAGGCCACCGTACTAATTCCCTTGGATGCAGGCTGGCAATCGATGGCCATTCTCCCGTTCCGTGGAATGCTCCAGATCAAGCGGCACCAGATTTCCTGCCGATCTTTCTCGCAGGCAGCGAATCCACGTGTGTAGGCACCGGGGTCATGGGTTCTGCGCGCCGGCTCCGAGCTCCGGCACGTAGCGTGAACCTGCGGCAGCGCGCCTTTTGCTGTTAGAAGGGTTACGAATTCCTTAACCGTCTCTCACTGCCGGAGGATGCACGTAGGTTGCATTACCTATGGTGGCGTTGTTTGTCGTGGCGGTCGCGCTCGGGCTGAACAACTTCGGCGCGGCGATCGCTATCGGCGTCAGCGGCGTGAACCGGCGTACCGAGCTCAAGGTGGCCACGGTCTTCGGCCTGTGTGACGTCGTGATGCCGGCCACTGGGATGCTCATCGGCACCGGCCTTGCCGGCCCGCTGGGGTCCGCCGCCCGCTGGGCCGGCGCCGGGATACTCTGCGCGACCGCAATCTGGGGACTCATCGAGGCACTGCGCGGCGGCGACGACACCCCGAAGATCTGGCACGGGTGGCGGCTGCTGGTCAGCGGCGCCGCGCTCAGCCTGGACGATCTCGCAGTGGGACTCGCACTGGGAACGGTGCGCTACCCCATCGTGTTGGCAGTGACCCTGTTCGGGCTCCTGAGCTTCATTATGTCGATGATCGGACTGCAGCTGGGCGGCAAGCTAAGCAAGGCGGCCGGCGAGCACGGCGAAGTGGTAGGCGCAGTCATGCTGCTCGGCCTCTCGGGCGTGATGGCGGCGGGCTGGCTGTTACTCGGTGTCACGGAAGGTGATTGTGGCTGCAGAGAATGTGGACCCGACTGAAGCTGAGGGCACGCCCGGTGCCATAACCGGTCCGCAGCATCCCGGTGATATCACTGGCGCGCCCGGCACTGTCAAGCGCGGCGCTGCCAGCTCGCTGTCCTGGCCAGGAAGCTCAGATTGCTGCTGGTCATCATCGGGTCCTGGCCTGATCGTCCCGGGCGGCGGGAACGACGGGGGCGGGTCCGAGTCTGCGCCCAGATGGGCCAGGACTACGGGATGAAGCTGCTCTGGACACTCATCCACCTTTCCCATCCTTTCTTCTGCCAGGAAATGGCGGCGCGGCCCGGCCCGGCGCGGTTCCGGAGCCGGGCACGGCAGGCCGATATTTGACGCGCAATCCGGAGAGAGGAATCCTTGGTGTTCAGCCTGCTGACGCTCGGGTTCGTTCTGAGCCTCGACAACTTCCGCAGCTCGCTCGTGCTCGGGGGGCTCAAGCCGACCTTCTTGACCTCAGTCAAGACATCCGCCATCTTCGGCGTATGGGACGGCGCCGCACCCGTGGTCGGGATCCTCATCGGGCATCTCCTGAGCGACAAGCTCGACAACTACTCCGACGTGGTCGCCATGATCGGGCTCGGCGTATACGGGCTGTTCCTCATCGTTAAGGCGGTGATATCACCAAATCGCGCAGATCCGGACCTGAGATGGGCAAGGTTCGGGTTGCCGATCCCGCTGAGCGTCGACAATGTCGCTGCAGGCACGGCGCTCGGCCTCGCCGGCTTCTCCCCCTGGCTCGCGCCCGTCCTCTTCGGGTGCATGACCTTCGTGATGTCAGTCGCCGGGCACCAGATCGGCCGCACCGTGGCCCACTTCATCGACTTCATCCCCAAGATCAACACTGACCTGCTGACAGGCGCCTGCTTCGCCCTCATGGCGATCTTGATGGCGTTCGGCCTTTCATTGCCGCTCTCATACGGCTGATGCCTGGCCACTTCTTCCGCTCCTTGCCGACGACGCAAAGACCTCCGGTGAGTCCGGACCCGACGCCACGCAGCGGCTCCACTTGATCGTTACTAACGATCTTCAATGGCGGGGGTTACGGGTCTGGTCACCTGGTGCCTGGGGCGGTATGCCGGAGGCATGAGGCATCCCGATGGGGGCGGGCTGGCCGTGGCGAAGCGCTCGCCGGGAACGGGTACGGCTCGCTGCGGCGGAGATGATCGAGGCTGGCGCCAGTGACCCGGGAGGTCGCGAAGCGGTTCCGGGTGTCGCGGATGTCGGCGTACTGGTGACGGCGGGCGCTGGTGGCCAGCGGCCGGGAGGCGCTGGCCACCAAGGGCGCGGGCGGTGCGAAGTGCAAGCTTACCGAGGCGCAGGTCGGCGAGCTGGATGCCGGGCCGGCGGCGTGGGCATGGGATCAGTGCTGGACGCTGGCCCGGATCGCGGACCAGGTCTGGGCGCGGTTCGGGGTGGAGTACACGCTGGCCGGGATGGATGTGCTGTTGCACCGGCTGGGGTGGAGTGACCAGGTCCCGGCCCGGCGGGCGGCGGAGCGGGATGAGGAGAAGATTGCCAGGTGGCGGGAGGAGCCCTGGCCGGTCAAAAAGCACGGCGGCGGACCTGGGCGCCTGGCTCTGTTTCGAATTGACGAGTCCGGCCAGCGCCTGAGGCCGCCGAGAGGACGCACCTGGGGCCGCCGCGGGGTCACCCGGTGGTGAGGGTGACCGGCGGTAACGACACGCGGAGCGGACATTACTGTCCAGCTCACGCCTGAGGTCGCGGAGCTTGGTCTTGACTTCGTCTTGGTGCGGCCAGTGATTTCCGGCGGACACGCTTCCCTGCCTTGTAGCCCAGGAAAACGGCAGCCACCCAGTGGTTGTTGGCCTGGTCGAAGTACATCGAGTCTTCGCCGCGTCCGCGGCGTGGCCGAGAATCCGCCATAACCGGACGATACAGTTTGGCTCTTACCGGATAGGGAGAACTCCCTACTCGTAACACCACCACCCCATCTAGCTGGGAAACGTGGTGGGCGCAACAGGGTTCGAACCTGTGGCCTCTCGCTTGTAAGACGCAGTTTTACCGTCGCAGGACATCGCCTGACGTCACCGATAATGGCAGCT
>CAWAFD010000016.1:0-76752 GCA_963781225.1 uncultured Actinomycetota bacterium
GGCACTTGGCTAGGCCCGGGGTTCAGGCAGCCGCGGAGCGAGCGATGGTGATGTACCAGTAGCCACCCGCGAGATTCAGTCCCGCCAGAGCCAGGAAGAAAGCCGCCCATCCGTCGGCGTCGTACGACAAGCACACGACCCCAGCGGTGGCCGCGACACTGCCGCCGATAATGCGGGTGGCTCCAGAAAAGCGGAGGTGGCGGTATTCCCATGGGTTGATCAGGCGGCGCATGCCAGCTCGTGGCGGAGATTGCCACCATCCGCGCAGGCCTTTCGCGCCGGTGTTGTCGTCGGCTGTGCTCATCGGGATGCCTCCTATGGGCTGTGGTGCCGGCTACCCGATCACCTATTAATGTGATATCACATTGATACTAGATTTAACAATGATGGCTGTCTACCGACCCGGCCGGGGGGATGCGTGCCGGTCGCGTAGCCGGGGAGCCCAGCAACCCCCGGAGCCCCAGGTCGGCGGCTAGCCGCCGTACTTCGCCGAACTGCCCCGCGCGATCGTCTCGATCGGCAGTTCCTGCCGAAGCGGGCGGACTGTATCCCCACGCAGCAGAGCGCAGAGCCGTCGCGCCCCCTCTGCACCGCTGAGCTTGAGCGGCTGCCAGATCGTGCTCAGGCCCAGGAAAGCCGCGGACTCAATGTCGTCGAAGCCGACGACCGACAGCTGCCCGGGCACCGCCACGCCCAGGCGGTCAGCCGCCGACAGCACCCCGATGGCCTGGGTGTCGGAGGCGGCAAAGATCGCGGACGGCGGATCGGAGGATTTCAGCAGCTGGGCCGTGAGCTCGGCGGCCGCTGCCGTGTCGTGCTGTCCCCGCCGGATCAGTTTGGCCTCCACCTCCAGGCCGGCGGCGGCGAGAGCCTGCCGGAACCCCCGGAGCCGGTTCGCCGAGGAAACGAAACCCAGTCCCTCGGGCGGCTTCGGGAACGCCGTGTCCCCGACGAACGCGATCCGCCGGTGGCCCAGCGAGAGCAGGTGTTCGGCCGCGAGCCGCCCGCCCGCGACGTCGTCGATGATCGTCTGCGGCACGCCGGGATTAACCGCGTCTACGCTGGCCAGGGGTACCCCGGCCCGTGCGAACGAGCTGAGCTGATCAGCTGACAGCGGCAGGCAGATGGCGAGCACCCCGTCAGCCCGGTGCGTCGGCAGCAGGGCTTCCAGGTGCCGGTCCCGCTCCGCCGGACTCTCCACGTTGCACACGATCGTGTCGTAACCCTGCTCGTCCAGGACTTCAAGCGCGCTGGCCATCCGGACCACGTTCGACGGCCTGGTCATGTGGGTGGCCAGTATCGCCACCGTGCGCGGTGTCCCGCGGACCAGGGCCGCCGCCGCGTGGCTGGGCCGGTAGCCGAGCCGGTCGATGGAGTCGAGCACGGTCCGCGCGGTGGAATCGCGCACCTGATCGCTGCCGTTCAGGACCCGGGAGACCGTGCCCACGCCTACCCCGGCATCGGCGGCCACGTTGGCGATGGTGACCCTCGGACCTGTGCCGCGCTGAAACCGTCTCCAGGTCGTTCCGGCGTCAGGCAGGGCCCTGGCGTAGGGAGAGCCGCCGGTGCCAAGCGCCGGAGCATCCCTGCGGAACGTGCTCTCACCCACCCGCAGCCGGGCGGCCACGACCTCGCCAGGAAGCTGGTCCGGGCCGTGGTCGATCTGTTTGAGCGCCCGGGCCACCACCCGCCGGGCGATATCCACGGTCGGGATGGCCACGCTGGTCAGCCGGGGGTGCAGCAGGCCGGCCGCCACGCTGCCGTCAAAGCCGGTGACGGCCAGGTCCCGGCCGATCCTTAGCCGCAGCTCGGCCGCGACGCCGTAGATGATCGCGGCCAGCCGGTCGCTGCCCGACACGATCGCCTCCGGCCGGTCCTCGGGCCGGCCTGAAGTGAGCAGCGACCGGATCGCCCGCCGCGCGCTGGCGTCGTCCACCAGCACCATGCGGGCCTGCTCGGCGGGCAGGCCATGGCGTTCCAGCCCAGCCCGGAACCCGTTCTCCCGCTCGTCGTCCCAGCGGTTCCCGGTGTGGTAGCCCGCGAACGCGATTCGCCGGAACCCCAGGCTCACCACGTGCTCCACCGCCATCGCGGTGGCCTCGTGGTTGTCGATGTCGACCCACGGCTGCGGTTGCCCGGCCGCGGTCCGGCCGAAGCACGCGAACGGGAACCCGGCCTCGGCCAGCAGCGCCACCCGTGGGTCGTCCTCACCCAGTTCGGAGAGCACGAACGCATCGACGCTCCGGCTGGCGATCAGCCGCCGCATCTCCTCGCGCGGGTCGTCGCCCGGCGGGCTCCCGCCCGCGACCACGATCACCATGCTGTACCCGCGGCTCGCACATGCGGCCGCCATCGCCTGCAGGAACTGCTGCATGATGTAGTTGGCGGGCAGCAGCGCTATCCGCGGCATCACGTAGGCGATCTGCCGGGTCCGGCGCGATCGCAGACTACGCGCCCCCTGGTGGGGGTAGTAGCCGAGCGCGGCTACCGCGTCGAGCACCCGGACCCGGGCCGCGTCACCCACCCGGCCGCTGTTGTTCAGCACGTTGGAGACGGTCTGCCGGGAAACGGAGGCGGCCCGCGCCACGTCCTCGATCGTTACCTGGCGGGGGCTGGCCGGTCTGGCCTGCCCCGATCGGGACTTATTCACGAAATCACCGTACTGCGATGGCAATGCGCCTCTTGACATGACATGGGTGTAGCGCTTCTATGTGGTAGATCGTTAAATCGGGGCACTGACCGGATCGCGGCCCGGGCCTGCGGCGGGCCCGGGCCGCGATCCTTACCGATGACTGGCCCGTCGCCCGGCCACTGACGCGGCATCGGCGGTGTTGATTACACGGTCGGCGGCGATGCCGGCCTTCCTGGCCCGGGCGGTGCCGCTGCCCAGCCAGTCCAGCTGGCCGGGAGCATGCGCGTCGGTGTCAATGGCGAACACGCAGCCCGCGTCGACGGCCAGCGTGAGCAGCCGGTCCGGCGGGTCCTGGCGCTCAGGCCGGCAGTTGATCTCCACGGCCACTCCAGTCTCCGCACACGCGCCGAACACTGCGTCGGGATCGAACTCCGACTCCGGACGGCGAGCCCGCCCGCCCAGCATCCGCCCGGTGCAGTGCCCCAGCACGGTGACATGCGGGTTGCGGATCGCGGTCACCATCCGCCTGGTCATCGGCCCGGCCGGCATGCGCAACTTGGAGTGGACGCTGGCCACCACCACGTCGAGTTGCCGCAGCAAGTCCTCACGCTGGTCCAGTGAGCCGTCGTCGAGGATGTCGACCTCGATGCCGGTCAGGATGCGGAAGGGGGCCAGTTTCTCGTTCAGCTCGCGGACCAGCTTGAGCTGAGCCCGGAGCCGTTCGGCGGACAGCCCGTTGGCCACGGTCAGCCGGGGGGAGTGGTCGGTGAGTGCGATCCACTCGTGCCCGAGGGCACGGGCCGCCTCGGCCATCTCCAGCGGAGGGCTGCCCCCGTCGGACGCGTCTGAATGCGTGTGGCAGTCGCCGCGCAGCGCGGCGCGCAGTTCATCCGGCGGTGACGGCGGCTGATCCCCGAGCAGAGCGGTCAGGTAACCGGGCTGCTCGCCGCGGGTGGCCTCGACGATGACCTGGGCGGTCGTGTCGCCGATACCCTTGAGCGCCCGCAGCGTGCCCGCACCGATCCGCTGGCTGAGCTCACCGGCGGGCAGGCCGTCCAGCACCTGGGCGGCGCGCCGGAAGGCCTGGACGCGATAGGTGGGTGCCCCACCTCGCTCCAGCTCGAAAGCGATCTGCCGCAGCGCCTCGATTGGATCCACGTCGCTAGTCCTACCCAGACCCAGGCAGAATTGAGCGTGTGCAGGTCGCCATGCTCGGGCCGCTCGAGGTCCGCACCGACGATGACCCGGGGGAAATCCTCGAGGTCGCCGGGGCCCGGCTGCGCGCACTGCTGACCCTGCTGGCGCTGCGGCCCGGCAGCTGGTGCCGGCCAGCCAGCTCATCGACGGGTTGTGGGGCGACGACGCCCCGGCCGGGGCGTCGTCGCCCTGCAGGCCCTGGTGTCCCGGCTACGCCCGCGCCGCGCCGAACGCCCGCGCCGCGCCGAACGTCATGAGACGCCTGTTTCAGCACGCCAGGACGCTGTGAATGCCTCGTTCAGTACGTTGTGGCCGCCATTGCCGGCGCAACGGTAGCGCCTGAGGAGAGCGCTGATGCGAGTGTGACTGCAGGGGCTTGCCGCGGCGGGTCAGCCCCGCATGTCGACGGCGTTCACCCGCGTGGGGTGGATGACGACCTTGACCCGGGACTCGCCGGGCCGATCGTGCTCTCGCAGGTCAGCACCGTACTTGACACCTAGCTTGTCGGCGAAGGAGTAGTCGTCGTCGGGGATGATCTCGGCGTCGCCGCGGATCTCCAGGTACCGAAAGGGGACGGTCAGGTCCAGCACGAATACGGTCACGGCCAGGTTCGCGCGCAGGTTCTTGGTTTTCTGCCGGGACGTGTTCAGCGACGTGGCGATGGTCTCGCCCTCGGCCAGGAACCAGATCTCGGACAGCTGTGGCCGGCCGTCCGGGCCGACGGTGGCGAACGTCGCGAAGTCGGCGTCAAGCAGGTCCCGGTGAGAAGCGGGAATCGCGGGCATGGGAGGGCTCCTTTCGGCCTCGGTAGCCTACCGTGCCGACCCCGTCGGCGGCGCCGGGCTGCCCGGGTCGTAGGGCCGGCGAGCCGGCCGACGTTGCAGATCAGGTGGCCGGACGAAGGACAGGCCCAGATGGCTCGATCATCCTGCCGCCGGGCGGCTAGCGGGTGCGAGTCAGGGTGCTCGGGGCACTCGGGCCAGCTGGCCGGGAGACCGGTCTGCCACAGCGTCTCGATCGCCCATTCCTGGACCTGATCCGCGACCGCGGCGACCTGGTCCAGGTGCGGCTCGCCGGCCATGACCCAGACGCCCTGGCTGGTGCCATCAGGACCGCCCAGCATCGCAGTCACCTGTCCCTCGACGTCTGACCACTGGTCGTCCTGAATCTCCGCCTGCGGCGCACCGGAACTTTCCAGGTCACGCAGCACCGGCGCGAGGGCCTCGGCCAGCTCGGCATTCACGCCTTCCTCACCCACCGCGCGGCCGCGCGCTGCCGAAGGTGAACAGCGGCCCGTCCGGGAGTTCCTGGTCCGGATCACGGCCAAGCCGGGCGACGCCAACGCTGATCATGACGGCGGCATCGAAAGCGTCGAAGGCGATCTCGGCGAAGCCCGCTGCGGTGAACCATTCCCTGATCCGCGGGGTCAGGTCCGGCGGGTGCCGGTGCCGGGTCCAGATGACGGTCGCGCCCGGCCGGCACAGGGACGATGCCGCCTGCACCGTACGCCGGACGTCGTCGTCGCTCACGTTGCCGAAGATCCCGCACAGCAGCAGCACGCCGGCTGGCAGCGCGTCGGCGAAGCCCGCCACGTGGCTCGCGTCCGCCACTCGGACCTCGACCTGGGCAAGCTCCCGGTCCGCGGCCGCCCGGCGGGCCAAATCGGCGATGCGGGAGTCGGATTCGACCAGGATCGCGCGGACGTCCTCGCGCCGGGGATGAGACGGCAGCACCCCGATCACGTCGCGGCCCTGGCCGGCGCACAGGCTGACCAGGCTGATCGGGCCAGCTGGGGCTTGTGTGATCGCGTCGGACAGGTGCCGCTGCACGCACTGCAGCCGCATGCTCAGTGGCGACGACGGATCATCGTAGGCCTGGTGCCAGGCCGCCCAGTCGATCATGTCGTCCTGCCTTCCCGGTCGTGAGTCGCCACAGTATGGGATGAGCCGCTCGCGGCCACTAGGAGGTAGTAACACCGATCCGCATGAGGAAGCAGACCATGACCGTGTCAGGTCGAGCCGGCCGTCCGCCCTGAGGTCGTCGAAGAGCATCTGGTCGACAGCAGGCACGCGCGGCCGGTCCGCGTAGCCGAACCAGGCCAGCTCGTCGATCTCGCTGCTGGCGGCCAGCACGCCGCGGTAGCCGGCGGTGTAGCAGCTCATCCGCACCAGCGCGCCGTCCGGGGCGGCTGCCTCGTAGGTGCCGACGTGCCGGACCGTCTCCGGTCGCACCGCGACCGTCAGCTCCTCGCAGATCTCCCGCTGCAGGGTCTGCAGGTCGCTCTCATCGCCCTCGCGTTTCCCGCCGGGAATGTAGAAGACATCCTTGCCGCGGGGCCGGGCGCACAAGATCTGGCCGTGCTCCAGGTGGACCCACGCCACCG
The DNA here is from genome assembly GCA_963781225.1 of uncultured Actinomycetota bacterium. GTDB lineage: Bacteria > Actinomycetota > Actinomycetes > Streptosporangiales > Streptosporangiaceae > Palsa-504. Next base: position 6,213 of record CAWAFD010000016.1, read on the forward strand.
TGTCGATAAAGACCGGCATCCTCCGCCCTCTCCGCGCCGCCGGGCGCCACCGGAATGATGTCAGACAGGCGATCGGGCGTGCAGCCGGCGGCCGCCGCGATCCAGGGGCGGAATTGGCCGGATCTGGCCGCGGCGGGAGGCGGAGGTGAGCAACCTCACTCCCGCGGATCGGTCGGCCTCCGATGATGAGCGGCGACGCATGCTTCCCGGCAACTACCCGCTCTAGCTGGACTTTCGTCCTGGGTTGTGAACAGAAATGCTCACAGCCGACCACGTTCGGTCACCGAATTGCCGTGGTGGCGGCTATCTGAGGCATTCCGCTTAGCCCGGCTAACAGTCACAGGATGAGACGCGCAATCTTAGGGTCTGTCTAGCACCCACCACTTCGGCCTATGGTCTAGTCATGACCACGAATGACACGCTGCGAGTAACCGACTCGCGAACTGGACGCAGCTACGAGGTGCCCATCGTTGATGGCGCGATCCGCGCGATGGACCTCCGGCAGATCAAGACCTCCGATGACGACTTCGGACTACTGTCCTATGATCCGGCGTTCCAGAACACCGCGAGCTGCCGCAGCGCTATCACCTTCATCGACGGCGATAAGGGCATCCTGCGTTACCGTGGCTACCCCATCGACGAGCTGGCCGAGCGTTCGACGTTCCTGGACGTGTCCTGGCTGCTGCTGAACAGCGAGCTGCCCGACAAGGACGAGTCCGCCGCGTGGGCGCACCAGATCTCCCACCACACCTATGTGCACGAGAACGTCAAGAAGTTCATCGACGGCTTCCACCACGACGCCCACCCGATGGGCATCCTGGTCAGCACCCTGGCCGCGCTGTCCACGTTCTATCCCGAGGCGAACGACGTCAAGGACAAGGAGAACCAGGACGAGCAGGTGGTCCGGCTCATCGCCAAGATGCCGACGCTCGCGGCCTTCGCCTACCGGCACGCCCGGGGCCTGCCGTACGCCTACCCGGACGACGACCTGTCCTACGCCGGCAACTTCCTGAACATGATGCGGAAGATGGCCGAGCCCCAGTACGAGCCGGACCCGGTGCTCGAGCACGCCATCGACGTGCTGCTCATCCTGCACGCTGACCACGAGCAGAACTGCTCCACCAACGCGATGCGCAGCGTGGCCAGCTCCCAGGTCGACCCGTACTCCGCGGCCGCGGCGGCCGCGGCGGCGCTGTACGGCCCGCTGCACGGCGGCGCGAACGAGCAGGTGCTGAAGATGCTCCGCGAGATCGGGTCGGTGGACAACGTGCCGGCCTACATCGAGCGGGTCAAGAGCGGTGAGCTGCGCCTGATGGGCTTCGGCCACCGCGTGTACAAGAACTACGACCCGCGGGCCACGATCATCAAGGGCGTGGCTGACCAGGTGTTCGAGGTGACCGGCCGCAACCCGCTGCTGGATATCGCGCTGGAGCTGGAGAAGATCGCCCTGGAGGACGAGTACTTCGTCAGCCACAAGCTCTACCCGAACGTGGACTTCTACTCGGGCATCATCTACCAGGCCATGGGCTTCCCGGTCGCGATGTTCCCGGTGCTGTTCGCGATCGGCCGGATGCCGGGCTGGCTGGCGCACTGGCAGGAGAACATGGCGGACAAGGACCAGAAGATCGCCCGGCCGCGGCAGATCTACATCGGCGAAGGCACCAGGCACCTGAACGGCCAGAGCTCCTGAACGGCCTGAGCTCCTGACCGGCCCCACCTGGCTGGACCTGCCCGCGGATTCGCTGTTCGGCGTCTCCTGCCTGCCCTACGGCGTTTTCTCGGCCCGCGGTGGTCCGCCGCGCGTCGGGGTCCGCGTCGGTGACTCGGTGCTGGATCTGGCCCGGATCCTGGGCGAGCAGGTGTTCAGCGAGCCGTCGCTGAACGCCTTCATGGCCCAGGGCCGTACCCGGTGGAGTGACGTGCGGGCGCGGATCACCGAGCTCCTCACCGACGAGCGGCACCGCCCGGCCGTCGAGGCGGCGCTGCTCCCGCTTTCCGGGGTGGAATTGCATCTGCCCTTCACCCCGGGGGATTATGTCGACTTCTACGGCAACGAGTATCACGCCACCAACGCGGGCCGGATGTTCCGCCCCGGCCGCGAGCCGCTGACGCCGAACTGGAAGTGGCTGCCCGTCGGCTACCACGGCCGGTCCGGCACGATCAGGCAGTCCGGGACCGCGGTAACGCGCCCGCGCGGCCAGCGGCCCGGCGACGGCGCTCCCACGTTCGGCCCGTGCCAGCGGCTCGACTTCGAGGCCGAGGTAGGTTTCGTGATCGGCACTGGCTCGTCGGAGCCGGTCAGCGTGGGGGACTTCGCCGATCACGTGTTCGGTGTGTTTCTGCTCAACGACTGGTCCGCCCGCGACCTGCAAGCCTGGGAGTCCCAGCCGCTTGGCCCGTTCCTGGCCAAGTCGTTCGCGACCTCGATCTCGCCCTGGATCGTCCCGCTCGAGGCCCTGGAGGCGGCTCGCGTGGCGCCACCGCCACGCGCTCCCGAACCACTGCCCTACCTGGCCGAGACCGGAAAGGGCAGCCTGGACCTCGTGCTCGAAGTACGGCTGAACGGGCACCTGATAGCGCGGCCGCCCTACGCCCTGACCTACTGGACCCCGGCACAGATGCTGGCCCACCTGACCGTCAATGGCGCCACCACTCGCACCGGCGACCTGTTCGCCTCGGGCACCGTGAGCGGACCCGAACGGGAGCAGCGCGGCTGCCTGCTGGAGCTGAGCTGGGGCGGTACCGAGCCGCTGACCTTGCCGGACGGCTCGCGGCGCACCTTCCTGGACGACGGCGACGAGGTCGTGATCACCGCCACCGCCCGGGGCGAAGAGGGCTCCCGGATTGGCTTCGGTGAGGTCACGGGCCGCATCCTCCCGGCGGTTACGGCCCCCAGGTGACGTCTTTCTTGATCACCCGGGCCGGGTTGCCGGGCTTAATTGTCCCTCGCGGTGAGTCCACTGCCGCAATTTCTTGCGATCCAGCTTGCCTACGCTGGTCAGCGGAACGGCCGGGACCACGCTGATCTGCCGTGGGTACTTGCTGGCGGCCAGGTGCTGCCGGGCGTATTCGACGAGTTCGGCGGACGTGGCCTGCGCGTCCGGACGCAGCGACACGAAGGCCACCACCTCCTCGCCCAGCCGCGGGTCCGGCCGGCCGACCACCCCAGCCTGCGCTACCGCCGGATGGGCCAGCAGCACGTCCTCGATGTCCCTCGGGTAGACGTTGAACCCGCCCCGCAGGATGAGGTCTTTCTTCCGGTCCACCACGTACAGGTACCCGTCCTGGTCCAGGTGGCCGATGTCGCCGGTATGCAGCCAGCCGCCCACCAGGGCCGTGGCCGAGGCGTCCTCGGCATGCCAGTAGGCGGTCATCACCCCGGGGGAGCGCACGCAGATCTCCCCGTCCTGGCCGGTGGGCAGCGACTGGCCCGCGTCATCCTGGATACTGACCACGCAGCCGGGCACCGGCAGCCCCACGCTGCCGACCCGGCGCGCGCCAAACGGGTTAGAGGAGATGAACGTGGCCGCCTCGGTACACCCGTAACCCTCGTAGATGGTGGCCGTCGGCACCCGGGCCTCGAATTCACGGCGCACGTCGTCGGCCAGCGGCGCCGCGCCGGAGGAGACCGCGACCAGCTGGGACAGGTCGGCGGACTCCAGCGGCTGGCCGAGCAGCATCTGGATCATCGAGGGCACCAGCGCGCCGCCCTGGGCCCCGTGCTCGCTGGCCAGCTTGACCCAGCCGGCCGGGTCGAACCAGCGCATCAAGATGGTCCGCGGCTGGTCGGTCCGGTGCAGGCCGCCGCACAGGACCAGCAGACCATAGGCGTGTGCCAGCGGGAGCGGCAGCACCGACGTGGTTACCACGGCGCGGACCGACGAATCGTGCGCGGCCGACCCACACCAGAACAGGCCCGCGTGCGTCAGCGGGACGCCCTTGGAACGGCCGGTGGTCCCGCCGGTGTAGAGCAGGGCGGCCACGTCGTCGCCCGCCCGGCCGGCGATGGAGCCGGGAGCGCCCGAGGCCACCTGGCCGAAATCCAGCACCTGCGCCCCGCCAGCGGCCGGCTCGGCCGAGCCGCCGGGCACCAGCACGAACCGCACATCGGGCGCGCCGGCCAGCGCCGCGGTGACCTTGGGCAGGAATTCGGCCGTGGTCACCACGCCCACCGCCCCGGAGTCCACCAGCGCGTGGCGGAGCTCGTCCTCGGTGACCAGGAAGATCAGCGGGGTCACTACCGCTCCGGCGCGCCACGCCGCCTGGTAGGTGATGAAAACCTCGGGGCAGTTGGCCATGAGGACCAGCAGCCGGTCGCCGGGACGGACGCCGAGATCCGCCACGCCGGCCGCCAGCCGGGCCGCACGCCCGGCCAGATCACCGCTGCGGTACCACTGGCCCTCGAAGCACAGCGAGTCGTAGTCACCCTGACGCTCGAGGGCGCGCTCGGCCAGGCGAGCCAGGTTCGTGTCCACGGCAGCCTCGCTTACCCCGGTCAGGCCAGCTCGATCTCGAAGTAGGCGCCCTGATCGTCGTGCCGGATCCGGGCCGAGCCGGACCAGCCGGCGAACCCGCCGGTGCCGGTCCCCGGCACGATATGGCCGAACCAGGTGGACGGGTCGGACTCCAGGCCGCCATGCTGCACGGTGACCGATCCGCCGGCTTCGTCGTCAGTCTGCCCGGTGATCCGCTCGGTGGCCACGTAGGACCGGGAACCCTCCTGCGTGCCCGCGGACATGAAGACGGTCGTAGCCTCCCCGAGGATGCCTTCGGTGAAGGTCTTGGCGAAGGTCAGCAGGCCGAACCAGTCAGCGTCCAGACCGCTCACCTGCCGTGCCTCGAAGCTGTCGACCTTGAACCGCGCGATCAGCGCCACCGTTCCTCCTCCAGCAAGTCCGCCGGGCCCAGCCCCGACGATATCGGACACCCCTTCCGGCCGGCATCGGGGTTATAGTCTAGTTCTAGAATATTTGATGGGCGATCATGGCGGGGAGCGCCACGTGGACTTCACCGAGAACCCGGACCACAAGCTCATCCGGGAGGCGGTCCGGGAAATCTGCGCCCGGTTCCCGGACGAGTACTGGGCCGACCTCGAGCAGACTCACACCTTCCCATGGGAGTTCTACCAGGCCATGGCCGAGGGCGGCTGGATCGGCATCGCCATCCCGGCCGAGCTCGGCGGGGGCGGCGCCGGCATCACCGAGGCCTCGATCATCCTCGAGGAGGTCGCCGCCTCCGGCGCCTGCATGAACGGTGCGAGCAGCATTCACCTGTCCATCTTCGGCATGCACCCGGTCGTTCGGCATGGATCTGACGAGCTGCGGCAGCGGTACCTTCCTCGCGTCGCCACCGGTGACCTGCACGTGGCGTTCGGTGTCACCGAACCGGACGCGGGCCTGGACACCACCGCCATCCGCACCCGGGCCGTCCGTGACGGCGAGGGCTACCGGGTCACCGGCCGCAAGGTGTGGACGTCCAAGGCGCTGGAGTCCGAGCGGGTGCTGCTGCTGACCCGGACCACGCCCGCCGAACAGTGCCGGCGCCGTACCGACGGGCTGACTTTGTTCGTCGCCAGGCTCCAGGACCCGGCCGTCACCATCCGGCCCATTCCCAAGCTCGGCCGCAACGCCGTCGCCTCCTGCGAAGTCAGCTACGACGGCCTGTACGTCGAGGCGGCCGACCGGGTGGGGGAGGAGGGCAAGGGCTTCGGCTACCTGCTCGACGGCCTGAACGCCGAACGGGTGCTGGTCGCCGCCGAGGCCCTCGGTACCGGCCGCGCGGCGCTGCGGCGCGCCGTAGCCTACGCCAAGCAGCGCGTCGTGTTCGGCCGGCCGATCGGCCAGAATCAGGGCATCTCGTTCCCCCTGGCGGAGGCGCACGCGCGGCTCGGCGCGGCCGAGCTGGCCATCCGGCAGGCGTCCTGGCGCATCGACGAGGGGCTGCCCGCCGGGGAGCAGGCCAACCTGGCCAAGTACCTGGCCGCCGAGGCCGGCTTCGCCGCCGCCGACGCGGCCGTGCAGACCCACGGCGGGTTCGGCTACGCGAACGAGTATCACGTCGAGCGGTACTGGCGCGAGGCCCGGCTGATGCGGATCGCACCGATCCCGCAGGAGATGATCCTGAACTACCTGGCCGAGCACGTGCTCGGCCTGCCCAGGTCGTACTAGTGGTGAGCGGATCGGACAACCTCAGCATGCCCCGGCCGCTGCAGGGCGTGCGCGTGCTCGACCTGTCCCGGGCGCTGTCCGGCCCGTACGCCGGGCGGATCCTGTCCGACCTGGGCGCCGATGTGGTCAAGGTGGAGATCCCCGGCGCCGACATCGCCCAGACCTACGGCAAGGTGATCCGCGGCCGGTCCGGGCTGTACTCCCAGCTGAACGCGGGCAAGCGCTCCGTCCTGCTCGACCTGCGACACCCTGGTGAGGTGGCCCGGCTGCTGGAGCTGGCCGCGGCCTGCGACGTCGTCATCGAGAACTTCCGTCCCGGCATCCTGGACGGCTACGGTGCTGGCTGGGCCGAGCTATCCGCCGTCAACCCGCGGCTGATCATGCTGTCGATCTCCGGGTTCGGCCAGGATGGACCGGAAGCCAGCCAGCCGGCGTACGCGCCGGTCATTCACGCCGAAGCCGGCCTGATCGGCCGCCAGGCCGAGGTGGGCGGCCAGCCACCCGCTGACCTGCCGCTGGCCCTGGCCGACTCGCTGGCCGGGCTGCACGGCACCATCGCCGTGCTGGCCGCGCTCCGGCTCCGCGAGGCGACCCGCACCGGCCAGCACATCGACATCAGCATGCTCGAAGCCATGCTGGCCACCGACGACTACACCCACTACGCCATCGACGATCACCCGGTCTGGCCCGCGCGCGGCGAGGTGTGGGACGCGCCCGGCGGCCCGCTTCTGGTCGCCTCGGACCCGCGTCACATATGGCGCCAGCTCAGGGCGCACTTCGGCCTGGCCGACCCGGATCCGGACGCGCCGCTGGCCGCGAAGATCGCGGGCCGGGCGCAGGTCATAGCGGCATGGGCCGCCAGCTACGACGACCGTGACGTGCTCAAGCGCGACCTGGAGCGGGCCGGGCTGGCCTGGGCGGAGATCCGGCGCGGGAGCGACGTGCTGGCCCGCCCTGCGGTCGCCGACCGCGGCACGATCGTCGAGGTGGCCGAGGGTGACGGCGGGCGGCGTTCGGTCGTGCGCATGCCGTACCGGTTCAGCGGCGCCGGCGCAGGCCCGCTCAGCGGCGCGCCGGCGACCGGCGAGCACACCCGCGATGTGCTCGCCGAGTGGACCAGGTCAGCGGAGCGCACGGGGCTTGCGGAGTGTACGGGGCCTGCGGAGAGCGCCGCGCGCGAGCAGTAGCCTGCTGCCTCGTTGACAAGGCCACCGGCGGCTCATAGCGTTGGAACGCTCCAACACAACTGGGGAGCAGGACCGAGGGAGGGCGCGGTGACACCCCGGGCTCCAGCGCGCGACGGCCGCCGGCCAACCCTGGAGACGGTCGCGGCCCGCGCCGGTGTGTCCAAATCGCTGGTATCACTAGTGCTGCGCAACTCACCGAAGGTCAGCCCGCAGAGCCGTGAGGCCGTGCTGCGGGCCGTCGCCGAGCTCGGCTACCGGCCCAACGCCGCCGCCCGGCTCCTGGCCGAACGTCAATCGCACACGATCGGTGTCCTGCTGAACGACTTGCGCCAGCCGTGGTTCGCGGACATGCTCGACGGCCTGACCCCGGCCCTGCACGCCGGCGGCAAGCACATCCTGCTGGGCGACGGCCGCATCGACCGGATGCTGGACGAGACCCTGACCTGGTCGTTCCTCGATCTCGGAGTGGACGGGATGGTGCTGGCCGGGTCGATCCCGATGTCGCAGGCGATCATGGATGCGGCCAGCCAGATCCCGACCGTCACGGTCGGCGGCCGCGGCCTGGACGTCGATCTGCCGCGGGTGGACAAACTGGCCAACGACAACCACCTGGGTGGGACGCTGGCCGTCCGGCATCTGATCGAGCTGGGCCACACTCAGATCACGCACATTCACGGCCTGCCCAGCGTGGCTGGGCAGCTGCGCATGCAGGGCTATGAGGACACCATGCGCCACGCCGGGCTGGCGTCCAGCATTCACATCGAGGCCGGGGACATGAGCGAGGAAGGCGGCTATCGCGCGACCGTCCGCCTGCTGTCCAGCCCAGACCGGCCCACCGCCATTTTCGCGGCCAACGACCTGACCTGCGTCGGCGCGCTGTCCGCCGCTGCCGCGCTGGGTGTCCGGGTGCCCGAGGAGCTTTCCCTTGTCGGATTCGACAACTCGGTCTTTGCCCGGCTGCGGGCGCTGTGGCTGACCAGCGTCGATGCCACCGCGCTCGAGCTCGGGCGGCAAGCCGCCCGGATGCTGCTGGCGCGCATCCGCGAGCCTGACGCGCCCGGCCAGACCGTTCTCATCCCGCCGCGCCTCGAGGTGCGCGGCTCGAGCGGCCCCGCGCCGAACTAGCCCGGACCAGCTAGGCCTGCTCAGGCAGGAGCTGGCTGCGCTGCGCTGCCCATTTTCGCGTCAGGCTCTGTCCTCACCGGGCTGCGGTCTTTAACCGGATGCGGATCGTCCGCATTGGCACGTACTGTGCCTGGCATGGCTATAGCGCGCTTCCCGAGCATCGTTCTCGACTGTCCCGATCCGGCAGCTCTGGCGACCTTCTACGGCGCGATGCTGGACTGGAAGGCCGACATCTCCGCCGACTGGGCCGAGATCCGTGCGGAGTACGGCCAGTGCATCGCCTTCCAGCGAGTGGAGGACTACTCCCCGCCGAAGTGGCCGGGACAGGGGCTTCCCCAGCAGATGCATCTCGACGTGGTCGTCGACGACCTGGACGCCGCCGAGGCGGCGGTCACCGAGCTGGGCGCGACCAAGCACGAGTACCAGCCTGGCACATCTTTCCGGGTGTTTCTCGACCCGGCGGGGCACCCCTTCTGCCTCTGCCTGGACTGACCGGGCGCAGCCGCCACAGCCTGCTTGTCTATCGCGGCCGGGTCGGTGAGGTCTGCTCGCAGGCAGGCGCTCGTCAGGTACCGGTACGCCCCGGCTTCGGTGGCAGCCCGCCGGCGACGTCCAGCCCGCGTTGTACCCAGCTCGCGAGGTCGGCGTCAGCCGCGAACCCCGCAGGCTCGACGCGGATAAAGCCGGACAGCGCTCGTCCGCCGAAGGTCATCGGCTGGACGTGCGGCTCGCGCAGCGCCTGCTCGCGCTGGCCGGCACCCACCCGGACCATCAGGTCGCTGCCCGCGACACCGCAGCACATATTGCCGTTGAGCAGGAACGACAGGCCGCCCACCATCTTCTTCTCGGTCACCTCATCGTGGCTGGACAACAGCTGCCGCACCCGCCCGGCCACCTCGAGGTCGTAACTCATCGCCAGCCGCCCGCCCAGACCATAGCCACCCCTGGCGCCGGTGTCCCGCGGCGGCCAATCCAGGCCGCGGCAGGCCGCTCCGCCGGGCAGCGATAGCGTTCCAATATGGACCATGTCAGACTAGGCCGGACCGGCCTGCAGGTCTCCAGGCTGTGCCTGGGGACGATGACCTTCGGGCTGCAAACCGATGAAGAGACGGCGTTCGCGATCCTTGACCGTGCCGCCGACGGCGGGATCGACTTCCTCGACAGCTCGGACGCCTACCCGCTGGGCGGGGACCTGAGCACCCGCGGCGTCACCGAGGAAATCCTGGGCCGCTGGCTCCACGGCAAGCGCGACCGCTTCATCGTGGCGACCAAGTGCTTTGCCCCGACCGGCCCGGCGCCGTTCGACGCCGGCAACTCGCGCAAGCACATCATGGCCGCGGTTGACGCGTCGCTGCGGCGCCTGCAGACCGACTACATCGACCTGTACCAGCTGCACGGCTACGACCGGAATACCCCCATCGACGAGACCCTGAGCGCCCTGGATGACCTCGTCCACCAGGGCAAGGTCCGGTACACGGGCTGCTCGAACTTTCTCACCTACCAGCTCGTCCGGGCGATCGGCCGCAGTGAGACCCTCGGCCTGACCCGCCTGGATTCCGTCCAGCCCCGGTACAACCTGCTCTTCCGCCAGATCGAGCGGGAAATGCTGCCGTTCTGCGCCGAAGAGGGTGTGGGTGTCATTCCCTACAACCCGATCGCAGGCGGCCTGCTGTCGGGTAAGCACTCGCATTCCGCGCCGCCCCCCGAGGGCAGCCGTTTCACCCTCGGCACGGCCGGCGGGATGTATCAGCAGCGGTACTGGCACGACCGCGAGTTCGGCACCGTCGACGAGCTTGGGCAGCTGGCCAAGCAGGCCGGGGTTCCCCTGGTGACCCTCGCGAACGCCTGGGTGCTGGCGAACCCGGCCATCACCGCCCCCATCATCGGGGCCAGCCGCCCGGTCAGCTCGACGAGAGCCTGGCCGCGACCGAGTACGTGCTCGACGCGGACCTCAAGCGCCAGCTCGACGAGCTCACGCATGACTACCGCATGGGCGACGCACCCCGCTAAGCCGGAGCACACGTACCCATTCACGCGCCCGCTGGGCCAGATCCAGCGGGCGCGTGAGTCCGGGCCGGGTCAGACCCGCTGTTGCTCGCGCGCGTAGGCGTCGAGCCGGTTCAGTTCGTCGCTGTAGATCGAGCGCATGGCCCGTGGGGCGAACATGCGCTCAAAGAATCCGCCGATGCCGCCGGCGCCGTTCCAGCTGGTTGAGATCTGCACCGTGGACGTCTCACCCTCAGGTGAGACCTTCCACGTCGTGACCAGGCTGGAATCGGTATCGGACTCGGTCAGGACGCGACCCGCTTCGGGTTCGGCGACCGTCATCCGGTAATCGCGGGAACGCCCGCCGGCCGTCACCCGGAAGCGGGTCACCGTACCGGCACCCACGCCGCCGGACTCGACCCGGAAGTCCGAGAAGGCAGGCGGCAGGAACCGCGGGTGATGCTCACGGTAATCCGAGATATAGCGGTACACGGTGTCGGCTGGCGCGTCGACGGTGCGCTCGGCAGTAACGAGTATCTTCGCCACGTACGCCTGTCTATCACGCCGCCCCGGCGGTGCCGGAACGCCATCACCATTGGTAGGGCAGGAACTTGCCGTTCAGCGTGACGACTACCCGGTCGCCTTCGGGGTCTGGCTCGCGCTGGACATCCATCCGGAAGTTGATCGCGCTCATGATCCCGTCGCCGAACTCCTCGTGGATGAGTTCCTTGAGCGTCGGCCCGTAGACCTGCAGCACCTCGTAGAAGCGGTAGATGGTCGGGTCGGTCGGCACCGCCGTCTCCAGCGCGCCCCGGCTGGGCTGGAGCTGGAACGCCTGTACGGCGTCCTCACCCAGGTCCAGCAGCGACGCGGCCGCCTTGGCCTGGGTCTCGGTCATCGGGTGCTGACCCAGCAGCGCGGCCGTTGTCCATGCCACCGGCCGCCCGACAGCCGCGGCCAGCTGCGCCCAGGTGATGCCCAGGCTGGCCTTGGCAGCCCGGACCGCCTCCCCGGCTTCGGTCTTGGTCAGCATCGTGTTCCTCCCGTCATCCGCGAACCAATTGGATGGGCCCATAATCGCCACGTTACGCAGCCATTGTTCCAGTAGTGTGACGCGCCGGGCCGGCCACCGATTGACAGCGCAGCGCGCCGCTAGGAGCTCAGATCCCATAGCAGCCGGTAGTACCGGGTCCGTTCCGGGTCGGCCGCCACACCGTAGGCGTCCAGCAGCAGTTGCTCCCAGCCCGGCCCGTAGTTCCACTCCGAGCTCCACGTAGCGACGGCGATATCGGCCCAGCGGTCGCCGGTGCCGAGCAGGCCGAAATCGACATGCCCGGACCAGCGGCCGTCCGGGTACAGCAGGGTGTTCGGGGCGCAGGCGTCGCCATGACAGACGACCAGCTGGTCCACGGGCGGGATGTCCGCGGCCAGCGCGAGCGCCCCGGCTACACCCAGCGGCCGGTGAATCTCGTGCCATCCGGCCGGGCCGAGCCAGCCCGCCGCGGCACCACGCCGGGCGTCCTCAAGCCGGTCCTCGGCCGTCCATGAGAACGGGCACGCCGCCACCGGCAACGCGTCGTGCAGCGCGCGCAGACCTGCGCCTATCGCCCGTACGGCCGTGGCCGGCTCGCCGAGCCAGCGGGGGCTGACCGCGTTGTCGCCCGGCAGGGCCGCGGTCATCAGCCAGGATCCGGCTTCGTCCCGGCCCCGGGCCACCACCCGCGGGACCGGGTGGAACGGCGCCGCCCAGGCCAGCCGGGCCGCCTCGGCGTCCAGGTCGACCCTGCTGGCCGCCGGTGCCCACTTGATGAAGCACCGGCCCGCGCCCGGATCGGCCGCGGCTGGCGGGCCACCGGCCTGCCAGGTCAGGCCGCCTTCCTCGTTCTGCCAGATCAGTCGCAGCGCCCGGCCCGCGGCAGCCGCACGAACCGCCGCCGGGACCCCCGGAGCTCCCGACCCCTCCGGAACGCCTGGCGGCCCGCTCAGGCCTCGACCCGTACCGTCCGCCCCGTCTTCGCGCTCTCGGTGGCCGCGTCGGCCAGGACCAGAGCGGCGCGGCCGTCACTAAAGCCCGGGCTCGGGGTCAGGCCCTGCTCGATGCAGATGACCAGATGGTCGAGTTCGGCCTGGTAGGCTGTGGTATAGCGGTCCAGGAAGAAGTTCAGGTAAGGCGGCGCGGTCTCGGTTCCAGCCGCGCCGGAATGCCGCACGCTGCTGGCTGTCTGGTTGCCCGCGCTCAGCATCCCGGTCGCGCCGAAGGCCTCCACGCGCTGGTCATAGCCGAACGCGCACCGGCGGCTGTTGGTGATCTGGCACAGCTCGCCCCCGGCCCCGCGCAGCGTTACCACGGCCGAGTCCACGTCGCCTGCCTCGGCGATGTACGGCTCGATGAGGTTCGCTCCGCTGGCCTGGACCTCGACCACCTCGCCGAGGAAGAACCGGGCCATGTCGAAGTCGTGGATGGTCATGTCCCGGAACAGCCCGCCCGAGCTGGCGATGTAGGCAGCGGGTGCGGGCGCCGGGTCCCGGCTGGTGATCAGGAGCTGCTCCAGCCGGCCGATCTCCCCGCCGGCCACCCGCTCCCGCACCTCGGCGAAGGTCGGGTCAAACCGCCGGTTGAAGCCGACCATGACGGTGGTGTTCAGGCCCTTGATTTCCTCCCAGCAGGCGTCGACCCGGGCCAGGTCCAGGTCGATCGGCTTCTCGCAGAGCACCGCCTTGCCGGCCTGGGCGCACGCGGTGAGCAGGTCGACGTGGGTCGGCGTGGGCGAGGCGATGATGACCGCGTCGATGCCCGGGTTGCCCAGGATCGCCTCGGCATCCCCGGTCGGCGTCGCACCGTACAGCGTGGCGACCTCGTGCGCTGCGACCTCGACCGGATCGTGCACGATGGCAAGCTCGGTGCGCGGGTGCGCCGCCAGCGAGGCAGCGTGCACGCGGCCGATCCTCCCGGCGCCGAACAGACCGAAACGCAACATCAGGCCTCCCGTGGGTTGTTTACCGCGATGCTTATCACGTGTCGTTCGCTAGCGGAAGCAGCGCAGGACCAGGACGCCGTCCCGGCGCGCACGATTGAGCTAGGCGGCCGCCGGGGCGCGGAGCAGGACCTTCAGCCCCGTAGCCGGATCGGCCAGAAGCGCCGGCTCCACGACAGCCTGGCGGGCGATGAGCATCTCGGCCAGCTTAATGTCCTTGGCCACCGCGTTGCCCGGCCCGGCCGCGGCCGCCGCGATCAGCCGCCCGCCGCCGTCCAGGCCGAACCAGAGCTCGACCCCGTCCGGCCGGACCCGGGCGACCTCCCGGGCTGCCTCGCCGAACAGCCCAGCGACCTGCAGGCTGTAGTCGTGCTGGTCACTCCAGAACCAGGGGACGCCCGTGTAAGGCCCGCTGTTGCCGAGCATGGCGCAAGCCGCGGCAGCGCCGTGCTCCCGGGCCGCCCGCCACGATTCCAGCCGTAGCGGCCGGCCGCCGTACAGCGGATGCGGGTACCGGCAGCAATCCCCGGCCGCGTACACGCCCGGGGCCGAGGTGGCGAAACCCTGGTCGACCACGATGCCGTCGTCGACGCTGATCCCGGCCGCCGCGGCCAGCGAGGTCTCCGGGACCGCGCCTACCCCGGCCACGACCACGTCGGCCTCGATCGCGGCGCCCTCCGCGAGCGTGATGGCGGTGCCGCCGGCCGTCTGCACCAGGCCGGTCACGCCGGTCCCGCAGCGGACGTCGACCCCGGCCTCGACGTGCTGCCCTGCCATGACCGCGGCCACCGGCGCCGGGACGGCCCGGCCCATCAGCCGCGGCCCGAGCTCGATCACGGTGACCGAACATCCCAGTGCGGCGGCCGAGGCGGCCAGCTCGAGCCCGATGAACCCGCCGCCGATCACGCCGACCCGGGTGCCGGGGCTCAGCCGGGCGCGCAGCGCCGCGGAATCTGCCTGGGTCCGCAGGACGTGCACCGGGACATCGCCGAACGGAAGGGTGCGTGCCCGCGCGCCGGTGGCCAGCAGCAGCGAGGCGTAGTCCACACGCTCGCCGCCGGACAGCTCGAGCGCCCGCGCCCCGGCATCCAGGCGGGCAACCTCGGCGCCCGGCCGGAAGGTGATGTCCGCCTGCTGCAGCATGTCCTCATCGCACACCGGTTTGACGAGCCCGGTCTTGGACAGCGGCGGCCGTTCGTAGGGCAGCGAAGGCTCGGCTCCCACCAGCACGATCCGGCCGTCCCAGCCCTCCGCGCGCAGCGTGAACGCAGCCCGGGTGCCGCACTCGCCCGCCCCGGCGATGACGATCGCCGGGGCTGGCCTCATGAGGGCACCTCGATGTAGACGGTGTCGTCGACGACCTTGACCGGGTAGGTGCGCACGTCGACCAGCACCGGAGCGCCCAGCGCCTTGCCGCTGGTGTAGTCGAAGCGGCCGTTGTGCTTGGGGCACTCGATGACGCCGCCCATGACCAGGCCGTCGCACAGCAAGGTCTTCTCGTGCGTGCAGTGACCGTCGGTCGCGTAGAAGCCGTCGTCGGGGGAACGGTAGATCGCGTAGTCGCGGCCGTCGTGGGTAAACGGGATGACGTCCTCGGGGTCGACGTCGTCGCTCTCGCAGGCGGCGATCCACTCGGTCATCGGGGTCTCCTTGCAGGTATGGCCGGGTCCGGGCCGGTCGCGGTCAGGCCGCCGTGGCGACAGTGGGGAGCTCGACCGCCCGGCCGTCGGTCAGCGGCGTCGGCACGTTGAACGGCGCGGCCCCGGGCAGCAGCTCGCGATGCACGTAGTACTCCTGGTCGCGGAGCTGGTGCAGCACCGCCGGGATGATCTCCTTGTAGGCCGCCCACAGCGACGGGTAGACCGGCGCGCAGTCATGCTTGATCTCCTCGTGCAGCTCGGGCAGCCGGTGATACGGGACCATCGGGAACATGTGGTGCTCGACGTGGTAGTTCATGTTCCAGTACAGGAACCGGTTGACCCGGCACATCTTGACGGTCCGGGTGTTCAGCCGGTGGTCCAGCACGTTCTCGCCCATGCCGGCGTGCTGGGTGAAGCCGTAGACCTGGAGCATGTACCGGCCGTAGATAGCCGGGCCGCCGATCAGCACCACCGGCAGCCAGGTCCAGAAGCCGATGGCCAGGGCGATCGCGAGCACATAGATGCCCAGCTGGATCCGGGAGACCCGGATGACCTTGGGCCGCTCGGACTCGGGCACGTACTCGGCCTCGTCGGGGGTGACCCGCCCGGCCGCGTGCCGGAACATCAGGCCGAAGGCCAGCGGCACGTCGACCAGGCCGAAGTAGTTGGCCAGCAGCTTGGCCAGCCGGGCCGGGCGCATGACCCCGATCTCCGGGTCGCGCCCGACGATCAGCGTGTCGGTGTGGTGCCGGGTGTGGCTCCACCGCCAGCTGACCGGGTTGCGCATGGTCATGAACGAGCCGACCTGGTACAGGCTCTCGTCGATCCAGCGGGTCTTGAACGCCGTGCCGTGCCCGGCCTCGTGCCAGCGCGAGTCCGCCGTCGAGCCGTACAGGACACCGTAGGCGAGGAAGAACGGCACCGCCCACCAGCTGTGCCACACCAGCCAGAACACGCTGCCCAGCGTGCCGAAGGCCAGGATCAGCCCGACCCAGATGATCGTGTCCCGGACGGCGGGATAGTCGGAGCGCTTCATCAGCTCCTTCATCCGCTTGCGCGGCACCGCGCTGCGGAACCACGTCGCGTCGGCCAACCCGGCCTCGACCGCCGCCAGGTTCTCCGGCCCGGTGATGTCGTACCGCTCCAGCCGTTCCCTGCCGGTACCCGGCGCCTTACTGGCCATCATCCGATCACCTCCGCGTCGCGCCCCCCGCCCACCGGTTCCCGCCGGGCTAGGCACTGCTGGGTTTACCTCATTGGAGCGCTCCAATAGGTGCAATCGTCGCTCTTTGCCCATCGCGTGTCAAGAGTTCAGCGCGCCCATTGGGCGATATCTGCCCAAGTCAATGTCTGCGGCGAGGTCGCGCTCAGGTCTCACCCGTTGCTAGCCCCAGTCCCTGTAAATCGCGAGTCCGAGGCGGTCCACCCCCGATTGGAACGGTCTATTGGTAATCCCGTCTCCGTGCGCCTTCCGGATTCCATCGAGCCCCGACTGGAACCCCCGACTGGAACCCCCCCACTGGAACCCCCGACTGGAACCTCGGTGACCCCTCTGCGTGTGCCCTTCGGACTGCAAGTGCAGTTAGGCGTCATTTTTGACGCCCGGCGTCACAAGATCATGAAAACGGCGCCCAATGTCACACAAGACTGACGCCTGGCGTCACACGACCATGCCCGGCGCTGCTCACAGGCACACGAAGCTGACGCCTGGCGTCACACGATCATGCCGGCGCTGCTCGGAGGCACGAAGCTGACGCTCAGCGTCACACGATCATCGGCCGATGGGGCTTTAGTTAGTGAGGGCCAGTTCACTTACTGGCGTGGGTGTGATGCCGAGGCAGCCGTGGGCCATCACCTCGAGCAGTTCGGTGCTCCGCTGGTCCGACAGGCCGCTGCGGTAGAACAGGGTGGACTGGATGGCGCCGATGGCGGCGTGCACGGCCAGCCGGACCTCACCGTCGGCGAGGTCGGTCCGCAGCGGGGCGAGCAGGTGCACCCACTCCTCGATGTAGTGCCGCTGGGCCCGGCTCAGCCGGCGCCGCTCTTCTTCGGGCAGCGTCCGCGCCTCACGGTGATACATCGCCAGCGCGTCGTGGTCGGTCAGTGCCACCTCGATCTGGTCGCGGACCAGCAAGGTCAAGCTCTGCCGCTCGTCCAGGCCGGCCGAGATGATCTCCGTACACCGGGCCATCAGCCGGTCCATGACCCGATCGGCCATCGCCACCAAGATGGCGGTTTTACTGTCGAAGTGCCGGTAGACGCCGGACCCGACGATCCCGGCCTCGGCCCCGATGTCGGCCATGGAGATCGCGTCGAACCCACGCTCGGCGCCCAGCGCCGCGGCCGCCGCCAGGATCCGCTCCTTGCGGTCGGGATCGCGCCGCCGTCTCGGGGACTGCGCCGATGTTCGCTGGATCGTCACCTTTTCAGTCTGACATCCAGGCGCTAAGGTCGCTAGTGAATGGTGAGTCACAACCGGAGCGGAAGGCGGGGGCGGCGTGGAATTTGCCGAATCCACCGAACACCGCGCTCTCCGCGCCGCCGTGGCGGAGATCGCTTCGAAGTTCGGCCCGCGCTATTACGCCGAACGGTCCGCCGAGCGCCGTCCCTGCACCGAGCTGTGGGCCGCGCTGGGCGAGGCCGGGTTCATCGGCGTCAACATTCCCGAGCAATATGGGGGCGGCGGCGGGGGGCTGACCGAGCTCGCCCTGGTCTGCGAAGAGATCGCGACGGCCGGCGCGCCGCTGCTGCTCCTGCTGGTGTCCGCGGCCATCTCGGCCGAGATGATCGCCGAGTTCGGCACCGAGGAGCAGCGCCAGCGCTGGCTGCCCGGCCTGGCCAGCGGCGCGACCAAGGTCGTGTTCGCGATCACCGAGCCGGACGCGGGCTCCAACACCTTGCGCCTCTCGACCACGGCCACCCGGGACGGCGAGGAGTGGGTCCTCAACGGCACCAAGTACTACATCTCCGGGGTCGACGAGGCGGAGGCGCTGCTGGTCGTCACCCGGACTGGGCAGGACGAGCGCGGCGGGCAGCTGTCCCTGTTCATCGTGCCCACCGATGCCCCTGGTCTGCAAAAACACCTGCTCCCGGTTGACCTGCTGCTGCCCGAGCGGCAATTCACCTTGCACTTCGACGGCGTCCGGGCGGGGCCGGGCGCGCTGGTCGGTGCCGAAGGTGAAGGCTTCCGGCAGGTGTTCCACGGCCTGAACCCCGAGCGGATCACCGGCGCCGCGCTCGGCGTCGGCATCGCCCGCTACGCCCTCGGGGCGGCGGCGCGGTACGCGAACGAGCGCAAGGTCTGGGACCAGCCCATCGGCACCCACCAGGGGGTGTCCCACCCGCTGGCCAAGGCCAAGATCGAGACCGAGCTGGCCGCGCTGATGATCCGGCAGGCCGCCTGGCAGCACGACCACGGCGTGCCCGCGGGGGAGTCCTCCAACATGGCCAAGTACGCCGCGGCCGAAGCCGCGCTCGCCGCCCTCGACGCGGCCATCCAGGCCCACGGCGGAAACGGCCTGGCCAGCGAGTATGGCCTCATCCCTTACTGGGGCCTGGCCCGGTTGCTGCGCATCGCCCCGGTGAACCGCGAGATGATCCTCAACTACGTCGCCCAGCACAGCCTGGGCCTGCCCCGGTCCTACTAGGAGCCACCGATGGATCTCGCCCGCAACCTGATCGGCCGGATCAACGTCGGCGACAGCCTGACCCGCTCGGCCGCGGCCCGCCCCGGCCAGCTCGCGGTGGTCGACGGCGACCGCCGCTTCAGCTACGCGGAGTTCAACGCCTACGTTAACCAGTTGGCGCACGGCCTGGCCGGGCTCGGGTACGAGCGTGGCGCCGTGCTCGCGCTGGCATCGGGCAACAGCGCCGACTTCCTGGCCACCTACTTCGCCTGCGCCAAGCTCGGCCTGGCCTGCGTGCCCATCAACCTGGGCTGGCGACCGGACGAGGTGGCCTACGTGCTCGGCCATTCCCAGGCCCGCGGCATCGTGATCGAGACCCAGCTCATCGCCTCGCTCCGGGACGCCATCGCCAAGGAGAGCGGTGTGGGCGACGTCATCGTCGCTCCCGGCACCGGCCAGGACTACGAGCAGCAGCCCGACGACCGGGCCTGGACCACGGTCGAGGCCCTGACCGCGCACGACGACGCCAGCGAGCCGGATGCCTACGTCGAGGACCGGGACGCGCTCAGCTACCTGTACACCTCGGGTACGACCTCCTTCCCCAAGGGAGTGGTCGCCTCACACGTGGCCATCTACCTGGAATCGATGTCGGGCGCGCTGGACTCTGGCTGGCGGGCCGACGACACGTTCGCCGCCATGATGCCGATGTTCCACACCGCGCAGCTGAACGCGTTCTGCACGCCCGCGATCATGGTCGGCGCGACCATCTACGTCCTGCGCGGCTTCGATCCGGCCGGATGGCTCGACCTGATCGAGCGCGAGCAGGTCACCCAGGTCTTCGGGCTGCCGATGATGTACCGGGCCGCGCTGGACCACGACAGCTTTGCCCGGCGGGACCTGTCCAGCCTGCGCCGGGCCGTCTACGCGATGGCCCCGATGCCGGACGACCTCATCCGCCGCTGCCTGGACGGGTACGGCTGTGACTTCGCCCTGCTCTTCGGGCAGACCGAGATGAGCCCCATCACCACCTTGTTCCGGCCCGAGCATCAGCTCTCGCACATCGGCGCCGTCGGCACCCCACTGATCGGCGTGCAGGTCGCGATCATGGGCCCGGACGGCGAGCTGCTGCCGCCCGGCGCCGAAGGCGAGATCGTCTACCGCGGGCCCAGCACCATGTCCGGCTACCTGAACAACCCCGAGGCCACCGACGCGGCGTTCGCGCACGGCTGGTTCCACTCCGGCGACGCGGGCCGGTTCGGTGACGACGGGGTGCTGTGGTTCACCGACCGGTACAAGGACGTGATCAAGACTGGCGGGGAGAACGTCGCCTCGATCGAGGTGGAGAAGGCGGTCTACGCCGCCGACCCGCGGGTGGCCGAGGTGGCCGTGGTCGGGCTGCCGCACGACCGGTGGAGCGAAGCCATCACCGCGATCGTGGTGCCCAAACCGGGCGAGACCATCGACCCCGCCGAGCTGATCGCGACGCTGAAGACCCAGCTGGACGGCTACAAGGTGCCCAAGTCGGTCATCTTCGCCGGTGGCCTGCCCAAGACCTCCACCGGCAAGATCCGCAAGACCGCGGTCCGGTCCGAGCACGCTC
This sequence comes from uncultured Actinomycetota bacterium, assembly GCA_963781225.1. GTDB lineage: Bacteria > Actinomycetota > Actinomycetes > Streptosporangiales > Streptosporangiaceae > Palsa-504. The sequence goes on from CAWAFD010000016.1 coordinate 26,519, forward strand.
AGCACTATGAGGCAGGGCACCATGAGGCAGGCCATTACGCTCCGGGACAGGAGGGCTGAGCGCGCGTGCCCGTCCTTATCTCTGGAGTCGACACCGGCGGCGAGACCTACCGCGCCAACCGAACGGCCCAGCTCGAGGTGCTCAAGCAGCTGGACGAGCAGATCCAGCTGACCATCGCGGGCGGCGGCGAACGCTACGCCCAGCGGCACCGGGACCGGGGCCGCCTCGGTGTCCGTGAGCGTATTGAGCTGCTGGTCGACCCGGACAGCCCGTTCCTGGAGCTGTCCGCGCTGGCCGCCTGGGGCACCGGGTTCACCGTCGGTGCCAGCGTGGTCACCGGCATCGGCGTCATCTCCGGCGTCGAGTGCGTGATCATCGGCCACGATCCCACCGTCCGGGGCGGGGCGATGAACCCGTACTCGCTGAAGAAGACGCTGCGGGCGCTGGAGATCGCCCGGACCAACCGGCTGCCGGTGATGAACCTGGTGGAGTCCGGGGGCGCCGACCTGCCCACCCAGGCCGACCTGTTCGTCCCGGCGGGACGGATCTTCCACGAGCTGACCGAACTATCCGGCCTGGCCATCCCCACCGTGGCCCTGGTGTTCGGCAACTCCACCGCGGGCGGCGCCTACGTGCCCGGCATGTGCGACTACTCGGTCCTGGTGGACGGGCAGGCCAAGGTGTTCCTGGGCGGCCCGCCGCTGGTCAAGATGGCCACCGGCGAGGAATCCGACGACGAGTCGCTCGGCGGGGCCGAGATGCACTCACGTATCTCGGGGCTGTCGGACTACTTCGCCGTCGACGAGCTCGACGCGATCCGGCTGGGCCGCGCCATCATGGCGCGGATCAACTGGCGCAAGCAGGGCCCGCCACCCGGCCCGGCCAGTGACCCGAAATACGACCCGGATGAGATCCTCGGCATCGTGTCCGCCGACGTCAAGGTGCCGTTCGACCCGCGGGAGATCCTGGCCCGGGTGGTGGACTCCTCCGATTTCGACGAGTACAAGCCGCTGTACGGCACCTCGCTGGTGACCGGCTGGGCGCAGATCCACGGGTATCCGGTCGGGGTGCTGGCCAATCATCGCGGCGTGCTGTTCAGTGAGGAGGCCAAGAAGGCCAGCGAGTTCATCCTGCTGGCCAACTCCACCGACACCCCGCTGGTGTTCCTGCAGAACACCACGGGGTACATGGTCGGCGCCAGCTATGAGCAGGGCGGCATCATCAAGGACGGCGCCAAGATGATCAACGCGGTGACCAACTCGGCCGTGCCGCACCTGACCGTCAATATGGCTTCCTCGTTCGGTGCCGGGAACTACGGCATGTCCGGCCGGGCTTACGACCCGCGGCTGATGTTCGCCTGGCCCGGCGCCAAGCTGGCCGTGATGGGCGCCGCGCAGCTGGCCGGGGTGATGTCCATCGTCGGCCGGGCATCGGCCGCGTCCTCCGGCCGGCCGTTCGATGAGGAGGCCGACAAGGTCCGCACGGCCCAGATCGAGGCCCAGATCGAAGCCGAATCGCACTCCTTCTTCGTCACCGCCCGGCTCTACGACGACGGCATCATCGACCCGCGCGACACCCGTACCGTCCTGGGCCTGTCCCTGTCCGCCGTGCACTCCGGGCCCGTGGCCGGCCGCCGCGGCTTCGGCGTCTTCCGGATGTGATGCCCATGCCAGCCATCGCCAAGCTGCTCATCGCCAACCGCGGCGAGATCGCGGCCCGCGTCATCCGCACCGCGCACGCACTCGGCATCGCCACCGTGGCCGTGTTTTCCGACCCGGACGCGAGTGCCCCGTACACGACCATGGCCGGGGAAGCGGTGCGGCTGCCGGGGTCGGCGCCCGCCGACACATACCTGCGCGGCGAGGCCATCATCGCGGCGGCCACCGCGACCGGCGCCGACGCCGTCCACCCCGGCTACGGCTTCCTGTCGGAGAACGCCGCCTTCGCCCGGGCCTGCGGCGATGCCGGGCTGATCTTCGTCGGCCCGGCGCCAGAGGTCATCGCCGCCATGGGCGACAAGGTCACGGCCAAGGCCATGATGGCGCGGGCCGGGGTGCCGGTTCTGCCCGGCGCCACCATCGGCGCCGACGGTGCGGCTGAGGCTGCCGAACCCGGCCAGCCCAGCCTGGCGCAACTGGGCGCCGACGTCGGGTATCCGCTGCTGGTCAAGGCGGCGTTCGGCGGCGGCGGCCGCGGCATGCGGCTGGTGGCCGGGCCAGATGAGCTGGCCGAGGCGGTCGCCACGGCACGGAACGAGGCGGCGTCGGCGTTCGGCGACGGCACTGTGTTCCTGGAGCGGTTCGTCACCGACCCGCGGCACGTCGAGGTGCAGATCCTCGGCGACACCCACGGTGAGGTCATCGCCCTGTTCGAGCGCGAATGCTCGATCCAGCGCCGCTACCAGAAGATCGTGGAGGAGTGCCCATCGCCGGCCGTCGATGATGACCTGCGGGCGGCGCTGACCACCGCGGCCGTGACCGCCGGCCAGGCGGTCGACTACACCGGGGCCGGAACGGTCGAGTTCGTGCTCGGCCAGGACGGCTCGTTCTACTTCCTGGAGATGAACACCCGGCTCCAGGTCGAGCATCCCGTGACCGAGGCTGTCACCGGCCTGGACCTGGTTGAGCTGCAGCTGCGGGTGGCCGAGGGGGAGCCGCTGCCACTCCAGGCCCGGTCGGCGCGGATCAACGGCCACGCCATCGAGGTCCGGCTGTACGCCGAGGACGTCCCCGCCGGGTTCCTGCCGGTGACCGGCACCCTGCACCGCTTCGCCATCCCGGCCGCGCCTGGCATCCGGACCGACACCGGCTTCACCGATTCCTCGGTCGTCAGCCCGCACTATGACGCCATGCTGGCCAAGGTGATCGCGCACGGCCGGACCAGGGCCGACGCCGCCCGGCGGCTGAGCACCGTGCTGGCCGGGGCCCAGATTCACGGGGTCATCACCAACCGCGACCTGCTCACCGCCATCCTGCGCGAGCCGGAATTCCTGTTCGGGGGCACCGATACCGGCTACCTGAGCCGCCACGAGCCCGGCGCCCTGACCGCCTCGGGCGCCCCAGCCACCGGAGTGCACGCGCTGGCCGCGGCCCTGGCCCGGCAGGTGGCCAGCCGGGCCCAGGCGCCGGTGCTGGGCACGCTGCCCTCAGGCTGGCGCAACGTCTTCTCCGCGCCGCAGCGCGTCACCTACACCGCGGCCGGCGAGCAGTATGACGTCGCGTACCGCGTGACCGGCAGCAGCGTCCAGGCCTCGGTCAACGGCGTCCCGGCCGGGGAAAGCCTGGTGATGTACGCGGCCAGCCCGGACCGGCTCGACCTCGAGATCGACCGAACGCGCCGGGTGTACCGCATCCAGCAGGCGGACGGCGTCACCTACGTCGACGCCAGCGACGGCTCGAGCGCCCTGAAAGACGTGCCGCGCTTCGGCGACCCGGAGCGGGCCGCGCCCGCCGGGTCGCTGCTGGCTCCCATGCCGGGTCTGGTGCTGCGGGTACTGGCCGAGGTCGGCGCCGTCGTAGCCGCGGGCCAGCCCCTGCTGGTGCTGGAGGCGATGAAGATGGAGCAGACAGTCAGCGCGCCGGCCGACGGCGTCGTGGCCGAACTGCGGGCCAAGGCGGGAGAGCAGGTCAGCACCGGCCAGATCCTGGCCGTGCTCGAGGCGCCGGACCAGGAGGATGGAGGTTAACGGATATGCCCGTCGATATGGTCGCGCTGGCCGGTGATGTGGCTGCCGAATCGGCCGTTACGAGAAAGCTGATCTCGGGTCTTGACGAGGCGGGCTGGCACACCCCCACCCCCGCGGCGGGCTGGGACATCGCCGACCAGGTCACCCACCTGGCCTACTTCGACGAGGTCACGGTGCGCTCCGCGGTTGACCCCGAGACTTTCGCGGCCGAGCTGGCCGCGGCGCAGGCGGCCGGCGGCGTCGACCCGGACCTGATCGCCGCCCGGTTCCGCGACCTGACCGGCGCCCAGCTGCTGGCCTGGTTCGACGAGGCCCGGGCCGGCCTGCTGGAGACGTTCGCCGCGCTGGACCCGGCCGCCCGGCTGCCCTGGTTCGGCCCGGCCATGAGTGCCGCGTCGTCGCTGACCGCCCGGCTGATGGAGACCTGGGCGCACACCCAGGACATCGCCGACGCGCTCGGCGTGACCCGCGATCCGACCGCCCGGCTGCGCCACGTGGCGCACATCGGCGTGGGCGCCCGGGCCTACAGCTACGCGGTCAATGACCGGCCGCTACCGGCCGACCCGGTCCGGGTCGAGCTGGTCCCGCCACCCGGTGTGGCTCCCGATGGGGCGCTGTGGACCTGGGGGCCGGCGGACGCCAAGGACCGGGTGAGCGGGCCGGCGCTGGACTTCTGCCTGCTGGTCACCCAGCGCCGGCACCGCGACGACGTGGACCTGGTCATCGTAGGCCCCGCCGCCACCGAATGGATGTCGATCGCGCAGGCCTTCGCCGGGGCGGCGGGCACCGGCCGTCCGGTCCGCGGCCGGGAAGGATCGCCATGACACCGCGGCGTCCGGTACGCATCGCCAACTGCTCCGGGTTCTACGGTGACCGCCTGGCCGCGGCCCGGGAAATGCTGGATCAAGGGTCCAGCCCGGTCGACGTGCTGACCGGCGACTACCTGGCCGAGCTGACCATGCTCATCTTGTGGAAAGCGAAGCAGAAGGATCCGTCCCTGGGCTACGCCGCCACCTTCCTGCGGCAGGTGGAGGAGGTGCTCGGCACCTGCCTGGAGCGCGGGATCAAGATCGTGTCCAACGCCGGGGGACTGAACCCGGAAGGGCTCGCGGCGAAGATCTCCGAGCTGGCCGCCCGGCTCGGCCTGCCTGCGAAGGTCGCCTACATCACCGGCGATGACCTGGTCCCGGCCATCGGCGACCTGCAGGCCGCCGGGCACGAGCTCACTAACCTGGACACCGGGGTGCCGCTGGCCAAGGCCGACCTGCCCGTGGTCACGGCCAACGCCTACCTGGGCGGCTGGGGGATCACGGCGGCATTGGCGGCCGGCGCGGACGTGGTCGTCTGCCCGCGGGTCACCGACGCCAGCCTGGTCACCGGCCCCGCCGCCTGGTGGCACGGCTGGGCCCGCGACGACTGGGACGCGCTGGCCGGCGCGGTCGCCGCCGGGCATGTCATCGAGTGCGGCCCGCAGGCCACCGGCGGGAACTACAGCTTCCTGGATGAGATCACGAACCGCCGCTATCCGGGCTTCCCGATCGCCGAGGTCGCCGCCGACGGCAGCAGCGTCATCACCAAGCACGAGGGCACCGGCGGGCTGGTCTCACCGGGCACGGTCACGGCCCAGCTGCTGTACGAGATCGGTGATCCCGCCTACCTCAACCCGGACGTGGTCGCGCACTTCGACACCATCACTGTGGAGCAGGCCGGGCCGGACCGGGTCGCGCTGACCGGCACCCGGGGCAGCCCGCCGCCGGACACCCTCAAGGTCGCCCTCAACATGCTCGGCGGCTACCGCAACACCACGACCATGGTCCTGACCGGCCTGGACATCGAGGCCAAGGCCGCTTACGCCATCAGCTTGCTGACCGAACTGCTCGGCGGCACCGACCAGTTCGGCGAGTTCGACGTGCGGCTGCTGCGCTTCGACCACCCCAACGCGGCCAGCAACGAGGAGGCCACCGCCCACCTGCGGGTCACGGTCAAGGACACCGATGAGCGCAAGGTCGGCCGGACCGTGTCCAACGCGATCTGGGAACTCGCCCTCGGCGGGTACGCCGGGTTCCACACCACCGGCCCGCCCACCGGGGCGAGCGCGTTCGGCGTGTACTGGCCCGCCCTGGTTCCCTCCCGCCTGGTGACGCAGGAAGTTCACCTGCCCGATGGCGGTACCCAGCCCGTTCGGCATACCGGTGACCTGGACGTGGCCCGGGCCGGTGACCAGGCCGGGCCGGCCAGCCCGGCCCAGCCCGATGACCAGGAATTTTCCGGAACCGAGCTGGCCGAAGTCCCGCTCGGTCGGCTGTGCGGCGCCCGCTCTGGCGACAAGGGTGGCGACGCCAACGTGGGGCTGTGGGCCGTCAGCCCGCGGGCTTACGCCTGGCTGCGCCGGTACCTGACCACCGAACGGCTGCGGGAACTGCTCACCGAGGCGGCCGACCTGTCGGTCGACCGGTACGAGCTGCCGAACCTGCTCGCCGTCAACTTCGTTATCCACGGCATCCTGGCCCCCGGGGTGAGCGCCACCCCCCGGCCGGACGCCCAGGCCAAGGGGCTGGGGGAGTACCTGCGCTCGCGGACCGTCTCCGTCCCTGCTGGCCTGCTCGGCTGACCGTGCCAGCCGAACAGGGGCCAGCCGAACAGGGGCCAGCCGAACAGGGGCCAGCCGAACAGGGGCCAGCCGGGCATGGGCCAGCCGGGCATGGGCTAGCCGCGGCCGAGCTGTTCCCGCACCGCCGCGAGTGCGGCCGGGAAGCCGGGGTCGCGGGTGGCGAACGCCTGCCCGCGGCTCTCCACCTCCAGCGCCACCGCCAGCGAGGTGTCCAGGCCGGCGTACAGGGCCCGCTTGGTCAGGGTCGTGCCGAACGGCGAGTTGGCCGCGATGGCCCGGGCCAGGCCGACCGCCTCGGGCAGCAGATCCTGCGCGGGCACCACCCGGTTGACCAGCCCGGAGCTGGCTGCCTCGGCCGCGTCGATGCGCCGCCCGGTCAGCATCAGCTCCGCGGCCAGGCCCACCCCGACGATCCGCGGCAGGTGCCAAGAGCAGCCCATGTCACCTGCCGACAGCCCGATCCTGACGAACGCGGCACTGAAGCTCGCGGCCGGGGCGGCCAGCCGGATGTCGGCGGCCAGTGCCAGGCTCAGCCCGCCGCCCGCCGCGGCGCCGTTGACCGCGGCGATCACCGGCGGCCGCATGGCCCGCAAGGCCAGGATGCAGGAGGCGGCCAGGTCCTGCCGGGCCAGCATGTCCTCGGGCGACAGTTCGGCCAGTTCGGGGGCCTCGTCCAGGTCATAGCCGGCGCAGAACCCGCGACCGGTCCCGGTGAGTACGACCGCACGGACCGAGGAATCCGCGTGCAGCTGCTCGCAGGCGCTCTTGATCTCGGCGAACATCACCGTGGTCAGCGCATTGAGCTGCTCCGGCCGGCGCAGGCGCACGATCGCGACGCCCGGTTCGGGACGCTCCACACCGATGGTGCTTGGTTCGCTCATCGCCACCTCCTGGCCGCCCGGCCCCTGGCAAGATACTCTGACATCCGATGGTTGTCATCTAGACTAATGTGCGCGTGATGGACGAGGCTGACGTGGGCGTGTGGGGTACCGAGGTCGAGCGCGACAGCGGGCCAGACGGGTTCCTGGTCTACCGGCAGCGGCCACGCCGGGTCACCGAGCTGCTCGAGGACGCGCAGCGCTGGGGCGGCCGTGACCATCTGGTCCAGGGCACGCGGCGGGTCACGTTCACCGGTATGGCGGCGGCCGCCGCGCAGGTGGCGGCGTACCTGGCCGGCCGCGGGCTGCGCCCCGGCGACCGGATGCTGCTGCTGGCCCGCAACTCGCCGGACTGGGTCATCTCGCTGTGGGCAGGCCTTCGCCTCGGCGCGGTGGTGGCGCCGGGCAACCGCTGGTGGAACGAGACCGAGATCGCGCACGCCGTCGGCCTGCTGCGCCCGGCCGTGATCGTGGCCGACTCCGACATGGCCCGGCGGCTGCCATCCGGGCTGGGCCCGGCGGTGGTGGCGATGGACGACGTCCGGGCCGTCCAGGACGCCGGCGGCCCCATGCCAGCACTCGCGTCACCGCTGGGCGGCGAGGACGATCCGGCGCTGATCATCTTCACCGCGGGCACGACCGGCCTGCCCAAGGCGGCGGTGCTGGCGCACCGTTCGGTGATCGCCAACTTGCACAACCTGATGGTGGTGTCGCGGCGGCTGCCGCATCAGCTCACCGTGGAACGGGCGCCCGAGGTGATCTTGCAGAGCGGCCCGCTGTTCCACATCGGCGGCATGCAGGCCCTGCTGCTGGCCATGCTCGGCGGCAACACCATGGTGTTCCTGCAAGGCCGGTTCGACTCGGGCCAGATCCTGGACCTGATCGAGCGGGAGCGGGTGACCATCTGGGGTGCCGTCCCGACCATGGCCATCCGGGTGCTGGAGGACCCGACCCGCCCGGGCCGTGACCTGGCCACGGTCCGGTCCATCTCGCTCGGCGGCTCGCCGGTCACGCCCGAGGTGTCCGCCCGGCTGCGGGAGGCGTTCCCGTCGGTCCGGCGCGGGGTGTCCACCATCTACGGGATGACCGAGGCCGGCGGCACGGTCGCGTCCGCCTCTGGCGCCCTGATGGCCGAGCATCCCGAGACGGCCGGGCGGCCGTTGCCTGTGGTGGAGCTGCGGATCGAGAAGCCTGACGCTTCCGGTGCCGGGGAGATCGTGCTGCGCACCCCCGCCCAGATGCTCGGCTACTGGGGCGAGGACGCCCCCGATGTCATCGACGACGGCTGGCTGCACACCGGTGACCTGGGCCGGATCGACGACGGCCTGCTCTATGTCACCGGCCGGGCCAAGGACGTCATCATCCGTGGCGGGGAGAACATCGCCGCCGCCCACGTCGAGCAAGCGCTGCACGAGCACCCCGCGGTGGCGGCGGTGGCCGTGGTAGGGCTGCCCGACGCCGACCTGGGCGAGATCGTCGGCGCGATCGTGCAGCTGCGCGCGGCCGCGGACACCGCCGAGCTCGCCGCGTTCGCCGCCGCCCGGCTGGCCCGCTTTGAGGTCCCGGCCCGGTGGTGGCTGCAGCACGAGCCGCTTCCCGTGACCGACGCCGGCAAGGTAGCCAAGCGACAGCTCCGCGACGCCTGGCTCTCGCAGGACGATCCCGCCAGAAAGGCGACCAGTTCATGACCGATCCCGCCCCCGCCGTCTCCTGGACGACCGAAGGCCCCGTGTTCCGTATCCAGCTGGCCAACCCGCCAGCCAACCAGCTCGGCCGCCCGCTGCTGGACGGCCTGACCACCGCGCTCGCCGAATTCGGTGCCTCACCGGCCCGCGCGCTGGTCATCAGCTCCGGGCTGGCGGGCTTCTTCGCCGCCGGCGCCGACATCAAGCTGATGGCCGGGATCGACCGGGCCGGCTTCGCCGCCTACGGCGACGAGATGCGGGTTCTGATAGACGGCCTCGCGGCCCAGGACCGGCCGTCGATCGCCGCCATCGAGGGCCGGGCCCTCGGCGGCGGCCTGGAACTCGCGCTGGCCTGCACCCTGCGCGTCGGGTCGACGACGGCCCGGCTCGGCCTGCCCGAGGCCAAGCTCGGCCTGATCCCGGGGGCGGGCGGCACCCAGCGGCTGCCGCGGCTGGTCGGCCGCGGCCGGGCCCTGGACATCATGCTCACCGCCCGCGAGGTCCCGGCGGAGGAGGCGCTGGCCATCGGCCTGCTGGACCGGCTCACCGAGCCGGGTGCCGCCCTGCCGGCCGCGCTGGAACTGGCCGGGCAGTTCGGCGCCATGTCCCGCCCGGCCCTGGCCGCGGTGCTCCGGGCGGTGGACGACGCCGGGGATCTGCCGCTGCCCGACGGCCTGGCCCGGGAGGCAGAGCGGGTCACCGGCCTGTTCGACTCCCCGGACGGGCGCGAGGGCCTGGCCGCGTTCGTGGCCAAGCGGCCGGCGGTCTTCGCGTGAGCGCCGGGACCGTGAGCGGCGAAAGCAGCGAGAGCCTGGCCGGCACCCGCGGGTTCGCGATCTTGCGCGGTGGCGTGGCCGACGCCGCGGACACCGCTGCGCAGGCCGAGCGGCTGGGCTACCACGCGGCCTGGAGCCCGGAGTTCTACACCCGGTCGGCTGTGGTCAGCCTGGCCGCGATGGCCCAGGTCACCTCCACCGCCCGGATCGGCAGCTCGATCGCGTACGCCGTCGGCCGGACCCCGCTCGTGCTGGCCACGGAGGCCCGCAGCCTGGACGAGCTGTCCGGGGGCCGGCTGGTGTACGGCCTGGGCACCGGGACGACCAAGATGATGTCCGGCTGGCACGGCGTCGACCCATCCGGCCCCGCGACCCGGATGGAGGAGCTGCTGCCGCTCCTGCGCCGGCTGTGGCGGCTGCACGAGAGCCCGGTCAAGCATGACGGCCGGTTCTACCACCTGGACCTCACGCCGAGCGCGGAGATGACCGAGCCGGTGCGGACCGAGATCCCGCTGTACACAGCCGGGGTGAACACCCGGATGGTAGAGGTGGCCGGCCGGGTCGGCGATGGGCTCATCGGCCATCCGCTGTTCAGCGCCCGCTACTACGACGACGTGGTCCGCCCGGCCATCGCCCAGGGCGCGGCCAAGGCCGGCCGCGAAGCTGAACACGTTCAAATCGCGGGGATGGTCATCTGCGTGGTATCCGACGACGAAGAGCAGGCCCGCCGCGAGGCCGCCGCGCAGATCGCCTTCTATGCGGCGCCGCGCACCTACGGGACGGTGGTCGAGGTGAGCGGGTTCGGCGCCGCGGGGGAGAAGATCAGGGCCGCGTTCGCCGAACGCGACTTCGACGCCATGGCCGCGGCCGTGCCCGATGAGATGATCGACGCGATGTCGGCCGCGGGCACGCCCGCCCAGGTCGCGGCCAAGCTCGATGAGTTCGCCCGGAACGTGGACCACGTCATCGTGTACCCCGCGAGCTTCGGCATGACCGAGGAGCGCAGCCGTCAGAACACCCAGGACCTGCTCCCCGCCGGTGCCCCGCGCAGTTCCTGACCTGACCGTGCTCCTGACCTGACCGCCACCCGCCCCCGGCGCGGACTGAATTCCGCATTTCAGTACGTCAGAACCCTCTGGCAGCGGCATCCATGCGGTTGCCGGGTGCCCTGAGATGTTACTAGTGAGGTTTCTGGAGTATGACGAGACCACTGTGCGCCGATCTCTCGGCTAGCCAGTGGGGGCACTAATCCCGGATGTCGCCGATGTGCGCAAATGCCTCACTGGCCCGAGCTGGGCCATGATCTGGCTGTGAGTGAGTCGTGGCTCGCTGATCAGCGGTTTCACGGTTGGGGAAGAGCGAAGTCGCGCACTAATCCGGCTCTTCAAAGAGGTGACGCCCCCTCATAAGCTGCAGAGGTGGAAAGCCGCAATGCCGAGCGCATCAGGCTCAGAGCCGAGCGCGACAAGCTGAGGGCGGCGGACCCAGAGGGCTTGGCTGACGCCTGGGCGATGATCGAAGATCTCTGGAGCGGGACGGTCGCCCGGGCCAGGAAGCTGCCCGGACCGGTCCTGCATGAGCAGGTCGACGGCGAATGGAGTTCGTCCAGACGCAGCGTCACCTGGTCCTTGCCACCGACTGCTGGCTGCGGCGGATGGTCAAGGGGATGGCCCACCCGTACCACCCGTGGGGCCTGGGCGGATCGTGGCTCACCAGTCCTCGCCGCTGGGGCCTCGATCCGGACGCTGACCCGCCGCTCGGCCACGTGCTCGATCTGCGCCGGGAGCGCATGGACGAGGTTGGCGATGTGATCGCCGGCGCGACGGCGGAGGAACTGGAGCGGAACTGCGTCCCTCCCGGCAGTCCAGGCCACCCGCGGACAGACCACACCGTGCTGCAGTGCCTGCAGGTGATCCTCGCCGAGGAATGGCAGCACCATCGGTACGCGATCCGCGACCTTGAGGTGCTCGAGAAACGGCCCCGCTGAGAGTTCGCCTCGGTGCAGGTCGCATCTGAACCGCAGCACGACCGCGCACCATTGCCTTAGCAGATCGACCGGCCACGAAGCCGGACCTGACTTGCGTAATCACCTGGCCCAACCCGGGTCTGACGAGGCGAACACGCCCCGATCTCTCGGCTAACGGAAGGGGAGGCGCTAATCCCGGATGTCGCCGATGTGCTCACGCACCTCACCGAGCACGTCCACCACACGGCCGGACAGGTCATCGTCCACTCCGGCCAGGCCGAAGCCGGCGTCGGCCAGTACCTTGGTCGCCTTGTCCAGGGCCTCCCGCCCAGCCGGGGTGAGCACGGCCAGGATCGTGCGACGGTCGGTCGGATGCGGGTTCCGCCTGACCAGGCCGCGCTTTTCCAGCTGGTCCAGGGCCAGGGTCACCGTGGTCGGATGGACCATCAGGTGCCGGCTGAGCTGTCCCAGCGGCCGGGTGGCGTCCCGGGACAGCTGCAACGTGGTCATGAGGAGATAACCCGTCCGGGTCAGGTCGCAGGTGCGTAGCGTGGCGTCGATCGCGGAGGTCATGGCCTGGTGCGTGCGCAAGATCGCGACCATGGCGGTGAACTGGCCAGATGCGGGCTGATGGTGGGCTACCCACTGCTCGCGCGACCACTGGACGGGATCGTTGCGCTCGCTCACGTTGTCTCTCCGGGGGCCGCTGGTCCGAAATCTCTAGAAACCTAATATCTAAGCTTCGACAAGTCTACGCGGGAGCGGGCCCGTCCCCGCCTTCTAAGCTGAGGGCACGGACCACAGAGGGTTTCTGGAGGGGCCATGGACATGGCGGCCGCGCTAGCCGAGCTGGGGGTCGCCGGGACGACCATCGACGCCGCGACCAGGGAACGGCTCGACCGGGACGGATATGTGCCCTTGCCCGGGGTACTGTCCGCGGCGCAGGTCGGGGCGATCAGGGACCAGCTGGCCATGCTGCTGGTCGCCGAGGGGGAGCGGGCCGGGCTCGAGGTGCACCAGGAAGCCGGGGCCGACCGTCTCGCCGACCTGGTCAACAAGGGGCCAGTATTCGAGCCCTGCTTCACCGACCCGCGGGTGCTGGCCTGCGTCGCCCACGTGCTCGGCGACTTCAAGCTATCTTCACTGAACAGCCGGGCCGCGTTGCCCGGTCAGGGCCGTCAGGGACTGCACGCGGATTTCGGCGGTCCGGTGCCTGCCGAGGGCTACCAGGTGTGCAACTCGATCTGGCTGCTGGATGACTTCACCACCGACAACGGCGCCACCCGGGTGGTGCCCGGCTCGCACCGCTCCGGCGTGACCGTCCGGGAAGCCCTCACCGACGGGGAGGCGCCGCACCCCGACGAGGTCGTGCTCGTGGCCCCGGCCGGCACCGTGGTGGTCTTCAACAGCCACTTGTGGCACGGCGGCACCCTGAACCGCACGGGTGCCCCGCGCCGGGCACTGCACTCCTACTTCACCCGCCGGTCCCGGGGCCAGCAGCTGGACCAGAAGAAGTACATCCGTCCGGAGACCCTGGGCCGCTTGAGCCCGGCCGCCCGCTTCATCCTGGACGTGTAGAAGTCCTCAGCGGGCGCTGGTGATGTAGTCGGTGAGCGCGGCCCGCTCGGTTTCGAGCTCGCCGATGCGGTTCTTGACCACGTCGCCGATGCTGATGATCCCGCGCAGGCTTCCGTCCACCACCACCGGCATGTGCCGGATCCGGCGCTCCGTCATCAGCCGCATAACCTCGTCCAGCGAGGTTTCCGGGGTGACCGTAAGCACGTCCGCCGTGTAGATGGCCGTGACCACCTCAGACATCGCGGCGGCGCCGCGCTGGGCGAAGGCACGGACGATGTCCCGCTCACTGACGATCCCGTCCACCGAGGTGCCATTGCGGGAGACCACAACGGCGCCGATCCGGTGCTCGGTGAGCACCTCCAGCAGTTGCCGCACCTTGGAGTCCGGCGTGACGGTGACCACCTGTGTGCCCTTGCCCTTGAGTACATCACTGATACGCATCGGCCCTCCCGGCGCTGGTATGGCCCTGATGGTGTACCCGTTGCGTGGCCGGGCTATCTCTGTTTTCCTTAAAGTCCCCAGAACGGCCCGGAAAGGCCGACACCGCGCAGGTACTCCGCGGCCCGGGATGGCTCCTGTCTGGTGTAGCCGCGTTCCAGCCGGCCCTCGTACCAGTGCGCGGCCAGCCGCCACAATGTGGCCAGGTCCATCTCATAGCCCCGGGGCAAGCGCGTCCGCTCGAGCCAGTCATCAACGCAGCCGCCAGAGCAGAACAGGCGCTGGTTACCGCAGGTGTGGACCACGTCTTCCCACATCCGGGCGGCGGGCACGAGGAAGTGGGCGACCTGGTCCCCGTCCGGCGGATGGTCGGTGCCGACGCTCCAGGCGTGCGGCCGTCCGCACGCCGGGCATCTGGTCGCCACCAGCACCTCACCCTCGTCTGGGAGCAGATGCGGCAGCGCGAAGGAGTCCCAGGCGCAGCCGCCCCACCACAGCGTCTGCCGGCCCATGACTGAGAAACCCAGCGGCACGGCCGAGAACGGATGGGCCATGACGATCCGGCCGTCGGCGTCCAGGGCCAGGTGCCGGGCGCGGGCCAGCTCGGCCAGGCCCCGGTCGATCTCCGGGCGGGGCACGCCAGCCTGGCCAGCCAGCTCGTCAGATTCCGGCGCCCGGCCGGACTGAGCGAAACTCTGGTAAACCACCAGCCGCAGGTCCTCAAGCTCCATGCCCCGACGGTATCCCGGCCGTCACACCCCAATCGTGGCGAACCCCTCGCGCCAGCTCGGATAGCGCGGGGTCCAGCCGAGCTCCTTTTTCGCTTTGTCGTTGGCCGCGCCGCGAGCCCGCATCATCATGTCCAGCCCGGCACCCATGATGAGCCGCCCGACCCACTCCGGCACCCGGCGGGGCGGCCGGGCGCCGAGGGCCGTGGCGAGCGCCGGGAGCCACTCACGCATCGGGGCGGGCTCATCGTCGGTGACGTTGTAGATGGCCGGGCCGTCAGCCTGCAGGGCGAGCACGGCTGCCGCGGCCGCGTCATGCAGGTGAATGAACGACATCATGCCCCGGCCGTCGCCTACCAGTGGGTACTGACGCTTGGCCACGGCGGCGGTCATCTGGTCCGGCTCGCCATAGAACCCGCCGTAGCGCAGCGCGATGCCTCCGGCGGCTGTCACCGCCTCATCTAGGTGGGTCATGGCCGCGAACGTCTGCGCGGCGCTGGCCGGCGGTTGCGCCAGCAGCGGGTCATCCTCGGATGCCACCAGCGCTGACGAGGCGTACCGGTACGGTGCGAAGCTCTGCGCGAGGAGCTTGCGGACTCCGGCCGAGCGGGCGGCGGCGATCACGTTGTCGGTACCGTCCGTCCGCAGCCGGTTGGTCGGTGCGAACGTCTTGTCCAGGCTGCGCCCGAAGCGGGAGCCTGCCAGCGCCGTCGCCTGGTAGATGATCGCGTCGGGGCGCACCTGCGCCACCGCCGACCTGGTCGCGGCGGCGTCCAGGACGTCCAGGACGAGCGGGGTCGCGCCCGCGGAGCTGATCCTGCCCTGCTTTGCCGCCGACCGGCACGTCCCGGTCACTTCCTGTCCCTGCTCAATGAGCTGCCGGGTCAGGTGGGTCCCGACCGCGCCGCTGGCACCAATAATCAGTATTCGCATGAACGCGCTCCCAGGTTCGTCACGCCGGAGGGATCCGCCGTGTCAAGGTTTATGTGTCACCGCAGATGACACGCGGCACAAAGAGGATGTGACGAGTGAGCGACGACGCAGCAGTCGGCTTGGGCCAGGACGATGAGCTGGCGCGCGTGTTCGAGCAGCACCGGCGGCACCTGCGGTCGATCGCTTACCGGATGCTCGGATCGCTGGCCGAAGCTGAAGACGCGGTGCAGGAGACGTGGGTGAGGTTCGCCGCCGCAGGAACCGGGGGCGTGGAGAACGTGGGCGGCTGGCTGACCACGATCCTCACCCGCTCGTGCCTGAACATCCTGCGCGCCCGGGCTGCCCGGCCGGAGCAGCCTGCCGGCATGCACGTGCCAGACCCGATCGCCGTCCGCGCCAGCGACACTGCGCCCGACCCGGAGCAGGAGGCGCTGCTCTCCGAATCGGTCGGGCTGGCGCTGATGGTCGTGCTGGACGCCCTGACGCCTGCCGAGCGCGTGGCCTTTGTGCTGCACGATGTGTTCGCCGTGCCGTTCAGCATGATCGGGGAGTTTGCCGGCCGGTCGGAACAGTCCGCCAGGCAGCTGGCCAGCCGGGCCCGCCGCCAGGTCAGGCAGGCGGGGCCGAGCATCCCCGACGTGAGCTTGCCGCAGCAGCGCGCGATCGTGGACGCGTTCTTCGCGGCGGCCCGGGCGGGCGACTTTGACCGGCTCGTAGAACTGCTGGACCCCGATGCCGTCATCCGGGCGGACGCCGGCCCGGCCCGGCCTGCCGCCTCGGTCTTCATGCGGGGCGCGGCACAGATCGCCCACGCGACGATCGCGACGGCCAGCCCGCTCGCCGACTTCACCCCGGTACTGGTTAATGGGGTTGCCGGGATGCTGATAACGGTCCGGGGACGGCCGGTCTCGCTCATCGCGGTCACCGTCACCGGCGGCCGGATCGCCGCGATGGACGGCATCACCGACCCGGGTCGGCTGGCCCGGCTTGGGCTGGCGGGCCTCAACCCCGCGAGCCGCGA
This sequence comes from uncultured Actinomycetota bacterium, assembly GCA_963781225.1. Taxonomy (GTDB): domain Bacteria; phylum Actinomycetota; class Actinomycetes; order Streptosporangiales; family Streptosporangiaceae; genus Palsa-504. The sequence continues at coordinate 42,818 of CAWAFD010000016.1, forward strand.
CTAGCAGCCGTGCTGACCGCGCTGACCGCAGCCCGTTCAGTTCGCCCGTTCAGTCAGCCTGCTCAATCGGGCAATTCGATCGGCGCGATGCTCGCGAATACATCGCCGGGCCCCGGGTTGTCCGGGTGAGTCCGGCCACCCAGATGGTTCATGATGCCCCAGACCGCGTTCAGCGAGGTCTGGACCGCACCCTCGACCCAGGCAGGTGTCCAGGCGACGTCGTCGCCGGCGAGGAAGATGCCACACTGCTCCGGCGGCAGGCCGTCCTGCATGAAGTGGGCGTACATGCGCTGGTTGTAGCGGTAGTGGCCGGGCAGGGCCCCCTTGAACGCACCGAGGAAGTGCCGGTCGGCCTCCCATGACACGGTGATCGGGTCGCCGATGATGTGGCTGGCGATGTCGAGGTCGGGGTAGATCTTCTTCAGCGCCCCGAGCGCGAGCCGGACCCGGCGGTCGACCGGCTCGGGCAGCATCTTCAGCGCGTCGCTCATCCACGAGTACGTCAGGCAGATCACCCCTGGCTGGCCCGGGCCGTTGTCGAAGAGGTAGGTGCCGCGGGTCAGCCGGTCGGTCAGCGTCATGCTCATCACGTCGCGGCCGGTGCGCGGATCCTTGTCCTTCCAGAACGGCCGGTCGACCATCACGAACGTCTTGGAGGACTGCATGTAGCGGGTACGGTCCAGAGCGGTCCACAGCTGCTGGGAGAACAGGCTCTCGTCGCATTCGATCTGCGTGGTGAGCAGCCAGCTCTGGCAGGTCACCAGCACCGCGGCATACCGGCGGGTGTCCCCCCAGGCATCGGTGACCGCAATCAGGCCGTCGCTGTCGCGGGCGAGCCGCGCCACGCCAGCGCGGGGCGCGCCGGAGTGCAGGGCAGCCAGCGAGGTGCCGTCAGGCCAGTGCTCCAGACCGGTCGCCGGGCAGCTCCAGATGCCGCGCGGGACCTGCTCCGCGCCCCCGACGATCAGGCGCTGGTCGGTGTCGCAATTGGTCATCACCACCCGGAAGATCTCCAGCATGGAGTTCGGGTAGTCCGAGTCCCAGCCGCCGGTGCCGAACCCGACCTGGCCGAAGACCTCGCGGTGGTGGAATGACAGCGCCGAGAACGCCTTCGAGCTGGCCACGAAGTCATAGAAGGTCCGGTCGTCCCAGCGCGGCACCAGGTCGTTCCAGATCGCCTTCAGGGTCGCCACGTCGCGGGTCCGGATCGCGTTCTGGATTTCGGTGAAGCGCACCTCCTCCAGCGCCTGGGACCACGCGTCGGAGACCTCGGTGAACAGCGAAGGCAGGTCATCCAGGGAGCCCGCGTAGTGGGTGACGCCCTCGAGGTCCACGACCGTGCTTCCGGCCGCCTCGGTCAGCGGGTTCGGGAACGGGCGGGTCTGCAGGCCCAGCTTCGCCACGTAGTGGTAGAAAGCCGTCGACGACACCGGGAACCGCATCCCGCCGAGCTCGGCGACGATGCCGTCGGCTCCCTCGAACGCCTGCGAGCGGAGCCGGCCGCCCATCTGGGAGGCTTCGTAGACGACCGGCTTGATCCCGAGCCGCATCAGCTCGTGCGCGGCGACCAGGCCGGAGATGCCGGCCCCGATGACGGCGACCTCTTCGCCGTGACGCTCGGCCGGGATCGAGCCCAGGCCGGCCGGATGCGTGATCCACTCGTCGAACGGGAACGGGAAGTCCGGGCCGAAGATCGTGACAGGACCGTCCGGTCCGGGTGCAGGGCGGATGGGTTCGCTCACCCTCACAGTGTCTAACACCTATCGCGGCTCACCTCCAGCAGCCGGCCGCCCCTAGCCAGCGTCGCAGCCGGCGCTACAGCCGGCGCGGCGTACGAGCTGCGGCGCCCGGCGGGCTTATGTTCAGAAGCATGTTCGATGACGGCGACATCCTGGACGGCCTGAACGAGCAGCAGCGCCGGGCGGTGACGCATGAGGACGGCCCCCTGCTGATGCTGGCCGGTGCGGGCACCGGTAAGACGCGAACCCTGGTGGCCCGGGCGGCCTGGCTGCGTGACGTCCAGGGCGTCGCGGCCAGCCGGATTCTCCTGCTGACCTTCACCCGCCGCGCCGCCAGCGACATGCTGGCCCGGGCCGCCGCCACCGGCGCCGCCGCGAGCAGCGCCGGGGAGCGGATCTGCGGCGGCACCTTCCACGCCATCGCGCACAAGATCATCCGGCAGCACGCCGAGTCGTTCTCGCTGCCTCCCCAGTTCAGCATCATCGATCCTGGCGACGTCACCGACATCCTCGACGCGCTGCGCGCCGACCATGGCCTGGGGGAGACCGGGCAGCGGGCCCCGCGGGCGCCGGCCTGCGCCGACATCTACACCCGCTGCGTCAACACCGGGCGGCCGGTCAGCGAGGTGGTCACGGCCGGGTTCCCCTGGTGCCGCCCGTTCACCGCTCAGCTGGCCGACCTGTTCCGCGCTTACACCGCCCGCAAGCGGTCCCGTTACCTGCTGGACTTCGACGACCTCCTGCTGCTGTGGCAGGCGGCTCTGGCCGACCCGGTGGCCGGCCCGGTGCTGCGCGGCATGTTCGACGCGGTCCTGGTCGATGAATACCAGGACGTGAACGCCGTGCAGGCTGGCATCGTGCGACTGCTGCAGCCCGACGGCAAGCACCTGACCTGCGTCGGCGACGACGCCCAGGCCATCTACGGGTTCCGGGGCGCGGACCCGGCGCACCTGCGCCAGCTCACCGCGGACTACCCAGGTCTTGATGTCGTCCGCCTGGACCGCAACTACCGGTCCCGGCAGGGGGTGCTGGATCTGGCCAACGTGATCCGGCCCTCCGTGCCGGGGCTGGAGCTGACGCTGGCCGGAGATCGCGGCCATGGGGCGCGGCCTTGGCTGATCCGCTGCCACGACGAGGCCGCCCAGGCGCAGGAGATCTGCCTGCGGGTGCTGGAGGCACACGAGGAGGGCACCGCCTTGCGCGACCAGGCCGTCCTGGTCCGCGCCGCCAGTCACAGCGACATCCTGGAGATCGAGCTCACCGCGCGGAAGGTCCCGTACGTCAAGTTCGGCGGGCTGCGGTTCACCGACACCGCGCACGTCAAGGATTTTCTCGCGGCCGCGAGAATCGTCGGTAACCCGGTGGATGACCTGGCCTGGTTCCGTCTGCTGCGGCTGCACGAGGGTGTCGGACCGGTGCACGCCCGCCGCATCCTGGCCGCGCTGGAGCAGGCCGCCCTGGACCAGGGGGGCCTGGCTCTGGCGGGCCCCCCTCTGGCAGGCCCCTCTCTGGCGGCCCCCTCTCTGGCAAGGGAGTGGGACCAGGTCGTGGCCGCCGCTCCGGCCCGGTCCCGGGCGCCCCTGGCCGCCACGCTGAAGAGCCTGACCGCTTGCCACGGCGATCCCGTCACGGCCCAGGCACCCGCGATCCTGGCCGCCCTGGAGCCGCTGATCCGGGCCCGCTACGCGGACGCCGTGCCCCGGCTGGCCGACCTGCAGCGGCTCGCCGATGCGGCCGCGGCTCACCCGTCACTGGACGACGCGCTGGCCGAACTGACGCTGGATCCCCCGGTGTCCGCCTCGGACCTGGCCGGGCCGCCGCGGCTGGACGAGGATTACCTGACGATCTCCACCATCCACGCCGCCAAGGGCCTGGAGTGGCCGGTGGTGCATCTGCCGCACCTGGTGGACGGCGCGCTGCCCAGCGACATGGCGCTCGGCGACCCGGACGGCCTGGCCGAGGAGCAGCGCCTGTTCTACGTGGCCATCACCCGTTCCCGTGATCAGCTGTTCCTGTACGCGCCGCTGCGGCTGCACCTGCACCGCCGCGGCCGCGATGACCGGCACGGGTTCGGCCAGCTCACCCGGTTCCTGCCACCGGACGCGGTCGCGGCCTGCGAGACGGTCACCGTGGCGCCGCCTGCCCCGGTGCTGCCGGCCATCGGCCCGCTCACCACCAAGGTCGACGCGGCTCTGGGCTCCCTCTGGGACGCCTGAGGCCTCCGGGCGGCAAGCCGTCCACGAAGCCAGCAGACGCCCTCACACCACAGCCAGCGTGGCGTCCAGCAGGACGGCCGCAGCGGCGCGGGCCGCCAGCGCCGCCGTCGGGTCGTGGTCCAGCCGGGCGGATTGCCCGGCGCCATCGTAGAGCAGGTGCAGCTGGCGGGCCAGGGCCTGCGGCTCTGGGACACCGGCCTGCCCGGCCAGCTCCGTGAACAGCCCGCGGACCCAGGCGCGGTAGGCGGTGGTGGCCTGCTCGACCAGGTCGCCGGGATGACATTCCGCGCTGGCCCGGGCGAACGCGCAGCCTCGGTAGCCGGGCTCGGCGAACACCTCCGCCTGGGCCTCGAACACCGCCAGCAGCCGCTCATACGGTGTGCCGTACCGGTCCACGACGGTCATGATGCGCTGGACCATATTGGCGTGCCGGGTCTCGAGGTACGCACGGACCAGCGCGTCCTTGCTGCCGAACGTGTTGTACAGCGACGCCTTGGCCACCCCTGCGAGCTCGATGACCCGGTCGATGCCGACCGTATGCACGCCCTCGTCGTAGAACAGCTCGTTGGCCGCGGCTAGCAGGCGCTCTCGCGCCGACGGCCTCGTCGCGCTCTTGGTTGCCATGATCGCTGCCACCTTCCTAGACAGGCCTGTCTATCGTATTCCCTGCGCCGGGCAGGTGGCGGCGGGAGCCGCGGCCGGCTGGGTGTCCGGGACGGTCGCCCGGGCCGGGCGGGTGCTCAGCAGCCCGACCAGGGCCGCCGCGGCCAGCAGGATCACCGCGACGCCGTAGTACCGGGCGGTCTCGATCAGGCCGCCGCCGTGCACCACCAGGAAACCTGCCGCCACCGCGGGCACGCCCAGGCCCAGGTAGGACACCACATAGAGCAGGGAGACCACACCGGCCCGCTCGTGCGGCTTGGCCAGCGGCACCACCGTGCGGATACCGCCCTGGAAACCGCTGCCGAACCCGACGCCGGCGATCGCGCTGCCCACGAAGAACACGGCGGGGGATCCCACGCTGACCCCGGCCACGGTGACCGCGACCCCGGCGATCAGGGCCAGGACGCCGATTCCCATGACGGTGCGGGCAGCCGCCCGGCGCAGCACGATGATCGACACCACTGCGGTCGCAGCCAGCAGGAAGAAGCCGAGTGAGTCCAGCACCACGTTGCCCGAACCGGTCAGGGTGTGCACCAGGGCCGGGCCGAGCGCGCCGTACAGGCCGGCCAGTGACCACACCGCGAACAGCACCGGAACCGCGGTAAGCACGGGTGCCCGCAGCGTCCGCGGCAGCTTGATATCCGGCCGCAGGCTGGCCAGCGCGCCGCGCTGCGGCGTCACCGTCTCGCGCATGAACACGATCCCGGCGATCTCCAGTACGAACACGCCCGCCAGAACCAGGTAGATCAGGTGCGTGGGCGCGGGCAGGAACCGCACCGCCAGTGCGGACAAGATGGCGCCGGTGGCCGAACCCACGCCGGGAGAAACCGAGTTGGCGAAGGTGCCCAGCTCGCGGTCCATGTCCAGCATGGCCGCGCCGATGGCGCCGAGCGCGGCGCCGGTGGACAAGCCCTGGACGATGCGCGCCGCCAGCAGCATGGGCACACCCGAAGCGGTCACGAAGATCACCAGCGACGAGATGTGCACCGCGATCGCGGTTATCAGCACCGGCCGGCGCCCCAGATGGTCCGAGAGCTTGCCCAGGACCAGCAGCGACACCAGCACCGCCACCGCGTACACACCGAACACGATCGTCGTGGTGATCGGCGTGAAGTGCCACTGGGCTTGGTAGATCGCATACAGCGGGGTCGGGGCGGCCGAGGCGGCCAGCAGCGCCACGATCAGCGACGCCAGCAGGATGACCGCGGGCCGCCCGTCCAGCAGCGGACGATGGCTCAGCCGTGTCCGGTGCCACCGGGACACGAAGGGATCATCCGGCAGGGCCGCATCGCGGCGGCGGGCATGCCGTCCGCCCCGGGATGCCTGCGCGTCGCCAGCGCCATTATGGACCTGACGCAGGGCCGGCACCGCCTGGACCGTGCCCGCACCCCGCCCGGGGCCGCTGTGCTCAGTCATGCTCAATTCCTCACGCCTCTGAGTAGACAGGTCTGTTCACTTCTTGATATTAGACAGACAGGTCTAATCAGTCAAGTATTCCCGGCCATCGGCAGGACCGCAGATCCCGGCCGGGGCCACACCCAGCACCAGGAGCGCACCGGTACGAGGTATCAGGCCGCTAGCGCGGCCCTCTGAACAAGTGGCCCGGCAGAGCGCCACAAACGGGACGGGTCAAGGTGACAATGGGGGAACATCATGAGGCGCAGGCTTCCGGTTAGTCACTGGCCGATCCCAGGCCGCTGGCCGCGCCTGGCCGCCGCGGTCGCAGCCACTGTGGTCCTGGCCGCGCTGACCGGCGCGGCCCGCCAGCCGGGCCTGACCGGCTCGGTTCGCCAGCCCGCTGTCACCGACCCGGTCGAGGCCGCGTTCGCGGCGCCGGGTCCGTACGCCACCACCACGGCCACCGTCACCAGCTCCGCCGGAACGGCCGTCTACGACCTGTTCTATCCGGCCACCTATTCGGCCCTGGGGTTCTCCAGTCCCATCGTGACCTGGGGTAACGGCACCGGCGGCACGCCCGCTCAGGTCTCCACCCTGCTGGACCATCTGGCGTCCTACGGGTTCACCGTCATCGCCTCGACCTTGCCGAACACCGGCAGCGGGCGCGAGATCGACGCCGCCGCCCACTACCTGGCCACGCAGGACAGCACCGCCGGAAGTAGCTTCTATCAGCACCTGAACGTGAACCAGGTGGCGGCGGCCGGGCTCTCGCAGGGCGCCACTGGCGCGGTCCGCGCCGCCACTAGCGACCCAGCCCTGATCACGACCGTCATGACGTTCTCGCTGCCGAGCCCGGTCTGGGCTGCTCCGAATCCTGACTGCGCGACCGCCGCCGACTGCACGGCCGACGCCGCCGCCCTGACCCGGCCCGTCTTCTTCATCTCCACACATGGTTTCTGGGACTCGATCATCGCCAGCCCGGCCACCGAGCGCGGCTTCTTCCTCAGCGTCAGCGGGCACGCCGCCCTCGGCATCATCCTGGACTCCGATGGCCGGGCGGCCGACCACGGCTCGATCGCGAACACGGCCGATGGCGGGAACCCGGACGGCTTCCTGGGCTACGCCACCGCCTGGCTCGAGTACCAACTGCGCGGCAACCTCACCGCGGCCGCCGCGTTCACCGGGCCGCACCCCGAGCTGACCTCGAACCCGAATTGGCCCGCCAGCGCGACCAAGTGAGGCAGCGCGACCGGGTGGCGCACGCGCCGGCCCGTCCTCGCGCCAGGGGCAGCGCGGGGACGGGCCGGCGGTCAAGCCCACCTCAGGCAGCTAGCGGCTAACGGCGGCTAGCGGCTCGGGCGCTATTGGTTCAGGAAGGCGATCAGCGCCTGGTTGAACTGCTGCGCGTGGCTGACGTTCAGGCCGTGCGGCGCGCCGTCGATCACGACCAGCTCGGACTGCTTGATGGCCTCGTGGGTCCGCCGGCCAGAGCCCTCGAACGGCACGGTGCCGTCCCCGCTGCCGTGCAGGACCAGCGTGGGCACGGTGACATTCGGCAGGTCGTCGCGGAAATCGGTGGTGCCGAACGATGTCATGCAGGCGAGCACGGCTTCCTTGCTCGCCTGCTCGCACATGGCCAGGGCCTGGCGGCGCTGTTCCTCGGTGACCTCCAGATGGCCGTCGGCCGAGAAGAACTGCATGGTGAACTGGTCGTAGAACGCGTCCTGGTTCGTGGTCAGGTCCTTGGTCATCTCGGCGGCCTGGCCCGTGGTGAGCGGGCCGTCGGGGTTGTCTGAGGTCTGCAGCATGTAGGGCGTGACCGCGGCCGCGAAGACCACGCTGTGCAGCCGGTCCTCGCCGTGGCGGGTGATGTAGCGGGCCACCTCGCCGCCGCCCATCGAGAACCCGACGAGCGTCACGTCGGTCAGGTCCAGCTCGGACAGCACGCTGTCGAGATCGTCGGCCAGCGTGTCGTAGCCGTAGCCCTTGACCGGCTTGTCGCTGCGGCCGAACCCGCGGCGGTCGTAGCGCACCACCCGGTAGCCGGCTGCGGACAGCACGGGCACCTGGTCTAGCCAGGACTCACCGGACAGCGGCCAGCCATGAATGAGCACCACCGGCCGGCCCGGGCCTCCGGTGTCCTCGACGTGCACCTTGGTCTTGGTCAGCAGGCCCGAGTGTGCGGTTACCTCAGTCATGAAGATCCCTCCCTGTGGCGTGTGGCTCGTTACGGATGCAGGACGATCTTGGTCCAGCCGTCCTCGCGGTCATCGAAGCGCTGGTATCCCTCGGCGGCCTGGTCCAGGTTCAGCTCGTGCGAGACGATCTGGCCGGGGTGCAGCTTGTCCCGGTGGATCAGGTTCCGCAGCTGGCGGTTGTACTGCTTCACGTTGGCCTGGCCGGTGCCCATGGCCTGGCCCTTGAAGAAGAACGTGCCGAAGTCGAAGGCGAACTTGCCTTCCTTGGCCAGGTCGTCGGGCGCCTGCGGGTCCTCCGGCACGAACACGCCGACCACGCCGATGCGCCCGGTCGGGCGGACCGCGGCGATGAGGCTGTTGATGGTCACGCCGGGCGCCTCTTCACCCCGCGCGTCGTGGGCCTGGTAGCCGACGGCCTCGACGCCCTTGTCGGCGCCCTCGCCCCGGGTGGCGTCGAGTACCTGCTGCACGGCGTCGCCGGCGGAGTCGTCGATGGGGGTGGCGCCGAGCTTCGCGGCCAGCCGCAGCCGGTCCGGCTGGCGGTCCACCACGAAGATCTGGTCGGCGCCGCGCAGGTCCGCGGACAGCGCGGCCATCAGCCCGACCGGGCCCGCGCCCCAGATGACCACGGACTCGCCGATGCCGACCTGCGCCAGTTCGGTGCCGTGGTAGCCGGTCGGCAAGATGTCCGACAGCATCACGTAGTCGTTCTGCTTCTGGTGCGCGTCTTCCGGCAGGACCAGGGCGTTCCAGTCCGCGTACGGGACGCGGAGCAGCTCGGCCTGGCCGCCGTTGTACGGGCCCATGTCCGCATACCCGTAGGCGGCGCCGGCGTTGCCCGGGTTGGCGGTCAGGCAGAAGCCGGTCAGGCCGGCCTCACAGTTCCTGCAGAACCCGCAGCCGATGTTGAACGGCAGGCAGACCATGTCGCCGACCTTGACCCGGTCGACGCCGGATCCGACCTCGATGACCTCACCCATGTTCTCGTGGCCGAGGACCTTGCCTTCTTCGACGTCAGTGCGGCCCTCGTACATGTGCAGGTCGCTGCCGCAGATGTTGGTGGCGGTGATGCGGATCAGCGCATCGGTCGGCTTCTCGATGATCGCGTCCGGGACCTGCTCGACGGACACGTTGCGGGGGCCGTGGTACACCAGGGCACGCATATATGTTTCCTCTCGTCCTTTGTTGTCGTAGGTCCCTCCTGCCCCGCCATCCGGGCAATCTGATGGCGTACCCGACACGTTTGGTAGCGTTCCCGACATGCGAGTGGCGATCCTGGCGGTTGACGGGATGTTCGATTCCGGCCTCAGCGCCATCCTGGACATCCTGGCCACCGCCAATGTGCTGAGCGCCCAGGCCGATCTGCCCGAGCCGCCGTTCCAGGTGAGCACTGTGGCCGACCAGGCCAGCGTGCGGACGGCGAACGGGCTGGAGCTGACCACCACACCCTGGTCACAGGCTCGCCACGACCCACCCGAGCTCGCGGTGATGCCGGCCCTGGGCCTGCGTCCGCCCGCCGAGATCGTCGGCATCGTGCGCGACCACAGTTTCCTGGCTGCCGTCGCGGAACTGTGCGAGCAGGGCACCGGGATGGCGGCCGCGTGCAGCGGCACCTTTTTCCTGGCCGAGTCGGGCGTGCTCGACGGCCTGACCGCGACCACCAGCTGGTGGCTCGGGCCCACCTTCCGGTCCCGCTACCCCAAGGTGAAGCTGGACGATTCCCGGACCCTGGCCATCGCCGGCAACATCACCACCGCCGGGGCCGCGTTCGCGCACCTGGATCTGGCCCTGTCGCTGGTCCAGCGGACCAGCCCGGTGCTGGCCGAGCTGGTGGCCCGCTATCTCGTCGTCGGCGACCGGCCATCGCAAGCGGCGGTGGCCGTGCCCTCGCTCCTGGCCAGCGGAAACCCGGTGGTAGCCACCTTCGAGCGCTACATCAGGGACCACCTGGCCGAACCAGTCCAGATCGAGGACGCGGCCAGCGCCGTCGGGGTCAGCGGCCGCACGCTGCAGCGGGCCACGCTGAGCACGCTCGGGATCTCACCGATCCGCTTCGTCCAGGAGATCCGGCTGGAGCAGGCCACCTTCCTGCTGCGCACGACGAACCAGACCCCCGGCGCGATCGCCGTAGCCGTCGGCTACAGCGACGCCGGCACCCTGCGCTCCCTGGTCCGCCGCCGGCGCCACACCACGCTGGCCGCGCTGCGCCGGGCCTAGAAAAGCGTGCCGTGCCTCAACGGGCGCGCCATCGCAGAAATACTCTAGAGTCAGAAACTCGACAAGTAGAGTATTTTTCTCCTACCCTGGCAGCATGCCGGTCACCGAACCCCGGGCCGTGATGCCGCAGGCCGTGATCACCGACGAGATGCTGGCGTCGATGGCGGCCAAGGCGGGCGCGTCCCTGCGCATCGACCACTCGGTCAACAACGAGCTGGCCTCGCGCATCGCCGTCGCGAAGTTCGCGGGCGGGATCGGCGACATCAACCCGCTGTGGACCGACGAGGAGTACGCGCGGCGCTCGCCCTACGGGGCGCCGGTGGCGCCGCCGTCGTTCGTGATCGGCTGCTTCTCCGGCATCCAGTTCGGCTGGCCCGGCCTGGGCGCGTTCCACTCCCAGTCCCTGCTGCGGTTCGAGCGGCCGGTCTACTGGGGCGACGTGGTGAACGCGACCTGCGTCTACGAGGGCTTCGACGGCCCGGCGCCGAGCAGTTTCGCCGGCCGCACGGTCACCGACCGGTTCCGCAACACCTACGTCAACCAGCGCGCCGAGCAGATCGCCACCATCGACTGGCAGGTCATCAACTTCGAGCGGGGCCGCGCGCAGGAGCGTCGCGGGAACGGCGCGGGCGGAGACAGGGGTGGAGACGGGGGCGGGCCGCAGCTGCCGCATCCGTGGAACGAGGATCAGGTGGCCGAGATCGAAGCCCGGGTTCTGGCCGAACGGCCTCGTGGCGCGCTCCCGCGCCAGTGGGAAGACGTCCGGCCCGGGGACACGCTGGACCTGGTGACTAAGGGGCCGATCGGGATGACCGACGAGATCGCTTTCGTGGCCGGGGGAGGCACGCCCATCCCCAGGCTCAAGGCGCACGCCGCGGCCCTGCACGACTACCACGCCCACCCGGCGTGGGCCTTCCGTGATCCGGTCACCAGCGCCCGCGAGCCGATCTACTCGGTGCACTACAACCTGCAGGCGGCCCGGGCCATGAGTGTCGCGTTCCAGTACGACGTGGGTTTTCAGCGGCAATGCTGGCAGATCCACCAGCTCACCCACTGGGCCGGGGACCACGCGTGGATCAAGGAGGCGCAGGCCCAGTACCGCCGGTTCGTCTACCACTCCGATGTCATCGAGCTGCGCGGCACGGTCACGGGCACCCGGGTCGACGAGGACGGCGACCACGTGGCCGACGTCGAAACCGAGGCGGTCAACCAGCGCGGCGAGGTGGTGATGCCGGGCCGGGCCGTGGTCGCGCTGCCCACCCGCTCGGCCAGCCGCGAGGCCAGTGGCTCCCCGGCGGCCCGCCGCGCCCGGAGCCAGCCATGACCGAGCCAGCGGTGACCGAGCCAGCGGTGACCGCGCCACCCCTCGAGGAGTTCGTCAAGCGGGCCGACGCCTGGCTGGCGGCGCGGTACCCCCGGATCGGCGAAAGCGGGGAGCGCCGGTTCGTCTGGGGCGAGGGCAGCGACGAGGTCCGGGTTTTCACCGAGCCCGATCCGGAAGCCGAGGCAGGCGCCCTGCCGGCCATCCGGCAGTGGCGCCAGGAGCTGTGGGATCACGGCTACGGCTGGATCTCCGGCCCGCCCCAGTTCGGCGGGGCGGGGCTGCCGCCGGCCTATGCGCGGGCGTTCGAGCGGCTGACCCGCACCTACCGGGTGCCAGGCGACTCGGCCCTGACCATCAGCCTGGGGATGGTCGCGCCCACGATCGTGCGGCACGGAACGGCGGAGCAGAAGCAGTACTGGCTGCCGCGGCTGTACAGCGGCCAGCAGATTTCCTGCCAGCTGTTCAGCGAGCCCGGCGCGGGCTCGGACCTGGCCTCGATCCGGACCCAGGCCGTGCGTGACGGCGAGGGCTGGCGGATCAGCGGGCAGAAGGTGTGGACATCCGGCGCCCACCTGGCCGATATCGGGGAGATCATCTGCCGGACTGCCCCGGGGCCGCGGCACCGCAACCTGACCGCTTTCCTGATCGACATGCACGCGCCCGGGGTCACCGTCCGCCCGCTGCGCCAGATGACCGGCGGGGCCGCCTTCAACGAGGTCTTCCTCGACGACGTGGCCGTGCCCGACTCCCGCCGCCTGGACGAGGAGGGCAGCGGCTGGAAGGTCGCGCTCACCACCTTGAACAACGAGCGCGGGGCGATGGGCAACTCCGCCTTCGGCGGCGCCGGGATCTTGTCGACCGAACGGCTGATCGGCCTGGTCCGCGCCGCGGGCAAGCAGTCCGACCCGGTCATCAGGTGCGAGTTCGGCGAGCTGATCTCGCATCTGCGTATCGCCCGCTACACCCAGGAAGTGCTGGCGGCTCAGGCGCGGGCCGGTGACCTGCCCGGACCTGAGATTGCCCTTAATAAGATTGCTTTGTCCGATAACATGAGGCGGCTGGCTGGGTTCGTCGCCGCCGTCCTCGGACCAGCCCTGGTCGCCGACACCGGCGCCTGGGGAACGTTTGCGTGGACCTCGGTCGTGCTCGGTGCGCCCGGGTACCGGCTGGGTGGCGGGACTGATGAAGTGCTGAAAAATGCCATCGCTCAGCGGGTCCTCGGCCTCCCGCGGCCGGTGTGAGGAACGGCGTCATGGCTATCAGCGACTCCCTGGCTCTCAGCGAAGACCAGACTGCCCTGCAGGAGACCCTGCGCGGCTTCCTGACCGAGCAGCTGCCCTCGGATGAGCTGCGCAGCGCCATCGAGACCGTGGCCGGGTACAGCCCGCAGCTGCACGCCCGGCTGGCCGGCGAGCTCGGCCTGGCCGGGCTGACCATCCCGGAGAGGTTCGGCGGGCTTGGCATGGCCCTGGCCGAGACGGCTGTGGTCCACACCGAACTCGGCCGGGCCTTGTATCCCGGCCCGTTCCTGCCCAGCTGCCTGGCCGCCGGGGTGCTGCTGACCGCCGGTGAAGACGATGCCGCCGCGCAGTGGCTGCCGCGGCTGGCAGACGGGTCGCTTACCGGCACCGTCGCGATCGCCGGAGAGGGCGGCCACTGGGTACCAGGCGAGGACAGCGTCCGCGCGGAACAGACCGATGACGGGTGGCGGCTGACCGGCCAGCGCTGGTACGTGATCGCGGCGCACGTGGCGGGCATCGTCGCGGTGCCGGCGATCACCGAGGATGGGCTCGCCGTGTTCCTGGTGGAGGCCGGCTCGCCGGGCTACAGCGCCGCCGGCCAGCTCGGCCTGGACCTGACCCGCCGGGTCTGCGTCACCACGTTCGACGATGCGCCGGCGTATCTGCTGGCCCGGGACGACCAGGCGGCCGCCGCGCTGAACCGGGCCGAGCGCGAGTTCCTGCTGGCGACCGCGGCCGAGGCGGCTGGCGGCATCAGCTGGTGCCTGGAAGGTGCGGTCGAGTACGCCAAGGAGCGGGAGCAGTTCGGGCAGGCGATCGGCTCGTTCCAGGCCGTCGCACACGCCTGCGTCGACATGCTGTCGGACTTCCAGTCCGTGTCGGCCGGCGCCCGCTACGCGGCGGTGACGGCTGACGAGGGTGCTCCCGACGCCGCCATGGCCGCCCACGTGGCCGCGCTGCGAGCCGGGGAGGCCTACCGGCGCGTGACCGAATCGGCCATCCACCTGTTTGGCGGCGTCGGCTTCACCTGGGAGCACGATATCCAGCTGTATTACCGCCGGGCCTGGTCCGCCGAGCGCCTGGCCGGCGGCCCGCAGTCGCACCGCGCGATCATCGCCGACCTGACCGACCTGTAGCAGCGCCCCCATAGCAGCGCCCTACAGCCGGGCCGGGTCGATGGTCCCGGCCAGGGCCAGGGCGGCCTCCAGCGCGAAGTAGTCGCCCCAGATGAGCTCGTGCCGGGGGGCCCGGCCCTCCCGGGCGTTGTAGCAGCCGTCCACCAGGCCGCCGTGGCGGCCGAGATGCCCCGCGAGCGCGTCGAGGGTCCTGGCAGCGGCGGTGCGGTAGCGCTCCCCGGCCAGCGGGGCCAGCTTGACCAGCGCCGCGGCGGCGATGGCGGTGGCCGAGGTGTCCTTAGGAGCATCGGGGTCGGCCGGGTGGAACTCCCACAAGCACACCCGGTCGGCCGGGACGTTGGCCAGGTACCAGTCGGCGACCTCGGCCGCCAGCGGCGTGAGCTTGTCCGACAGCTGTGCGGCCTGGGCCAGGCCGAGCATGCCCCAGGCCTGCGCCCGGCCCCAGGTGGCCCGGTCCGAGGACGCGTTCGGGGAAATCTGGGTGGCCAGCGCGCCCGCCTCGTCGAAGGTCGCCGCCTGTGAGACCGAACCATCGGGCCGGACGCAGAGCACCCCGATGCCACTCGCGTACTCCACGGCCATGTCCGCCAGCGCCCGATCCCCGGCTCGCGTGGAGGCCAGGGCCAGCAGCGGGACCGTGCCCGGCAGGCCGTCCACACAGGCGCCCGGACTCGGCCATTCGTACAGGCGTGCGTCCTCCGGCCCGGGGGACAGGACCCCGGCGGCCGGGACGAACGACTTACCCAGCGACCGTGCGGCAGCCGCGGCCAGTTCCGTGACGCCCTCCCCGGCCACGCCTAGCTGGAAGCCCAGTGCGGCGCCGTACCAGAACATGAACCCGCGCAAGATGGTGGTCGTCTCGGTGTGCGCCCGCAACGGCGCCAGGCACGCCCCGGCGGCCTCGGCGTATCTGGTCTCACCGGTCGCGGCCGCGGTCAGCCACAGCAGCCCGGGCCAGAACCCGCCGTTCCACTCGGGTTCCTGCGTGGCCCGCCACTGGCCTGAGGCCGGGTCGGCGTAGACCGGGAACCTGCCATGGGTGGCCGCGAGCGTCTCGTCCACCCGCGCCAGGAGGCTGGAAACCAGCTGGTCGCTCACGCACAGCACCTCCGTCACATCGTTTCTGCGGGTCCCCTACCCGCAAACCCGAGTCCATCCCGCCCAAGCCGCGGGAGCCCAGCCTTGCCCCCAGATCCTCTAGAAACCTAGTATTTAGTCATGGATAAATCTGTGGTGGTAGCCGGGGCGATGCGCACCACGGTGGGCCGCCGGGTCGGCGGCTGGTCCGCGGTTCACCCGGCCCGGCTGCTGGGCACGGTGCAGCGCGCCGTCCTGGGGGACCTGGACCCGGCGCTGGTCGGGCAGGTGATCGGCGGCACCGTAACGCAGGCGGGGGAGCAGTCGTTCAACGTGACCCGAACCGCCTGGCTGGCCGAGGGCCTGCCGCAGCAGGTGCCGGCGACCACGGTCGACGCGCAATGCGGCTCTTCCCAGCAGGCATTCACGCTGGCCGTGGGCCTGGTCGGCTCGGGCATCACCGACATCGCGCTGGCGTGCGGTGTGGAGTCGATGAGCCGGATCCCGATCGGGGCCGCGTACCGCAAGGAACTCGGCCTGGGGCGGCCGGTGCCCAAGGCCTACCAGCGGCACTATGAATTTTCGAACCAGTTCACCTCCGCGGAGCGGATCGCCAGGCGGTACGGCATCGACCGCGACCGCGCCGACCAGTTCGGGCTGCTGTCCCAGCAGCGTGCCGCGGCCGCCTGGGCGCAGGGACGGTTCGACGGGCAGGTCGTGACCGGCCCGGCCGAGACGGAAACGGGCGAGCAGGTATCGCTGGCGCGGGACGAGGGCCTGCGGGAAACCAGCCTGGACAAGCTGGCCGGCCTGGGGCCGGTCCTGCCCGATGGCATTCACACCGCCGGGTCGAGCTCGCAGATCTCCGATGGGGCCAGCGCCGTGCTGCTGACGACCGAGGACCGGGCGGCCGCGCTGGGCCTGACCCCGCTGGCCCGGGTGGTGGACTCGCTGCTCACCGGCGTGGATCCGGTCATGATGCTGCTCGGGCCGCATGAGGCCGTGCCCGCGCTGCTCGAGCGCAACGGCCGGACGCTGGACGAGGTCGCGGTGATCGAGATTAACGAGGCGTTCGCCTCCGTCGTCTTGTCGTTCATCGACGAGCTCAAGGCTGACCCGGAGGTGATCAACCCCAATGGCGGCGCGATCGCGCTCGGCCACCCGCTCGGGGCCACCGGCGGCGTGCTGATCACCAAGGCCATTCACGAGCTGCACCGCGCCCAGGGCCGCTACGCCGTGGTCACCATGTGCTGCGGCGGCGGCCTGGGCACCGCCACCCTGCTCGAGCGGCTCTGAGGCATGACCTCGGCCGCCGTCCAGGTCGGCATCTCGGTCCACGACAGCCTGATGCTCGCCAGTGCCCAGCAGCGGCACACCCTGGCGGGCCTGATCGAGCAGGCGGGCCTGGACTACCTGTGCCTCGGCGATCATGTCAGCTTCCACGACGGCACCGGCTTCGACGGGCTGATCGCGGCCACGGCCGCGCTGTCGGCCAGCGACCGGCTGCCGGTCCTGGTCGGCGTGTACCTGCTCGGGCTGCGCCATCCGCTGCTGGCCGCCCGCCAGCTCGCCTCGATCAGCCAGCTGGCGCCGGGCCGCCTGATCCTCGGTGCCGGGGTCGGCGGCGAGGACCGCAGCGAGATCAGCAACAGCGGCGTCGACCCGGCTACCCGCGGCCGCCGCCTGGATGAGTGCCTGCAGGTGCTGCGGGCCCTGGCCGACGGCTCGGTCGTGGACCACCAGGGCGAATTCTTCGAGCTCAAGGCGGCCAGCATCCGGCCCGCGCCCGACCCGCCGGTGCCGATCGTCGTCGGCGGCAAGGGTGCGGCCGCGGTCCGGCGGACCGTCAGATACGGCGACGGGTGGCTGGGCATCTTCTGCTCGGCACGCCGGTTCGCCCAGACCCGGGAGCAGATCACCGCGGCCGCCGAGGCAGCCGGCCGCGCGGCGCCGGGCTGGTACGGCATCAGCATCTGGTGCGGGCTGGACGCTGATGCGGCGCGGGCCAGGCAGTTGCTGGCCGGCCGGCTGGAGGGGCTGTACCGCATCCCGTTCGGTAAATTTGAGCACCTGGCTCCGGCGGGCACTCCCGATCAGGTGGCCAGCCAGCTCGCGCCCTACCTGGCCGCGGGTGTTACGCACATGTCGCTGATCCCCGCCGCGGCCTCGGCGCAGGCCGGTGTGGAGCTAGCCGCCGCGGTCCGCGCGCGGCTGACCGGATAGGAGAGCGCATGCAGGCCAGGGAGCAGGCCGACTCGGTCGAGTGGATGCGGCAGCGGTGGCTCGAGCACCAGGAGCCGCAGCCCGAGCACTTCGCCGCGATGGCCTCACTGCTGCGCACGACGGTCGTCCTGACCGAGGAGCTGGACCGGGTGCTGAAGCAGAACCAGCTGTCCCGTACCGGGTACCTGATCCTCATCACCTTGCAGATGTCGCAGGAGGAGACCAGGCCGCTCGGCCAGCTCAGCAAGGCGCTGCTCGTCCATCCGACCACGATCACCATGGCCATCGACCAGCTGGAGAAGGCCGGGCTGGCACGCCGGGTCCCGCATCCCTCGGACCGCCGTACCGTCCTGGCCCAGCTGACGCCGCAGGGCCGCCAGGCCGCCGGACACGCCAGCGCCGCCCTGGCCGAGATCAACTTCGGCTTGCGCGACACCAGCGAGGCGACCGCCGCCCGCGTCACCGCCGACCTGCGCAGCGTCCGCGAGGCCCTCGGCGACCTCGGCTGAGAAGCCCGCCGGCTGCTCCCTAGTTGCGTCGGCTTGCCCCTTCACCGCGGACCGCCACCGCCACGTTCCTTGAGCGCTCCGCAGCAGGACCCACCGCCACGTTCCTTGAGCGCTCCGCAGCAGGACCCACCGCCACGTTCCTTGAGCGCTCCGCAGCAGGACCCACCGCCACGTTCCCTGAGCGCTCCGCAGCAGGACCCACCGCCACGTTCCCTCAGCGCTCCATAGCAGGACCAACGCTGTGAAATGCCGCAGCCAGTACGTTGGGACGTACTTAATCGGGGTGCTCATAGCGTTCCGAGGCAGCACGGACTACGGTCGCGGCGTCAGGTTGCAGCCTCACATGAATCATGGAACGCACCCGTCCCGTCAGTCACGACACTTATCCCGCAATTACGCTCGAAACCCTCCAGGTCTTGATATTCAAGTCCTAGATATTTGGTCACTAGAGGGGTATAAACGAGGGAAACCCGTGGCTACCTCTGTGAGGTCGCAGATGAGCGCACACCTGGCTCCGCAGGACGTGTACGACGAGGCCACTATCGCCGGCTTCCGGACCGCCGGCTATTGGCGCGATGAAAAGCTGAGCGTCGCGGTGGACCGGCTGGCCGCCGAGCAGCCCGGGCGGATCCTGCTCACCGACGGCTTCGGTGCCCTGACCGCCGCCGAGCTGCGCGAGCAGGCCTACCGGCTGGCCGGCGCCCTGCTCCGGCTCGGGGTCGGGCCGGGTGACCGGGTGCAGGTCCAGCTGCCGAACTGGAACGAGTTCATCGTCGTCTACGTGGCGCTGGCCCGGATCGGCGCGGTGCTGGTTCCCACCATGCCGATTTACCGGCACGACGAGGTGGCGTACGTCCTGCGGCACTGCGGTGCGAAGGTCTCGGTGGTGGCGGGGGAGTTCCGCGGCTTCGACTACCCGGCCATGCTCGCCGAGCTGCGCGAGTCCGTGCCCGGCCTGCAGCACGTGATCAGCGTCCGCTGCGGCGAGCGGCCCGGCGTGCTCCGGCTCGAGGACCTCGTGGCCGGGACCGGCGTGCCGAACGTCATGGAACTGGGCGAGCCGCCGTCTGCCGACGCGCCGCACTGCATCATCTACACCTCGGGCACCGAATCCCGCCCCAAGGGCTGCCTGCACACCCTGAACACCATCACGTTCACTGTGAACGCGCTGGGTGGCGAAGTGATGTCAATGGGGCCAGACGACGTGATGTTCATGCCGTCGCCCATTACCCATGCCACCGGCCTGGCCATGGGGGTCATCGCGCCGCTGATGCTCGGCGCTGGCATCCACCTGATGGACGTGTGGGAGGCCGCGGCTGGCCTGCGCCGGATCGGCGAGTACCGGTGCACGATGACCATGACGGCCACGCCGTTTGTCCAGATGACGCTGGATCAGGTGCGGGCCGACCCGGCGTCAGCGGCCCAGCTGGCCACGCTGCGCTGCTGGGCCTCCGCGGGTGCGCCCGTCCCCGAGGTCATGCTGCGGGGCTGGTCACAGCAGGTGCCTGGCTGCGCGCTGCTCCCGGTCTACGGCCGGTCCGAGGGCCTGCTGGTGACCGCGTGCACGATGGAGGATTCGGCTGAGCACGTGCTGTCTTCCGACGGCCGGGCGTTCCCCGGGGTCGTGCTGGAGATCAGGGACGAGGACGGCAAGCCGGTCCCGGCCGGGGCCGAG
This sequence comes from uncultured Actinomycetota bacterium, assembly GCA_963781225.1. Classification (GTDB taxonomy): domain Bacteria; phylum Actinomycetota; class Actinomycetes; order Streptosporangiales; family Streptosporangiaceae; genus Palsa-504. The sequence continues at coordinate 62,434 of CAWAFD010000016.1, forward strand.
GGCGAGATCTGCCACGGCGGCCCGGGCCTCATGCTGGGCTACTGGGACGCTCCGGAACTCACTGCGGCCTCGGTCGACGAGCGCGGCATCTCCCGGTCCGGTGACCTCGGCCGGGTCGACGAGGACGGCTACCTGCGCGTGACCGGCCGGATCAAGGACATGATCATCCGCGGCGGCCTGAACATCTCCGCGGCCGAGGTGGAGAACCACCTGCTCGCCCACCCGCGGGTGGCCGCGGCGGCCGTGGTGGCCATGCCGGACCGGCGCCTGGGCGAAAAGGCCTGCGCGTTCGTCGTCGCCCGGGGCGAGCCGCCGACGCTGGCCGAAGTGACCGAGTTCCTGCGCACCGAACGCCGGATCGCCCCGCAAAAGCTCCCGGAGATGCTCCAGGTCGTCGACGCGCTGCCGACCACGATGACCGGCAAGGTGCAGAAGTTCCTGCTCCGCGACCAGGCCCGTGAGCTGGCCGGCGGCTAGCCCCGTACGGTAATGGCTACTCTTCGGTCTGGTCGTCGACCTCGGCGCCGGGCGCGTTGGTCTTGACCGACTCGATCCCGTTCAGTGCCGAGGCCTTGCGCTCGTAGGTCTCACTGGTGGCGATGACCTGCCCGTTGCCTGCCACCAGGTTGAAGTGGTACTTGCCGCTGGAACCCTTCTTGAGCACGAACTTGCCGGCCATGCTGCCTCCTCGGTGAGAATGCTTGTGCTGTGGCGATCGGTGTCATTGTTATCTTTGCGTGTTATGCGCCGTTAATCAACGGACACGCGGCGTCGCACCATGCCTCAGCAGGCAAGTTTTCGTCGTTGTTCGGCTGCCGAACCGGCCCGGCCGGCTGTGGCCGCGCCCGGAATAGGATCCGGATAACACGCCAGATGCTGGAAAGGCCCGATCCATGGCAGAGTTCACCTTCGCCCCGCTGACACCCGCCTCATTCCTGGACCGGTCGGCTGCCGTATTCGCCGACCGGATCGCGGTGATCGACGGTGAGCGCCAGTTCAGCTACGCCGAGCTGCACGACCGCTGCCGCCGCCTGACCAGCGCGCTGGCTAGCCGCGGCATCGGCCGCGAGGACCGGGTGGCGGCGCTGTGCACCAACAGCCACGTGCTGCTGGAGCTCCACCAGGCCGTGCCGATGCTGGGCGCCGCCCTGGTGAGCCTGAACATCCGGCTGTCGGCAACGGAGCTGGCCGCCATCTTGGAGCACAGCGGCGCGTCGATCCTGGTGGCCACCCACGAGTTCGCCGACCAGGCCCGGAGCCTGGCCGATCAGGCCGGCCTGCCGTGCGTCATCGCGGGCGGCGCAGCCGGCAACGGCGAGGCCGGCAACGACAGAGGCCGGCAACGACGGGGCCGACGGCTACGAGGCCTGGCTGGCCGGCGCCGACCCGGCCGGCGCGAGCACCGGCCCGATCGATGAGCACCAGTTGCTGGCGGTCAACTACACCAGCGGGACCACCGGCCGGCCAAAAGGCGTGATGTACCACCACCGGGGCGCCTATCTGCAGGCGGTGGCGATGGCCTACCACGCCCGGCTGGGGCCGGGCGCGCGGTACCTGTGGACCCTGCCGATGTTCCACTGCAACGGCTGGTGCTTCACCTGGGCCGTCACCGCGGCGGGCGGCACCCACGTCTGCCTGCGGGCGGTGGACACCGCGAAGATCTGGCGGCTGCTGCGCACCGAGGGCATCACCCACTTCAGCGCGGCCCCGACCGTGCTGACCATGATCGCCGAAGACCCCGCGGCCGGCCCGCTGGAGAACGAGGTGCACGTGGACACCGGCGGCGCGCCGCCGTCGGCCACCCTGCTGGCCCGGCTGGACACGATGGGGCTGGCGGTCACGCACCTGTACGGCCTGACCGAGACCTACGGCCCGCTGGCCATCAACGAGTGGCAGCCGGAGTGGGATGCCCTGGACCCGGACAAGCGGGCTGCGCTGCGCGCCCGGCAGGGAGCGGGCAACATCATCGCCCGCCCGCTGCAGGTGCTCGACGAACAGGGCAGGGACGTCCCGGCCGACGGCGAGACGATCGGTGAGATCGCGGTCAGCGGCAACGACGTCATGCTTGGCTACTACCGTGACGAGGAAGCCACCCGGGAGGTCACCCGCAGCGGCTGCTTCCTGACCGGCGACCTGGCCGTGATGCACCCGGACGGCTACGTGGAGATCCGCGACCGGGGCAAGGACATCATCATCTCCGGCGGGGAGAACATCGCCTCGGTCGAGGTGGAGCGGGTACTCGACAGCCATCCGTCCGTTGTGGAGAGCGCTGTGGTCGGGGTGCCCGACGAGCGCTGGGGCGAGGTACCGGTCGCCTTCGTGGTGCTGCGGAACCATGACGTCGACGCCGCCGCCCTGGCCGATTTCGCGCGGGAGCGACTGGCCCAGTTCAAGGTCCCCAAGCGGTTCGAGTTCGCCGACCTGCCCAAGACCTCCACCGGGAAGATCCAGAAGAACGTCCTGCGCGAGCGGGCCCAGGAGACAGACAAGGAGGGGAACTCGTGACCGATCCCGACGTGCCCATCCTGGAGCGGTTCTCGCTGGCGGGCAAGGTCGCCCTGGTCACCGGGGCCAGCAGCGGCCTCGGGGCGGGTTTCGCCCGGGCGCTGGCGCAGGCCGGGGCGGATGTGGCCCTGGCCGCCCGCCGCCGCGCGGGCCTGGAGGCCACCAGCCGCCAGATCCAGGAGCTGGGCCGCAAGGCGCTGGCGGTGGAGACCGACGTCACCAGACCGGAGGACTGCCAGGCTGTGGTCCAGGCCACGGTGGAGCACTTCGGTCACCTGGACGTGCTCATCAACAACGCCGGCATGGGCACGGCGATCCCCGCGCTGCGCGAGACCCCGGAAGAGTTCCGCCAGGTCATCGACGTCAACCTGCTCGGCGCGTACTGGATGGCGCAGGCCGCGGCGCGGGTCATGCCGCCTGGCTCGGCGATCGTCAACATCGCCAGCCTGCTCGGCCTGGTCAAGTCGTTCGCCCCGCAGGCGGCCTACGCGGCCAGCAAGGCCGGGCTGATCGGGCTGACCCGGGACCTGAACCAGCAGTGGTCGGCTCGCCGCGGGATCCGGGTCAACGCGGTGGCGCCCGGCTACTTCCGCACCGAGATGACCCAGGACATCCCCGCGGACAAGCTGCAGGAGTTCATCACGAACACCTCCACGCTAGGCCGCATGGGGGAGCAGCACGAGATCGACGCCGCCGTGGTCTTCCTGGCCAGCCCGGCCTCGACCTACGTCGCGGGGGCCACGCTGGTGGTCGACGGCGGGATGTCCGGGCACTGACAGAGGCGACATCACCCACGCCGGCGCGATGCCCGATGATGGGGACATGCGCTACCTCAGCCTCGGCACCACCCCGGAAATCTCCCGTATCGGCCTGGGCGCCTGGCAGTTCGGATCCCGGGAGTGGGGATACGGCCAGTCCTACGCCGCCCAGGAGGCGCGGGCCATCGTCCAGCGGGCGCTGGAACTGGGCGTCACCTTGTTCGATACCGCGGAGATCTACGGATTCGGCCGCAGCGAGCGGATCCTGGGTGAGGCCATTGCTGACCAGCGGGATTCGGTCTTCCTGGCCACCAAGATCCTGCCCCTGCTGCCGGTCGCGCCGGTGGTGGAACAGCGCGCCGTGGCCAGCGCGAACCGGCTCGGCGTGCACCGTCTGGACCTGTATCAGGTTCACCAGCCGAACCCGGTGATCCGGGACGGGACGATCATGCGTGGCATGCGCGCCCTGCAGCGAGTCGGCCTGGTCACCGAGGTCGGCGTCAGCAACTACTCACTGGACCGCTGGCAGGCCGCCGAGCAGGCACTCGGCAGCCGGGTGCTCAGCAACCAGGTGCGCTACAACCTCGTCGACCGGGCTCCCGAACGCGACCTGCTGCCGTACGCCGAGTCAGCCGGCCGCGTCATCATCGCCTACAGCCCGCTGGCCCAGGGGCTGCTGTCCGGACGCTATGACCGGGATCACCGGCCGTCCGACCGGCTCCGCTCGGCCAACCCGCTATTCCTGCCGGACAACCTCGAGCGGGCCGCCGGCCTGATCGCCGCCCTGCGCGAGGTGGCCGGCGCGCACGACGCCAGCCCCGCACAGATCGCGCTGGCCTGGGTCATCCGCCGGCCCGGCGTGGTGGCCATCCCGGGCGCGTCCAGCGTCAGCCAGCTGGAGAGCAACGTCGCAGCGGCCGAGATCGACCTGTCCGACGCCGAATACCAGGCGCTGAGCACCGCCGCCGAGCAATTCCAGCCGGTCACCGGGGCGGCCGCGCTGCCGCGCCTGCTCCGTTCGCGGCTCGGCTCACGGTGACGGCCTTCTGAGGTGCGGGCCGGTCACGGCGCAGCACGGTCAGCAGGTCGGAGTACGGGCCGATCAGGAAGGCCTGATCGCCCGGGCGGAACCGGGTCGTCCGGCGCGGCAGGTGGTCGAGCACCAGCGGGTCGGCGGCGCGCCTGATCGCCAGCACCCGCGTCCGGGCGCCCAGATCGCTCATGGCCAGCCCCTGCAGGCCCCCGTCGGGGCTAACGTTCAGCCGTGCTACCAGCAACAGCTCGTCGCCCGCGTAGAACGTGCTCAGCACCTCCAGGCCCAGCGCGGCCCCGACGAACCACGGCGCGGCCAGGGCCGCCGTCGAGCGGACCGTGGTGAAGCCGAAGGTGTGCTTCACCGACCGGGCGAACCGCTGGTCGAAGATCCGCAGCACTACCGGGGTGGTCTCCCAGCGCTCACCCAGCTGGTCGCGCACAGCCAGGCCGGTCTCCAGGTTGGCCAGGTCATCACTGGTCATGATGGCCACGGCCGAGGCGCTGGCCAGGCGGACCGACTCCAGCACCGACGGCAGGGTGGCGTCGGCAATGACGACCGGGATCCCCAGGTCGCGGGCCTGGCCGAGGTGACGGTTGTGCTCGTCCCGCTCGACGACCACGATGTCCTGGCCCGCGGCCATCAGCTGCTGCACCACCCGCAGCCCGATCGAGCCCAGGCCGATGACCAGGACGTGCCCGTTCAGGCCGGTGATCCGCTCGTGCCCGAGGGATTCCTCGATCCGGCGGCCGACCACGATGTTGGTGAGCAGGGCGAAGAACACCGCCACGAACACCGCCCCAGCGATCATCAGGCAGATCGCGCCGCCCATCAGCCAGGATCCTGGCCCCGGAAGGAGAAGTCGCCGTAGCCGACGGTGGTGACCGTCTCGACGGTGAAGTACAGGGAGTCCAGCACCGGCATATGCCCGATACCCAGGCGGTAGGCCAGGTGCAGCGTGGCGGTGGAGGCGGACACCACCACCAGCAGCGCGGCCATGGCCAGCGCGAGCCGCCGGTCCCCGGCGTGGACCAGGGACATGGCCAGGGCCCGGACGCTGCGGACCCGCCGGACGGCTCGCGCGGTCGCGCGCGGCTTCGCGCCGGCCAGACGGCCGCTCAGCCCGATGGCGCGCAGTTCCTCCGGCGTGCCGATCAGCGTGACCTCGTCCCCGGCGGCGACCGGCTCGTCGCGTCCGGGGCATATCACCACGTCGCCGCCGGCGGCGGGGATGATGGCGATGGGCGGCAGCGCCGCGTACAGCTCGCGCAGGGTCCCGGCCCGGTCGGCCGTGGTCCGGATCGCGATGTACGGTTCGCCGGACAGGCTGAGCGCCTGGGAGTTGCCGCCGAGGCACGCCTCCACCACCGACGGGGCGGACAGCCCGGCGACGTCCAGCACCGCCACCCCGACCTGGGTCAGGGCCCGGCCCACGGCCGGGTTCTCCAGCTCGACCACGACTCGCACGTCCGGGCGGAGCTGCTGGCTCAGCAAGGCCGTCTCCAGCGTGGACAGGTCATCACCGAGCACGCAGACCACGGCCAGCGCGCCGGCCAGGGCCGCCGGTCAGGGTCTCCGCCACCCGGGAGCTGGCCGCGATCCGGGGCACGTCCCAGTCACGCAGGATCCGCGCCATCCGTACGTCCGGATCGTCGTCGACCACCACGGCCGGCACGCCGGACAGGCTCAGCTGCTCGACGATGCGCAAACCCAGCCCCCGCAGCCCGCATACGATCACGTGCCCCCGCCAGTCCGCATATGTAACTGCTGCCATGCGGGTCACCGTCTCACCCGCTGGTAACGGGAGTATTAGCCCTGCATATCGGGGAGATGGCGCGCGGTCTGGTACAGCCTTCAGGCCAGCAGGAACCGGCTAAACGCCGCCAGCGCGGCGGTGACGTCGGCCTCGGCCGCGTCGACCACCCCGAGGAACGCGGCGAAGCCGTGGATGAGCCCAGGTCCGGGCAGGTAGTCGACAACGCCGGCGTCCTTCAGCCGCTCGGCATAGGCGGCGCCGTCGTCGCGCAGCGGGTCGAACTCGGCCGTGGCCACCACGGCGGGGGCGACACCCGCGAGGTTGGCGTGGGCCAGGTCGGCCTCGGCGGCGTCGTGCAGGCCGTCCGGCAGATACTGCTGGTAGAACCAGGCCATGTCGGTCTGGGTCAGGAAGTGGCCTTGGCCGTTTTCGCTGATGGAGGGGTTGGTCATGCCCGGGTCGGTGGCTGGGTAGAACAGCAATTGGGCGCCGAGCGGGATCTGCCGGTCACGCGCCCGGATGGCCAGCCCGGCGGCGAGCGATGCTCCGGCCGAGTCGCCCGCCACGCCGATCCGGAGCCCCGGGTTCTCCGCGGCCACCCAGGCCAGCACGTCGGTGGCGTCGTCCAGCGGAGCCGGGAACGGATGCTCGGGCGCCAGCCGGTAGTCCACCGAGACCACCCGCGCCCCGGTGGCGTTGGCTACTCGCCGGCACAGCGGGTCGTGGGTCTCGGTGTTGCCCACGACCCAGCCGCCGCCGTGCAGGTAGATCACGACGGCGGGGCGTCGCCCGGGTGGCTCGAAGATCCGCACCGGCACGCCGCCTGATGAATGCCCGTCGGTGATCAGCGCCACTGGCTCGGGGATGAAATCGGGACCGCGGCGGCTCAGGGCGAGCTTCAGGTAGTGAGCCCGGCTCAGGTCCGCGTTGCCGTCCTGGACCAGCGGCAGCATGCCCGCAGCCTCCAGGTTGTCCAAGATGGTGCGGAACTGCGGATCCAGCGGCATGCAGGTGCCTTTCGTCAGGAGCTCCGGGCCCCTGTGTCAGTGTGGCTCATCAGGGGTCGCTCATCAGGCGAACTGCCCGCGCAGCACATTCTTCATGACCTTGCCGCTGGCGTTGCGCGGCAGCCCCTCCACCACATAAACGACAGTCGGCAGCTTGTAGCGCGCCAGCCGGTCCGAGCCCCACTCGCGCAGCTCCTCGACGGTCAGGCTCGCGCCGGGCCGCAGCACCACCACCGCGGCTGGAGTCTCGCCCCAGCGCTCGTGGGCCAGGCCGATCACCGAGAGCTCGGCTACGGCCGGGTGGGCGGCCAGCGCGTTCTCCACCTCGGCGCAGTAGACGTTCTCCCCGCCGGTGATGATCATGTCCTTCTTGCGGTCCACCACATACAGGAAGCCCTCGTCGTCCGCGCGGACCAGGTCGCCGGAGTGGAACCAGCCACCACAGAACGCCTCGGCAGTGGCTTCGGGATTCTGCCAGTACCCAGCCATCGTGGTCGGGCCGCGGTAGACGATCTCGCCGACCTCGCCGGGCGTGACATCCTTCATGTCGTCGTCCACGACCCGGGCCGAGACGATGCTGACCGGCTTGCCGATCGAGCCGATCTTGCGGAGCGCGTCCGCGCCGTCCAGCGCGCAGGTGACCGGCGACATCTCGGTCTGGCCGAACACAGCGATGTTCACCGCTGCGGGAACGCCGCGGCCATCTGGTTCAGCAGCGTGGTGGTGGCGGGCGCGGCGCCCCAGGAGATGGTCTTCAGCGCGGACAGGTCACGCCCGGCCAGTGACGGCTCAGCACAAAGCAGCTGCCACTGCGCGGGCACCAGGAACACGCTGGTGATCCGTTCGGCCTCCAGGATCTCCAGCGTGCCCGCGGCGCTGAACCCGCCGCTGGGCAGCAGCACCGTGGTCCCGCCGATGAGCGTCATCGGCGCCACCGAGCCGATCGAGGCGATGTGGAACAGCGGGGCCGCGCACAGGTTGACCTCGGCGTCGTCGAACAGCCGCCAGGTCCGGATCAGGGTCAGCGCCTGACCCTGCAGGTTCTGGTTGGACAGCACCGCGCCCTTGGGACGTCCGGTGGTGCCCGAGGTGTACATGATCAGGGCCGGGCTGTCCTCCGGCACGTCAACTCCCGGCGGGTCGACCGGGTCCGGTGCGTCCGCGAAGTACGGGGCGGCGCCCGCGGTGACCCCGGTCGAGACGAACCCGATCTCGCGGCCGCACGCCGCCCGGGCCCGGGCCGCGGTCTCGCCGGTCACCTCCTCCACGACCAGCAGCGTGGCCCCGGAGTCGGCCAGGATGTAGGCGACCTCGTCCGGGGTCAGCCGGAAGTTGACCGGCACCGCGATGGCGCCCAGCGCGCTGGCCGCGAACATCGTCTCGAGGAACTCGGGCCGGTTGGTCATCATGATCGCGACCCGGTCGCCGAACCCGATGCCGCGGGCGGCCATGGCCGCCGCGATCGCGTTGACCCGGTCGTGCAGCTGCGCCCAGGTCACCGACCGGCCCTCGAAGCGCAGGTAGACCTCGTCCGGCTTGGCATGCGCGTGCCGCGCGATGTGGTTGACCCAATGATTGCGCCGCTGCAGGTCGGGCTTGTCCATATGCGGGGCAGGGATAGTAACCTCATCGGGTGGGCACACCGATTAACGAACTGGTCCGCCTGGATGTCGTGGGCCCGGCCCTCGCTCAGGCCACCGATGACGAGCGATGGAAGCAGGCGCAGGCCACGCTGGTCGCCGGCGGCAAGTCGAACCTGACCTTCATCGTGACCAGCGACGCGGGCACGGTGGTGCTGCGCCGTCCGCCGTCGGGGCACCTGCTGCCCCGGGCGCATGACATGGGCCGCGAGGCCCGGGTGCAGCGGGCGCTGGCCGGTACGCCCGTTCCGGTTCCTGAGATCTTGCTGGAGGACCAGGGCGACCTGATCGGCGTGCCGTTCTACGTGATGGCGAAGGTCGACGGGTACTCGATCAGGGACGACCTCCCCGCCGGTTTCGCCGAGACGCACGCGGACCGCCGTGGCATCGCTGATGTCCTGGTCGACACCCTGGCTGACCTGCACGCCGTCGACCCGGCCCAGGTCGGCCTGGGCGACTTCGGCCGCCCGACCGGGCTGGGGGAACGGCAGGTCCGGCGGTGGAGCGAGCAGTGGGAGCACTCCAAAGACCACGAGGTGCCCGAGGTAGACGAGCTGGCGCGCCGCCTGCGCGAGCATCCCCCGCAGGGCCCGGCGGCGCGATCGTGCACGGAGACTACCGGCTCGACAACTGCCTGCTATCCCGACGGATGCCGCCCCAGGTCACGGCCGTGCTGGACTGGGAGCTGGCCACGCTCGGGGACGCCCTGGCCGACCTCGGCCTGATGCTGGTCTACTGGCGCGAGGCCGGCGAGACCCCGCCGGTGATGACGCCCGCCACCACCATGCTGCCCGGCTTCCCCCCGCGTTCGTATCTGGCCGAACGGTATGCCGCGCGCACCGGCGCAGATCTCAGCGAGCTCCCGGCCTGGGTGGCGCTGTCCAACTTCAAATGCGCGGTCATCGCCCAGGGCATCGCCGCGCGGGTCAAGGCCGGGTCCATGGCCGGACAGGACTTCGGCGACCTCGGCGGGGAGATCGAGCGGCTGGCCGCCGACGGCCTGGCCGCGCTGACGATGAGGAGCTAACCCGTGGATTTCTCGCTGAGCCCCGCGGCCCGCCAAACCTGCGACCGGATGTGGGCCTTCATGCGCGAGGAGGTCTTCCCGGCCGAACCGGAGTGGGCCGCCTACCTGCGTCAACACGGCGAGCACTCCTACCCGCCGGTGATGGAGCGGCTGAAGAAGTCGGCCCGGGACCGGGGGCTGTGGAACCTGTTCCTGCCCGAGCTGTCCGGCCTGTCGGTGCTGGAGTACGCCTCGGTCGCGGAGATCTCCGGCTGGTCCCCGGTGATCGCGCCGGAGGCCATCAACTGCCAGGCCCCGGACACCGGGAACATGGAAGTCCTGCACATGTTCGGCACCGACGAGCAGAAACAGCGCTGGCTGCGGCCGCTGATGGACGGCGAGATCCGCTCGGCCTTCGCCATGACCGAGCCGGACGTGGCCTCCTCCGACGCCACCAACATCGGCACCTCGATCATGCGGGACGGCGACGAGTACGTCATCAACGGCCGCAAGTGGTGGATCAGCGGCGCCGCCGACGAGCGCTGCCAGGTGTTCATCGTGATGGGCAAGTCCGAGCCGGACGCCGAGGCCTACCGGCGGCAGTCCATGATCCTGGTCCCCGCGATACCCCGGGCCTGACCATCGAGCGGCACCTGCCCATCTTCGGCTACCAGGACCAGCACGGGCACTCCGAGATCGTCTTCGACGAGGCCCGGGTGCCCGCGTCAACCTGCTGGCCGCCGAGGGTGACGGTTTCACCATCGCCCAGGCCCGGCTGGTCCCGGCCGGATCCACCACGCCATGCGCGCGATCGGCATGGCCGAGCGGGCGCTGGGCCGGCTGGTGAGCCGGGCACAGAACCGGACCGCGTTCGGCAGCAAGCTGTCCGATCAGGGTGTGGTCCGCGACCTGATCGCCGAGTCCCGGATGGAGATCGACCAGGTCCGGCTGTACGTGTACAAGACCGCGTGGATCATCGACCGCGAGGGGGCCCGGGCGGCCGCCTCCGAGATCGCCGGCATCAAGGTGGCCGCCCCCGCCGTCGCGACCAAGGTCATCGACCGGGCCATCGAGGTGCACGGGGCCGCGGGCGTCAGCGACGACACCCCGCTGGCGTACTTCTACGCCTGGGCCCGGTCACTGCGCATAGTGGACGGCCCGGACGCCGTGCACCGGCGCTCGATCGCCCGCACCGAACTGCGCCGCGAGCGGCCCTACACGGGCTGACCGGGCCGCGACTGAGAACCTGCCGATCCGGATCCGGGCCGCCGGTGACCTGCCCGGGTGCGTGGAGGTGCTGCGCCGCGTGCACGAGCGCAACGGTTACCCCTCTCGCTGGCCGGCCGATCCGGCGAGCTGGCTTGCCCCGGATAACGAGGCCGGCGCGTGGGTCGCCGAATACGACAGGCAGATCGCTGGTCACGTCGGGCTGGTGCGCGGCCTGCCCAAGCTGCATGTCCCCGGCTACCGGAACGAAGACCTGGGCGGGATCACGCGGCTGTACACCGACCCTGCCGCGCGCCGCCACGGCATGGGCGCTGCCCTGCTGGACGCCGCCGCCGGCGGCGCCCGGGAGCTCGGGCTGCAGCCGGTGCTCGACGTGGTGGACGACGCCGCCGGGGCGATCGCCCTCTACGAGCGGGCCGGGTGGCGGCTGGCGGCACCCAGCCCGCGTGGTGGACGGACCCGGACGGCAGCACGCCCACCATCCGGTGTTATCTCGGGCCGGTGTTACCTCAGGTCACGGTTACGGCTTGTTGAAGCGGACGGGCGGCTGGTGGGGGCCGAAGTCGGTGCCACCGGCGAGCCGCTCGCCGCAAGCCGGAATCTTGAACGCGTCAGCTTGACCCGCTGCTCTCATTCTCCAACGGGGCGGTCGTTCCGCTATCCTTAACCGGCGCGTGCCCCAATTCTGGAGAGGATCGATACCGTCATGACCGCCACCGCCCAGCAGACCGCCGAACATCTCCTGCAGGCCACCGTCGGCTCAGATCCGGGGGCCATCGCAGACTGCTACGCACCCGCTGTCGTCATCGAGATGCCCTTTGCCGTGGCGCCGCTGTATCCCAGCCGGATCGAGACCAGCCGCGAGGAACTGCGCACCCGGTTCCGGGCCGGAACCGCGGTCCGGCGCTACCACCGGCTGAGCGATGTTGCCATCCACGAGACCGCCGACCCCGAGGTCGTCATCGCCGAGTACGAGCTGCACGGCAAGCTCACGGCTACGGGCGAGCCGTTCTCCCAGCGATTTATCATGGTCCTGACCGTCCGTGACGGCCAGATCGTGCACTCTCGCGACTACACCAACCCTGTCACCGGGGCCAAGCTGCTCGGCCGGGTGCCCGAATTGGTCGCCGCGCCTGGCCAGCGACCAGCCTGGCTAACTATGGGGCCGGCTGAGAAGGCGGCCGCGTAGTCCTCGGCGAACTGCTGGAAGGAGCGCGCTGGCCGGCATCAACGCGATGTGATGTCGTCGCTCAGCCAGGCACCGTCGCCGTCGGCGATCATGCTGAACGCCTGGGCGTTCATCTGGGCGACCGGCTCGGGGATACCCGCGCCGACCATGGCCCTCTTGTTCTCCTCGAAGCTGAGCTCGCGGTAGGTGATCGTCCGGCCGAGCAGTTCTGACAGCACCGCCGCGACGTCGGAGTACGTGATCAGTTCCGGCCCGGTGAGCCAGTAAGCCTTCCCGGCATGGCTGATTGCCTCCCCAGTGCTGGTCGCTCCTTACAGCGGCGGTGGCGGCCGCGACCTCGGCCGCCACCGCGGCTACGTCGCGTGCGTCGACCATGCCCATCTTTCCCGCCCCCGCAGCCGAGCCGAAACTGCTGGTCCTCGAGATTGCCGGGACTAGGGCGAGCGTGTTCTGCATGTAGCCGTTGGACCGCAACAGCGTGTACGGCAGCCCCGAGGCGGCCAGACCTGCTTCGATCTCGGCCGCCCATCGCCGGCGGGCGATAGGGGAGTCCGCAGACGCGTTGCTGGACGCCTTGACTACATGGCCCACACCGGCGCGAGCCGCGCTTTTGATCACGTTCAATTCCTGTGCTGGGACCCCCGGGCTGACCAGCACCACGCTGACGCGGCTACGGCCGCGTCCGTGTCGGCTGCCACTTCCATGTCGCCGGCGACAACCTCAGCCCCTATCTGGGTGAGCGCCTGCGCCTTGGCGTGGCTGGCATCCCGCACCAGTGCCCGTACCGGCAGGCCCCGCTCCCGGAGCAGCCGGACTGCCTCGGGCCCTACGTCCCCTGTCGCTCCCGTCACGAGAATCATCGCGCGTCTCCTGTCATGTCTTTGTGCTCTGTTCTCGGCTCGCTGTCGTGTCGCAGCTAGTCAGCCATCTCAGTTAATGGATCAGATAGTCCATTTTTGTGGATAAAAATGGATTGTCAAATCCAAAAAGAGCTATGATGACGGCATGGTCGTCGAAAGTCAGAGGCAGAAGCTGACGCCGAAGGGTGAGCGCACCCGTGCCCGGATCGTCGAGGCTGCCGCCAAGCTGATCTACGAGCACGGTGTGGCCGCCACCACCATCGAGGACGTGAAGGCGATAGCGGGCGTCAGCAGCTCGCAGCTTTATCACTATTTCGCGGATAAAGAAGCGCTCGTCGAAGCGGTCATCGACCGCCAAGCCAACTTCCTCGTCGACAATCAGCAGCGACCGGCCTGGATACACCGGAAAAGCTCCAGGTCTGGCGTGACCTGGTAGTCGCGAAGGCGGGTCATTCCGAAGGCAAGGGAGGCTGTCCTCGGCTCCCTCGGTAGCCAGGTCGCCGAGACCGACGCGCAAGCCCGTACCCAGGTCGCCGTCGGGTTCGCCCGCTGGTCCGCCGCCATCGGCGACGGTCTGCACGCCCTGAAGGACGGCGGTCATCTAGCCCCTGGCGTCGACCCCGATGCGCTCGCCGTGACTCTCCTGGCGGCGCTGCAGGTGGACTACTCCTCGCTCAGGTCGAGCGCAACGACCGTCCCCTGGCTACTGCTATCGACACGCTACTGGCCCTGGCGACCGTGCCGTCAGCGTCAGCCACGCACTGAGGCGGTCGCTGACAGGACGCTCGGCGGTCCCATCCTGATTCTGTTGAGGCGGCTGAACCCGGTACGCTGGCTGAATTACCGGCGCCGGAGGCGGCGTCAGGAGGAACGGGCGCATAGCTCAGCGGTAGAGCACTCGCCTTACAAGCGAGGGGTTTCGTAGGTTCGAATCCTACTGCGCCCACAATTTTCGAATACTTGATCCGGCGTGTCATAGCGTAAAGCCGAGGAGTCGGAGATATACCCTGCCTGAAATGGGGCGAGAGTGGTGCGGCAAGTGGATGCCGCGAAAGAAGACGATATGTGCCCGTATTCCTGGGCATGGAGGCCCTTGCAAGACAGCCGCGTTCATGGAGCGCAACAGGCTGTACAGGCGAGACCATCCGCATCGCCAGTCACCGGAGTCCCGCAAGAGGTCCAACCGGAAATACCGGATTTCTAGCTACGGGCTGACCCAGGAGTTGTTCGACCTCCTTCTGGAGGCGCAGCAGAACGCCTGCGGCATGTGCCACGAGCCGTTTGGTGCGGGGCAACTCATCCAGCAATACGTAACGAACCAAGTGGCGGCAGAAGAAG